>JAHDWA010000006.1 GCA_023382535.1 Anaerolineae bacterium | reverse complement strand
GGTGCAGCATCTTTACCCCGCCCTGGCCCGGCGAAAAGGCGCTGGAAGTTCACTTCTTCAAACGGGTCACGGGCGCTTATGGCGGGGGCCAGGGAGCCAACGGCCAGATTCTGAACTGGAGCAACACGGTCGGCACGCACCTGGTCGGCGAGCGGGCTTTCCATTCGGGGGGCCGGGCCATCGCCGATATTCCCTTGAAAGAGCTGAGCGGGCCGGGCGTGGTGGTAGATATTTCGGATGAAGTCTCCGATTACAGCCTGTACACGCCTGAGATGATTATGAAAAAGGCGGCGGTCAAAAAGGGCGATATTCTGATCATCAATACCGGCTATCACCGCTATTCCTGGGACCTGCCCGATACCTTCAACGAGCAGGCCCAGGGCGGCGTCGAGTCTAAAGAGTTCGGCTTTTATGTCAAACATCCCGGCCCGTCGCCCGACTTTTTCCCCTGGGCCTTGGAGATGCAGCTCAAGGTGGTCGGGGTAGATTGCGGCTGCGCCGAACACCCGATGAATACGCCCATCCGGCGCATGCACGAGCGTGACTTCAAGCGGGCAGAGAGCAAGCTGCTGGAAACCTACGGCAAAACCTGGGACGAGATGTTCCCGCCCGACGAGTATCACGCCCTGACCCACATCACCATGCCCAAGGCTCACCTGCTGCTGGTCGAAGCGGTTGTCGGCGACATTGACAAACTCAACAATCAGCGGGCCTGGATTACCATTCAGCCGATCCCCTTCATGGAAGTCGAGTCGGCCTGGGCGCGGGTGGCCGCCTGGCAAGCGCCCGCTGCCATGGACGAGGAAACCTTCTTCCAGGTCATGGACTCGGCGGAAATGCTGGACCTGACCGTTCCCTTCAGCGTCCAGACGCCCCAGTGGGCCAACTATGTCCCCCTGACCGTGACCTACACCAAGCGGGTCGGCGGCCAATACTTTGGCATGGGCCGCAACGGCTCGATCTGCAATGCCAGCATTCACCTGGGGAGCCACATGGACGGCGAGAAGCACTTCTACCCCGCCGGCCGGACCATCGGCCAGGTGCCGCTGGAGGAATGGGTCGGGCCGGGCGTCATTGCCGATATTTCGCACCTGGTCAGCAACTCCAGTGTTTATACTCCTAAGATGATCCAGGATGTGGTGGACATCCATAAAGGCGACATCCTCATCATCAAGACCGGCTGGAACCAATACGGCTGGACCAGCCCGGATTCGGATGAATTCCGTTACATGATCAAACACCCCGGCCCGTCGCCCGACTTTGCCCAGTGGTGCATTGACATGCAGATCAAGTGGATCGGGATTGACTGCGTGGCCGCCGACCACCCCATGAACACCATCCAGCGCCTTTGGCACCCCAAAACTTTTGAGGAAGCCAATGCCAAGCTCATCCGGGATTTTGGCAAGGATTGGGACGAGATGTATCCCATCGAGCACTACTACCAGGATATGCACCTGAATCTCTTCCCGAAGCGGATCGTCCACGCCGAAAACCTGGGCGGTCAGATTGCCGTTGCCCCGAGCGGTCGCTACTATATCGGCTGTTTTGTCCAGAAAGCGATGGAAGCGGAGTCGATGTGGGGCCGCTTTGTGGCCTTCAAGGAAGGAAGTTGATCTATTATTCTTCGGCTCAAGAACTCCGGTGAAAGGAGGTGAGATCGAGAGATCGTTTTGCTTACGGCTTTTGCCGTGATTCATCTTTTAACAATGAAGTTAAAAAACAATGAAGTTCATTCAATGGAGAAAAAATTCAAATGGCTACCTTAACTACCAGTAAAGAAGCAAAAGTATCAGGTTATTTGCCCAGCGACACGCCTCCCTGGGGGGCCATGCTCAGTCTGGGCTTCCAACAGGTGCTGACCATGTTCCCGGCCACCGTGCTGGTGGCAATTCTGACCAAATTCGATGTGGGTGTCACCCTGCTCGCCAGCGGTCTGGGCACGATTATTGCCCTGCTGGTATCGCAGCGGAAAATCCCCATGTATTACGGTTCCAGCTTCAGCTACATTGCGGTGGTTATCACCACCATGAGTCTCTACGCCAATGACTGCTTTGGCGACCCCACCACCTTCTACTGCCCCGATGGGGTGCGGATTGTCCAGGTGGGCATTATGGGCACGGCCATCGTCGAAATTTTGGTGGGTCTGCTGATTATGCGAATTGGCAAAGCAGCCCTGGACAAAGTGCTGCCCCCGGTCATCACCGGTAGTGTGGCCATTGTCATCGGTGTGGCCCTGGCCGGGGCGGCCCTGGGCATGGCCGGCGCGCACTGGGGCGTGGCCTTCATCACCCTGATTGTCACAGTGGCCTTCTCAGTTTACCTGCAGAACCGGGGCTTGCTGGGTATGCTGCCCATTTTGCTGGGCGCGGTCGTGGGCTACATCGTGGCGATCCCCTTTGGGCTGGTTAACTTTGATCTCATCGCCCAAGAGTCGTGGGTGCGCGTCCCTAATATTACTCTGCCTGCCTTTGAGAATCCGGCGGCCTGGGCTTCGATCTTCAGTATTGCTCTGATCGCCATCGCCACCATCCCCGAAAGCACCGCCCACTTGTACCAGATGAGCCTCTATATTGACCAACTGGCCAAGGAGTTAGGGCGCAAGCCCTTTGAAATCAAGAAGCTCATCGGCCTCAACCTGGTGGCCGATGGCGCCGACGACCTGGTGGTCGGCTTTTTGGGCGGCTGCGCCGGCACCAACTACGGCGAGAACAACAGCCTCATGGCCATTACCCGCAACTACTCCGTGCCCGTCTTGATGGCGGCGGGGGTCATCGCTATCGTCCTGGGTTTCATCGGTAAATTGGCGGCTGTCGTCAATACCATTCCGGTGGCGGTAACCGGCGGACTGGCTATCTATCTGTTCGGCGTTATCGGCATGCAAGGTATCGCCCTCATCCAATCTGAAAAGGTCAACCTGTTTGAGCCGCGCCAACTGGCGGTCGGTGCGATCATTTTGATCTCCGGCATCGGCGGCAACCTGGCCCTGAAAGATGGTCTGTTCCCCTTCTCCATTCCGGTTGTCTTCCCTAATGGGATCCCGGCCATCGTCTTTGCCGCTCTGATTGGCATCCTGCTCAACCTGCTCTTCCTGCTTGTGCCGCCGTCGCTCTTTGGCGTGACAGAACGGGAGAATATTAACTATAGCAATTGAGTTTCGGCTAATCAATTAGCCTCTTATGACCGCTCACGGCGGACCGCTGAGAGACCCCCACCCATCCCTCCCCCTTGTAGGGGGAGGGTTAGGGTGGGGGTGCGGTCGGCGGTCTTTGGTCGGCAGTCGAAAATAAATTGACAAGATAATCTTTGTAGGAGGTCGTGTCTTATGCACAACCCAACCCCCGGACTTCCTGAGTTCGATTACATCAAACCTACCTCATTAGCTGAAGCCAGCCAGTTTTTGGCTCAGCACAGCGGCGAAGCCCGCCCCTTCATGGGCGGTACCGATACCTTTGTGCGCATGCGCGACGGTTTTTGGAAAGAAAAGTACATTGTAGACGTAAAAAACCTGAACGGTATGAGCCAGATCACCTTCGACCCTACTGCCGGGTTGACCATCGGCGCCTCGGTTAACATGAATCGTGTCGTCACCTCGCCAGAGGTGAAAGAATATTACCCGGTACTGGCCGAAGCCGCTCATTCCGTAGCCAGTTATCAATTACGAACACGGGCGACGATTGTCGGCAATATCTGCAACGCCTCACCTGCCGGCGACACGATTGGCTCGTGCCTTGTCCTGAACGGCTCGCTGCAAGTTCACGGCGTGGACGGCGTTCGCCAGGAACCCTTGAGTACATTTTTCCGCGGTCCCGGCAAAACAGTGCTGAAACCCGGCGACATTGCTACGGCGATTCTGTTTCCAATCCCGCCCAGACATTACGCCGCCCGGTACATCAAATTGGGCCGCAACGCCATCGGCGACCTGGCCATTGTTGGGGTGACCGCCTTGGGCTACCCCGACAGCAGCGCCCCATCAGGTTACCGTTTCCGGCTGGCCCTGGCCTCGGTCGCGCCGGTGCCGTTTAGACCTACCCAGGCCGAAACCATCCTGGCCGAAAACCCCATCACCGCCGCCACAATTACCGAAGCCGCCCAGGCGGCGATGGAGGCCTGCACCCCCATTGACGACGTCCGCGGCAGTGCCCGCTATCGCAAGTTGATGGTCAGGAATTTGACCCAAAAAGCCGTCAGCGAGGTGTGGGGGGCGATAGGTAGACGGTAGATAGTAGACGGTAGACGGGCGATATTCTGTCTACTGAACCCTGATTACTGACTACTGGTTACTGACTACTGACTACTGGAGAATATTATGTCATTTCATCAAATTACGCTTACCATTAATGGGGAAACTGAAATCGTGGACGTTCCCTCGAATATGACCCTGCTGCAAATGCTGCGCGAAAAAGTGGTTCTGACCGGTACCAAGAATGGCTGCACTGCCGGTGAGTGTGGCGCTTGTACCGTGATGTTGAACGGCGAGCCGGTCAATAGCTGCCTGGTGCTGGCCGTTGAATGTGACGGCGCGCAAATTACAACCGTGGAAGGACTGGCCCGCAACAGCCATCTTAGCCCAATCCAGGAAGCAATTGTTGCCCAGGGCGGGGTGCAGTGCGGCTTTTGCACGCCGGGTATGTTGATCTCCGCCCAGGCGCTGCTGAATCGCAATTCCCACCCAACCGACCATGAGATCCGCGACGCGCTGGTGGGTAATCTGTGCCGCTGTACCGGCTACCTGCGCATTATCGAAGCAGTGAAAGAAGCGGCAAAGCGGCAGCACGCCGAAATAGTCTGAAATCCAAACAAGTGAATCAAAGTAAAACGTAAAGATTAAATTTGAAAAGCGCTGTATCGGCGATCATTACGTTTTACTATCGGAGGATAATATGCTCGTAAAAGAACCACCTGCTGAGAAAATACCCGACCTCATTGGCGCCAGCGTGCCCCGGCTGGATGCTTACGAGAAAGTGACCGGCGCTGCCGTTTTCACCGATGATCTGCAATTTGGGCCGGGACTGCTGCACGCCCGCATCAAGCGCAGCCCCCATCCCCACGCCTTGATTAAATCCATAGACATCAGCAAAGCCAGGGCGCTGCCGGGGGTCAAAGCTGTTGTGACCGGCGAGGATTTTCCCGGCCATATCGGCTTGTATCTGAAGGATCGTTATATCTTTGCCCGTGACCGGGTGCGCTACGTCGGCGAGGCCATTGCCGGGGTAGCCGCCGTCAGTGAAACGGTGGCAGAAAAGGCGGTTGATCTGATCGAAATAGAGTACGAACTGCTGGAGCCGGTACTCGATCCTGAATTTGGGGCCAGCCCCGAAGCGCCATTGCTTCACCCTGACCTGGGTAGTTATGAGGTCGTGCCCTTCATCTTCCCCAAACCGGGCACAAATATCTCCAACCACTTCAAAATCCGCAAGGGTGACGCCGGCAGCGCCTGGTCCAACTGTGCCGCCATCGTCGAGCACAAGTATCGCATCCCCCACGTCCAACATGTGCCCATCGAGCCGCATGTGGCTATTGCCAAAGTGGACGAACAGGGCAAGGTGACTCTCTGGAGCAGCTCGCAGTCGCCCTTTGCCCAGCGCAACCTCATCGCCAAATCGTTGGGAATTTCCCAAAGCGACATGCGCGTTATTGCACCCTATGTAGGGGGTGGCTTTGGCTGCAAGGCGGGGGTCAGTATGGAGGCCCTGGCCGTCGCCATTGCCCTAAAAGCTAAAGGCCGCCCGGTCAAGCTTTTACTGACCCGTGAAGAGGAGTTCTACACGGCCTTTGTGCGCCAGGGTTTGGTGATAAAGCTCAAAATTGGCTGCGATGCCACGGGAAAACTCCTGGCGATGGAAAATACGATGTACTGGGATGGCGGCGCCTCGACCGAATACGGGGTGAACATCACCCGTGCCGGCGGTTACAGCAGCAGCGGGCCTTATGAAATCCCCCATGTCAAAACTGACAGCATGTGTGTCTATACCAATCATCCTGTCGGCGGGGCGTTTCGCGGTTTTGGCATGCCCGAACTTCATGCCGGCCTGGAACAGTGCATTGACGAACTGGCTCGCGAAATCAAGCTGGACCCGGTTGAGTTTCGCCGCATCAACTGCCTCAAAACCGGCAGCATTGTCGTTACCGGCAGCAAGATGCACCCGACCGGCCTACCCGAGTGCATTGACAGAGTCGCTGAGACGATTCACTGGGGTTACAAAGCACCGCCCAGTTCGCCGACCAAGCGGCGCGGCAAGGGCATAGCTCTGATGTGGAAAGCGCCGGCTATGCCTCCAAACCCCGGCTCCAGCGCCGTGATCGAATTGAACGAAGATGGGACCGTCACCCTGGCAGTCGGCGGACAGGAAATCGGGCAGGGCACCTTTACCGTGATGGCTCAAATGGCCGCAGCCGCGCTGGGCGTACCCATGGATTGGATTCGCATCGCCGGGCCGGTGGATACACAGTATAGCCCGTACGAATGGCAGACAGTCGCCAGCCGCTTGACCTGGAGCATGGGCAATGCGGTGGTCAACGCCGCCCGCGATGCTCGCCAGCAAGTTTTAAATGTGGTCGCCGAAGCCTGGAATGAGCAGCCTGAAGACCTGGACATCGTCAACGGTGAGGTTGTCTCTTACAAGAGTGAAGAAACCATCTCCTTAAAGGATATTGTGATTTATGGGATGCCCAAGCCCAACGGCAGCGGCTGGATTGGCGGGCCGATTGTGGGGCGGGGCAACTTTATGCCGACTTATGTGACCGGACTGAACGCCGAAACCGGCCAGGGCGAGCGGGCTGTTGTCCATTACACGACCGGCGCGCAAGCCGTCGAGTTGGAAGTAGACCTGGAAACCGGCAAAATCGAGATTCTGCGCGGAGCGGCAGCCTTTGATCTCGGCAAAGCCATCAATCCAGAAATGGCCAAAGCCCAGGTAGAAGGTGGTTTTGTGCAGGGCATGAGCACCGCCTTATTTGAAAGTATGCAGTTCAAGGGTGGCGTGATGCAAAACCCCAGCTTTGTGGATTACCGCATCGCCACCAGCGCCGACGCTCCTCCACGTATTGATTCGATTCTGGTCGAAGTGCCACAGGATGATGGTCCGTTTGGCGCGCGAGGAGTCGGTGAGCATCCTATGGTCCCGACTATCCCTGCCATCGCCAACGCCATCTATGATGCCATTGGGGTACGGGTCGGTTCGCCGCCCTTTACCGCCGAAAAAGTCTACCTGGCCATGGTGGATGCCGGAATTGTGTCCTAAGCACGACCCTAAAAAGACAAGAAGAAGAGCGCGGGCAAGCCCGCGCTCTTCTTCTTAAAAAGACCGCTTCATCCAAACCGGGCGTGACATCCATCCGGCTTAGTTGTGACATCTTTCACTAATAATTTCTAAAAAATCTGTTATCCTTAAGAGGCGGAACTACAGAATCTCTATGAAATCCAAGTTGCCGCCTGGCAGGCTACCATTAAAGACTTGCAAGCTTATGAAACAATTACAGGCGTAACCGACAAGGCCGAGGTTAGAGAACGGATAATCGGGTTGCAGGCCCAGGTAGCAGCAGCCGACAGCGCCAAAACCAAGACCCAGATAGCTGCCCTGCAAGCTCAAATTGCCCAATTGCGGGCAAATGTTACGGTGGCCCAAGCCAAGCTGCGGATGTAGGAGCAAACATCGTACGTGGAATCAACCCATACCTTGACAGTCACAGGCATTATCACGATAATTATCCAGTTGGCTTTTTTGGAGGGAATCCTCTTCACAGATAATGCAGTGGTATTGGGGGTCAGGGTCTCGATGCTGCCTAACGATGAGCCGGTCCTCCATCCCAAATTGTTCACTTTTTGAAGACTTCCACCAACCGTTTTTTCGGGATGCAGCAATCGGCAGCCCTTAAAGTGGGTTTGCCGGGTGCTTACACAGCTCTTCTGGCTCCGTACCTGCGCTGGCTTGTGTCGGTATGGGCTTTAAGAGCAGTTCAGGAGAAATCTGACCCAATGAATAGTCATTACGCAAAAAACCTATTAGTACCATTCAACAAAACTCTTTCGCTTCAAGTGGCGACGATAGTCATCTTTGCAGCTATCACCGCACTGACAGCCCGGATTACTATCCTCTTGCCGTTTACCCCTGTGCCGATCACCCTGCAAACTTTGGCAGTGGTACTGTCCGGCCTGGTGTTGGGCTCGCGCCATGGAGCGCTGGCCCAGCTCACTTATCTCAGCTTGATTGCCGCCGGTCTGCCCTTTGATGCCCAAGGTTTGGGACCGGCCGCCTTTTTGGGACCAACCGGCGGTTATTTAATCGGTTTTGTGCCGGCGGCCTTTGCGGCGGGTTGGCTGGCCGAACGCCGGGCGGGCAAGAGGGGGTGGGGCAACTTTGCCGCGGCTATGGCCGGAATGTTGCTTATCTACCTGGTCGGCGTCAGTTGGCTGGCGCTGATGTTGGGTAGTTGGCAGAAAGCCTGGCTGGGTGGAGCCGCCCCTTTCATCCTGATTGACCTGGCTAAAGCAGCCACCGCCGCCGGAGCGGCCGAGAGTGGCAAATTACTCTTTAAACAAATGAGGTAGGAATTCTCTCTATGGAACAACCAGTAACCAACGAGAAACAGGCTTTATCCCCTAAACGCCAGCCCGAGCCAGGCGAAAATGGACACCAGGCGCTTATCAACGAACTTCAAGAAATGCGCCAAAAAATCGTGCAGGGTGGCGGCCCGGAGCGAATTGAGGCCCAGCACGCCAAAGGTAAATTGACTGCCCGCGAGCGGATCCTGCGGCTTTTAGATGATGGAACTTTTCGCGAAATTGGGGCTTACATCGTTCAGCGCCATACCGACTTTGGTTTGGATAAGGAAGATCATCCCGGCGATGCCGTGGTGACTGGCTTTGGCAAGATTGATGGCCGGCGGGTTTGTATCTATGCGCAAGACTTTACCATTCTGGGCGGCTCCTTCTCTGAAGCGGTCGGCCAAAAAGTTGCCCAGATCATGGATTTGGCGCTGGAGGCAGGGATACCGGTGGTTGGCTTGATCGACTCCGGGGGGGCGCGAATTCAGGAAGGGGTCTACAGCCTGGCAGCCTACGGCGAGCTTTTCTGGCGTAATACCCAGGCTAGCGGCGTCATCCCCCAAATAAGCGTGATTTTGGGGCCGTGCGCGGGCGGGGCGGTTTATTCCCCAGCCCTGACCGATTTTATTATCATGACCAAAGGCACCGGCCAGATGTTCATTACCGGCCCGGAGGTAGTTAAAGCCGTCACCGGCGAGCAAGTTGACATGGAGACATTGGGCGGAGCGATGACCCACAGCGCCGTTAGTGGGGTGGCTCACTTTGCCGCCGATGATGAGGATCATGCCCTGGAATTGACCCGCCAGCTCATCCACTATTTGCCGGCAAATAATATTGAACCGCCCCCGGCTGTTCACCCCACCGACGACCCCTGGCGGATGGATCCGGAACTCAACACCATTGTCCCAACAGACCCCAACGAAGCCTATGATATGAAAATGGTCATCCATCGAGTCTTCGATCCGGACAGTTTTTTGGAGGTCCAGGAATATTTTGCCCAAAATGCCATCATTGGCTTTGCCCGCTTGCACGGTCAGGTAGTCGGCGTAGTGGCGCAGCAGCCGATGATCCTGGCCGGGGTGATTGATATTGACGCTTCGGATAAAATCGCCCGCTTTGTACGCTTCTGTGATGCTTTCAATATCCCGATCATCACCTTCAGCGACTCGCCAGGCTTTTTGCCTGGGGTTCATCAGGAGCATGGCGGCATCATCCGCCACGGGGCAAAAATCGTCTATGCTTATTCTGAGGCCACCGTACCCAAGTTAACGGTTGTTACCCGTAAGGGATATGGCGGCGCCTACATTGTTATGGGCAGCAAACATATCCACGCCGATTTGGTCTTCGCCTGGCCCACCACCGAGATTGCCGTGATGGGCGCGGAGGGTGCGATCAATATCTTGTATCGTAAACAGCTCAAAGAGGCAACTGATCCCGCCGCGGTCCGCGCCGAACTGGTCGCCGAATATGAGCAGAAATTTTCTAAACCCTATGTAGCGGCGGCAGCCGGCGCGATTGACGATATTTTGATCCCGGCGGAAACTCGTCCCCGCCTGATTGCAGCCCTGGAGCTGCTGCGGGATAAGCGGGTTAAAGCACCGGCCAAGAAGCACAGCACCATGCCCTTATAAAGAAAAAGGTGGACAATCGTGAGTAACATTGAGCAAGGTTTGACCATTCTGGTGATGGGCTTAAGCATCACCTTTAGCGCCCTGATCATTTTTATCGGGATCATCATGCTGCTAAAGCGCCTCTTCCCGGCAAGACAAAAAGCGGACCTGGCCAGGGAAAAGGCTGCCCTGCCAAAGGTTACCGGCCGGCTAACCCGCGACACCACCGAGGAGGAGGTCGCCGTGGCGATTACGGTGGCCCTGGCCCATCTGTATTCTCAGGAACTTTGCCGGAGCAACCTGGGCGTAGACCTGGAACAGGGCCACGGTCCCTGGTGGACCGTGGGCCGGCTAGAACAGCACCCGTTGGATGCTACCCAAATGCAAGGGAGAAATTAACTTATGGATAGCAATGTTTTACGAGGACGACGCGTTAAAGTAACGGTTAACGGTAAATCTTATCTCGTGGAGGTGCGGGGGAGTCTGACCAACTCGCCGGTAACAGTTAACGTTAATGGCCATCCTTACGTAGTAGAGATTGAGCCGGCTGAGATAGTTACCGGGCAGGCTTCCGCCCCCGCCGCCGCGTTAACCCCCATGGTGCGAGAAACCGCCGCCCCCCCCAAAGCGCCGCCACCCACTGCACCCGCCGGACCCTCTGTATCCAGTCTGCGTGCGCCCATGCCGGGAGCTATCATCGAAATTCTGGCTCAGCCTGGGGCGCGGGTTAAATTCGGTCAGCCCTTGTGTACCCTGGAGGCTATGAAGATGAAAAACGCCATCCGCTCGCCGCGTGATGGCATCATCGCGACAGTCGAAGTAAGTCCCGGAGAGACAGTAGCTCACGGACAGGTTTTGTTTACCTTCCAGATGGAAGGTGAAAGTAAGTAGATACCTTTCGAAGGTGAAAGGCAAAAGGAAATATCATGGATTTCAGTAATTTGAGCATCCTCCTGGCCGCGCTGACCAGCCTATCCTGGCAAATGGTGGTCATGCTAGTTGTTGGTGGGGTGTTGATTTACCTGGCTATCGCTAAAGATTATGAACCGGTGCTGTTATTACCCATTGGCTTTGGGGTCATTCTGGCTAACCTGCCGCTGACCGGTATTACGGGGGAGAATGGTCTGCTGGGTATTTTATATCAGGCTGGCATCAAAACCGAGCTTTTCCCCCTGCTCATCTTTATCGGCATTGGAGCCATGACCGATTTTGGCCCGCTGTTAGAGATGCCTAAAATGGCCCTGCTGGGCGCAGCCGGTCAACTGGGTATCTTCCTCACCTTGATTTTGGCGCTGCTGCTCGGCTTCAACTTGAACGAATCAGCCTCTATTGGCATCATCGGGGCGATTGACGGGCCAACTTCGATTTACGTCTCGTCCAAGCTGGCGCCCCATTTATTGGGGGCTATTGCGGTGACCGCTTATAGTTACATGTCTCTAGTGCCCATTATCCAACCACCGGTGATGCGCTTCATGACGACCGACGCCGAGCGCAAGGTGCGGATGCCTTATACGCAACGCCCCGTTTCGCGTCCCGTGCGGATTCTGTTCCCTATCGTCGTCACCGTCGTTGTTTCCTTGCTGGCCCCGGTGGCCTCCCCTCTGATTGCTACGCTGATGTTTGGCAACCTCATGCGCGAGTCAGGGGCAGTGGAACGATTGAGCAAGGCCGCTCAGAACGAAATTACTAACATCGCCACGATCTTTCTGGGGTTGAGCATTGGCGGGACAATGTTTGGCAATGACTTCATCAAGATTGACACCCTGCTAATCCTGGCGGTGGGGCTGCTGGCCTTTGTCCTCGATACAGCCGGGGGGGTGCTGTTTGGAAAGCTGATGTACTGGCTCTCCGGCAAAAAGTTCAATCCCCTGATTGGGGCCGCCGGTATCAGCGCCTTTCCCATGTCGGCTCGAATTGTGCAGCGGCTGGGCCAGGAGTATGATTTTGAGAATTTTCTGCTCATGCACGCGATGGGGGCCAACGCGGCCGGGCAATTAAGCAGCGTCATCGCCGGAGGGGTGGTTTTAGCCCTGGTCGGAGGATTAATATAGTGTCTTGTTACCCATTTTGAAAGTCCAAATCCATTAGGTAAATCCTTGATTCGGTGTTAGAATGGGCATGATATTAGATCAAACCCTTAACTTCAAAAGGAGCTTCACATGACCCGTCAAACCGGCCTCATTTTAACCATCGTTAGCGCCGTTTTATGTGGTTGTCCCGGATTATTTTCCTGCTTTTGGGGACTCATTGCCTCGGTTGTCAGTTTCATGCCTAACGCCGACATAGACATTGGGGGCAGCAGCGACCCCATGGCTGCCTTAGCGGCCGGCGCCGGTGCTGTCTGCCTGGGTTTCATCTTTGTCGCCATCCCGGTGGCGCTCTGGTTCTTCACGGTCCGGGGCAAATCCGCCTGAGTTTAGCGCTGTTTTCACCCCTGTCTGCCGTCCAATTTCCCCTGGACGGCTTTTTTTACTCAAAAGCAGCTTCTAATCTCCAGGTGATTCGGTTCTGGCTTTGCTCTTGCCTAACTTTGATCCTGTGCTATAGTTATAATTGTTTAAAGTGGCAAGCTAAAGGAGATGCAATATGACAGAGCCTCGCGGCCCAAAACTTAGAACATTGACCGGCACCAACGAGCTTCGACGTGATGTAGTCCCTGCGGGAGGTGAGCCGTCTTCCCTGGAAGGGATGGACAGTGCCCTGCTCCAGCTCATCGAAGAACCCCGTACCATCGAGGCCACCCGGATTCCTACCCCGGTTTTAGCTGATCTGACGCTAAAAATTCTCTATTTTGGCGGCTTGATGCAAGGCGGGCAGGTAGCTCAGGCTTTACGACTGCATTTCAGCGGGGTCGTCGAGCCGATCCTGCGCGCTCTTAAAGCCCAACATCTCATCGAAGTAGCCGGTGGCAGCAGCCTCAATCCGGTCTCCTACCAGTACACGATCACCGATAAGGGCGGCGAGCGCGCCCGTGAACTTCTGGAGCGCAATCGTTACGTCGGGCCATGCCCGGTCACGCTTGATCATTACATCGAAGTGGTTAAAGCGCAGTCCAAAATCCGTCCGACGGTCAAGGATGCGGATGTACGGAAAGCCCTGTACGGGCTGATTCTTTCTGATGATATTGTCGAGCGGATTGGCCCGGCCGTCAACTCTTACGAGTCGCTCTTTATCTACGGCCCCCCCGGTAACGGCAAAACTAGTATTGCCAAGGCGATCGGGCTGCGCCTGCTGCCCGGAAATGTGATGGTGCCGCATGCCATTTATGAGGATGGGCAGGTGATCAAGGTCTTTGATCTCTCTACGCACCGGCCCGTAGTCGCCGAAGAGGTTCAGGTGGCCGAAGCCAACCGCCTGGATAAACGCTGGGTGCGCTGTTTTCCCCCTGTCGTCATCACCGGCGGCGAGTTAACCCTGTCCGACCTGGAACTTTCCTGGAGCGAATCCAGCCGCTTTTACGAAGCCCCTTTTCAGTTGAAGGCCAACAACGGCCTGCTGGTCATTGACGACTTTGGCCGGCAGCAAATGGGTCCCGGCGAGCTGCTCAATCGCTGGATTGTGCCCCTGGAAGAGCGCCTGGATTTCCTGACCTTTCACACGGGCAAGAAATTTTCGATTCCCTTTGAAACCCTCATCGTCTTCTCGACTAATCTGGACCCGGCCGCCCTGGTGGACGAAGCCTTTCTGCGCCGCATCAGCCACAAGCTGGGCATTGGCGACCCTAACGAAGAGCAGTTCCGGGCTATCCTGGTAGCGACCTGCGCCGCCCGCGGCTTTAAGTTTGACGAAGCCGCCTACGATTATCTGCTTCAGGAGTATTACCTGCATATGGGCCGCAATATGCGCGCCTGCCACCCGCGTGATTTGCTGAAACAGATGATTATCTTTGCCAATTATCGGGGTGAACCCCTGGTGATGACCAGAAAGCTGGTGGACCTGGCCGCCCACTCTTATTTTGCTGATTTCTTCTAAAGCGGGGATGTTGCCGGGGAGGGAAGTTAATGCGTTTTTTGGAAAATAACTTCCCAGGAGTAATGCCCGCCGCAGTAATATGACTCATTCGCCCGCTTCCACTCACACTCGATCTCGTTGGCGCAGTAGCCGGCCTGGATCATCTGCTCATTCGGAATAGTGGTCATAAAGGAGCTGAAGGGAAAGCTGACTTCACTGGTGTAGGTCTGTCCTGTGGCGGCGTCACGCTTGACCGTAATCTCCATTGTATTGGTCCAGAGGTCAATCTCTGTCCGGCCTGGCCCTTTATTGCCGCTGGTCACTTCAACATTGTTCCATGTATCGCCTAAAACTACTCCGTCCAGGGGCTGGCCATTCACGTCGAGCACGTGGATGAAGATAACATGCATACCTTTGGCACAGCCGCTGTTCAGGGCCAGAGGCCACAAGCGCCATGAGGCAATCCGAAAATCAACGGCGGGCTGGGGTGTTTCCGTTGGAAGAGGTGTTGGGGGAACAGGTGTAGGAGTGGGAGTCTCAACCGGAGGCGGAGTAAGGGTTGCGGTTGGACTGGCTGTCGCCGTCGGTGTGGGTGTAACGGTGGGTAAGGGAGTGAATGTAGGTGTCGGGGTTGGGGTGGGAGTGTTAGTTGGCGAGAGAGTGGGGGAAGCAGTATGAGTGGGGCTGGACGTGGCCGTCGGGGTAGCAGTGGGAGAAGGAGTGGCGGTTGCTGTCGCCAGAGCCAAGATGAAGGGGTTGCCACAAGAAGTCAGTAAAGCAGCCAGAAGGGCATAAATTAGCCAGCGGACCGATGGATGCACACCCTATCCTCGTCACCATAAAAGCTTATTCAGCAACAGCCTCTGTTAGTGTCGGAGGCCGCATTCCTATTTTAGCATTTCAGGCATCATCGCGCTAATACGCCCTACGATAGACTTTGAGGGCGTGATAACAAAAGGCAGTGGTCACACTGCGGCTGCTGTACCATGCAGCGAACTCGCCGCGGGTGGGGGTTCCAAAGAGGGGTTCACCGGCCCAACTCCCATCGTAACGCTGAGATTTGCAGAGAAGCGTAAGCCAGTCGGGGTTAAGCATGGGCAAAGTGAGCTTGGGACTCCAGTTTAACTTGATTTGTTCGAGGCGCAGGCAGGCCAAGATTAAAAAAGCGGCATCCTGGGGCGTAAGGCTGGGACGTTGGGTTTCAATGACCAGGCGTTGCGTTAAAGTCTGAGCAGCCAGGTTGAGAGAGTGGGGCAGCTTGTTTTCGCTCGCACTGGGTGTAACATTGGAGCAACACTCATTCAATTTAGAGATCAATTCAAAGGCGGTCCACAGAGCGTAGAGGGGCACGTAGTGATGTGTCGCTCCCAGGCCCTGAGAAATGACCCGTTCAGACCAACTTGCCGCCGATCTTTCAATCAAGCCCCGATAACCGGTCCCATCGTAAGCCAGCAGCCCCAGCAGCACATTGGCTTCGACGGTGGCGCAGCTCTGGCCCCACAGCGCCAAAAAGGGGTAAGCTGACATGTCGTTCTCCTGGTCCTGCTTTAACCAGACGGGGATTTCACCCGACGCCTCAAGGCTGTTCCCCAGCCAATAGAGCGGTTCTTGCAGCATATCCCGGTGCTGCTCCGGCTGGGCCGAATAGGGATAGAGTCGCAGCAACAGCCCCAGGTCGTCGGCATCGGGGGGTAGGTGGGGGTGGTCATAGTAGCGAAAACCGGCCGCCTGGAGCGTGGCAAAAACCTCGTTGATCGGCGCGGTCAGCGCGTGGCCGTGCCGGCTCAGGATTTCGACGATTAGCCCCATGGGGAAAGCTTTGCCGGTCATCTCGGCTGCGCCAAAAATGCCGCGCCGCTGCACCTCCCAACTTTCTCGAAAAGTCAAATCAGACAGCAAATAACCCTCGGCCATTTCGATAACTTTGGGCAGGGTGTCAACAAATGGGGCAAACAGCGGGCGTCGCCTGGGCTTGTCCACTTTTTCCTTGGGCTGGCTCTTGAGGTTAAATAGTTCCCTCATCTCGGCTACCCAATCTATCATACCCGCAAAGTAGGCCGAAAATCTGGGCAGATTGAGGGAGTCGGCCAGCGTCCGGCCCGCCTCCAGCTCAGCCAGGCACTCCTGGCCGATTTTCCCCATTGTCCCGGTCAAAACCAGCGCGCCTAATAATCGCTCTGGGGAAAGGGGTTGCAGCGGGTCAAGGCCGGCCTCCTGCAGGGTTCTGAGGATAGGGTAAGTCCAGCGGTTTTGGGCCAGGTCGCGCCGCAGGGTCGAAATATCGCGCAAGGCTTGGAAAACGAGGTTGAGCCGGTCGAGCATGGCACAGAGGTGGGGAATTTCCTGGTCTCGTTGCAGACTAAGCGCAACGGCGACAAGAGGGATTTTGGCAAAGGCCAGGGGCCGGGGGTCTGGGATTGGGGATGGAAATTCGGCGGTCTGCGGTCCCAAGGGGAGGCTGCGCACTCTGCGGTCGGCGGTCGTTAAGACAGCTTCGGCGTAATCCTGCCAAAAGGTGCGGTGATACTCCCAAAAGGGCGTAGGGCCTGGGAAGAGTTGGGCCAGATGAGCGCCGGCCTGCTGGCTGAGCGCCTGGTGCAGCAGGAGAAAATGCCGATCAAAATTGCTGCCAAAGTCAAGAATAGATTCTTGAGTGTAAACAGCCGTAAAGGCAAAGGTCATGGCCAGGAAGAGCTGCTTTTCAAGCGCCTCCCTGACCTCAGAGCCGGGACAATCCCAGTCATCCAGCAGCCAGAAATGCAGGTACAGCAGCGGATGGTCCCGCTCTCGACCCAGCATATCTTTGAACTGGCCGCTGTCCGTGTAAAACGTGGCCAGGTTATTTTTCAGCAGCACGCCTTGTTGGAACAGATGGGGGGGGAGATGGCTAAAAAACGCTTCGACTTCCGGCCAGTACTGGTCACGTTTTGATTGGTACGAAATCGCCCCATTCATAACTTGATAAAGGTGCGACGCACCCGAGCAGCGCGTCGCACCTGGCTGAAATCAAACTGCCGCTTGATTCTCGCCAAAAGCAGCGGCGAGACTTTTTAGAGATGCAGCGTCAACGCCTTTGAGGGCCTCGATCAGGTCAATCGTCGGGTCAATGCCGGCCTCCCGCAACGCCTGTTCCGGATTTTTCGCCAGAGCCTCGGCAAATTTTTCATCCGACAAAATTTTACCGACCAAAGTTTGCAAATCATTCGCGTCAGACATCTTAGTTTCTCCTTTGTAGTGATTAAAACTCTAATTTTAAACTATACGGTTTCGTTGCGGCTGGTTTGGTAAATATCGGCCAGCCGCTTAGCCAGAGCGCCGGCCATTTGCATTAGAATGGTCGGATGCTCAAAAGCCATCAACTGCAAATCGGTGTCGGTCAGAACAAAACACTGCGACGGTTCGGCGGCGCGGACGGTGGCATAGCGCGGGTCGGCGGTGAAGAAGGCAATTTCGCCAAATATTTCGCCGGGTTTGATGCCGCCAATTTTGACCGGCTGCCCCTCGCGCGTTACAAAAACCTCCAGCTTACCCTCCATCAAAAAGTAGACATCGTCATTGCGCTCGTGTTCCCAGATGACCGCCTCACCTGGCGCAAATTTTACCAGGCAGAACAGGTAGGCCAGTTTGAGCATCAACTCCGCCGGCAAAGGCCGGTAAATATCGCTTTGATCGAGCAGGCTTAAGCGGTACAGCGTATGAGCCGCCGTTTTGTCTTCGACTTGCTGCACCACGTGCCGCCACAAACGGCGGTCCGTTTCGGTGGGTAAACTGTCCGGCATAGCCAGGGCCGGGTCAAGCTGCACCGTTATCAAGTGGGGAAAAAGCGGGCGCAGAGCTGGCGGGGCCAACTGGGCCAAGTAATCTAGAGTGTCAGTTTGGCCCTCACTCCAGTTTTCCAGAATCAGGGTGGCTTCCCGCTTCAGGCGCTCGGTTTGGGCGGCTACGGTCAGTTCAACCCCTTTCAGCCGGGCTAACAACAGCGAGCGGTATCGTTTATAAAAATAACGTCCCGCCACCGGCGAGAGCGGCCAGGTGTCCTGGTAAGCCTTAAAACAGGCCAGCACCGCCGGGTCAGGGGGGTTTTCGTCAACCTCGACGAGCGGCAGTAGATCCACACCCAGATGCAGATAGCGCCGGGCAAATTCGTCCACGTACTCGGTTTCGCGGCTGGTCAAATCCAGGTAGAGCCAGCCAACATGATAGTAGATGTACTTGATCTGGTCGGCGGCGTACTGTTCATCAATAGTTTCAATCAACTCGTCCCGCTCTTCCAGGCGCTCGACCAGGTCTTCGGCTAATTGACCGCTGCCTTCGAGCATTTGCCCGGCATCGGTCACACCCAGGGCCGACTGGATTATTTCGATATTCTCAAAATCGGTGGTGCCAATCTGGCCCGCTACATTCAGGGCATGCAGCACACTGTAGTAGGAGTCGACGGCAATATTTTTTTCTTCCATTTTGGCCGAGAGTGCCTCGACGGCCCGCCGCAAAAAATCCCTGGCATAAGACTTCTCCTCCGGGGCCAGCCGGTGCTTGACCACGGCAACGGCCAACTTGTTGGCAATTTGCTCCTCGTTCCAGAGGCTATCGCCGAACAGGCCATAGCGGTGGCGGTAATGATGGGCCATTTCATGAGCAATGACGTGAGGAATCATCAAGTGGAAAAAGCGCAGCAGTTCCTCGTTACTTGCACAAGCCAGCAGTGAGCGCAGAAAAAGAGCCTGCAGCTTGCCCGTCGGCTGATTAAAATCAGGGACTGAGAGATAGATGTGCCGGTCCTCCAGGCTGTAGTAACATAACAACCCGGTTCCCCGCCGTAACTCAAGGCCGGGGTCAGCCTGGAGGCCATAGGAGGCAAACTCGGCCAGGAAGGCATTGAAATATTTCTGCCCCAGGGCAAATAAGTCAACTGCCAAATTTTGATCCGCCAAGATTATCCCTCGATTTTTATGGAGTGAAAAAGTGCACTTTTTCACTCCGTCCAGCTATAGAACTGCTTAGCTGTAATCTACTAACCTGCCCCCTGCTGCCGGCTTACCACCGCAATCCGGGCTAAAGCCTCCAATCCGGCAGCAACCTCATGAGCCTGTTTTTGGAGCATACTCTCCCGAAGTTCCAGATAGACCAGCAAGTCCGGGCTGTGCAACTCCTGAGCCAGAGCTTGCAAGGCCGACATCCAGCCCTGCGCTGTTTCAATCGCCCAGGCGAAGCCCTCCCTGGCTACCCAACTCAGAACGAGTTCGTCGGGAAAACGCCGCCGTTCAGCTTCGGCCAGAAAATAAGTGTGGATGCCGCTGCTGTAATCCCGCTGCCACCCGAAAAGGTCATTCAGCAGTTGGTGCCAACAGCCAAATAAATCCACGCAGCGCGACCACGCTGCAATCAGGTCGGCTCGATCAGAGCGATAACCGACCGCAGCCAATGGGATTTTGGCCGCGCAGATCTTTTGGGCTGCCACCTGTTCAAACTGAGCTGCCTCCAAGTCGGTCAGCAGGGCATCCTGGAAGGTGACCTCAGCCGAGTGATACCAGGTGGTTTTGAAAAAACGCCAAAAAGGATGGTCAGCCGCAAAATAAGGGTGGTAGGCCGCCTGAAACTGGGTCTGAAAGAAATTAAGGATCGGCAGCAGCTTCAATTCTACTGTAGAATTGCCATCCATCAAATTATCGGCCAGCCGAATAGCATAATAGCCGTTGATGGTCGAGTAGGCCAGGTCTCCTTGAAACGCCAGGTCGTGGCCGAAGCCGAGACTCTTTTCCAGCCACCAGGGTAATAATAAAGAAGGGAACGCCTGCGGGTGGGTAAAATAAGCGGCCGGGTCAGTTCCGCCAGCCAACTGCTGCATCCAGCGCGAGACGTGCTGAGCCAGCAGCGGCGCGGCCTGGGCCAGCTCATGCTGCAAGCGAGAAACGGCAGCAGTAATCAGGCAGCTTTGTTGGGAGTCGTACACCGCAGTGCCTCCTGGGCACGTTCCAAATCGTAGGCAGCGCCCAACCGGGTAAAAATGCGGCAGGCCCGCGCCAGGTGACGGGGCCGCGCCGGGTCGGTCAAGGGCAGCCGCTGCCCGATTTCAAAATGAGCCAACCCGGCTGGATAAGGCATATCGAGCTTTTCGGCCGCCCGCAGACTTTTGGCCCACCACTTTCTGGCTCGACCCCGGCGGCCCGACACCCACTCCAGCACGCCCTGCCAGAGATAGGCGCGGGGCTGGCCAATAGGGAAGACACGGGCATAGGCTTGCAGGGCACGGCAGGCTCGCTGTGCTCCGGCTTTTAGATCTTTGACGTTGGTCTTAGAATTTTGCCCGGTGAAGGCTGCTTCCCACAGAAGCAGTTGAACTTCGGCTGCGCCGGCATAGCCAGGCAGGGACAGGAAAGAGGTGGGAGAGGTTTTGGCAATCAACTGCGAGGCTTCTTCAGCCGCCGCCAGGGCCAGTTCTGCGTCCCCCTGCCGCAGATGGGTCAGGGCCTTCAAACCCTGCAAATCAATGTGGAGCGCCTCGTCCACCACGTGCGTGTTTTCTGCGAGCAGGGTTTCTAGCGTCTCCAGGCGGCGGAGCGCCTCCTCAAAATCGCCTTCCGGCAAAAGGCAGTAGACCTGGCCGCGTAAGGCCCAAGCTTGGTTATGCGCGTCACGCCGCCGTTTGGCTGAGAGCCAATACTCGTCATACAGCTTGGCGCACTGGGCAAAGCGGCCCTGAAAATATTCGACCATAGCCAGGTTGCCCACACCGTCGTCGCGCCGGCCCCGGTCGCCCAGCCGTTCCGAAATATCAATGACCTGCCTCAGCAGATCACGGGCCTGTTCCCAGCGGCCTACTCCGGCATAATAAATCCCGGTCAAGAGGGCTACCCAGGCCCGCGCTGGCAAATTGTGGATGCGCCGGGTCATCTCTAACGCGCGGCGGCAGTAACTTTCGGCCAGGGCGTGGAACGGCACAAAGCCGATAATTACGCCCACCGAAGCATAACCCCGGGCCAATTCAGGGGATGGCCCGGCTGCCTCAGCCAGGGTGAGGGAGCGAAACGCCGCGTACAGCGAAGGCACCGTTTCATTCGCAAAGTAATACACCGCCGTTAAGCCCTCATAGGCCCGAGCCGCTTCCAATAAAATGTCACTCTCCGCTGCCTGACGGCCAAGATAACGGGCCGGCCACAGCCGGTACAGGGCTTGCTGCAAGACCTGCCCCACCAGACCGGTGATCAAATTGATTTTGCCGGAGGGCATGGGTTTTCCCAGCAGGGTTAAGCCCTGCTCCAGATGAGCTCGCCCTTCTGAAAATTTAACCCAGTTGACATACGCTTCGCCTAATTTTAACTCCCAGCGTGCCTGGCGTTGGAGGGTGGGAAGGTTGGAAGACTGGAAGGTTGGAAGATTGGAAGGTTGGAAGGTTGGAGATACGGCTTTAGGTTTCTCCCTTGTTCCTCTGCTCCCCTGCCCCTCTGCATGTCTGCCTCGCTCCGCCTCTGCCAGAGCAAGGGCATCGCTAAAAAACTCGACAGCCTCTTCGTTAGCATAACTGCGCAGCGCCTGTTCGCCCGCTTTCTCTAAATAATCTAATGCTTTGGGGATAACATTCGCCTGCTGCCAATGGAAAGCCAGACGCGAGTAGAACGGCGAGAGGTCATCAACATAGGTTTGCTCGTACCAATCACCTACCGCCCGGTGCAGCTCACGGCGCTGGGCAAAGAGCATCATGTTATAGGCGACTTCCTGGGTGATGATATGCTTGAAGATATAGGTCAGGTCGGGTTCAGGAACTTCCAGTTCGGTAATATCTAACCGGGCCAGGCCGCTCAGGTAATCGGGCAGGCGAGTTTTATCAGCCTCAATCGGGTGAATATCGTGCAGGGTTTCAAATTCAAAAACCCGGCCAATGACACTGGCTACTTTGAGGGTCAACTGCTGCGGGGGAGTCAAGCGATCAATCCGGCTGGTAATGACTCCCTGAACCGTATCAGGCAGGTACAGATTCTGGAAGTCAGCCGCCTGTGGGGTGAGGCGGCACTCTCCACTGGCGATCGTGATCAAACCCGAGTCGCGCAGGGCATAAGCCAATTCTTCACCAAAAAAGGGGTTGCCCTCGGTTTTGGCATAAATCAACTCCGCCAGCGAGTCGGGCAGACTGGCTACGCCCAGTCTTTGGCAGACCAGGGTGACCATATCGGCCAGCGGTAAGGTATTTAAAGTTATTTGGTGTGTGTTTGGATCGCGCAGCAACTGGCTGTATTCCGGGGGCAGCGGTTCGATCAGAGGGCGGGTAGCCAGCACCAGCATGATAGGGTGGACTCGCTGCGCCACCAGCAAGGCCAGCCCCCAGGAGGCCGAGTCGAGCCAGTGGGCGTCCTCTAAAACCAGCATGATCTCCCCGTCTCGATGCACCGCTTGTTGCAGCAAGTGCAGGAGCAGCTCGTGGGTGTTATCGGCCCGCACTTTGCCGGTCATGTGTTCGGTGATCTCGTTTTCCGGCCAATCGAGGGATAGGACCGGATTGAGCAGGGGAGCCAATTGCCCCAGCGTAGGAGAGGAGGCAGCCCCTTCTACAGTTCCCGCTTGTCCCGGCAAGGCACTGCTTGCTGGCAGGGGTACAAACCAGGTTTCCAACTGCTGCTGTACATGCGCGCGCCGAAGACCAGGCTCATCTGGGAGTGACTCCAGATTAAAAAGCTGCTTAAAGACCGGACGCCAGGCATGATAAGGCGTTGATTTATCAATCGCGCTGGCGATGCCCAGCCAGCCCAGCACGCCCAACGCATAAGCTTGACGGAGCAGCTCTTCAATCAGACGTGACTTGCCAACGCCGGCTTCACCTTCAATCACGATGATGCCACCCGTTCCTCGCAGCAGTGTTTGGAGGTGAGAAGTCAGCAGCTCTCGCTCCGCCTGGCGTCCTACCAGGGTAGTCTGTCGCCGGCTAGCCCCCGCTTTTAGGCTCAGTGGGCGGTAAACCGCTACCGGCTCTGCCTTACCTTTGACCTTCATCGGCGGCAGAGCCTCAAAATTCAATTGGGCCTGAGCGGCGTTATAGGTGGCAGCATCACACAGAATGCTGTCAGAGGCGGCTTGCATCAGGCGGGCGGCCAGGTTGACCACATCACCGATCATGGTGTACTCACGCCGCCGGTTGTTGCCAACCATCCCACAAAAAGCCCGCCCGCTCGTGACCCCAATGGCGCTGCGCAATCCCATGCGGCGGAGTTCGGCCTGGACAGCCAGCGCCACCTGGATCCCGCGAGCCGGGTCATCTTCATGGGCTAACGGCGGCAGCCCCAGGGCAGCAATCAGGGTGACGCCTTTGTCGTCTACGCTCAGTTTGTTGATGCTGCCTTCATAGCGGTAGAGACTGGTTTGCAGGGTTTGCATCAGCGATTGGGCCTGCTCCAGCGGCATGGCATAATCCAGGTCATGCAGGTTGATGAAGATGACCGTTACCCGGCGCAGCTCGGCCAGCCAGCCGGCCTGCCCGGCTGCCAAGCGAGCCAAAATTGCCCCCGGAATAAATGCCCGCAGCCCGGCTTCCGCCTCCGCGGCTAAAGGTGTGGTACCATTCGCAGCCAGGGGCAGGATCGAACCAGACTGGCGCAGACCCGTTAAACGGAGCGCCCTTTTTGACCCTCCGTTAGCTGAACCTGGTGGAGAAGTGGCCCCGAGGCTCACCGGACTCCCAACCGCTGTCTCTGGCAGGAGCGACCAGGCTTCGGGTGAGAGGATCGTGTCGCCGGGTTGAGCGTGACCGCCGGCCAAGCCGACCTGGATTAAGGGAGCGCCGGTAACTAAAAATTCCCAGCGGCCATAGACCCCGCCGAGATGCATGGTCAGGACGTCGCCGGCGCCCAGGGCTAACTTGAGCGACAGGCGCACCCCCGCCGCTACCTCGTAAGCATTGAGGCGCTGCTGGACAACCAGGCTGCATTGGGCCGCTTGTTCAACTGCCGCTGGCAGACAAGCCGGATCATAACGGCCGGTTTCGTTAAAAGCTGGCCAGAGGGCGATCAGCGCATCGCCGGCAAATTTAACAATATCACCGCCGTAGGTGGTAATCAAATCAATCAATTGTCCAAAGTAGGTATTGAGATGTTGGGTCAATTCTTCCGCCCCGGCCGGCCCTTTCTGAGCCAGATGTTCGGTCAGGGCGGTAAAGCCGGAAATGTCGGCGAAAAGAACGGCGGCAGGGAATGTTTCGGCGGTGGGGCTATCAATCGGTGTCGGATTGGCTGCCAGGCGACGAGTGATCAACGCCGGCACGTAGCTGGCGAGAGTTTCAATAAGCTCGGTCACCATGATTATCCCTTAATAATTCAGATTATGAATGCAAAATCACTCTCGTTCCCAAACAAGAGTGCGAACGGAACACCCCTCAGTATGAGGAATCTTAAGATTTTTGTCTATCCCCCATATATGCTATCGGAGTCATAATACCTATTTTAACTCAGTTATCAGAGCAGTAGAAAATATTGATAGCTAATAAAGAGGCCTAAATACCCATTGTATTAGACAATAACTCTGTGCTATGTTAGTATTGTTGAACCAGGGTTATCGCTTCATTAACAAAAGAGGAGGGCTTTTTCTCGGTACGGGTAGTGCCAGCGCATTCCTGTCACGGAAAAAAGTCCTCCTTTTCTATTTTTGGCGTAACTATTTCAGGTGACAGGCACTTTTCAACACTGATACACGCACTTTTTGTTCGAATAGCCCACTTTTTAACTCGGCAAGTGCCTGTGATCTTAATCCCGATAATAATTACCAAGCATGGCCAGGATGAAAAATCGGGTGCATCGCCCTTTTGAATATATTCTGTTTGATCTGGATGAAACGCTCTATCCGCGAGCATCCGGCCTGATGAGCGCCATTTCCGAGCGTATTCTGCTCTATATGGTTCACAAAGTTGGCATCCCAGCCGATGATGCATTAGAAGTAAAGCACAGCTACCACCAGCATCATGGCACCACCCTGCGTGGCCTGATGCACGAATATCATATTGACCCCCTTGATTACCTGGCTTTTGTGCACGATTTGGACCCGCGTAACTTTTTTGGGGCCAGCCCGCCCCTGGATGAAATGCTGCGCGATATTCCCCTGCGCAAGATCATCTTTACCAATGCCGATCGCTTCCACGCCGAGCGCGTTTTGGGCGCCTTGCAAATCCGGCCTCATTTTGAGCAAATTATTGACATTGCAACCATGAAATACAAGAATAAGCCGGATCCCCTGGCTTACCAGCAGGTGCTTACCCTGTTGAACGTCCCCGGTGAGTGCTGCATTATGGTGGACGACCTGGCCCGCAATTTAATTCCCGCCAAAGATGCCGGCATGACGACCATTTTGGTCGAGGGAACCGGTCCTTCCCTGGCGATAGACTATGCCGTGCCCACCGTTTTCCACGTCGGCCCGCTGCTGAAAAAGTTACTCCTCAAACACAGACCCTAAGATACTAACCATCGTCAATTCAAGTCAGCTTAAGGTAGGGCCTTTTCTATAATTTTGCGCGAGAGGCTGTGCCCCCTTTTTTCTCATGAGACCACAGAAGTACGCTCTACGAAAATCTCTGCGGTCTATTCGAGGAGATTTCACGATTTGCGCCCCGGCTGAATAGACGTAAAATAAAGGCTTTGGTTCACAACAACGGGCCAGTTCGCCCCGTTTCGTTCCTAAACAGAGAGGATAAAACGTATGACAATATTAGTTACCGGCGGAGCCGGCTACATTGGCAGCATTGTGGTGGCCGAGCTGGCCGAAGCCGGCGAGAACGTGGTTGTTTATGATAATCTATACCAGGGACATCGCGAGGCAGTTCACCCCAAGGCCAGGCTCGTGGTGGGTGATCTCGCCGATGCCGCGTTGGTCGCCCGGACGATGGCCGAACATAAGCCGGAAGCTATTATGCACTTTGCCTCTTACACGCTGGTGGGTGAATCAATGGCCAAGCCCTTCCTTTATATCGGCGACAACGTAACTAACGGGCTAAACCTGCTGCGCGCCGCCACCGACCATGGGGTCAAATATTTTATTCTTTCCTCCACGGCCAACCTGTTTGACGACCCGGAGCAAATCCCTATTTCCGAAAAAGAGCGGATTGTGCCGGGCAGCCCCTACGGCGAGTCTAAATTTATTTTGGAAAGGATTTTGTACTGGCTGGACAAAACTGCCGGATTGCGTTACACTGCACTCCGGTATTTTAATGCGGCTGGGGCCACGCCAGTCTACGGGGAGGATCACGACCCGGAAACCCACATCATCCCTTTGATCCTGTGGGTGGCGCTGGGCAAGCGGGACAAATTCACTATTTTCGGCAACGATTATCCAACGCCCGACGGCACCTGCGTGCGTGACTACATTCATGTACTCGATTTGGCCCAGGCGCATATCCTGGCCTTACGGGCTTTGCAGGCGGGTGGTCCCAGTCGCAAGTATAACCTGGGTAATGGGCAGGGTTTCAGCATCCAGGAAGTGTTAAATGTCGCCCGCAAAATCACAGGCCATTCCATTCCCGCGGAAGCAGGCCCCCGCCGCCCCGGCGACCCGGCAACCTTGATTGCTTCCTCTGAGGCCATCCGGCGGGAATTGGGCTGGCAGCCACGGTATTCGGACTTGGAACAGATTGTCGGGGATGCGTGGGCGTGGTTTCAGAAGCACCCACGAGGGTATGGGGTGTAAACGACAGGCAGTATGAACGCGGCACTTCAACGATTTATTGATAAAGTAAATGCCAGAGAAAGTAAAGTTGCCATTATTGGGCTGGGCTACGTGGGTCTCCCCTTGGCTGTTGCTTTTGCCGAAAATGCAATCAGGGTCGTTGGAATTGATCTGGATACCTGCAGAGTAGCGCAAATCAATGAGGGGTGTTCTTATGTAGAAGATGTGTCCGCAGCACAAGTGGCCGATTTAGTCAGAAGAGGTCATTTGAGGGCGACAGCCCAGTTTGAGGTATTGGCCGAGATTGATGCAGTTATTGTCTGTGTGCCGACCCCTTTATCCAAAACCAAAGATCCCGATATGTCGTATATTATTGCGGCCACCGATCAAATTGCCCAGTATGTACACAGCGGGCAGCTCATTGTGCTGGAGAGCACCACGTATCCGGGTACGACGGAAGAGATTATTTTGCCCCGGATTGTCAAGAATGGCTACCAGGTGGGCGAGGATTTTTTCCTGGCCTTTTCCCCGGAGCGAATTGATCCGGGCCGGACCGATTACACAGTCCGCACCACCCCCAAGGTCATCGGCGGGATGACCCCTGATTGTCTGGCTGCAACTCAGGCGCTCTACAGTGTCGCCATTGACACCATTGTGCCTGTTTCCTCGCCCAGGGCGGCAGAGATGGTCAAATTGTTAGAGAATACCTTTCGGGCGGTCAACATTGGGCTGGTGAACGAAGTTGCCTTAATGTGCGACAAATTAGGACTGGATGTGTGGGAAATCATTGACGCCGCCAGTACCAAACCTTATGGATTTACCTCGTTCTATCCAGGGCCGGGGCTAGGAGGTCATTGTATCCCCATTGACCCCCGCTATCTTTCCTGGAAGCTGCAAACCCTCAACTATCGCGCCCGCTTCATCGAAGTAGCGGAAGAGGTCAATTTTAGTATGCCGCAGTACGTGGTTACCAAAGTGGCCGATGCGTTGAATGAGGCAGGTAAGCCGGTTAAAGGCTCGCGGATATTTGTTTTAGGTGTGGCTTACAAAGCCAATATCGGCGATATGCGGGAGAGTCCGGCGTTAGACATCATTGAATTGCTTTTGCACAAGGGCGCAGAGATCGCTTATAACGATCCGTATGTGCCCAGTTTCAGCTTAAACGGACATGAATTCACTTCAACGGATTGGGAAAACGCTCTGGCAGAGTTTGATTGCGTCGTCATTGTGACGAATCATAGCCTTTATGATTGGCAAGCGGTAGGCCAAAAAGGTCGCCTTGTGGTAGATACACGTAACGCTTTGAAGGGAATTCAAACTCCTCATCATAAAACCGTCCGTTTGTAAGTTTCACCTCAATTCTCCCGGAAGTCCAGAGGCCAGGGATACGGCTTATTAAGGTTACGAGCTATACCGTTAAATTTGTGTAATTTTGTTGCCAGCCCTGTTGGCTCTGGTTTGTCCAGATTAGGAGCTAGATGTTAAAAGCAGCAGTCATCGGCGTGGGAGCAATGGGCCAACACCACGTTCGTATCTACAATCAACTGTCCAATACCCGGTTAGTAGGAGTGGCCGATGCAGACCGAGAAGCAGGGGAACGAATTGCTCAATTGTACCATACCGCCGCCTTCACCGACGGTTGTCGGCTTTTAGAGGAAACTCAGCCTGAAATTGTGACAATCGCCGTACCAACCCGGCATCATCATCAAGTAGCTCTGGCGGCACTGGAGGCAGGTTGCCACATCCTTATTGAAAAACCGATAGCAGCGACAAAGGAAGAAGCCCAGGAACTCATCGAACGGGCTAACATCCTGGGTCGCAAGCTTATGGTTGGCCATATTGTCCGTTTTGATCCAGCGGTGCAGGCGCTCAAAACACGGCTAATCACGGGTGAATTGGGACGTATTTTCGAGGTACGTTGTCGAAGGTTAGGACCTTTTCCAACACGGATTCAGGATGTTGGAGTAGTGATTGACCTGGCTACCCATGATCTGGATATGATCCGTTATCTGACGGGCCAAGAGGCAGTGCGGGTTTATGCGGAAACGGAGCAAAGACTCCATTCGGCCTACGAGGATATCCTGGTTGGATCGGTGCGGCTGGCCGATGGCACGATTGGGGTGCTTGATATCAACTGGCTCACCCCCACAAAAGTCCGTGAACTGACCGTAACCGGCGAACGCGGCATGTTCCTGGTAGACCATCTTACTCAAGACCTCTACTTTTACGAAAATGCAGAGACGAATGACGAGTCATGGAGCGCCATCAGTTTGCTGCGCGGCGTAAGTGAAGGCCGAATGATTCGATACCCGGTCCGTAAGTACGAGCCGCTTAAGGCCGAACTCGAAGGATTTGTTCAGGCCGTATTAGAGGATAAACCTGTACCGGTAAGTGGTGAGGATGGCCTGATAGCGCTCGGCCTGGCCCAGGCTCTGGTGCAATCGGGCCGTGAAGGTAGAAGTATTGCCTTCAATTCGTAACCTTTTATATCACAAGGAGACCCCCCAGGTGAAAGACAACTTACTCAGAGCAATTGAGCACCAAACAGCGAATTTGGTCGTGTTAGGTTTAGGCTATGTCGGGCTACCCGTAGCCTGTCTGTTCGCCCAAGCTGGCTTTTCCGTTTTGGGTTTGGAGCGCCGGCAAGACAAAGTAGACAAAATCAACCGGGGCGAATGCCCCATTGATGGTAAAGAGCCAGGCCTGGCCGAGCTTATGAGCCAGATGGTTGCTGAAGGCAAATTCACGGCGACACCTGATTACCAGGTGTGTAAAAGCGCCCAGATTGTACTGCTGGCGGTAGAGACGCCCATAGATCCGTCTACCAAAAAACCGGATTACCAGGCCCTCACTGCGGCGTTGACCGATCTGGGACCCCATCTCGCTCGGGGCACAATGGTTATTATTGAGTCAACTATTGCCCCCGGAACGATGGCCATGCTGGTCAAACCTCTGTTGGAAGAGCAGTCCGGCCTGCGCGTCAACGAGGACTTCTACCTGGTTCATTGTCCAGAGCGAGTTATGCCCGGTAAATTGCTGGCGAACATTCATAACTGTCACCGGGTGGTGGGAGGGATGAGTCCCGAAGCCGCCGAGATTGCCTGCCACTTTTATCGCTACATTGTCGAGGCCAATTTAGACCCGGTTGATTGCCTGACCGCCGAACTGGTCAAGACAATGGAAAATGCCTATCGAGATGTCCAGATCGCTTTTGCCAACGAGATGGCCCTGTTATGCGAGGACATGGGGGCCGATGTGTGGCAAATAAGAGAATTGGTAAACAAATCTCCTTACCGGCAAATGCACTTGCCGGGAGCCGGGGTTGGCGGGCACTGTATTCCAAAGGATCCCTGGTTACTTATCGCCAATGCCAGTTATGGTTTTGAACCCAGAATGATCCGCACAGCCCGCGCTATTAACGACCATATGCCCTTGCATATGGCCGACTTGACCCTTGAAACCTTAAGCGAGGTTGGGATAGAAATAGGACAGGCCAAGGTCCTGGTGTTAGGTTACTCATATCTGGAAAATGCCGACGACACCCGCAACAGCTTTAGCGCGGTAATGGTTGAGCATCTGCACACTCAGGGGGCGGAAGTAGTCATCCATGATCCCTGGATACCTCAATATCAAGGCGACCTCCTGGAACGAGCCGCCGGATGCGATGTGGCGGTTTTGATGGTAAAACACCAAAGCTATTATCATTTAGATCTTGGGCTGCTCCGAAAAGTAATGCGCACGCCTATTTTCATTGATGGGCGGCATGTTTTTGATTCAGCTCAGGCTCAGGCGGCGGGCTTAATTTATCGCGGCCTGGGCCAAGGCACCAAGCCGGTCGGGGTTGAACTTGGACCTTTGACCAGGGCAGCAGAGCTATTCCAGGAACAAGCGGGATGAAAATTGTCTCGATTGTCGGCGCCCGGCCCCAATTTATCAAAGCTGCGGTGGTTAGTCAAATGCTGCGACAGCAGCACCAAGAGATACTGGTTCATACCGGGCAGCATTATGACTACCAAATGTCGCGGATTTTCTTTGAAGAATTGGATTTGCCTGCGCCAGATGCTAATTTAGAAGTTGGCTCCGGCTCGCACGGCTGGCAAACGGGGCAAATGCTGGCCCGAATTGAAGAAATTCTTTTAGCGGAAAACCCGGATTGGGTCTTGATCTACGGAGACACCAATTCGACCCTGGCCGGTGCTCTGGCAGGAGCTAAATTACACCAAAAGGTAGCCCATGTAGAGGCCGGCCTGCGCAGTTTTAACCGGATGATGCCCGAAGAAATCAACCGGGTCGTAGCCGACCAGCTATCAGAGTTGCTGTTTTGCCCCAGCCAAACTGCCGTAGATAATCTGGCCGCCGAAGGGGTTCAACGCGGCGTCCATCTTGTCGGCGATGTGATGGCCGATGCCCTGGCCTGGGCCGTCCAACGCGCCGAAACCCAATCAAACATACTGGACAGATTAGAGCTGACCGAACGAGGTTACTTGCTGACGACTGTCCACCGGGCCGAAAACACCAATGATACTACCCGTTTGCGCGCTATTCTAACCGCCTTTGATTCCTTGAACGAACCCCTCATCTTTCCCGTTCATCCGCGCACTCGGAAAATTCTGAAGGATCTGGATTATACCCCGGCCCCGCATGTACGATTAATCGAGCCGGTAGGCTATGCAGATATGATTCGCTTGCAGCAAGCGGCCCGCCTGATCTTAACCGACTCCGGTGGTATGCAAAAAGAAGCCTACTGGTTGGGTGTGCCGTGTGTCACTTTACGTGACCAAACCGAATGGGTCGAAACCGTCGAAACTGGCTGGAATGTTTTAACCGGGGCAGAGACGGGCTTGATTGTCCGGGCTGTTGAGTCTTTTACCCCGCCGGCAGCCCGGCCCGCTTTGTACGGCAGCGGCCAGGCTGCCGCCCTCATCCAAGAAATATTAACCCTGGCTGGTTAAACGGACGGCTACCTTGAGTACTGTGAAGTTTTCAGTCCCCTACCATTCATCTCAACTCCTGTTGAGCCACCGCCGTTTGTTGTGGCAGGTAGCGCTCAATGAACTAAAGGCTCGTTACGCCGGCTCGGTTTTTGGGCTGGGCTGGGCTGTTTTAACCCCCCTTCTGTTTCTGGCAATCTACGCCGGGATTTATCTGATCATCTTCCGGGTGCAAGTACCCGGCCTGTCGCCCGTGCAGTACGTCCTGCTCATCTTTTCCGGGTTAGTCCCCTTTTTAATGACCAGTGAAGCCTTGGTGGGGGGGGTCAGCGCCGTCGTAGCGAATAAGTCAGTGCTGAGTAATACCGTCTTTCCGATTGATCTGGCTCCTGCCAAATCAGTCCTGTTGAGCCAGGTGCCGATGGTGGTTGGCTTCGCGGCGATTATTGCTGCTCTGGCGCTGACCGGAACGATGTCGTGGACGGTGGTGCTGCTGCCGGTGATCTGGGGGCTGCATATCCTGGCGCTGATCGGGTTAAACTGGATTTTATCGCTGATCAATCTGGTCTTCCGGGATTTGCAGAACCTGATGGGCATCATTCTACTGGCGCTGATGATTGTCTCACCCATTGCCTATACCCCGGAAATGGTACCGCCCAGTTTAAAAGTTCTTTTAATTCTAAACCCCTTTGCTTATTTCGTAGTGGCCTATCAGTCCATCATGATTTTAGGCCGGCTGCCAGGCTGGGGGAACAGCTTGATTTTGATAGCTTTATCGGTTGGGTTATTCACGCTCGGCGGTTATTTCTTTAGCCGGGCCAAACGAGTATTGATTGATTATGTCTGACCAGATCGCCATCCAACTTTCCGGTGTGGGCAAAATGTACAAGATTTATCCATCACGCCTGGATAATTTTTTGGATGGGCTGGGCCTGGTCTGGCTCACCCCCTGGCGGCGCATTAAGCCGGGCGAGTTTTGGGCGCTGCGTGACATTAATTTAGAGCTGAAAAAGGGCAGCCGCCTGGGCATTATTGGACGAAATGGGGCCGGCAAGAGCACTTTGCTCAAGTTGATCACCGGCAATTTGCCGGCGACCGAGGGGACCGTGTACGTAGACGGACAGGTGCAGGCCCTGTTAGAGGCGGGGGCCGGCTTTCACCCCGAATTTACAGGCCATGAGAATATCCGGGCCGCCTTAACTTACCAGGGGTTCAATTCCAGGGAAATCCAGGCAGCTACGCAAGATATTGCCGAGTTTACCGAACTAGGCCAATTTCTGGCCCAACCGTTCAAAACCTATTCAGCCGGGATGCAGGCCCGGCTGGTTTTTGCCACGGCGACGACTCTCAGACCCGACATTTTGATCATTGACGAAATCCTGGGAGCCGGAGACGCGTACTTTGCCAGCAAATCCGCCGAGCGGATGAAGCAACTGGTTGCGGAAGGTGACGCCTCGGTGCTGTTGGTCTCGCACTCTTTAGACCAGATTGTCCGCTACTGTAACGAGTGCATCTGGATCGAGCGGGGCCGGATTGTTAAGCGCGGACCCAGCCTGGAAGTCATCAAAGCATACGAAGAGTTCATCCATAAGCTGGAAGACCGCCGCTTGAGAGCCAAAAACCAAAAGCGCCACCTGGGCAGCTATGACCCGGCGCAGGTAGATGGATATGGCGACGCCATGGTTTTGGCCTTCCGGCTGGAGGGTGAGCCGGGGGCCTGGTGCGATATTGCCGAGATCACCTTGTTAAAAGAGGATCAGATAGAAGAAACATTGAAAGTCGGAGATGTTCAGGACGGAAACTGGTCGCACACGGCTCTGGTAGCGTTAAACGGCAGTAATTGGTCGGAGCCACGGCGCGTGGGACAGGGTTACTGCCGGAGCCTGAGAATCCAGCCCGATGGCCCGGGCAGCGCCCTGGGCGAGGTTGTTTTTTACGCCTACGCCTTGTTCAGCGACGCCCGCTATGCTTACCAGGTCCGCTATCGCTGCAACGAGACGGCCCGGTTGACCCTGACCCTGACCAGAAATGGTAAAGTGTTACACCGTCAGGTTGAACTGCCGCACAGCAATGCTGATTGGTCTGAGTGGAAAATTTCTCTCCCTGGTTTAGCGGAAGAAAGCGGCGTTATCCCGGAGAATGGAACATCCCGGGCAGCGCAGCCAGATGCTAATTCACGGGCAACTCCTGCTCGTTCGATCACCCGCTGGCCCGGCGAAGGCTCGCTGACGATAGAAAAAGTACTGCTGCTGGGAGCCGATGGCCAGGAACAGGCCGTTTTTCCGGTTGGCAGCCCATTAATCTTAAGCCTAAAAGTGCTAGCCCATCGAGACGGACATTATTGTTTGGTCCCAACAGCGACGCTCTATCGTTTAGATGGTGTTTTAGTGACAAAGTTTCCTGGCGAATCAATGCCTTTAGATTTTCGAGTCGATGAGAAGAAAGAACTCTACCTTGACTTACCTCCCCTTAATCTTGGAAATGGCGCCTATGTTTTTTCAGTAGCCATATTTGAAAGGGTTATAGATAAACAGTATCGTTACGATCTCATTGATCGAAGTTATGAATTTCAAGTTGTAGGAAATGAAGAGTTATTTGACAGCGTAATTTATCGTTACCCAGTACAGTGGAGACTGGGATGACATGCTAGTATTTGATCACACCTTGCAAAGAAAATGGGCTGAAAGCGACTTTATTTTCAGACTGTTGAATACAACTGCCACCAATGAAGAAGATGATCACTTTGCTTCACATAAATGGCTCCTGGAGTCTCTGCCAAAACGTATGATTTACGCTCACATATACGGAGAGCTTCTTTCCGGCTCAGCCAAAGCCAGGAATATCCTGGATGTGGGGGGCGGCTACAGTTCTCTGACCCGGTTGCTGGTGAAAAATCACGGTTATACTTTATTAGACATCCTGGCTCATGACCCCCCTGAGCTGCTAGAGGTTATCCAGCGATCGCTGGGGAGAAATTTTTGGATAAACAGCGATTGGTACGAGTTTCAGCCCGAAGCTTACTACGATCTTGTCATTGCCAATGACTTGTTCCCTAATGTAGATCAGCGACTTGAACTTTTTCTACAAAAGTTTATGCCGATCTGCCAGGAAATAAGATTATCGCTAACCTACTATAACGCACCACGCTGGTATAAAGTTAAGCGAGTGGGCGCTGACGAGGTTTTTCATATCATGGCCTGGGATGGAGCGCAGCTTAAGCGCATCCTGGAGAAGTACGTTGACCGCATCCAGGAGCCGCAGCTTGATCTGTTACTCCAAAACCCGCCCAGCCTGTTTGCTAACGGCAGGCAGGTTTGTTTAGTATCGCTCCGGGGAGATAGACAAGCATCTTGAACGAGATCAAAGTATTCCTGTTTGGCGACTCCATTTGCGTCGGGCAGCATGTGGCCCTCCACCGGGGCTGGGTCACCAGAACTTCCGCCCAGTTGAGTGAATTGGGCCAAAGGTATCATCGCCCCGTTATCGTCGCCAATGCCTCGGCCAATGGCCGGACCACCCGCCAGGCCCTGGAAGTGATGCCTTATGAAATCCAGTCCCAACAGCCTGACCTGCTGCTGGTCCAGTTTGGCATGAATGACTGTAATTACTGGCAAAGCGACCGGGGCCTGCCCAGGGTTAGTCCCAAAGCCTTCGCCGCCAACCTGGAAGAGATCATTGCCCGCGCCTTTAACGTTGGGGTAAAGCAAGTTCTCTTAAATACCAATCATCCCAGCGGGCGAGATCAGGTGCTGCCTTTAACCAACATTTCTTACCGCCAGAGCAACGAGCAGTATAACCAGGTCATCCGCGAGGTTGCCGCTAACTCAGCCGGTCCGGTGACTTTGAACGATGTTGAGCAGGCCTTTAAAACCTATACCGAAGACAGACCCGACCTGCTGGCAGAGTTACTCCTGCCTGCGCCCGATCTCCTTCACCTCAGCGAGCGCGGCCACGATCTTTATTTTGAGATTGTGTACCCGGTGCTTGAAGCTGCCGTTTTAGAATTGATTAAAGCAGACGAGCAGTGACCAGGGCGTTCTTGGAAAGCGAACAGCTTTTTTTTCAAAGATTTTCCCGGCAGGCCGGGGTAGAGGAGCTGCCCCTGGTCTTTATCCTGGGTTCGCCGCGCACGGGCAGTACGCTTATTTACCAACTGGTCATTAATCATTTCGATTTCTTCTACTTCGCTAACCTGATTAACGATCACTTTGCCGAGCAGCCTGTTATTGGGGCAGCCCTGGCTTTGCAGCTTGGCCGGCCCGGCCCGGTTGGCTACAGCAGCGCCTACGGCAAAACGAAAGAATGGTGGGAACCTTCCGAGGCTTCGTTGATCTTTAAAAACTGGTTTGGGGGCGAGCATCCCGCCCAAACGCGCAGCGCCGAAGTGTTGCCGGGCCGGGTGGCTCATTTTACCCTGACCATGCAAACCATTTACCAGATGACCGGCCAGGCCATCGTGACCAAAAACGCCTGGAACTGTTTTCGCATCAGAGCCTTGACCTCGCTCTTCCCCAATCTGCACTTCATCTGGGTCCGGCGGGATATAGGGCGGAGCGCCCTCTCAGACCTGGAGGCCAGATACCGGCGCGGCTCTCCCTACACCTGGAACTCGGCTACCACCGCCAATTACCGGGAGATTCAACAACGGCCCTACTGGGAACAGGTGGTGGAGCAACAGTACGAGTACAACAAAAGCATCGGCGCGGATTTAAGACGTTTTAGCCGGGGAAAATATATTGAACTTTGGTACGAAAACGTATGTAACCAGACGGGCCATGAAGCAGCCAAAATAAACAGGTACTTTGCCTCGCAATCGCTGCCCCTTCGACAAAAAGATACCGCCCTCCCTGCATTAAACCGTTCGGAGGGGCCAGTTGAATTAGCTGAGGATTACGACAAAATTCTTAATTATATAGCCCTCCATCCTGACCGTTTTCACGAATACATTTACCCATGTCCACCAATCCGAAACGAATCTTAGTTATATATTACAATCCCTACAGCCTTGATCACACTCGCTTAACCATTATCCAACACTTGCGGACGCTTGAGGCGAGCGACGTTAAACACGATATTACCTATTACAATGCCTTTGACGACTATCCATCTGGCCAGTTGGGCGAAGAGTCTTTGGCAGCGCCGCCCTGGGTGCATGAAACGACATTCGATGCTGTCATCCTGCACTATTCATTCCTGGCTTTCCACTGGGATGCCATGGCCCTATACCGCTGGAAGCGGCTCTTTAGTTGGATTGGCGAACTGGACGGCCTTAAAATAGCTATTCCCCAGGACGAAGGGGATCATGCAGGTTTATTGGACGAGTGGTTGTTCGAGTGGGGAGTTTCGGTCATCTTTAGTGTCCACTATACTCCGGAGGGACCCCTCTACCCGCTCATGCGCAACTACGCCGCCATTTATCCCTGCCTGCCGGGTTATATTGACGAAACGATTGCCAAACAATACGCGGAGAGATTACTGCCCCTGGCGGAACGAGCTAAGGATATTGTCTATCGGGCCAGAGAGCTGCCCTTTTGGTTCGGGAGCGCCGGCAGGGTGAAATCGCTCGTAGCTGAAATCGTCGCACCACGGGCTGAGGCGCTGGGTTTCAATGTTGACATCTCGACCCGGCCCGAGGACGCCATCCTGGGCCAGGCCTGGACAGATTTTATCGCCTCCGGTAAGGCCGTGATCGGAACGCAGGGTGGTTACAGCGTTATTGATTGGCGGGGTGAGGTTAAAGCCCAGGTCAGGGCTATCTTGAAAGCGAATCCGGGGCTAAACTTTGACGAAGTGGCCGCCCGTATGCCGCCGGGTTGGGATGACTACCGGCTTTTGACGGTAACCCCCCGCCATTTTGAGGCCGTTATTGCCAAAACGGGCCAGCTATTGATTGAAGGGTACTATAAGGGCGTCCTGGAAGCGGATAGACATTATATTCCCCTTAAACCGGATTTTTCTAACGTAGATGAAGCATTGGAGAAGCTGCGCGATAGCCAATTTGTGCAGAATATGGTAGAGTGCGCCTATGAAGAAATTTATTTGAGCGATCGTTATACTTACCGGGCCTTCGCCAAACAGATCGAACAGGCCATCTGCAACTATCAATCGCTGCCTCAGGCGTTAGAAAGGCCAGGAGAGCTTATGCAAACCTCAGAAAAAGTGATTGCTGCTTTAGAAAGACAACTGGCGGCCGAACGTCACAACTATGCTTTGCAAGAAGCGAAACTCCTGGAGGCCAGACAGTATATCGGTGAATTGACCGGTCAATTAGAGGTACGGGTTAATGAATTGCAGCATTACATCCAGCTACATTTTGACGACCTGCAGGCCCATTTGGAGAGTCATGCCCAAATTCAGGAAGATTTGCAGCAGCAGATAAAAACTCAACTGCAGATAAGCCGTAAAGAGGCTATCATTTTTGCTGTCTTGCTTGCTTTAGGCAGCGCCGTTATTTCGGCAGGGCTAATGCTGGTCATCATGTTTAGTTTAAGATACTAAAATGAGAGAAGGTTTTCTATGAATAGGGTCCAGAGGTTTGCCGAAAATATTTTGCGTTTAGGAAAGCGGCCCAGGCTCGGAGAATTACCGCCGATAAAAAAGCCGGGAGAGTCTGCGCCCACTTCGGTTGACTCGTATTGGGGAGATTTTACCGTCTATGCTTTACCGTTTAAATCGGCCCAGGAGTCGCTTGACTACCTGGAGTGGCGATTTGACCAATATCCCTTGTTTCGGGAGTTTATGCAATTATATGGGCAGCACGATCATCAAGTGGTACTTGATTATGGCTGCGGGCCGGGAAATGACCTGGTTGGTTTTCTGGTGCATACTCAGGCCAAAAAAGTTATCGGGGTTGATATTTCAGCCAAGGCCCTCGGCATTGCCGCTAAAAGATTGGCGCTGCACGATATAAATCCTGAGCGAATGGAATTAATTCAAATCACTGACTCCAATCCGGAGATTCCTCTGGATAGCGCCTCGGTGGATTATATTTACTGTGAAGGCGTTCTGCATCATACCAGCCATCCTGATGCCATTCTCCAAGAATTTCAGCGGATATTGAAGCCGGATGGGCAGGCTTGTCTCATGGTTTATAATCGTAATAGTTTATGGCTGCACCTGCACACGGCTTATATTAAAATGGTTTTGGAAAATGCGTTTCCCGGCCTCAGTCTGGAAGATGCTTTTGCCAAAACTACGGATAGTGAAGATTGTCCCATCGCCCGATGTCACACACCTGAGGAATTTATCGCCATTTGCAATCGAGCCGGCTTTCAAGCCGAATATGTGGGGGGGTATCTTTCTTTACACGAGCTGCTGATCTTGAAAGAGCTGGGCCAGCAGGCGATGGCAGACGAACGTTTGGGCGTCGAGCATCGCGAGTTTTTGCGCGCTTTAACCTATGACGAAAGTGGCTATCCCATGTATGAAGGGAAACATGCCGGTATCGGCGGCGTGTACAGGCTTTATAAAACTGGGTAAGAATTATGTGTGGTATAACCGGCCTTTTTTGCAGCGAGGGTTTGAGTCCTTACCGGGCTGCCTTGCAGGCAGCGAACAACACGGCCGGCCATCGCGGTCCCGATGGCCAGGGATTCGGCTGTTTTAATTCAAACGCGCCTGATACCTACTTCATTTCCCTGGATGAGGGCCAACTGCCCGATGAATCGGCCATGCGTTCAATGACGCTGGCGCTTGGCCACCGCCGCCTGGCCATTATTGATCTCTCCCCTTCCGGGCTTCAACCCATGAGCAACGAGGATAAAACGCTGTGGCTGGTCTTTAACGGCGAGATTTACAACTTCGTTGAACTGCGGCTTGAGCTGGAGCGCGCCGGGCATATTTTTCATTCCCAATCAGACTCGGAAGTAATCCTGCATGCCTATGAAACCTGGGGCGAGGATTGCGTGCAGCGTTTTGTAGGGATGTGGGCTTTTGCCCTGGCCGACCTGAGACAGGGCCGCCTGTTTTGCTCGCGCGATCGGTTTGGCATCAAGCCTTTTCACTACTATTATGATGGCCGGCGTTTTGCTTTTGCTTCGGAAATTAAGCAGTTGCTCTGTTTCCCCTTTGTTCAAAGAAAAGTCAATGAACAGGCAGTGTATGAATATTTGGCCTATGAAGCGGTTGATTGGGGGGAAGAGACTTTTTTTGCCGGTATCTGCAAACTTCCGCAAGGGCACAATTTGACCCTCTCCCTGGCCGATGCGACTCTGAACCAGGAACGTTACTATCCTCCCCAATTTGTTCTCAATCCTGACATCACGCCGGCTGAGGCGGCCCAGGAATTTCGTCGTTTACTGATAGACAGCGTTCGCCTCCACCTGCGCAGCGATGTTAAAGTGGGTAGCTGCCTGTCGGGCGGGCTGGACAGCTCGGCTATTGTTTGTCTCATGAGCCAACTGCTCAAAAACGAGGACAAGAGCGATATTCAATATACCTTTAGCTCGCACTTTGAAGCAGAAGAGGCCAATGAATTGGAGTATATGCAGGAGGTGATAAAAGCCACCGGCGTTCAGGCTCATTTTATCTATCCTACCCCGGCCGAATTACTGCAAGAGATGGAGCAGCTTGTCTGGCATCAAGAAGAACCATTTGGCTCGACCAGTATTTTTGCCCAATGGTCGGTTTTTAAACTCATTCACCAGCAACGGGTAAAGGTGGTTCTGGATGGACAGGGGGCCGACGAGCAACTGGCCGGTTATATCAGTCTGTCACCTTATTACTTTTTGGAGCTTTCAGCCAAACGGCGGCACTTCCAGCTTTTGTGGGAAACCTGGCGCCATGCCCGCCTGCAAGGCAAGCCCTGGCTGGCGCTTTTGCCTGGCCGCGGAGGTGACTTAACCCGCAAGCTGCTCTCATATAAACCCACGGCTGCGGCTGCCCCAGCCATTGATTGGATCAGGCCAGACCTGGGAGAACGCTACCAAAATGGTAGTGGATATTTAGCCAATTTTAATATCAAACCCTTTGATGATGTTGAGTACCTAAACAATGTTTTATATCAATTCACGTTTCTCAACAATCTGCCTCCCTTGCTGAGATACGAAGACCGAAATTCAATGGCTTTTTCGGTTGAGAGCCGCGTTCCATTTCTGGATCACCGGCTGGTCGAGTTTGTCTTTAGCCTGCCGTCCCAGCTCAAGATCCGCGATGGTCTCACCAAACGGGTGATGCGCGATGCTATCAGCGGCGTAATTCCTGAGAAAATCCGCCGGCGTGCCCGCAAGATGGGCTTTGCCACACCAGAGCGCCACTGGCAGCAGAAGGTGCTCCAGCCGCTCATTAAGCAAGCTTTGGCTGAAAACAGGCTGCATCCTTTTATCATTCCAGATAAAGCGGAAGCTTATTTAAATTGGCTGGAAACTCATCAAATTTTGAATTTTGCGCCCTGGCGCTGGTTGAATCTGTCGCTGTGGTTGAAAGCCTATGACCTTGCTTGAGGCTCCCCAAGATAATTCAAAGATAATCGTTTCTATAACCCCACTCAAAGTCCAGGCCGACAGCCGGACCTTCAAGCAGGCGGCTTCTGTGGCTCGTTTTGGTTATACATCAATTGTAGTGGAGGGGATGGAAAGCAATTTTAACGGGGTAACTTTGCCTTTTAAATTGTGTACGGTTGTTCAGCCCATTCCCCCGGATCAACCTGTTGAAACTCAAGCGGAGGCCGTGACCTCAGTTCCGGTTAATCAAGAAGCTGATCCAGAAGGAATTACATCCTTAACCCAGGACATTCCTGTGCCTGTATTATCCGAACCACGGCCAAGTCCGGTCCGCTCATTCCTTAAGAAGTTTCCCCAACCCGTCAAAACAGCTTTCTACCCGGCTTATGCGTATCTTGGCGCTGCCTGGTATAGAATCAAGGCGCTGCCTGGCCGGATAAGGCGTAAAATCAAACATATCATCCTCACTTTCTGGTACAGAACGCGGCAGGCCTACCGGGAGTTGCTCGTTTCTAATCCGGTCCATTTTCTGCGATATGCTTACAATTTTTTTTACAAGTATGGCTTTTTACCCTTAAAATATACTCCCAAAGCCTCGCTGTATTACCTGCACGCTTTTTATCAGTTTCCGGCGGTCTATTTACTTTGTCTGAGGCATCGCGCCAAATATATTTACGATGCCCACGATTTTTATTCCCAGTTGGAAGATGAGGAAAGTTTATCCACCTTCTGGGCCAGATGGGTGATGCCGTTCGAATTAATAATCGAAAAGCGGTGTATGCAGCACGCCGCTGCCGTCGTTACCGTTAATGACGGTATTGCCGGGCTAATCCAAAAAAAATTTGGTCGCGCGGCTGTGATCATCCGCAATGCCCACGATTTGCGCCTTGACCGGGAGTCAGGACAGCACCTCCGCAAGCACCTTAACTTACGCGCTGATCATGTCTTGCTGGTTTCTGTGGGGCACGCCAAACCGGGCATGGCCATCGAGGAGATGTTTGAGGCGTTGTCTGTTCTTCCAACAAATGTTCATCTCGCTTTTATTGGGAACGGGTACTCCCCCTACCTGGAAACGGTTCAAAAGAAAGGGTTGGCGCAGCGAATTCATTTTGTAGCGCCGGTCAAACCGGATGAGGTTGTGCCGTTTATTCGGAGCGCAGATGTGGCGGTCGTTCTTTACTACTCTAAATCCGTTGACTACAAATACTCTTTACCCAATCGTTTTTTTCAGGCTATCGCTGCCGAACTGCCCCTGCTCTATCCTGATTTGCCGGAAATAAAGCGAATTGCCGATAAATATGAAGTAGGCTTACAGGTTGACCCTCAATCGCCCCAATCCATCAGCGCGGCCATTATGCAACTCATAAACAATCCGCAATTGGCGCTGCAATACAAGCGGAATTTATGCCTGGCTAAAGAAGAATTGAGCTGGGAGCATGAGGAGAAGGTTCTACAAGATTTGTTGCGAGAGGTTATTGGCTAAGAACCTCAATAAATTATGAAGAAAGATCGTCTCAAAACACTTTATCTCGACGCCAATGCCACCGGGCCAACGGTCATTAAAACAGATACCATCCTGCGCGGCATCTTTGGCTACAAAGATGGGGCCAAACCCCCTGCTTTTCTAAAGCGTTATCCAGGGATAGTAGATATGTTTGCCCATCTGCGTGATTTCCACGAATTCTTATCTTACGTCCAGGACTGGCGCGATGCTTTTTGCGCCGCGCCCGAACTGGATGTTGAGGTCTGCAATATCAATAACCTGGTGCACTTTTCGCGCTGTTTGCTGATGCTCCATCGTTATGATCTCATCGTTGTCTCGCACGCCGCTGCCGGCGATGATATGACCTTACTGCTCAAGACGGCCGGCTGGTTTCAACGCCGGCGCGGCAAATTGGTGGTGTTTATCGGCAATGAATATGATCTTCTGGACGAAAAGATCGGCTTTATTCGCTCGGTTGAAGCAGAATTTATCTGCAGCCAGTTGCCCCTCGAGGCAGCCCGTTACCTCTACCAGGAGTGTGATCGGAGCCACTTATTGTCAATGCCGCATGCCCTGAACCCCAAAGTCTATTATCCTATAGCCGGCTCTCAGCGTACAATTGACGTCGGCTTTATCGGCGATATTTACTGGCCTTTTGTGGGTGACAAGGAAAGGACGGATCTGATCCGCTTTTTTGAAACCCGGGGGGCAAATTTGGGGCTTACCTGCGAAATCCGTACCCAGCGCATCCCCCGGACAGAGTGGGCTAAATTTCTTAACATGTGTCACAGCATCATTGGCGCGGAGTCGGGCACTTACTATTTAAATGATCGAGGCCGCCTCCTGACAGCCGCCAGGGATTATAATTTGAATGAAAACCGGCAGGCTACCTTTGAAGAAGTTTTTGAACGCTTTTATCAAAACCAGCCGCGCCTGGTCTCAGGCAAAAGTATATCGTCGCGTCACTTTGAGCCGATTGGCGCCAAAACGTGCCAAATTTTGCTAGAGGGGGATTATAACGGTATTCTTAACGCTGATGAACATTACATCAGCGTAAAAAAAGATCTTTCTAATATTTATGAAGCGATAGACTGCTTCAAAGACGAAAGCTACCGTCAGGCTATGGTCGAGCGCACCTACGAATATGTTATGGCCGAGCACACTTACCCCCATCGCGTTCAGGCCTTGCTTAAAGTAGTTTCCTGACGGGCCATGCAAAAAGGTATAAGAACAAAAATGAGAATTCCAAGTGGACCAATTTTCGGATTCTGCCGCAATAGGAGTATCTTATGATTAATGCTTCAAGCTGTGGATTATAGGGAAAATGTGCGGAATAAGCGGTATTTACTGTTTTGATCCAAAAACCCCGGTGCAAATGTCGCTCCTGCAGCGGATGACCGATCTGATAGCGCATCGCGGGCCGGATGACTTTGGCTATTATGTGGCTGGAAATATTGGCCTGGGCCATCGCCGCCTGTCCATCATAGACCTGTCGGCAGCGGGACATCAACCCATGTCCAACGAGGATGGTACGGTTTGGATTACCTATAACGGCGAGTGTTATAATCACCTCGATTTTACGGCAGCCTTGCGCTCTCAGGGCCACCAGCTTAAATCCACCTCCGACACCGAAACCTTGATCCACCTGTATGAGGAATACGGGCCGGAGTTTCTGAAGAAAATAGATGGGATGTATGCTTTCGCCATCTGGGATGCCCGGCGACAGCGCTTACTGCTGGCGCGGGACCGGCTGGGTATTAAGCCTCTGTTCTACTATTACGACCAGCAGCACCTGATTTTTGCTTCGGAACTCAAGGCCCTGCTCGCTGATCGTACCTTACCCTCAACCTTAAATGAAACCGCTTTGAGCGATTTCTTACATTTTATGAGCATCCCTGACCCGGAAACGATTTTTAAGGGCGTCAAAAAGCTTTTGCCCGGCCACTATCTCTGTGTTGAAAACGGTCGAGTTAAAGAATATCAATACTGGGACATTTCCTCTTTCCAGACGAACGGGCACACCGATTTACAATCGGTGTGCGACCAATTTGATACCCTCTTCCAAAAGACAGTCAGCTCTCATTTGCTGGCTGACGTGCCCGTGGGGGCGTTTTTGAGCGGTGGCGTTGACTCAAGTTCCATTGTGGCGCTCGCCAATCGGCAGGCGTCCACCCCCATGATGACCTTCGCCAGCACCTTTCGCGGTCTTTCTGAATTTGACGAAAGCCCCTATGCCAGAGAAGTGGCCTCCTTGTGTCAAACCGAACATCACGAGTTCAATCTTACCCCTAATCTGGTTGAGGCCCTGCCCAAGATTGCCTGGCATGCGGATGAGCCTTTCGCCATTTCATCCTCCTTTGCCCTCTATTTCCTGGCCCAGATGGCCCGGCAGCATGTTAAAGTAGTTCTCACGGGAGATGGCGGGGATGAGGTGTTTGCCGGCTACACCTGGCGGCATGTCCACTTTCCGGAGCTTAACAACCGCCTTCCCTTAGCCTTTCGTCCTCTGCTGAAAGAAGTAGTTACTATAGCCGACTCGTGGAATATCAGGCGCTCTTCTCACCGAGCAGGTCGTCTCGTTGAAAAGTTACGCCAGGCGACCTCATCCGATGAGCGGTATGTCCAATCATTTATTTGTTACCAAAACCATGAACTGGAAGGGTTGCTGTTACCCGAAACCTGGCGGCCCATCAACAAGGCCTGGTCACACAACATCACCCAACGCTATTATGACCAGTTCCAGGATGGGGATCAGCTTGCCCGTAAGTTATATACCGACATTAAAACAACTTTAGTGAGCGAGATGCTGACCAAGGTTGACCGGATGACGATGGCCTTTGGCCTGGAGGCCCGGGTGCCTTTTCTCGATCATCACGTGGTTGAGTGGGCCTTTCGCGTTCCCGGCGAATACAAAATACAGGGTACAGAGGGTAAGTATCTGGTCAAGAAAACGATGGAAAGATACCTGCCCCCGGAGCTTCTTTACCGGCCCAAACATGGCTTCAACGTGCCTATGAAAGTCTGGATGCGGGATCAATTGCGTGAATTTATCCACGATACCTTGACCGAGCAGGCTATCAAAGCGCGGGAGCTTTTTGAGGTAAATGCAGTTAAGCGCCTGGTGCAGGAACACAGCCAGGGAACTCAAGATGCCTCCAATAAGATCTTTGTTTTGTTGATGCTGGAGCTGTGGTTCCAACACTTTGTGGATAAACGGCATCTTCTTTATGACAGTCAATGAAATCCACCGGCCAAAACTGACAATTTGTGCGATTGGCTCCTCGCAAAGCTCGCATGTGGTCAGCCGGGTTAAGTGCTTCGCCGAACGGGGGCATCGAGTATATTTGCTGTGTGATAGTATCGCCGGCATTGACGGAATCACCGAGATCGTTCCGGTGGGTCCTCCCCACTCTATTTTAAATTCAATCCTTTACCGGGTTAACAAGGTCACAACGCGATTTCTTAAAAAATCAACGTCGCCCTACACCGATCCGATCCATCTCTTCTACAACTTCCGGCGGGTACTGAAACACTGCAACCCCGATATTGTCCATATTCATTATGCCTATAACGGCTGGGCCTGGATGGCCGCAGCGGCCGATTACCACCCGCTGGTGGTTAGCGTCATGGGCGGGGACGTCCTTTTTGAAGAACAGGGCAGCCCCAGCCCGCGCGGAAAATGGCTAACCCTGCAACTGTTCAAAAGGGCGGACCTGATCACTTCTAAGTCCGATTATCTCATCACAGTTTTGGACAAGCTGGGAGGATTTGGCTCAAAAGCTATCAAGGTTGTCTGGGGAGCTGACCTGGCTCGTTTTCGACGCATGGATGCGACCGCATTGCGCACACAGTTGGGTCTTTCTGCCAATCATCGGGTGATTCTCAGTCCTAAAATACTCCAGCCGTTCTATAATGTTCATCTGATTGTCGAGGCTATGCCTCAAATTGTGGCCGCTCATCCCGAGATTAGACTGCTTATTACCGAATACGCGGCCGATCCAGATTACAAAAAACAGATAGCAGCTCAAGTTCAACAATTAGGTCTCTCAAATCATATCATCTTTGTTGGCCATATTCAGCACCACGAGATGCCGCTGTATTACAACCTGGCGGAAATGACGGTGGCCGTGCCTTCCTCGGATGGGCTGCCCCAAACCTTGCTGGAAGGCATGGGCTGTGAGGTCCCCAATATTCTCTCGCGCTTGCCCCGCTACGAGGAAATTGTGACTCATGAGCAAAGCGCCTATTTTGTCGATTCATCGCCGCCCGGGATTGCCGAAGGCGTGCTCCGCCTGTTGAACGATGAGGAACTGAGGCATAATATTGCCTGCAATGGCCTGGAAATTGTCAGAACCCAGGCTGATTTTGACAAAGAAGTTAGCCGGGTTGAGGCAAAATATTACGAATTATTGGCAAGGCGACGAAAACATCGGAACTGGTTCGATCGTCTGAAAATTCTGCGTGAAATTCTCTACTATTATGCCCACCCCTAGCCAGAATCAGTAGAAAACGAATTTTGGCGAAACCCTCCCTTTAGCTTTGATCTTCGGTTTAAGTTAGGAGAAAATTTATGGCTGTTTATCTAATTACGGGCGGCGCCGGTTTTATCGGCAGCAACCTGGCCGCTGAATTAATATCCAGAGGGGAACGGGTACGAGTTCTGGATAACTTTGCCACCGGCCAGCGGCCCAATCTAGCCGCGTTAAGAGATAAAATCGAAGTAATTGAAGGGGATATCCGCAGCTACCACATTGTACGTGAAGCGGTCACAGGAGTGGATTTTGTGCTGCATCAGGCCGCCCTGCCCTCGGTGCCGCGCTCGGTCCGTGACCCGATTACGACCAATGAGGTCAACGTGCTGGGCACGCTCAACATGCTGCAGGCGGCAAAGGATGCGGGCGTCAAGCGTTTGGTTTATGCTTCATCTTCGTCGGTTTACGGGGACAATCCAGAACTGCCCAAACGCGAGATAATGTGTCCTCGCCCGCTCTCGCCCTATGCCATTTCAAAATTGGCCGGGGAGCAGTACTGCCAAACTTTCTGGCGTCTCTACGGCTTTGAAACGGTTTGCTTGCGCTATTTCAATGTTTTTGGTCCTCGCCAGGACCCGACCTCACAATACGCGGCGGTCATACCACGCTTTATTACCGCCCTGTTGAATCAAACTCCCCTAACTATTTTTGGAGACGGGCAGCAAAGCCGGGATTTTACCTTTATCGCCAATGTCGTCCAGGCAAACCTGCTGGCCTGTACAGCTCCGGCAGCCGCCGGCGGCATCTTTAATATTGCCTGCGGCCAGCGTTACACCCTGCTTGATCTGGTGGCAAAATTGGCTACAGTGACCGGACGAGAGCCGCAGCTAATCCACGAGCAGACCCGTTCCGGCGATGTACCCCATTCGCAAGCAGATATCAGCCAGGCAGAAAACATCCTGAACTACAAACCCGTGGTAGACCTGCAAGACGGCCTGGAACGAACGGTTGATTGGTTTAGGACGAAGCGAGATGTACCAAAAATATCTTGATGAGCAGGTTGTCTGATGAGAGTTTTTCATGGGATTGAAAATATAGCCGGTTCCGCCGGGGTCCTGGCCAAGGCCCAACGGGCCATTGGGCTGGAGGCGAGGGCTTACTGTTTTCCAAGCAGCTTTCAATACCCGGTAGATCACCTCATCAAAGACACCGGCCGCTTTACCATCTCGGTAGAACTGCTGAGATTAATCCTTACCCAGAGCTGGCGCTTCGACGTTTTTCAGTTTTACTTCGGCAGTTCACTCACCTACTCCGCCTTGTCGGATATTCCCTGGCTCAAACAATTTGGTAAGAAAGTGTTCTTCTACTTTTGCGGCTGCGACATTCGGGACAGCAAAGCAGTAATCGCCAAGTACGAGTTCAGCGCCTGTAAAGAACACTGGCCGATGGCTTGCAGCGCCAATCGCAAAAAAGCAGTAGCGTTAGCCCAAGAATATGCCGATGGTGTCTTTGTCAGTACCCCTGATTTGTTAGAATTTGTTCCCGGCAGTGTCTGGCTGCCGCAGCCAATTGACCTGGAGTGGTTTAGCCCCTTACGCGAGCAGGCCCTCGCCGTGGCCGCGCTCCCTCCCGGAGAGCGCCATGCAGAATTCGTGATTGCCCATGCTCCTTCCAACCGCATGATTAAGGGGAGCGATTATCTGGAACGAGCCGTCGCCGATTTACAGGCCGCCGGGTATCCGGTAAAATTGTTACTCATTGAAAATATGCCTTACGAGCAGGCCCTCCAAACGGCCGCCGGCGCCGACCTGGTTGTTGACCAACTGCTCGTCGGCGCTTATGGCGCTTTTGCCGTCGAGATGATGGCTTTAGGCAAGCCGGTCATTTGTTATATTCGGGATGATGTCCGCCCGCACTACCCGGCTAATCTGCCCCTTATTTCGGCCAATCCCAACACAATTGGTCAGGTTTTAAAGGAGTTAATGGATCAACGCCGCCGCTGGCCCCAAATCGGCCAGCAGGGTCTGGCCTATATCGCCCAGGTACACGACAGCCTGGCTGTGGCTAGACAAATGCAACAACACTATCATGGCAATCACCCTATATTATGAGAGTAGTCATGGTCACGCCTGACAGCCACTATATTGACCGGCGCATCCTGCAAGAGGCCGAAACACTGATAGCGCAGGGGTACGAGGTCATTCTGCTGGCTGATTGGCAAGAGGGCCTGACCAGCCACGAAAGGATCGGGCAGGTTAAATTAGAAAGGCTTTACTCGCCCCGTTCCCACGTTTTTTTCCGCGAAAAAGCCATTATGTACGTCCAAAAAAAATTACCCGCTCTGACTCGCATCACCAGGCTGGCCTTGTATCTGTCGCAGAGAAGCAGGGGGCTCCGGCTGCATGAACAGGCCATGCTCAATCGGATCATTTACTTTGATCCGGATATCGTTCATATCCACGATTTACCCTATCTCAAGGTGGGGGTAGAAGCCAAAAAACGCCTTCGGATTCCCCTGGTCTATGATGCTCACGAACTCTATCCCGAAATCGGCACACTCACCGCTAAACAAAAGCGAGAACTGAGCCGGGTCGAAGCCCGTGCAATTTCTCTGTGTGACCGGGTTATTACGGTCAACCCTCTCATTGCCGAGGAGATAGCTCGCCGTTATCACGTTCCCCAGCCGGAAGTCATCCTGAATGCGGTCACCGTGCCGGCCGGATTTAAGCCGACGATCAAAGAAGATCGTTTTCGCCAGCAGTTCCAAATTCCGGCCGCTCATCAAATACTACTGTTTCAGGGCTGGCTGTCTTTAGACCGCGGCCTGGCGGAATTGGTCCGAGGGATGGCCCATCTCCCCGGCTCGCTTCATTTAGTGTTCATGGGCTACGGAGAAGAAGCAAAAGCAGTTTTAGCGAAGATAGCTTGCGAAGAGAAGATTAATGATAGAATCCATTTCAAAGAGACCGTGTCACAGGCCGAGTTACTCTTTTGGACGGCCTCGGCCGATGCGGGAATTATTCCTTATCAACCGGTAGATTTAAACCACTACCTTTGCTCGCCCAACAAATTATTTGAGTTTATTCAAGCCGGGCTGCCGGTTATTGCCAACGACCTGCCTTTTCTACGCCGGGTTGTGGCTGGGGAAGATTTTGGGCTGGTCATGCCCCTGGCCGATGCAAATAGTTTTGCTCAGGCTATCCAGCTTATGTTCCAGCCGGACCTTGGCGGTCCAGGCCGCTTTAAAAAAAATTTGCTGGAAAAAGCTTCCAAGTATAGCTGGCAGGTTGAGGAAACCAAACTGCTTGATTTATATGCCACCCTGCCATCTCGTAATCCTGCCAGAGGGGTGATGGCTTGAAGGTAAACATTCATCTTGTTGAAGCCCTGGTTGTATCATTGCTGTTCATGGGCGGCATAGGGTGGCCCGTTACATCCCAGGCACTGCCGCAGATTCCTTTTAAGCCGATTGTGTCGCCTAATAAATCTACTCAAGTCCTGATGCATGACAATACCTCGACTAACCTCTCTTTTTCTCAAATCTTTACTTCTTACACTTACTTTCCAGTAATCAATAAACCCTTTTTTGACTTCGTTTCCTTTCCTGCCACCGGTCCTGCTTATGCCGTGCCGGCCGTAGACGATCACTTCCTTTACGTCGGCTCGGGCTTTGACAGCGATTGCCGGAACACCGGCGAAATTCGCGCTTTTGATAAAACTTCTCTGGCTTTAGTCTGGAAAACTGCGGTCATCGGCGCGATTGGCGATACCTCCCTTACTCTGGTTGATGGTAAAGTCATCTTCGGAGCCGGGGATGGTGTTGCAGCTTTAAGAACGAGCGACGGCCGCCTGGTCTGGCAACGGCATCTGGAGGGATGTTTTCAGGAGAGCTTTATTCGTCTTCACCAGGGTCGGATTTACATGGGTAGTAGCACGGGGCACATCTACAGCATAACGCCTCAAGGTCAAGTCCTGTGGCACAATCGTTTGCCCGGAACTATTTTTGCTGCGCCAGCGGTCTTTGGGAATACGCTCTACTTTGTAGATATGACCAACACGCTTAGCGCCGTTAACCTGGAAACAGGCCAGATCGGCTGGCAAAAGCAGCTTCCTCTGGAACCAGGGGACGAAGCAGGCATCTTTGCCAGCCCGCTCTTTTTTGATAACAGCCTATTCATTGCGACCTACAGCCATGACGTCTGGCGGGTCTCCCTCACCGGTCAGATTGAAGCCCGGTATTCGGGCAGCGATCGTTATATCGCCAGCCCAATCGTGTGTGATGAAAGTATTGTGGTAGCTAATTTGACGGGACAGGTGGATTGGCTGGCAGCGGTTAATTTACAGCCCCGCTCCACCATGAACCTTACCGGAGGTCTCTTGTTTGGTACCCCTCGGTGTAACAGCAGCGTTGTTGTCGTTACTACATACAGCTCAGTGGGTAAAGCCTCCACCCTCTATTATTTGGAAGATGGACAGGTACTCAAGCAGATTGAGTTTCCCTGCTGTAAGCATGCCTTAACCACAACAATAGTTGATACCACGAGCGTTTATAATATACTTACCTCGACCGATCAAGCAGATTTAATTCACTCGAGATTTGCCCCGGGTAAATGATTTACTTCAATCAGCCTTCCCTGGGCTTCTTACTGGCAGGAGCAGCTTGCCGCTTTCGTTTAGCTCAGCAGGTATCAATCTTGCAGAGTCGAACCTTGCCTTCTACTCTGGCGAGTGGGTTGAGATCACAATTTTATCCCCTGTGGCTTGGCGGTATTCTTCCCCAAAAAAGTAGATCCCCATTCCTGGCATATGCGAACGCAGCGAGCCGGGTGTGTAGTAGAACGGATTAGGATTCTGCTCCTCGCCGGCGACAGCCTGCCGGGCGTCAGGTCGGTCAATATCGTTCCAGGGTGTATAAAATCTGCGATATTCACGCGGCACACCTTTCAACAACTCGGAATGCGGTTGGTTGATCCAGACATTTGAGGTTGCGTCGAATATCTCCCACTGGCCATCAATTTCTGCTTCAAGCCAGCCATGCAAGCCGGACAATATTCCCGCAACTCGCCACTTCAAACCAAAAGCAGACATCAGACGGCTCTGATAGACTGACTGCGGGCCGCAGTGGGAAGCCGGCGCTTTGAGAAATTCCACAAAGGTGGGTGGGTAGCCCCCGTCCCCGTAAGGATGGCTAACATGAATCAGATTCATGATAAAAATGGATTTTAACCGGGCCGGGTTGTCCTCTCGCCATAACTGCTGAAGTTCAACATGATGTTCGTTATAATAAGCCAAAATCAGATCAATTACTTCTTGATCTGAGCTGGCCTGACCCGCGATTTCTTGAAGTGTGGGTACATCCTTGGCCGGGTCTGCTTCAAAAATGCGAAACGGAAAATAATCCGGATTACTTTTGCCGCTATCGAAGATCTCCTTGTCAACCACAGGAGTGGGCAGAGAGGGTGGCATTGAATATGACTTAAGGATTAGAGGCAAATAGGTTTTAGGTGATGCTTGAACTGGCACCATTGCTACACTGATGGAGCAAAAGAGCAGGGCTATCATTGTAAATTTTGGCATGAATCTATTCTCTTTCTGTCTCATTTACTTTTCCCCCAAGGCTAAGCGACAAAAGGTATTAAATGGATTGTTATACGCCTAAGATTTTAGCTCCTTTACCTCATTTGTCCAGTTTTTGACTTACAGGCCAAATTCCTTCAGTGCATGGTATTTCCAGGGAATTACAGCCTCTTTTGAGTGAAATATGCTACCTTTATGGTTTGCGATGAATACATCGAGTTGCGGGTTGCTGACATGGTAAGTATACTTAACGCGCTTTGTCACAACCCATCCATACGAAGGGAAAAAAGAATGTGCGGTATTGGTGGAGCGGTTAATCTTTCTTTAAGACAAATACCTGAATTAGAGCAGCAGTTAAGGGTGATCAACGAACTTCAAAAACATCGCGGCCCTGATGGCCATGCTGTCTGGCAGCATGAGCGCCAGCATGTCGGCTTTGCCCACCGCCGCTTGAGCATTATTGACCTGTCTACCGGGGATCAACCCATGCGAGACATGGCGGGCAATTGGGTTACGTATAACGGCGAAATTTACAACTATATAGAGTTGCGCGCAGAGATAGGGGCTGAAAAATTCACAACCACCTCCGATACAGAAGTCATCCTGCACGCCTACCATAAATGGGGAGCAGAGTGCGTGAAGCACCTGCGCGGTATGTTTGCCTTTGCCCTGTGGGATGAAGCCAATCAACGCCTTTTCTGCGCCCGTGACCGCTTTGGAATAAAACCCTTTTATTACACGATAGTTGGCAACTCCCTCTATTTTGCCTCCGAAGTCAAGGCCCTCCTTCCTTTCATAGAGCGAATTGAAACGGACCTGGAAGGCTTCAAAGATTATCTGGTTTTTCAGTTTTGCCTGGCCGGAAAGACTCTGTTCAAGAATATTCAGGAACTTTTGCCCGGTCATACTTTAACAGTGACGAACGGCGTTGTCGAAGTCAAACGCTATTGGGAAGTGTATTATGACCGGGATTTTAATCATACGGCTTACTATTTTGAAGACAAGATTCGGGAGTTACTGTCCGAGTCGGTGGAGCTGCACTTGCGAAGTGATGTCCCGGTTGGCTCTTATCTCAGCGGCGGGTTGGATTCAAGTATTGTGGCCTCGCTGGCCAGCCAGAAATACCGCAACAACTTTTTAGGGTTCAGCGGCAAATTCTCCTTTGACTCCAGTTATGATGAAAGCCGCTATGCCCGCGCTCTGGCTGAGTGGTGCGAGTTCGAGCTGCATGAAATAGACATTACCGTTGACGATTTTATTAACAACATTCACCGGGTTATCTACCATCTCGACTTTCCGGTCGCCGGTCCTGGTTCTTTCCCCCAATACATGGTTTCCCAGTTAGCCAGCCGCTACCGCAAAGTGGTCCTGGGTGGTCAAGGCGGTGATGAGATTTTTGGCGGTTACGTGCGCTACTTGATCGCTTATTTTGAGCAGTGCATTAAAGGGGCCATCGAGGGCACGCTGCACAACGGCAACTTTATCGTTACGTATGAGTCGATTATTCCCAACTTAACCGCGCTGCAGAATTACAAACCCTTGCTGCAAGAATTTTGGCGGGAGGGCTTGTTCGGGGAAATGGACCGGCGCTACTTCCGTTTGATCAATCGAGGCCCCATGCTAGGGGATGAGATTAATTGGGAGCTGCTTAATCATTACTCTGCTTTTGAAACATTCCGCACCATTTTTAAGGGACACAACATTAAAGATGGCTCCTACTTTGACAGCATGACCCACTTTGATTTCAAAACACTCCTCCCCGCCCTGCTGCAGGTCGAAGACCGGGTTAGTATGGCCCATGGGTTGGAGTCACGGGTGCCGCTGCTGGATCATCCCCTAGTTGAATTGGCGGCGACGATTCCCGCCGATATCAAGTTCAAAGATGGCACCATGAAGCGGGTTTATCGGGATGCGATGCGCCCGGTTTTGCCGGAGGTTATTGCCAACCGGCAGGATAAGATGGGCTTCCCGGTCCCCTTGACCGAGTGGATCAACGGTTCAGCCCGGGAGTTTGTCCTCGATATCTTCTCATCACAGCAGGCTCTCAACCGCCCTCTGGTCAATAACCGGCTGGTTCTGAATAAATTGAATAAAGAGTCAAAGTTTGGCCGGACAATTTGGGGCTTGTTCTGTCTGGAGGTGTGGCAGCAAGAGTTCCACGACAAAGAGACACACTATAAACGGCTGCTGTTAGAACCACAATTTGCCTAAATAACCTGTTCTTTTACCCGGCCGTATTAGGCCAAATTCCGGGGATCAACGCAATTTATCTTACCAACATTCAGCAGTTAGCAATGGCTCTAATTGCTTTATAGAGATGTTCAACGAGTCATTTAAACCAAGCTAGATTAATGTAGAGGTTAAATCATGAAAGTGCTCATTACCGGCGGAGCCGGCTTTATCGGCTCTCACTTAGCAGATTGTCTCTTATCCCAGGGTGATCAAGTTTTGTCTATTGACAACTATGCCACCGGCCGCCGGGATAATTTAACGCCCCACCAAAACTTGACGGTTGTCGAAGGCACTATTGCCGACAGCCAATTGGTCAATAAAGTCTTTGACGACTTTCAACCTGAAGTCGTTGTTCACGCGGCGGCATCCTACAAAGACCCTCACAACTGGGAAGAAGACGCCCGCACCAACGTGCTTGGCACAGCCATCATTACCCAGGCTTGCCAGCGGCTGCAGGTCAAACGGCTGATCTATTTTCAAACGGCGCTCTGCTATGGCCTGCACCCGCTGGAACAGCCCATTACCCTCAATCACCCCATTTTGCCGGATGGCAGCAGTTACGCCATCAGCAAGACGGCCGGCGAACAATATATCCGGCTCAGCGGCCTGGATTACATCTCCTTCCGGCTGGCCAACGCCTACGGTCCCCGTAACCTGAGCGGGCCGCTGCCCACCTTTTACCACCGCCTGACCAACAACAAGCCCTGTTTCGTCATGGACACCCGGCGTGATTTTATCTTTGTGAGCGATCTCGTCCAGGTGGCAATGAAGGCTGTTGCCGGCCAGGGCCAGGCCGGCGAGTACCATGTCTCCTCAGGGTCCGATTACGCCATTAAAGAACTGTTTGATGCTACCGTCAAGGCGCTGGGCATCTCCCTTGACGAAGAGGTCGAGGTGCGCCCGCGCAACCCCGACGATGTTTTTACCATTTTGCTGGACCCCAGCAAAACTCAGCAGGATTTTGGCTGGAAGATTACCACTCCCCTGGAAGTCGGCGTGCAGGCGGCGATTGACTGGTACAAAAAGTACGGCATCACCCAAACCTATACCCATCTCAAGCAGATGGATGCCAAGTCATAAGCACGAGCGAGGGCATAGATCTTGAACGAGTTTACCGACCAAAAAATTCTTGTCGTCGGGGGAGCCGGCTTTGTCGGCAGTAACCTGGTCAAAGCCCTGCTGCTCACCGCGCCCAGGGAGGTCGTTGTCGTTGATAACCTGCTTTCGGCGGAACGGGTCAATATCCCCGCCGTACCAGCAGTAACTTTTATCGAAGGCTCCATTACCGACGACAGAATCCTGGCTGCTCTCAGCGATGATTTTGATTATGTTTTTCACCTGGCTACCTACCACGGCAATCAGAGTTCCATTCACGACCCGCTGGCCGACCACGAAAACAATACTCTGACTACCCTCAAGCTGTACGAACGGCTTAAGAATTTTAAGCGACTTAAGAAAGTGGTCTACGCTTCGGCGGGCTGCACCGTAGCCGAAAAAACCTTTGCCGAGGCCCATGCCACTCAAGAAGATGCGCCGGTTTCCCTCTATCTGGACAGTCCGTATCAAATCTCCAAAATCATTGGCGAATTTTACTCTAACTACTACTTCACCCAACACAGTCTGCCCGTGGTCAAAGCCCGTTTTCAAAACGTTTACGGTCCGGGCGAAATTCTGGGCGCCGGTCAGTGGCGGGGTACACCCGCCACTATCTGGCGGAATGTCACCCCGACCTTTATCTATCGGGCGCTTAAGCAAATGCCCTTAACGGTTGAGAATGGCGGCATTGCCACGCGTGACTTTATCTATGTGGATGACATCGTCCAGGGGTTGATGCTATGTGCCACGACCGGCACGCCCGGAGGCGTTTACAATCTGGCCAGCGGCGTCGAAATCTCCATCCTGGAACTGGCCACGCAGATCAACCAGCTTACCGATAACCCTGCCCCTCCGGATTTTCGTCCTAAACGAGAGTGGGACCATTCCGGCAAAAGGTTTGGCAGTACCGACAAATCCAGGAAAGAATTGGGGTTTGAGGCCCAGGTTCCGTTTCAAGAAGGACTTACACGCACCATCGCCTGGACCCGCCAAAACTTGTCTTTAATCGAAAACTGTATGAAGAAGCATGAAACTCACCTGCCCGCTGAACTGCGAACGATACTTTTTGGTGCAACTATGCCGGTAGGGGGCTGATGCCAACCAGGGATGGAACCGTCTATTTGTGTTATCTCCTTCTCGCCGATTTATCGGGATGCCCGCGTCTTGCGGCAGATTCGCCATCTTGCTCCTCATTACCGGCTTACCGTCATCGGGTATGGTCAGCCTCATCGAGCCTGGCAGAACCATCCCCACGTGAAATGGGCTGTGGTGACAGAAGAGAGAAGACGTTTAGCTAAACCGCTCAGATTGGTGCTGCTGCTCCTGGCCAGGCTGCAGCCAACTCTTTATGATGATTGGTATTGGCAAAAATCTCACCATACCCTGGCCTTAACCGAGGCCCTGGCCAGTGGCAGCCAGGCCTACCATGCCAACGACTGGGAAGCCTTGCCAGTTGCCGCCGAGGCTGCGAAAAAAACTGGGGCGCGCCTTATCTTTGACGCTCATGAGTACGCGCCGCTGGAATTTGAAGATGTCTGGTTCTGGAGATTTCTGCATGCGCCTGCCATTAATTATTTTTTACGGCAATATACACCCTTGATTGACGCCTCGACGACGGTCGCCCCGATGATTGCCACCCGCTATCAACAAGAGTTTAAGCTAAAGCCTATCGTCGTCCTTAATACCCCTGATCCTGTACCCGTACCGGAACGTGACCTGGATTTTGACCATATCCGTTTGATTCATCATGGCGTTGCCGATCGAAAGCGCTGTTTGGAGACCATGATTCAAACGGTTGCTCAGTGTGACCCGCGTTTTAGTCTGCACTTCATGCTCATCGAAACTGACCCTGATTATGTCAGTTCTCTAAAAAAATTAGCCGATCAATTAGCGCCTGGCCGGGTGACATTTCATCCGGCAGTAACGCCGGAAAATATTGTGCCGCAAATTGCCGACTACGATATAGGCTTTTACCTGCTTGCCTTCCGTCAAAATTACAACAACCAAATGGCCTTGCCCAATAAATTCTTCGATTTTATCGCTGCCGGCCTGGCTGTTTGCATTGGTCCCTCCCCGGCAATGGCCGAAATTGTCCGGCGTTATGGTCTGGGTTGTGTCGCTCCGACCCTGGACCCTCACGATGTGGCCCTGGTGCTCAATCGCCTCAGCGCCGAGCAACTTGTGGTTATGCGCCGCTCTGCCCGCGTTGCGGCCAAAGAGCTTAATGCCAACCATGAAATGAGTAAGCTGGTCGCCTTATACGATCAGCTCCTCGGCGGAGGAACTTCATAATGTGCGGCATCTTTGGCCTCTGGCAGGGCAGCGCCACGCCCGTACCTTTAACTGCTGTCGAACGAGCGATGGCGACCATCCGCCGGCGCGGGCCGGATGACGAGGGCTACCTGCTGGCCCGCACTCAAACCGGCTGCGTCAGGCCCTGCGGTGGTCCGGACACCGACCCCCGGCTGGATTTGCCGCCCCTATCCACCTATGCCGGAGAAGCCTTTGATCTGGTCCTGGGCTTCCGGCGTTTGGCCATCCTGGATCTCTCACCCGGCGGGCATCAGCCCATGGCCAGCCCCGATGGTCGCTATTGGCTGATCTTCAATGGGGAAATTTACAATTATCTCGAACTCAAACCGGAGTTGGAAAGCCTGGGTTATACGTTTCACTCCAGTTCTGACACGGAAGTACTGCTGGCTGCTTACACCTGCTGGGGACCGCAGGCCCTGAACCGGCTGGTCGGCATGTTTGCCTTTGTTATTTTGGACCTCCAAACCCGCAAGCTTTTTCTGGCCCGGGACTTTTTTGGCATCAAACCGCTTTATTATACCTGCTGGCCAGGCAGCTTTGCCTTTGCTTCCGAGATCAAAGCTTTGCTGGAATTACCCGGTGTGAGCCGCCAGGTTAACGCTCAGCGCGTTTATGACTATTTGCGCTTTCGCCTGACCGACCACGGCGGGGAAACTCTGCTTTCCGAAATTCGCCAGCTACCGGCGGCCCATTATCTGGAAGTGTCCCTGGATAACCCCGGCGCGGCCCAGCCCGTGCGTTACTGGCAAATAAACCTCAACCACCGCCTTGACTTATCTTTCCAGGAAGCGGCCGACCATCTGCGCGAGTTGTTCCTGGAAAATGTCAAACTCCATCTCCGCAGTGATGTTCCCGTTGGCGCGGCCCTCTCCGGCGGGATTGACTCTTCCTCGATTGTCATGGCCATGCGCTATTTGCAAGGCCAGGACTTAAAGCTACATACCTTTAGCCACATTACCCACGATCCCCGCCTGGGCGAAGAGCGCTGGGTAGATTTGGCCGGCCAAGCCTCCGCTGCCGCCGTGTATAAAGTTCAGCCCACGCCCCTGGAACTGACCGCGGACCTGGACCGGCTGATTTACACCCAGGATGAACCTTTTGCCAGCACGTCCATTTATGCTCAGTACCGCGTTTTCCAACTGGCCCGCCAGGCCGGTATCACCGTGATGCTGGATGGGCAAGGCGCGGATGAACTTCTGGCCGGCTACCGGCCCTACCTGGCCATGCGCCTGGCTTCTCTCTTGCGCCAGGGATCGTTGGCTAAGGCTTACCACTTCTTGCGGCTGGCCTCTCAATGGCCCGATACAGGTGTCCGGCAAATATGCCTGGAAGCGGCCCAGTTTTTATTGCCCGCTTCCCTGCACGGCTTAGGCCGGCGTTTGCTCCGGCGGCGTTTGTTCCCGGCCTGGTTGAATGCCGCCTGGTTCAACCGGCAGGGAGTGATAAAACCGTTTCGCTGGAATCATAGCCAACCAGAGGTCCTGCGCGAGCAGCTTCATCGCACCTTTGTCGAAGTCAGCCTGCCCGGGCTGCTGCGCTACGAAGATCGCAATTCTATGGCCTTTTCAATTGAAAGCCGCGTCCCGTTTCTCACCCCGGCCCTGGTCAACTTCATCTTTGCTTTACCCGAAGCGTATCTGATTGCCCCCGATGGGGCCAGCAAGGCGATTTTTCGGCAGGCCATGCGCGGCCTGGTTCCCGATGCCATTTTAGACCGGCGCGACAAAATTGGCTTTGCGACCCCGGAACAAGAGTGGTTGGTTGTGTTACGTCCCTGGGTTGAGGGAGTGCTGCAAAGTGACGCCGCCAGAAACGTTCCGGCCCTTAACCTGGATGTCGTTAAAAACGAGTGGCAAGCGGTCCGTGACGGGCGGCAGCCTTTTGATTTTCGCGTTTGGCGCTGGCTCAACTTTATTCAATGGGCCAATTATTATGAAATTAGCTTTGGCTGAGGATGTATGCAGGGTAGTTCATTAGCGCATGTCTTGCTGGTCGCCTATAATTATCCGCCTCTCGAAAACACCGGCATCACCCGCACAGTTAAGTTTGCCAAATATCTGCCAGAGTTCGGCTACCGGCCGGTCATTCTGAGCACGCAAACATATGGCGATTTACCTAACGATGCGGCAGCTTCAACTTTTCGCGCAGATGATTTGCTCGGCCCGTTGAAGCGGACTTATTTGGCTTTTAAAAGGAAACAGGGAACTTTAAATCAACATGCCAATACCCGCTTACTCCCTCCCGGCAGCCGGCTTGAACAATGGAAATCAACTTGTCTTGTACCAGACCCCAAGATTATTTGGTATCCGCCGGCGCTTCGTCTGGCGCGAAAGATAATCCGGACTCACCCTATCCGCTGCCTGTACAGCACTTCACCCCCCGAAACCAGCCATCTCATTGCTATGAAGTTAAAACAAGAGACCGGTTTACCCTGGGTAGCTGACTTTCGGGATGGCTGGCTGTTTGAACCCCATATCCCGACTCGTCTAACCTCCCGTTTACGCAACCAACTTGAGGCCAGTTTAGAGCGGAAAGTGGTGCTAACGGCTGATCGCGTGATAACGGTCAATCAGGTTATTGCCGATGATATGGCTCAACGCTATCCAGGCGCAGCGGCCAAGGTCTCGGTCATCCCCAATGGCTTTGACCAGGACGACTTTACTCCGCTGCGTCGTCAAGTAACCAGGCCGGACAAGTTTCGGGTGGTGCATACGGGCGCGCTGTCATTAAGCCGCGAGGGCAGAACGATTAGCGGACTGCTTCAGGCCCTCCAGGCCATGCAGGCCAGCCAGCTCGATATGATGGCGCGGCTTGAAATTCTTATGGTTGGCGACCTGACGGCTGCTGAGGTCCGGATGATAGAACAATCGGACGTAAAGCAGTATTTTCAGTTAACCGGCCCGCTGTCTTACCCGGAAGCATTACAGCATCAGGTTGACGCAGATATTCTCTTACTGGTCACAGCGCCAGGGAAAGTAGGAGCTACGACCAGCAAATTGTTTGAGTATTTGGCCAGCGGACGGCCCATTTTGGCTCTATCCAGCCCTTCGGACGCAGGCGATCTTATTTCTACTTTCGGCGCTGGGGTGATGGTTGAACCCACCGATGCAGCGGGCATTCAGCAGGCTTTGCAGGCTTTCTACCAGCAGTGGCAAGCGGAGCAGTTGCCGACTCATCGTGATGCCCGCCTTTGCCAGTTCGACCGCCGCGAGCTAACCAGGCAACTGGCCTGCCTGTTCGATGAGACAGCCATAGCCTGAAGCAGAGAAAAAGGGCCTGGATGGTTGGTATTTACCCATGGATGCACCAACAGTCTCTATCACCATCGTAACCTGGAACAGCCAAAACACCATCAAGGCTTGCCTAGATGCCCTGAGCCGCCAAACCCTTCCCGCACAAGAAATTATTGTTGTTGATAATAACTCAACGGATAGTACACGGGACATCCTGCAAACTTACCCAACACTCAAAATTCTCGCTCAAACTGCCAATCTGGGCTTCTGCAAGGGGCATAATCTGGCCATAGCCGAGGCTCACGGTAAATACATCTTACCGCTAAATCCTGATGTCGTCATGACCGAGAGCTACCTGGCCCATCTGGTCAAAGCCGCCGAAAGCGATCCTCAGGTTGGGATGGTTTCCGGAAAATTACTGTTATCACCATTTGAGGCGGAACCCTCCCGGCCTGGTCTAATTGATAGCACCGGTCTATTTTTGAAAAAGACACGCCAGCAGTTTTTGCGGGGCCATGGCCAGCCCGATGTAGAACCCTATAATCAAGCGGATTACATCTTTGGCGCTTGCGGCGCTGCGCCCTTTTATCGGAGAGAGATGCTGGAAGCGTGCAAGTTTGAGGGTCAATATTTTGACGAAAACTTCTTTGCCTATAAGGAGGATGTGGATTTGGCCTGGCGCGCCCAGTTGTTTGGCTGGAAAAGCCTCTACATCCCGCAGGCAGTGGCCTTTCACAGCAGACATTTTAAGCCAGGGCAGCGAGAAGGGTTATCCAAAGAGGTCCGGCTGCACTCTGTCAGAAACCGCTACCTGCTGCTTATCAAAAACGAGTTACCCTACACTTTCGTCCGGCATTTCTGGCCTATCCTCTTTTACGACCTCAAAATCCTGGTGTACTTACTGCTGTTTGAGCAGTCTTCGCTCACAGGTCTCTATCAGGCCATTACCATGTTGCCTTGTACGTTGCGCTGGCGCCGATTTATTATGGCTCATAAAAAGGTTGATGGGCCTTACATGCTGGCCTGGATGAGATGAACAACTTGTGATGCCGACAAAAATTCTGTCCGCAATTGTAGTTACCCACAATCATGCCGATTTTTTGGCGCGGTGCCTGGACTCCCTGGTCCCTGAAGTGATGCGCTTAGGGGGTGAAGTCATTGTGGTTGATAACTGCTCGGCTGATGCCAGTGCCGCCATCGCCGGTCGTTACCCGGAGATTTGTCTGCGCATCAACCAGAAAAAGCGCGGATTTGCAGCCAACAGCAACTACGGCATGGCGTTGGCCGAGGGGCGCTACCTCCTCCTGTTGAACCCTGATACAGAAGTTTTGCCAGACGCGTTAGAGAATCTAATTCGCTTTATGGACGACCACCCCGATGTGGGCCTGTGCGGAGCACGCCTCCTCTTTCCGAATGGTGAAATTCAGCCTTCGCCGCGCCGTTTCCCCACAGTAGGCTCATTTATTGCTCGCCGCACTCCTCTCCGGATATTTATGCAAAACTCGCGCTTCAACCGGCGTCACTTAATGCTCAACATAGATCATTCGCAACCACAAGCAGTAGACTGGCTGTTGGGAGCCTGCCTGTTTGTTCGGCGAGAGGCGCTGGAAGACGTTGGCCCTCTTGACGAAGGGTACTTTCTATACGTCGAAGATATTGACTGGGCCAGGCGCATGCATCAAGTTGGCTGGAAAGTCTACTATGTACCCAGCGCTCAGATTATTCATCATCACCTGGCGGTTAGTGATAAGTATTTTCTCAGCCAGCGGATGTTGATCCATACATTGAGTATGCTTCGGTACATTCGTAAATTTCTGCTGCCGCCTATTCCCTGGCTCTCAATTCATGAGAGCAAAATGGCAGTGTGGAACACAACCAAACAACAAAAAGAGACGCCCTATTAAGCAGTTTACACTTTTCTGGCGTTTTGACCCTATACTTAGCTTTTTGGCGCAGAATTTATAGATCGGGTATAATGGCAGGGTATTACACGGAGCAAGCAGTTTATGTTCAGGCGAGCGGGCCTCAGTTTTGTATTTCTCCTGGGCGATATCGCTATGTTAATGCTGGCGCTAATGCTGGCCAGTTGGCTTCGCCCCCAGCTAGAATTTGGCAAACCTATACCGCCGACCGCTGTTTGGCCGGAATGGCCCGTTTTTGCATTGGCGCTCATCATTTGGGCCATTGGCTTTTTGCTCTTGGATGTCTACAACTTACAAAAAAACCTGCATCCTCTTGACGAAGCCCAAAGGCTCGTTGGCGCCCACACCATTACAACTTTGGCCTTTGCCGGAGCGCTGTATTTCTCCTTCCGTGACATCTCCCGTCTACAAGTTATCTTTTTTGCTCTGATCAGCCTGGTCTTACTGCTGGCGTACCGCCTCGCCTTGCGGCTGCTGCTGCGCTCTTTCGGCGAGAAACGCTATGGCGCGCGCCGCGTACTGATCGTTGGAGCCGGTTCCGTCGGTCGCCAGGTCGGCGAGATGGTGGTGAAACACAGTTGGACCGGCCTTAAACTGATCGGCTTTATGGATGATAACCTGAAGGCCAACACCCTGGGCTATCAACACTTTGGCCCCCTGGAGAATACGCTGGCAGTAGCCCAAGAACAGCGTATCAATGAAATCATCTTTACCCTGCCCCGCTATGCCCACGATAAACTGGCCAACCTGATCGCCGCCTTGCAGCCACTCCAGGTTAACGTGCGGGTCATGCCCAACTTTATGGATTTGGTTTTTCTGCGCTCCGAGGTGGAGGACCTGGGAGGGATGCCCCTGGTCACTTTGCGGGAACCAGCTCTCGATCCGCTCCAGCGCCTGATCAAGCGGCTTTTTGATCTGATGGTTGGCAGCGTTGGTTTAATCCTGACCTTGCCGGTTATGGGCATTATCGCCTTACTGATCAAGTTCGACTCCCCTGGCCCCGTCATCTTCAAACAACAGCGCGCCGGTGAAAATGGCCGGCCTTTCAACATGTATAAATTTCGAACCATGTTCCATGATGCCGCAGCTAAACAAGACGAATTGATTCAAAAAACCGCTGCTGGTCTCCCCATCCACAAATTCTACGATGATCCACGCGTAACTCGATTTGGCCGCTTCTTACGCCGCACCAGTCTGGATGAATTGCCGCAACTAATTAATGTCCTCAAGGGGGAGATGAGCCTTGTCGGACCTCGCCCGGAGTTACCCTGGCTGGTTGACCGCTACGAGCCTTGGCAGCGCAAGCGTTTTGAAGTACCTCAGGGACTCACCGGCTGGTGGCAAGTCAACGGCCGGGCTGATAAGCTAATGCACCTGCACACCGAAGAGGATCTTTATTATATCAAAAATTACTCCCTCTGGCTGGATATTCAAATTCTGTGGCGGACGGTCAAAGCGGTGATTGACCGGCGGGGAGCCTATTAGTTTGCCGATGAACCCTTCCAAATTAATCCTTTACTCCCTGTTAGCCCTGGCCCTGGTGCGAGGGCTTATTTATGGAGCGGTGGTCCCCCCCTGGCAAGCGCCTGATGAACCGGCCCAGTTTGAGCGAGTCAGAGCTTCGCTCAGCGCCGCCGATTGGAACAGCAATTCTCAAAATGGGCCAGCCTGGTATGATGAACTGAGCAGGTCTTTATTTACCTTCCGCTACTGGGATTTTGTAGATACGTCCCGGCCCGCCTATGCCCCCAACTCAATCGGACGTTACGTTGCCCTTTACCAGGAAATCTATCAGGGGCTATACGGCAGCCGGGGGACTTATATGGTAATGGCTTTGCCGCTGTTTCTGGCTCCTCACCAGGATATTACGCTCCAGCTCTATCTTGTCCGGATGAACATGGTCCTGATGAATGTAGCGGTGATTTTTCTGGCCTATCTTATTGTCCGGACTGTTTTCCCGGCGGATACTTTTCTCGTTTTAGGGACGCCGCTTATCATCTTGTTTAATCCACAGCACACCCATCTCATGTCTACGGTCAACAACGGCAACCTGGCCGAGCTGTTAGCTACGGCAGTACTCTACTTTATGGTCACCGGCATCATGCATGGCTTTTCATTGTTAAAAGTTTTTGCCATGTTGAGCTTCTCTCTGGCTGCCATGTGGACCAAGGCCACAACCTATTTCTTGCCTTTGGCTATCGGCAGCATCGTGCTATTGTATCTCCCGGCCTACCGGCGGCACTGGCGCTGGCTGCTGCTCGGCGGAGCTATCCTGGCTGCGCTCATCTACTATTTTATCCCCCAACGGCTCATTCTGCTGCTCGCTTCATTTGGCTCATCAGTCAGCAGCGGTAATTTTTTTCCCCTGGACCCTCTTGTACCTATAGACCTGTTTCGCAGCTTTTGGGCTTACCCTGGCTGGTTGATCCTCCAGTTGCACCCCTTCTGGTACCAGCTTCTCTTCATAAGCTGCCTTCTGGCCTTGATCGGGCTGTTGGGCCTGCTGCTAACAAAGTGGCGTTTGGCTGATACCCCCTCCCGACGCCCGCAGTTTCGGGTACTGCTGGTTTTTGCGATAGCGGTGACCAGCTCAATTGTGACGATCCTGGCCTGGAATGCCGTCACCCAGAGCATTATCTATCGCCAGGGGCGCTCCATCTACCCGGTGATCGTCCCTGTCTCGCTGTTTTTAATGCTGGGGTGGCGACAACTCATTCCAGCGGGCTGGCACAGATTCAGCCTGCTGGCCTTAGCGGTTGGATTAAGTCTATTTGATTCGCTGGTCCTATTTAATTACATCATTCCTTTTTTCTACTCAAAGTATTGAACCCAAAAAACTTGACCCTACTCAAAAGACTCTCTCTCGTAACCCTGTTAGTTTTGGCCTTTACCGGCCTGGCTGCAATTGCTGTTTCTTTCTCTCGCCAACTGGCCTGTGAGGGACAACTGATTAACAATAACGTTACCCCCACCACTCCCCAACAAATCGCCGGCGACCGGATTATAGGCCAGAGTTTTGTCGCGCCTCGCCCTAACCTCAACCGGATTGACCTTCTCTTTCAAACGTATGGGCGCACCAATACTCACGATGTTACCCTGCGCTTACTGGCAATTCCAGAAAACGACTCCAACCCACTCCAGGGACTGGAGCTTTATCGGAACACTTTTAATGCCGCTACAATAAGCGACCAGAGCTGGCGCACCTTTACCTTTCCCCCTATTCCTGACTCCAACGGCAAACCCTACTTCATTGCCCTCCAGTCGCCTCAATCAACAGAGGGGAACGCCGTTACTGTGGGCGGGATTGAACGGGATGTCTACACCGCCGGCTCAGCCTTTCTCGGGCCTGTACCCGTACCGGCCGATATTACCTTCCGCACCTGTTACGCGCTTTCCACTAATGAGAAGTTGTCAATTCTGGGGCAGCAGTTGATCAAGGATAAGCCCTCCCTATGGGGCGATCTCCGCTTTTATCTCTTGCTGCTGCTTTTATATCTGCTTATCTGGCTGGGTATCTTTGTAAAGCTAATCAAATTGGTCTAATATCTGCCTCATGCGCAAATCCTACCGGTCTCATTTGCTTGTCATCGGCCTCTACACCCTGCTGACTCTCATCTTTACCTGGCCGCTGGCGGCTCACCTCAACACCCACGTGCCCGGCGAGGCCACCTGGGCCTTTGACGAGTCCACCTTCCTCTGGAATATGTGGTGGCTTAAATACAGCCTCCTCACCTTACAACAGACACCCTTAGCATCCCATCACATTTTTTTCCCGCTGGGCATCAAGCTGACTACCTATACCTTCAACCTGTTCAACGCCGCTTTTGGCTTGCCCTTACAGCTCGTCTTTTCTCTCCCCCTGGCCAGCAATCTAACCCTGCTTTTTTCCTTTATCTCCAGCGCCTACGGCATGTTTCTGCTGATGTTGTACCTGCTAAAGCAACCACAGACTACCGGCCGCCGACCGCGAAGCTCCGCTTCCCCCTCTTCCCCTACTCCCTATCTCCCCGCTTTCGCCGCCGGGGCTGTCTTCGCCTTTTCCGCCAGCCGGATGATGTATGCCGCGCTGGGCCACTATAACTTTGTCACCATCCAGTGGTTCCCTTTTTTCGTCCTTTTTCTCCTCAAAACCCTCCGTAACGGCAGTCGAAAATCGATCTTCCTGACCGGCCTCTTTACCGCTTTTTGTCTCTACGCCGAGCTGACCTACAGCGTTTTTCTGATTTTTATCACGCTGCTCGTATGGGTAGGCGAATGGCGAACGGCGAATGGCGAACGGCCAGAGTTTATTCGCTATTCGCTCATTCGCCTGTTCGGTATTGGAGTTGTCACATTTGTCCTGACCGCCCCCTTCATCCTCGCCGTTTTACCCGACTTTCTCGACCCGGCCTATGCCGAACCGGGCTGGGGCGAGGGCTTGAAACTCAGCGCCGATCTGGCCGGCCTGGTCACGCTGACCCCCCTCCATCCCCTCTCCGGCCAGGATTGGCTGCGCGAACTGCGGGCAGTCGTCGAAGGAACGAGCCGCTTCAGTGATGTCAACACCCTCTTTTTGGGCTATGGCATTCTGGCTCTGGCGCTGCTGGGGTACCTCGTTCGCCGGAAAGCAGGCCGGGTGTGGTTGTGGAGTGCCTTCATTTTCACGCTCCTCAGCCTCGGTCCGCTGCTGACCCTTAACGGCCAAAACCGCTTCAACCTGGACGGACTCGAAGTCACCTTTCCCCTGCCTTTTGCCCTGCTTCACTACCTGCCCCTCATCAACGCCAACCGCGTCCCCAACCGCTTCGGCATCCCCCTGACCCTATCCCTGGCCGTGCTGGTCGGCTACGCCGTAGCGCACATCACGTATCGCGTATCACGCAACACGCTTCACGCCTCACGCTTCACGCCTCACGCTTTACACTTTACGCTTTCCGCCCTCCTTCTCGCCCTCCTCCTCTTCGACCAATACAGCGTCCCGCTCCCCCTCTCCGATGCGCGCATCCCCGCGGTCTACACTCAAATCGGGGCCGAGCCGGATCACTTTACCTTGCTGCAACTGCCGCTGGGCTGGCGCAACAGCTACGGCACCCTCGGCGCCGAGCAAACCCAACTGCAATATTACCAGTCAGCCCATCACCGCCCGATCCTGGGGGGCAATACCTCACGCAACCCGGCTTACAAGTTTGATTACTACGCCAACATTCCCCTCTTCAAAGCCTTGACCGAAACCGAACTCTACCGCAGTGTAGACGAAACCACCCTGCAACGCGCTCGCCTCCAGGCCCCCGAACTGATGGCGCTGTACAATGTCAAATACCTGGTCATTCACGAGCCTCTGCCCTACCGCAAACCCTATGAGGATACTTATACCGCCACCCGCCGCCTGGCCCTTGATTTGATTCCCCACCAGCCCGAACCGGTTTACCAGGGTCCCGCTGTGCAAGCCTTTGCCGTATCACCCGCCGCCGTCCCCAATCCCCTCACCCTTGATTTTGGCGACTGGGGCAGCGACCCGTACCGGGGTGAAGGTTGGGCCGGCAATGAGGAGATTTTTGCCGCTACCGCCAACTGGGCTACTGCTGCCGAGGCGACCCTCTTTTTTCCGGTTCGTGGCAGCGGCGACCGCCACCTTTCGCTTCAAATCGCGCCCTTTAACTATCCGGGGATGCCTCAGCAGACAGTCAGTCTACTTCTGAACGACCATTTGTTGGCGAATAGTTACTCTCTATACGAAGGGTGGCAAACAGTTGAGGTTACACTGCCGGAGGCAAACCTGGTCAGCGGACTCAACCGGCTGACCTTGCGCTTTGCCCAGACTGCTCAACCCCGCCGGGTGCTGCCGGTAAACCGTCTGATCGGGCAAACTGAGGTTGAAACCCCCGTTGATTTGGAACTCAACAGCGGCAGCGATTTTGCTTTTATGACGATTGGTTTTGAGGAAAACGCGGTTGACGCTTCGGCCCACCGGCGGGGAGTCAATGTGGCCGTGATTCAGCCAGAATCAGGCCAGGTGACGGCAGTTAGAGGCTTCGATACCGCTGCCAACACTTTTGAAGCAGCAGCATTGAGCCAGTTTATCGCCGAGATTGCCCCAGGTCAGATTGTACTACTGGCTACCCAGGGATTGGACGCTGCTGCCTTTTTCAGTGAGGATACTTTAACCAGTCTGCAATCCCTCGGCTTGTCCGGGGACAGCTTAAGTGCACCCTTTGTAGCTATTGGCGTCAAGGGTGCGCTCGCCGGTACCGCCCTACAAGCCGCCGGCAGCGACGCCGAGACGGCCTATCTGCGCCTCGGCCCCAGCCCGGACACCCGGAATTTAGCCGCTGCCGTAGACAAAGTGACTATTTCACGCCCCTAACCCAGATTAAACACCTTGACCGCGTTGTCACGCAGAATCTTGCGTTTTTCCTCATCGGACAGGTTCAACGTCAAAAACTGCTGGATATTATCGTAGATATCTTTAACGCCGGGAGCGGGCCAATCGGAGCCGAACATGGCTTTATCGGCCACGCGCTCCAGCCAGGGGTAGTACTGCGGCAAACTTTTTGGCGGCGTGCTGGAAATGTCGAAGTACACGTTGGGGTGACGGCGGAGCAGGAAAAAGGCGGTATCGGTGTACATAGGCCGCCCAGCATGGGCGGCGATGATTTTAAGATCGGGAAAATCCACAGCCACATCGTCAATCGGCAGCGGGTCGGCAAAGCGGTTGCGTGCGCCTTTGAAGACGGAAGTGCCGGTATGGACCATGAGGGGCGCGCCGTACTCGATGCACTTTTCGTAGACAACAGCCAGCCCGGCCAACTCTTTGTTGAAGAGATAATCGTTCACGTTGAACAGTTGGTGCGGCGGGTGCAGCTTGATGGCTTTGAGGCCCAGCTCACCCAGGAGGTGATCCATCTGCTCGGCCACCTGAGGGGTGCGGCGGGGGTCAATGCCGCCAAAGGGAATGAAACGGTGGGGATAGGCTGAGGCAAAGCCGGCGGTGAAGTTGTTGATTTCCTCGGTGTAGCCAATAACATCGGGGCTAAGGTAGTTTATTAAACCGAGCCATTCGATGTTATGCTCGTCCATATAGGCCACCAGCTTGTGCGGGTCGGTGGTAAATTCATCCAGCCGGGAAGGGTCCGCCTGGGTCGCCTTCACCGCCGCGGCAATCTCCGGCTTGACCGCATCCCAGGGGGTAATGTGCACATGAATGTCAATAAATTTGTAATCGAAGGTTCTCATCTCTGACTCCCCCAACCTGTTCCGGCGCCACCTGGCAGCCCGTCTCCGCCGAACGCAGCATGGCTTCAATCACCGCGACATCTTGCAGCGCCTGTCCTGGCGTGCAGCGATGCACCTCGCCCCGGCGAACAGCCGCCGCAAAGGCCGCCAGTTCCACTTTAACCCCTTGATGCGGGGTGATGGCAACCGTCCGGGTCACACCGCTGCTGGTAACATCCAGCCCTTGCCGGTGGACTCGAAGCGATCCTTTTTCACCGGTAATATACAGCGCCGGCGGCCAGGGAGCGTTGACAGCGTAGGTCGCCAGGTAAACGCCGGTCGGACCGCTCTCAAACTGGAGGGTCGCGCTCAAGAGATCGGCGGGAGGCAAATCCGCCCGGAGCTGCCGGGTTACGGCGCTGACCTGGCTGATTTCGCCCAGCAGCCAGCGCAGCACGGCGATGTGATGCACCCCTACGTCCAGCAAGAATCCACCGGGAAAATCGCCGGACCTGCGCCAGGGGGTAGCGTAATATTTGTTATCCGGGTTGATGGGATTGTAGACCACCCAATGACACAAGAGGGGGCGGCCAATTTCCCCTCCATGAATAATCGCCGCGGCCCGTTCAAAAGCTTCTTCATAGCGCCAGTTTTCGCCAACCACCCAGGTTTGCCCGCTGTTCTGCCGGTACAAATCCAGCAGCCGCCGCCCGGTCGCCACAGTGGAGGCAATAGGCTTCTCGCTGAGAACGTGCTTGCCGGAACGCAGCGCCAATTCAACCAGCGGCGGCATCACCTCAATCGGCAGGATGATGTCCACCGCCTCGATGTCGTCACGGACCAGCAGGGCCGGCAGATCGGTTGTCGCCTCTACCTGGCCCGGCAGTTGTCTCGCCAGAGCCATCGCATTAGCCTGCGAGCGGCTGTAAACGGCGACGATTTCAAAGATGTCACTTAGAGTTTGCAGTGCCGGAATGTGGACGTCACGAGCGAAGATACCAGAACCAACTAATGCTAGACGAATACGATTTTTATTAGGAGCAGTGTTCATTCGGCAAATAGCCTTTGTAACCAATTTACAAAACTACTTGCCAATGATTGATCATATTGTAACGCGCGGGCTGTGATGGCCTGGCCCATCGGCATTCCAGGTGTCTCTTGCCAAGCCAGCCAGGTGTGGATAAGAGCTTTTGAACGGTAGGTGGGTCTATAGAGATTTAGTTTCTTTTTCTCGATGGATTGCAATGTTTTCTCAGCCAGAGGTTTGAGGCGATCATTCTGGGGAATAAGATAGCCCACGAAATCTTCCAACATGCCCGGCAGTTGGTTATCCGGCATAACCCACACCCCTACTCGGGGCCGATCCGGCAGTATGGTAATAAAACCTTCCCCAACTGGTTGAGTGGGTATTGCATATCCCGCCGCTTCCAGGCGTCTTCGCACTCCATTCCAACAGGCCTGAATATCCTCATCGGCGTCGAGCATGATCCCCAATGATTTTAACCCGGACTCGTCCAGTCGGGCTGGAATATCCTGTAAGACCGCTTCAACGCCGCCATCCCCTGGAACAAGGACATCAAAAGTTTCTGGCAGTTTATATGCTTCGCATAAAGCCCAAACAACGTGTTGGTCATTTTTACCTTCAACCAGCAGATGAGCATTTTTGTCAGACCGGCGGCTCATTAACGAACCTCGATGTCATGCTCAATGGCTACCGCCAATTTATCGCCCGTGTATGAAACATACTTAATTTGATCATCTTTGCGTTCCAGCCGAAAGACGCTGCCCAGTCCCACTGCCGAAGTTTCGGTCAATGCTTTGTGAAATGCAACTAAACAATCCCAACTATGTGTGGTCGCAAATACCTGCACATTTAGCCTTTTAGCCGTTTCAATGACCAGCCGCCACATCTGGGTGAGGGCTTTGTAATGCAAGCCAGTGTCAATTTCATCAACGAAGAGCGCCCCATTTTCACAATTAACTATTGATGCAGCCAAGACTAATATCCGCCGCATTCCATCCCCCATACTTCCCAAAGGTAGTGGGTAATCATTTCCTTTTACTTTGAGGAGTATGCCGCTCCTTGTTGATTGCTGACTAGTAAATCCAATTCGTTCGATATCAGGCTCTAAAATACGGAGGGCCTCTAAAACTTTATCCTCTTCGGGTGTTAAAGTAATTTGATCCCATAGACGTGCTATTTCGCGTTGGTCAAGATAGTCGGGGGAAATAAACCTATTATTATTTTGGTCAGAACCGGAAACGAAGCGTCTAGCAGATCGCGTATCTGCTTCAATCAACCCATCTTCAGTAATTGGAAAAAAGCGACTAGCCTTATCACTATATGAGAATAATAATCCTGAGGCAAGCTTATTTTCATCTTCATCGAAAAGGGTCAATTGTTTTAATTGTTGGTAATCTTCACGATAAGATATAGTTAAAGTTAAAGGGGCACCCAGCGTTACCTGTGAGGAGATGTTGATCACCACTTCATGAAAATTGTGATTTCGAAAAACATGAGATACTTGATAACCACCTCTGGGTCTCAATCTATAATCAGGAGTAACTTCTCCTCTAATTTCAAGAATTTGGAATAACGCTGACGGCATTTCTTGATTTATCAACAAGTAAATAGCTTCAAGTAAGCTACTCTTGCCGCTATTATTCGTCCCAACCAGAAGATTGATTTGGTTCAGCCCCTCCAAGTGGAACTTCTCAAAGAGGCGATAATTCTCAATCGTAATATCTCTTAGCATAAAAGTAACTTTCTCAAGATCAGTTAGACATAAGCAAATTATACCGGAATCTAGCAGAAGATACCAGCCAATCGAAGGACATTATTTTGGCGGTCAGCGGTCGGCGGTCTTCCTACGGCTCCCAATCGGCAAAGGCGTCAATCACGGCCTTGATGTCGTCCATCATGGGGAAAAGGATGGGGCAGGTGACGCCGGCCCGGATATACTCGGCGACTTTGGCCCGGCACTCCGCGCTGGTGCCGACGGCCATCAGATTGCGCACCACCTCGTCGGGGATAACCTGGCTGGCTTTGATATAATCCTCTTCGGTCGCCGGCCAGCTCATAATGGACTGGACCCTGGCCAGCAGTTCCTCGTCCACACCGCTGGCTTTCATGATGTGCGGCTCGGTGGCCAAGTAATAGGCGACCAGCTTTTTGCCTTCGGCCATAGCCGCCGCCGGGTTTTCGTCGGAGAGGCAGCAGACCAGCAGTTCGGGCCGGTCAATATCGGCGATGGTTTTGCCCGCCTTCTGCGCGCCCTTTTCCACCAGGCTGACCGCCCGGCGAATGTAATCCACCGAAACCACGTAATTCAACACCACGCCGTCACAAATTTCGCCGCTCATTTCCAGCATCTTATCGCCCGTCGCCCCGATATAGATGGGAATATTTCGCGGCGACGTGTCGCCGTAGGCTACATCCAGCCTGATCCGGTCGAGCTGCACAAAATCGCCGTGATAGGTCACTTCCTCCATATTGAAGAGCTGGCGGATCGCCTCGATATTTTCCCGCATGGCCTGCAAAGGCCGCTCTCGTTTGACCCCCACCCGCCCGGCAATCGGCTCCCACCAGGCCCCCAGGCCGAGCATCACCCGGCTGCGGCCGTCGTCCAGCTTGCCGGCCAGCTCCCACATCGTGCTCCAGGTGGCGGCAATGACCGCCGGGTTGCGGGTCCAGATGGGCAGCACCCCGGAACCGAGCCGCAGCCGCTCCGTTTCGGTCAAAAAGGCGCTCATCATCACTACGCAGTCGCGGGCCAGCCGGGTATCGGCCTGCCAGATTTCGGAGAAGCCGCGTTCTTCGGCATACTTGGCCATCTCCAGCTCGTAGCGAATGGGGTGTTTGTCTTGCATGTAAAGGGCCATACGTTGGGCCATGACAAATTCCTCCCAGCGGATAGATTTTATTGAAGGAAAGGCAAAGCAAACTCTGCCTTCGATTTTGGAGTGGAGTATATTAGATTATGAGCAAGGGGGCAAAATGTTCGGGCTCTAAAGGTCTCTAAGACCTTTAGAGCCTTTCAGCTAGGTCAGTGCTTCAGCTTTAGCGCCGTCGTTGGGCTGATAGATGGCCCGGAATTGGGTTTGATAAAGGCTGGCGTACAGCCCGCCCCGGGCCAGGAGTTCTTCGTGAGCGGACTGGGTGGCGCTGCGGCGACCCTGTTCCACCAACCGCCCTTCGTTCATCACCAAAATCACATCGGCGGCCAGGATGGTGCTGAGCCGGTGGGCAATCACAATACTGGTCCGGTTTTTCATGATCCGTTCCAGCGCCTCCTGGATCAACGCCTCGCTCTGGCTGTCGAGGCTGCTGGTAGCCTCGTCAAGGACCAGGATGCGCGGGTCTTTGAGGATAACGCGGGCAATGGCGACCCGCTGCTTCTCGCCGCCGCTCAGGCGGTAGCCGCGCTCGCCGACCACGGTCTCATAACCATCCGGCAGACCGGCAATAAAGTGGTGAATGTTAGCCGCCTGGCAGGCTGCTTCAATTTCGGCCTGGCTGGCGTTGGGCTTGGCGTAGAGCAGATTGGCCTTGAGTGTGTCGTGAAACAGATAGGTCTCCTGAGTGACCATGCCAATTGCCTGGGCCAGCGACTTCTGCGTTAGATCACGTAAATCGTGCCCATCCAGGCAGATACGGCCCGCAGTAGGGTCGTACAGGCGCGGCAGCAGATAGGTAATGGTCGTTTTGCCTGCACCGCTGGGACCCACCAGGGCCACCAGTTGGCCGGGGTGAATCTCAAAGCTGACGTCATGTAAAGCCATCGTGCGAGTAGAGACCTTAAAGGATGAAGGATGAAGGCGGAAGGATGAATTTTCCTCTTTTCCATTTTCATCCTTCATCCCTCCTCCTTCCGCCTTTAAACCAAGTATCCCGGCCCCGCCATCGCCGCCCTGGGTATAACTAAAAGAGACATTTTGAAAGGCAACTGCCCCGGCAACATGAGTTAAGGTAGCAGCGTCGGGTTTATCCTCAATTTCCAGGGGCAGGTCTATAATTTCAAAGACTCGTTCAAAGCTGACCATGCTGGTAGCAAACTCGATGTGGGCGTTGGTAATGGAGCTAAGCGGGCCATACAATTGGGTTAAATACGAGCCAAAGGCGACAATCGTGCCAATGGTAAAAGCTCCCTGCAAGACCAGGTGGCCGCCGACCCAAAAGACCACCGCTGTGCCAATCGCGCTGACCAGGCCCAGGCCCATAAAAAACCAGCGCCCCACCATGGCCGAGCGGACGCCAATGTTGGCCACATTCGTGCTCCGCTCGCGGAACTTCGCCATCTCGTCGGTTTGCCGGCCAAACAGCTTGACCAGGAGCGCCCCGTCCACGTTGAGGGTCTCGTTCATGAGCGCGTTCATCTTGGCGTTCAAATCCAGGCTTTCGCGGCGGATTTCGCGCAGCTTGCGGCCCACCCTGCGGGTCGGGAAGATGAATAAAGGCAGGATAGCTACACTTAGCAGGGTTAAACGCCACTCCAGCGAGAGCATAATCATCAGGGTGGTCACCACCATGACAATATTGGTCAAAATGGTGATGAAAGTGCCGGTCAGGGCGCTCTGCGCGCCGACCACATCGTTGTTGAGACGGCTCATCAACTCGCCGGTTTTGGCGTGCGTAAAAAATCTGAGGCCCATGCGCTGCATGTGGTTAAACAGAGCATTGCGCAAATCGGCAATCAAGCTCTCGCCAATGGTGGCGCTGAGGTAACGCTGTCCCAGGCCAATCAGCGCATTGACCAGGGGAATACCGATCATGCCCAGGGCCAGCCAATTCAGCCGGGTCACATCACGGTTGGGAATCGCCTGATCAATCAGGTCACGGTACAGTAGCGGCGGGATCAGGCTTAAGCCGGTAATCGCAAAAATTGTGACCAGCAACCCAACGATTTTGAGCCGGTAGGGCTTGGCGTAACTCCACACCCGCCGCAGCAGCGCCCAACTGAGCTGGGGTTGATCTTTTTTTTCGTCATAGCTGATGAAGGCCCACCAGCCCCCATTATGAAACATGGATTTCTCTCACAGCGCCTGCTTAAACTGATGCTCTACATTTGTTTAATGTACGGTTAGCAGCTTGTCTACAGCCTGGGCCAGCTCGGCCAGGTTGCTGACGCGATGAACGGCGGTTGCATAAGGCAAATAGGCCAGCATGTCGCTATCGCCGGTGCCCCACTGGCGGGGATGCTCCGGGTTCAGCCAGATGAGCCGCTTGCTGCGCCGCTTGATTTGATCCATCAAATCCAGGCGCGGGTTGTTGTAGTTGTTGCGGCCATCGCCGACAAAAATCACCGTGGTGCGGTGGTCAATTGTTCCGGCATGCCGCATCATCAAGGTGTTGAGGCTGTTGCCCAGGTCGGTGTTATAGTAGCCGGGCCGCAGCCGGGTCAACACAATCTCAATGGCCACATCCGGCGGGTTTTCAGCAAAATCCTCGTCTACGCTCTCCAGGTCGTCAATAAAGGCAAAGCTGTGGGCGCTGGCTACTTGATCCTGCAATTCATAAATCATGCGCAGCAAAAACTCCACCACGGCCCGCATGCTGGTCGAGACATCACAGATAAGCAGCAGTTTGGGCTTGAGATGACGAGTTTTGAATTTGAGTTCCATCGGTACGCCCCCGTAGCGCAGGTTGGCCCGCAATGTCTTTTTGGCGTCAAGCGTGCCGCTTTTGCTGTGCTTGCGGCGCAGGGCAGCGCGGCTGCGGAGCTGGGTCACCAGGCGGCGTACCTCGTCGCGCAGCACGTCGGCTTCGCTTTCACTGAGATTCTTAAAGGGACGGTGCATTAAATCGGCGGCCTGCTGTTTCTGGTCAGGCTGATCCTCGGCCCGCTGGCGGGCCAGGGATGCGCCGACATGTTGGGCAATCTGTTCGGCCAGAGCTTCGCGATTTTCCTCCATACCCTTCATCAATTCGTCAATAGCTTCCTGGCTCATCCCCAGTTGGGCCAGCAGTTCGGGTAACTGCTCCATCAATTGCCGCAGCAGTTCCATGCCCATCTGCCGCATCATCCGTTGTTGAATCCAGTTCTGCTGGTAGGGCGAGTCGGCGTGGGGCAGGCCGGCCTGCTGGCCGAGTTGATCCAGTTCCTGCTGAGTTGGGTTTTGGCCCTGCAGCAGCCAGCGCAACAACTGCATCAGGCTGTTGACCTGGCTTTCGGCTGACGATTGGCCGCCTCGCTGCGTTTGCTGGATTCCCTGGCGGTGCTGGTCTTGGCGCAGTTGCTCCAGCAGCGCCCGCAGCGCCTGGGCCAGCAAATTTTTCTCTTCGGGCGAGAGGCTGTCGGTCAAGTTAAGCAGCGGAGGTCCCCCGCTGCCAAAATACAGCGGAAACAATTGGTCGAAGATGGGCCGGTCAACCGCCTCTTTGACCAGGGTCGCTCGCAGCGAGTCGTGGAAATCCATCCGGTCGAGAATGCCCATGCAGCGGGTGGCATTAAAGGCGTCCTCGCTTTCGGCAATAGAAATCCGTACCCCCGCCGCTCGCAGCCCGGCGATAAAATCAATGATGCGTTGATCCATAACTACCCTCCTTAAAATGACACGCTATTCACAGCCGGCTTGAAACGTGTTGCGTATGGCGTAGATTTCTGCGACCTGTTACTTGCTACGTTTTACTTTCTCCCCAATATGCGATAGTTGCCAAACTCATCCGGGTCGAAGCCGCCCGGGCCGGGTTTGCTCGCCCCCCCGTTAGCTCCCCGGCGTGAAAGCGCACGCTTGGCCCGAATAATATCGGTTTCATGTTTGAGCAAGACGGTCATGGTCGTTTCCACGGTTTTTTCGTCAAGGTTCTTGGCGTTTAACTGCACCAGGGCGCGGGCCCAATCGAGGGTTTCGCTGATGGACGGGGACTTTTTCAAGTCCAGACCGCGCAGTTGGTGGACCAGCTCGACCGCCTGCCGGGCCAACTGCGGAGCCAGATCTGGCACTTTCAGACGCACAATACTTAGTTCGGCTTCAACATCGGGATAGTCGAGGAAGAGATACAGGCAGCGCCGTTTGAGCGCTTCGCTCAGTTCGCGGGTATTGTTGCTGGTCAGAAATACGGTGGGATGGTGCTTGGCCTGGATGGTGCCCAATTCCGGCACGCTGACCTGGAAGTCACTCAACACTTCCAGCAAAAAGGCTTCAAACTCAACATCGGCCCGGTCAATTTCGTCAATGAGCAGCACCACCGGCTCCGGTGACGTCAGCGCTTGCAGCAGGGGGCGCGGCAGCAAAAAACGTTCGGAAAAAAAGACCTCTTCTTCGGCGGCAATGCGGTCGGCGGCCTCCCGCAAAGAGCTGACGCTGCCAATTACGTCCTGCAGCTTGTCGCGCAGCAGTTGAGTGTAAAGCATCTGCTTGGCGTACTCCCACTCATACAGGGCCTTGGTCTCGTCCAAGCCCTCGTAACATTGCAGGCGGATGAGGCGGCGGTTCGTGGCGACAGCCCAGGCTTTACTCAGTTCGGTTTTGCCCACCCCGGCAGGACCTTCGCTGAGGACCGGTTTGCCCAACTGCTCGGCCAGATAAACGACGGTGGTTATCTCGTCGGAAGCAATATACTGCTGGGCGGCTAATTGTTCTTTGATTTTAGTGGTAGCTTCAGACATGCAATTTTTTTCTCCTCTGGGGGTAAGCGCACAGCAACCGGTCGTCTGGCGAAGAGGGCACAAATCGGAGTAAGGGGGGGAAGAGATTGAGGGCATCAAGCCCAATTGACTGGCCAGGGGTTGGCCCAGTTAGCTGTGGCTGCTCGTTTAAGCTAGGTTGAGGTATTATGGCTGGCAAGCCGCAGATTGTCAAGGGGCGATTGGAGGGGATGGAAGGCCGGAAGGCTGGAGGATTGGAAGCCTGGCCTATGACCAAATCACCATCTTCTATTCTTTATCCGCAATTTTTTTAGCTTCCCTTCGCCGGTTGACCCACCAAACCCATACCGTGCTGACAACCAGGACAGCCGTAACGGCCAGCCCGCCTTCAGGTCCAAAGGGACCGCCAGTGACCACATCCGGACCCGCTTCCATCAAATTAAAAAGACTTCCCGCGGCTGGCGGTATCCCGCTGACCTGCAATCCGAAGAGGTTGCCCTGGGCCCAATTCCAGGCCGTGTGGATGCCGAAGATACCCCATAAGCTACCCTCCGACAACACATAAAAGGCCGTAAACACGCCAAACAAGAATAAATTCAGAAAGGCTACCGGGCTGACGTTTGGGTTAAGAGAATGGTAGACGGCAAAAACCACCGCCGAAATAATTATCCCCCCCCATGGTTTATATCGCGCTCCGATAACCGGCAGCAGCCAGCCCCGGGCCAGAACTTCCTCCGCCGGCCCCTGGACCATCCAGCCCAGAAAGACCAGCAGCACACCTCCTAACGCTGCCAAACCCTGCGGCTGGGCTGTCCCCTCTTCAAAAGCCATAAAACCCAATCCCGCCGAAAGCCCCACCGAGACCGCAAACATCCCCAGGCCGACCAGCAGGCCGCGCAGATACTTGAACCACGCTCCTGACCTTTCCAGGCCCATTGTCCAAAACGGACGCTTTTCATACCATTTCAGCCAGGCCCAGAGCAGCAAGAAAAGTGGGGCAAAGGATAGGATCAACAACAGGGTTAACTCTAAGGCGGTATCCGGCAGGAGCAGTTGTCCCAATGCCTCCGGATTAGCCAATGATTCCTGATCAGCCCCGGCCATTGATAGGGCAGCAATGATAAGCAGGGCCGGAATTCCTCCCAAGAACTGCGCGGCCAGCACAAACACAAAGCTCAAAAGCACCGCTACCACCCCATGCGGCAGCCGCTGTCCTGACCGAGCCAGTTCAAACAAATGGTTTTTAGAATCAAACATCAAATTCATAAACAATCATTCCGAGAAGTAAGGAGTAGGGAGTAAAAAGTAGGGAGTAAGGAATAATAGCTCCAAATTCATCCAAGCAGCCATCTTCCATCCTCTATCTTCTATCCCCATCTTCCAACGCTCACTCCCGCTTTGTCCCGTCGGGCATAATGGCCCCGGTCAAAATTGCCCCTTCGAGGCTGGCCCGGTTGAGATTCGCCTCAAATAAATTCGCTCGAGCCAGCACTGCGCCGCGCAAAATCGCCCCGGCCAGATTGGCTCCATTCAAAACAGCTCCAGCCATAAACGCCCCAGCCAGGCTGGCCCTGCTTAAATTAGCGCGGGTAAGTTTAGCCTTGGCCAGAAAGGCGCCGGCCAGGTTCGCTTCCGTAAGATTGGCCTCGGCCATAAACGCCTCGCCCAAAAACGCGCCGGCCAGATTGACCTTGGTTATATTCGCCCGGCTTAAGTTCGCCTTTTCCAGGTTGGCCCCGGTCAAATTTTTGGCCCCGACCAGGCTGGCCCCGGCCAAATTAGCCTCGACCAACACCGCCCCGGCCAGGTTGGCCCCGGCCAGGTCAACCCCTTTCAAATTGGCTTTCCCTAACTGCGCCAGGCGCAGGTCGGCATCGGCCAGATTGGCCCCAATCAGAGTGGTTTCCAGCATATTAGCCAGACTCAGCCGCGCCCCGGCCAGGTTGGCTTGGGTCAGCAGCGCCTGATGCAAGTTCGCCCTGGTCAGATGGGCTTGTTCCAGGCTAGCCTTTGTTAGGTCGGCGTCAACCAGGATCGTGTCACTTAAATCAGCCTCCGGCAACTGGGCTCTAACCAGGTTCGCCCCGGCCAATTTAGTGTGGCTCAGATTAGCCTCGGCCAGGTTGGCTCCGGCTAAATCAATCAAAGTCAAATCTCGCCCGCTCAGATCAAACCCATGCAGATCATCTTCGCGGCCATTCTCGGCCCAGGCCAGCGCCAGGCGATACTGCGCCTCTCGGTCTAAGATCGGCGCGGGGAATTGGTCATCATCTTCAGCAGTGCTCATTTCATCTTTATCCTTATAGCAGGCTAGGCGGATTATACCGGTACTCCGCCAAATCTTAAAATATGGAGGATTAGAAGAGTGGAAGACGGGAGGATTGGACATATCCTTAGAGCCAATCCTCCATCCTTCCAACCCTCCAGCCCTCAATCCTCCCCTTCTTCACCCTGCCCTCATAAAAATTTAAGGAACTCGTTCCCCCACTCAAACCGAAATCAAACCTGGGGGTGTTACAATAAAGGTACATCGTTGGTTGGTTTCCTTGCTTCTATCCTTCATTTTGTTCTCCTTTCTCTCCCAGAAGGGGCGCTCTAAAAACAGAGCGCCCCATTTTCTTGACAAAGAACTGGTTTGTATTTACCATAAAACCTCGCTGAGAACGGCTCTTTTGCCAGCCTTGATTCTCCGTAAAAAATCTTAAGACGTAATACGTAACTATTTGCTAAGGAAGTAGCCAAAATTCATTACGCTATACGTCTTACGCTTTACGAACCATGCACCCACTCGAAACCTACCTGCAAAGCCTGTATCTTATCCACGCTTCCGGCGCAGGCGTGGCCGAAACTTCTTTTTACCCGCCCCTCGCTCACCTTCTCGACGAGGTCGGCCAGACGCTCAAGCCTAAAGTGCGCTGCATCCTGAATCTCAAAAACATCGGCGCGGGCCTGCCCGATGGCGGCCTCTTCACCGCCGACCAGTTTCCCAAATCCACCTTAACAGCCAAGACTTCAGAGGTCTACCTGTTGCCCAGCAGCCCACCCAGCCGTGGCGCGATTGAAATCAAAAGCGCCAGCGCCGACCTGCGCAAAATCGCTCATGGATTGCAGGTGGTCAAGTACCTGGCCAAGTACCGCCAGGTGCTGGTCACTAATTATCGCGAGTTTGCGCTGATGGGCCTGGACGCCCAGGGCCGGCCCGTCGAACTGGAAAGTTACGCCCTGGCCCCTACCGAGGATGGCTTCTGGGCCGAAGCCGCCCAGCCCCGCGGCGCCGCCCAGCAGCATGGCGACCGGCTGCTAGACTTTCTCAAGCGGGTCATGCGCCGCCCCGCCCCGCTGACCACTCCCGCCGAAGTGGCCTGGTTTCTGGCCTCCTACGCCCGCGAGGCCCATTGGCGGATTGAGGCCGACCTGGCCGGTCTTAAAGACCTGCCAGGTCTGGCTGCCGAATCGCCCCTGCAAATGGCCCTCAACAATATCCGCGATGCCCTCGAAGACGCACTGGGATTAACCTTTGAAGGTTCCCGAGGAGCACGCTTTTTCCACTCGACCCTGATCCAGACGCTCTTTTACGGCATCTTCTCGGCCTGGGTGCTCTGGCACAACGAAAACCCGGCCCGCCAGGACCGCTTCGATTGGCGGATTGCTGCCTGGCATCTGCGCGTGCCGATGATCCAGGCGCTCTTTGGGCAGTTGGCCCAACCCGGTAGCATCGGCAGCCAGGGGCTGAACCTGACGGAAGTCCTCAACTGGACCGGCGATACCCTCAACCGGGTAGACCGGGCCGAATTTTTCAGCCGTTTCGAGGCCGGGCAGGCTATCCAGTACTTTTACGAGCCGTTCCTGCAAGCCTTCTCGCCGGAGTTGCGCAAGGAGCTGGGCGTCTGGTACACCCCGCCGGAAATTGTGCAGTACATGGTCGCCCGGGTGGACACGGTGCTGCGGGAAGAGTTAGGCCTGGCCGATGGCCTGGCCGACGAGGGGGTCTACGTGCTTGACCCGTGCTGCGGCACCGGCGCTTACCTGGTCGAAGTGCTGCGGCGCATTGCCGCCACCAAGCGCGAGCAGGGCAGCGACGCCCTCAGCGCCTACAGTGTCAAAAAGGCCGCCCTGGAGCGCGTCTTCGGCTTTGAGATTCTGCCCGCACCCTTTGTCATTGCGCACCTGCAATTGGGACTGCTCTTCCAAAGCCTCGGCGCGCCGCTGGCCGACGGCGAACGGGCCGGCGTCTACCTGACCAACGCCCTGACCGGCTGGGCCCCGCCCGATCACCCCAAGCAGCACCTGCTCCTGCCAGCCTTGGAAGCTGAGCGCGACGCCGCCGACGCCGTCAAACAGAACCACAAAATCCTGGTCGTGCTGGGCAACCCGCCCTACAACGGCTTCGCCGGGCTGGCCGTGGCCGAGGAGCGCGACCTGACCGACGCCTACCGCACCACCAGGGCTGCCCCCACCCCGCAGGGCCAGGGCTTGAACGACCTCTACGTCCGTTTCTTCCGCCTGGCCGAGCGCCAGATCGTCGAGCGCAGCGGCAAAGGCGTGGTCTGCTATATCTCCAATTACTCCTGGCTCGACGGTCTGTCCTTCACCGGCATGCGCGAGCGTTACTTGGAGGTGTTTGACAAAATTTGGATAGACAATCTCCACGGCGACCGCATTATTTCCGAATATGCGCCCGATGGCCGCACCAGCGAAACTGTTTTTGCGATGCAGGGTACTTCACCGGGCATCAAGGTGGGAACGGCCATCAGCCTGCTGGTTAGAAAAGAGGGTGGTCCCAATATCCTCAAATTCAAGCGCAGACCGGCCAAAACCAAACGCCAGGTGCTGCGCGAGTCGCCGTTTCAGCCTTCTTATGGAACGGAAGATACTGACCCGGAAGAGCCGGAGATTCCTGCCGAAACTCCTGAACCTGACCAGATTTATTACCGCGATTTGGACCAGGCGCGGGCAGCCGAGCGGCGGGACGCGCTCCTTGAGAGCCTGGGCCAGGACAACCTCAATCAAAACTTTCAACCTCTCCAACCTGACCTGAAATTGGGACTTCCCCTGAAACCCCGGGCCGTAACTGCTGAATACCTTACCTGGCCTCGACTACCTGACATCTTACCCACGTTGTTTCCAGGTATCAAAACAAGTCGCGACGAAGTTGTGGTTGACCTTGACCGCGCTCGACTGGTGCGGCGGATGGAGCAGTATTTCAATCCAAATATCAGCCATGAACGGATGCGCCAAATTGCCCCTAAAGCAATGGAGGTTACAACCCAATTCAGAGGGATAGAGGTGCGAGATCAACTCCTCCAGCGTGGTTTTCTACCCCATCATATTATTCGCTACTGCTATCGCCCTTTTGATACACGTTGGCTCTATTGGGAGTCTGAAACAAATTTGCTTGATAGGAGTCGTCCAGACTATTTGCAGCACATATTTGAAACAAACACCTGGCTGGTATCCCAACAGAAACCCAGGCGTGAATGGTCGCCTCCACAAGTTATTAGAAGTGCTGGCTGCTTAGATTTGATGGATAGAGGTGCAAGTTGTATCCCTCTTTATCTTCTTTCCAACCAAAAACAACTTCCGCTATTTGAAACTGGCGATTACACTATCAAGCCCAATCTGAGTGGAAAAGCTGCGGCTTACCTAGAGGAATTGAAAGCAACCCCACCTGACTTGTTTTATCACATTATTGCCCTTCTTCACGCCCCCCTCTACCGCGAGGAAAACGGTGGGGCGCTGCGCCAGGACTGGCCGCGCATTCCATTGCCCAACAATCTCAAGCTGCTGCAAAAATCGGCGGAGCTGGGGCAAAAGATCGCCGGCCTGCTGGACGTGGAAAAGCCCGTGCCCGGCGTTACCGCCGGCCCGATTCGCCCGGAGCTAAAAACGGTCGGCGTTATCAGCCGGGTAGGGGGCGGCTCGCTCGACCCTAACACCGATTTGGCCGTGACCGCCGGCTGGGGCTACGAGGGCCGCGACGGCGTGACCATGCCCGGCCAGGGCCAGATTGTGGAGCGCCCCTTCACCGCCGACGAGCGGGCCGCCTTCGAAAAGGGCGGGGCGGCGCTCGGCCTGAGCCTGGATCAATTGGCGCAAGTGCTGGACGAGACGACGGTGGATCTCTCTCTCAACGAGGTGGCCTACTGGGCCAATATTCCACTCAGGGTGTGGGGTTATACCATTGGGGGATATCAGGTCATGAAAAAATGGCTGTCCTACCGGGAAGAGCGGATTTTGGGCAGGTCGCTCCAGCCGGAGGAAGCCTACGAGGTCACACACATGGCCCGGAGAATTCTGGCCATCGTGCTGCTGGAGCCGGCGCTCAACGCCAATTATCGGGCAGCGAAACGGGAGGCGTACAATTATTGATTATTCGATTTTCTGGTGGAGCGCCCCCTCATTTTTGCGGAATTCAGGGATAAAGTCAACATATTTATCCCAGCCGTCATAGGCCACCAGCTCGCGCGCATCTTTGGGGATCACATAGGGGCCATGCTCTGCGCCGTCGGAGTGCATGTAAACGGTCATATCTTCAGAGGCGTCGTCCTCAGAATTGACGATGCAGCCCCGATCCGGCACTCCGGTTCGCACCAACTGGCCGAAACACGACAAACAAGCAGAGAGATTGGACGTACATTTATCGCGATCAATCCATACTTTCATCGGAACCTCCTTAAATTACAGACCTCTGGCTAACGACCAAAACGGAAGAGCAGCCTGTTTTTATCTTCCGTCACGAAGTCATTAGATATTTGATTAATCATCCCCATCATAGCAGACTTTCCCCGGGGGAGTTAGTTACAAATATCATTGCTTTTAGTGACAACTGTCACCCTGTCACTCTTTGAAAGAGAGGCTTAACCTGTGCCGAAACTTTCCCGCAAACAATGGCTGGGCGCTAGCGCGGTTTTAATTGGGCTGGCGGCCCTGTTCTGGCTGGTCACGACCGATAACCCGTGGGTCTGGCCGTATCGAAATACCCTGCAATATCACACCCTGATCTGGTGGTGGCAGCAGGTTGGCTATCCTCAACCAGGTGCGCCGGGAGTTTTGCGGGGCACGGTGCGTGACGCCCAAGACCAGCCGCTGGCCGGAGCCTGGGTGCTGGTCTCCTGGTGGGATGGGACCACCTACAGCGCCCGCAGCGAAGCCGACGGCCGCTATACCATTACCGGCCTGCCCGCCGGCCAATACCGCCCGGTGGCCGGGACGCCGGGGTACGAAAACGTCCAACTGGGCGGCTGGGGCTGGGTAACAGTCGAGCCTGGGGCTGAAACGGGGGCCGATATAACCCTGCCGGCCGAATCACCTCGAATAGTTACCCCCGGCGTTGATTTAAACTTGGGAGAGCCTCAAACGTTAACCTGCACCGAGCCTTTTGAAACCCAGGCCGTCCGCCGCCGAGTCAACTTTGATAACAATGGACAGCCTAACCAGTCTACCCTTTTCTACACCCCCGTTACAACGACGGCCGCCAGCGGATTTCCCACCCTCCTGGCCATCTACCCTGGCCCGGCCGACTCTTGGGAGTGCGCCAGTTTGCCCCTGGCAGCGGCCGGCTATGCCATCGTTGCTATCGGCCCGGCCTACAATTTAGACCTGGAAGCAGATATTGACGAGCTGGAGCGGCTGGTCAGCTTTATCCGGGCCGGGCAATTTCCGGGCAGCGATGGTTCCAGGCTGGCCCTCCTCGGCGGCAGCTACAGCAGCCTGCACGTGCAGCGGCTGCTGGAACGCAATCCCAGGTATGAAGCAGCCGTGCTGCTTGGCCCCCCGACGGATCTGTTCGACATGCGGCGGCGGCTGGAAGAGCGCACCTATATCCCTCCTTTTGGCCTCGATCAGGTGTTGATTGCGCTCGGTCTGCCAGACCGTGCCCCCATGCCCTACTGGCGCTACTCCAGCCTGTACCACCTCCGGCCCGACCTGCCGCCGCTGGCTATCATGCACAGCCGCACCGACGAAGTCGTTCCTTTCCAGCAAAGCGAACTGCTGTCCGCCAATCTCGATAAGCTTGGCGTGGCCCACCAGGCCTACTTTTTCGATGGAGGCAGCCATTACCTGCTGGCCGAAGGCGCCGACAAAGATACCCGGGCAATTTATCGGATCACCCTCGAATTTTTGGCGGAACACTTAAGGTAAGGTGGAAGAGTAGAAGGTTGGAACATTGGGAAAGTATCTTTACACTCTTCCAACCCTCCATAGCTTCTTCCCTTTCCCCTCTCTGCCATTTTCGCACTATTTTCCCGCCTATGCTACAATCGAATCAGTACATTATATCGCAGGCAGGGAGCAATGACTACGTCCGAATCACTGGTCAACCATTTCAAAGCGCATCACCACCGCGCTGTTGCCCTGGCGCATCCCAATATTGCCTTCATCAAATATTGGGGCAACACCCACGAGGTCCTGCGCCTGCCAGCGAACCCCTCCCTTTCGATGAATCTGGCCGGCTTACAGACCGTGACCACGGTGACATTTTCCGATGACTTCGCCGCCGACGACCTCATTGTCAATGAGCAGCGGCTGATCGGGCCAAGGTTGGAGCGGGTGACGGCAGTTCTGAATTTAATCCGCATGCAAGCCGGGCTGCACATGCCGGCCCGCGTGGAGTCAGTTAACAGCTTTCCCACCGGAGCCGGAATTGCCTCGTCGGCTTCGGCTTTTGCCGCGTTGGCTCTGGCCGGTGCGGCCGCCGCCGGGCTGGATCTGGACGAGGCCGACCTTTCCCGTTTGGCCCGGCGCGGCTCCGGGTCGGCCAGCCGCTCGGTGCCGGGTGGGTTTTGCCAGTGGCTTCCCGGCAGCGATGAGAGTTCGGTGGCGACAAGTATTGCCCCGCCCCAACATTGGGACCTGCGCGATGTGATCGTCATTGTGAGCCAGGTCCATAAGGCGGTTGGGTCAAGTGGCGGGCATCGCCTGGCTCCCACCAGTTCTTTGCAATCAGCCCGGCTGGCCGGGGCCGGGGCTAGACTAACCGCCTGCCGCGAGGCGCTCCTGGCCCGTGATCTGGCAGCGATGGGTATGGTCGTCGAGGAAGATGCCATCATGATGCACGCGGTAATGATGACCAGCCATCCCCCGTTGTACTACCTGGAACCGGCCACGATGGCTATCATCCATGCCACGCTGCAATGGCGGGACGAAGGTATCCCCGTCTACTTTACGATTGACGCCGGGCCAAATGTCCACCTCATCTGTGAAGCCGCCCACGCCGAAGACTTGAAGGCCAGGGCCGCGCAGCTTCCGGGCGTCCAGCAGGTTATCGTCAGCAGTCCCGGCGGGCCGGCTCGGTTGATTTGATTGCAGGGCAAAGCTAGGTATAATGACGGCAGGATTTGGACAAGTTGTTTGAAAGGATTGGTTAGCTTTGGACCCCATTTACCTGATTGCGTTTATTGTCATTCTTAGCATCCTCGTTTTTGTGCACGAATTAGGTCACTTTGTGGTGGCCAAACGATCCGGCATTACCGTAGAGGAGTTTGCTATTGGTTTCCCACCCCGCCTGGTCAAGCTTTGGCAGGATGAGGGCAGCATTACTCTGGATGGCCACGAATTTGTGATTGGCCGCAAACTGAACATCCCCCGGACCATCCAACCGGGCGTGCAAGTATATGCCGAAACCGGCGTTGATGCCCAAGGACGACCGGAAGTAACCAAGCTGGAAGTGGTCGCTTCATCTGCCGATAAAGGCCAGAAAGAGCCGGGCGGCAGCGAGGCCAAGTTTTTCAGCCTGCTCTCACGCCGTCCCGGGGCAGCTCCCGCGGGCAACCGCCCGGTCGTTACTGTGGAGGCCCTTACTCGGCCCACCGAGTATACCATCAACTGGATTCCTTTTGGCGGGTATGTGCGTATGGTCGGCGAAGAAGATCCCAGCGCGCCGGGCAGCTTTGCCGGTAAGAGCAAAAGAGCGCGCCTGGCTGTGTTGGCTGCGGGTTCGCTTATGAACCTGGTGGCTGCCGTCTTCTTCTTCACCCTGGCGGCGATGTCGGGCACGCCGGAACCGGTGACCGGTATTAACCTCAAAGGCGAAGAAACGCCTCTGGCCCGGACCGTTATTAACGAGGTTATCCCTGACACCCCGGCATCCCAGGCCGGTTTGCAGGCGGGCGATGTTATTGTCGGAGCAGCAGAGATTGATTTTAAATACGTGGATGATTTGGTCAGCTACATCGAAGAGAAAAAGGGTACTGAAATTACCCTGCGGGTTGACCGCAACGGTCAAATGCTGGAAGTAAACCTGACCCCCCGGGTTGATCCGCCCCCCAATCAGGGAGCGATGGGGGTCGGCATTAGTTATGAAGGCATTGAAAACAGGTTGACTTATCTGCCGCTGCCGGAAGCGCTGGCCAGCGGTGTTTCCCAGACCACCCGCTACGTGGCGCTGACATTTTATATGCCGATTGCCATTTTACAGAATATTTTTCCGGCAGAAGCGGCTCGCCCTACCGGGCCGGTAGGTATCTACCAGCAGACCGGCTCGGCAGTGGATGCAGCGATTACCCTCAATTGGTGGTTCCCGGTGCTGTGGTTTACCGCCGTTCTGAGTACAGCCCTGGCTGTTACCAATCTCCTGCCGCTGCCGGCCCTGGATGGTGGGCGCATTCTATTTATCATCATTGAGGCCATTCGCGGCAAGCGCGTGCCTCCCGAAAAAGAAGGCGCCATTCATTTTGTTGGGCTGGCCCTGCTGGTAACGCTGATGCTGGTGATCAGCTATTACGACATCAGCAACCCTATCCCGCCGATTGATTGGGCCAGCTTTTTCTAATGACAGAGGATTATACGTGTCCCAACTGTGGGGCGCCGGTAAAACCGGATTGGAGTCTCTGTCCCCAGTGTGGGCAGAGCAAACCCATCACGCTCGGCCGCATTCGCTGCCGCGTTTGTGGCCGCCCGGCACCGGCGACCCTGTATACCTGTCCGGAGTGCGGAGCCAGGCTGGAAGCAAAGCCACTGCCACTTTTACAAATAAGTCTGGGGGCACTGCTGCTGTTCGGTTTAGTCTGGGGCGGAATACAACTTAAGCCCGTACTATTCAGCAGCACGGAACAGGTCGCTTTAATGGTCAATCCGCCGACGGCGACGGCCACGCCGACCCATACCGCTACACCCACCGCCACGGCGACCTCTACGTCTACCCATACCCCTACGCCCACCGCCACGCCGACCGGCACGCGTCCACCAACGGCGACCCCCACCCCCACTCCAACGCCGACCGACACCCCGGTCATTGTGCCGACTCAAGGACCGACCGACACGCCAACACCAACCTCCACGCCGACGCCTCGTTTTGGCAAGCCCGTCCTGTTGGCGCCGACAGGTGACGAAATCTACAGCCGCAGTGAGGAACTGGTTTTACGCTGGCAAGATATGGGGCCACTGGCCCCCAATGAAACCTATGCTATCCGGTTGACCTGGTTAGAGAACGGGCAGCTTTCTTTTGGGGGCACCAACGTGAAAGAGAATTTCTGGATTGTTCCGCCAGACCTGTACTGGGGTTTGGCTGACGAATTTACCGGCCGCAAATACGAGTGGTATGTCTTTGTCGAGGCAATCACCACTGAAAACGGCCAGCAAGTGGCCAAACCGGTCAGCGATGTAAGTGACCGCTGGACTTTTTTGTGGCAGTAAATATATTAACTTGACAATTAGCAAGATGGCGAAATCATTTAAAGAACAACTGGACCAAATCGCTGCCGAGAAAGAGCTTCATACCGGCAGCCTCTACATTTTTTCCAAAATGAACCAGGATGCCCTGGCCACTTTTAAAAGTGTCTGGCCCACGATTCCCACCCAGCGCCGGCGGGATATTATGCAGGAATTGGTCGAGATCGGCGAGGTCAATTTTGAAGTATATTTTGACCCCGTTTTTTTGCTGGGTTTGGGCGATGAAGATGCCGAGGTCCGCGCGGCGGCGATTAATGGGTTGTGGGAAAACGAAAATCCCACTTTAATCGGACCGCTGGTGCATCTGCTCCGTACCGACGAAGCGCCTTCAGTCAGAGCAGCAGCGGCAATAGCCCTGGGCCGCTTTGTCTACCTGGGCGAAGTCGAAGACATAGACCAGCACCAGGCGCTGCTGGCCGAGGAAGCGCTGCTGGAGACCATCCACCAGAGCGCGGAAGATCTGGAAGTCCGGCGGCGGGCGATTGAATCCATCGCCTATTCCAGCGAACCGGCCGTGGCTCAGATCATCGAAAACGCCTACTACGACGAAAACGAAAAGATGCAGGTCAGCGCTATTTTCGCCATGGGCCGCAGCGCCGACTCGCAGTGGCGGCCGCAGGTTATCGCGGAGTTAGATAACGAAAACAGCGAGATTCGCTTTGAAGCGGCGCGGGCCTCGGGGGAGTTGGAAGCCAGCGAAGCGGTGCCAAAGCTGGTCGAACTGATTGAAGATGACCCCGATTTGCAGGTGCAAGAAATGGCGATTTGGGCCTTGGGAAAAATCGGCGGCACGATGGCCCGTGAAGCCCTGGAAGAGTACGTCGAAAGCGATGTGGAAGCCATCGCCCTGGCCGCCGAAGAAGCCCTGGACGAACTTAACCTCTTTAGCGACTCTTTTGATTTATTTGACTTTGGCGACGATGACTCTGACGAGTTTTTCGACGATTTTGACGATGACGACGTCAATGGAGCCTCTCGCCGCAAAAGCTACCTGAATTAATCAGCAACACGCTCACTTTTTCCACCCCATTTTAAGCTACGGTGAAGTTACAATGACGCACTCTCGCCGCTTTGCGATTCTGTCCGAAAGAGAAATCAACAAAGAAACATTTGTCGAACCCTGGCCGGAGGCCGGGTTGATCGTCGCCGACAGCCCCTATGATCCCCAGCCCAGCCTGCGCCTGGAAAATGGGCAGGTGGTGGAATTGGATGGCCGCCGGCGGGCCGATTTTGACGCCATTGACCTCTTTGTTGCCGACCGCAGCTTAAATCTAGCCGTAGCTGAGACAGCCATGGCCACCCCTTCCCGCCAGCTTGCCCGGATGCTGGTAGATATCAACGTCCCCCAGGCCGAGGTCCGGCGGTTAGCCAGCGGCTGCACCCCGGCCAAGCTCGTCGAGATTATCCACCATTTGAACGTTCTGGAAATGATGATGGGACTGGCTAAAATGCGGGTGCGCCGCACGCCGGCCAATCAAGCCCACGTCACCAACTGGCGCGAGCATCCGGCCCTCCTGGCTGCCGACGCCGCCGAGGCCGCCCTGCGCGGTTTTGCCGAGGTTGAGACAACAGTGCGGGTTGCGCGCAATGCTCCTTTCAACGCCCTGGCTGTGCTGGTCGGAACTCAAACGGGCCGGGGCGGCGTGCTGACCCAATGCGCAGTAGAAGAAGCCCTGGGCCTGCGTTTAGCGATGAAAGGCTTGGTCAGTTACGCCGAAACGCTGTCGGTCTACGGCACCGAGCGAGCCTTTGTTGACGGCGACGACACACCCTGGTCCAAAGCGTTCCTGGCCTCGGCCTATGCTTCGCGCGGCGTCAAGGTCCGCTTCACTTCCGGCACCGGCTCGGAGGCGCTGATGGGCCACGCCGAGGGCTGCTCCATGCTCTACCTGGAAGCGCGCTGCCTGCTGGTGACGCGCGGCGCAGGCAGTCAAGGGGTGCAAAACGGCTCTATTTCCTGTGTAGCCTTACCGGAAGCCTTGCCCGGCGGGGTCCGGGCCATTTTAGCCGAGAATTTGCTGGCGGCAATGCTGGGCCTGGAAGTCGCTTCCGGCAACGATGCCCTGGCTTCCCATTCGGCCATTCGCAAAACGGCCAAATTAATGCTGCAATTCATCCCCGGCGCCGATTTTATTTTTTCCGGCTACAGCGCCATCCCCAAACGCGACAACCTGTTTGGCGGCGGTAATTTCGACGCCGAGGATTTTGACGACTACAATGTCTTGCAGCGCGACATGCAGGTGGATGGCGGGGTGCGGCCCGTCACCGAAGACGCCGTCCTGGCAATTCGACGCGAGGCGGCCAGGGCCATCCAGGCAGTTTACGAGGAATTGGGTTTCCCGGCCATCACCCCAGAAGAAGTTGAAGCGGCGACTTCCGCCCACAGCAGCGATGATATGCCCGAACGCGATCTTATCGCCGACCTGGCCGCGGCCGACCGCTTTTTGCAGAGTGATGACACGGTTCTGACGGTGGTCCAGGCGCTGCACCGGTGCGGTTTTAGACAGGCGGCCGCCCATATTTTGGAAATGGGCCGGCAGCGCCTCGCCGGAGATTACCTGCAGCCGGCGGCTATTTTTGAGCGCGGCTTTCACGTCCTCAGCGGCATCAACGATGCCAACGATTATCGCGGTCCCGGCAGTGGCTATCGCCCCGAAGGTGAACGCTGGCAGGAAATGCAGCAAATCCCGCAAGCCAGATCACCCCGCGAATTTATCCAGGCCAACCTGGGGGAGCCGTCCGCCCAGTTGGTCGAACTGGGTCCGGCTCCATCGAGCAACCGGCGCGAAGTCGTGGTCGCAGTGGGGCCGGCCTTTGGCGCGGCGCTCAACCGCACCATCAACGGCGTTCCCCATGAAGAGGTTTTGGCAGCCATTTTGACCGGCATTGCTAAAGAAGGCTTGACCGCCCGCGTGGTCAAAATTTATCGCAGCTCTGACTGCGCGGCCATTGGCCACGCCGGGGCGGGCTTGAGCGGGTCGGGCATTGCCATTGGCCTGCAATCGCGCGGGACGACAGTTATCCAGAAACGCGGTCTGGCCCCGCTGAACAACCTGGAACTGTTCCCGCAGTCGCCCAGCCTGACCCTGGAAACGTATGAAGCGATTGGCCGCAACGCCGCCCGCTACGCCCAGGGCTTGCCGGTCAAGCCGGTGGGAGTCAAGGTGGACAACTGGGCCAGGCTGCGGCTGATTGTCAAAACGGCCCTGCTCCACCGCCGCGAAACCGAAGAAATCCGTAATTTGCCGCCAACCGAATTACTGTTTGATTGGGAACCGGATGTGTGAAATGTGATGTGTGATGTGTGAAACGTATTGCGTGTTGCGTATTCCGTTGATTCAGGCAAGACGCATTGAGGTTTAGATGAGCCAATTTATTCCCGATTATCCCCTCATAACCCACGCCGAGTCTCTGGCGACGGCTAACGGCAAACCGCTGGCCGAAATCACCCTGGACGAGGCGGCGGCGGGCAACCTGTCGGCGGCCGATTTGCAGATCAGCGCCGAAACTCTGCGCGCCCAGGCCGAGATTGCCCGCCAGGCCGGCTATGAACAACTGGCCGCCAATCTCCTCCGCGCCGCCGAATTAACCGCCGTTCCCAACGCCGACCTCTTACGCATGTACGAAATCCTGCGCCCCGGCCGCGCCACCCTCGCGGAACTGCTGGCCCTGGCCGATACCCTGGAAAAGGAGTACCAGGCCCCGGAAAATGCCCGTTTCGTGCGCGAGGCGGCTTCAGTTTACCGGGCGCGGGGCTTGCTGCGGCGGGATTAACAATTCCCCTATGCGGCAAAATGATTGATTCTACGGGGAAACTATCACCGACCGAATTACTGCAAAAAGAGAGGACGCCTAAGTCGCCGTCTCCAGGCGGGTTGCCCGTTCCAGGTCCGAAAGCCAGGCTAAAGCTTGCTCGGCGCTTTGTCCGCACATCTCTACCTCAGGTCTCAGCCGGACGCACACGGCCGGCCGCTCCGGCTGACCGAAAAGCCGGCAGCGGTTATCCTCAGTAAGCTGCACGCAGCGCACGCCTGCCGGTTTGCCTTGCGGCATTCCTGGAATAGGGGAGGCGATAGACGGGGCAATGCAGCAGGCTCCACAGCCAGCGCGGCAGTTCATGAGTTGGGCTTCGCTTCCACTAACAAACTCCTGGGGATGAGAGATTTGAATAAGCAGTCTTACAATACACCCTCGACTGTCCCATTTTCAATGTCTAAAAATTTCCAAACGCCCGCTTCTTTACCAACCGCCTTTACTTTTTATCGGCTTTCCTCTGCGCCCGCATCATTACCCCCGGCCTGGGTTCAAGCGTGACGCCCATATGTAAATACACCTTCGGTTGTATCAACTCCAGCTCAAACTGCTGCAGCAGCCGGGCCAGGACCACCTTGGCCTCAACCTGGGCAAAGGCCGCGCCAATGCAAATCCGCGAGCCGCCGCCGAAGGGGACAAAGCTGTAGGGCGGGCGGGTGCGGGTCTGCTCCGGGGAGAAGCGTTCCGGGTCGAACTGGTCCGGGTCGGGCCAATATTCCGGCAGGCGGTGGGTCAGATAGGGCGAGTAGAGTACACGGGTTCCGGCGGGGATGCAGTAGCCTTGAAATTCAAGGTCAACCGCCGCCGTGCGCGTACCAATGTGTAAGGGGGGATAGAGGCGGAGAGCCTCGTTAATGACTTGCTCCAGATAACGCAGGTGGGGCATGTGCTCCAGCGCAGGGGTATCACAGCCGAGAACTGACTCAACTTCGGCCCGCGCTTGGGCCATAGCGGCCGGGTGCCGGCCCAGCAGGTACAACGCCCAGGCCAGGAGCGCCGTGCTGGTATCATGCCCGGCAATGAGCATGGTCAGCATCTGGTCGCGGATGAGATCATCGCTCATGTCCGGGGTGGTAAGCAGCACTCCCAGCAGGTCGTCCGGCTCGTCATTTGCCTCTCGCAGAGCCTCACGGCGGGCCTGGATCAGCCGGTACAGGTAGTGATCAACTTCCTGCCGGGCGCGGGCATAGCCGGGCCGGGGGACATCCCGCCAGAGAAGCCACAGCCCCGGCGAGATGTAAGCGAGCAGCCGCAGCACTTCCGGCCACAAGCGGCCCATCTCCGGGCTGAAATCTACCTTGAACATAGTCTGGATCAGGATGAGCAAAGTCATCCGCCGAATTTCGGCCAGCATATCGCGGGGAGAGGCATCCCAGGCTGCACTGACCTGATCGGTGTAATACCACATTGCTTCGACATAGCCGGCCAGCATGCGCCGGTGAAAGGCCGGGTTCATATAACCGCGTACGGCATCGTGCCAGTCGCCGTCAATCACCAGCAGGCCATCCCGCAGCAGCCGGGTGATCGGATCGTGCTCAGCCCGCCAGCGCAGTTCGTCCCGGTGCGTCACCAACACAAAGCGGTTAGCCTCCGGCCCAACCAGAACCACCGGGTTGAAACCGGGCAGGTTGATCCGAAAGACATTACCCAGTTCCTGCTGAAAAATCTGCAGGGCTGCTAGCATGCCCCGCTGCCGGATCATGGCCTGCAGCGCGCGCCATCCTGTTTGACTATTGGGGGAAGGAGGAAGCGGGGACATAGAAAGTACCTGAAAGGTCAGTGGTCAGTAACCAGAAATTTCTGACGACTGGTTACTGATGACTGATTACTGACTACTTTTTACGGCCACAAATAGACCCTGGCCAGAAAAACGCCGAACATAAAAATGCCTGAGGTAAATTTAGCCAGCAGGCCGGCAGCGGACCCGGCGAGATAGCCTTTGGTCGCTTTCATGGCCGCGTCCCAATCCTTGTTGCGCCGCCACTCGATCCACAACACCCCGCCAAGCGCCCCTGCCAAACCCGCCAGGCAGCCCACCAGCGGCGTGCCGATGATGCTGCCGACCACGCCCAAAACCAGGCCCAAAACTGCCCCGGTCAACACCGCCAACCACGAAGCGCCGCCCATCTTGGCCCCAAAATGGCCGGCCACGGCATCGGCGACCATGCCGAGGAGCATGAAGAAGGTGATCAGGCTAAAGGCCCACCAGCCTAATTTTTCCCAGCCCAGGGCCAGCCCATAAAACAGGGCCGCCCCCCACATCAGGAGGGTGCCTGGGACAAAAACAGGCAAGAAATTCACCAGCAAACCCACTAACATCAGAAACAGGGTGATAAACAGGATAAAACTCTGCGAGAAAAGTTCTGAGCCATTCATGAGCTGACAATCTCTCCGGCAAAGCTCTCGCCTGGGCCGGACCAGCTCAGATCGAGCAAATCGGCGATAGTGGCGGCCACATCAGCAAAGGTGGCGCGGGCGCCCAGGTTGACATTGGGTTTGACATGCGCTCCAAATACCAGCAGCGGCACGCGCTCGCGGGAGTGATCGGTGCTGGGAGTTGTTGGATCGTTGCCGTGATCGGCCGTAATCATTGTCACGTCATGGCCGCACATAGCAATCTTGATCAACGGCACTTTTTTATCAAACGCCTCTAACGTGTCGGCATAGCCGCGCGGATCATTGCGGTGGCCGTAGAGTGCGTCAAAATCAACCAGGTTGGCAATGATCAGGCCCTCGTTGCTCAACTGGCAGAAGGCCATAATCGCGTCTACTCCGGCCATGTTGTTGCCGGTATGATTGCTCTGGGTCAGGCCGCGCTGAGCAAATATATCCTCAATTTTGCCGACGCCCATCACTTCTTTGCCGGCGGCTTTAACCACATCCAGGATTGTGTCACGGGGCGGGGGCAGGCTGAAATCCTTGCGATTCTCCGTCCGCTTGAAACTGCCGGGCTGGCCGACAAACGGACGGGCAATCACCCGGCCAACGGCGTGCTCGCCGCTGAGCATGTCACGGGCAATCTGGCAGATGCGGTAAAGTTCCGCCAGGGGGATAATCTCTTCGTGGGCAGCAATTTGAAAGACGCTGTCGCCAGAGGTGTAGACAATGACCTTCCCGGTGGCAACGTGCTCCGCGCCCAACTCTTTGATAATTTCGGTGCCCGAGGCGGGATAATTGCCCAGCCAGCCCCGGCCAATCCGGGCCTCAAACTCGGCCATCAACTCGGCGGGAAAACCGTTGGGGTAAAGGGGGAACGGCTTATCGAGCGGCACGCCGGCCAGTTCCCAATGACCGGTGGTCGTGTCCTTGCCGGCGCTGACCTCAGTCAGGCGGCCAAATGCCCCCCGCGCATGGTCTACGGGCGGGACGCCCTGAATGTCGGCCAGGTTGCCCAGGCCCAATGCCCCCAGGTTAGGCAAATTCAGCCCGCCGACCGCGCGAGCAATGTTACCCAGGGTATTGCTGCCCTCATCGCCATAAGCCGCCGCATCAGGCGCGTCTCCTACGCCAACACTGTCCAAAATAATTAAATTGACCCTTTTGACTTGTTCTGCCACCGGCTGCCTCCGAGAAGATGGAATGAGGCGAGGAGGCGAAGAATAGAGAATAGAGGATGGAAAGTAGAGGATAGAAGATAGTCCTCATTACTATCTTCCGTTTACTATCTTCCATCTACCATCTTCAATCTTCGCTTCTCATGTCCTCGCCTCCTCACGTCAGGCTTGATTCTACCCTACGCCGGCAATATTCACAAGCGTGTGCAAGAGAATAGAAAGGAAAGGAAGGAAGAATTGGAGGATTGGAAGGTCGCCCATAGGGGGCCTTTGGCTCGAAGAGTGGGAAGGTAGGAATGGGCTGGTTGACTCAAAGAGGGGGCGGTTTTATACTCAGCAAATCCAATTTTTAACCTATCATGTAGGTCAAACTGTTAGTTTGACCGGCACAAACTAACAGTTTGTGCTACAAATTTGGATGTCCCCAGGTAAGGAGAATACCCTACGGAGAATAACCATGTTTCCCAAAACCAACCGGCGTCGTTTTCTCAAAATTTCCTCGCTGGCCTCGTTGTATGCCTTGCTCTGGAGCTGCGGTCTGAGTGAGAGCGCCGGGGTACGCGCCCATGAATCAACAGGCTCAGGAGCTGGTCTGGCCGCCAAAACCCAAATTCTGATTGTCGGAGCCGGCGCGGCGGGGTTGGGCGCAGCGCGTGCTCTACAGGATGGCGGTCACAAGGTCATCGTCCTCGAAGCTCGCAGCCGTCTCGGCGGGCGGGTCTGGACAGACCGCTCCTGGCCCGCAGCGGCGCTCGACATGGGCGCGAGCTGGATTCATGGGGTCAGCGGCAATCCGCTGACCGAATTAGCCCAAGAATTTAAGGTGAAAACCCTGCCCACCGATTACGACTCGCTGCTGACCTACGACCTGCAGGGCAATCCTCTGAGTGAGGCCGCCCGCGACAAACTCGATAACCGGCTGGAGCATTGGCTGGATAAAGCAGCCGAGTGGGGTGAGCAACTGGACCGGGATATTTCTTTACAAAGTGGGCTTGACCACGTATTGAAAGGTCAAGATTTATCCCGCCGGGAACGGTTGCAACTTGACTACGCCCTCAATACCACAATTGAGCACGAGTTCGCCGCCGACGCAGCCGAATTGTCCCTGTGGTACTGGAACGAGGGCAAAGATTTAGGCGGAGGCGATGTTATCTTTCCGGGCGGCTATGATCAGATTTTGCAGGGCATCGCTCAAGGGTTGGATATCCGGCTAGATCACGTCGTTCAAAAAGTGGAATACGGCCGCAGCGGGGTAAAAATCACCACGGATCGCGATACTTTTGAGGCTGAACGAGCTGCCATTACCCTGCCGTTGGGGGTGCTGAAAAAAGGAACGGTGCTGTTTATCCCAGCTTTACCTGGCTGGAAAAGGTCAGCCATTCGGCAGTTGAAAATGGGCCTGCTCAACAAAGCCTACCTGCGTTTTCCTGAGGTTTTTTGGGACGAAGCGCACGAACTGCTGGGCTACATCGCCGAGCGCAAGGGCGAGTGGGCCGAATGGCTCAACATTTACCGGTATACCGGCCAGCCTATTCTGCTGGGTTTCAATGCGGGACAGTATGGCCGGCAAATTGAAAAGCTGAGTGACCGCGAGTTGGTTGGTGCGACCATGAAAACGCTTCGGACGATCTACGGAGCCGGTATTCCCGACCCGGAAACCTGGCTCATTACCCGCTGGGCCAGCGATCCCCTGGCCTGGGGTTCCTACTCCTACCTCCCCCCCGGCGCGACTCAAGACGACCGGGAAACCCTGGCCAGGCCGGTGGCAGATCGCCTTTTTTTCGCCGGGGAGGCGACTTCGGCCGATTATCCGGCGACGGTGCATGGGGCGCTGCTGTCGGGCCGGCGGGCGGCGGCGGAAATCGCCAGCCTTTAAAACAAGAAGTAGGTCAAGCTTAAGCTTGACCTACTCGCTGTTAAGGTGGAGATGGCGGGAGTCGAACCCGCGTCCATGAAAGCTAGCTACAAACATCTACGAGCGTAGACGGCCCTCGAATTGTCGTTTGGGGTTCGCTTGCCGTCCAGGTTCACCCAAACCAGTTGCTGCTCTTAGCCGAGGTTTAGCAACATCGCCCCGGAGCGCCCCGACTTAGTTGACACCCGGCCCCACCTTTCGGGGGAAGGCGAAGCGCGAGCGTGACCTTAGCTTAGAAGGTCAGTGTTATTTCCTTATACTTAAGCCGCTACGGGCAGTTGGTAGAAGGAATTAACGTTAGCCGGTACTTTTTCGGCAATTATTGTTTTGCCCAGTTTAACGAGTTGGAACAGCTCGGCTCGCCGTCTGTAACCCTCCACTTCCCTGTCGAAACCGTTTCATCCCCAAGTGATAAAATTATAGCACGGAATTGTTAGAGAAGCAATAGAATCTGGAGGGTTAGGAGGTCAGACAATCACTTTTCTTCCAATCTTCAAGCCTTCCAACCCTCCACTTCTGATATTTCGTATATTACTTGACATCCCTCGCAAAGCGCGGTAAAATTATGTCAATCGCTCATTTGTGCGAGTTAGGTCTTGTTGGGAGGTGAAATGATGACCGAGAATCAAATGCCCCTCTTTCCCCAGCGCGGGGTCAAGGGTCAATACGGCCCGCCGATCACCCAGATTAAAACCATCACCATAAATTCATCCCTGGCGATGGCCGCCAGCGCTTATCACGATCACATGGTCCGGCAGGGTTTTTCAGAACACACCATCAAAGCTTTTGGCGGCGATCTGCGGCTGCTGCAAAAATATTTTGGCAGTAGTATGGCCATAGGCAAGGTGGGCACCAAAGAACTCAACGATTTTTTGACCTGGCTGCTCTACTATCGCGGTGTGCCATGCAGCCCCAAATCTTACGCCCGCCGGGTGACGACCCTCAAGAGCTTCTTCGGCTGGCTGACCGGCACTAAGATTTTGCCGCGCGACCCGGCCGCGCCCATTATCCATGCCCGGGCCAAAGCGCCCCTGCCCCTCTACTTGAATGACGAGCAATTGGAGAAATTTCTTAATGCCGCCGAAGCCAAGCTGAACGGCGACAGGTCTGACCCCCGCCCCTACCTGCTGGCCCACCTGGTCCTGCAAACAGGGATGAAAAAGGCTGAATGTGTCGGGATTGCTCTGCGCGACATTGACCGCTCTGGCAAGGAACCGGCCGTGTTGATTCGTTACACGAATCCCCGCATGCAGCACAAGGAGCGCAAGCTGGCCTTTGCCCACGAATTGCTGCCGGTGCTCGACCGCTATGTCGAAAAGTACCAGCCCAAAGAGTACCTGTTTGAATGCACACCACGCAACCTGGAGTATGTGCTGGCCGATGTTTCTGAGTTAGCCGGTTTGCCGGACCAGGTCTCGTTTGAAATGCTGCGCTGGACTTCGGCGCTGCGCGATTATCGAGATGGGATGGACCACGATCACTTACGCAAAAAGTTGGGGTTGTCAAAAATTACCTGGCGGGAAACCTCAGAGAAGCTAGCCAAAATTGCGGAGCCTGGCCTATAAAGAAATGAAGCTGCGCTGAGGCGAAGAAGTGGATTACCGCCTCATCGTTTCCTCGTTTCCTCGCCTCCCGAGAGAGATAACCCATGACCGTCATCATGCTTATCTTCGTTACGGCCCTGGTTTTTGGCAGCATCGGCACGCCCCTGGTTAGAAAGTTAGCCTTTAAGTTAGGCTTCATTGCCCTCCCCAAAGCGGATCGCGCTCACACCGAACCAACGGCGCTGATGGGAGGTTTGGCCATTTATATCGCCGCTATTAGCGCCCTGCTGTTGGTCACGATTCTGGTAGCACTGCTGCTGCCGGGGAATATTCTGGGGTTGCGCGAGTTTGCCGCTATTCTCAGCGGGGCTTCATTCATGGCGGCTGTCGGTCTCTGGGACGACCGGCATGCGCTCCCCCCTCGCTTTAAACTAACGGCCCAGCTAGCCCCTATTGCCCTGGTTTTTTTTATGGGGGTTCGGGTCAGTCTGCCTCTCTTTAATATCGGTATCTGGAATGAGGTGATTAATTTTATCATTACCGCCGCCTGGATTTTGTATATCACCAACGCGGTTAACTTCCTCGATAATGCCGACGGTATTGCCGTGATGACCAGTGCCACCACCAGCGCCATTTTTCTGCTCATCGCCATTCTAAATGACCAGCAACTTGTTTCGATTTTGGCGGCAGGGGTGCTGGGGGCCAGCCTGGGCTTTGCCCGCTATAATCTACCCCTACCCAAGAGCACTATTTTTATGGGCGACGCCGGGTCGTTGTTTCTGGGTTTTCTGCTGGCCGTCCTGGGCATTAAGATTCGCATCCCGACAAACGACATCCAGATAACCTGGATGGTGCCGATTATTGTGCTCGGCCTGCCCATCTTCGACACTGCGTTGGTCTTTATCTCACGCACCCGGCGTGGAGTTTCATTTTTTCAGGGAGGCATTGATCACACGACCCACCGGCTGTCCCGGCTGGGCCTGGACAAACTGTCCGTGGCTCTAGCTGTCAGCGCCATTTGCGGGGCGCTAGGATTAATTGCCATCTTCATTACCCAGGCCACTTTGCCTGAAGCTTATGTGGTCGCCCTGACCTTACTGGGGTTGGGCCTCTACGTTTTATGGATCATTGAGTTTAAGGCTTCTTACAACTTTAGAACCGGCCGGACGCCGGTGAAGGTAGAGTCTGAGCCGGTTAAGACATCCTGAGGGCAACTTTTAGAGAGGAATGGAAGGCTGGAAGGAGAGGGTTTTGGTTATTAACCAATCCTCTGTACTTCCTTATTTAGTTCTTTTCGCCACTGCTAATTAACGGCAGAGCAATGGTAAAGGTGCTGCCTACGTTAGGCTGGCTTTCCACCCAAACCTGGCCGCCGTGCTGCTCGGCAATGGTCTTGACAATCGCCAAGCCCAGGCCGGTGCCGGGGACATCATCGAGTTCAGGACGCGCCCGGTAAAATTTTTCAAACACCCGGGGTAAATCCCTGGCCTGAATGCCCGGCCCGTTATCAATCACCGAAACCAGGGCCTGACCATTGCTTTGGCCCAATTTGACATGAATCTGGCCGCCTTGGGGTGTATATTTAACGGCGTTATCCAGCAGATTACCCACCGCTCGCGAGAGTAAAACCAAATTACCTTCTATCACCAGATCACGCTGAGATTCGTCCAGCACCAATTCAATACTCTTGGTTTTGGCCAGAAGCTTCATGGAGTTCATCGTCGTCTGCACTGACTCTTTCAATTGGATTCTCTCACGGGTCAACTGCTCCAGACGCTCCAGCCGGCTCAACTCCAGCAGGTCCTCAATCAAAGATTTCATCAAATTAGCCGCCTTGGTAATACCCACCAAATCTTCTTCCTGCCGGTCGGTTACAGGGCCATCCATCCGCACCAGTTCAATATAGCCTTTAACGGTAGCCAGAGGGGTGCGCAGATCGTGGGTAAAGGCCGTCACAAAGTCGCGCTTCATTTTATCCAGGGCTTTGAAAGCGCTAATATCACGCAGCACAGTAACCCGCCCCAACTCCGGAATGGCGGTTATACTGGCCCACATCGTGCGGCCATCGGGCAGAGGCACTTCGCCGGTCGTCGGCGCGTTGGGCGTAAACAGTTTTAACAACTCGGCATTTGTGGTCAACTCTGAGAGGGGCTGGTCTTGCCAGGGATGTCCATTTAACTTCAACATTTCTTGAGCGGCGGGATTGAGGAGGAGGATCTTGTTTTGGGGAGTCGTCACCAGCACTGCATCCTGGGTGCTGTTGATAATCGCCGATAATTTGCGCCGTTCCTGCTCAGTTTCTTTAAAAAGACGGGCATTTTCCAGGGCAATGGCCGCCTGACCGGCAATGGCATTCAGCAGGGGTAGATCTCCTGGCTTGAATTTGTTGGGTTCGTCGTGAACCAGGGTCAGAACGCCAATTACTCGCTGCCGCCGGCGCAGAGGGGTGCCGATGACCGAACGCACGTCGTAGGGCTGATTATCGTAGACTACCCAGCGGCTGTCGTGGCGGGTATCGTTGATGATGTCACCCTCGCCGTGCTTGAGCACCCAACCGGCAAAACCTTCGGTCAAGACTTTACCGACAATACGTTTGGCCCGGTCATCACTCAGATCATCCTGCTGTAAAATAAAAGCCGAGACCCGATTCTCCTGATCAAAAAGCATCACACTGCCGGTGCTGGCATGGAGGTGGGACACGGTCAGGTCGAGCACCCGCCGCAGCATTTTATCGGGATCAAGGTCTTTATTTAATTCATCGCTAATCAGGTTGAGTAAATTTGATCGCTCTTGCATCATCTGCCTGTAACACCTGGGACTATTCTCCTAGCGACCTTATTATATCACAATTAGGGGAAGACACAATGTTAATGGGCTGCGTCCCGCATTTTACTTATTCGTTGGGCAGTGTTTTGGCGAGAGCTTGAACTTTTTCCCACTCTTCCGGAGTGTTCATATTGAGGAAAGAGTAAAATTGAGGGTCAAACCTGGCCACCTCAGCCCGTTCGAGATAGCGCACGGATACCTCGTCAAAAAACCCGATAATCCGCAATTGGTCGGCTAACAAGCGCCGCTCCACAGCGGGCAGGCAGACTTTGCTGTAAACGGCGTGGAGAGTTTCGGGCTGGGGGGGATTAATTAAGGGGACAACGACATCTGCTGTTGGGGCCAATTCAATCAAGTATTGCAGCAGCCCGACATGTAAAAAGGGCATGTCGCAGGCGACAACCAGCACGTGGGGGTGGCGGGCCGCCTGAATGACGCTGTACATGCCGCCCAAAGCTGCCTTGTCAGGGTAAATATCGGCGACAATTGGCAGACCCAAGCAGGCGTACTTCTCCGGTTCATTGGCGCTGATAAACAAGTCATCGGTCAGTCCTCGGACTCGACTGACGACCCGTTCAATTACCGGCTGGTCTCCAACCTCCAGGAAGGCTTTATCCCGGCCCATCCGCTTGCTTTGACCGCCGGCCAGAATAGCTACACTGACCAATTAATCATCCTTCTAAAAAATTTCAAAAGCCCATATCCACCAGATATGAGCTCTTGGTTAAAGTCAAAAACAGTAAAAAATTTCAACTATGAGAATACAGATAGTTGACTGCCTCGCCTACAGTGGTAATTTTCTGGGCTTCTTCGTCAGAGATTTCTCCCCCAAACTCTTCCTCAAAAGCCATGATCAGTTCGACCAGGTCAAGCGAGTCAGCCTCCAGATCATCACGAAAGCTGGCTTCCATGGTAATTTGATCCTCATCCGCGCCAAGCTGTTCGATGATGATATCCTTTACCTTGGCAAATACTTCTTCTTTTGTCATTGAGAACTGTCTCCTTTTGGCATAAATTTTTTAAGAGAATTGATTTCTCCGAGGATGCGCTAAATCACGGCGCATTGTACCAACGCCTGTTCAAACTGTCAATGTGTGCAATTCACAAAGCAGCCAGGGCGAATTTAGGGTATAAGCTCATTTGTCACTTGGGCAAACTTGGCAACGAGGCGTCGCAGGTCACCTTTTATCAATGACCAAATGCGCAAATTATATAACCCCACTCAGCTCTGATAGATACTACTTTACTCAGAGTTTTAAGGTTACACAGGCCAGGTAGGTTTGCTTAACGGATCAAGTAAATTGCAGCCACGACAACCCCAATCACCACGACGATCCAGCGGAGCGTTGCCGGTTGGATGCGCCCGGCCAGCCGGCCACCCAATACACCGCCAACGAGCGCGCCCACCGCCATCACCAGCACCGCCGACCAAACCACTTGTCCCGAAAACAAAAAGAAAAGGGCCGCAGCAATATTGACACTAAACGAGATACCCTGTTTTAAAGCATTGAGCCGGGTCAGCGAGTCATCCAAGGTCAGACCCAGCACGGCCAGCACAATTACGCTCAAGCCCGCGCCAAAATAGCCGCCATAGATCGCGGCCAGACCGACCGGCAGCATGGCCCAGCCCTCGGCCGGCGTCGTGGTCCCGTTCTGGGCAGCACGACGCACCAGCCAGGCCCGCAGAGGGTCCTGCACTGCCAGCAATCCCGAAGCCAGCAGGATGAGGAACGGAACCAAGGCCCGAAACACCCGTTCGCCCGTATTGAGCAGGAGAATGCCGCCGACGACCCCCCCGATAATCCCTGCCGGCAAGGCCAGCCAGAGCCGCCGTTTTTGACCCTTCAGGTCGTTCGATTGGGCCAAGGTCGCGCCCAGATAGCCGGGGCAAAGCGCCACCGTATTGGTCACGTTGGCCACTACGGCTGGAATACCTACCGCGGTAAGCATCGGAAAGGTGATCAACGTGCCGCCGCCCGCCAGTGCATTTACTGCTCCCGCCGCCACGGCGGCCAAGCCGATGAGGACGTAGTCAAAACCGTTTAACATTGCCAGATAATATCGTAAGAGCACGAAAAAAGCCAGTTAAAGCAGTCATATCCTAAAAAAGAGGTGACACTTTCTCACCTCACCCCTTCGCTCCTCACTTACGCCCGGTTCACAAACTCCCGGTGATGGACCTCAACCGGGATCGTCACCGGGATTCAATCATTTCCAAAAATAATTCGGCGACTTCAACCCCAAACGCCGGATCGTCAACGTGGCGGGCATGCTCAAGAATGGGAATATCAGGACGCAAATCTGCCCGCAGACTTTCCAGAAAAGCAGCATCGGCAGTGGGATTCCAGAAAACGCCGCCGTGGGGATTCGCCTCATCGGGCGGAAAACTGGGGAGGGATAACCCCTGGGTGGGATAGACGATTTTGAGCGGGCCAACTGCCTCGTTCAGCCGCTCGGCGAAGCGCCGCCCCAATTCGGCCATCTCCGGCTGAAGGGTCCGTACCAGAGTAAAAACAGGGTTATGGTTATACACGGGCCGTCCGCGCAGGTAGTCGGGAATTTCAGGGGGTGGGCCGTGTACGGTGAAATCAATACAGCCGGGGACAACGATTTGGGGCAGCCCCAGGCGGCCGACCACCCGGAGCCGGTTGGGTCCCCCATTGTGGAAACCACCGACCAGTTCGCCTGCCAGTTCATCGGTGGTGAAGTCAATCACGCCGATAAACAGTCCCTGTTCGGCCAGTTCCTCCATGGCTGGGCCGCCAACCCCATTGGCGTGGAAAATGATCGCCTCGATCCCGGCCTTCGCCAGCCGGTCTTTGGCCGCCATGACCGCTCTGGTGGTGTTACCAAGCATAGTTATAGCCACGTAGCGATGCTCGGTTTTTAGCTCGGCGACATGGCCGTGAGCGACCATTCCGGCCAGAGCTGCCGCCATGTTGTCAAAGAGGGTCTGGGAGATAGGGTTAAGGCCCAAAATGTCAACGATGGAATGAATGACCATCACATCTCTCAGCCCCATCAGCGGGCCAAAGTAACGCTTGCCGGAAGCAATCGGCGTGGCCAGAAGCTTAGGCACGCCGACCGGCAGGGCTTGCATCGCATGCGCCCCCAATACCGCTCCTTCTGCTCCACCGAGACAAGCTACCCCCTGTAAGCGGCCGGCGGCGTACAGGTCCAAAACCACCTGGCGCACCCCTTTCATCATTTGGTGAACGGCAGCGCCGCGACTGTCTGCCTGGCGCAGCGCATCAAGGGTGCTACCGGCAGCCTGAGCCACCACTTCCCGCCGAAAATCCGGCTCAATGCCCAGCGGCTCACCGAGGATGCCGGAATCAATGACCAGCGTTTCCAACCCCAAATCGCAGCAGCGGTCGCGCAAATAGGCCATCTCCGGCCCTTTGGTATCAAGCGTACCAATCAGGGCTACAGTTTTAGACATAGTCTCCTCTTGACCAGGTAACAGGGTAGCAAAGTTGCAGGGAACGACTTGTTTCCTGGCTATCTGCCGTCCGCTTTTTTAATCGCGTGCTTGAGAGTCTTGGCCGAAATTTCGACCAGCCAGCTATAGAACTCATCGGAGAGGACGCCGCTGCTGTGACTTTCGATGAACATGAGTTGTTCGGGAGTTAATTCAGCTTCGGCGGCGGCCATGGCGTTCTTGTAGGGGTTAGCCGGAGTGCGGTCCAGGGGAGGGACAAATTCGACCGATAGGGCACTGTCGTAGCCAGCCGCTTTGAGGGCGGTTAGCAGGCGTACCCAGTCATAACTACCCTGACCACAGGCCATACGGTTGTTGTCGGCCGCGTGAAAGTTGACCAATTTTTTGCCGGTATGCAGAATGGCCTGGTACATGTCAGCCTCTTCGATATTGATGTGGAACGCATCGAGGCAGACGCCGCAGTTGGGGCCGACTGCAGCGGCCAACAAAAGGGCCTGATCATGGCGATTGATAAAATTGGTTTCAAAGCGATTGATCGGCTCCAGCCCCAGGACGACACCCGCTTTCTCGCTGTGAGTATAGATTTCTTTCAACCCTTCAACGGCCCACTGCCACTCCTCTTCCGGGCCGGCCATGGCTTTCACCTTGCCGACCTGGGAGGGAACTACAGTCATCTCGCGGCCTTCTAACTCTTTGACCATGGTGACACAGTCTTTGATATACTGCACGGTGCTGGCCCGTACCGCTTCATCAGCGTGAATCAGGTCGCGCCCCTCAAACATCAGCGACACTGAGCCAAAGCAGTTGAGCTGGTACTCCTTGAGCAGCTTGAGTACGTCTTTGGTGTTATATTTTGTTGGCTCGCCTTCGATCTCGATGCTGTCATAACCATATCTGGCCAGCCGCCGAATGGTTGTTTCAATTGGCTCGGCCCGCATCCAGTTGTGCATTGAAATAAACATGAGGTGTAACCTCCATATGAGTTACACTTAGCGTAGTATAATTTTTCAATCCGGTCAAACGCGGTCATGGTTTCGATTGTGACGGGCATTTGGAGCAGGTGCAGAGAGAGGCGGATAATAAAAATTATAGCTTGCCGAATGGATGACAGTGGGTTGAGGAGTGACAGCGAAATTTAGAAAAAATGCCCCCGGATCTCTCCAGGGGCACTTTAAGTTTAGGTATTGAATGGATCTTTACGCGACCCACTCAGACAATTTTTATTCACTCCAGCCGTGGGCGTCGCGAACCTTGAGCATAACAGCGAGGATGTCGTTCCATGTCTGCTGCTTGAGCATGACTTCGTTGGGGAACATACAACCATCCCAGCAGATATGCTTAAAGGCTTTGGTCAGATTGCCCTGCTCGTCACGCAGCCAATGGCCGGCATCGCGGGGAATATCGAGCTTGCCATTGGGGTCTGTCGCCAGACAATGCCGGCCGGTCTTGTCGTGCGATCCGGTTCCATGCACCGTAGCATCATTCTGGGCGACATGAAAGTCAATCGTCCAGGGGCGCAGGGCGGCGGTCATTTTGCGCAAGCCAGCCTGCAATGCCTCGGTGTCGCTCCAGTCAAAATCTTCCGGGAGTATTCTGTGCTCGGGAGCGTTGTAGCCAAGCAGGTAGAGCAGGGTATGGGCCATGTCCGCCTGGAAACCGATGTTGGGCCGGTCAACCCGCTCCAGCAAATCTACCATATCTTTCCAGTTGTGCATACCGCCCCAGCAGATTTCCCCTTCCGTGGCCAGCTTCTCACCAAAATCCGCAGCAATATCGCAGGCCTGGCGGAAGACCTCGGCTATTTTCTGCTGGTTCTGCTCCGGGTCCTTGGCCCACTCGGCGGGGCTGGCCGAAGAATCAATGCGGACGACGCCGTAGGGTCGGACACCCAGCTCAGTCAGCCGTTTGGCGATGCGGGAAGCTTTTTTGACCTGGGTCAGGAATTTGTCCACTTCCTCCGGGCCGCCCAACGTTGAGCCGCCGCCGGTCGGTCCCCAAACCGGGGCCACCACCGAGCCGACGACAAAGCCCATCCCGCCAATCTTGTCGGCCAATTCTTTGATTCCATCATCGGACACGTCAATGCTGGTGTGCGGGTCGGCCAGAAACAGGTCCACGCCGTCAAATTTCTTCCCATTTACCTCCGCTTTGGCTGTAAGATCCAGCATCGTATCCAGGCTAATCGCCGGTTCGGAATCTGTTCCCTTCCCGACCAATCCCGGCCACATGGCATTGTGGAGTTTTGGATACTCGTTGTTCGTCATTTTCACTTTCTCCTGTTAAGGTAGGTTTATCATTAAAATATTTTTAGCGCTGCCGGAAAAAAGCAGCGCCCTTTAGCTTTCAACCTGGACCCACTGCCCATTCTTGCCCGAACTAAGAATGGCATCGCAGACATCCTGGGTTATCAACGCGTTCTCAAAGTCCGGCTGCGTCACTTCGCCCGTTTCCAGACCTTTCAGGAAATCGGCCACCTGATGGATAAACGAATGTTCATACCCGATCTGCAGTCCGGGCACCCACCAGTGGTCCATGTAAGGATGGTCGCCGCCGTTGTCTGTCACATGAATGGAACGCCAGCCCCGCAGCTTACCTTCATCGCGGTGGTCAAAGTATTCCAGGCGATGCAGATCATGCAGATCCCACTTGATGGAAGCATGCTGGCCGTTGATCTCAAAGGTATAGAGCGCTTTATGCCCACGAGCATAGCGGGTTGCTTCAAACAGGCCGAGCGACCCATTGGCAAAATCGCACATAACGAGAGAGGCATCGTCTATACCAACAGGCTCGACCTTCCCGGTAAGATTATGGAAGCGCTCCTTGACGAAGGTTTCGGTCCGGGCTGAGACGCGGCTGATGCCGCCGTTGAGCCAGATGGCCGTATCAATACAGTGGGCCAGGAGATCGCCCGTAACCCCCGAGCCGGCCGCATCAACGTCGAGCCGCCACAAACCCTGGCCGCCCTGCGGCAGATCCGTGGAAATCGTCCAGTCCTGTAGGAAGTTGGCCCGATAGTGATAGATCTTTCCCAACTTGCCTTCATCAATGATCTTTTTGGCCAGAGTGACCGCGGGGACACGCCGGTAGTTGTACCAGACCATATTCGGCACACCGGCTTTCTTAACCGCAGCCACCATCTCCCTGCCCTCTTCGCCATTCCGCGCCAGCGGCTTTTCGCACCAGATCATTTTGCCGGCGGCGGCAGCGGCCAGAGCTATCTCACGGTGGATATTGTTGGGCGCAGCAATGTCTATGACGTCAATGTCGTCGCGCTCCACCAATTTGCGCCAGTCGGTCTCGTAGCTTTCCCAGCCGGCAGTCTGAGCGAAAGCGCGTATATTCTCTTCGTTGCGGGCGCAGGCGGCCTTCAGTACCAGTTGATATTTCAGGTCAAAGAAGTGGTTCGCCTGGCGAAAAGCGTTCGAATGCGCCCGCCCCATGAACCCATAGCCGACAAGGCCAATATTAAGTTTTTTCATAATAGTCTCCTATCTGATTTAAAAATGGTTAAGTTCTGGCCAAACGCTTGACCATGTTTTCTCTGAGGGCTTTGATATGCTCCCGCATGAGGTGTTCAGCCGTTGAGCCATCACCCGCTAAAATTGCATCAATAATTTGTCTATGTTCCAGGGAACCGTCAATGAGGTACTGATCCGTGACCCGATTATCAGCGCCGACCTTTTGCATCCGATTCCTGGCCTGCATTGTCAGTTGTCCCAGCAAGCGGTTAGGGCAGGAATTATTGAGCGTTTCGTGCCATTTTATGTCTATTTTAGACCAAGCGGCCCGGTCTCCCCTGCGGGCAGCGTATTCCATTTCTTGAGTGAGGGTTTGGATAGCCTCTCGCTGCTGGAGAGGCAGGGATTCAGCCGCCAGCCGGACAACTTCCGGCTCTAGCAGCTCTCGGACGTGAATAGCATCAAAAATATCTTGCATCGAGGGGGCAGCGACGGTAATCGCCCGGCCGGGGATAATGTGGACCAGACCTTCTTGGGAGAGTTGCTGCAAAGCTTCACGGACAGGGGTACGGCTAATGCCCAATGCTTTGGAAATGCGGGTTTCGGAGAGGGGATCGCCAGGTTCCAGGCTGGCGTGAGTAATGGCTTCCTGGATGCGTTCATAAGCCACCTGGCGCAGCAAACGGGAGTCGGACTCGTCAATCCGGTCCATTTCCATAAGATACTGTTCCAGTTTGTCCATCCCGTTGGCCACTTATGAACACTCCCCTTGTATTCATATTCTTACAGTATTTAAGTTGTATACAGGTAGTATGGGGCAATAATACAATATTTAGCTGATATTGTCAAAATTTGAGGGTCACAACCCGTGCGCCAGGCTTTGGAACGGGTCCGCCTATATGAAGTCGAACAGCAAGACGAGAGGCCGAAGCCAACTGACAGCATTCGGCATGCTGACCGGGATGCACGAACGTAACCGGCTGGCTCAAGAACTTCACGATACCGTAGCTCAAGCTCTAGGCCAGTTGAACCTGAAAATGGGATAGCCCTGACTCTTTTCAACAGGGCGTTGAGGGGTGTGGTTACAGCTATGCTGCAGGAGTTAAAGCAGGTTATTAACGAAACTATACCGATGTGCGCGAGGAGAGTCTTACTTACGAGCCAAAGTGCTGTCGGACCGGGGCTTTGATCTCAATGCAGTTAAAGGAAAGACATCGAGCTTTGGCTTACAGATAATGTTCCAATCACTTTTCAAATGGAAAACCGGTTGATTACGCGGGGACCAGATCGTTTTCTACCGCTGTTACCAAATCCGGGACATCTTCGGCTATCTTACGAGCCGATTGGTAGATAACAATATCGTTGCTGTGTAAACTCAAATCAATGATTTTTAGGCCAGGCTTGGCTTCCAAAAAGTGAATAGCTTCTCCCAACGAGGTGCTGCCCCCGTTATTATGACCCCAGATAATGACGTCGGGCCTCAATTTTTCAATCTGATGACCGGCTCGATCCAGGTCCGTCTCTTCCCCTACGATTTCTATATGAGCATCAGACAGCAGGTTTTTGAGGCCGCTTTTAAACATTAAAAAATCTGAAACGATAAAGACCCGAATTGTGTTATTCATCGCTGATTTCTCCCCTGTCTCGATTTCACTACTCCACTTGTCATGATTTCTCCACACTGTTATTATAGTTCGACAGCTTCTTCCTGCCTACACCTATGTAGGCGATTTTTCATTACAGAAAAACCTAGCCATGTTTTGTCGGGGAAATTCCTCATTCCTTACCCAGCTGAGTTAAAAAGATAACTCTTCTGTTCATAATTCTATCCTTCCAGCGGACCATTTTTGTGGTAAAAGCTGACTACCAATAGTGTACAATTTCTCAAAAATGTAATTTAGGTGTATAAATCAGGAGTCAGCAGTCAGTAGTCCGTCAATGCCATTAAGTTAAGCAGCATCCTGAGTAGGTTGAGCGAAGCGAAACCGTATCGAAGGGTGCTGCACCGCCAGGAAATCATCGCCAACTCGCACCCTTCGATACGCGCTCCACTTCGTTCCGCGCTGCTCAGGATGCTAAACTTAACGACATTGACTGATTACTACCCTACTTATTTTTATACCAAAGGAGGTATTTTTCTCACATGGTTAGTGGCAAAGAGGAAGTAACTAAACTGCAACGTAAACTGAAATTTGGCATGATTGGCGGTGGGCGCGACGCCTTTATCGGTGCGGTGCATCGCCGGGCGGCCATCTCTGACGGTTTTACCGAATTTGTGGCCGGCGCCCTCTCCAGCGACCCGGGCAAAGCCAAACTTTCGGGTGAGGATTTGTTGTTGTCCCCAGAACGTAATTACGGTACATGGCAAGAGATGCTGGAAAAGGAAAGTAAGCTGCCTGAGGGTGAGCGGATTGACTATGTCTCTATTGTGACACCCAATCATGCCCACTTTGCGCCGGCACTGGCCTTTGTCGAGGCTGGATTCAATGTCGTTCTGGACAAGCCCATGGTCCACAGCAGCGAGCAGGCCCAGAAGCTGATTGAGGCGGTGGAAAAGAATAAAGTTGTCTTTGGCGTCACCCATAACTACACCGGCTACCCCATGGTCAAAGAAGCCCGCGATTGGGTCAAGTCCGGCAAGTTAGGCAAAATCCAGCGGGTGGTGGTGGAATATCCGCAGGGCTGGCTCCTCAAGAAAATTGAGGAAGAGGGGCAGAAGCAGGCCGAATGGCGCACCGACCCAGCCCGCTCCGGTATTGCCGGAGCCGTCGGCGATATCGGCTCCCATTGCGAAAACCTGGCCAGCTACATCACCGGGCTGGAATTGGATGAGCTCTGCGCCGATTTGAACACCTTTGTGCCTGGCCGCCGCCTGGACGACGACGCCAGTGTGCTGCTGCGCTTCAAAAACGGGGCGCGGGGGGTGCTGTGGGTCTCTCAAATTGCCACCGGTGAGGAAAATCACTTGACCATTCGGGTCTACGGCACCGAGGGCGGGCTTTTCTGGGACCAGGAGCATCCTAACCAGCTTCGCTTCATTCCGCCCAGCGGAGCGGTTCAGATTTACAGCCGGGCTAACGGCGCTTTCTCCCCTGCGGCGGCTCGGGCGACCCATCTCCCTTCGGGACACCCGGAAGCCTTCTTTGAAGCTTTTGGCAATATTTATATGAACGTGGGCGACACCATCCGAGCCAGGCTATCCGGCCGCGAGCCGAATGAACTTGAACTGGATTTCCCCTCAGTTTATGACGGCGCGCGCGGGGTCAAGTTCATCGAGAAGGTGGTCGAGAGCAGCCAGAGCAGCCAGAAGTGGACTAAGTTTTAAACATCCTTTTCTCCTCCCCTTTTCGGCGGCGGGATATATAACCAGTCAAAAAGGGCCAACCTTATCGGTTGGCCCTTTTAGTTTCTGTTGGCATTTAATAAGTTACTCCGAAAATACACCCCTCGATACGGCACTCGCTTCGCTCGGCCTACCCAGGGTGCATTTTCAGGCCGATTCCGCACGCTGAGTGCCCCCAGGGTGTATCGAAGCGTGCGGAATCGGCCGGTGGTTTGTAGTAACGGCTTTAGCCGCCTAGACCCCTGAAGGGGTTACTACGTACTCTGGAGTTATTTACGCCGCCGTGTACTAATTTCGACTTTTAGGAGCTACTGCGATAAACTTGAGCGGTCAAACTAACTCGCAGCAGTACTCCGGCGCCGGCAGGGCCGCTTCAGTCTCTCTCAGCTCTCTGACCGCGCGCTCGCCGGCTTCGACCTCGTACTGGTGCATCAACTCAATAAATTCTTGCGGGCGGGTGCATGTCACCAGGCGGGCTTTGACCTGGGCAATGTGGGCCAGGCCGCGCACGTATTTAACGACGTGCTTGCGGAACAGGATCAGGCCGCGTTCCTCGCCGTAAAACCCCAGCATTAAATCTAAATGGCGGTGGATCAACTTTGACTTCTCGGCCAGCGTCACCTCGTGGAGGTCCTTGCGCTGGAAAATCCAGGGATTGCCGATGGCGGCGCGGGCGATCATGACCCCGTCGCAGCCGGTGTAACGCTTGATCCGCTCGATGTCGGCTACACAGGCGACATCGCCGTTGCCGATGACCGGAATTTTGACGGCCGCCTTGATTTCGGCAATAGCATCCCAGTTGGCCTGGCCGTTGTAAGCCTGGGCTTTGGTCCGCCCGTGGACGGCAATCAGAGCCGCCCCGTTGTCTTCCAGCACTTTGGCCACTTCCAGGTAATTAAGCGACTGGCTGTCCCAGCCCAGGCGGATTTTGCCGGTGACCGGTACGCAGAGTGCCCGTGTCAGCCGGGCAAAGATGCGCCCAATCTTGGCCGGCTCACGCAGCAGCGCCGCCCCGGCCCCCCGGCCCGACACCTTCGGCACCGAGCAACCCATGTTCAAATCAATAATGTCCGGGCCAAGCTGTTCGATCCGGCGAGCGGCCTCCTCAATCTTGTCCTCATCACTGCCAAAAATTTGGAAGGTCATCGGCCGCTCGGACAGGTCAAATTCCAGCATTTGCGCCGTACGCTCGTTGCCATGCAAAATGCCGTCCACCGAAACAAACTCGGTATAGCTCATAGCCGAGCCATACTCACGGCAGATGAGCCGGTAAGGTTTGTCGGAAAATCCAGCCATCGGCGACAGAATCACATCTCCATAGACGGGAATGTGACGAATCATGAAGCTTGGTTTAGTTTGGGTTAAGTTAATCCCTTGAGAATCCATTGTTCTGAATTACTACCACTCGGTTTGGCTCATGCTTGAGCCTCTGGCATGATAGCGCCCTCAAAATCGGTGTCAAGTAGGGTAGCCTCGTTGAGATTGGCCTCGCTCAAGTTGGCCAGGCTTAGATCAGTATAAGCCAGGTTGGTGCGGCTGAGATCAGCCTGGGCCAGATTAGCCCGGCTCAAATTGGCCCGTTCCAGATTAGCCCGGGCTAAATTGGCCCGGGACAGGATGGCTTCGTAGAGAAAGGCCTGGGTTAAATTGGCCTCGGTCAAATCGGCCTGGGACAAATTAACCTCGGCCAGATTCGCCTCGACCAAATTAGCCCGGTGCAAGTTAACCCGCACCATGTTAGCCTGGCTCAGCACCGCTTTGCTCAGGACGGCCCGGACCAGACTCGTTTGGCGCAGAGTTGCCTCGGTCAAGTTGGCCCCGCTCAAATCGGCCTCTTCCAGGTTAACCTTGCTCAAATCCACCTCGATCAAGTTAGCCCCGCTGAGGTTGGCCTGTTTGAGATTAGCCCCGGTCAGGGTAGCCACGCTCAAAACGGCGTCGCTTAAATTGGCCCCCACCAGATTGGCCTGGGTCAGCTTAGCGCCCTCCAGATTTGACTGGCTCAGATCCACCCCGGCCAAATCCACCCCGCTCAAATCCTGGTGCGACAGGTCAAAGCCGCGCAGCGAAGTCCGGCCCCCGGTCACTTTCCAGGCTCTGGCCAGTTCATACTGTTCCTGCCGGTCACTGGCGCTGATTTCGACCGGAGGCAGGTCGAGGACAGCCTGCCCGCCCGGCTGGATTTCCCAGGGCAGGGTTTCGGACAGGCCGAGTAAGTTACTGACCGAGACCGGATTGACCGGTGCGATCATATTCATAGGTTCGACGCTGCCCAAATCCAAGGGTGCGCCGGGCGGAGCGGCCGTAGTATAAAAACGGGCTATCTCTGTCCCCAGAGCCTTGACCGCTTCCGCCAGGGCCAGGGTAGGATCGTCAGCGCCTTCGACGACGACCGTCGCCCACTGCCGCCCCTCGGCGGGATAGAGCTGGATAGTAACGGTTGAGGAAATCATGGTTGTTCTCGCTTCTTCTTTTATTGACTATTGACGATGGATAATCGTTAATAGTCAACAGTCAATTGTTAATCCTTAATTTCTTCAAGAGATATAAACTCACCCCCAGCAATCCTAGTCCCCAGGCCAAGATAGACCATCCGCTCAGCTCCCACTGGCCTGTTTCCGGCAAGTACTTGGGAGTTGAACTGCTGGTCACCGGGGCAGTACCGGTCACTGAGGTCGTATCAGTGATAGACTGCTCATAGGTCGGGGTTGCCGCGGGAGTAGCTGTACTTACGACGGACACCGTCGCCGTCGGCGCCGGAATATCTTCGTCATTATCGTTATCGTCATTATCGTTGTCCTCGTCAACCTTATCATCAAGGTTTTGCCCGCCGCCGATAATGGTAATGGGCGCCTGGGCAAACCCTGCGGCCAAGGTGTTATTGAACTCGTCCAACGCGCCGGCGGTGCTGGCCTGATTAACTGAGCCGTTAAACTGGGCCATTGCCGTGAAGACGGTCGTCACCACGACCGTACCAAAGGGCGGAATATCGCCAAAATCTGTCGTCAAGTCCGCCCAGACAAGCATTCCTGGGCTGGTGAGGGTCGGGCTGGGAATGGCAAAGTTGAATTGCAGGATTGCGGCATTATAAGTATCAGTCAGGGGCAGGTAGGTCATTAGTGCCGCGCCGTCGTTGGTGATGATGTGGGTAAAAGTGACCGGAAAACCAACCTGAGGTACGCTGCCCGGCGGGAAGATAGCCTTAAAGAGGGGGGCTTGCCCGCCAATCGCCTCATCTATTTCGTCGGTCGCATTGGTATCGGAAATTGCACCCATGGTGCCGGTAATATCCTGCGCCCTGACCCTATTGACTACAGCGGTACGGGGGTGTTCGGCGGTAAAGAAGACGGTAAAGGTTAGCGTTTGACCCGGCAGGATCGGCGGCGCGGCGACGTTGGTCCAGGTCAGGACACCGCTGCCGGCGTCAATTCCATCCGGCGCGGGCGCGCCGCCGGCAAAGGCCAACACACTTGAATTGTAGGTATCCACCATGGTCACATTGGTCAGGGTAAAGCCGGCGTCATTGACCAGGGTGATGGTGAAGCTCAACACCTCGCCCACGCGCACCACCGGGCTGGTCCGGTTCAGAACTTTGTTTAAGGTGACACTCCCCTGGGCGCGGCTGATCCGCTGGATTTGAGCCAGGCTCAACAGGGTCAATACCAACAGTCCCAAGGCGATGAATAAGGTCTGGTACAAGGCTCTAGATTTCATGGCTGGCTCCTTAAGTTGATAGATCTATTTTACCACAAATATCGGTCAAGGTGAATCGTATAACGACTTATCTCCAATTTTCCAGCATCACCACACGCAGCCTTTTGACTAACGGACCATAGTCCGCTAGAATGTCATCTCCGTTTTTTGTTTTTCAACTGTCCTACCCCGTTACAATTCTTTAACTAACCTCTACTCGTGCCCTTTCAGCTTTGATATCTTTTATAAACGGCGCGGCCAAACTAATCCAACGATGCGCAAGGCAGTGCTCAATCAAAGAAGGGGGATTATTCAATGAAATCAAGGGTGATTCAGGGAAGCCTATCGTTAGGGGGTGGCTTATTTGTACTTGTAGCTTTGCTTTGGCTGGGGACGAGATCGCCCAACCTGGCAGCGGCCTATTCGCCGCCAGACGCTAGCGCTGCAATTCCCCTCGCTAATTTCCACCTATGGGGGATTAACGAAATTTTTTCGTGCCCGGACGGTTCTGTCCAGTTTATCGAGATGAGAACTGATTTTACCGGACAGGAATTTCTTCAAGGTCATGAACTACGCGCTACTAGCGGCGCACAAACCCGTTCCTTTTTCTTCCCGGGTAATGGCCCTTCTTATACGCTAACCCCCAAATCCTTACTCATTGCTACGGCTGGTTTTGGCACTTTACCGGGTGGTGTCAATCCCGACTTTACTCTGACATCCAGCCTCATTTTTACTAACGGAGCGGCTGGCTCGGTATCACTCATAGGTGCAAATACATTAGCCTACAGCGCCGGGCAATTACCTTTGGATGGTCTAAATTCGTTAGGGCAGGGTGGGGTAGTGGCTACCAACTCACCCACCAATTTCGCCGGCCAAACCGGCTCAGTTTCCTGCCCGCCTGCTCCCGACTTGACCCTCACCAAAACTGCCCAGGCGAGCGGCATTGTCGAAGCGGGCGACGTGTTGACCTATACGATTGTCGCCGCTAATGGAGGCACAGCAGTGGCGACTAACACCCTCATCACCGACGCCGTTCCGCTGAACACCACGTACGTGCCTAATTCGGCCAGCGATGGCGGAATTTTTGGCAGCGGCGTCATTAGTTGGGCCAATTTGACCATCAGCCAGGGAACTACCCTCACCCGCACTTTCCAGGTAACGATTGGCGCAGCTATCACCACCGGCGACAGGATTACCAATACAGCTTACATTTCGTCTGCGCAGGGCCAGGCTGTGGCCGCTTCGGTGACGGTGACGGCTGGCGAAGAGATAAATAAAAAGACCTATTTGCCCCTTATTCGGAAAAACAGTTAGACTGAGCCGCCGCCTGATTGTGCCACCAGTTCCCACAACCGCAGCGGACTGAGCGGCATCTCCAGGATTTCCAGGCCGGTCAGGTCCAGTGCGTCTTCCAGGGCCTGGGCAAACAGGCAGCCGACCGGGATCGCTCCGGCCTCGCCCGCCCCCTTGATTCCCAGCGGATTGAGCGGCGAGGGCGTTTCCTCGTGGCCCAAATCCATCTTAGGGACATCCAGCGCGGTTGGCAGCAGGTAATCCATAAAGGAGGCATTGAGCAGTTGTCCATTCTCATCGTAGACCAGTTGCTCGTAATAGGCGTTGCCAATGCCCTGGGCTACCCCGCCGTGCACCTGCCCTTCGACAATCATCGGGTTGATCAGCCGGCCACAATCGTGGACGACCACATATTTGAGAATTTTCAGGTTAAAGGTTTCCGGGTCTACCTCGACGATCATGGCATGGGCGCCGTTGGCCGTCGCCCCCATTTTAGGGCCAAAGTAGGCCGTGCCTTCCAGGCCCGGCTCGGTCCCCGGTTCAACCGCGCCACGCAGCGGATTGGCCTTAGCCGCCAGGGTGGCCAGGCTGACCCTTGAGTCGGGCACACCGCGCACCTGGGCAAAGCCATCCACCAATTCGATGTCGGCTTCGCTGGCCTCCAGGAACTCCGCCGCCAGTTTGATCACTTTCTCCCGCACAATCTGGGCCGCAGCATTGACCGCCGAACCGGCCACCACCGCTCCACGGCTGGCAAAGGTGCCGGTCCCCCAGTTGAACTGGCCGCTGTCGCCGGTGGACACGTAGACATCCCGCACCGATACCCCCAGCGCGTCGGCGGCAATCTGGGCAAAGGAAGTGTAATGCCCCTGCCCCTGCGTGCCCACCCCGGTCACCACGGTCGTTTTGCCGCTCGCTTCAACCTGCACCCGCGCCCCCTCGTAAGGACCAATCCCCGTCCCCTCAATGTACATGACCAGCCCAATGCCGACCTTCTTGCCTGCCAGTTCGCCCCGCCGCTTGGCCTCACGAAACTCATCCCAGCCGATCATGGCTTTGGTCTTGTTCAGCACGGCTTCGTAGTTGCCGCTGTCAAAAACCAGGGGAGCAAAATCCTGGTAGATAATTTCGTTGGACCAGGGGAACTGGTCGGGCGGGATCAGGTTGCGGCGGCGAATTTCGACCGGGTCCAGGCCCAGCTCTTTGGCCGCCAGATCAAGCAGGCGCTCCATCACAAAAACGCCGTGCTGCCGTCCCGCCCCCCGATAAGGCGTCACGATCGTTTTGTTGGTGAAGACGACCTTGAATTCGGTGTAATAGTTGGGCACGACGTAGGGGCCAAGCAAAGTGCATTGAGTGTTCAGCGGCGGAGTCAGGCCGTAGGGATTGTAAGCGCCGGTATCGTGCAGGAAAAAGTCCTTGACTCCCAGAATTCTACCGTCTTTGCTCAGAGCAATCTCCGAATCGTGGAGCTGGCTGCGGTCGTGGGTGGTAGCGTAGAAGTGTTCCTGCCGGTCCTCAATCCATTTGATGGGCCGGTTCAGCCGCATGGCCGCCCAGGGGACCAGGGTTTCTTCGGGGTAGAACATCATGATTTTGGGACCAAAGCCGCCGCCGATAAAAGGCGCAACGACCTGCACCTGCCGCTCCGACAGGCCGAACATGGCGGCCAGGCCGTTGCGGATGGGCAGCGGGGCCTGGGTTGTATCCCAGACCGTCAGCTTTCGAGCCAGCGCATCATAGTGAGCCACGATGCCCCGGCCCTCCATGGGGGCAGAGATGCCGCGATCGTAGATGATGCGGCGGGAGATGACCAGGTCGGCTTTGGCTTTGGCGGCATCGTAGTCACCTTTGCGCTGGATGACGTGAGCGGCCATATTGTGGCCCAAATCCTCGTGGATGGCGGTGACCCCCTCGGTCAGACCGGCCTCCAGATCCAGCACCGGGTCGAGCGGTTCGTAATCAACAACAATGGTCTCGACGGCGTCTTCGGCCAGGTAGCGGCTTTCGGCCACGACCATGACGATGGCTTCGCCGACATGCCGCACCTTTTCTTTGGCTAACTGCGCGCCGGTCCGCGCATTAAAAATCACATGCTCGGCCGGGGGGGGCGGCACCAGCAGCGGCGAGGGCTGCCAGAAGTCGCCCAAATCCGCCGCCGTGTAGACGGCGACCACACCCGGCATGCTTTTGGCCGTTTCAATATCAATCGAGACGATGCGGGCGTGGGCATAATCGCTCCGTTTGAAAGCGGCATGCAGCATGCCCGGAATGTGAATATCATCCACAAACTGCGCCTGCCCGGTCAGGAGTTGGGGGTCTTCATTGCGCTTGATGCGCGCGCCGAAGTTTCGAGTGGTCATACCGCCTCCCCAGGAAATAATCCACAGATTACACAGATTTCGCAGCTAAAAATCTGGGCAATCTGCGAAACCTGCGGATTTTCATTACTGGTGATGTGCCTCCGGCTCATGATGGCTCCTTCATCTTCCCTGCCGCCAATTTGACCGCCTCGACAATATTCTGGTAGCCGGTGCAGCGGCACAAATTGCCAGAAATTGCTTCGCGGATTTCTGCCTCGGTCGGGTCCGGGTTCTCTTGCAGAAATGGGACGAGGGTCATCAGGAAACCGGGGGTGCAGTAGCCGCACTGCAAGCCGTGCGCTTCCCAGAAGCCCTCTTGCAGCGGATGGAGGTGCTCGGCGTCGGCGGCCAACCCTTCGACGGTGGTAATCTCGTGGCCGTTGGCTTGAACGGCAAACATAATGCAAGAGCGGACGGCCTGCCCGTCAAACAGAATGGTGCAAGCGCCGCAGACGCCATGCTCGCAGCCGACATGCGTACCGGTCAGGCCGAGTTCATGGCGCAAAAAGTCGCTCAACAACAGCCGGGGTTCAATGGCCCGCTGGTATTGCTTGCCGTTGACGACGACGGTGGTATTAAATAGGCTGGACATTTAACTCTCCTCGGAAATACAGTAATGAGTCATTTTCAGCGCAGCTCGCTCGGCACAGGCCGGTCTTTGACACCCAGAAAGCGCTCGATTTCCTGCTCCAGAAATAGGGCTTCTTCCGGCTCGTTCAGGCCGGTGAGCAATTTTTCGGTGGTGTTCGCCGGAGTCACGGCATCCACTTCGTAGGTGACGCTGGTTGAGCGGCGGCGGCGGCTTACTCTTTCCTTACAGTAGACCTGGGTGATGTCACTTGCCGCCAGGCGCTTGTTGCCCAGCCAGGGTAAGGGACCGTGCCGAACCGAAAATTCCGCTGGGTTGATTTTTACTTCGGTCACATTAATCACACTGGCCAGGGCAAAGTAAGCCAAAAATAGACCGGCAGCCAGGTGCGGCAGGAGACACAGGCTAAACGCTCCGCCCCCTCCCTGATCGGCAGCCAGAAAACTGCCAAACCCAAACACCACGATAAAGCCGTTCCAGAACAGACAGACCGGGATCAGAAAAAAGAGGACCGGACTGAACCAGCGGCGGGTTATTTTCATTTCCCCACCCAGGTTTTCAAGCTGCATCCGTTTGGGCCTGGCCACGTTGAACTTTTGATAAGCTTCCTGTGGAGTGCCAGCGTAAGCAAAGTCGTCGGCAAAGCTGAAAACGGCGTTACACTCACCGCACTTAGCGACCATTCGCTCCAAGTTAACATCATCGCTTATAATTTTGGCCCCACAGCGCTTGCATGTCAGGTCCATAATTTGTCCTCGATATCATTGTCCTGCATATCGGGGCGATCACGCCAGATACTAATGAAGGCTTCATCCGTCAAGTTACCGGCTGGCTTTACCTTTTTACCGGAACGCGCCTGTTTATAACGAGTTCTCAAAAAGGCAATGAAATCGGCGACAAGTTGTTGGGCTTCGGGGGGTAAAGCGGCAAATTCACGACAAATTTTTTTCTTGATTCATGGCAACCTCTTTTTATTGCTTCTTGATACTGCCCACCAAATCTAAACCTCACCCGACTCTGTAGGTGCAACAAAACTTTCCATGAATTATTGTACGGATAGTAAACTATTTTCGACCCTCTTTCTATCTGACACATAAGCCACCTTTAAACACTCCGCAAGCAAAAGATTTGCTTGAACATACTCGGTCATACGTTCTGCTTTTCTGTCAGTCAAAACCCAGTTATGACCTATATCACAATATTTCCCTGAAATTTGACGTAAATCTGACGCAAATGATTGCCAGAAATCTTGTTTGGAATTTTTTGAAGGAGCTTTTAATTCTGACACAGCTTTGTAAAAGTCGTTTGGACCGATAAATTTAATTAATTTTAAAAAATCGTTATAGAATTCATACACTATTAGGGATTGTTCAACAATGAAGCGAGTATCCGCCAAATCACCTAATTCATCTGCTGCCTCAATTAGAAATATAACCAATAGATCACGAACAAGCGGAAAAGTTTGGCTATACTTTTGCTCATCAACGAGGGCGCGAGCCAATTCGAGGGCATCGTTAAGGTCGTGTGCCAGGCTATATCCGCGATCTAAGACAAGGTCCAGAAGTGAAATATAATCTGCAATAAGTCCATGATCCTGGGCAAAATTAAATGATAGAGCTAGTTCTCTTACATCATCATGTGCAACTAAAGTACCAAATGCAAGTTCAAGATAAAGGGCTCTGGCAGCTACTGGGTTGATTATCGGTTCAACTAACTTTGCCTTTTCTGTAACCCATTTAAGGATTTTAACTAATATTCGGTCGCTAGATATTAGGTTATCTGATGCCTGCTTGAATAAAGTAAAGAATAAATCAGTATTATCCAAGAGACTAGCTATAAGTAACAAAACCTCGCGCCATCGGCTATCAGTGAGATGGGTTGAAATAATATCATTTAAAATTTCCAATGACGCATTATCAGCAATATACTTCGCAGTAAAATATTCCTGAAAAGTTAAATGAGAAAAAGAATAAATTTTATACGCTCGCTCAATAAGTATTCCGTGTTGTGCTTCAATAGCTTTTAGAATAGCATCACCATCAATATCTTCATTTAGATCAACTGGTGGTAATTTTTTTAGATAATCTGCTATCTGTTTTGCCAAATAATCCTGATGAATAAAATAATCACCTTTGGTAAATGTTTCCGCTGCAATACGAGCAAACATTCGACGTTTGAAGCCTAATGATAACTTGCGATAGATTTCATCACGTTTAATATTTCTTGATGCATCCCATTTTTTCAGCAGTGCATCTAATGCTTCTTCGTAAACTTCCACTCGGCGTATAGGGAAAGTCATCATCTCATCAAATACAATACACAAAAGACTTAACAATAATGGAGTACGTCCTAATTCTCTTAAACCTCTATGTTCCTCCTTTGAAAATTCAGTTAAAAAAGCGTTTCTTTTTGCGTGATCGTCACTAAACCATTTATGGACAAATGTACGCATTTGTCTATCATCAAAGTCGGCTAGTTCAACATAGGTAAAATCATCAAAAAAGTAGTCAGTTGCTGCAACACGACAAGTTATCAAACATTGGCTGTTGCGAAACAATCGAGTAAATTCACTGATGGTAGCTATCGCTTGATTTCGTTGATTTTTTTCTTGATTTACTTCATCAAGACCATCAAACATTACGATAGCTTGACCTGTCTGTAGTAAATTCTCAATGAATCGTTGAGCATCAGGAAAAGCACAGATTTCAAATTGTTTAATCAAAAATGGGAATAAATCTAAATTTGAGTCAGCCCACTCTTTTAGAGACACAAAAATCGGTACTTTGTCGATTTTTCCCTTGACAGCTTGTAAGGTAATGTACTTCAAAAATGTCGTTTTACCGGCCCCAGGTTTTCCCAAAATAAATAACCGCTGATTTTCCTTTTGAATTACAATTCTCAAGCCATTATGACGATTTGTACTACTAAGGCTTCCTGGGTCTTGTTTTAGCTGATGGATGTTAAATCGACGAGAAGCAGAAAGTTTATTCAAGATAAAAACATCCGTAAAAATCCCTTCTAACTCAACAGGTTTAGGATTTCCTAAGACTTTAATTGTAGTATACAATTCACTAACTTTCTGCCTGTATGCTGTGGCTGACTTTTTCCAGTTAAATTTTGCCCACTGATCTCCTATTAATTTGCTGGTAACATCCTTTCCATAATTTTCCCAAAGCCAAGCACCAGTACTTGCCGCAATGGCCTCAATACCCATAAGCTCTCCTATACTTTGCTGTAATTATGGATAGTAAGATTCCTAGACGCATAATTTTTTCACCACTTTACCTAACTCGATTTAGCTCGTTCAACAGCCTGGGTCAACACCCGTTGGGCCAGTACTCTGGCCAGGTGACGCCGAAACTGGGCGGAAGCATGGATATCGCTGTTAGGTGCGATGTCAACCTGGGCCGCCGTTTCGGCAGCGGCGCGAATGGCTTCCGGGTCAGGCGTCTGGCCGATCAGCGACTGAGCCGCCTGCTGGGCTTCGACCGGGCCATCGCCCACGCTCAAAAAAACCAACTTGGCCGCCTGGCACTGGTCACGCTCGTCCAGGGTTACGACAGCCGCCACCCCCACCAGGGCGTAATCGCCGTGGCGGCGGGCCATTTCGGTAAAGGCCCAGCCGCTGCGGGGGGGCAGAGGCGGCAGGGCAACTTCGACCAGCAGTTCATCCGGTTCCAGGGCCGTGGCAAACAGGCTGACAAAAAATTCATCGGCTGCAAGCCAGCGGTCGCCCTTCTGGCTGCGGGCACGAAACCGGGCATTCAGGGCGGTTGTCACGGCGGGCAGCTCGGCGGCCGGGTCGGCGTGGGCCAGGCTGCCGCCAAAAGTGCCCCGGTTGCGGATTTGGGGATGGGCAATGTAGGGCATCGTTTCGTGAATAAGCGGGGCGCGCTCGGCCACCAGCGGATCGCGCTCAACCTGGCGCTGGCGGGTCATCGCTCCAATGCGCAGGTCGCCGTCATCGCCGGGGCGGATATAAGCCAGTTCGGAGATGGGGTTCAGGTCAACCAAGACGCCGGGCTGAGCCAGGCGGAAATTCATGGTCGGAATCAGGCTTTGCCCACCGGCCAGGGGTTTAGCTTCGTAACCATGTTGGGCTAACAAAGCCAGAGCTTCCGCCGCCGTGGTTGGGGCAAAGTATTCAAAAGGGGGTGGTTTCATAGGATCGTCTTTCTATTTATTCTGTAAGCTCACGCTTTAATAAAATCAAGGAGACGGGGCAGCACTTCAGCCACATCGGCCCGGATGACCACATCGGCGCGCGAGTCCATGCAGGTGGGCTGGTAGTTGATGATCATTAATTTGGCTCCATTTTGCAGGGCCAGCTCCGGCAAATCCGAGGCCGGGGCGACTTCCAGCGATGACCCGGCTACTAACATTAAATCGGCCCCTTTGACGGCCTCCTGGGCCTGGACCAGTTCGCGCACAGGAAGCTGCTCGCCAAACAGAATGACATTGGGTTTGAGGATTCCGCCGCAATGATGGCGCGGCACCTGGCCATCGGCAATAAATTTGGCAAACGCTGCCGCCGAATCTTGCACGGCATAACATTGGGTGCAGGTCACTTCGCGCAGATGGCCGTGCAGTTCATAGACCGTTTGAGAACCGGCCTTGCGATGCAGGTCGTCAATATTTTGAGTGATGACTGCCTTTAATTTACCTTCCCGCTCCAGCCTCGCCAGGGCATAATGGGCCGAGTTGGGCCGGGCTTCCAACAGGAGCAGGGAAAGAGGCCGGACCCAATTGTAGAAACGCTGCGGATTTTGACGAAAGGCAAAAATAGAGGCCACTTCCAACGGATCGGTCTGATCCCACAGGCCGGAAGCAGGGTTTCTAAAATCGGGGATACCGGAGGGCGTGCTGATGCCGGCTCCCGTCATTGCTACTATCCTGCGCGCCTGGTCAATCAACCTGGCTGCTTGTTGAATTTGATGGTCTACCTGCATAACTGCACCTCAAGGGTGGAAGCAGGGAAGAATAGAGGGTTGGAAGGTTGGAAAAGATTTCCAATCCTCCATATCTTCCAACTTTACTGGTTTGTCAGGGGTAGGGTAAAACAAAAAGTGCTTCCCTGTCCGGCCTCGCTTTCGGCCCAAATTCGCCCTCCATGGGCTTTAACAATCCGTTGGGCTATATGCAAGCCCAGCCCGCTCCCCCTGGCCGAACGCTCGCTTTTATCTTCCACCTGATAAAAACGAGAGAAAATACGATCCAGCGCGTCCGCCGGAATCCCGATACCGCTATCTTTAACTTCGATTTTTAGTTCGCTCTCGTTGGTAGAAGCCGAGACGACCACTTCTCCGCCCGCATTACTAAATTTAATGGCATTGCCGATTAAGTTGGTCAGTACCTGCTCCAACCGGGGGGCGTCACCATTGATCAGCGGCAGCAGGGCCGGCAGTTTGGGCGTCAGCTTAACCTTTTGCTGGTGGGCGAAGCCCTGGAGTTTGAGGGTAGTCTGATGAATTACATCCAGCATGGAGATACGCTGGCGCTCAAGCTCCAATTTACCCTCATCAAATTTGGACAGGTCGAGCAAATTGTTGACCATCTCGCCCAATTGAACCGCCTGGGTGCGAATGATCGAGAGAAACTCCTGGCGGGTGGAGGGGTCCAGGCTTTCGTCTTCTTGCATCAATTGGACAAAGCCTTGAATAGAAAACAGGGGGGTGCGCAATTCGTGGGAGATGGTAGACATGAAATCATCTTTGAGCTGCTCCAATTCGCGCTCCCGGGTAATATCATGCACCACACGAACCTCGCCCAGCGGCGTGCCGCTGTCGTCTATGACCGTGGTGGAGAAAACTTGCAGGGTGCGCGGGCGCGGTGTCTCGATGGTGATCTCTTTGGACAGCACACCCGTCCGGGCCCGATGGGTAGTGGTCGAGGTAATCTCAGCCAGGCGCGGGGGCAGGTCCGGCGAGTGCACTTTCTGGCCGACAATTTGGCCGGGGTGCATACCCAGCATCATGGCCAGGGCTGGGTTGCAGGTGACAATCACCCCCTGAGCATCAATCAAGAGCAGGCCATCGGCCATATATTGGATGATGGCCTGAGTTTGCTGCTGCTGTTTGGAAACATTGGCAAAGAGACGGGCATTTTCAACCGCAATGCCGGCCTGGGCGGCGAAAATGGTCAATAAACGCTCCTGCATCGGTCCAAAAGCATTCGGCTGGGTATCGTCCACGTTGATGGCGCCGATAACCCCCGAGTGCGACAGCATCGGCGCTACCATCAACGAGCGCACTTCTTCGTCGAAAAAAATAAACCCTGGTTCTTGCCGGGTATCAGGCAGGTAAATCGTCCTGGCTTCGGCCACCGCCCGGCCGGCAATACCTTCACCAACCCGCAACTGGGCCATTTTGCGCCACTGTGGCTTTAATCCAGAAGCAGCCTCAATTCTCAGATTACGGCCGCTCTGGTCAAGCAAAAAAATACAGCAGCCGCGACAGCCCAGGGCATGCCGCAGCGAGTCGACGATCATATCCAGTACCGTCTGCAACTCCAGTTCACCGGCAATTTTCTGGGCCATGGTATACAGCGTAGCGACTTCACTCAGACGCTGGCTGGTTTCATCAAAAAGCTTGACCCGTTCCAGAGCCATGGCGGTTTGGGTTCCCAGGATACGGCAGAATTGAATCTCGTCGGCGGAAAAGTTGCGATTGGAGTTTTTGTCGTAGATTTCCAGCAGGCCGGTGATGCGCTTGTTGGTTTCCAGCGGGACGGCCAGCACGACGCTCCAGGTCGCTTTGTGGTCCGGTCCTCCTTGAGGAATTTGCCAGACCAGCTCGGCGCTGGCTTTGCCGGGATCAGCCCGGCCAATAATAGGCCGATTGGCCTTTAAGAGTTGCTGGCTAATGGGATCTTTAGAAAAGTGGATGGGTGTTTGTACTTTGCGCCAGGTATGGGCCGGATTGCCCGGATAGCGGACCACGTACTCCGCCAGGGCTGTCGTGTTCATGGCTTTGTCGTCAATCTTACAAATCACGCAGGCCCCGGCATCAAGCGCCTCGGTGATTTTCTGCGTCATCAGCTTTAGCACGTTTTCGCCATCCAGATTAGTTCCCAGGGCGACAGTGCTCTCGTAGATAAAGGTCTGTTCGCGTAAACGGCGTTGAAGGGCTGTTTGCAGCCGGGCATTTTCAATGGCTACCGCCACATGGGTGGCCAGGGCCTCCACAATTTGGTAGTCAACCTCGCTGAAGGCGTTAAGCTGGCTGCTCTCGATGTCTAACACGCCCACCAGGTTATTGCCGACCAGCAGGGGAGCCGCCAGTTGAGCCTGGATGTCCGGCAGTGCGGGATGGGATCGGGAGTGAGGATCTTGGGAAATATTGTTGACCCATACTACCTGACCTGTCGCGGCCGCACGGCCCACGATACTTGCTTCGTCCACAGCGAGTGAAACCGGTTCTTTGAGTTTAACAGGCCTGTTTTTCCAGGCCGTATTTTGCAACTCGAGTCGTTGTTTGCCTGGATTCAATAAAAAGAGATTGACATATTCGTAGTCAAAATTGCGTTGGATCAGGCTCACTACTTCGTTTAACAATTCGTTAGGGTGCGAGCGATCAACAATCTTCTTATTAAGGTCAGTTACCGTTTGCAGGTAAAGCGCGCGGCGGCTCAAAATAGCGGTATCGGGCCGGTTTTCGCGCACCAGGGAAAAATTAGCGGCAGCTTTGAGAATGCGGTTCTGCATCTTGGTCAGGCTTTGCCAGGCAGCAGCATCCAGGCGGTCTGCTTCGGCCTGGGCGGCTTGAAAGGTCAATCCAAACAAATGGGTCAGGGTTAGCCAACTGTGCTGCAATTCGGCGCTGGTTTTGGGTGGACCGAGGAATTGGTTGAGGGAGTGAGGAATCTTCCAGGGAGTCACAGCGGCAGCGTGGAGCAGAGCCAGCCAATCCGCCAACTCAGGCGGGGCTTCACCCGCTGGAAAATCGGCCAAAAAGTGTCCCCAGCGCGCCTTTAATCCGGGAACAATAACCGCCAGCCAAGCTTTAAGCTGCGTCTCATTAACAATTTCTGTCGAGTCGTGCTCTAACTCTTGTGTCGTCATAAAAGGTGTCGGAAAGGGCTGGCCCCCAGCCAAAGCCTAGATTTCGAGTACAGCCATTTTACCATGACGGCCCAGATTAGACAATGCAAATCTTATTTGGAATGTTTCCGCCAAACTCATACGCTTTGGACGAACCAGCCCAACCTATGCTATAATCCGGTCAAATTTCAAAGTAAGAGGGTTTTTGTTTTAATGAGAAGGTTTTTGCTGTTAGTGCCGGCTCTCCTGCTAGTGCTTACGCCTATCCTTTCTTGTAGTCTGGGTAGAGTAAGCCAGGTGACGCCCACCCCCACCAAAACACCCAAGCGTATCCTCGCCCTGGATCGTACCCCAACGGTCACGCCGACTCCGGCCGTGACCGACACGCCGACCCCTTTGCCGCCGACAGATACGCCGACCCCGCTCCCGCCAACCGATACACCCACACCCTTACCCCCCACCGATACACCCACACCGCTGCCGACAGATACTCCGGTCCCCCCACCGCCTCCCCCCCCCACCGATACCCCGCTTCCGCCCCCGCCGACCAATACCCCGGCCCCCCCGCCGCCGACCCAGCCTCCCCCCAGTCAAACCACCGTTACGGTAGAACTGCCGGATGGCAAAGAATTTGGGGCGGATGACGAGGTAAAGATTGTCTTTGTGGTGCGGAATCCTAACGGAGTCCAGGAGTTCACCTGGGGTATCTTTACCCAAAACCTTACTTCTCTTAAAGGTGGTGAACACAATTGCAGCGGGACAACGGAATGTCGTTTGGAGATAGAGGAAAACGCGCCGCCGGTTCCAGGGACTTACATCGTCGGCGCTGATGCCATAGGCGCCGACGGTAAAATGGTGCGGGGTATCGGGGAAATTTATGTCCATTGAGCCAGATGAAGCTCACCTACATGCTTTATCGTCTCGGCGGGGTACTGGTGCCCAGAACACCGCCCCGCCTGGGGTATACCTTGTGCCACTGGCTGGGCGGAATAATTTACCAGTTCCATAAACCGAGCCGGACCACGGTTCAACTCAACCTGCGGCGCATTTTGGGGCCGCAGGCCAGCCAGGTCGAAATTAATCGCCGGGCCAGAACGACCTTTAGTTACATTCTTTACAACTACTTTGATCTCTTTCGTTTACCGGCGCTGGACAGGCAAACGGTGGAACAACTGGTGACAGTCAGTGGTTGGGAGCATGTCGAAGCTGCCTTAGCTGAAGGACGCGGCCTGGTGATGATTTCGGCGCATCTCGGAAATATCGAGGTGATCCTTTATGCGCTGCTCCTGCGCGGGCTGGCAATCACTATTCCGGTCGAGCGGCTGGAGCCGCCTGAATTATTTGAGTATATCTGTGCCCTGCGGATGAGTCACGGCTTAAAACTCATTCCTGTTGACGGTTCTCTTTTGGATTTGGTCCGTACCTTGAAAAAAGGCGGCGTAGCCGGGCTGGCCGGTGATCGAGATATTACCGGAACCGGCCAGGTAGTCAACTTTTTTGGCTACCCGGCTCATTTACCCGACGGCCATGTCCGCCTGGCCTTAAAGACCGGGGCGCCGGTAGTCGTCGGTTTCAGCCGCCGCAACTCTGACCACACCCACGAAGCTTATTTCTTGCCCGCTTTTAAGCCGCCACCGGGTAAGCCTGAGGAAGAGCAAGTTGCGGCGGGGATGCGATTTGTCATTAGCGAGATGGAAAAAGCAATTAGCCATAATCCTGAACAATGGTCCGTGACCGTACCCATTTGGGCCGACTCACCCGCCTCATGAAAATTGCCCTCATCTCACCTTACGACTTTCCCTATCCCGGCGGTGTCACCGAACATATTATCGCTCTGGCCAGGGGCGCCCGGAAGCATGGACACGATGTCCACATTTTAGCGGCTTGTTCCGGCCAGCAGGAAAGTTTTATTCCTCAGACCCGGCCGGTGACGCGCCGGGTAGTATCTATCCCGATTGCCGGAGCCGTGGCCAGGGTCGGTCTGTCGCCCTTGAGCTATGTCCGCATCAAGCGAATTTTGCAGCGGGAAGCCTTTGACGTGCTTCACTTGCACGAGCCGTTGACGCCGAGTCTTACCTGGTGGGCGCTGTTACACGCTCGTAGGCTGCCCCAGGCAGTTACGGTTGGCACATTTCACGCTTACCATGAACGGCCCAATTGGCTCTATGCTCACAGCCGGCCTATTTTTGGCAAATTTTTTCGCCGGCTCGACAGCCTGATTGCGGTTTCTGAGGCAGCCTATGATTTTGCGTACCGACACTTTCCCGGTGATTATCGCATCATTCCCAACGGCGTTGACCTGAGCCGCTTTGGTCGGGATCGCCTCATGGCTGAGGATGACCCAGACCGCCCCCCCACTATTTTATTTGTGGGCCGGCTGGACAAGCGAAAGGGATTTCAAACCTTATTAGAGGCCTATCTCAGGCTCAAACCCGATTACCCTCGTTTACGCCTGCGGGTGGTTGGTCCTTTTACTCCCAGGGAATGCGCGCCTTATCAGAAGCTTGCCGAGGCCCAGTTCGTAACGGGAATCGAATTTGTGGGTTATGTCTCTCCAGAGAGACTGCCCACTTTTTATCACCAGGCTGATATTTTCTGCGCCCCCTCCCTTGGCTGTGAAAGCTTTGGCATTGTGCTTTTGGAGGCGATGGCGGCTGGCTTGCCCGTGGTAGCCTCCGACATTCCCGGATACCGCACCGTTCTAGCCGATGGGCAGGAAGGCCGCTTAATCCCGCCTGGACAGGCGGAAGGCCTGGCTGAAGCCCTGCGCCAATTGCTGAACCAGCCCCAGCAGCGCCAAGAAATGGGACAACGGGGCCGGTTAAAGGCCAGCCAATACAATTGGGATCTAGTTGTGGATCAAGTCTTAGAACTTTATCGAGAAACTATTGAAGTTAAAACCAGGGTTCGACGCAAAAATCCGGGCCAAGTCGAGGCAGGGCTGGGTTCGCCTTGTATCACCTCCGGCTGAAAGGGTAAGTCATGTTCACCGAAGCAGCACGTAAATATTTCCGCATTCTTTATGAACCACCGGCGCGCCTCTTCAGTTCGCTCGGGGTGTCGCCTAACGCGATTACAGTTATTGGTTTCTTCTTGATGGTCTGCATCGCAGTCGTATTGGCCCAGGGATACCTGTTTTGGGGAGGTATCTTGATTATTATCGTCGGCCTGTTCGATGCGATGGACGGCACTCTGGCCCGGATGATGGGCCGGACCAGTCGTTTCGGGGCGTTTCTTGACTCTACCCTGGATCGCTACTCCGAAGCGGTCATTTTTTTGGGGCTGTTTATCTATCTAAGCGGGCAAAACCAAAGGCTGGAGCTGATTTTGATTTACGCCACCACCGTCGGCTCGCTTATGGTCAGTTATGCGCGCGCCCGCGCCGAAGGCATTGGCATCTCTTTGAAAGATGGCCTGTTTACCCGGTTCGAGCGCGTCTTTCTCCTGGTGGTTGGCCTGTTGTTTAACCAATTGGTTATTGTCTTCTGGATTCTGGCAATTTTTTCTAACTTCACTGCCCTCCAACGGATGTACCTGGTCTGGCGGATTACCGGCAGCGAAAAAGGCAGCTAACCGATTTTGGTTTTGGATTTTGGCTTTTAGATTTCAGATTGCTATCATACCTCCATCTAAAATCCCGATAATGTTTCTGACAGCAAGCAGCAGGTAAAATCAGAAATCCGGCTAAAACCATGCTAGCACAATCCAAAACCGAAATTTTGAAATCTGAAATCGAATGGACGGTGGTTGAAACCGAAGCAGCCGAATTATTAAGCCGCTATCTGCAATTTGACACCACCAACCCGCCCGGCAACGAAATCACTGCCATCGAGTTCTTGGCCGAAATCCTCCACGAACGCGGCCTGACCCCTCAAATCATCGAATCTGCGCCGGGCCGGGCCAATCTGATTGCCCGTCTGCCGGCTCTGCCACACCCAACTGCCCCGCCCTGCCTCCTATACGCCCACGCCGATGTCGTGCCAGCCAATTCCACCGATTGGTCTGTACCTCCTTTTAGCGGCCAAATTAAAGATGGCTTTGTTTGGGGGCGCGGCGCGCTTGACGATAAGGGGCTGGGGATTGTTTTCTTGCAAGCCCTGACCTTGCTTAGAAGCCGCGCCACCCCGCTCAAGCGAGACATTATTTTGTTGATTGCTGCCGATGAAGAAACGTGCGGCCGGTATGGGGCTGCCTGGCTGCTGGATCATCATCCTGATTTAATCCAGGCCGAGTACGTTTGGGATGAGGGCGGGATGGGGCTGAGGCAGTCGGCCAAGGGCCAATTTATTTATAGTATTGCCGTTGCTGAAAAAGGAGCGCTGACCGTGCGCCTGACCGCCCACGGCACCCCCGGCCATGCCTCAATTCCCAACGGCAATAATGCCTCCGACCGGCTGGTGCGCGCCCTGGCCCGCTTGACAGAGTGGCACCGGCCCATTCACCTGACCCAACCAGTCATCGAGATGCTGGCCAGTTTGGCCCCAAGCCAGGCCTTTCCCCGTTCGCTGCTGTTTGCCCACGCCAGGAATAAGCTGACCTGGCCCTTTCTTTTTCCACTGCTTGATAAGCATATGCTCTTTGCCCCGCTCATTCGTAACACCGTCAGCCTGACCATGCTGCAAAGCGGCCAAAAGAGCAATATCATTCCGGCTCAAGCCGAGGCTAAATTAGACATCCGTCTCCTGCCGGGCGAAGACCCGGCGGCAGTTTTGGGTGATATCCGGGCTATTATCAAAGATATTCGGGTGTCGGTCGAGGCGGAGGAGATGCCTGTCGTTCATTCACCCAGTGACTCGACGACCGAGTTTTTCCGCACCCTGGCCGATACCCTTCTCACCCTCGGCCCGCCGGGATTGGTTACACCCTACCTTACCCCCGGCGCCACCGACTCCCGCTTCTTCCGCCGGGCCGGGATGAAAGCTTATGGTTTTATGCCTATGCTGCTTGATAACCAGGAACTCAGCCGGATTCACGGCGTTGACGAGCGTATCGCTACAGCTAATTTACGATTTGGCATCCAGGTGGTTTTTGAGACGTTGAGAAAATTGTGAGGATAGAATTAGGTAGGGAGAGTTTATGGACAGCTATAAAGATACTCAACTGCACCATGTCGTGATTGTTGGCGGCGGCTTTGGCGGCTTATACGCAGCCAAAGCTTTGGGACGAGCGCCCGTACAGGTGACAGTGATTGACAAACGAAACTTCCATCTTTTTCAACCGCTACTGTATCAAATCGCTACCGGGGGGTTATCTCCCGGCGATATTGCTTCACCGCTGCGAGCCGTGTTGAGCCACTATAAAAATACGCGGGTATTGATTGGCGAGGTGATTGATCTTAAGCCAGACGAGCGAAGAGTAATCCTCCGTGATGGCGAGCTAACTTATGACACCTTGATTGTAGCCACCGGGGTGAGCCACCATTATTTTGGTCACGAGGAATGGGCGCAGCGAGCGCCTGGTTTGAAGACCGTCGAGGATGCAACCGAAATCCGCCGGCGAATTTTTCTGGCTTTTGAAGCCGCCGAACGCGAGACGGATCCAGAGAAACGGCAGGCCTGGCTCACTTTTATCATTGTCGGCGGCGGCCCGACGGGAGTAGAGCTGGCTGGCGCTCTGGCTGAATTAGCTCACAAAACGCTTAAAAACGATTTTCGCTACATTGATCCGGCTGAGGCTAAAATTCTGCTTTTGGAGGGCGTGGAGAGAGTCTTACCGCCCTATCCTCCCGAACTGTCGGCCAAAGCCGAACAGTCGCTCGTTCAACTGGGAGTCACCGTCCAAACCAAAACGCTGGTTACCGACATCCAGGACGGCTGCATCACCTTCCGCCGGGGTGAGGGCCAGCCGGAACAGCTTCGAGCACACACTATTTTATGGGCGGCGGGTATGAAAGCCTCAGCGCTGGGGCAAATTCTGGCTGATCGAACCGGGGTCGTCTTAGACCGGGCCGGGCGGGTCATGGTCGAGCCTGATCTGACCGTTGCCGATCATCCCAACATATTTGTCATTGGCGACCTGGCCAATTACTCCCATCAGGGTGACAAACCCCTCCCCGGCGTGGCCCAGGTAGCTATGCAGCAAGGAAAGTACGTGGCCGATTTGATCCAACACCGGACTCAAGGGAAGAACCTGGCCCCATTTCACTATCGAGACCCGGGCAGCCTGGCCGTGATTGGCCGAAATGCGGCCGTAGCCGATTTAGGATCGTTGAAATTTGGCGGTTTTGTGGCCTGGCTGATGTGGGTGTTTATCCATATCTTTTATTTGATTGAATTCGATAACCGGGTCATGGTGCTGTTTCAGTGGGCCTGGAATTATATCACCCGCAAACGCGGCGCCCGCCTGATCACCGGCCCCGACCCTTTTCCTCTGGTTGAAAGCCATTTAGAAGTGGGCAGGTCAAAATGAATTCAAAACAAGACAGACGCCGGCAGGAGGAGCGTCTAAAACGCCTGAAGTGGGATCTGGAAGAGCACCAACTCCCCGCAGAAGAGTCAAGCGAGGCGGCCCGCGCCCGCCGGGAGCAAGAGCGAGCTGATTTAATTGAGCGGCGTATCCAGGAGGCAATAGCGAATGGGGAATTTGACAACCTGCGCGGGCGGGGCCACCCCCTGCCCTTCAATACCAATCCCTATCTGGACCCAGCCCAGGAGCTGGCCTTTGGACTGCTGCAAAACAACGGCATGGCCCCTGATTGGATTGAGCGCGACAAAGAAATTCGCCATGAACTGGCGGCGGCACGCGACAGGCTGCGGTTAGCCTGGCAGGACCATCAAGCTAATCCAACCAGCGAGGCTGCCTGGAAAGCAGCCGTCACTCACTTTGCCGAAGCGTTGGTCAAACTCAACCGCAAAATTGACCATTTTAACCTGATCGTCCCCATTCCGGCCAACCAGCGCTTCCGGCTGCGGCTGGAGGATGAACTCCGCCGGGTTCAGCAAGCGTAGGCAGTTACAAATTATCTATGGTTGTGCCGATAATCGTTGGGCCATCTCACCGGCAGACGCAGCTAACTCTGGCCGCCCCTGACTGGCCCACCACGAACTCCAATTGCCCAACTCTTCAATCACTTCACCCAGGTCATCGCGCTGCCGCAAGAGCGGCTCAGCCCGGTCCAACTGGCCGGTCCAGACATAGGCCAGTCCCAATGCTTTAAGCGTGGCTTGATTGTCCGGTTCCTGGCCGTAAGCCTGTTCCAAATAGAGTACGGCCGTCTCGAAATTTTGGCGATCCAGGGCCATCAAGCCCAGACGACGGTTGGCTACAGCTTGCACCGGGCTTACGTTGAGAGCACGAGCGAAATCATCCACAGCAGCTACGGCGGCTGCCTCGCGGGCGGCATCATCCAGATCGGGCGACAGTTCGGCCCACGTCTGTTGAATGGATCCCAAGTTGGCATACCACGCAGCCAACAGAGGCCGCCAGAAAGTAATAGCGCCAACAACAATCAGGACAACGACCGTAATAACTCCCACACTCCGGAGATGATATATGTTCCGGCCATACTCCCCTGCCTCCTCTTCATCTTCATCAAGAGCCGGATGTCCCAGGACAACCGCCAGGCCCAGCACTGCAAACAGCATAGGCATGGTCCACCCTGAGCCGACAAACTGCGGTGCGTCAGTGAGGCCATGAAGAAAAGTAGCCGTCGCGCCTAGCCACGCCGCGCGGAAAAACAGCCAGTCCTGTTTTGCCAAGCCAATTCTCTCTATGCGAAAAACATAGGTGTAAAAACTAAGGAGCAGCCAGAGTAGAGCGGCTAAACCCAGCAGACCCAAACCCAGGCCAACTGACAGGAATAAATTATGAGAATAGGTCAAGAACGGCACCTGAATCAACAACTGATAGCGTGAATAAACCAAGCCAAAGGTATCGCCCAAACCGATGCCGGTAAAGGGATAATCACCCAAGAGGTATAAGCTGTTGCGATAGAGCCTGAGACGGCTTTGGGCGGTTTCTAAGGTTGAGGAGAGGCCAGGCAACGAGGAGCCGCTCAGGGCCATCTGGATTAGTACGTAAACGCCCAGTACCCCTCCTACCAGGCCGGTTCCCGCCATCACCCCCCGTAAGGTACGATTGCGGATTAGCAGCAGGCCCCCCAGCCCAAAGGCGACCACCAAGCCCAACCAAGCGCCGCGCGAGCCGGAAATGAGGAGTCCATAAGCAATGAGGGCGGCCGCACCCCCCCAGACTAACCGCTTTCCACCTCGCGCCTGCCAGGTCAGCACCAGGCTCAGCAGCAGGGTGCTCTCCAAGAATCCGGCAGCGGCATTGGGATGAGGTGTAAAAAAGACAAATTGGGGCAGGATTGAACCGGTGAGCCGGGCCAAGTTGGCCAGTCGGCCCACCTCATCGGGATAATTGAAGTAGCCGTACTGCCCAACAAAATAAAAAGCGAATAATGCGGCCGTTACGACCAGTCCACCCGCTATCCGCCGCGGCGAGACAGAGGTATTGACGATGGCGAAAAAGAGGCTGATACTGCCCAGCAAGGTCAACAGGAGCGGCCAGCTCAAGGTTGGGCTGTATGAAGCCCAAATACCTACCGGGGCGCTGATAATCAACAAGGCTAAAGCCCCGCCGATAAAACCTTGGCGCGTTGGCCGGCCTGATGCCAGCCAGCGAGTCAACCAGGGTAACCCTGCCAGTGCTAGAGCCAATGCGATTAATACAGGTTCGTTAATCTTGAAGATGCCACTCCCGATCAGAGGAAACGGCCAAAGTAACTCCAAAGTAGATACTTGATCGGCAAAGTGGGCCAACGGGGTGCGGCGGCGATGATACCGTGAATGGTTGAGCATAGAACTGGAACTCCTTAATGATCCACCTTTCTAACTTTTTTCATGTATTTCCCTTACCGGATTCACATTTTTTTAGAGTTTAATTACTATGGAGGCGCATATCCTGGCCGACGTCTATTATATCATCCGCTGTTTAACCAGGAAATGCAATTACCATGAATTCATTAAATATCCTCTTTATCAGTCCGTATTTGCCCTCTCTGATCCGGGTGCGCCCTTACAATCTAATTAAAGCACTGGCTGAACGTGGTCATTGCCTGACCTTGCTGGCCCTGGAACCGCCTGGAGAGGATACCAGCAGTCTAAAGGCCTTACGCCAGTGGTGCCAAAAGATTGAGATTGTCTCGCTGCCCCGCTGGCGGCCGCTGTGGAACGGGATTCAGGCTATTCCCGGCCAAGTCCCTTTTCAAGCTGCTTATTCCCGCTCGCCTGAAATGGCTCAACTGATTCAGCACATTCAGGCGGCCCAATCCTTCGACGTGGTTCACGTTGAGCACCTGCGCGGCGCGGAACTGAGTCTGGTCGTTAGGGGAACGCCGATTGTGTTTGATTCGGTTGACTCCATCACCTTACTTTTTGAGCATGTCCTCCAGGCCGGGCCAACCTGGCGCAGCCGCCTGCTGGCCCAGTTAGACCTGGCCCGCACCCGCCGTTATGAAAGCCGTTTTTTAGAGCGATTTCAGCGTGTTTTGGTGACTTCACCGCGTGACAAAGAAGCCCTGGCTAAACTAACCACCACCCCCGCGCTGCGCCCCCATTTGATTGTGCTGCCGAACGGAGTGGATTTAGACTATTTCCAGCCAATGGCCGTACCCCGCGAGCCGGCAACTCTTGTCTTTAGTGGTAAGATGAGCTATCACGCCAATGTCGCAGCAGCCCTGGATTTAGCCCGGCAAGTGATGCCCCGCGTCTGGGAGAAGCTACCCGAGACCCGCCTGGTCATTGTCGGCAAAGATCCTGCTCCGGCGTTACTGGCCCTCACGGTTGATCCTCGCATTACTGTAACCGGGACTGTGCCGGATATAAGACCCTATTTAGCCCAGGCTACTGTGGCTATATCGCCCATACGCTACGGTGTTGGTATTCAGAATAAGGTTTTGGAAGCAATGGCTATGGCCACTCCAGTTGTGAGTACTCCCCAGGCCGTTTCGGCCCTGCAAGTCCAGGCCGGACACGAAGTCTTGGTCGCCGAAACCCCGGAAACAATGGCTCGGGCCGCCATCGCCTTGCTAACCAACGAAAGCCTCCGCCAAAACGTTGGCCAGGCGGGCCGGGGCTATGTAGAAATTCATCACGATTGGGATCGAGCTGCCCAGAGGTTAGAAGGTATCTACCGCGAAGTGAGTGCAGAGAGACAGCCGGTTAACCATCTAAATGCTTAACTCCTCCAAATAAAAATGGAAAAGAGGTAGCGTTGATGCTACCTCTTTTTTAAACCTAAGAGATCAGGATAAGTTAACTGACGAGATCTGTTAGTTAACCTGGCCCAATCCCGGCGCGCACTGGCTGGCCTTGCGCTTGAATTGTGTATTACCATCAGCGCTGGCCTTATAATTTGTAAAGGAGTGTGCGGAAACCATCTGCGTCAGCGGCCCATTTGAGTTAAGCTTGCCAAAGGCATCCGTTTTGAAAGTGGTAGAGCCGCCGCCATTGTACCAGAAGAAGGGACCGTGATAACTTTCGCGGACGCAGCCGTGGTACTGGCCGCCGAAGAACTGCTTGCCATAAACGTCAAGGGTATAAACTTTGCGGTTATTGTCATTGGGGTCGCGGACTAAAATGGGGTCAAAAGCGGCGGTGGCTACGGCTCCACCCAATTTACCCCCCACCGATAATTTAAAGTTCCAGATTTCATACAGGGACGAAACTTTGCAGCCCAGGGTTAAAAAGTCGCGCCCGGCCCGCTTGCAGATTGACCCGGCTGCGCCCGTATCAGCCATTTGTTGAATATGAAACTCGCGGCCCCGGCCCACCAAATCCACCTCAAGCGAGTGGTGCCGTTCGGTGTACCGACCTGTGCCGCCTGTGCCCATGTGGGCAACCACCCGGCTGCTGTCCAGGGCGGTTCGACCTTCATCATTCTTGAAACCGGCGTTAGTTACAAAGACTTTAAAACCTTCATGCGGTTCGTTCATCCCGGCCAGCGCCCCAATGTAGCCAAAGGCAGGTAGGCTCGGATCAGCAACGCTGGTCCTCGGATCATCGCCGTGTTCGTGAGTAAAGTAGCAGCCGCTTGGATCAACCTGCGGATGCCAAGTGGGATACATCTTACCATCCGGTCCGGCAACCTTATACTGATCATGCACCGAAGCGGAACATTCTTGACCTAATAAGTTGGCCTCTACAGGCCCGGTATCAGCCAGAGCCGTCAAAGTCAGGCTGAATATAGCCACTAAAGCAATCGTTGAAATCAAAATTTGTTTTTGCAGCATGTTTCCTTCCTTCTTGCTTAATTTGGTCCACTCAAGTTCCACCCAATTTATTTAATTTTAGTTGACCTCCTTGGACAAAGATTTGATTATTTTAGGGCCATTTTTTCATAGTTGAAAGGGCGGTCAGGCTGTAATCAACAAAAAAGCCCGGCTCACCGTCTGTGAAACGGTAAACCAGGCCTTCTGCCATTTCTTCACTGCTCGCAAAAAGAGGTGAAGATTTTAGCTTGACCCCCAGTATTATGGTTGTCTAAATTAAACAGATGAGTTGACGCAAATGACCCAATCCGTAAAATAACCAGCAGCAAGTCTATCAAAACAATGCCAAAAAGACAATAGTTATTAAGTACCAGTTATCCCCATTGTCGTAAGGTATGCCTCTATGATATGATGAGCTTTGTTTTGACGGGATTGTGGCAGTATGCTGGGAACCTACTGCAGCAACGCGACCAAAAGTTATAGGATAGCGGGAAAGAGATGAATTGGAAACTACCAGATACCCCTTGGTAGTTTTTGTTCAGTAATCCTCCAACTTGATTGAAGACATCTTGAGGCCTGGCGATGTGAAGAATTAAGAGGCGCTTGGCAAAATTTTTGGATTTACGAATACCAGAATTTTCCACCTCCTCGTATTCCCGTCGAATTTCCCTAAAGTGATTTTGGCTCCAGGCCACCACCCTACAATTTGGAGGAAAGTATGCCCACTCGTGCCGAGAATATCTCCATGATTCAGGCTGCCTCTCAAGAAAGCAGCCGAACTTCCCATAAGGCGCAATTTCCCAAGGTCAATTTAGATCTTGATGTCTTTGGTGCAAAAGAAATCCGGGATGTACTAAAGAGCCGCGCTCATTGTTTGCGGGCAGGTTTTTCTGCCCAACATATTATTATTTCCACACTCAATGAGATTAGAAATCATTATATCCTTAAAGTCGGCTTACCCACCTATCTTAGCCAGATGTTAGGCGAAGTAGCCAAAGCACCCATCCGGCATTGCCTCTTATATTACTCCAATGATCAGCCCATTAAGCTTGATCAGAACTACGATCCGGAACAACCGCTCCAACGTTATATTGCGCAGCGCTTTCAATGGGATGAATTACCCAGTAGAATCGAAGTTTATAAAGAAGGCGACCCTGAACGGATTGAAGTTCGTTATCTTTAACCGCTTTTAACGCACTTCAGCCGGACGGGAAAACAGTCCTTTCACCCGATGGCGCCAGCGGATTTCAAATACCCGCAATGCTGCTTCCAGTTTGACCGGCACGGACATTTTACTCTGTCCAATCCGCCGATCCTCAAAATAAATCGGAATCTCCTTAATCCGAAAACTGAGTTTCTCGGAAAGATAGCACATCTCCACCTGAAACACGTAACCGTTTGAACGGATACGTTCCAGACCAATCCGTTCCAACGCGCTCCGCCGCCAGCACTTAAAGCCTGCTGTAGCATCTTTGGTTTTCAAGCCCAAGATGGCCCGAATCCAGACAGAGTTGGCCCACCAACTCAGAAACCAACGGCCCCAGCCCCAGCGTTCATCGAGTTGTCCACCCGGCACATAACGAGAACCGACGACAACCTCATAACTTTTGATTAATTCAAGGAATTGGGGGATGTAATGGGGCGAGTGGGAGAAATCGGCGTCCATTTGGATGATATAATTTGCGCCATGCTCCAACCCCCAGGTGAAGCCCTGGACGTAGGCAGTGCCCAACCCTAGCTTACCCTGGCGATGGATTACATGGAAGCGACCCGGATAACGCTTGACCAGCTCCTCGGCCACCTCGCCGGTGCCATCCGGCGAAGCATCGTCAACGATCAGGATGCCCAGATCTTCTACATCCAGAGTTAATAATTCCGCACTGATAGCAGGTAGATTGTTCGCTTCGTTATAGGTTGGAATGACGACCAGAACGTTGTTAGACATAGGAGGACCCACTTTCTTTTTGTTGGCAGAAGAGACAACAATTTAAGTCAAGGCACGGTCAGCGGCAATTATCGGTTGAATGCTGGGAACTGATACGGCCGCCCGGGCCGAGTTTTCGGCCAGAATAAGTTGAGCGGTCTGCTGGGCGTGGCGCGTTACTGACTCGCCGTTGGTTAGAGCCGGATAAATCTGGGCCGTGGTGGCTAGATAAAGCTGCTCAACCGGAGTTTTAATCGCCGGAATCAAGTGGCTTTCATTGAGTCCATGCAGTGGCTCCACATAACGGGCGCGCTGAACAAGGAAGTAGCGAATCGAACGCTCGTCAAAATTCGGGAACATTATTTTTAGGTTCTCCAGCCAGACTTGCTGGATTTCTTCATCGGACTTGGTTTGCCAGGGACTGCCGGGGGCCGTGTATTTGGGCAAATAAACCAGATGATGCCCGCCCACGTTATAGGGGTCAATATAGGTAGTTGTTTCAATGACTCCGGTAAAAGGGATCGAGTCATCGGTAATGTTAAGGGTCCAATAGCCGGTCAAAGGCCGATCAAGCACCATCACCGGACAAATGATACCCAGGTAGTCAGTTTTGCTGAGCAGATCGTGGTAATCCTGGCTGGCCCCAGGAATTAAGCGTTGAAACACCGGCACTTGTGAGGTCGCCACCACCGCATTAAAAGAACGCAGCTCATCCTTGAGGCGCAGCCCGCGCGCCTGTCCCTGTTCAATTACAATTTCTTGAACCGGGCAGTTAACGTGGATCTTGCCACCAGCGGCCTCAATCTGCTTGGCCATGGCTTTGAGCATCGTAATATAGCCGCCAATGAGATAGCCGGCCTCCTCTTTTTGATTAGCGCCGCCTCGCGTAGATTTCATACGAACCAGGCGCGACCAGATATAAGTAGCCGGGGTGTTATCGAAGCCGCCATCAAACTTGGCCCGCAGCATCGGCCGCCAGATATTATCAAATGTGCGGCGGCCGCTCCAGCGGACCAACCACTCTTCAACACTAATGCCCTCCAATTGGCGCCAATCGCGCACAAACTGGGAATAGAGCACAGTTAGTCCCAGGCGAAAACGATCAAGCCAGCCCAGCAGGGGAAAGCGCAAAAACTCCAGGGTGCTGTTCATCGAGTGGATTTTTCCTTGATGGTAAAAACCCATCTTGGTTTCGCGGAAGCGCATTTGGTCAGCAATGCCTAACTCGGTGCAAAGTTCGCGCAGGTAGCTGTCACTCGAAAGGATGACATGATAAAAGCGGTCTATCTCCGCGCCATCCGGCAGGGCCAGCGGTCCGGCTAACCCGGCCATCAACGGCGACGCCTCAAAAATCTCGACCTTTACACCTTGCTGCGAGAGGAAATAGCCCAGGCTGATGCCCATGATCCCCCCACCAACGATCCCTACATTCACGATGCTACCCCCATTTCTGCCAATACGGCTTGGCTACCGTTCTCAGATGGTGCTCTAAGTGAAATTACGAACTCCTCTAAAATTTGGACGATATGCCGCCCGGTCTGCCCATCGCCGAAGATAGGCGGCTGTTCAGCGGGCGGGACAAAACTAAACCAGGCCGCCAGCACCTGGTCTGGGTCAACCCCAACTAGTTTGTTCCAGCCAGCGGTGACCGTTTCGATCCACTCGGTTTCATCACGCAAGGTCAGGCATGGTTTGCCCAGGAAATAAGCCTCGCGCTGCACTCCCCCCGAGTCGGTGGCAATCATGCGAGCATTGTCTTCCAAAGTGATGATGTCAAAATAGCCGACCGGCTCGATCAACTTGACGTGAGGCTTGAAATGAGCGCCAAGCTGGCTCAAGGCTTTGCGGGTACGGGGATGGGCCGGGAAAACGACCGTTTCGGCCACGCTGTTAAAAATATTCACAATCTGCTGCAAGCGCAGTGGATCGTCGGTGTTGGCCGCCCGGTGAATAGTGGCCAGGGTGTAGCTTCCCGGTTTTAGGCCTAATCGGGCCAGGATGTCCGATTTGCTTAAAGCAATCACGCGATTTTGGCGCATCGCATCCAGCATCACATCGCCTACCCAGTGGACAGATTTGGTGATGCCTTCCGCCGCCAGGTGCTCCAGTGCCGCCCGGCTGACACAAAAGTGCAAGTCAGCCAGGCTGTCGGCCACCAGACGATTGATTTCTTCCGGCATGCGCCGGTCGAAACTGCGCTCCCCGGCCTCGACGTGGGCGGTAGGAATATGTAATTTACTGGCGGCCAGAGCGCCAGCCAGGGTGGAGTTGGTGTCACCCCGGACCACCACTAAATCAGGCTGCTCTTTGAGCAGGACTTCCTCCAGCCGCGTCAGAATCTCCGCCGTCTGCTGGGCGTGTGAGCCGGAGCCGACTTCCAAATTGTAGTCGGGGGCAGAGATACCGAGGTCGTCAAAGAAAGTTTGGGACATCAAGTAGTCGTAATGCTGACCGGTATGGACCAAGATTTCCTGATGGCGTCCAGTGTCGCGTAAGGCTCGGCTGATGGGCGTCGCCTGGATAAACTCAGGGCGCGCTCCGACAACGGATACAATCTTCATGATTATCTGCTTCCTGTAATCCGCTAACTGCGGGAGATGAGAAATACGCCCAGGCAAACCACTAACGTGCCGACCAGACGAAACGGGGTAATGTTTTCGTTAAATAACTGCCATGAAGCCACAAGCATCACGGCGTAACTCAGGCTGGCAAAGGGATAGGCATAGCTCAGGTCTACCCGCGACAACGCCGCCAGCCAAAATACAGTACCGGTCACATAGATCGCCAGACCAATGACAACATAAGGGTTGGTCCCAATACGCCAGAGAATATTGAAGAGTTGATCCAAGCTGAGGGTCAGTGGCCCCATGGTGCTCATGCCCTTTTTGAGCATAATCTGACCCACGGCCCCGGCTACAACACTGATTAAGATATAGGTAATTGCAATTGTCATTTGTGCTTTGCTCCTGCTGAGAATGGAATTAAGAACGCTCATTTTTGGCCTCCCATAACTTGGCGGGGTTGGGGAGTAGGTTTCAGACTGAGCCGGTGCAGCAGCACTTGCCCCTGATATTGCAAGTGCGCTTTTATCGTGCGAAGCAATTTTGCTTTGGATGTGCCAAAAACCCGTGAATAAAGTACCGTTGGGTATTCAGCAACGCGATACCCCATTAGCATCCCATTGACCAGGACTTCGGTGCCGGCCCGGAACCCATCAGACTCAAAGGGAACATGGTCAACTACCTTACGGCGATAGGCTCGGAAAAGAGAAGTATAGGTGTGGATATGCCAGTTAACCAAGACCCGGTACATGATCGAAGAGCCCTGGCTGAGAATCAGGCGATAAGCCGGGACACCCACAATGCCGCCCTGGGGGTGATACGGTGAGGCTGTTACCATATCCACATCAGGGGTCAGGCAGGCCAGCAGGGCTGGAATTTCGGTGAATTTGTAGGTCCCGTCGCTATCGGTGGTCACAACTATCTCGCCTCTGGAAGCCGCAAAACCGGTACGAATAGCCGCACCCAGGCCACGATTAACTTGATGGCGCTCAAATCTGATAATAACGCCAGGCAGGTAGTCCGGCTCACCAAAAGCGTCCACCAAAGCTTGCCAGGTCCCATCGCTGCTACCGTCGTCTACAAAGATGACCTCAGTAGAGCGGGTCTTAGCCAATTCAGCCACGACCGGAAAAAATTCCTGCCGAATCTTGGGCACGTTATCAGCTTCGTTAAAGCAGGGCACAACAATTGATAAATCCATTGAAAATCCTCCATGAAGTTAATTCTGAACTGAAGCCTGGGTAGAAGCGATAAAGCTGTATCGCGTGGCTTTGGGTTTATTGATCGAATGGGCATCAACCAAGCGGGTGTGAATCGCCGCTCGAATATCTTGGGCCAAGCGCAAGGCGTCGAGACCATCACGGGCCGTTACGCGCGGAGTTTTATTTTCCAGAACAGATTCGACAAAATGCTGCAGCTCGGCAAACAGCGGCTCGACAATCGGCACATGGATGCGTTCGACAATGCTTTCCTGGCGATACTTGTTGTTATTCAGATATTCACCAATCGTGCGCCGGTGAACCAAAATACTCTTGTTCAACAGGTCGCCCTCGAGGTAGGCTTCCATCGCCGTGACTTCCAGGGAGCGGACTTTTTGCTCGGTCACACGGGAAGCGGTAACTGTGACCAGCGGCCCGGACTCAAAACTCAGATGGGCAACGGCGTGGTCAATAGCCCCGCTAAAGGCAGTTAACCCGTACGCATTAACGGAAGTTGGCACTTGCTTCATCAAATTCAATACCAAATCCAAATCGTGGATCATCAGATCTAAAACAACATCCACATCGGTGTTGCTGCCTTCGTAGGGGCTAAGCCGGCGAAGGTTAACGGCCAGAGGGGTAACATCTTCCAAAACATTTTTTAGTTCCGAAAAGGTAGGATTGAACCGTTCGATATGGCCTACTTGAACGATCAGGTTGCTGGCTTCGGCCGTTTGGGTCAAAATTTCTGCCTGTTCCAGGGTTTCGGTGATCGGCTTTTCCACCAACACGTGGACACCCTGGGCCAAACAGCGCATGGCCAATTCAAAATGAAATGGGGTGGGTGTGACCAAGCTGACCGCATCAACATGCTGCAAAAGCTCGTCAACATCATCATAAAAGGGCACATCATACTGCTGCGCTATGCGGCGTCCAGTTTCCGGTCGGGCGTCGCAAATGCCCATCAATTGTGTCCGGCGCAAATTTGAATAAACTCGGCAGTGCCGCTGGCCCATCATCCCGGCCCCAATTACACCCATTCGCACGGAATCCATCGTTTATTACCTTTCTTAAATTCTGTCTTTCAGAATAAATCTTTTCAATAAATCAATTGTGGTCATTATAAAACCACTTTGTGATAAAGCTGTAAGAAGAAACTTAGAAAAAAGTTAGAGTTAAATTAAGGGTAGGTCGCCAGCGTCCCTACCTTGTAGCGCCTGATCGAATAGTAAGGCGAATCAATCGTGATAGATGAGGCAGTGTGATAGCCGTCATTGTAATTGACCGGGCCGTTACTCCCACCCGGGATACTGGATACATTGACGGTAGAGTTGATGATATTAGTGTACCAAGTGTTTGTACTGGCGTCGTAGTAACTAACCCGGACGTTGAGGTTTGTTGTGGTCATCTGTTGCCAACGCACCCGAATAATATCACCCGGCTCAGGGATGTTGCGACCATCATTAACGGTTGTAGCAACGGGCAACGTCCATTTACTGAAGTCCACCCCAGTACCAACCCAGGCGTTATAGATTAACTTGACGGTGTTGTTGTCTACGGCAGGAGCTACTTCCAGATTCTCCTCACGGTTAATCTCTTTACGAAATCCCACCAAACCGGCGAAGGCCCCAGGCAGCAGGTTGTAGTCGGCGGGGGGAGGGCCTGCAACCCAGTCAATCTCAATTTCGGCCCAACCACTCGTAAGATCGGGCATGCGATCAATGTTGCGCCCGGATTGTAAGCGATCAGAGTTTGAGTACAGACCATGCTGGGGGTCGAGCCGTAAATCATTACCCCAGGTAGACCAGTCAATTTGCCAGCCGATACCACTCTGGTTAGAGTAGTTATGTTCCTGCAAATTGGTTGTAGGCCGCTTATCAGCACCACCAGGGAATTTATTGCTCGTGGTAACCCGCCACTGGTCAACAAACAACTCCAAAGGAGCATTACTATTGGTAGAAAGAATACCCATGGCCACGCGATTATAAGTTTCATCGGCCATATGCCCCTGATGATACCACCCGTAAAAATCGCCATCAACTAAAAAGGCAAAGGCTCGCTTAACCCCTGGCCCATTTTGCGAATGCAGGCCCACTTCCAGGTTAACCCACCTGTCCTGAGGGAAATTGCCATAAACTCGAAACTCTTTCGAAACGCCGTCACTGTTATAGCCCTTCACAAAAAGCTGTCCGCCCTGTCTAATCTGTAGCCACCACCCGTAAGTTCCACCACTACTAGGCCACAAGCCCGCTAAAGTGAGATAGTCATTGGGACCAAGTTGAGTTACCGTAGAGGATGGTAAATAGACACTGGCTAACTGCCAGAAATAGGTACCAGGACGTTCGTTCCAAATATGGGTTGGCCCAGCGTCGGAGAAGTTGCTCCGAATCCGGGCACTACCCGAACTACTGAAAGTAGCCAACCTGGCTGAATAACTGCCAGCAGCGGCCTGAGTGTTACTCTGCTCAACACTGCTGCTACCTGAGGTATCTGCGAAAACCTGCCAATTCGCTTCAGAAGACTCGAACGGCTCCAGAACAGCAGGCGGCGCAGGATTCGGCGTGGGATCTAACATAATTGGCAAATAAGTGGTGTAGTCTGCCGTTGCAGCCATCAAGCCGGAGTGGGATAGCGCCGGCAAGCTCGAAGGGCTGGCCGGCCAGGTTTGAGGCGAGATAGGTTGAGCAGAAATTTGGCCGTTCACGGGAAGGGCCGGCCAGGGATCAGTGCTAAAGCCCGCCAAAAATAGGGCTAATCCAAAAAGCAAATTCATCAGGAAAATTTTTCGCAGCATCCAGAAACCTCACTTATATTCAGAATTTTTCATCCCATTAGGTCTATTCTCTGGAGAACCAAGGAATAAAAATGAAGAGCACAAATCTTATCGGGGCAACAAAATTTGTGCTCTATTTTCAGATTGGGGTTATTTAATAACAACCGGCAAAAACACTTTTTGGTCCACCACATCATTATCGGTAATATTCGCGGTGACGCCAGAAGTGGCAATGTTATGGTATTTAGAGTCGGCGCTGGTAACGGTATGGGTGATCACTCCGGAATGGGGTGAACTTTCCGAAACGGTATCATTAATCGCAGTTACGACAACAGGCCGGGATATGTTCCAGTTGGACGAGTTAAAATTAAGTGACACCGGCCCAACACTAACTTGACCATTGGTCGTCATACTAACTGTCACTGTAACTACCGGCTGACTGGTCAAACTGATGGCATAGGTGGCCGTGATCCCTCCTTCCGTTACCGCCAGAACGGTAGGAGCAACACTAACCCCGGCTGTATCATTGTCGGTGATATTCGCGGTGACATTGTTAATGGCCAGCCCATTATAGTTGCTGTCGGTGCTGCTGGCGGTGTGACTGATAACACCCGTATGCGCCCCCTCGGCTACCAGGTCGTTTACCGCCGTTACCGTAATTGTTTGGGCAGCGTTCCAATTGGTAGTCGTGAAAACCACGCTGACCGGATTGACGCTAACCTGGCTGCCGGGATTAACGCTAATGGTGACGGTGGCTAGCGGTTGGCTGGTCAACTGGATCTGATAGGTATCGGCAGCCCCGCCTTCAGCAACATTGGTGTTGCCCCCTGATTGGATAATCGTTACTCCGGCGGCGTCATCATTGGTAATCGTCCCGATGCCTTGTGTATCGTTGCCGCCGGCATTCAGGTTAACCAGGTTGGTCAGGTTGACTTGAAACGTTTCGTTAGGCTCAACCATGCTGTCACCATTGATGACAACTGTGATTTGTTGGGTTGTAATCCCAGGGGTAAAGGTCAACCTGCCGCTGGCGGCCAGGTAATCGCCTGGAGCAGTCGCTGAACTGTTGACCGTTGCGTAATCTACAGTGATACTTTTGCCGCTTGCCTGAGAAAGTGAAACAGTAAAGGCGGCGTTGACCGTCCCACTATTACCCTCAGCTACCGCCACATCGTTGATGCTCACCGTCGGCGCGGGATCATCATCGGTAATCGTACCCACGCCCTGACTGTCGGCAATGGTGGCGTTGGCGGGATTGCTCAGGTTGACCAAAAATTTTTCGTCAGTCTCATCTATGAGATCACCCACCACGGCTACCGTGATCGTCCGGCTGGTGACATCAGGCGGGAAGGTCAATAAACCCGCTGCGGTCAGGTAATCGGCCGGGGCGACCGCCGTACTGATGGCTGTCGTGTAATTGACGGTAGTGGTGTAAGTGCTGGTGGCTGCTAAGGTGACGGTAAAGACGGTGTTAACCGTTCCGGTATTCCCTTCGGTTATGCTTACATCATTAATAGACAGGCTGGGGAGGGTGTTGTAATCTAGCGTCACCGAACCGACTTCCGGGCTAAGCTGGGTATCTCCGGTGGCGAGGAACAGGCGGTATTGAGCATAACGAGCCAGAGTGCTGCTGTTAACCGGACCGCCATTGGCAACACTCTCCCAGGCGCTCCAGGTGGAACCGTTGGTTGAAACCCGGGCTTCGACGGTTAAGGTGGTAGAAGAAGTCAACGACGCATCCCAACTGATGGTTTGCCAGCCGTTACCCGAATCGGCGTCCAAAGCACAACTGGTATAAGTGCCGCTGCTCACATAAGGGGGTTCGACCTGGGCTTTGTCAACTTGCAGGTCGGCCGCGCCGTTGTTTGATAGATAAAGATGAAAGCCAGTTGCCCCGACGTTGGTCACGTCAAATTCGGCCTGAATGGTTCCATTCAAGAAGAAGCTGATATGGTCTGTAGTGGCATCCAAAGGTTTCCACTGGATGGTATAACGATGCAAGCCAGTTGGAAGCGGGCCAAGATTAACAGATTGTTCACTTACACTGTTATTGACCCGGGCAAATAACGTATCTGTAGTACCGGCTGTACTAAAGATGAAGTAGCGGTCGGCTGCAAATTCACTACTGGCAAAACCGATATGCTGAAACATACCCGGACCAAACTCGGCCACAGCTTCAATCACGCCGTAAGTATAGGTTCCGGTCGAGCGCACCCACGTCCCGGTGGGTACAGTCAAAATACTGCTGCTGATCAGGGGCGCGCTGCTGCCGCTCCAGTTGCCTGTCTCCCAACGAGGATCAAGCGTAGCAACGTTAAAATCGTCAAGGAAGGTAGCCGCCAGGGTGACGGTGCCGCTGGCCACATCACTCACGTGAGTATTGGCCAAAACCGGAGCCGAAGCGGTGTTCGTCAAGACGGTACAACTTTGACTGAAATCAGCAGTGCTGGTTTGGGTGATGCTGCCGCCTGCGGCCCTAACAGACAGAGGCAGGATCAATACAAGGCTAATTGTCAGGGCCAAGGCGATTGCGCTAAGTAAGAGAACGATGCGCTGTTTCATAATGGTACCTCTTTCTTTAAAACTACGGTTAGACAACTTGATAGGCACGCATCAGACCAGAGTCTCAATTTATTTAACAACAATTGGTAAGAAAACCTTTTGCTCAGGCGTCACGTCTGCTTGGTCATCGTTGACAATTATCCCCTGTCCCCGGTTATCGCCGAAATTAGCATTAACTGGATTAGTCAAATTGACCAGGAATGTTTCTGCGCTTTCAACCAGAGTGTCCCCTTTAACCATGACCGTGAGGGGTCGGGTCAGCACCCCCGGCGCAAAAGTCAGCACGCCGCTGGCAGCAATGTAGTCAGCCGGAGCAAGGGCACTCTCATCAGCCGTACTGTAATTGACCGTCACCGTCTGCCCACTCACCGCTGTCAGCGTCACGCTGAATACGGCTGAAACCGTGCCCCCATTCCCCTCGGTCACACTGACATCGTTGATATTCAGCACGGGTCCGGCATCATCGTCAATAATCGTACCAACTCCCTGCCCATCGCCAATGCTGGCATTGACCGGGCTGCCCAGGTTGACTTGAAACACCTCGTCAGGCTCATGCAATGTGTCCCCTTGAATTGTCACGGTGAGGGGTCGGGTCAGCACCCCCGGCGCAAAAGTCAGCACGCCGCTGGCAGCAATGTAGTCAGCCGGAGCAAGGGCACTCTCATCAGCCGTACTGTAATTGACCGTCACCGTCTGCCCACTCACCGCTGTCAGCGTCACGCTGAATACGGCTGAAACCGTGCCCCCATTCCCCTCGGTCACACTGACATCGTTGATATTCAGCACGGGTCCGGCATCATCGTCAATAATCGTACCAACTCCCTGCCCATCGCCAATGCTGGCATTGACCGGGCTGCCCAGGTTGACTTGAAACACCTCGTCAGGCTCATGCAATGTGTCCCCTTGAATTGTCACGGTGAGGGGTCGGGTCAGCACCCCCGGCGCAAAAGTCAGCACGCCGCTGGCAGCAATGTAGTCAGCCGGAGCAAGGGCACTCCCATTGACCGTATCATAATTGACCGTGACAGTTTGAACACTGGCTTTTGAAAGGGTCGCCGTAAAGACCGCCGCGGTTGATCCGACATTCCCTTCTGTCACGGTAACATCATTGAGGCTGAGCGTAGGCGTCGTATTGTCGTGATAGTGGGCCACAAAACTGTGATTACCGGCAGGAACACCGACAAAAGCAACATCTATACCCTTGATCGTCTCAGTACTGAAATTGGCCGTGAGACCATCAACCGTAATCGCTTCCAGATCGTTACCCCGGTAATTTAAGGGCAAAACGGTTGTGAGATCAACACCTGTCGTAAGGGTTGCACTCAGATTAAACGTTAAAACCTTGTTGACATCATCCCAGGCAATATTTCCATAGTTGGCGTCGTGGCGGGTTTCGGTGAAGGTGAGCCATTGGTCGGCATTCCATACCGGCACTCCCTGACTGTTGGCATAGTCTACCGTTCCTTCTGCCCATTCCTGCGCCGGCTGGCCCGTGTAGTAATCCACGTGAAATTGGGTCATCAAGGCCGCATAATCCCCACCCAGGCTCGCATTGATCAACTGTTTTGAAACGGTGATCGCTTGGGTCGGACTCAAATTCTCAAAGGCGTAGTCCGGCGGTCGCAGCATCTGCTCATCCACCAACTGCGTCAACTGCTGGTAGACGTTGATCAACTGCCCATCCGCCCCCATGAACTTCATCGGCTGTCCACTCCCGGTGACGTACCCGTGCGGCCAGCTCCCATCCGGCTTTTGTAACCACGCCCCCCAGTGATAGAAGTTCGTGTCCAGCCGGTACCCGTGCGCTTCCGCTATCTCCGCCGCATCCGTCCAACCCGTCCAGGCGATTTGATGGTTCCGCACCGTCAGCGATTTCGGCACGTTTGGATATTGCAGCCCAAACCACAGGTCGTAGGCGTTGTATCCTTCGGCCAGGTTGGTGATGTTATAGGGCTCATGATCGTCGGGCTTGTACCAGTAGGGATGGATGCCAAAGGTGTGCCCCTGCGCCACCCAATCCAGGACATCGTTGTTACTCCCCGGCTGTTCCTCGAACGGCTCGGCGGCCAACGCCAGGTAGAACGTCGCCGTGGCTCCCCGCGCATTCAGGCTGTTGATTTCGTCCTGATAAAAACTGGTCGGGTTGCCGTGGGCATCGGCGGTCAGGATCAGCATCGTTTTGGCCGTCCCCGGAAAGTACCACAACTGGGGCAGCGGCCGCACTTCGCCCACCAACTGCCTGACCAGCCGGGCCAGCAGTCGCTGCTGCTCATCCGCCTGGGGAATATGAATCCGATCCAAGTCTACCCACGGCGTGCCGCCACCGGCAGCCTGAAATAGATCAATGGTACGGATGATTGGATTACCAAACTCGTCCAGATCGCCATCCGTATTCACCCCTGCATTGGCCGGGTTGCCCTGGCGGGTGTAGATGACATTCCACGCCAGGTCATACGTAAATGCCACCGCCCGCCCGCTCGATCCCGCGATCACCGCCGGGTAAGAGGTGGATGTGCTCGCATTGCTGTACAACTGCGCCAGCACCGTCCCCCCACTCGGACTGTATTGGTCAGCAGTCCCGTGGATTTGCAGCGTTTCGCTGCTCAAGCCCTGTCCCGGTATCGTCCCGCTCAGTACCGCACTCGTGTTGATCCGTACATAACCGTCTACCAAGCTCCCATTGGCGCTGCCCAACCCAAACAGGGCCTTGATCTGGCTGTCCGGGCGCATGGCGATCAACCGCCCGTTGTTGTTATTGACGTAATCGTTCAACAGGCTCGCCTGACCCGCGCTCAGGCTTGTTTCGGCCAGGATTGTCAGGTCGTGATCGCTCAGAATGCCGGCGTTCAATGCGCTTACGTCTATGATTTCAAAACTGTTCAATCCTTCGGCCCGCAGAATTTCTCCCAGGTAACGGCCAAATTTGTTGGGGTTGGCCGGGCTATCGTTGACTACCAGAAGAATCGGCGCACCAGAGGTGGCTCGGCTAAAAGTGATTCCCCCAATTAACAGCAGCACGACACTAATTACCACAACGAACATTCTAAAAACAAGCCGGGGTAACCGCTGCATAATCAAGTTCCTTAGTTTAGAAGGATTGTAGTATTGGCAAGGGGAGGCAATCAAAACTGAGATCTTTATGAAGTTGTGCCTACCATTTCCTCTAGTAATGGTAACACAAAAAGGTTTGAACCACGTTTGAAAAGTTAAAAGAAGTTAGAATTTCAATTCAGAAAGGGGAACCGCATTCAGGGGATAAACAGCACAGGGAAGAGGAGTTACAACTGACCCGGGATGGAGTCCAGCTTTTAGTCTGGACTCCATCTTTCGGCAGCACAACCTGGCTTAAGGCCGGGAAGGTGAAAGGGGTGCCGAAGTTGAGAACACTTCGTCCTGTTGGAACACTGGCAAATTGCCCGCCGGGCCGGCGCTCGGCAAAATCGGACCCAATATATTGTTGTAAGATTGGCCCGTTATTTCGTGGCTCTCTAATACCCCGCCGTAGCTGGTATTGAGATTAGCCGAGTCAACCTGAGCATAAATCTTTATACCTGCCCCTAGCGTGGCCGGCAGTTTACTCAGAGACGGCCAATAGTAGCTGTCGCCTACCGAGAGAGTTAAAGCAGCTCCGGGGGCCAGAGGCAGCGCCGAACCTTTTACTCCCCATACAGCCCCATAAAGAGAGCGGCCATCGTTCCAAACCTGGTTAACCCCGGTGGGAACAGGCTGCGGATTGAGGTAAACATCCACCCAGAAATCACTTGTTACCGGCGCATTGCCTTGGTTTTTGATGACTAGCTGGAGGCTGGAATTAGTCGCATTGATACTCTGCACCACCAGATCAGGCGCAGCCGGCTGCACTCTACCCAAAATGAGCGGCAGGAATATCTGGCTACTACCCCCACTTTCACTGTCGGAGTCATTGTCAGCGATGGTCACGGTCACATTACCAACGGCGAGACCATTATAGTTTGGATCGGTGCTGCTAACGACATGGCTGATCGCGCCGTTATGATTCCCCTCGACCAACGCGTCATCCACTGCGGTCACGGTGATCACCTGCAAAACTGCCCAGTTTGATGGCGTAAAGGTCAAACCGGCGCCAGGGGTAACGGAAACCTGGCTGTCAGGATTGGGGGTAACGGTCACATTCGCAGTGGGCTGACTGGTCAGGCTGATGGCATAGGTGGCGACGATACCACCCTCGGCCACATTGACCAAGCTCGGCGTAAGACTAACCCCCGCTGTATCATTGTCACCGATACTAGCCATCACCCTGCCGATAGCGATACCATCAAAATTGCTGTCGGCGCTGATAGCGGTATGGCTGATTACCCCTGTATGCGATCCTTCGGCCACTGCATCATCCACGGCTGTTACTTCGACCAGTTGCGGCCAGAACCAGCTAAACTGATTAAAAACCAGAGTAGTTACATTGACACTTGTCTCACCGTCTGCTGCCACGGTAACAGTGACAGGGGCCGTTGGCTCGGAAGTTAGACTGATGGCGTAAGTGGCGGTGATGCCACTTTCGGATACATTGACCAGGGCCGGGGCAACACTTACTTCGGCGGCATCATTATCGGTAATCGCGGCAGCTACCGAACTGATAGAGACCCCGTTGTAGTTATCATCGGCGCTGGCGGCGCTGTGGGTAATGTTATCCCCGTGTGTCCCCTCTGCAAGCAAATCATTTACTGCTGTTACCGTCACTGTTTGTGGTTCGTTCCAGGTTAGAGCGGAGAAGACAAAAGAGGAGGGCGCCGCCGTGGTTTGCCCGCCGGTCGCAATACTGACCGTGACCACGCTGGCCGGCTGGGTATTCAAGACCACCGTGTACGTGTCAGTTATACCACCTTCCGCCACGGTGACGCTGGCCGGAGTCACGCTAACCCCGGCAGTGTCATTATCGGTAATGCTGGCGGTGACATCGCCAACTGCAATGTTGTGGTAGTTGTTGTCGGCGCTGGTGACGGTGTGACTGATACTGCCTGTGTGCAGCCCCTCTACTATGGCATCATCTACAGCCGTCACTGTAATTGTTTGGGCTGTATCCCAATTGGTCTCATCGAAAACCACAGGAGCCGGAGTAACAGTAAGTTGGCTATCAGGATTGATCGCCATCGTCACGCTGCTGGTCGGCTGGCTGGTCAGGCTGATGGCATAAGTGGCTGTGGCGCCGCTTTCGGTTACGGCAACATCGGTTGGGTTGACATTCATTCCAGCCGCATCATCGTCGAGGATGGTTCCCTGCCCCTGACCATCGCCGATGGCAGCATTGGCCGGGCTGCTAAGATTGACCACAAAGGTTTCGTCGAGTTCATCCACCACATCCCCGTTGACTGTAACCGCGATGATCTGGCTGGTTATGCCAGGGGTGAAAGTGAGCGCGCCGGTCTGGCTCATGTAATCGGCCGGAGCTGCCGCAGTGCCATCTGCTGTGGTGTAATCTACCGTTGCCAACAGGCCGCTGGGCGTACTGAGGGTCACGGTGAAAACGGCGCTGCTCTGGCCCGTATCGCCCTCGGTTACGCTCACGTCGGCAACGGCCACAGTGGGTGGACCGTCATCGTCAAGGATTGTACCCAAGCCCTGCCCATCGCCGATTGTGGCATTCGCTGGACCGGACAAATCCACCTGAAAGGCCTCGTCGAGTTCGTCAAGTGTATCGCCGTTGACCGTTACCGTAAATTGTGCAGCCGTCACCCCCGGAGTGAAGGTAAGCGTGTCAGTCTGGCTCAGATAATCCACCCCGGCGGTGGCGGTCGTGCCGGTCGTGCTGTAGGCGACGGTAACCGTCAGGCCGCTGGCCGTTGAAAGGGTGGCCGTGAAAACGGCGTTAACTGTCCCGACATTACCTTCAGTTACCGTCACATCGTTTAGGCTGAGTGTCGGCGGCAGGTCATTGTCATTAATTGTACCCACGCCCTGGCTGTCGGCCAGGCCGGCGTTAACCGGGCTGCCCAGGTTAACAAAGTAATTTTCGTTCGGCTCATCCAGGCTGTCTCCCTGAACAACCACCGTAACCGTTTGCACGGTGATGCCAGGAGTAAAGGTCAATGTGCCGCTGGCGGCCACATAATCAGCCGGGGCCGTCGCGCTGCCGTTAACCGTGCTGTAAGGGACGGTTACCGTCAAGCCGCTTGGACCTGTTAGAGAGACGGTGAAGCCGGCGTTGACGCTCCCGATGTCACTCTCCGTTACGGTCACATCATTGATACTCAAACTGGGACTGGGGTCGTCATCCAATATGGTTCCCTGCCCTTGATTATCCGCCAATGTAGCATTTACCGGCTCGCTCAGATTGACCACAAAGGTTTCGTCTAACTCATCCAACGTGTCGCCCTGCACCGGTACGGCAATGGTCCGCGTGAGCACACCGGGCGTAAAGGTCAACGTGCCGCTGGTGGCGCTGTAATCAGCCGGAGCGACGGCTATGTTATCGGCAGTGGCGTAATTGACGGTGATGGTCTGGCTGCTGCTTATAGACAGGGTGGCCGTAAAGATGGCGCTAACAGGGCCGCTGTTACCCTCAATCACGCTCGTATCGGCCACGGCTAAGAGGGGCTGGGCTAAATCCAGGGTGACGGAATTGACCAGGGTGGTTGTCTGGATGTCGGTGGTGTTCAGCAGCAGCCGGTATTGGGCGTAGCGGTCGGACGGAACGAGACTGCTGCCGCTGGCAGGGGCGACGGTCCAGCCGCTCCAGGTCGAGCCATCGGCGGAGGTACGCGCCTCGACGGTGAGGCCAGTGGTGGCCGCCAGAATGGCGTCCCAGCTAATTATGCCCCACTTGTTGCCCGTGCCGAGTTGATAAGCGTCGAAAACACAACTGGTATAACTGCCGCTGGATACGTAGGGTGGAACCACCTGGACAGCATCAATCCGTAAATCAGCCGAGCCATTATTTGTCAGCCAGAGAGGCAGGCCGGTCAGGACTTTGCTGACGGTAAATTCGGCCTGAAAAACACCATCCAGGTAGAAACTCACCCGGTCGTTAGCGGCATCCAAGGGACCCCACTCGATGCGGTAACGATGCAGACCTGCCGGAATCGGGCCAAGACTGGTATTCTGTTCACCGCTGCCACTGTTGGCGCGGGCATACAAATTGCCATCAAAGGGACGGGTACTGAAGATAAGGTAAGTATCCACGAAGGCGCTATCGGCAAAGCCAATGTGCTGATCAATACCCGAACCAAACTCGGCGATGGCCTCTATGACCCCATAATTATAGGAACTCTGTGAACGCGCATACACACCGGTGGGCAGAGTCAGAATGCCCCCACTGAGACCGGGAGAGTTGACGCCGCTCCAATTACCTGACTGCCAGCGCGGGTCGAGCGTGCCGCCGGAAAAGTCATCGGCAAAGACAGCCGCCAATGTTACCGTACCGCCGTTCAAATCGCTGACGTGAGTACCGGCCAGCAGCGGAACAGGAAAGGTGCCGGTGAGTACAGCGCAGGCTTGCAGAAAATCGGTGTAGGTGGTCGTCGTCGTGATACTGCCACTGGGCGGGGAGTTATCGTTGTCGGCAATGCTGACGGTAACAGGAACAATCGCCACGTTGTTGTAAGCCGGGTCGGCGCTGGCAGAGGTGTGATTGATCACACTGTTGTGCGCGCCCTCCACCAGGGCGTCGTCAACGGCGCTCACGGTCACTGTTTGCGGTGAGTTCCAGTTTGAGGTGGTAAAGGTGATGGCGCTAATTGGGTTGAGTTGAGCATTGGTGGTAAAGCTGGTCTGTACCCCTGCTGCAGGCTGGCTGGTCAGGCTGATGCTGTAGGTCGCCGTAATCCCACCTTCGGCCACGCTAATAGACGTGGGAGCCACACTCACGCCGGCAGTATCATTGTCGCTAATATTGACATTGACCGAGGCAATGGGCGCCCCGTTATAGCCAGGGTCGGCGCTGGTCACGGAATGGCTAATAATGCTGCTGTGCAGCCCTTCGGCCACGGCATCATCTACGGCGCTAACGGTCACTGTCTGGGGGATGCTCCAATTCAAAGTAGTAAACGTGATCGCTCCCAGCGCGTTGAGTTGGGCATTGGTGGTAAAGTCAATCCGCACGCTGGCTGCCGGCGGCGTAATCAACTTCACTTGATAGGTGTCCGTCGCCCCATTTTCGGCTACATTGGTGGTACCGCCGCTTTCGGTAATGTCAACGCCAGGCGCGTCATTGTCGGTGATGCTGACATTGACTGAATTAACTGGCAGGCCGTTGTAGGTGGGGTCGGTGCTGGTGGTAGTATGGCTGATGACGCTGGTGTGCAGCCCTTCACTAAGAGCGTCGTCTACCGCGCTGACGATCACTGTCTGCGGTATATTCCAGGTCAGATTGGTGAAGGTTATGGGCGAGAGCGCATTGAGTTGGGCGTTGGTGATAAAGTTGATGCGCACCGGCGCGGCCGGGACGCTGGTCAATTTCACCTGATAGGTGTCGGTCAGGCCATTTTCGGAAACCAGGGTAGTGCCCCCCGTTTGAATAACGCTGACGCCAACCACCGGGCCATAGGCAGCGCTAATGGTATGATTGCCGGCCGGGACGGTGACAAAAGCGACGTCAATGCCTTTGATGGTTTCGACGCTGTAGGTCGCCGGGAGGCTGTCCACGCTGACCGATTGCAGGTTGTTCCCCAGATATTCCAGCGGTAACATGACGGTCAGGTTAACCCCGGCGGTGGGCGTGGCCGTCAGGGTGAAGGTCAGAGTTTTGCTGGCGTCAATCCAGGTAATGTCGCTAAGGCTGGCGTCGTGGCGGGTTTCGGTGAAGGTGAGCCACTGGTCGGCATTCCACACCGGCACTCCCTGACTGTTGGCATAGTCTATCGTCCCTTCTGCCCATTCCTGCGCCGGCTGGCCCGTGTAGTAATCCACGTGAAATTGGGTCATCAAGGCCGCATAATCCCCACCCAGGCTCGCATTGATCAACTGTTTTGAAACGGTGATCGCTTGGGTCGGACTCAAATTCTCAAAGGCGTAGTCCGGCGGTCGCAGCATCTGCTCATCCACCAACTGCGTCAACTGCTGGTAGACGTTGATCAACTGCCCATCCGCCCCCATGAACTTCATCGGCTGTCCACTCCCGGTGACGTACCCGTGCGGCCAGCTCCCATCCGGCTTTTGTAACCACGCCCCCCAGTGATAGAAGTTCGTGTCCAGCCGGTACCCGTGCGCTTCCGCTATCTCCGCCGCATCCGTCCAACCCGTCCAGGCGATTTGATGGTTCCGCACCGTCAGCGATTTCGGCACGTTTGGATATTGCAGCCCAAACCACAGGTCGTAGGCGTTGTATCCTTCGGCCAGGTTGGTGATGTTATAGGGCTCATGATCGTCGGGCTTGTACCAGTAGGGATGGATGCCAAAGGTGTGCCCCTGCGCCACCCAATCCAGGACATCGTTGTTACTCCCCGGCTGTTCCTCGAACGGCTCGGCGGCCAACGCCAGGTAGAACGTCGCCGTGGCTCCCCGCGCATTCAGGCTGTTGATTTCGTCCTGATAAAAACTGGTCGGGTTGCCGTGGGCATCGGCGGTCAGGATCAGCATCGTTTTGGCCGTCCCCGGAAAGTACCACAACTGGGGCAGCGGCCGCACTTCGCCCACCAACTGCCTGACCAGCCGGGCCAGCAGCCGCTGCTGCTCATCCGCCTGGGGAATATGGATTCGATCCCGATTTACCCATGGCGCGCCGCCACCGGAATCCTGGAACAGGTCAATGGTGCGCACAACGGCATCGCCATCCGTATCCAAACTGGCATTGGCCGGGTTGCCCTGGCGGGTGTAGATGACATTCCACGCCAGGTCATACGTAAATGCCACCGCCCGCCCGCTCGATCCCGCGATCACCGCCGGGTAAGAGGTGGATGTGCTCGCATTGCTGTACAACTGCGCCAGCACCGTCCCCCCACTCGGACTGTATTGGTCAGCAGTCCCGTGGATTTGCAGCGTTTCGCTGCTCAAGCCCTGTCCCGGTATCGTCCCGCTCAGTACCGCACTCGTGTTGATCCGTACATAACCGTCTACCAAGCTCCCATTGGCGCTGCCCAACCCAAACAGGGCCTTGATCTGGCTGTCCGGGCGCATGGCGATCAACCGCCCGTTGTTGTTATTGACGTAATCGTTCAACAGGCTCGCCTGACCCGCGCTCAGGCTTGTTTCGGCCAGGATTGTCAGGTCGTGATCGCTCAGAATGCCGGCGTTCAATGCGCTTACGTCTATGATTTCAAAACTGTTCAATCCTTCGGCCCGCAGAATTTCTCCCAGGTAGCGGCCAAATTTGTTGGGGTTGGCCGGGCTATCGTTGACTACCACTAAAATTGATGCCCCATCCGCCGCCCTGCTGAAAGCGTACCAGCCAAAAACTAAGGCCAGGACACTGCTGATGACTATACCCAGTTTTAACAATCGCCAAGTTATTCGATTCATCAGAAATTTTTCCTAATAATTGGTAAATAGATTTCGGCAGGTTTCTGGCCGGGGGTGTTATGCCCACCCCTCGGGTCTGCCTCGCCAGTTGCGCTCTGGCCACTCACCGCTGGCCCGATATAATTCAGCCGGCGTGATTCGAAAGCGTCAAAGTAGTAAGTACCCCGGGTGCCGTTGTCAATCCCGGCTACCGGGCCGAGCCGAACCCGGTCAACCCGACGGGTGTCGTTATCCACGCCGGTCAGAGTGGCCCGCTGGAGGCCGTCGAGCCAGAAGGTCAGGCTGCCATTGTTGGCCCCGGCGGCGGTGCTGGCCTGCCAGGCTAACTCGACAGAGTGGGGGGCATCGCTGATGGTAAACCAACTGCTCGTTGTCCAGCTCGTACCGTCGTTGAGCAGCCCGGTCCTGAGCTGATAAACACTGCTGGAACGGCGGAACTCCACCCGCAGTACCACCGTCGAAGTTCCGGCATAACCATAGAAAATATAGTGCGCGTTGCCGTTTGTCATCGAGATGGTGTTCGGGTCGAAGTAAAAGCGAGCACGATAACGGGTTTCAGCGGAAGGCCGATCATCGGTTACATAGATGGCGATATTGTCGTCAAGAACTGCCCGCAGGCCGTTTGAGCCGACCAAAGCCGCTGCCGGGCCGGCGCTCAAATCACCGCCGTCAATGGCGCTAGCCGACCAAGCCGCGAGATTGCCTAACTCGAAGCCGTCGCCAAAAATGAGGTCAGGCAAAGGGGTATTGGTGGGGGTTGGGGTAGAGGTTGGCGTTGGAGTCGGCGGAATGGGAGTAGCCGTGTCGGTTGGCGTGGAGGTGGGCGGAATAGAAGTGGCCGTATCGGTTGGCGTTGGAGTCGGCGGAATAGGGGTAGCGGTATCGGTCGGCGTGGATGTAGGTGAAGCGGGAGTGGCCGTATCCGTGGGGGTGGGCGGAATAGGCGTAGCGGTATCGGTCGGGGTGGATGTGGGTGGGACAAGGGTAGCTGTATCGGTTGGTGTGGCGGTCGGTGAGGCGACCGGACTGTAAGTTAAGGTGATGGAATTGATTTGGGGACTGGTTTGGCTGTCACTCGTCGTCAACAGCAGCCGGTACTGCCCGTAGCGACCCGGCGCAGCCAGCGCGCCGCCGCTCACAGAGACAGTTCCCCACTCGCCCCAGGTCAACCCATCTTCGGAACTGCGTGTCTCGACGGTCAGGCTGCCGCCGGCAGGCAGACTGGCGTTCCAACTCAAATTTTGCCAGGCATAACCCGCGCCCGCGTCCAGGGTGCAGCCGGTGTAGCTACCGCTGCCCACATAACCCGGCGTCACTTGAGCCGAGTCAACCTGCAACGTGGCGCTTCCGTTGTTTGACAGGTAGAGATAAAAATTCGCAGCGCCGGCGCTGCTCAGGTCAAATTGAGCCTGGAACAGGCCATCACGGTAAAAAGCCACCCGGTCGGTGGCCGAGTCAACCGCGCTCCATTCAATCCGGTAGCGATGCAGGCCGGTGGGAATAGGGCCGAGATTCAGGTTTTGCTCGCTGCCCGTATTGTTGACTCGAGCGTACAGATTCCCGTCGCCGGCCAGGGTGCTAAAGATAAAGTATTTGTCACCGCCAAAGCCGTCACTCCCGAAACCCACGTGTTGCCAGGCTCCGGCCCCAAATTCGGCTGTGGCCTCGATCACTCCGTGGGTGTAGGTGTTGTTTGAGCGCACCCAACCGCCGCCCGGCAGTGTCACCAAACTACTGGCGAGGGTCGGGGCGTAACTGCCGCCACTCCAACTGCCAGAGGACCACCGTCCTGAATCGAGCGTCGCCCCCCCAAAATCATCGGCAAAAGCTGCCGCCAGCATGACCCCGCCGCCCTCAATATCACTGACAAAGGTATTGCTCACCGCCGCACAACTCTGCCCAAAGTCAGCATAGTTAGTGTGGGTCACACTCCCACTGGCCGGCGTTGGGGTGGGTGTATTTGTCGCCGTGGCCGTATTCGTCGGGCTGGAGGTGGCTGTTGAGGTAGACGTCGGGGTGCTCGTTGGTCCAGCCGTGGGCGTATCGGTCGCTGTAGGTATTGCCGTCGCGGTTGAGGTCGCGGTGGGCGTTGCCGGCAGGCCGGTATCAACCCCAAAAGTCCGCTCGGCAGTGGTCGCCGTGGCCGGAATAGTTCCCAGATACTGGATGACGAGACGTTGGGCGGCGCTATCGTAACTGGCGATAGCCTGGCCGCCTTGAGGCTGGCCGCTGCTGGACAGAACAGTTCCGTTAAGGCTCACGCTCCAGGTCGAACTGGACCAGTTATCAATAACAAAAATAGGGGCGTGGCGAGGCTGGGTTGCGGTTGGATAAAAGCTAAGCGGAGCGCTGCCGGCCAGCAGCCGATAGGCTGCGCTGGCGGGATCAAAACCGGTACCAACCGGCGTGGCGCCACTGACAATCGTCAAGCCAGGGGAACGCGCATCGTCGGTGCGGTTAGTTAAATCGCCGGTGGACTGCCCCCCAGGCCCTAATTGCAATTCCCACTGCCGGGTAAAAGAGGCATTCGCCGCTAAAGATTGATTAGTGACATACCAGTAACGGTTACCGGCGCCATCGCTGTCAATGGCCGTATCGGCTGAGTGATTGACGGCCAGCAAGTTAGGCCGGGGGATTGCCCCGTCGGCCCGTTGGAATCCAAGGCCGTGATTACTGCTCAAGCTGGTAATTGTCCACCCCAGCGCATCTTCGACATTCAGGAAAGCGTATTCAATCATACCTAATGTCCGGCTGGCCCCGCTTAAATTCTGAAGCGCCAGGTTTACGGCTACCCGGCCAGAGGCATAAACGGTGTAATCCGTCCGCACCAGAAAGTCGCTACCGCTCGGTCGAAGGTGGTATTGACTCCGCAGGACCAGCCGGGCAGGCGATTCCTCCAGGATGGTCACACTGGCTTCCTGGGCATTGGTCAGCGAGTACCACGCGCCGTTGTAAAGCATCTCCACCGGTTGATTGAGGACGTTATAGCCCGGTCCAGATCCATTTTTATTAGCCAAATCCTGGCTGGCGGAATCAGCCAGGTCAAACCAGCGGGCCGGCTGCCAGGCATTAGCGCCGGTGAAATCGAGTTGGAACTTGCCGGCCACACTAACGCTGATAGTCCCCTCGGCCGCGGAACCGGTGCGGGTGACAGCCGGGGCCATACCGGGCAAGGGGGTGGGGGTATGGGTAGGAGTGTTGGCAGGCGTGCCGGTGGAGGTGGGCGTCAACGTGGCTGTAGCAACCGGCGTCGGTGGGGTAGGAGTGGGAGTGTTAGCCTGCGCCCCATAGCCGATATTAAAGCTGTGATTACCGGCTCCCACACTCACCCGAATCATTTCCTGGCCAGACACGGTAAAAGAGGCATAGCTGGCCGGACTGCCATCAACCAGGATAGAGTTAAAGTAACGTCCCCCATACGCCGGCGGCAGCAACAGGCTGAGGGTATGGCCGCTATTGGCAGCGTTCAAGGTAAACCCCAGTTGGCCGTTAACCGCATCCCAGGCAATATTGTTCAGGTTGGCATCGTGGCGGGTTTCGGTGAAGGTGAGCCACTGGTCGGCATTCCAGACCGGCACGCCCTGACTGTTGGCATACTCTACCGTCCCTTCCGCCCAGGCTTGCGCGTTGCTGCTGTAGTAATCCACGTGAAATTGGGTCATCAACGCTGCGTAGTCCCGCGCCAGACTCCGATCTATCAGTTCCCGCGAGACAGCCAGGGCTTGCGTGGCATTCAAATTCTCAAAGGCATAATCCGGCGGCCGGATCAACTGCTCATCCACCAACTGGGTCAACTGCTGGTAGACGTTGATCAACCGCCCGTCCGCCCGCATGAACTTCATCGGCTGCCCGCTCCCGGTAATGTACCCGTGCGGCCAGCTCCCATCCGGCTTTTGCAACCACCCTCCCCAATGATAAAAGTCTGTGTCCAGCCGGTACCCGTGCGCCTCCGCGATCTCCGCCGCATCGGTCCAGCCCGTCCAGGCGATTTGATGGTTCCGCACCGTCAGCGATTTCGGCACGTTTGGATACTGCAACCCAAACCAGAGATCGTAGGCATTGTAACCCTCGGCCAGGTTGGTGATGTTATAGGGCGGATAGGGGTCGGGTTTATTCCAGTAGGGATGGATGCCAAAGGCGTGCCCCTGCGCCACCCAATCCAGCACATCGTTATTACTCCCCGACTGGCTCTGGGCCGGCTCAGCCGACAAAGCCAGGTAGAAGGTCGCTTTGGCTCCGCGCGCATTCAGGCTGTTGATCTCCGTTTGATAGAAACTCGTCGGGTTGCCGTGGGCATCGGCGGTCAGGATCAGCATCGTTTTGGCGACCCCCGGAAAATACCACAACTGTGGCAGCGGCCGCACTTCACCGACCAACTGCTTGACCAGCCGGGCCAACAGCCGCTGCTGCTCATCCGCCTGGGGAATATGGATTCGGTCCCGATTTACCCAGGGTGCGCCCCCACCGGAACCCTGGAACAGGTCAATGGTGCGGATGACCGCATCCCCATCTATGTCCAAACTGGCATTGGCCGGGTTCCCCTGTCGCGTGTAGATGACATTGCTGGCCAGGTCATACGTAAAGGCTACAGCCCGCCCGGATGAACCGGCTATAACCGCCGGATAGGCGGTTGCCGTGCTGGCGTTACTATACAGTTGGGCCAGGACGACAGATCCGCCCGCCGGGCTATACTGATCAGCATTCCCGTGGATTTGCAGCGTTTCGCTGCTCAAGCCCTGCCCTGGGATAGCGCCGCTGAGTACGGCCGTGGTTTCAATCCTCAGATAACCGTTAGCCAACACCCCCGCCGAGGCGCCCAGGCTGAATAAAGCTTTGATCTGGCTGTCCGGGCGCATGGCAATTAACCGCCCGCCATTATTAACATAAGTAGTAAACAGGCTAGCTTGACCGGAGGTGAGGGATGTTTCGGCCAGAATAGCCAGATCGTGGTTGGTCAGGTCGGTAGCTGTTAACGCGCCCAGCTCAACGACATCAAAGGCATTCAATCCTTCTGCTCGCAGAATTTCTCCCAGGTAGCGACCAAATCTATTGGCCGCGTAACTGTCGTTCACTACCACCAGAATGGGCGGGCCAGAGGCAGCCTGGCTAAAGGCTTGCCCGCTCCACAGCAAGCTCAGGGTGCTGATGAGAACTACGCAAAGTTTCAATACACGCCAAAATAAGCGATTCACAACCTCTCCTCCAGTGAATTAGTCGAGTTGGTATAACTGGTAAGGCCCTTCAGTTGCGATCAGACGATGAGGGCGTTGGGCAAGAGCGGCATCAAACACCTGGACATGTTTAGCAAACGGTCCCACAATCACATAATCAGCTTCGACAGGGAGGCGGGGTTCATCAAGGACCGGCGCGTGCTGGTGGTTGTAAACCTCATCCACCATGGCAATAAAGAGGGTATTGGGCGGGTGAATAAATTTTTGCCGACTGTAGAATTCGATCTCCCACTCCCAGTTGAGGATATTGGCCTCCACCGGTACTTGCTGGTCAAGCAGTTGAGCAAATCGGCTGGCGCTGAGATCATTCGTCGTGGTAATGCGCTGCACATTCCGAACAAGACCCGGCCCGGCCAGGACCACCATCGCCAATACCCAGATTATGAGCGGCAGCAACCTGAATTGCCAGCGCCGGCCAACCCAGCCGGCCAAGTCGCTGACAAGCACCGGCACAAACAAAGCCACCAGGGCCAAGACCGGGTAAAGATAGCGCGGCCAGGGGAAGCCTAACCCCACATAGCCCAACAAGGCTACGCTGATGAACAGAGGCAGGACAAAATGCTTCATTCCGGCTAAATTGCGTGGCCAACTCCGGTAAAAACCGTAACCAAGGGCCACAAAGGTAATGAGCCATTGGTTGCTGGTGTAGAAAAATTTCAGATTTTCCAGCCAGCGCTGAGGGGTAATGTGCAGGATGCCAAGTTTTGTGGCAAACGCTTGAGCCTCCAGATAACCGGCTCGTCCGTCAGGGCCAACAACCCAGAGAGCAAGCACCGACCACCAGAGAACATAACCCAGAACAACCCCAATTACGGGGACGATGGTATGAATCAAACGGAGTTGGCGATAGTAGATTCGATCAATCAAACCAAACAGGACGAAACTTGGGCCAAGGATCAAGATAAGTTGACTTTTAGTTACGATAGCCAGGCCCAGTAGAGTAGTGCTGATGATTAACCATCTTAATCCACCCTGCCAACTTTTAAGCCAAAACCAGAGGCCGACTAGCATAAAGGCCAGCGCCGGCATCTCACCCAAAAGTTGACGTCCCATCCAGAGGGTATCATGTTCAGCCGTACCAGCGACGAGAAACAGTAAAACACTGCCCAGCGCCGCCTGCCAGCCTCCAATTTGCCGCACCAGCAAATACATGCCAGCCAGGCCCGCCCACAAATAGAGCACTACTACCAGACGGGCGGCAACAAGGCTGCCCCCGCCCAGTCGCAGGGCCAGTGCAGCCGGGGCGATCAAGGTAGGGCCGACACTGGCCAGCGGCATTAACCGCTCAAAGGTGTTACCATCACGGGTCGCAAATTCCCCATAATAAGCCAGATTACGGGAAAACTGGAGGAAGATACCCTCGTCCCACCCGCTAATTGTTGGATACCCGGTCAAATTCGTCAGCGTCAGAAAGGCAACGACTGCCCCTATCGTGATTAGGGATAAGCCTTCGAGGTGGCAGCGCAGCCACTCAAGCAGCCACGACAACCGGTGATCGGTGCGTTCTATAACTCGATGAGACAATTGCTGTTCCATAGTGATGTACCCTCACCCTCAAGAAATGTTGCTTTTGATTTATTTATTGAGCGCATATAACTCGTACCCACCAATGGTGGTGACCAGAGTATAATGCCCTGCTAACCAGTCCTGCGGATATAGCCCGACCCAGCGAGCAAAGAGGCCGACCAGCACGAATTCGGGTGACTCATCCTGGACAAAGCTGTACTCTTGGGCCGGGGATGGCTTGCCCAGCCACATATGGCCCACGGCTGTATTCAACAGAAGTTGCGGGGGAAAGTGGTAATTGTGATCGGTGAGAAAGCCCATTTCCGGCTCCCACGTTTCAATCAAGGCATCCGGGGCCACATGTTTGTCGAGATAAGCCGCCATTGCCGCCGGGGCGTTGAATTCGGGCCAAATAATTTGTTTGGTTGTCTGAGCCAGGGGAATCACAATCATGGCCGCCAACCAGAGCAGCAAGGCAAAATTCAGGGCCTGTTTGGCCCAAGTGGATTGGCCTTCACGCAGCGACTGCCAAAAAGCGGTTAGCTTCAGTTGAAAACCATCGGTCAAATCAAAAAAGAAGCGGGCCACAAACAGGCTGGCCATCACCAGGCCCGGAAAAGCGTAGCGCAGCCAACTGATCGAAGCGACAACATACCAAACCAAATTTACGACAATGAGAATTAACAAAATGCCCCACTGCTGGCTCTCGCGGCGGCGCGGCAAGACAACCAAGAAACTGTAAATCAATACCGGCGCTAACCAACCCAGGTAGACTTTCAAGCTTAGCAATTCCTGGAGACTACGCCACATTAGATCAGGAGAGAAGACCAGCGCCGCACCTGCCGTAGTGGTCCGCAGCGCAGCCAGGTTTTCGCTTGCTGTTGCGGGTCCCAGGTAGAGAATCATATAGACTTGCCAGAGGGCGAAACACGCTCCGGCGATGACGCCAGGAATGATAAAGATCCGCTGGGGGGCAGCGCGATAGTAAAGCAGGTTGGCCAGCCAGGCCAGCCCCAGGGTAGGCACCAAAACTAACAGGTACTGATTTTTAGTGACCATAGCCAACCCGAGCAGCAAGCCCACCCCACTTAACTGCCGCCAGGTAGCCTTTTCCCAGGTAGCAAACCACACTCCCAAACCGGCCACGACAAAAAATAAGCCGGGCACTTCACCCAAAACTTGCCGCCCGTACTCTAACAAAGAAATCCCCCGCGAGGCAATCAGCAGCGCCGTTGCCACCCAGGCTAAACGCTGCCCCCCCAGAATTACAGCCAGGCGATAGAAGACGTAAATGGTAGCCAGCAGATACAAGGCCATTATCAGTCGTGCCTGGAACAGGCCAATACCGAACAACTTGAAAACCGCTGCAACCGGCAGCATAACCGTTGGCCCCACGCCAACGGTTGGCCCATAGTAACGGAAACCCTCGCTGCTGTAATCGGCATACACCCCAAAGCGCAGCAGAGTTTTGGGAACGTGCAGGTGGGAACCTTCGTCAAACCAGGTCACCGGATAATCGGTTAGGTTGTAGAAGGTTAGAAATATCGCCAAACCCGCAGCAACAATAATGGCAAGAGTTTGCCAGGTTGACCGCACCCGTTGGCTAACAACAATCTCAACGATGGCTGTCTTGACAAAAACGTTTGTATCACCTTGCTGCATATATGACTCCCTTAAGCAAAAAAGATGGGCAACACAGATTCGGCATCATTTATAGCAGATTACCTGCACGGGCTGCGCTCAATCAAGGCATACCAACCCAACAAAACAAATATAACTTATCTTCCCTAGAGAAACATAGGGAAGTCATGGGAAAATAGTTAGAACTGGGTAGCCGTAACCTAAGGTTAACCGTCTACGCTGCAATATAATTTGGTGGCTGGGGTGACAAAGAAAAGATTTTTTATCGGAGAACTTGTGTGGTTAACGTCGCCAAAAATACACCGATGCGATGACGAGGACAATAACAAGCGTTATCGGGATTAGGCTTTTTACTAACAAAATCAGATCATCCGCGTCGGTATAGATCGAAGCGGTGGTTCCCGGTGGCATAGAAACTTCGGCCAAATCGGGGTCAAGCGTAGGCAGGGGCGTCGGTGTAGATAGGGATGAAGATTCATCAGTTGGAATAGAGGTTAAGAGAGGTGTCGGGGTCGGGGTGCGGGTAGGTAAGTCAACCGGCGCTAATGCGGGGGCAGAGGATGTTCCACGGGCATACCAAACCTGGTGGGGTTTAAAATCTTCATCCCCGATTCCCCCCCAGATACTCGCCCCGTCTCGCACGTACCAGGTTACATGGAGCTGATTGCCGCCGCCGATAGCAATCCGCGGCCACTCTGCCACGTTATCTTTAAGAGCAGCAATGACTTCCGGTTTTGACCAGGCGGAGCGGTCCCAACGCAGATGGAGCACATCCAGGGATTCTTGATCGCTGGCGGTACGCCCTACAATCACGAGATGAACATCACCAGCGCTATCGGTAGCCATGGCGTAATCATCGAGACGGGCCTGATAAACAGACCAGCCACCCCATACACCGGGAATAGGCCGTGGGGGTGACCAGGTTTTTCCAAGATCAGATGAAAGTTGGTAGTAAATCAAATCTTGAGACATATCGAGCCAGGCCACTAACAACCTATCTTGACCATCTAGACCAAGCGCAATGTTTTTAGCAATTCCGCCGGGCGTTAAAAACTCAATCGGCACTGTCCAACTTTGGCCACGGTCATAAGAAGCCATATACATGACCTTGGTTGGATTCGTCAACTGGCCATAAGCGCCGCCCTCACCTGCTTCCCATACTATGTGAACATTATCCTGTTTATCAACCAATATTTGAGGTTTAGCCGAGCCGGTTGGCAGTCTTGAAATATCAGTAATACTGGACCAATTCAAACCATTGTCATCGGAGTGGCGATAAAATATATGGAAACAAATGGCACAATTCGGACCGGGAACATTTTCAGTAAAGACAAGATGTAATCTGCCCTGTCCATCACCGGCCAGGCGGGAGAAATAGGCGTTTTGGAATGAGCTGAGTTGACGAGGTTGAGGCCAAGATTCAACGGAAGAAACGGAGTCTAAAGCAGAGTGAGAGTAGAAAACAGAAGTATATCTGAAGGTGAGATGAAAGATACCTCGTTGATCAATAAAAAGGGCAGGACGAGTCGCCTCATCACCTCCTCCTTGCTGGACCATAGCAAACAAATCAATCGGCTCGCTCCACTCTTGTCCATCCCGACTGGTCATATAGACCACTGTATTGTAGTCTTGGCTCAAACTTTTGTCAGCCGTCCCCAAAATACCCGATCCCCAGACAACGTGAACCTGCCCTGTCGAATCGGTGACAATATCAGGAAACCAGGAGGAGAATTCCGGAGCAGACAGAAGTACCGGCTGTGACCAAACTGGAGCCTGGCCAGAAGTCACCGGCGCTCCTACAATCAAACCAATGAATATCAAAGTACCTATACTTAGAACTTGGACTACCCGGGAATAGATTGCTTTATTCAGCATGATCGCTAACATCCGGATTTTTCAAGGTGCAAAAAGATGATTTATCTAATTGTGGGCTGCGGTTATCAACATTGGCCTGAAACACTTTGACCCTGGGCGCAACAAATACCTGGCTAAATAAAGATGAAGTGGCCGGGTCATAATTACCTAAAGCCTGTTCCGCCGGACCGTAAAATACATAATCAACCCCGTACTGCTGCAGAAGCGCGGCCCGCTCTTCGTCCGACATTTCGCTGCCAAAGAAGGTTGTCACCAGCTCTTGCTTGCAGTAGAAATCCATTGTCATCACCGCATTCGCGAGAAAGGCTTTGTTACCGGCCAGCCCTGGAACATAGTGTCCAATAACAAACGAACTCAGCACCACTTCATTTGGATCTGTGTGCCTGTCTAACCACTGCAAGGCTTGCAGCTCATCTTGATACAAATAAAACGGATAGTTATGCCGACCCAGGTCTACTACTCGCCAAGCAAACAGGTAGAGATTAGTGGGTAAAACCAGTATCAAGAAAAGCAGCGGCACCCAGGCGTTAAGCCGGCTTCGACTTAACCATCGTTCCCCAAGCGCATTGGGCCAGTGTTCTTGGAGCCAGGGAAGGATATGATCAAAAAGACCCCAAGTAGCTAACACGGCTAGCGGCAATTGATAGCCAGTTAACAACATGATCTGAAAATGAAGGGGTAAATAAATCAACAAAAGGACAATACCAAACCAACTCTTTATAAACAGCTGCCCGTCCGTCTGGTGTTTCAAGGAAACAAAGCCGGTGAATGTGGCTAAAGCAACAATAAAGCAAAAACCCAGCAGGATAATCAAGTGGAACGGGTCCGGGGTAAACACGCCCAGATTATCATATTGAGCTAAAGCTTGCTGCCACATGGGATGAGCATCCGATGAAACCCACTGCCAATAAAAAGCTGTCGGCAGCGAAAACAGGACAACGATAGACAAGCTCCAGAAAGTTCGCCAGGACCAGCCGTCGCGCAGACTCAGTAATAAACCAAATATTCCCAGTACCGCCCAAACCGTAACCAAATCGTAAATATGGCCTGTCCCCAAAAACAGAGCCAGCAAACCTGCTCCAACTGAAAGTCTCAACCGCCGGAGACGAACACTCTGCAAGGCCAACAACAACACCAAAAGGGTTAAAGCGGCGGCAAAAGCGAGATGAGGTGATGAGACCATGGTGTAAAAAGCGTTACCCAGGGTGGTATGGACATCCCTGGGAAAATCTAATTCACCGGTGAACTGTTTTTTAACTACCCAGATCCAGCCCAACCCGGAAGTACAAATACTTAAAAGAAAAGTAAATCGTCGTTTCGTTAAGTCGTCAAATAATAAAGCGCAAAAGATATAAGTAACAATAACCAGAAAAGGGATCGCAAACAAGCGCAGGATTTGATAAATTTGAGATAATGAAAGGCCAAGAATAGCAGCCACACGACCCGGAATCCACCAATGCAGGTTTAAGAAAACCTTATCATTCGCTTCCGAAGTTAATTTATTTTCTATAAACAGGCTATGGCCTGACTCCCGCATCCAGGAGAGATACTGGGCTGTGTCGTGAACATTTTCAACGATACCGGAAAACCATTTGTCCGCCGGTGCAGTGACATAACCATACAGAGTGGGAATTGAGGTAATAACCAAAAGCAACAAAGCTATAATACAGACAAATTTAACTTCACTCAGGGTAATGTTCAAGCCGAGTCCCTGGCGCACTTTGCTTTCAGTTTGAGCGACATTCAAGCCAGGGCTTTGCGAGAAACCTGAAACTTTCTTGTTGATAGCCATAAAATTCCACCTGCACCACAGATAAACGCAAATAGAGGCAGTAAACTGTACCACCTGGAAAAACCTAACATCATACCAAGATTACGGGCAATATCACCTGAAAGTAGTCTGGGTAAGGAATAATCAAGCAACGGGTTAAGACTATAATCTGGAAATTGTTGTCCCGAAGTGGTTTGTATCCAAACCAACACAATAGAGGCTAATGCTAACCCCAGAAACAGATTATCGGACCATCTCTTTCCAAAATGCTCCAGAAAAAAGATCTGAGGTAAAACCAAAAAAGGTACGAGAGCACACAAATATCTTGGGCCGACAGCAAAGCCGCCTGACCAGGCAGCGGTGGAGGATATAAAAAGAAAGAACGAAACTACACTGCTAAAAACAACCACCAGTTCTGCTCGGTATTTGCCGCTTACTAACCACAGTAGAAAACCGGGAATGGAGAGGAGTAAAAAGGGAGAAAGGAAAAAGAGCCCTCTGAAAGGACTAAAACTCATACCCCACAGAGCGTCGGGCCTCAGGTAGGAAAATCCCAAAATACCTGAATCGAAATGCTCTGGAAAGAGCACAGAATATTTATAAGCCACAGGCAATGGTGTTTGGAAAATGGAATAATTGTAGAGCATAGCCAGGACAGCAGGTAATAACCCACCGCCGATAACCCAAAAAATTTGTGGCTTTTTATTCAACTGGTATAAGGCATAAATAAATAAACAGACAGCAATTATGGCAGTTGGATATTCAGTAATAACTGCATAGCCTAAGAGCAAGCCAACAATTACTAACTCTTTCTTACCGATTGGGCGGCCTTGCCAGCCAAATAAGATGTAGAAGGCTATAAACAACAAGCTGGCAGCAAGTTGGTGTCCCAAAAAAAGCCCGGAATAAGGGAAGGCGATGGTTCCTAAACCATAGGCCAGGGTAATACCGATCTTGTATAGTTCAACTTGAGAAAAATTACCCAGAAACCGATAAAGTGTAACACCTAAAGCGGCCGAGGGAATACTCACAGAAAAAAAGGTAACAAAATAAAGCAACAGGGCAAAACGGACTTTATCGGCGGTGATACCTGTACCTTCGTCCCGTAAAGTGCTGTCAAAACTAGAGCTTTCCTGGATAGGAGACATGAGATTATCCAGCAGGGGTTGAAGCGATATTTTGAAGATCATGTACAAAGGGATGCCAATAAAAGCCGTGCCTGGAGCTTTATCACTATAGTAATGCCCTTCATAAAATGCGTAGTCGCCTGTATTGGCTCGATAAGCATCAATATACAGAACCCTTTGATCTACTACAGCAAGTACTTGATCCAGCCGAGAATTCTGGTTCCAGTCTGCCCAGCGGGGAAAGAAATAGGCATAGCAGCCGAGCAAACATATAAATATGCAAATTTCGAAACGATACTTTAGAAAAAGAGCCATACAATCACCCGCTTTTAATAGTCAAAAATCAGTTTAACGGCATTTAATGATAAAGCCGTTTGAATCTAATTAGAAAAAAGTTAGAACTACGGAGATGGAAATTGAGCCGATTTATAGGTCCACCCTGCCTATTTGCCCTCGTCAGAGGCTAGTAGTAATTGAGCGGCTCGGCGTCCAATTTCAACGGCATAGTTGGTGCCTCTATCCCAGGGATAGACTTGGCTCATGCTGGCCCAGTAGAGGCCGGGGATGGGTGTAGCTAATGGGGGAATGTTCCTGCTGTGATTGACGGGCGGTACCGGCTGAGCATACTTGGTTCGAAATAGCCAGCTTTCTTTAACCCAGCTCGGATCAAAATCAGGGTTGAAGCGTTTTAGTGCTGGCAGAAAGCGAGCCAATAATTCATCTTTGGACAGAGTGAAATATTCATGGTCAGGCAGCAAATAATCGCCACAGTAAACAATGTGATCATTGGCATAGTTACAGCTATCAATAAAGTTGGTATGTTCTACCAAAGCCAAGAAAGGAAACCCTTCACCTTTAGGCAGATTGATCCAGTAATGGCAATCCGTTAGCTGATGCTTGAGGGCCAGGATAATGACGACAGCACCCATAGATTTGAACTGGTTCAAGTTAGCCAGATAATCGGCAGGTAATGTGGGTATCAGTTGGCTTAATAATTTCGGTGACACAGTGGCAAGGACACGATCAAAAATTTCGTTTTGTAGCCCTTCTCCCTGGATCCTTCCTCCGTTCTCGGAGAACGTAGATTGAATTTGCACCCGGCCATCCGGCTGAGGCGTGACCGCAGTTATTGTCGTTTTGAGGCAAATATTTACCCCTTGCTCTTTGATCTTGTTGGTCAATGCTTCGATAAATGCCTGAAATCCCCCCTTAAAATAACCCAGGCGATAACTGCGCTTGTGAATACGTGCCCAAAGCCAAGCCATATTCACCTCCTGGTAGTACGCGCCGAATTTGCCGACAAGCAGGGGCTCCCACAAAACTTTGTAAGCCGTCTCCCCCATTTGGCGCATTAACCAACTGTGAGCCGTTTCTTTCTCCAAAGCTTGCCAGTTCTTCGTCAAACGTAAATAAAGCCCAACCAGACCAAAACGCAGTTTAGGTAGGAGGGGTAACTTAGGAAAGAGCAGCATTCGGGCAGGGCTATCAAAGGGGTAGACTTTGCCCTCAACATATAGCGAGGTCAAGGGTCGAGGAAAGAAGACCTTATCACCCTCGCCAATCTCGTTGATTAGATTCAAAATATCATCGTCTGTCTCAAACCAGTGATGGTAAAAATACTCCAGATGCCAAGCCCATCGCTCAGATTTGAAACCAGCCGCCAAACCACCGGGCATGGCTGTAGTTTCAAAAATAGTGACTGAATGACCGGCTCTAGCCAAATCATACGCGGCAGCAAGGCCGGTAACACCGGCTCCGATAATTGCAATTCTCATAAATTATGGTTCCTGTGAGGAAATAGGAATCGGTTAGTATCGAGTGCTCTTTAAGCTGGCTAATCATTCAGATTGGCGACTTGCCCAGAGCGGTAACAGGTTCTGGCTGTGTCTCGACCATAGCCTTGTTAAAATCCTGCCAGCTTAGGCTTTCGCGAAGCATGTACCAGAAACCCAGTAAGGTAATGGGTAACCACAGGGCCGCGTGCAAAACCAAGGTATAAGCGGTGGCCACGGTCGCCGAAACTCCAAATATTTTCAAGATGGCAATGCCAGGGCCATCAAAAGTGCCGATATAGCCAGGTGCTGAGGGGAGGGTTGTCGCTAGATTCACTACACCATTCATCAACATCAACACAAAAAAACTGACTGTAAAATTAAAGGCATGCATAACAAACCAATATTTTACCGTTTCCAATAACCAAATGATAACGGATGTGGAGAAGACCATAAAAATTTCTTTGAGGCTGGCCAAACTGCTCAATCCTTCCAAAAATCTGTCACCTAAAGCAAGTAATCCGGATTGCATCCTGCTCGGAGCAAAACGGCCAATAAGCCATCGGTACAAAGTCCGACTGACAGCGGGCCGAGCGGCCAATCCCAAAAAAGTGACTAACGCACCCAGAAAAGCCATACTGGCGATAACAACGGTTTGTTGCAGCCAATCTGGTAAACCCGGCGCCAAGGGCAAGGTAATGAAGACAAAAAGCAGCATGACCAGCCCGTCAAAAATGCGCTCAACCAAGATTGTAGCAATGCTGGTACCTACGCTGACCCTCTCCCTCTTTTTCAAGAGATAGGCGCGAATTACTTCTCCCGCCCGAAAAGGGTAGATATTATTGCCTGCATAACCAATAACGACGACAGGCCACAAGGTTTTCAGAGGAATTGATTTAACGGGACGCAGCAGATAATGCCAGCGCCAGGTACGCGCCCATACTCCCAAAAAATAAGCAAGCACTCCGGGAAGTAACCACCAATAGTTAGCCGATTGTACGTTGAGCCAAACATGCCCCAGGTCTAATCCACGCAAAGCAAAAATAATAAAGAAAGTGCTTATGATAATGCCTAACCAAAACTTTAAACTTTTTAACATGACAAATACTTCCTGGCTAGTGGTAGATTTTGACAACCGATGGTTGGTGCGGGATACATAAAAAGTACCTGAATACACTCCTGCGGATTTCATCGAGTTGTAGCAGATGACCCATAAGCAGTCTCCAGGGGCAAACAGACCTGGCGGTAATCGTACAATTGTTCAGCCAATCGCCGCCCGTTGCAGCCCAGTTCGGCAGCGAGCTGCGGATTATCCAGCAAACGCAGCACCGCCTGGGCAAATTCGTGGGGGGTGTCGGCAATCAGGATATTTTGACCATGGGTTACAGCAATACCCTCACAGCCCAATGTCGTTGAAACAATCGGCAGCCCTTGAGCCAATGCCTCCAGAATTTTGACCCGCATACCGCCCCCCGCGCGCAGCGGGACCACCATCAGCCCGGCCTGCTGGCGATAGGGTGCCGGATCAGGCACGTAGCCGGTCACGTTGATCCCTGTGCCGTTGCCGCTTAAATCCAGAATTTCCTGGGGAGGGCGTGCCCCAACCACATCAAAAATTGTCTGGGGCCGCCTGGCCCGGATGTGAGGGTACACTTGCCGGATAAACCAGAGGATGCCATCAACGTTGGGCGGCCAATACATGGTGCCAATATGCAAAATATGATCAGCTCCCGGCTGGCGTGTGACCGGGGCCACTTCGTCGGTGTCAACAGCGATAGGAATAACCGTGATCTCCACCTTACTACCCGGCCCAATGGCCTCGTGCAGGGCGGCTTTATCCTCTTCGCTCACCGCCAAAACGGCGTCAAATTCGCGGCAGAGCCGGCCTTCATACTGCTTGAGCAAGCGCCAGTCTCGACCCAGCAGCCATTTTTTGGGACCGGATCCCATTGTCTGCCAGAGGCGCTGGTAGAGCAGCCACAAGGCATTGTGAGCGTCGAGGATTTTGCGCGCGCCAGGCACGCGCGCGGCATATTGAGCCATATTGAGCTGGTCGGCATGAGCCACGTCAAAATTATTGGCCGCAGCCAGGCGGTCTACCAATTGGCACATGGCGGCCCGGTCGTCGCGGACCATCATCCAGGGTTGGCCGTTCAGCAGGCTGCGGATCATCGCCTGGCCGTCGAGGAGAACGTTCCGCTCCATGGGCACGGTATGGACAGCGCGGCAATATTGCTGCAGATGTTTCACTTCAGCCGACTGGTCACCCCGGACAAAAGAAACCAGCGTGACCTCGTGATGTTGGGTTAAATATTTGAGCACATTCCAGGTTTTGACTTTAGGGCCGCTGTCGGGAGGGTAGGGCAAAACTTGGGTCAGGAGGAGAATCTTCATTTAGACCTCTTTCAGTTCCACAAGCAGGTGTTTCAGCGAGACGACGGGCCGTCCCCGGCGGCCGCCGCTGATTAGCCGCAGCAGCCCATGAACGGCAATTTTGAGCACGGTCAAGCCATAAATCTGAAGCTTCAACAATTGAGCGGGCAGGTTACCGTAATGTTTACGGAAAAAGCGGACCCGGCTGCGATAAAGATCTCCTTCGCGTTGAGTGCGCCGCCCCTGGCTGCTGCCACCCCCCAGGTGGACTATTTTAGCGGCCGGCTGATACCACACCTGCCAGCCTTTCTGGCGCATGGTGTAACACCAATCCACCTCTTCGGCGTACATAAAGAAACCTTCGTCCAACCCGTTGGTCTCTCTGAAAGCTGCGGGGCGAACCAAGAGGCAGGCGCCTTCCACGTAATCAACTATCTGTGGACCTTTGGCTTCTTCCGGGCCACGGCTGGGATACCAGCGGCCAAAAAGCAAACGACCCAGCCCGGTTAAGATCATAAATTCTTGCCACAAATTCGGAAAGGGGGTGTGCGAAGCCTGGAAAGTGCCATCGGCGTTGAGCAGATGGGCGCCGACAATCCCGGCTAAGGGCTGGGTGTCGGCTAATTGCAGCAGGGCTTCGAGCGAACCAGGGCTGATAAAAGCGTCACTATTGAGCAGGAGCAGGTAACGTCCCCGGCTTATCCCCATACCCTGGTTGTTCCCCCTGGCAAAGCCGACGTTATCCCGATTGGCGATCAGGTGCACCTGGGGGAAGCGCTGCCGGAGCATAGCCTGGCTGCCATCGGTGGAGGCATTATCCACCACAATCAACTCAAGAGTTAGATGGCCCGCTTGTGCCAGCAGCGTTTCAAGACAATCTGCCAGCATATCGCGGGTATTCCAATTCAAAATGATCACTGAAATATCAGGCGTTGAGGATTGAGGCGTCACATGACTATCGAAAGCTTGGGTTGGGCTAGGCTGAACGATTTTGACCTGGCTCATGTCGAGTTCCGTCAGGGCGCCGTAACGATGCTAAAGAATTGGGGGCCGATATACAGGCGCTCGTCGGCGGTAAAGCGCAAATAGGCCAATTTTTCGCCATCGGGCAATTCCAGCCATTCCTGACGGTCAGGCGAGTTATTGAAAGGAAGCAGTTCGTCATCAAACAAAACCACATAAAAGAAGCCATCTTTATCCGGGGTAAGACCGGCTTGAGCGCCATCTACCCACACCTCGCCGGTACGGGTTGATGAGCCTTCCCCCAATTCCCAGCGGGCGATAATCCCATAAGGAGCCAGAAGATATTGGGGCAGGTAGTATTGGGGGAAGCGCCACTGAGACGATAGTAACAGGGTGTGGGCTTCAGGGAACTTTTGGGGCAGCACCTCCAGCCGAGAGAGATAGTAAGCATCGTGTTGGCGCAGCGTTTCAGCCGTTAACAATTTGATCCGGTCCGTCTCCAGGGGATAGGTTGGTGCAAAGATAAAAATAAAAGCGTTGGCAATGACTAAGCCAGCCATCGCTATGTGCCGGTATCGCGACTGAGACCCATCGAGAAGGTGTACGGCGCCGGCACTGAGGAGGAGCAGTGCTGGCAAGAAGACAAAAACCAAACCTTGCTGGCCCATATGGATGAAGATGTAGTAGATCAGGGTTGGACCAATCCATAGAAGCATGAACCAGAAACGCGTATCTTTGAGCGTTGAGAGGATCACTTGGGGCTTGAGGTACTTTGCCTTCAAAACAACAACGGCTAAAACTGGAACGAGAGCCAGCCCCCAGCCATACACGGTGTACAGGGTCAGTTTGAGCAAGTTTCTTGATAACCCAAACAGACCACCACTAAACACCGTGGTAGTCGTATTGAATTCGGCAGTAAATGCCCGCATAATCTCAAAATAACGGGCCGGGCCGCCACTGAGCCAGAACAAGGGAATGACCCATGCTAAGCTAAAGATAATCAAAACTGCCAGCGCAACCAAGCCACGCCGCCAGCCCAGCTGCCAGCCGGCATACAGGGCTAAAGGCGCTAAAAACAACTCGGTTTGGGGGCGCAGGCCGCCGGCAAAGGCCAACCAAATGGCAGCCGGTACGGCCAAGCCAACCTGTCCTTGCCTAATCCGGTAAAACAACCACACTGCGACAATCACGGCAAGTGTGTCCAGGCTGTGGGGCAGGGCAATTTCACCATAAAACCAGAACAATGGGCTTGAAGCCAATAACAACGCAGCCAGCAATCCAATTTCGCGGTTGAACATAACGCGGCTCAACCCATACAGGCTGGCTACAGCGAGGCCGCTGCTGACCACGCTGATGGCCACCAGGGTGAGCTGAGGATTATTGACCACCGCGTTAACTAACTGCCCCAAAAAAACGTAGAGGATGTACCCCGGTACGTGGGGCTGACCGGCAGCCACATCAAAGTGCTGCAAACTCAGGGCAAAGTTAATCGAGTCCCAATGATAAAGGATATGGCCAACAAAGGGCAGACGCGAGAATAACCCCAGGATAAACAGGCCGGCCATTATCAGCACATCATCCCTTAAAGATAAATTGGCGCCCGTTACGGTTGTACTTTTAGATGGCTGTTCAGCGGATGAGACGATCATAGCGCACCTCTAGAAATTTCAGGTATTTTTGCTATAGGGGCGGGGTAGAGTCGATCCAGAACCACAATGGCTCCCATAAATAACCAACTGTACACAACATAATCATACCCGGCAATGGTTTGCGTGTACGCAAAAGGAAAAATCCAGTCTCCAATTCCCATAGCAGCAATCGCGCCGACTGTACCAGCTAAAACTGCGTTTGCCGTTCCCTCCACAAAGTCCCCCCGTCCCTTCAAACGTATACAGAGTTTATAACCCATCCAGATCAAAGTCGCGAAAAACCACATACATAAGCCAAAGCCGATAATCCCGGTTTGAGCTAAGAGGTCTATATAGGTGCTATGAGTGGCCATAGCCTCGGTGGGAAAGTAAGTCATGTAATAAGCCCCATAACCGGCTGGCCCTGTGCCAAAAATCAGATGCTTTCCGGTAACTTGCCAGTTGATTGCCCAAGCCTGTATGCGGGTACCACCGCTTTCTCCATCTTCGGCCTGAAGCTTCTGAACAATATAAGCCGATTTGAAACTAACTAAAATCACTGCCAGGAGTAAAGTTATCAAAAGTAGTTTTTTCGAACGCATAAAGATAAGGACCCCTACGGCTACAAAGGCAGGTAACCAACCAGCCAGCCAGGAGATATGCAGACCAAATCCCCAGTATATCCAACTCCCGGCTAACAGCAGCAACAAAGCCCGCCTGCGCCAAGATAACTGGCGATTGAAGAAGGCCAATCCTGTTGAAAGGCTGACCACCCACATGGAGAACAGACCGCCATCATTCAACACAGCCTGCCCGGACAAACCAAACCGGCCGGCCACACCCACCACGCCGGCCACCAGCATGATCGCTACCATGCTCTTTAGCAATCTCACATCATTGATGTGATTGGTCACCAACAAAAATGCGATACCTAACGTGATATTAGTTACGGTTGAGGCTGTCTGAACTAAGGCAAAATGGTTCGAAATAATCGAGGGATCTACCAAAGGATCTCGGAAAGCTATCCCCCATACAAGCGAAAATAGGGTCATGACCATAAAACCGAGCAACGGTTTATTTGCCGGCGATGGCTGCAAGCGGAGATGCTTATCCACGATAAGCATCTTAAGGAGCCAATTGCCTCCAAATAGTAAGGTCAGTAACAGGCTATCAACCAGAGTGCTCTCCGTACCCGTGGGTATTTTAATTGGCATAAAAGCGGCAAAAAATAAGATGATCAACGGGGCCAAATCGAAACGGGGCAACATAAATTGCAGGATGAAAAGCACGAGGGGAACTGCCGCTACCCCCAGCACCATAAAGGACGGCTTTACTTTGACCACTAAAAGACCCAGCGCCGGAGCCAGCACCAGCATGCCCACTACCATCCCCAGGCGCAGTAAAAGCGCGTACTTTTTCTCCCAGAAGAAGAAACCGGTCCCAATAATTTTATTGATCTCTTGAACAACAAATCTTTTTGGATTGGCCAGAATCATCAAAATTGCTCGCTACAAAGCTCAGTTTGATCCCTGTTCGTTCCTAAACGGGACTGGAAAGGGGCAGGTTACTGAATCCTGACATTCTTATCAACGTTTATGCCGGCTGCAGCTCAGGCTTAGCCTGGGCTACAGCCATCTCAATAAAATCATTAAACTGCTGGCCAATAAGGGTCCAGTCGTAGTGGGTCTCGACGGCAAGCCGGCCATTATGACTTAACGTCTCGCGCAGGTGAGAGTCTTCGAGTAAGCGTAAAATGGCAGCGGCAAAATCAGCCGGACTATCGGCCAGTAAAATCTCACGGCCCGGAGTCAGGTTCAAACCCTCGGCCCCTTTGCCGGTAGCTACGACCGGCGTACCCAAAGCCAGCGCCTCCAAAATTTTGAGCCGGGTACCACCCCCCAGGCGCAGGGGGACAATGCTGATCCAACTGCGGGCAATGGTGGGGCGAATATCGGGCAGATAGCCGCTGAAGATAACCCTGTCGCTGCTGGTTTTGGGCAGGCGCTCAACAGGCACGCCGTCCAATTTGCCGGTAATTCGCAGTTTGATTTGGGGGCGCTGAGCTTGAATTAAAGGAAAGATCTCGCGCAAGAAATAATCTACCGCGTCAAAGTTGGCCTGATAAGTAAGCGCACCGGAGTAAATGAGGCTGTCAGCCTCCGGCGGGCCAAAATCACCCTGGTAAGCCGTCACATCAACCCCATTCGGCACAATGCCAATTGGCTGGTAGTTGGGCAGTAATTGCCAGACCCGCTCTCGCTCTGCCTCGGACACTACCGTGCAGCCATCAAATTTTTGGAGCAGGTTGGCGGTGTAATGCGACGATTTCCACCAAGTTAACCCGCCCCGCGCCTTTTTTAAAGGCGGTGCTGGCCGGGCAAACTGCTCATACAGGGTGGTCAATTCAACTTCTTCAAAGATTTTGGCTGCCCCTGTGACCCTCAAGGCGTAGGGCGCCATATCAATTTGGGAAGCAATAACCAAATCAAATGATCGCTCGCGATGGGCACGGTCAACACACTGCTGGAGGTCAACGTTAAAGGTGTCAATCACCGAGCGAGGCTGGGCGGCAAAGAAACCCAACAAAGCTTTTAAGCGACCGGGCCGGAAGGGCCGGTACGGAATTACCTCGACCCGCCGGCAGAAACGCTGCACCGCAGCGATTTGCGCGTCGGTCACCGCCTCGGTGGCAAACGAGATCAAATCCACCTGATGGTGGGCAGATAAATGCCGAAGCAGGTTTAAGATGCGGATTTTGGAGCCGTTATCCGGCGGATAGGGGTACCAACGGGAAAGAAAAAGAACTTTCATTGGGTTTTTAGCTACATAATCTACGGGTCAAGTTGGTCTTCTCAAAATGATGATAACATAGTAAGATTTGAATTTGGTTTGAAGAAGGAAAAGGGAGACCGCTGTTAACCATTAAGTACTTCTACCCGGCCAAAATTACCGCGCCGGTAGTCGCGAATGGCCTGGAGCATAGCCCTTCGCTGCGGGGCCTTGGAGCGCCATTTGGGCTTGATCGTCCAGCTTAACAAAGTCCGGCTGTAATCAAAAACCGTCTTTAGCCAGGGAAAAAGCCCCATCCGGGTCAGTTTGAGGAATAACAACCGGTTGCGGGTCATGTAGTAATGCACCTGGGGTGACGCTTCACGCGCCACCAGCGAAATCTTGTGCCATATCCTGGCCTGGGGAACCAGTAGAATTTTGAAGCCAGCCCGAGCGACCCGAGCGCACCACTCTGTTTCCTCGTAATAGGCAAAAAAGCGCGGATCAAGCAGACCGACTTGGTCAACCACCGACATCTTGATGAGCAGAGCGCACCCGGTCACATAGTCAACAGGATAAGGCATTGAGCCGAATTGCCCATGATCTGCTTCATTCAGGCCAAGCAGGTAAGTGTTGCCCCGCTGCCAATCAATAACTCCCCCGGCCGACCAGACCCGTTCAGGCTGATCAAAGTAATAGATAAGCGGACCAGCAATGCCAACGGCCGGGTCAGCTTCAGCGGCTTCAACTAATAAGCTGAGAAAATCAGGCGATACTTCAGTATCGTTGTTGAGCAGCAAAGCATAATCCGCGTTGAGCGTGCGCGTGTAATCTAAACCAACATTGTTGCCGCCAACATAGCCCAGGTTATCACCCGTTTCAATCAATGTTACTTGAGAGTAAGCAGATCGAATAGAAGCGACTGAGTCATCGCCAGAGCCATTATCAACGACGATGATTTGGTAGGCGGGATAATCGAGGCGGCCCAGGGAGGCCAGGCAGGCCAGGGTGTCAGTTCTACCGTTCCAATTGAGGATGATAATAGCCACTTCAGGTACTTTGGTCAGGGCAGTCTCGCTCTCGGAAGAAACCGGGACGAGATCGGTTTGATTGTTCATGATGCCTCTCTCCGCTTGAGACGTCGCTGCAGGCTAAACCATAAGCCATGTATAATTTTAAGTTCAGCCGGATTAAAGGGTTGCAAGATTAGCAGAGCGATAGTATAGACAGCAGCACCCGTAAAAATAAGCAAAACGACCGGCCAGTTGGGCAGGATAAACAGGACTCCGCCCATGATTAAGCCGGCCAGGAAAGGTTTCAACAAAGTATTTGTTAAATCCTCCAGGGGAAATTCACGGTGGAGAACCCGGTAAAAGAGGATCAATGCGCTTGCTTCGGTTACAACCGTTGCCACGGCCGCGCCAATATAGCCATAAAATGGAATGGCCACAAGATTAATCAGCACATTAAGCAGGGCCGCCAGAACATAGACCCGGACAGCTTTGCGTTCTTTATCAGTGGCAGTCGTAATACTGCCGCACAATGAACTCAGATTTAGCAAAGGTAGCGCCCAAATGAGAATCGCCAGGGCAAGGGCCGATGGCATAAAGGTGTCAGTATATAGGAACTCGACGAGAGGTTTAGCCAGCAAGCTTATCCCTACAGCTATGGGAAAGGAAAATGCCCATAAAACCTTAAACGAGGTGTTAAAAGTTTTGGTCACACGATTTCTAGAAACGCCATAATAACGCGACATCTGCGGGGTCAAGGTACTCAGCAGAGCCCCCCGAATGAATAACAGCTTAAAAATCAGATTATAGGCAGCCTTGTACCAGCCTACCTCTTCGGGCGAACGCCATAACGAGAGCATTACCGTATCCAGATCTGTTGCAGCCATAATAGTGAATGTAATCAGGGCAAAAGGCAGGCTATATTTTAGCAAAGAAGGCCAGGTGTGAGGATTGATCTTGAAGTTGAGCGTGGCCAGTTTCAACCGCCTGAGGTAGAACACACCCAGCAGAGCCGCTACAGGTATGCCGGCATACGAAGCCAGGATTAGGCCGTGAAAACTGTAACCTCCCCATAACACTCCGGTACCCAGGATGATAAAAATTAGCTGGATGATTACCCCTAACGCTGAGGAGTAATCAATCCGCTCACGGCCGGTTAAAATAACATCAACAGGTCCCCAGAAGGCGTAAAAAAAGAAACCGATACAAACCAGAAAAATCCCAACCACCATGGTGACCGGATAGCCGGCCACGAAATAAGCACTGGTCACAATAACAGCCATGGCCAAAACTGACAGAATAAGCCGAACTGTAACCAAATCCCAAAACAACTCGTCGGCAGTACGGCGACCGCGGGCGATTTCGCGCACAGCGTACTGCGTCATCCCCAAATCCCCGATAATCGAAAAGATGCCGGCATAAGCCAGCGTGGTGCTGTAAAAACCAAAGCGCTCCCCTCCCAGTTGGCGCACCACATAAACGCTAAAGATAAAGCTCAGGAGTTTGACAGCCGCATCAGACAGCAAGTAAAAGGTCGAATTTCTAACCAGCGTACGGGCTGCTTCCTGGCCGCTCTCCAGGGCGGGCGGCGAAGTTGTTTCAGGAGGGGTATTAGTATCTTTAATCACCTTAACACTTTTCACAAGAGCCGCTGGCTAATCGGTTTCGCTCAGCCAGAATGGAGGTGTATATTTGTAAAATCTCTTGCATTTCCGTATCCGCGTCAATCGGCTGCACAATATTTTCTTGCCACTTAGCCAACAACGCCGGATGGTCTAAAACCATTCTTAACTTCTCGGCCAAATCGGTTGGATCATTAGGTTCAAAGAGCAAGCCGGTTTGCTGGTCGGCTACCAATTCGGCCATGCCGCCCAAACGGGAAGCCAGCACCGGCGTTTGATGGGCAAACGCCTCCAGAATTACGTTGGGGCTGTTTTCATACCAAACCGAAGGGACGATCAGGACGTCTATTTCCTGGTACACCTGATCTGTTTGGGCAAAATCAAACGGCCCCATAAATTGAAGGTTGCCTTTGGCCTGCCGACGTAAGCTCTGGGAATAATCGGGGAATTGGGTGGTATCGCCGTACAACTTGAGCTGAACACCATGCAAAGCATCATTTTTCCGTCCAGCGGAACCGGAGAGGAGTTTAGCGTAAGCTTCGACCAAGACATGCACGCCCTTATGGGGCGCGATCTGGCCGATATACCCTAACCGCAGTGGGGAAGCGGGTATTTTTTTATCCGGCAGAGAGGGCAGATGGGTCAAGCCCTGGCGTAGAAACTGCATGCGCCGGGCGCTAAACCCTTTTTTAAGGTAGGTCTCCAGTAGAAAGTGGGAAGGGCAGATAGCTACCTCCACCTCGCTAATCGCTGCCTGCAAGGTGGCCTGGCGGCTTTCCATCTGCGCCACCTGCGCCGATACCACCGGCAGGCCTTCAGTCTTTTGCCAGAGCGCAGCGGTCAGGGCCGGCAGTTTTTGCGCCGGCAGGCGGAAACGGCGTTTTTTCTCCAGGGCGCAGCGCACGCAGTCCAGGGTGGTATTTTCAGAGCAAAGGTAGCCGGAAGTACGATACAAAGTATGGCGGTGACACATAAACCAAAAATCGGTCAGAGTAAGCACAATGGGAACCTGACAATTCTTTGCTGCTTTGAGGGCGCCGGCGGTCATGAGATAGCCGCTAATCAGGTGAAAAATATCCGGCTTTTCTTCGGCCAAGTAACGGCTCAAATGAGCCTCAAGCCAGGGATTATCATACTCCCATTTGGCCGGCTCCGGCGCCTGGGCCAAGTTCAGAAACAAACGGCGCACCGGCAAGCCCTCGAATTCCTCGTCAACCCAGCGCAAGTCCGGTGTGAGGCGGTCAGTAATTGATTCTATGCATACAACTTTAACCCTATGTTTCTGGCCCTGCAGCCACTTTGCCATCCGGTAGGCCCGCCGCTCCCCTCCACTTCTGAAATTGGGTGGGAAGTGATGCACGGCGATGATAATTTTCATAGGATGACTGTAGTTGATCATAGAGGTGTGCCGATTAAGCCTCTCCAGCCAATGGAGCAACTATTTGAAACGACGATTGCTTACCCGCTCCCGGCGTAATGAGGAACAAGCCGTTAAGGCCATGAGCCAGAGCTTCTTGCTGTTGAGCAGTCAATTCTGCCGCAGACAGATCGTGATCTACCCCCAGCAAAACCACCCGGTAAAATGAGTCTCCTGCCTGGCTGATAAAACTCAATTTATTAAGGTGATATCGCAGCGCTACTGGCAAATTCTGACCGCAAAACACCCACTCCGTTTCGATATCAAGTTGGCTCACTACCTTTGTGCCCCATTGTCGTTTAAAATTAAAAACCCCATTGGCCAGGTGGGCGCGACTAGCCCCAAAATCAAATTGTCGCAATCCTTTAGAGTGTGCCCAATCTAACATAAACCACCACAGCGCCACATTTGAACCTTTTTCTACCCAGCCAAATTCTCCTTCAACCACCCCCATCGCTCCGGCAACACACTTTTCACCGACAATCTGGCACAACATCCCACAAATCGGCTGATGGTCATACTTAACCAATATCAGCCCATTTTGGATAAACTGCTGTCGTAACGGTTGATAGTCAACCAGGGTTGCTCGGGTTCCATACCGCTGTTTTATATAGGGGCGATACATGGTGTGGTAGAACAGTTCAAAATCGGCTAAATCCTGAGTAAAAACATAGCTGAATTTTTCCTTTTCAAGTTTACGCACCTTGCGGCGCATAGTTTGGTTCATCCCGGCTAAAATATCATCGAGAGGACGATTGAGATCAAGGGTCTGCCTGATCCAACGAGGCACGGCAAAAACATACAGACCACAAGGTCGCCAGGAAATGATGGGATTTAGCTCACACACGACTAACTCACCCTGAGCGATAAATCGCCTGGTTACAGCGGGCAGATTCCACAGGAAGTTCCGTCCTAAATCTTCAACCTCTGATAGCGCGGGACCGAGCAAATGATACAATTCCTCAAACGAAAATCCAGCGCCAACGTAAACTATCGTCCCATGCGGTCCTTTCCAGCGCTTGATGCCAACTCTGAAATCGGTAATAGCCAGCCGGCCCAAATTAGCCGCTCCCAGGACGCCCGGCAAAACAACCCGGCGTTGCCAATTCGTCCCCGGCGTCGCCAGTTTAGGTACGGCACGTTGAAACGGGTCTACCCAGTAACGGTAAATTAAGGTGTGAGCGCCGCGTAATAATCGGCTTTTGAGGCTCTCTTTTGGCTCCAACTCAATCATAAAACCGCCTTAACATCAATTCATAACTCATAATCGGCGCAAGTTTGCCGATTATGTTCGGTTCCAACCCGGCTTGATGACGACGCCAGATCGAACGGAGAAACTCAGGGTTAAAGAGATCCCTTTGGAGCGTTTGCTCTCCCAGCAAGATGCCTTCTCCCCATGTTCGCAACTCATAGCGTAACCAATGTTCATAATCGGCATATAAAGTGGTATACTGTGGAAAAACGGGGGCCAGACGATTAACTACAGATTTGCCCTTCTGCAGCAGTATAGCGGCCAGTTTCGACCCTGCCCCAGCGGTAATCGGCAAGTTATCCTTATCATAAGGAACAGTCGCCAGTTCCGGCATCATCTTGAGAATAATCGCCCGCCGCAACCTGCGCTTGAACAACATCTCCGGCGGCAGGGCATAAACAAATTCAACGTAAGGGTAATCATAGAAAGGAAAACGCTGCTCAAAGTAGCTGCGATGAAAAACAATATAGTATTGAAACAAGCGCCGATCAGGGTTACACAGAGCAAAGTAAGCCGCTCGCTGGTAGTAAGGCAAATTTTCATACTTTGATAATTCTGAGCAAAAAGAAGTAAACGCTAAATCCCGTAATTCTGACGCCAGGCGGGGCGAGAAAAGGAACTTCTCCTCAACTTCATCTATGGAGGGCCAGGTTGTTTGTTGCGAGAGCAGTTGAAAGAGGCGGATAGAAAAGCTGGTGTCATCTTCGGCCTGGAAAAGAAGCGGCTGTTCCCAATCTATAGCCGATTGCCCCCCGCCGAAGCCGGTTAAATTTACCTCCAGCAGCGGGCGAACCTGATCTAAAATACTGATCCCGTGGGCATGAATCCAGCTATGAAAACCTTCAGTCAGTTCAAGATGAAAGGCGGCAAAATCCTCAACCCATTGGCCATCAACAAATTCAAAATAATGATGATCTGTGCCAACTTTAGCCGCAATTCGCTCGGCGTAGGCTACATCTCGACAGCCCCGTTGCCCAAAGGTAACGGTAGTAACAGGGAAAAGATCACGGCCAATAAATCCTAAAATAACCCGCGAGTCGACCCCGGCGCTCAAGTACACGCCCAAACGATAACTGCCTGTGGTTAACCGGGTGATAGCGGCCTTAAGTCGCCGGCCCGCCTCCTCTGCGGCTTCATCAAAGGTTAATGTTGCCGGTAGTTGAGGTATTTGTGATAAGTCCCAATAGGGCTTGATTGTTAGACAATCGGTCTGGAGGTCATAATTGAGGAATGAAGCATTGGGCAAAAGTTTGAGGTCTTCAAAAAATGTCTTATCACCCAATAAATGCTGGAAACGGACATACTCTGCCAGGGCGGTCAGATCAAGTTTTTTCGAGAAACTGGCATCACCCAAAATACCCTTCATCTCCGGGGCAAACAGCAAACGTCCGGTATGATGAGCATAATAAAGGGGATATAAACCAAAACGATCATTGGTAATAACTAACCGCTGGCGGGTTTTATCCCAGATGGCAATGATAAAAATCCCGTCCAGCCGACCGGCAAACTTATCACCATACTCTTCGTAAAGAGTTAGAGCTACTTGTTCATCAGAATAATCGGTTTCATCCGGCCGGATCAGAGCCTCTCGATTATAAAACTCACCGGCCATTACCAGCGCAATTGTCTCCGCGGTATTCCAGACCGGCTGTCGTGTTTGATTAAAGAGACCGATACCCAGCCGGCCAAGCGCCACCTGCCGGGTCGAGTTGACCCACTGCTCGGCCACCAACCAATCTCGGTGCGACATACTGGCCGCCATTTTATTAGCCAGGGAACCCACCTCAAGACGTCGCTGTGAGTCCACAATCCCGAAAACACCGCTCATAAGTTTATTGACTAATCGTGGATGCCGGAGAGACTATGCCATGGACAAAACGCAATTCATCTTTGCCGATAACGCTAAACACGAACAGCAGGAACGCATAAGCCAGACCACTCATCGCCGCGTTAACAAACCAGGGGACAAAGGCATGAAAAAGCAGCGCCAATCCACCCATGAGCAGGGCTGCCAGCAGAGGGCGAACAAATAATTGACCCCAGTTGAAGTCCCGGATCATGGAACGTAGCAGCCAAAGATACTGACTTACCAGGATGGCTTCAGTGAGAACGGTCATAGCGGAGGCGGCAAGGAAGCCGTATTGAGGAACAAGCAGCAAATTAATGGTGACATTAAAACCTGTGCTAACCAGAACCGAACGAGCCACATAATTCTCTTTGCCGGCGATGAGCACGACATAACCCAAAAACTCGGAGGCAAACATCAAGGGCACTACCCAGATTAGAATTTGCAGGGCTGGTACTGCTGGCAGATAACTAGAAGTATACAAAAATGGGATGGCCTGGTCCGCCAGCACCCAACCACCTACGGCAATGGGCAGGGCCAGGACGAAGAGATAACGTAGGGCACGTTGGTAAATCTCCGGTAACCGATCCGGCGCATTGGCCGCCTGACGGGCCAGCGAAGGGTACAGTGCTGTATTGAACACATTAGAAATGATCACCGCCGAGAAAATCAGGTTATAAACTGCGCTGTAGTAGCCGGTTTCAGCATCGCTGCGAAAGATATTAAGCAAAACGCTGTCAAACTTATAGGACAGACCCAGGGCAAAACCTATTATTCCAAAAGGCAAACTTGCGCGCAGTAAAGGCAACCACTGCACTGGCACCGGCCGCCCGGGGCGCACCCCTAGCCTGGCGACTCCTCGCCAACATATAAACATCATGAGGGTCACGCCAAGCAGGTTAGCGATAATCAATCCGTAATAGCCGATTCCCCACCACAAAGCCAGGGCGCCCAGGACCACAAAGGTCAGTTGATTAAGAACCTTTGCCCCCGCTCCCAGGTCCAGGCGTTCAAAGCCACTCAAAACAGCATCGCTGCTGCCCTGGACGGCATACAGAATAAACCCAAAAGCGTTGAGGGCAATCGCGCCCACCATTACCCAGGGCCGGTTGGTCAACCAGGCCGCTACAACAAGTAGAACGATGGTCAACAATGAAAGCAGCAGCCGTAGCGCCAAAATGTTAGCATACAATGTCTGGATACGTTCCGGCCCCTCAGGCAAATCACGCCAGCGGGCCACCTCACGCACCGCATAAGGGCCAAGGCCCAAATCGGAGATGATTGCGAACATGACTCCGAAGGCAAGCACCGCTGCATACTGCCCAAATACCTCGGCGCCGAGCTGTCGCACAATAAGTACGGAAAAACCAAACGACAACAGCTTTATGATGAGTTGAGCCACCATATTGAAAGCTGAGTTGCGCAGGACAGTTAACGAAAATCTATTCATCCTGTGATTGCCTCTGATTGGTAAGCTAATAAAACCTGCTGGTAAAACGAATCAATTTGGGTCATTTCGTCGTCAATCATCCGAATAGGTTGGGCTTTATTGGCTAACCTGGCTACCAATTCAGGCTCATCCAGTAAGCGTTGTAATTGGCATGTTAAGTCATTTACATCACCCACTTTAAATAACAGCCCGTTGATATTGTGTTGTACCAGTTCGGGCATTCCGCCCAGGTTGGTAGTAACAACAGGCGTACCGCTGGTCAAGGCCTCCATAATCGCAATGGGAGAATTTTCATACCAGATTGACGGCACCACCGTCACATCCGCCTGATGCAGAATTTCAGCTACCCGCCGATTATCAAAGCGGCCCATAAACTCTATGGCTGAGTTGCCGTTAGCCATATTCCGCAACTGCTGGACATACTTGGGAAACGCCTCAGGTGCACCGTAAATCTTCAAACGGGCCGGCCGCCTGGAAAAATCGAGCCGCTTGAATGCTTCGATCAGCAGGTGGACTCCCTTGTGGTACGACAACTGCCCGATATAGCCAATTTGCATTTCGGGCGAAGGGGCCCCATTTTTTTCTGGCAGTGTGAGCCAGTGGCTGGTATCCAGGCCATACCGGGAATAAACAATCTTGGTTGGGTCAATCCCTTGCTTGACAAAAGTGTTGCGCAGGAATTCTGATGGCGCCAAAATAAGGTCGGCTTGCCGCAGTGCATCTAATAACAAGCGACGACGGTAAGCGATTTCGGCGCTACTAGGTTGAATTCCCAACAGGCCACTTCCAAAAGGCAAAGCCAGCAAACGCTGCGCCAGACTCCCCACGACCCCCCCCGACATTTTTTCGGGCAAACGAAAGCGGCGCTGTTCGGTCGCTAAACACCAGGCACACTCAGCCATATTTTCCGGCACCGTGCAAACCTCATCCGTTGGCTTTAGCAGGGTAATTCGCGGGCAGACAAACCAGAAATCGTGCAATGTCACGATGAGAGGCAGGGCCTGCCGTTTGACCGCCGCAATGGTATTCACCGAGAGCAAGTAACAGCTATTAATGTGGACCAGGTCAGGCTGTACTTGTCGTAAAAATTCATCAAACCAAGCCCCAATTGTGGGATTATCAAAACTAGAGCGGAATGGGTCGGGCGACTGCGCCAGGTTAAAGTACAGGCGCCAGACAGATACACCCTCGTAGATTTCGTGCCGATACTCCAGTTTCTGTTCACCTACGTGGGTGATTGATTCGATACAAACAACCTCAACGGTGTACCCATGTTTGATCAGCCAGTTGGCTAAACGGAAGGTGTAGATTTCAGCTCCGGCGCTGTAATTGGGTGGAAAATGATGGATAGTTAAAACAACTTTCACAGTTCTACACTCCCCGGTATAGATAGGTAAGGCGCAGGCAGAGCCACTGACTTAAGGGCCGGGATGCAACGGGTTCAGCGCCCCATCTCACCGTCACTCCTCAATTTTCCCGAATAAGCCCTTAACGGCCTTGTTAATCAGCGCCAACAACACCCCCCAAACCAGAGCAAGCTTACTAAACGAAACCATTCCAAGCTCGCTTCCGGTAACAGGCAAGGCATCGGGCGTCGAAGTGACGGCAGATGACGCGGCTGCTTCTGCTGGCGCTTGCCAAGGGTCCGGCAACTTGCCTGGCTGGGGCAGAGATTGGTCTGGCAACAGTTCTATCTCGGCCAATACTGTTTCATAAGCTGTACTGGGCAAGTTAAACGAAGAACTGCTTGCCAGCAACTCACCGTTTTGCTCCTGATACACGGCCCACTGGAAGGGGCCTTTGCCAAAATCAGCCGGATCAATCCACCACACTTTCTGCCGGCCGTCGTCCAGCAGACCACGCCACCCGTCAGTATCATGCCACCTTCCGGCTTGATCTTGCCATTGGACGACAGTCCATAATCCTGCCGGAGCCGTAGGAACCTGCAGAACAATATAACCTCCGATGGGGTTATCCTCATCGGAATCAGAAGCGGGATCAGAACTGGGCGGTGGGAGTCCAGGCCGGGGGGGCAGCTCAGCGAGCGCCAGGGAGGGCGTTAGAGCGATCAGGTTGATGGTAACGAAGAAAGTAAAGATGAGTACAACATACCGGTTGATTTGATAGTTTCTAGTCATGATGGTGTCCAGAAAGGTCAGCAAAGTTTCTCAGCTCAAATTAAGGGCGTTCTTGAAGGACTTGAGGCTCAGGATGCTCTTGCCCATTAGGCGAGTTGGGTTGAACGGCGGGTTCTTTCTCTACTACCGTGCTCGGACTACTTTCGTCGCCGCTGCCGTGCTGGTAAGTCCCAACAAATTCATTTAAATCCTCCAGGCGCAGCAACCACTTGCGGCCTTTTTTAAGGGCCGGTAAACGCCCCTGGTCACACCAGCGGCGAACTGTTTCTTCGCTCACGCCCAGGTAATCCGTGGCTTCGGCCAGGGTCACCATCCCCGTGTCAGCCTGTTGGTTACGACCCACTCGCTGCATTTTGTCTCGGGTACTGTAGCCAGAATAGTAACCATAACCACGCGAGACTGCTTTGACTCGGTTAAAAACCAAGCCTAACAGATTATTGTTTGGCTTACCCCGGAAGTAATCAATAATCTGCTGGACCGCCTTGCGCCGGACCTGGCCATCGCTGATGACCAGAACTACACCGTCAACAAGATTGGCAATGACTTTTGTTTCCACTACTCTTAACACCGGACCACTGTCTATAATGATTAAATCAGCATTCGGCTTAAGTAACGCCAGCATCTTTTGAAACTTCGAGGAGTGGATCAGAGCCCCGGGGTCCAGGGGAGCGCGGCCGGCCGGCAGCAGTAACAAGTTATCAATACCCGTCGGCCGGAGGGTCTTCTTGAGAAGAGCTTCCATGGTGCTTTCAGGCATCCCCAGCACATCCGCCAGGCCCATTAGATTGGGCATGTCAAACATTTCGTGCAAAGAAGGTCTGTGCAGGTCTGCGTCAATTAGGATTACCCTGGAGCCAGGTGAGGTAATGATGTTGGCCAGGCTAGCGCCAGGAGAGGCAATGATAGCCGCGAGGTTAGCCGACAGGAAACTTTTGCCTTCGCCGGGGAGAGAACTGGTAATCAGCAGTGTAGAGAGGGAATTACCCTCGGCGGCCAGCATAATCGTACTACGCAGGGTGCGGAGCGCATCAAGATTGGGGGACCACTCTTCACTTTTGATCAATAAAGTGTCGCTATTTTTGTCAACTCTACCAACCGCGCCCAGCACAGGCAGGCCCAGTACAGACGAAGTTTCCCCGGGATTCCAGATGAGAGTATCGCTAAAAAATTCCAGGAAAATAATCGTTCCGAGCGCCAGCACTAACCCAGCCGCAGCCGCAATAGCCACGTTCATTTTAACATTGGGCGAAACCGGCGTGGTCGGCTCAGTGGCCGATTCAAAAACGGCCAGGCGATTGGGTGAAGCCTCAGAAACATTGGATAAAAACTGATTATAATTGCTTTGATAGTCCCCTTTTAGCTGTTCCAGTTGAGTCAGTTGGGACTGCGCTTCAGCAATTTCTACCGCCGAGGTCAGGCCGCCTAACTTATTTTCCAACTCCTTAATCTTGGCGTCGGCATCTTGAATCTTGCTCTGCAAATCCTGCATCTGCGCCCGGATAAACTTGTCCCGTTCCTGCTCATTGCCGCTGCCCCCGGGGCTCTGCAAAATCAGCTCCTCGGCAATGGCATTGGCTAAAAGCTGCGCTCGCTGGGGGTGAACATCAAAGACATAAATCTCCAGCAATTGGGCGCTGGGAATGACGCCGGTCTGAATCATCTCGCTCAATTCATCGGGGCTCATCTGCAACCCCAGCCGGTCAATAACTGCCTGGGTAATAGGCCGGCGCAGGGCCAGTTCGCCGTATACTTGAGCCAGGGTCCGGCTAAGTCCCAAATCCTGTTCGTTTGGCTTGGTATTCTCAATCACACTGGCGCCAACCATTAATGTTGTTCTGGCAGCATAAACCCTGGGTTGGTCCTGGCTGTAGAAATAGCTAGCTGTGGCCGACAAAGCCATACTCAGCAGGATGAGCCACCACCAGCGCAAACCAATTTTGAAGTACTTTCCTAAATCCATCATCTTAAGTTTCCTCTCTCAGTTGGGCGATATTGACCCCACACCCGCAGGATAAGCCCGGATATTATGGTTTATAGCCGTTCTCTTCAACGTAAATAACCTTGCTACCCTGGGGGCAGAAGTGGAAAGGAATAGGACGTAGTTCAGGCAGGGCATGACAAATGTCGGCATGGAAAGCCGGGTCGGCATAGAGTAATAAAAAGCCACCGCCGCCAGCCCCCAAGAGCTTGCCGCCAATCGCTCCAGCGGCGCGAGCACGCTCATACCATGCATCAATACAACCGTTACTGATACCAGCAGCCAACTCTCGTTTCTCCAGCCAGCCGGTATGCAGAATTTCACCAAAAGCATCTATTTCATCGCGGCCCAGAGCTTCACACAGTTGGTCGGCCAGATTGACCATGCGCCGCAGCGAGGCTTGCTTGCCCTCATTGGAGCGAGTTTCGCGAGTTTGTTCGGTTAAGATGTCATCAGCGCGGCGGGTTAAACCGGTATAAAGCAGCAACAGTCTCGATTGCAGTCGTTTGCGGGTGTCAAGCGAGCAGATAACCGGGTCGGTGAAGACACTGCCATCAGGATTAAAGCGAATGTACTGGAGGCCGCCATAAGCAGCAATATATTGATCCTGCTTGCCAATAGCTTTGCCACAGCGGTCAATTTCAATGTAGCAGGCCTCGCGGGCCAATCGTTCGGCCCCGGCCATGTGTCCCAGGTAAGCGTATAACGCATTGAGCAAACCCACCGTATAACTGCTCGAAGACCCTAGCCCCGTACCTTGCGAGGGAATGTCAGAAATAGAAGTAATTTCAATACCCTGTTCGATTTCCAATAAGTGCAGCGCCTCGCGGATTAGCTCGTGTCGAACCTCTTCGACGGTATCCACAATTTCTGTGACGGAGTAGCTGGCTCGAATCTTATGGTCAAACTTTGGGTTGACGGTAATATAGATGTATTTATCAATAGCCGTGCTGACCACTGCCCCCTGCTCTTTCTCATAAAAAGCGGGCAGGTCGCTGCCGCCGCCGGCAAAACTGATACGCAAAGGAGTCCGGGTAATAATCATGGAGCAATCCTTTCAAGGTGATGTAAACCAAATAGGTGTTTATGAGTTAGGGCAGGTTTTCGCATGCCAGATTGTTCCGATCAAGGTCCAAACCATAAGGATCCGATAAAGGACCGCCTGCGGCAGTATAGACCGCCTGCGCCTCTGCCTGGGTTTTAAAGGCAGAACAATTGAGTTCTATTCCATTCCCACAAAAGCCAAGAGAGCCAATATAATCAGGCCGGCCATCTTCCGCTTCCGAGTTGAAGCTGGGAATCCCCGGGTACTTGATCCAAACCGGATCATAATCATTGAAACCTGTCCGGCTCAAACTGTAGAGGTTGCTGCCATCGGCATTCATCACAAAAATTTGGCCGTGGCCGGTCCGATTCGACCAGAAGACGAGATGCTGGCCATTGGGCGACCAGGAGGGATGCTTGTCCCACCAGGAGTACTCGTCACGGGTCAACTGCAGCAGGCCGGAACCATCCCGGTTTACCACCCAGATCTCGTCGTTTTGGCTCTCGGTTGAAACAAAGGCAATTTGCTCTTGGGTTGGAGACCAGACCCCCCCGTAGGCGATCCCTGATCCAAACTGAGATAGCTGCTCCTCCTGCTTGTAGAAAGCATCATACCAGAACAGCGTCGGTGCATTTTCTTTGATCGTCTGCTCGGTTCCGTCAGCGTTTTGCACACCCTTAAAGCGGGTCGTGTCTTTGGTAAACACCCGGAAACGACCATCAGAAGAGTAGACATCGGCTTGTTCGGCCAAAGCGTAAGCCCAGCAATGGGTCAACAGGGCCAAGCCACTCCCATCAGGGTTGATAACGTAGATTTCTTCCTTGCCGGTACGATCGGATTTGAAAGCAATTTTGCCAAACAACACCTCTGGCATGAATTGAACAGTTACGGTAAATACTGGGGTGACGGGCAGGGATGGCAGCTCACCCTCCAACGGAATAAGCACAGGCGTAGCCGTCTCGGTGGGAGTCGGCGTGGCAACCACCATCGGCGCGCCAGGGGTGGGCGTGCCAAAAGCAATGACCACGGCCGTTGCTTCGGCGGCCTGGAAGAGGGCGGTCGCCTCGTTCTCTGGCAGCGGCGTCTCTGTGACGATCATGGGCGTAACCCAGTTAGCCGGGACGGGCGTAGGCGTACCGGTTGTGGTTGCCTCGTACGTTATCGTCGGAGCAATCGCCGCGACAGTCAGGATATTCTCCGGGGTGGGGGTGCTGGTAACGACGACAAAGGTCGGTGTGGGTGTCGGCGTACTAAGAGCAGCCACCTCTTCCGTCGCTGCCTCGGTCGCTACCGGAGGCAGCACCCCCATGCGCAGAATCGGTCCACGGCCTTTGGATTGATCGCCGTGGCCACTGTCCCAGGCGAACCATCCGGCTAACTCCGGGGCCAGGTCGTCTATGCGTAGGGAAATACTGTTGCCCTCCAGGCGTTTTTCGATAATACTGCGTTGGGCAGCATTAAGGACCAGGGTATTGATCTTTCCTTCTCCCAAATCACCTGCGGTAAGAACAGGTCTTAGGGTTTCGTCAATCTCTGCGTTATGGATAGTCTCAAAATCGTGACGCGACCAATCGGCGTCAATGTCTTCGGTCAAAATGTTGACGGCAAAAGAACTCGCATCGGTCAAACCATCGCCGGCCAGACCGGTGAGTTCGAGTTCAGCCAGAAAGATAGTGGACCCATTGGGGATAAAGGACAGATCAAACTGCATGGCCCCGTGATACAACAGATTATCGCGCAGCCCGGTATAAAGAAAGCTTTCACCAAAATGATTGCCATCTTCGCCCGCCTGGACCCAGCCTACTGAATTAACATCAGGCGACAAAGCATAAACGATCCCGCCCACAGGCAAATCAGAGGTCGGGCTGGCCGGAGGCGTGGTGGGAGTTGCCGTAGCGGTCGGGGACGGAATTGGGGTGGGGGTTGCCAGGGCGACAGGTGTGGCAGTGGGCGCAGCTTCTACGGTTCGCACCGGGCTGGGCGTCACCAGTACCGGTATAGGCACCTCCGGCGGCGGGCTGGGTGCAGCGAAGTTTAAGGCGGCGTAAATCCCGCTGACTATGATCAGCAGTGCCCCGGCAGTAATCAAACCAAGGCGCAATAATTTATCGGATTTGTTTTGATTCATAGCCTCAACTTACCATGTCTGCGAACAAAACTCTCCAAATCGCTTCGAGCGACCCGCCACTGGTGTCCTACTTTAACGGCAGGGAGTTGCCCAGCTTTACACCAACGCCAGGCGGTGCGGCGGCTTAACTTTAGGTAGACAGCCACTTCGGCAACGGTCAACAATTCATCCACCGGAAGGGATGGGGCGGGGTTGAAAGAGGCTGCTACCGTTGGGGTTACTTTTTCGGCTGCTGTTGAACTATCCGGCTGAGTCACAAGATTTTCTCCATCCTGGATGAGCTGCTTCTAATGACAAATGATGAACTCAAATGCACATGAATGACCATCAATGGTCAAAAAAAGAGAGGCTGGGCAGTGACTCCATCAAGGCGCAGTCACTGCCCAGCTCTATCTCTAACTGCGAATAAACGAGAGGGTCTGCAACCCGGCATCTACAGCGCTTTTGAAGCCGGCCCAGGTATTGAGGCCCTTGACAATGGTCCAGATTGGCTCAGGCCGCAAAGCCCACTCGCGGGTAGCGCGCTTTTGCCAATACATAAGCCTCTCGGCGGGCAAATCGGCGTAGTCCAGCACGGTTGATTGGTCCATATCTACCTGCTCCCAATTGGTGCCGGGGCGGAACCAGCCGTTTTCAACCACCTCATAGAAGAAGGGGGTGCCAGGATACGGCGCGGCGATGTGGAAGATCGCGACGTTGAGCGGCAAGGTTTTGGAGAAGGCAATTGTCTGTTTAATGGTTTCCTCGGTTTCGCCGGGTAAGCCGATGATGAAATACCCAAAGTTCTTAATCCCGGCCTTTCTTGACCACCGCAAAGCCTGAGCTGCTTTATCGGGCGAAGCGCCTTTTCTGGCTCGTTTAAGAATTTCTTCCGAACCGGACTCGATGCCCCAGGAAATCATGTGGCAGCCGGCCTTACCCATCATCGCCAGCATTTCTTCGTCCACATAATCAACCCGGCTGTTGCACATCCACTTCATGTCAATCTTTTCTTCGATCATCGCTTTACAGATGCTCATCACCTGCTCCCGATTGACCGTAAATAGATCCGCGTACAACATCACATTGTTGATACCCAGCTTTTTAAGCATCCACAGTTCGGCCATAATATTTTCCGCCGAGCGCACCCGGACCGAGTAATTGTAACTCACATGCTTGATACAGTATTTACAGCCTGCGGGACAACCACGACTGGGCACCACAAAGGTATACGGTCCTTTAATAAGTGGCAGCCGATAGTTATCCCAGGGTAATAAGTGATGCAGCGGCAGCGGCAGGTCATCCAGGTTGGGGATATAAGGCCGGTCCGGGTTGAGCTTGATTTGGCCGGCGCAGCGCCAGGCCAGGCCCTTGACCGAACTGAAATCGCCCCGGCTCGCCATCTCAGAGGAGAGTGGCGCGCGGGTGGGATCGGTTTTCTGCATCAGAACTTCCATCGCCTCATTTTGACCGGTTTTACCGTCAAGCCCGTCAATCAACTCACGCAGGGTCAGCTCTGGCTCGCCTCGCAGGACATAATCAAGGGCCGGATAGTCCGTCATGGTGTTGACCGTATTAGGCGTAACGTGAGTGCCAAAGGCAATTGTTTTAGCCCCTTTGCTCTTAGCCAGAAAAACACCATACATATCATTGGTTAAGGTGGGGGCAGTCACCTGGGTTAGATAGTATCGGGGCCGCTTTCTCGCTAACAGGTCTTCAAATTCAGCCCAAGTCATGCGGGTAGCAATGGCATCAACAATCTCTACCTTGTATTCCGGCTGTAAACAAGCGGCAAAGGTGGCCAGTTCCATTTGGGGCCAAATCATATTTTCGCGGGAACGCCGGCCCACCCGGTGCTGCGACCTGATCCAGATACCCCCATCGGGGGCGGGTGGATTAACTAACAACACATCCACCATCTCCGGGCTTCTTTTCGCTTTGGTGGGTTCTTGCAGCATCGCGCTGATATCAGGAAATTCAGCCGGGCGCATTTTTTTAATCGGTCGTGTGCCAAGATTGATCCATTCAGTTGACATGACGGTTCCCCTTATCAATCGAAGTCTGCTAATAATTCAGTCCAATCGAGACTCTTCAATGTTTAATGGCGTCCATTAGGGCTAAATTTGCCCAGGTCCTTCTGAGCTTTAGCATCGCGCTTGGTCAACTCGGATAAGACCAGGGTCAGCAGCCAAGAGGTGATCAACTGCAGGCCGGTCAAGACCAGGATTGTACTGGCTGCCGGGGCAAACCAGGGAGCGACTTGTGGTTTGTGCTTGGAGCGATCCCAACGCCGCCAGACCGAAAAGCTGTAGATTAGCCCGCCCAGGGTCATCGAGCCTAGCCCCATCCAGCCAAATTGTCCTTCGAGCGGTTTGTTCAACAGCGGCTTGCCTAACACACCTTGTCGAATAGGGCGCTTATGGAAGAGAGAAACCAGGTAATTAAAGACCGTTCCAATCGAAAAGATGTTGACCCCCGCTGAGCCTAACACCAAACCTACAAACCAGGAGACAAGCTGAGAGTCTTCACGCTTGGCTTTGCTGCGGCTGAGAGTACGCCACGAAGCTGACAGAATACCCAACCCGATCAGGCCGGTCCCGATCAGGCCAAAAATACGCGCCGGGTTATAGGTTAATGCCGTCATTAAAATGGTATTGAGGAAGCGCATTCCATCGCGGACTACGCTTAACTTGGAACGGCCCACCCGCTCGGAATAGGTAATCGGCACCTCAACAATGCTCAAATCCTCATACATCGCCCGCGTGCTCATAACCGGGGTAAAGTTAAGGCCATCGGGCAGCGGGTAAAGCTTGAGCAGCGCTTCCCGGCGGAGCACGCGCTGGCCGCTGGCGCTATCGGTAACATGGCGGTTGCTGATAATACTGACCAGGGTCGCAAAAATGGTGTTGCCAATTCGGCGGACCAGCGGCATCTCGCTGTCGCTGCCGGCCATACGTGAACCCACGACGACATCGGCCTTACCTTCGACAATAGGCCGGCAGAGTTGGGGGTAAGCCTCAGGAGGATAAGTTCCATCCGCATCCAAAAAGGCCAGCAAGTTACCCTTGGCCTGACGAAAGCCGGTTTTGATGGCAGCGCCATAGCCCTGATTGACCGGGTGTCTCACCAGAACAACTTCAGGGTAACCGGCAACGATTTCAGGCGTACGGTCTTGAGAACCATCGTCAACGATAATCAATTCCAGTTCGGTGACGCCGGCATTGGCCAGCGATGTTTTAACCGCCAGCACGCGCTCGATGATGTCGGCGATACCGTCTTCTTCATTCAGGGCGGGAATGACGACTGATAAGGTGTTCACTACTTTGATCTCCTCTAATAATGACAGGGATAACCGGCTAACTATGAGTCATTGTAACATAGCTAGGTTTGAATTGAGTTTGAAGTAAAAATCTACCCAAGTAGGATTTTTGGTTCAGTTGAGCAACAGAGAATGAAATCTAATGTGCGACTCTTTTTGCACCGATGGTTGAAACCATCGGCTGATACCAAAAGTGCGTTCAAAACGCACTCAAAACCGCTATTTATCTCTCAACTGCGTTTCAATGAAGCCGTTTCAACCTGTTTTTAACAGGTTTTGGGTAGCAGCGGGGCGTTTCAACGCTCCGCTTGAAGGCAAACAAGCATAATTATGTTGAGTTACACATTGGGTAATGAAACCTATCCAGGGGAGATGAGGCCGTTAGCCACGAAATTTCTCTAACGCTCCGAAAAACACCTCGGCCTCATGATGATTATTACCCAATTGACGCCGGTCTTTTATCGGTTTGGCCGGGGTTCCAACGGCGATACTGTAGGGGGGGATATCACTGGTTACAACTGCGCCCGCGCCGATAATACTTCCTTGGCCAATGGTTACACCGTCAACGACTGTTGCCCCCGCGCCGATCCAGACATCATCTTCAATGACAATGCCCTGCGCCGTGATTCCCTGCTCGCGAATGGGCCGGTTAGGATCCTGGTAGACATGGTTTACGGCCACAATTTGAACCATCGGCCCGGTATATACTCCGTTACCAATCCGGACACCTCCCTGGCCGCGAACCACATTGAATTCGCCGATAAAACAGTTTTTGCCGATCGTAATACCCGCCTGGGGCAAATTGCGAAAATTAAAAACGTGCAGCATGGTGTGGTGCATCACAAAGGTACTATCCCCGATTGAGATCCCGCCCGGCAGCGCATGCAGGTAAACTCCCTGATCCAAATAAATACCTTTACCCAGGGTAACTCCATTGGCATGAGCAATTCGTACGCCAGCCTCAATAGCGGGCAGGCCGTTCAGTTTCATGATAAGCCGGTAGGCCAGGCCACGTAAGCCAATGCCAATAATGGTGGGCACCCAACTACATAGGTTCAGTATCAGTTGCTCAAGGATATAAACGGGCCAACTTGAGGCTTGCCCGGCCAGATAGTAACGGAGTTGTTCCCTCATAAGCAGGCTCCTTAAAGGCTTTCTCGAAACTTGGTTGCCGCTCCCAGTTGCTGGTACTGGGCCAAATTTGCCAGTTCCGGTTCATTGCTCAGGCTCAATTCTGTCCTGAGAATGTAATCAGTGGCCTCCCTTAAATCGTGAGCAATCGTTAAAAGGTGTCCGCCAGTAAAGTGAAGCGTGGGGATGAGTTGTTCAATACCCCGGCCGGTCAGGACCAAGATGGTATGACAGCCGACCTGCTGGCCGGCCTGAATATCCGTTGCAGCGTCGCCAACCAGATAGGAGCGGGTTAAATCAAGGTCCATTTCAGCCGCGGCCTGCACTAACATGCCCGGGTTTGGCTTGCGACAATCACAGCCGTCCTCGGGGCGATGGGGGCAGTACATAATCCGATCAATCCGTCCTCCATGGACTGCAACCTCCGCCGTCATTCGTTGGTGAATATCTTCGAGCAGCTCGATGGTCATCAACTCCCGGCCGATTGCCGCCTGATTCGTGACTACAATGAGAGGTAGACCCAACCGGCTCAGTGCAGCCAGGCTTTCTTTAACCCCCGGTAAAAATTCAAATTCAGCCCAACTTTTTACGTGATCGGATCGGTTTTTGCAGATGACACCATCACGATCGAGGAAAATAGCCCGCATGATGATTGCCCCCCAGAACTGAACAGGTTACTTACAGAGAGTGAGAGACGGCAGCCTTAGCCAGCTCGGCCCGGACGGCGGCGCAGATACAATGCTCCAGAATTAAATGGGCGTCTTCCTGCTGCTCAATACGGGGACTGGGAACCTGAAGACAGACATCCACCATTTGCTTCAGCTTACCCCCCTCATCTCCGGTAAAACCGATGGTGATGGCGCCGCGCTGCCGAGCCACATCCATGGCCTTCACCACATTCCCGGAATTGCCGCTGCAACTGATCCCGATAACGACATCGCCCGCTTCAACCAAGGGACTGAGTTGGGCGGCAAAAACGTTATCATACGAGGTATCGTTGGCCCAGGCCGTCATCAGGGCCATGTTGTCGGTTAAGCCAAACACGCGAAATAGGGGCGCGCCAGCAACCTGAGTATTTTTGGCCAGGTCACAGGCAAAGTGGGAGGCGGTCGAGGCGCTGCCGCCGTTGCCAAAAATAAAAACCTTCTTCCCTTGTTGGGCGCTCTCCAGCAGCAGCGCAACAACCTGATCAACCAAATCGGTGGGCAGGTTTGCAATCACTTCCTGGAGTTGAGTAAAGTAGGTCCGAACATGGTGAGTTGCAGATTTCATCTATCATCCTTCTGAAGATTTAGCGAGCATACTTGAGACAATCTGGTCAGCCTCTTCGTATTTTTCCGGCAAGCCAATATCAATCAATAAATCTTCAATAACATAACCGGCGACTTGCACTCCTTCGGCCAGGAGGCCGGGAAACACATCATGCCCAAAATCATACACCTGTTCGGCTGGAATGCGATTCAGGACCGCTGGTTCAAGAATGTAAATACCGGCATTGGCTAAATTGGAAAAAACTTGGGCGCGAGGCGGCTTTTCGACAAAGCGAACGATATTTTTAGCTTCGTCGAGTTGAACGATACCCCGGTTCCAGGGGTCGGGCACGTGATAGAGGCCCATCGTCGCCAGGACCCCGGCCCGGCGGTGTAACTCAACCATGGGACGCAAGTCGGTCCAGGTGAGCAGGTCGCCATAGAAAACAACAAAGGTGTCATCAAAAAAAGATTGGAGCCGTTTAACCCCTCCGGCAGATCCAAGCAGGCGTTCCTCAACGGAATAGCGCAGGGTTACTCCCCAGCGGCTGCCGTCGCCAAAATAGTCCCTCACCACCTGGGGTAAATGATATAAGTTTATGGCTAAATCGGTTACCCCGCAATCCCGCAGATAAGTAATTGTATGTTCCAGCAAAGGCCGGCCTGCTACGGGCAGCATCGGTTTGGGTAAACGGTCGGTGAGGGGCCGCAGCCGCCGCCCCTCACCCGCCGCCAAAATCATACCTTTCATCAATAAGCCCCGCGAGATTTTAGCACCGCTGGGATCGTCTGCCACAAGATCTGCAGGTCAAACCAAATACTGTAATTGCGGATATAGTTCATATCCAGCATAACCCGCTCCTCGTAGCTAACGTCGCTGCGCCCACTCACCTGCCACAGGCCGGTAATTCCGGGCTTCACCGTCGAGAGGTTCATTCGCCATTTGCCGTAACGCGCTCGCTCTTCGGCGGTAATCATGCGCGGCCCGACCAGGCTCATCTGACCGAATAACACGTTGATGAGTTGAGGCAGTTCATCCAGGCTGGTGCGGCGCAGAAAACGCCCGATGCGGGTGACGCGAGGGTCATTTTTGAGTTTGTGGTTCAGTTCAAATTCCCGGCGCAATTCCGGATCACGGGCCAGACGCTCGTCGGCGTCAACATACATGGTGCGGAATTTCAGGGCATTAAAGGCTTTGCCGCCCACGCCGACCACCCGGCGCAGGTGAAAAATCGGGCCAGGTGAATCGAGCCGGACAGCAATGGCCATGGCTACCATCACCGGTAAGAAAACCAGAAGCGCCCCCAGGGAGAGAAAGGTGTCCAGCAGGGTTTTCATGATCACATCCGCCCCGGTCAGCCGCACCTTGTTGACACTCAACAGCGGCACATTGCCAAATTCTTGCACTTCTACGCCGGTCGTCAGCAACTCGTACAAGCCGGAGGACATCCGAATCGTGATGTTGTCTTCGGAGCCGAAAGCAGTAAAGAGTTGCAATAATTTTTCACGCGGCAGAGCCGTGGAAGCGACGATAATCTCTTGAATGCCATGTTGTCTAACCAGAAGGCCAATCGCATCTACCGAGCCTAGCACGGGTACATTCGGCAACAATTCGCTGCCCGGCCCCAGTTCGTCGTCGGCAAAGCCGGCCAACCAGACCCCGGCTTTGGGGTTGGCTTGAAGTTGTTCGGCTATGGCCAGACCCTCTTCGTTGGCCCCAATGATCAACGCAGCGGTGAGGAAACGGCCATTGGCCCGCAGGTTCTGGACAATCCGTCTCAAGAGAAATCGGCCCGACATCACCCCTACACTCACCAGCAACCAGGACAGAATGACCCAGGCGCGGGCAATCTCCCTGGTTTCGCCAAAAAAGATAAAAAGAATCATCAACATCATACAAAACGTTGAGGCATTGAAAGCTTGAGCGTACTCGCGCGTTCCGCCAAAAAGATTCTTAAAATCATATAAACCAAACAAGCGAAAGACGACGAGCCAGCCTGGGGCAATCAAGAAAACCAAAATCTTATAAAAATCAGTGGGCGGCACTTCATGCTGGTAAAACCAGGTAATTCCAATTTCAAAGCGGATATTATAAGCCAACCAAAAACCGGCCAAGACCATCACCAAATCCACACAGGTTAGCACAATAACCAACAGCAACCGTTCGGCCCAACGAGCGTTAACGGCAACCGGTAATGGATTGGCTAACTGATATGTTGCTTGGGTCATCTTTCTCTCCTATGAATGTGAGAAATATAAGCTCATCATGAGCTGATCCTCAGCTTATGACCCCAGTCTAACAATATTTAATGATAAAGCCGTGTGAAGATACTTAGAAAAAAGTTAGAAAATCAAAAATTGTCAGGAGTCCAAAACGGGCTTTGGACTCCATCAGGAGAAGCAACGAAGCGTTATTGAAGGAGAACAACCTTTTTAGGCTGGCAGTGTGTTTATTTTTGGTTCACGTAAACGGTAGCCAATGCCCCATTCAGCCAAAAGATAATGGGGTTTCTTTGGATGATCTTCAATTTTATTACGCAGGTAGTGGATATAAACTTTGAGGGAAGCAATTGTCGCCCCATCTTCAGCGCCCCACACCTCACGGATCAACTCTTCGTGGGAGACAACCCGGCCCACATTGCGCAGCAAAATCGAAAGCAAACGAAACTCAGTGGGAGTCAACTGCACAAATTCACCGCGCACTTCAATATGACGCCGCTCCAGATCAATTAATAGCTGGCCATCATTATACAGCAGGGGTGTTTCACCGTAGTCGCTTTGGCCATTGCGCCGGAGCAGCGTGCGAATCTTAGCCAGAAAAATGGGTACAGCAAAAGGCTTGCGTAAATAATCATCGGCGCCCATTTCTAAAGAACGGATTACACTGCGTTCGTCGTGGCGGTGGCTCATCACTAAAATGGATTGGACACCGAATTCACGCAGGCGCCGGCATGTCTCAAAGCCGTCCAGCACCGGCATGATTAAATCCACAATTGCCAAATCAGGCATTTGTTTGGCGACGAGCTCCAGGCCCGCCATGCCACTCTCGGCTATCATCACCTGATAACCCTCATTTTCCAGAAAAAGTTTTAGCAATTGAAGTATGGTCGGATCATCATCTATCAACAGGATTTTTGTGGGCATACTACCTCCAAACAGGTAAAGAAAAGCTAAATCGTGACCCGTTTCCAGGCTGGCTCTCAACCCAAACACGGCCATTTTGTAACTCAATCAAACGCTTAGTACTGTAAAGACCCAGGTGGTAGGTGGACATCACGGGGCCATTGGTGCTGTCAACGGGATAAAACTGGGCAAAAATCCGATCAAGCTGCGCCAACGGGATAGCTTCGCCATCATCAGCCACCGAAATAATAACTTCGCCCTCATCGCCTTTAATTTCAAGGGTGATGTGACCCCCATTCGGACAGCGGCTGACCCCATTGCGCAATAAATTCATGAGGATGAGTTCAGTTTTAGCCAGATCGGCCGCCACTATTGGAATGGTATCGGCAAGGGTGAGACTGAAACCATGCTGGGGATGCTCGTACCGGATCAAGCTTAACACCCGATCAAGCAGGGGTGACAACGCCACCGGTTCAGCATAAACTCGGACGATACCGGCCTCCAATCGAGACATTTCAACTAGCTCTTTCACAAACTCACGCATCCGCTGGCTCTGTTCGCGCAGCTTGTCGAGCATAACCCGCTGCTCTTCCGCATCTAATTCCGAACTGAGCAGTAAGTCAACTGCCGCTTGAATGGAGGTCAGGGGTGTTCGCAGCAGGTGTGCGGCCATATTGGCAAACTCAAAGCGAATATGTTCATCTCGCTTTTTAGAGAGATGAAAAGCGCAAATTGCCCCCATCGCTGTCCCTTCTCGGACCACTGGTACAATTTTAACTTTAACCGGAAGAGGGGAGCCGCTTTTCTGGGTCAGCAAAATCGTATCACTGCCGACAACTCGCTGCCGTTTTTCAATGGCTTGACTCAACAATTGGCATAATCCTGGCGAAGCATCTTCACTGACAGCTTCAAACGTGCAGACGGAACGCCCCACCACATCAGTCTCTGACCAACCCAACATTTGGCTGGCCGCTTCATTTTGGGCCATCAGCCGTAAATCGGCATCTACCAGTAAAACACCATTGTCTACCGCTTCCATCATCAACGATAGCCGTTCTTGTTCTGACTCAGCTTTTTCTTGTAAGAGGGCGCTCTCCAGGGCAATGACGACTTGATCAGCCACACTGGTGACAAATTGCAGATCTTCCGGGCTAAACGTGTTGGGCTGGGTGCTTTCAAGGTTAATCGCACCCACAATTTTGTTGCCCCGCCGCATCGGTACAACCAGCCGGGAACGGGTATAGCCCCCGTTTTTGCTGTTGGCTTTGCCATTGCTTCGATGGCCCAGGTCATAGGAGAGCAGCGGTTGCCCGGACCTGATCACTTCCTGGAGTATCTGTTCATCCCACCACTGATGGGGAGTAGTGGCATCAGGTTGGGGGGCAGTAACACCACTCAGTTTCCCCTGCAAAATGTAGCGGGTAGAGTTGCGCTTTCCATCCTCACTCCAAGCCAGAACTCCGGCTTCAGCATTAGTTGCATTCAGCGCCAGCGACAAGGCAAGTTGCGCACCCACATTAAAGTCGGTGATATCACCGAGTTGGCTGGCTATTGCCTGCAGCGTTGCCACCTCCTCGATGTGACGTCCAATCTCCTGGCGAGCCTCGCTGTATTGGCGGGCGTTCACCACCGCAGTCGCCGCCATATCTGCCAATTCGGTCAGCCGGCGCAAATCCACCAGCGAAAAACGGGCATTAGAAGTTTGGTTATCCACTCCTAAAATGCCGATGATTTGTTCATCGGCTTTGAGAGGGACGTTGAGCAATGATTTAACCGGATAAACTGTTTTCAAGTCCAGATATTGCCCGCTGCTACCGCTAAGCAGAATGGGTTTGCCAGAACGAACCGTGGCTCGAGCGATGCTGTCCTCGAACTGGGTGGCAAAAGCTTTAGCTTGAATTTTGCTCAGATTCTGGGCCGCCCGCAGGCGGAGAGTCTCTGTTTCTTTATCAAGCACAAACAGATAACCACTATCGGCGCCGGTGATAGATACGGCCGCCTCTGTAACTCGATTAAGGACCGAGTCCAAATCTTCCAGAGATCCGCCCGGCCCGCCTGTACCTAAAACTGATTCAAATTCTTTGGTCTGCTGCTCTAAATTTTGATTAAATCCGGCCAACTCTTCAGTCAATTGTTGATAACTAATCGAGCGAGCCTCACGGGTCAACACCCGCCGTATTGACTGCAGGATATCTTCAGCTATAAAAGGCTCAGCGACATAATCCTGGACTCCTAGCCGCAGTGCTTCAACCGGAATGAGTGACGATGCCTGCTCGACCATCAAGATGCCTGGAATTAAGCGACCGGTCTGAGCAATTCGCTGCAAAAGTTGCATCGCGGAATCCAGGGACAAATGCAGGAGCAAAAGCTGCGGCGATTTGGCCACCGCTAACTTGACTCCTTCATTTTGACTGTAAGCCAGCAACGGTTTAAACCCGTGCGGGACCAATATCTGTTCAGCAATACTCTCAACCAACTCCACATTCGAGTTGACAATCAGAACTTTTTCTCCGGCCACATTTGCCTCTTGTTTTGGTAATTTGAACTGGAGGTATAGAAGCTTACTTTTTGACCTCTGACAGTAGCCAGTTTAACAACATTTAATGATAAAGCCGTTTAAAAACTATTAGAAAAAAGTTAGAATCCCTAAAGTAAAAAGAAGAGAGAGCCAACACTCTCTCTAAATTTTCTTATGCACGTCGCCCTTATTTCACCTCTGGCCTACCCTGTTCTTGATTAACCAAAACGGTAACCCACACCCCATTCGTTATGAATCAAATTAGGCTTGGAAGGGTCTTTCTCAACCTTGCGTCTCAAGTAGCTGATATACAAACGCAAATAGTCTATCTCGCCGACATACTCTGGCCCCCAGACCTCGGTCAGCAAAAATTCATGGGGCAGCATACGCCCTTTGTGTCGAACCAGGACGGAGAGCAAACGAAATTCAGTCGGGCTGAGGTCAATTCGTTTACCGTCAACCGTGACTTCATGTTTGTCAAAATCAATAACCAGATTCTCAAAGGTGAAGATGGGGCCGCGGCCATTGCTGGTGGTGGCTCCTGCCGGGCCATTGGAGCGGGTAACTCGCCGCAGTAATGCCCGCACCCGGGCCGACAATTCCTCAGCCGTCACAGGTTTGATAATATAATCATCCGCCCCCAAATTCAGTCCTTTAACCACATTTTCCTCGGAACCCAGCGCCGTCAGCATAATGATGGGCACATCAGACATCTCTCTAAAACGAGCGCAGGTCTGCCAGCCATCCATATCCGGCAACATAATATCCAAAATAATAGCATCGGGTTTGACTGAATATGCCTTTTGCAACCCGGTGATGGCGCTATTGGCCACTTCCACCTGGAAGCCTTTCTTGGTTAGCATAAACCGGAGGGCTTCACATAAGGTTACATCATCTTCAATTAACAAGAGGGTTTCCGTCATTATCAGTCTCCTACTTTTCTGTGAGCAGAATGAACGAGTTCATTATGGAAAAACTGTGGAATTAGCTTTTGATCCGTGGCAATGAAGACTCCGAATGGGAAAAACTTTCTCCCCAGGAAGAATTAAATGTATTATATCAGAATAAAGTTTGAATTTGGTTTGAAAGTATGAGAACTTTTTCAATAAACTTTTACGGTGCTGCATTCATTACTCTGTTACTATCATACCAGCAATCGGTTTGAATTTCGTTTGAGTTTTCACATGAAGTTACCAGAGCAGGGATGGCTTAACAGTACCTTATCTCTTTCAAGAGCTACCACAAAATTTGCACTAAGTGGTATACTATGAGCGGCAGTGATTAATGAAACAACCAAAAGAACAAATCATTACCGCTGATAGTCAGGTAGAAGCATTGAAGCACAAAATTGACCATACCCAGCCACCCCCCGTCTTCGCTCCAGTTTCAACTCCTGTCCGGGCAGTTACTAAAACCAAAACCTCGCGGCGAATTTTTCTACGCTGGGGAACTTTTGCTGCGGCTGGTGCGGTCTTGAGTGCATGCAATTCTACGTCGCCGCTGACACCATTTTCCGCCCAGCCCGAAACGCCGGAAAAAATCCAACTCGTTTATCAGGATTGGCGTACCGAGTGGTTCCCGCCGATGGTTCAACAGCTACTGGCCGAGTTTCATGAGAGCCACCCCCATATCCACGTCTTTTATACGCCTGATCCAGAAAATTTAGAAGAAAAAATGCTGGCCGACCTCCAAGCCGGGTCCGCCCCCGATATCTTCGAGGGTTGCTGTGACTTTTTCCCCATCTGGGCGCAGCAAGGTTACGCGCTGGACTTGCGCCCCTATGTTGAAGCCGATCTGGACCAAGCCACCATCGCCGACTGGAACCCGGCCCAGTATCGTTCATTTTTTACTCGGGATGGACGTCAATACGGCTTGCCCAAGTATCACGGGGCGCTGGCGCTCTACTTTAATAAAGATATCTTTGATCAGTATGGTGTTGAGTATCCCACCAATACCTGGACTTACGCCGACTACCTGGCCGCCATGCGCCAGCTTACCCATGATCGTGATGGTGACGGTCAAACCGACCTCTGGGGTAGTATGGTTGACATTACCTGGGATCGGCTTCAACTCTACGCCAACGGTTGGGGGGGTCACTTTGTAGACCCCCAGAACCCCACTCGCTGCCGCATGGCTGAACCGGAAGCGCTGGCCGGGCTGGAGTGGCTGCGCGCCCGCATGTGGGATGATCGGGTGATGGCCAGCTTTCTGGATGTCCAGAACCTGCCCACTCGCCAGGCTTTTGTTGCCGAAAAACTGGCCATGGTCGAAGATGGTTCCTGGGCCTTAAAAGATATTCTGGCCGGAGCTAATTTCCGGGTGGGTGTAGCTCCTTTTCCGGCCGGCCCGGTGCGCCGGTTCACCCTGGCTACAACTGACGGCTTCGGTATCTACGCCGGCACAAAATATCCAGAAGCGGCCTGGGAATTGATCAAGTTTCTTATCAGCAAAGATTATGGCCGGGCCATGGCCCGAGCCAGTTTCCTCCAGCCGGCTCGCGCCTCGCTTATTGACGAGTGGGTTGGCTTTGTTCGCCAGGAATTCCCTGAAAAGGCTCGTGATGTAGACCTGGTCGCTTTTGCCGACGGTCATCTTAAAGGTTACTCCGTCACCGCCGAAATTTTTGCCAATCAGGCCGAAGCCAAACAGATTACCGATGCGGCCTGGCACCAAATCTTTACCCTGGGTCAGGCCCCGGTGAGCATTATGGAAGAAGCTTGCCGCCAGATCCAGGCGGCCCAGGCAGCGCAGAAGTAAGGTTAGCCGATGTTATTGGGAATCCGCTGGGGTAGTCTTTATGCCAAAATCATCGCCTGGTCTTTTGTACCAACGGTTGTTATTCTGGTCACGGTTGCCCTGGTCACCTTTTACTCTTATGAACAAGTAACCGAAAACTTCGTCATTGCCCGCGACCAGGAACTGGTTCGTCTCTCTGCCAGTCAACTTACTACTGAACTCACCGAGCATACCAACTTGCTCTCCAGCGCTGCCCGGCTCATGACGATATCTAATTCACGCCAGCAAAACCTCAAACAGAGCAGCAACCGCCTGGTTATCTTTGATGGCGGAGTTGTGGTGCTCGACAATTTTGGCATCGTCATGGCAGCCGAACCGGAGCGGCGCGATATCATCGGCCAGAACTGGTCCGACCGGGCCTATTTTCGCCAGATGGCCCGCGCTCCCCGGCCCACCTTCTCCGACATTGTTGCCGACGGGCCGCAAGGTATTGAGGTTATTGCTCTCGCCGTACCCATCACCGGCGATCGGGGCGAGTTTTTAGGCGCTATAGTTGGCATGTTTCGGCTGGGGGCCAGAACGGTCAGCGCCTTCTACGGTGGCATCGTCAAGCTGCGCCTGGCCGAAAACGGCAACACCTATCTTTTAGATAGCGCTGGCCGGGTCATTTACCATTCTGATATTAACCGGATCGGCACTGATTTCTCAACCCAGCCGGTGGTACAGGAGGCACTCCAGGGCAGAGTTGGCTCCATTCGTACCTCAAATGTAACCGGCCGCGACACCGTGGCCGGCTACGCCCCGGTTCCTGGCACTCCCTGGACCCTGGTAACTGAGGAAAGTTGGGCCGCGCTCACCAGCGCCGGTCAAGGGTATCGCACCTTTCTCTTAATCCTGCTGGCTTTGGGCATCATCATCCCGGCTGTCGTCGTTACCGTCGGGGTGCGGCGCATCACCAAACCGATTGAGGATTTGACCGAAGCAGCCCAAGAAGTTGCCCGGGGTAATTTTGGGCGGAGGATTACCGCCCACAGCGGCGACGAAATTGAGAAACTGGCCGGGCAGTTTAACCTCATGGCGGCTCAAATCCAGGAGTCATATTCCACCCTGGAACAGCGGGTGGCAACCCGTACCAATGAGCTGGCCGCGCTGACCAAGCAGTTTGCGATCCTTAATGCTATTAGCGCCAGCGTCAATGAGTCGCTCGATTTATCCGATACCCTGGACCGGGTCTTGGACGAAACTTTGGGCTTATTGAATGTGGAAGCAGGCGAGATTCGCCTGTGGGATGAGGAGGGCGATGAGTTAATCCTCCGCACCCAGCGCGGCTTGTCGCCCGAATTTACCCGTCTGGCGGAACGGCAGAGTGTAACCACCCTCCTGCCTAGCCCTGCGGCCAGCAAGCCAGTTATTGTCGAGGATTTGCTGGCCAGCGATGTCTATCCGCTGGCTCGACAGGAAGGCCTGACCGCCCTGGCAATTTTCCCCCTGCGGGCCAGGGAGCGGCTGTTGGGGACATTGTGCCTGGCCACCCGGAATGGGCCGCGGGCTGTCGCTCGCAACGAACGCGAGCTGCTCCGCTCCGCCAGCGACCAGGCTGCAGTGGCGATTGAAAACGCCCAACTCTACGCCGAAACGCGCCGGCGGGTAGACGAAATTGAAACGCTGTTCGCCGTGCAGCAAGCCATTACCAGCCGCCTGGACTCCCAGGCCGTGCTCCAACTCATTGCCGACGAAGCCCGCCGGTTAACCTCGGCTCGTGGCGCGTTTGTCTTCATGCTGGAACAGGATGAATTATGCCTCTCCGTCATTTCCGGTGAAAACGTTTTTGATATTGGGGTTGGCTATCGGCTGCCCGTGGACCAATCGGTTACCGGCCGGGCCATTAAGTCCAACCAGGCCTTGCGGATTGCCGACGCTGAACAAGAGCCAGGCGCTAACAGGGATTTAGTCCAGCGGCTGCAAGCTCGCTCTTTGCTCATCATGCCGCTCATCTCCGGGACCAAAACCATTGGCTCGATTTCGGTTATTAATAAAACTTCCGGGCCGTTTACCGGAGATGATGAACGAGTCATGGGCATGCTTGCCTCCGGCGCTGTCATCGGCCTGGAGAATGCCCGGCTCTACCAGGAGGAACAGGAACGCCGGTACGAGGCCGAGCAGCGCCGCCAGGTAGCCGAAGGGTTGCGCGACATTTTGACTGTGCTCAACTCCAGCCGGCCGCTCAATGAGATTCTAGACTATATCGTTGCCCAGGCCAGCCGGCTGCTTGGCAGTGATGCCGTGGCCCTATTCCGGCTGCAGGATAAAAATGGACCGCTCAAACTCCAGGCAGCCCAGGGATTACCGGCCGAGTATGCCATGATTGAAATTCCAGTGGGCGAGGCGCTGGTAGGCCGGGTGGTGCAGCAAATCCAACCTATGACCGTGCCTGATGTCACTCAAGTTTCTCCTGTAGAGACAGAGAATCTCCGCCAAAACCCGCAGCAGTGGGCGCTCCTGGTTGATGTGATGTCGCGGTTTCATGCGATGTTGGGCGTCCCGCTGGTGGTCAAAGATGAGGTTTATGGCGGAATTATGCTATACTATAGCCAGCCGCGCCTGTTTACTGAAGAAGAAATTGGCCTGGCTGTCTCTTTTGCCGACCAGGTGGCCCTGGCCATTGAGAACGCCCGCCTCTTTGACCAGGCCGAACAGGCCGCCATTCTCGAAGAACGCCAGCGCCTGGCCCGCGAGCTGCACGACTCGGTGACGCAGGCCCTGTATGGCGTCACCATGTTTGCCGAGGCGGCAGCGCGGCTGCTGACCGCCGGCAAAGTAGAACTGGCTACCGACCATCTGAACGAATTGCGCGGGACCGCCCAGGAGGCGTTACAGGAGATGCGCCTGCTCTTGTTTGAGCTGCGGCCGCCTGTTTTAGAGGAAGAAGGCTTAATTGCCGCTCTGCAAATCCGGCTGGAAGCGGTCGAACGCCGCTCCGGGCTGGCCACGGAATTGAAAGTGGCTGGGGATGAAGAACTGCTGCTGCCTCCGAAAATTGAAGAGGGCCTGTACCGTATTGCCCAGGAGGCGTTGAACAACGCCCTCAAGCATGCCCAGGCGCAGCGCATCTCCATTTACTTAAGTTTAGACCCGCACCAGGTCGCTTTAGAAATTGCCGACGATGGCCGGGGATTTAATCCAAATACGATCCGCGAACGAGCCGGCCTGGGTCTGCGCAGCATGGAGGAGCGGGTTGCTCAACTCGGAGCCTGTTTGACCATTGACAGCCTACCCGGTCAGGGAACAAAAATCAAAGTGGAGGTAAGGCCATGAGCCAAAAAATCCGGGTTTTAATTACCGACGATCAAGCCATTGTGCGCAAGGGTATCCAGGCGCTGCTGGCTACGGAGCCAAACATCGAGGTTGCTGGTGAAGCTGAAAATGGCAAAGAAGCCATCCGGCAGGTCGAAAAGCTGAAGCCGGATGTGATTCTCATGGATTTGCAGATGCCCGAAATGGGCGGGATCGAGGCCATCGGCCACATCACCGCCGGCAACCCCAAAGCCCGCATCCTGGTCTTGACCAGCTTTGCCACCGATGATAAGGTTTTTCCGGCCATCAAGGCCGGCGCGCTGGGCTATCTGCTCAAAGATTCCAGCCCCGAGGAGTTGATCCAGGCGATTCGACAGGTTCACCGGGGCGAGTCGTCGCTACATCCGACCATAGCTCGCAAAGTTTTGCAGGAACTGTTGCGCCCGCCCGCGCCGGAGCAGCAGCCGACATCCGAGCCGCTGACCGAACGGGAGGTAGATGTGCTGCGGCTGGTCGCCCGCGGGATGGGCAACCAGCAAATCGCCGACCAGCTCATCATTAGCGAAGCGACCGTGCGCACCCACGTGAGCAACATTTTAAGCAAGTTACACCTGGCCAGCCGCACCCAGGCTGCTCTCTACGCCCTGCAAAAGGGTCTGGCTTCGCTTGACGATGCCGGCTGACCTCTTGACCGCTGACCGCAAACCGCCGAACAGACAATAAACGGCGGTCGGTCGTCGGCGGTCGGTGGTCGTATGCTACAACAAATGTTGTAGGCTCTATCCGTTTTTTGTGGAAAAGGACTGTTCTAAGAACAGTCCTTTTTGTTTATGGTTAACCCGTACTCTGGCTGATTACAAAAAGAGGCAGCGAGGGTATACTGCAAGTGTAAATAAAAATAATGAACAGGATCGAAAAACAAGCAATTAAATGTCTAACCCTATCCGTGTTTTGATTGCCGATGACCATCCCCGCTCCCGGCGGGGTCTGCGGGCCTTGTTGGCCACTTTGCCGGCCATTAAAGTAATTGGAGAAGCAGCGGATGGTCAGGAAGCCGTAAACCTGGTCGAAACTTGCCAGCCAGATGTCGTCTTAATGGATGCCCAAATGCCCGTCATGGATGGGCTGGCAGCCAGCCGCTGTATCAAACGGCAGTGGCCGCAAGTTAAAATCATCATGTTGACTGTCTATAATGCTCGCCGCAGTGAGGCCAGCGCCGCCGGAATTGACGTTTTTTTGGCCAAAGGCTGCTCCATCGAAACGCTTTGGTCTGCCCTGGCTTCTGCGGAATCCCCCATCCCGTCATAAATTTCTGATAGGAATCAATCAAGAGAGGGACGCTACTTTAGCGCCCCTCTCTTTATAAAGTTGAGGAATTCGGAGCTTTGAGCTATCATGCTAACAGTTCAAGTTAGGGTGAAAGGAAAGGTTTTGGGATGAATGATAATGAGACAATTACCCAGGAATTGATTCTGGAACCCATTTACTGCCCCCATACCGGTAGGCGAATTATGGCGGAAAAGCATAAGCAGTTTGATATTCCCAGCGGGCGAGTCACCTGGTTCCGTTGTGAAGCCTGCCAGGGCTGGCATATCGTGATAGATAATGTGGACCCGGCAGAGTTTCTACCCCGTATTTCCAAAGAATAACCCGGTCAAGGCGAGCTACAACAAATGTTGTAATTAACCTCCATCTGGTGTCGTAACAGACCGCTCTCCGGGCGGTCTTTTTTATGTATCTCCAATCCTCTTTCAGACCGATTACAATCGGGCGATTATAGGATATAGTAATAATATAGGTAATAGCGCCAGGTCACGAGAGAGCAAAACAAACTCGTGAGAGGTTAAGAAAGTATGCAGAACAAAAATTATTTTGATCAATTTATTCAAAGTTCACTGATGACCAAGATCGTCTTGGCCGCAGTAGTCCTGATCTGGAGCGTCGTCTTTGTGTTACTCTTCTTCCTAACGACGCTGTTCTTGGAGCAGCCAAGCGAGGCCCTGCAGGCAACCGCTGTGGTGACAACCCCCGCCATCGGCCTGAATCCGGCGGCGGCTTCGGCCGGCAGTACGGTGATAATTAGTGGCGAGGGGTGGCAAGCTGGCTCTAAGGTTTTAATCTACCTGGTTGGTACAGATTCACCCAGCTATGCCATCAGCAGCGCCGATGTGGATGCAAGCGGTCACTTCACGGTTGATTTTATCTTCCCGTCAGACCCGCGTTGGGCCGGCCAGCCAGCTTTACAGGTTTTGGCCCAGACCGAAAATGGCAGCACTTCCGCTCAAGCGTCACTGATGGTCGTCAGCACGCCGGAACCGGCGATGGCAACACCTAGCCCTACTGCCTCACCCAGCGCCACCAGCACACCCCCAGAAGTTGTTCAAACACCGACAACGGTCGTTGCAGTGCCTACGACGACATCTCCCCCTGCTCAAGCACAGGCTATTGCTGCCACGAATATGAATGTGCGCAGCGGCCCTGGGGTTAATTACCCAGTGGTGGGGGCCATGCAAAGTGGTCAAATCGCACCTGTTACCGGCCTGAGCTATGATCGCGGCTGGTGGCAAATTAAGTTTGCCGGCGGGCCGGATGGCTTTGGCTGGGTATCTGCCAAATATGTGACGGCTCAGAATACCGAAAACGTGCCGCTGGTGCAAGCCGCCAGCGCTCCGCCCGCGCCAACCGCCACCTCCACACCCGTACCGACCGCCCCTCCTGCTGTCATCACCGATTGGCGCGGCGAATACTATAACAACACCGGTTTGAGTGGCGCGCCTGTTCTGGTTCGCAATGATGTGGGGGTGAACTTCAACTGGGGCGTCGGCTCGCCGGCGGCCAATGTGCCGGCCGATAACTTCTCCGGCCGCTGGACCCGCAGCCTGTACTTTGACGGAGCCACTTATCGCTTCCACGCCTGGGTAGATGATGGCGTCCGGCTGTGGGTGAATGACCGCCTGGTCATTGATGCCTGGTACGATGGCGCGGCCCGCGAGATAACCGGGGATATCGGCCTGGGCAGTGGTCTGCACAACCTGCGGGTTGAGTATTACGAGCGCAGCGGCAGCGCCGGCATCGCTCTATGGTGGGAAAAAGTTCCCAGTTGGAATGACAACGATAATGACAACGACAATGATAATGACAATGACAACGATAACGACAACGATAATGACAATGACAATGATGACGGCTATTCCGACTGGAAGGGCGAATATTGGGATAACGACGATCTAGACGACGATCGCGAGTTCGCCCGCAACGACGAGGAAATTAATTTCGATTGGGGCGAAGGTTCACCACGGGATCTACCGGACGATGATTTCTCTGTTCGCTGGAGCCGCCGCTACAATTTTAATGCCGGGCGCTATCGCTTCCAGGCTCGTGCCGACGACGGCATCCGCGTTTACCTGGACGGCAATCGGATCATTAACGAGTGGCACGACAGCAATGGCGAGGAGCTTTATACCGTTGAGCGCAACCTGTCCGCGGGCAGCCATAAGCTGGTGGTGGAATATTATGAGAACAGCGGCGACGCTCGCGTCCGGTTTACCTGGAAGCGGATTGGCGACCTAGCGACCCCAACTCCGACCCCAACCGCCACGCCGACCACTACACCCACGGCGACACCAACCCAAACACCAACGGCGACGGCCACGCCAACGTCAACTCCGACCGGCACCATCACGCCCCCCCCAACTGCAGAGCCGACCGAGGAGCCAGCCTTAACTCCGGTGGTCCCGACGACCGCGCCAACTGCCGAGCCGACCGAGGAACCATCTATACCGCCGGCTGGAATGCCGACCACTGAACCGACCGAGGAGCCAACGGCGACACCGACAACCCAACCAACAGCAACACCAACCGAGGAGCCGACCGCCACGTCGACAAGCACACCTACGGCGACACCAACCGAAATACCGACGGCAACGCCTGAACCACCAACGCCGACTCCTGAACCACCGACACCTACCCCCGAACCGCCAACCCCAACCCCCGAACCACCGACCCCGACTCCTGAACCGCCAACGCCAACACCCGAACCTCCCACTCCAATGCCTGAACCACCAACGGCGACGCCGGTACCTCAACAACCAACCGCTACCCTAACCACGACCGTCACGCTAACCACCACTCAGTTGTTGCCCGCGCCTCCGGCCATCGTCACCAACCTGTTCACTTCAGGCTTATAACAACTAGAGGACTAGAAATAACGCCCGAGTCATGCTTGGGCGTTATTTTTTGACAATGATGGACGTCGAAACTGATAGGATAAAGCAACGGCCGAATTCTTATGTTCCAAACCGCTGCCGCAAAAACTCCAGCGCTACCGTGTCAATCAAGGTATTGTGCCAGCGCTCCTCCAGGTTTTCGATGCCGTACAAATCCCACAGGGCTTTCCGGGTCACTTCGTCGTAGGTACCGTTGATCTCACCTTGGTAATGGCCGCTCTTTTGCAGGATGGTCTGCAATTCACGGGCAATATCGGCACTGATCGGGAGCAGTTCCTCCGGCTCGGATTTGGCCAGGTAGAGCCGGTGCAGATCCAACAGGCGGCGCAGTTCAGCGATGGGCTCAACGTGGTCGTCAACGCGTAAGTCAATGTAACGATCATTGCGACCGCCATAGCCACCCCCGGTTCGCACCACCAGCAGCGCTGCCGATTGTTGGCCCCGGCTGTCGCCGCCGGCGGCCTGTCCGGCAACCAGAGCAGTTACCAAACGCTCGGCCAAAGAGCCTGGCGTCGCCTCAAAGGTGCGGGCCATCGCCTCGACCGTATCTTCGCTCACCAGAATATTCCCGGCGCAGGCGTAGCCCTCGCCAATAATGTGGCCGGCCCAGGAATGGGATGCCTGGCCGGTATAAGCGGCGGCCCGGCCAAAAGCATCTACCAGCGCCACCTGCCTTTGACTGGAGTCGTGGTCGGTGGCCAGCAACTGTTTTAAGGCTTCTGGCGCGGTCCACCCTGCTGCCATCAAGCGCAGCCCTTCAGAGCCGTACGTGGTGTTGGCCAAAGATTGGGTAGCTACTGCGCCTACCCCGGCCTGCGCCCAGGGCACCACCGAACCAACAGCCAGAAATTTGGATTGGACCACCACCCCCAAATCGCCGTTGGCCGGATCTCGCGCTACAATTGAAAAGGTTGATGGGCGGATTTTGGGTGTTGAAAACTGCACAGTTACCTCCATTTGAAAATAGTAATCAGTTAACAATAAGCAGTGAACAGTGACCAGTTTGACTGTTTACTGATCACTGTCCGCTATCTTTATCCTCGATGATATGCTAAAGAATACGCAAACTGAACGGGGCACATACTATACTTTCCCAGCCCGTTTTTGTCAATCACATTTTTTGCGGTGCGTAATTTAAGATAAAACTTTGACAGTTTTAACTGTCCTCATTAGAATGGAGGTCTTCGCTCCGCGTTCCTTGTTGCAATTTCTTCTGTCTTCCTTCCTCGACCTTCTTTATTAACAACATTTATTGGATGTTAAGGAGGAGAAATGTTTAAGAGAAACTTACTGATCGTAACTAGCTTGATCCTGGCCGTGTTGCTCTTTGCGGCCTGCACCTCGGCGGCTCCGCCCACGGCTGCACCTGCGCCGAGCGGGGCTACAGAGGAGTCAGGCGCAGCCGCGACAGCGCCAGCAACCACCGAGTCTCAAGCAGCGCCGGCCGCAGGCCCGCGCGAGGGTGGAACCATCATCGTCGGCTTGCAGGCCGAACCGACCACGCTCGACGCCCCCCAATTGAGTGACTACAACACGGCCCGGGCGGCGATGGGCATGTATGACAGCCTGACCCGCTTCAAGGATGAAAGCACCGAGATCGAGCCAGGTCTGGCCGAGTCCTGGGATATTTCCGATGATGGATTGGTCTATACCCTGCACCTGCGTCAAGGGGTCAAGTTCCACGACGGCGCCGACTTCAATGCTGAGGCAGTTAAGTTCAACATCGAGCGCCAAATTGTTGCCGACCACCCGGCGGCTGAATCGGGTGAGTTCCCCTATGCCGAATTCACCTGGGGTATGCTGGATAAGGTCGAGGTTGTGGACGACACCACTGTCAAATTGACGCTCAAAGAGCGCTTCGCCCCCTTCCTCAACCACCTGGCCATGCATCCGGCGGCTATGGTTAGCCCGGAAGCCATTAATCAGCATGGCAAAGACATCTCCAACCATCCTGTCGGCACGGGACCGTTCAAGTTTGTCAGTTGGACGCCCGGCGTAGAAGTGGTGCTGGAGAAGAACCCGGATTACTGGCGTGGTGCGCCTCATATTGACCGGGTCATCTATCGCCCGATTATCGAGGACCAATCGCGCTTAACCGAGCTGGAATCGGGCGGGGTCAACTTTATTGTCAACATTCCGCCCGATGACCTGGCCCGGCTGAAAGAAGACGCCCGCTTCGCTACCGTTGAGCAGCCCGGCATGCACACCTGGTGGGTCGCTTTCAACCAATCCAGGCCGCCTTTCAACGATACCAAGGTCCGCCAGGCGGTGAATTATGCGGTCAATAGAAAAGCCATCGTGGATAACCTGCTCAAGGGGACCGGCACCTTGGCCATCAACCCCCTGCCGCCGGTGGTCTGGGGTTACACGGACCAAATCCAAACCTATGAGTATGACCCTGAAAAAGCCAAGAAGTTGCTAACCGAGGCCGGCTACCCCGACGGTTTCACTTGCAACTTCTGGGTGCCGGAGTCAGGTTCGGGGATGCAGCAGCCGGTCGCTATGGGTACGGCCATCCAGGCCGACCTCAAAGCAGTAGGGATTGACTGCCAAATCGAACAGTTCGAGTGGGGGACGTATCTGGAAAAGACAATTGTGCCGCCGGACAAGGCCGAGTTCGACATGTTTGAAATGTCGTGGATTGGCGATAATGGCGACCCGGATAATCATTTGTACATTTTGCTCAGCGGCGACCAGTGGCCGCCCAACGGTTACAATATGGGTTTCTACAAAAACGACAAAGTGGACGAGCTGCTGCGTGAGGCCCGCACCACCCTGGATAAGGCCAAACGGACCGAGCTGTATCAGGAAGCGCAAAAGCTCATCGCCGAAGACCCCCCCTGGCTGATGGTGGACCACGAAACCCAGATCGTCGTGATGGATCAGAAGATCAAGGACTTTAAACTCCATCCCACCGGCCCCTTCCGCTTTGAGAATGTGTGGATTGAGGAGTAAGTAGCAGGTTGCAGGGTAGCAGGGTTGCAAAAGGTTTATTGCTACCTTGCTACCTGCTACCCTGTAGCTATGCTGTAAGAGTATTGCTTCATGACTCGCTACATTGCCCAAAGAATTCTTAGCCTGTTGCCCGTGCTGGTGGGCGTCACCCTGCTGGTTTTCCTGGTGATGCAGTTAGCTCCCGGCGACCCGGCCCAGATTATGCTGGGACCCAAAGCCACCGAAACTTCTTTAACGCAACTGCGCCACGAGTTGGGCCTCGATCAACCGCTGTACATTCAGTATAGCCGCTGGGTAACTCGGGTGCTGCAAGGCGACTGGGGACGCTCCATCCAGCTCAAGCGAGAAGTGCTGCCTTTCATCCTGGAACGCTTCCGCAACTCGGCTTATCTCATGACCCTGGCTGTCTTACTGGCCTGTGTCGTGGGTATCCCGGCCGGTATTCTCTCGGCGGTCCGCCAATATTCGGTCGGGGATCGCCTGGCCATGTTTCTGGTCTTAATGGGCTTCTCCGTGCCCGTCTTCTGGCTGGGAATTATCCTCCAGATTGTGTTTGGGCTTAAACTGGGGATTTTGCCGGTCTCCGGCTTACAATCGGCGGGGCAAACCGGCCTGGGCGATTTGCTGCTCCATCTTGTTTTACCGGCGGTCGCTCTGGCCACAGGGGCAACCGCCATCATCGCCCGCATGACCCGTTCCAGTATGCTCGAAGTTATCCGGCAGGATTATATCCGCACGGCCTGGGCCAAAGGGCTGGCCGAACGCCTGGTTATCAACCGCCACGCCTTGAAAAACGCCCTGATCCCGGTAATTACGATCGTCGGCTTACAGGTAGGTTACCTGCTGGGGGGTGATATCCTGGTCGAGACCGTTTTTTCCTATCCGGGCATCGGCCTGGCTATGGTCAACGGCATCCTGGCCAGGGATTTTCCCCTGGTCCAGGGAGCTATTCTGCTGGTGGCGTCCTCCTATGTCCTGATTAACCTGGCCGTAGACGTTGCCTACGCATATCTTGACCCGCGCATCCATTATGAGCAGTGACTCCGTAACCCGCCCAGCCAGCCAACCTCTTCAGGCTGCCGCAGTAGCGGCTGCAGCCCAGGGCCGCAGCCCAACGATGGTTGCCCTGCGCCGGCTTCGCCGGGACCACCTGGCAATTACTGCCGCCCTTTTTCTGCTGCTAGTGACCCTCATCAGCCTGCTCGCGCCCATGTTAGCCCCGCGAGACCCCATCGCTACCGATTTGGGCCAGCGTTTGGTCCCAATCGGTACATCCGGCTATCCCCTGGGAGCCGACGATTTGGGCCGCGACATCCTGAGCCGTTTGATCTGGGGCGGACGGATCTCCTTACTCATCGGCTTTAGCGCCGTCATCGTAGCTATGGTTCTGGGGATCTTGATTGGCCTGGTCGCCGGCTATTTCGGCGGCTGGCTGGACGCGCTGATTATGCGCTTTATTGACATTTTGCTGGCCTTCCCGGCGATTCTACTGGCCATCACCATTGTCGCTTCGCTGGGACCGGGGCTGCGCAATTCGATGCTGGCCATCAGCATCGTTGGCATTCCCTACTATGCCCGGATTGTGCGGAGCAGTGTGCTGTCGCTGCGCGAGCAGGAATTTGTTCATGCCGCCCGGCTGACCGGGGCCACGCATCGGCGCATCCTGGCCCAACATGTCTTGCCGAATACCCTGGCCCCTTTAATCGTGGCGGCTACCCTGGATGTCGGCTTTATGATTACGGCCGCAGCCGGTTTGAGCTTCCTGGGGCTGGGCGCGCAGCCGCCCACTGCGGAATGGGGGGTGATGCTGAGCCAGGGGCGGCAGTTTATCCGCAATGCGCCCCATCTGTCCATTCTGCCCGGCACGGCTATCTTCCTGGTCATCCTGGCCCTCAATTTCCTGGGGGATGGCTTGCGCGACGCTTTGGACCCACGCCTGCGGGAGTAACTTTTGTTATGACCACCCTTCGTTCCTTCGTTGCTGTCGAACTTTCAGACGAAGCCCGTGCGGCATTGGCCGGCCTGCAAAACCGCCTCAAGAGGGTTGCTCCAGCTCAGACGGTACGCTGGACTGCCCCGGAGAGTATTCACCTGACCCTGCACTTTTTGGGCGATGTCGCTCCAGAGACTATTCCCAAAATCACCTCGCTGATGGAGCAGGCGGCCGCGGCCTCCCCCCCCTTTACCTTGACTCTCGGCGGGGTGGGCTGTTTCCCTAACACTCGGCGGCCGAGAATTGTTTGGGCCGGCGTATCGGGACAGACAGAAATCCTGATCCGATTGCAGGGCGAATTAGGCGAGAAATTAAAAACCCTGGGCATCACGCTCGATGCCCGCCCTTACTCCCCTCATTTGACGTTGGGCCGGGTGAAAGATAAAATTCCTCAGAGACAATTAGCCCAGTTGGGGCAGGCGCTTGAACAAGTTCAACCCAGCGTCGGGCAACTGGCGCCCCTGCCGGTGTTTGAAATTAACCTGATGAAAAGCGAACTCAAACCTGCCGGAGCTGTCTATACTCGCCTGGCCCTGGCCAAGCTAAACCTCTCCCAGTAACAGCCATATCTTCCCCAAATGCCTTTCTGAATCACTAACCTTTTTTGACAAACAAGTTTGCACAGATTATATTTAGTGCTGCTAAATATTCTTTGTAAAAATTATTTAACAAATAGAAGGGCAGGTTTCTATGGCAGTCGTGGCATCTTCCAGGGAAGAGCGAATAAGAGCCATCCACGACGCTTTTATTGCATTAATGTGGATTTCTAAGCGGCAGTTCGCCCACCGTTTGCAGAAGTTTGGTCTCACTCATCCTCAATTTATGGCCCTAGCCACTTTAACTGCGCACGAGGAAGCCTGTACGATGCGTGACCTGATCAACGTTATGTTTCAAGATGCGCCGACCATGACCGGGGTGATTGACCGGCTGGTAAAAATGAAACTCGTTGAACGGACCCGCAGTGAGGCCGACCGCCGCGTGGTTTTGGTCCGGGCAACCCCGGCGGGCACCGAATTGGTCAGGCAGATTGAGGAACAAACACTGTGCGATGCCGAAATCGGATTTGCCAATCTCACCGATGACGATTTAAGCAACCTGGAACAACTGTTAAGATACATTTTACGGATGCACATCGGGCGCTATACCGCATCGTCGGATGCCGACTTGGATGCTGAAATTGAAAAGTTACGCCGCTTTAAGCGTGATCCCATTCATTATGCCAAGCTGGAGCAGGATAGGTCGGTCGAAGAAGGATAGGCTGGGGAGTCTACAGACGCAGCCGTTATTTTTGACACAATAGAACATTTGTCCTATTATTTAATATTCCATGCCTTAAAATTTCAGCAAGGTTCAGAATTTTTTAGAGTTGCCTAGCCCAAGCTACAACTTTAGGATGATGCCTGTTCTCCTCAATCGAGGTATACTTTAACGTGGCTTTCCAGCAGAAGAGGCAAAACGGTTAATCTGGCTTGAGCACTCTGAAAATCTATTACGTGCCGGAGGTAAATATTATGAAACAATTTATGCCTTCCTTGTTTATCCTGCTGTTGGGAGTGGTAATTTTCACCACTGGCTGTGGCGGTTCACAAGGGCAACAAGCTGTAGCCCAGGCAGCGCCGCCTGAAGAAGAGAAAGTAATCCCCGTAGAAGTTGCCGTAGCTCAGAGGGGCCAAATGGCGCTGGTGCTTGACTACGCCGGCACGCTTGAGGCTAAGGATAATCTTAACATTATGCCTGGGGCCAGCGGCCGCATCGAGTCGGTTATGGTCGAAGCCGGCGATGAAGTACAGGCCGGCGACCCGATTGCGATTATTGAAGATGACACCTACCTGGCCCAACTAAAGCAAGCGGAAGTGGCCGTGACCTCGGCCAAGCTCAACCTGGCTAAAATGGAGCTGGGCTCCAGGCCCGAAGAGATCGCTGCGGCGCAGGCTGCTGTCGAACTGGCTCGGGCTGCGGTCAACGATGTGGTCACTATCAACGACGACGAGCGGACCCGATCCGCTGCCGACCTGGCCAGGGCCGAAGCAGAATTGAAAGCCGCGCAGAGCGAGTACGACAAGATCGCCTGGGCTGGCGATGTCGGCCAGACGCCCCAAGCGGTTCGCTTGCAGCAAGCCACCATCGCTTACCAGAATGCCCTGGCCCGCTACAATCTTGACACCAATCCGAGCGACTCTCAATTGGCTCCGTTGATGCTGCAGCAGGCTCAGGCCGAACTAGCTTTGGCCTTAAAACTCCAACCGTACCGGCAAATTGATTTCGAGGCAGCGCGAGCGGCCATTCAGCAAAGCGAGGCTGCGCTGGAATTGGCCAACATCCAGCTCGGCGAAGTCGTTATCAAGGCCCCCTTCGATGGCATCGTCGCCGAACTCAATATCAGCCAGGGCAGCCGGGTTAGCCCGCAGACGAGCGTGGCTTCTTTCATCTCTAAAGAGGTTGAGGTGGTGGTCAATGTGCCCGAAAGCCGGATTGGTCAAATTAAAAAGGGACAAAGCGCCGCCCTGCAAATGACGGCTTATCCCGGTCAGGACTTTCCGGGCGTGGTCAGCAGCATTGCGCCAGAAGCCAACAAAGATACTCGCACATTTGAAGTCAAAATCACCCCGACCAAGGGCGCTGACCTGCTCCGCAGCGGTATGTATGCTAACGTGTCCATCCTGGCTGAGGAAAAGCAAGATACACTGCTGGCCCCGCGCACGGCTGTCTTTGATACCGGCGACCAACCCCTGGTCTACGTGGTTAACGATGACAATACGGTCGAGCAGCGCCCCGTCAGCACCGGTCTTTTTGATAAAGAAAATATTGAAATTCTGTCGGGACTCAAACTCGGCGAAACGGTAGTCACCGCCGGGCAGTCAAACCTGACCGACGGGGCCAAAGTGGAATTAACCAACGACCCAGGCATTGCCGAGTAAACACCGTTCGGCGTTTGAAGGTTAAACGTTGAACGAAAGGATTGAATGATCTATGGGATTAACAAGACTATCCATCTACCGGCCGCTGACCATGCTGATGATCATCCTGGCCCTGGTAGTGATGGGGTATCGCGCCTTTACCTTCCTCCAACTTGACAGCTTTCCCAAGGTAGATTTTCCCTTTGTGACGGTTGTCACCATCTTTCCCGGCGCATCGCCTGAAGACGTGGAGGATCTGGTGGTCAAGCCCATTGAGGATGCCGTGGCCGGCATTGCCGGGATTGACCAATTGACCTCCCGCTCAACCGAAGGGCTGGGCACCGTGACCATCGCTTTTGTGGAAGGCACCGACGGCAACCAGGCCGCTATTGACGTGGAACGTCAGGTGGCAACGGTGCGCGGCCAGCTTCCCACCGAAGCCGAAGACCCGACCATCATCAAAGCCGACATTAACGCCATTCCGATTATGGTCGCGACCTTGAGTGGACCTCAGAGCCAGGATACCCTGTTTGAAATTGCCGATGAGACCCTTAAAAGCCGGCTGCAAGCCATCTCGGGCGTAGCTTCGGTGAGTGTCAGCGGTGGGCGCGAGCGTGAAATCCAGGTTCAGGCCGACCCGGCCAAAATGGCCGCTTATGGCCTGCCCTTCAGCGCCATCCAGCAGGCGGTTTCCGCTAACAATGTCACCTTCCCGGCCGGGTCATTAGATGAGGGCCGCCTCAAAACCTCTATCCGCTCGGTGGGTGAATTTACCACTGTTGAAGAGATCGAAAGCGTTGTTGTCAAAAATGAAACCGATAAAGGCGGCGGCCTGGTTTACCTGCGTGACGTGGCCACCGTGAGTGAAGGCTTAAAAGACCAGGAGCAAATTCTCCGTAACAACGGGCTGGATGCGGTCAGTATCAACGTCACTAAAACCAGCGACTCCAATACTGTCGAAGTGGCCAATGGCGTGCGCCAGGCGATTGAGGAATTTCAAAAGGACCTCCCGGCCGGCGCAGAACTTTCAATCGTGCTCGACGGCTCCGAGTTTATCCGCGAATCAGTAGCAGCGGTCCAGGAAGACCTGGTCCTGGCCATTCTGATTACCGGCCTGGTCATGTTAGTCTTTCTGCATACCATCCGCAGCACCTTTATTGTGCTGCTGGCCATCCCCACCTGTATTATGGTCACCTTCCTGGTGATGTGGATCCTGGGTTTTAGTCTCAACCAATTAACCCTGCTGGCCTTAACGCTGGTCATCGGCATTCTGGTAGACGACTCCATCGTGGTCATCGAGAACATCGAGCGCCACCTTAAAATGAAAAAGCCTCCCACACAAGCCGCTCTCGAGGGCCGCTCCGAAATTGGGCTGGCCGCCATCACTATTACTCTGGTGGACGTGGTGGTCTATTTGCCGGTAGCTTTTACTTCCGGCATCATCGGGCAGTTTTTCTTCTCCTACGGTGTTACCATTGCCGTCGCTACCCTGGCTTCACTCTTTGTCGCCTTTACCCTGACCCCGATGCTGGCCGCCTTCTGGATGAAGGACGAAAGCCAGCCGGAAGAAGCACCGCGCGGCCTGGGCAAATTCTTCGGCATTCTCTTTAAGCCGATTACCTGGCTGTGGAATGGCTTTATCCGCTTGTGGGAAGCCGGGTTTGATGCTCTGGCCAGTTTCTACGGCCTGACCTTACGCTTCTTCCTGGCCAACTTCTTCACCCAGACCCTGGCTGTTATCATTGCCGTCGCTGCTCTGGCCGGTGGGGTTTACCTGGTCATTGGTGGTTTTGTTGGCAGCGAATTCTTCCCTCAGCAAGATGATGGGCAGATTCAGATCAGTGTCAGGATGCCGCCCGGCACTAACCTGGAGGCAACCGACCGGGCCGCTCGCCAGGTGGAACGCATCGTCCTCAACGAAGTGCCCGAGGTCGCCACGATCCTGACCCGCGTCGGTTCGCGGGGGGGCGGCGGCGGCTTTGGCGGCGATTCTGGTTCCGGGTCCAGCACGGCTACGATTGATCTGCGTTTGGTTGATAAAGCCGACCGACAACGCAGCACAACCGATATCGCCAATCTCTTGCGGCCTTTGCTGGCCAAAATTCCCGAGGCCAGCACCTCGGTCGTGTTACAGGCTGGCGCGGGCGGTGGCGGCGGCGGCAGTCCCATTCAGGTGCGAATTTCCGGGCCGGATCAGAGCGTTTTGATTGACCTGGCCAACCAGATTGAAGCCGTAGCTCAAACTGTGCCCGGTGCGGTTGAGGTACGCAATACCGATGCCGCTCGTGCGGTCGAGGCCCAGCTCATCGTTAATCGTGACCGCGCGCTCGACCTGGGGTTGTCTCCGGCGCAAGTCGCCACCACTTTGCGTACAGCGGTGAGCGGTAACACCGTCGGCCAATTTAATCCATCCGATGCCAACGAGATTGATATTACGCTGCGCGTGGCTGAAACATCTCGCCAGGATTTGAGCCAGTTGTTACAATTGCCTTTAGGTTATCGTGACAGCCAGCCAATCACCTTGGAGCAGGTGGCCGAGGTGCAGCGCGAACAGGCTCCGGCGCTCATCACCCGTGCCGACCGGCAGCGCGTACTTTCCGTTGGCAGTAATATCTCCGGCCGGACCATTGGCGAAGTGACCGACGATATGGAAGAAGCGATCAACGCTCAAGTCAGTTTTCCGCCCGGTTATGGCTTTGAGTTTATCGGCCAATCGGAACAGCAGCGTGAGTCCTTTGCCCAATTGGGGCAGGCGCTGCTTTTGGCCGTGGTCTTGATCTATATGCTGCTGGTGGCGCTCTTCCAAAGCTGGCTGCACCCGCTGGCAATTATGTTCTCCCTGCCGGTAACGCTGGTGGGCGCATTTGGTGGCTTGTGGCTGACCGGCAACACGCTGAATATCATTTCCATCCTGGGGATCATCCTGCTCACCGGCGTGGTCACCAAAAACGCCATCCTCTTGGTTGACTTCACCAACGTGCTGCGTGAGGAGCGGGGCTATACCCGTAAAGCGGCCTTGATCGAGGCGGGTAAGCTGCGCCTGCGCCCGATTATCATGACCACGGCGGCTATCGTCTTTGCCCTTCTGCCGCTGCTGCTGGGTACCGGCGCCGGCGCGGAAGGCCGCGCCCCGCTGGCGGCAGTCGTCATCGGCGGCAATATCTCCTCAACGGCTTTGACCCTGATCCTGGTGCCGGTCGTCTACAGTTTTCTGGATGGGGCCGGCGGCTTGACTACCCGCCTGTTCAGAAAAATTTTTGGTCTGCGCGAACGGAGCAGAGGGTTACAAGAAACCGAGAAAGTCCCGGAACGCGAAGCACCTCCAGCCTCACGCCGTCCCGCACCGCAATCCGGTTCGGCTATCTCGCTCAAGCCAGAAACCGGGTCTGATACGGCCTGACAGCGGCCGGAGAACGGGTTAGTAAAAAACACAGGAGTGAAAAAGTTACTTTTTCACTCCTGCTCTGCAAATTACCCTGTCAAAATCTCAGATAATGCTTTGAATGTGATTATGAAAAAATATCTTTGGATTTTACTCTTTACTTTTCTGCTCACCGGGTGTGGTCTGACCCACGAAGCTGAAGGCGAACACCTCAAACCGCTCGACCCAGCCAAGTGGCCGACACCCAAAGCAGCCCAGGCTGTGGCCACGCCGACCCCTTTCCCCAAGGCCACTCTGCGCATCGAGCCGTCGCCCTCGGCAGAGGCAACCGCTGTGGAGGCTCTGCTGCCCACCCCTGCCGCCGAAACGACTGCCGAGCCTGTGGCAACCCCGGCCTCGACCCAGGCCGGCGCCGGTAATAATGATCTGGTAGCCGCTCTGGCCAACCAGGCGTTGAATCAATTCTCAATTGTTGCCACGGGTATTGCCACCGCGCCGGATTTATCTATTCGCGGCGGGCCGGGCGCAAATTATCCTTCCATCAGAGCCATTCAGCCAGGAGATGTGTTTGGAATTCTGGGCAAAAACTCCGGCGGTGATTGGGTTTATGTGATTGGCGCATCCCTCTCCCCAGGGTGGCTGCCAACCAGCAGTATCCGGGTTGTTGGCTCATTGGATCAAGCCCAGGTTTTGCCGCCCAATCCCATCGCTGCCCTGGTCCAGAGTTCTTCAACCTCCTCATCAGGAAAAGACAGCGCTCCGGCGGAAGCTGCCATGCCGACCAGCAGCCAGCCGCTCTTAGCTGCCAATCTGGCTCCGGTGACAACGGCTCAAGTTAACAACGAGGGCCTGAATATGCGCCAGGGACCGGGGGCCAGCTACGAACGCATCACTACCCTAGCCCAAAATGATAAAGTGAGCATCCTGGCCCTTAACCCCCGCAAGGATTGGGCCTTGGTGGAAACGGCGGACCAGCAGCGAGGCTGGGTTTCGCTGAGCTACCTGGCGGTTGACGGCTCTGTGGCCAATGCGCCTATCGTTCCGGCCGTGGCGCTGAATCAGGCCGGTTTAACCACCGAGGTTGCCTCCGCCGCTAATCCGGTCCAGTCCGCAACTGCCAATGGCGAAACCGCGGCTGTCGTACCTGTACCCGCAGCCGATAAACAAGCGGCCAGTTCAGCCGTCACTTTTGGCAACCTCGGTTCGATAGCTACCGCCAAAACCGTCCGCGACCCGGTAGATGTCCGCCCTGGACCGGGGACTGACTACGCGGCGATAGATGAGCTGCGGCTAAGCGATGAAATCATTCCTATCCTGGCGGTTGATAGAAACCGCCAGTGGGTCTTGGTCAACCCGGTCAGCGCCCAGCCCGGCTGGGTAGCCCTGAGTGATCTAAAGGTTGAAGGTTCATTGGAAAGTGCGCCTCAGGTGGATACCGCCTGGGTTGAAAGCAACGCTGTTGAAGTCCGGGGTGGGCCGGGCATTTATCATGATGCTGTTGGCGTGCTGTCTATTAAAACCCTGGTTTCCGTGTTGGGTCTGGACGACAGCAGAAGTTGGGCTTTGGTCAAAGCTATCCCGGCGGGCGGCCTCGGCTGGACGCCGATCAATTTTCTCAGTTTGGCGGGCCGCTGGTCTGATCTGCCAAAGGCGCCTGAACTACCCTTACCCGGCGACAGCGCCGCAGCGAGTCAAACTGAGGCTGCCCCGTTCGTGCCGGCTCGACCCATCAGCGAAAGCAAAATCGTTTTCCAGCGCTCCAGCGGCGGCGATATTATGGTCATCAATCCAGATGGGACCGGCCTGCGCCGCCTGACCAGCGGCATTGACCCGGTTCTCTCCCCTGACGGCCAGACCGTCGCTTTCACCCGCTGGGAAGGCGAGACCGGCTCGGTCTGGCTGATTAACCTGGACGGCACGAACGAGCGCTCCGTCATGGGCTTTGTCAAGCAGGCCAAAGGGCCGGACTGGTCGCCGGATGGCTCACAGCTTGTCTTTAATTTTCAAACCGGTGGCCGGACCGATCCGAAAACTGAGTGTTTTCCCGTAGGCGAGGGCAAGTCAGCGCCGCCCCGTCCGCCCCGCAATGCCACTGACTTCAAGGTTTCGTTTGGCAGCAACGGGCCTCAGTTTTGCTGGAAACTGCCGCCCGATCCCCACTGGGGGCTGCGGGTGGTGAACGTGGCCGACGGCAAGTTTAAGGATGTGGATGGCGGCACGTATGCCTTTCGCCCGGCCTGGGACCCGGGCCAAACCTGGCGGATTGTCTCTGATGGCGGGCGCGGCCTCCTGGAAGTGGATGTAAACCGGGATTACCGGCAAAGCATCACCGACGAACTCAACGACGGCTCGCCGGTCTTCTCACCTGACGGGCGCTACCTGGCTGTGAACATGGGTCAGCAGGGGGGCGGCCCCGGCTGGGATATCTACCGGCTCAATGTGAATGGTACAGGCCGCGTCCGCTTAACCCAGACCCCGCTTTGGGAAACGGCGACGCCGGGCAATGACAAGGCCTGGAACAATGTTGCCCCGGCCTGGTCACCCGACGGCTCACAGCTTGCTTTTCTGACCGACCGCACCGGCCGCTGGGAAATGTGGGTGATGAATGCCGACGGTTCCAACCCGCATCCCCTCTTTTCGGATGAGGTCAACGACCAGCTTCAGCTTACCTATAATTTTGTAGATGAACGGGTTTTGAGCTGGCGGTGATTCAAGGAGAAGGTAAACAGGGGAACAACTGAAATTAGCACTCTTCGATACGACCTTCGCTGCGCTCGGTCTACTCAGGGTACCCTGACAAAATTGAACACAAAAAGGCCGGCGAGGATAATTACTCGCCGGCCTTTTTGTTCATCGGGTAGGTCACGCTTATAAAGCGTCACCTACCCGGCTCGTTGGGCCGCAGCCGTTAGGGCTCGTTTCACAAACACCGGAGCCATCGCCTTACGATACTCAGCGCTGGCATGAATATCGCCAATGATGTCGTCGCCTAAATCGTTCAGCACAGCTTGAGCTGCCGCGGCGATATTTTCTTCACTCAACGGTTTGCCGATAAGCGCGGCTTCAACAGATTTGGCCCTGGTGGCTGAGGGGACCAGGCCGCCGACAGCCACGCCGGCAGCGGTGCAACTGCCACCGCTCACGGTGACAATAGCTGCTGCGCCGACCATGGCATAGCGTGATGCCGGGTTGAACAGTTTGGTGTAAGCCGACCCGCTCCCAGCGCCGCTTTTAGCCACTTCAATGGCAGTGACAATCTCGCCGTCGGCTAAGGCTGTGGCGAAAAGACCCGTGAAGAAATCGTCGGCCAAGATGGTGCGATTACCGTTCGGCCCGGTCACGTGAATCTTCGCGCCCAGGGCGGTCAGCACGGTCGGCAGATCCGAGGCAGGGTCGGCATGAGCGATGTTGCCGCCGATAGTTCCCCGGTTGCGCACCTGCGGGTCGCCGATCATCCCGGCGGCCTCAGCCAAGACGGCAGGCACATCCGCAGAGGCGGCGATCAAGGCATGGGGCGTCAGGGCACCGATACGGATAGACCCATTACTGGCCGAGATACCCTTCAGTTCACTGATCCGGCCAATATCAATCAACGTGCCCGGATCAGCCAAACGCAGGTTCATCACCGGGATGAGGCTGTGCCCTCCGGCCAGAACCTTGGCCCCGCTGTGCTGTCTGAGCAGAGAGACGGCTTCGGCCAGCGAAGTAGCTTTGTAGTAATCAAATTTTGGCGGATACATCAGTTACCTCCTCCATTTGCGCTCCTGATGGCATTGTAGATTTTCTCCGGGGTCAGAGGCAAGTCAATGTGTTTAATGCCGAGAGGGGACAGCGCGTCCATCACCGCATTGGCGATGGCCGGGGTTGCGGCAATGGTCCCCATCTCGCCTGCGCCTTTTACCCCCAGCGGGTTGTGCGGTGACGGCGTTTCCGTCCGGCCCACTTCAGCCGTTACCAGCCGGTCGGCCCGTGGCATAGCGTAGTCCAGCAGCGAGCCGCTTAAAAGCTGGCCATTCTCATCGTACACACCGTTCTCCCACAAAGCTTGCCCAATGCCCTGGACAATTCCCCCGACGATCTGCCCCTGAACAATAAGTGGGTTGATCACGTTGCCGACATCGTCCACGGCGATGTACTTTTGAATAGTGACTTCGCCGGTATCGCGGTCAACTTCAACCTGGGCGATGTGGGCGCTGTTAGGGAAGGTAAAGTTGGCCGGGTCGTAAAAGGCGGTCTCTTCCAGGCCCGGTTCCAAACCTGCCGGCAAATTGTGCGCGGTATAAGCCGCCAGGGCAACTTCGGCAAAGCCTTTGGCCCGGTCGGGTGCGCCTTTGACGTGAATCTTACCAGTGGCTTGATCATAAACCATATCTTCTTCGGCAGCTTCCAGTTGATGGGCCGCAATTTTGATTGCCTTTTGGCGGACCTTCTCCGCACTTTTAACCAAAGCCGTGCCGCCGACACTGGTGCTGCGACTGCCGTAGCTTCCCATTCCCTGGAGCACGCGGGCGGTATCGCCATGCACAATTTCAATGTCCTCCATGGCGATGCCTAACTCGTCGGCCACGATTTGAGCGAAGGTGGTTTCGTGTCCCTGGCCGTGGGTATGCGATCCGGTCAGAACACTTACTTTGCCGCTCGGATGCACCCGAACTGCGCCACACTCCCAGAAACCCACCGCCGATCCCAGCGAACCGGCTACTGCCGAGGGAGCCGGGCCGCTGGCTTCAATCGCGCCACAGACGCCGATACCCACCAGTTTACCGGCTTTGCGGGCTTCGGCCTGCGCCTGGCGCATCCCGCCGTAATTGGCCATTTCTACGGCTTTGTCGAACAATTTGTTGTAGTCGCCGCTGTCATACAGGAAAGCAACCGGGGTTTGATAGGGGAATGCTTCTTTGGGGATGAAATTCTTGCGCCGGATTTCAACGGGATCCATGCCCAGTTCCCGGGCGGCTATATCAACGAGACGTTCAATCAAATATGCTGCTTCGGGCCGGCCCGCGCCTCGATAGGCATCAACCGGCACGGTGTTGGTCAAGGTGCCCCACATTTCGCCCCAAATGCCCTTCATTTGATACAGACCGGAGAAGAGGGTGATATACAGGGCCGTCGGAATCAGTGGCGCCATTGTAGACAGATAAGCCCCGTTGTCGGCCCAAGTTTGCACGTGCAGCCCGGTGAAGGTACCATCTTTTTTGAGGGCCAGTTTGGCCTTGGTGATGTGGTCGCGCCCCTGCGAGTCGGTCATCATGGCTTCACTTCGGGTGCTGACCCATTTGACCGGGCGGTTTAGCTGGCGGGCCGCCCAGGGCACAATGATCTCTTCAGGGTAGTGAAAAATTTTGCTCCCAAAGCCGCCACCCACATCCGGAGAGATGACCCGTAATTTGTGCTCCGGGATGCCCAGGGTAAAAGCCCCTAACAGCAGGCGGATAATGTGGGGATTCTGGCTGGTGGTCCAGACGGTCATTTCCTCCGTCGCCGCATTCCATTGAGCGGCAGCCGCCCTTGGTTCCATGGCATTGGGGATGAGCCGTTGATTGATTAAGTCAAGCTCAACCACATGCTCCGCCTCGGCAAAAGCCTTATCGCAGGCTTCTTTATCCCCCAAAGCCCAGGTGTAGCTGACATTGTCAGCTATATCGTCGTGAACCAGCGGCCTGCCCGGTTCAGCAGCGGCTTTGGCGCCAACAATGGCCGGTAACGGCTCGTAATCCACTTCGATCAAATCGAGCGCATCATAGGCAATGTAAGAACTTTCGGCCACTACGGCGGCAACACCATCCCCCACATGGCGCACTTTGTCTACGGTTAAGGGCCAGCGGGTTGGCACTTTAATATTGGGCACCAGCCAGCCGCAGGGCAGTTTGCCGATGCTGCCGTCAATCAAATCCTGGCCGGTGTACACTGCCAGCACGCCGGGCAAGGCCTTGGCCTTTTCAGTGTTGATGCTTTTGATTTTAGCGTGACCATAGGGGCTGCGCTTGATAGCCATGTGAACCATGCCAGGTAACTGAACATTGGCGACATAGCCGCCTTTGCCCTGGATAAAGCGAGGATCTTCAACACGCTTGATGCTTTGACCCACGTACTTTGTCATCATGCACCTCCTGCTGTGGCTCTGGCCGCCTGCTGGACCGCCCGGACGATATTATCGTAGCCGGTGCAGCGGCAAATATTCCCCTCCAGCCCATGCCGAATTTCAGCCTCACTGATATTTGGATTGTGTTCAACCAGTTTGGTTGCGGCCATGATCATGCCGGGAGTGCAATAGCCGCACTGCAAGCCGTGATTATCCCAGAAAGCTTGCTGCATGGGGTGTAGCGTGCCATTTTTGGCCAACCCCTCAATAGTGGTAATTTCGGAGCCGTCAGCTTGAACGGCCAGGGTAGTGCAGGATTTTATGGCCAGCCCATCCATGTGGATGGTACACGCGCCGCATTGACTGGTATCGCAGCCAATATTGGTTCCCGTCAGGCCCAACCCATCACGCAGGAAATGAACCAACAGCGTTCGCGGTTCAACATCCCTGGTATAGGTTGTCCCGTTCACTTTTACCGTAATTTCAGTCATCGAAACCGCCTCCTTCATTGGATTCTAGATTTTGGACTTTAGATGTTAGACTGCCCGCCGCTTGGGGGCCTCTGGCTCTCTGACGGGCCTGGATTCCGGGTCAGCCTTACCCGCATCCTGCGATCTAACTTTTCTCCACCTTCTACCCCCTGTCTACCGCCTACTATCTGCCATCTACTAGCTGCTAATATACCCTCCTTTCCCAAACTTCCTTGGCTACTTTGCGGGCAATGGCATTCATCCACCAGTTGAGCACAACTAACGACCCTAAAAAGACCAGGCTGGCCGCAATCAGCTTGGGGCGCTGCGGCGCTGGCACCAGATCGTCAACCAGGTGTTTAGCCACGCCCATCGCAAATTCTACTTGTGAGGGGGGGCTGCTAGACTCCGCTGCTTGAGGTTGCGTGCCCACTAAAGCTTCTTCGGCATGGTGGCTGGCGCTGGCTTGAACCCTGGCTTTAATCTGTTCATGCAAGCCATCAAGGCTTTGCCGGGTCAGGGCTTTAGCCGAGCTGTCGAGCAGCCGCTGCCCGACACTGGCAATGCGGCCGCCCACCTGGGCTTCACCCGTGTAATGCATCAGGGTTGCGTCCCCCTGGTCTTCTAAGCGAACTTCTCCCACCCCTTTCATAAAGCCGGGCGCGCCTTTACCGTCAACCTGCATCCGGTAGCTCTCCGGGGCGTTTATATTAGAGAGATTAACAATTCCCTCAAACTGTCCCTGAACCGGCCCAACCCGGATTTTCAGAGCGCCTTTGTATTCGTTTTCGCCAATTTGTTCCAACTTTTCACAGCCGGGCATAGTCCGGGCCAGCACCTCCGGGTCCAGGAGCGCCTGCCAGACAGTTTCACGCGGGGCATCAAAGGTATAAGTACCTTCAAGTTTCACTACTTGTTCCTCCTCAAGAGTCAAAACGATTTAGATAAACACGGGACATATTTCCCGTGCCAGCATTAAGTCATGAACTTTGATAATCTCAACAGCCGCAGATCAGCATCAGGAGCTTGAACTTGAATTGAACAGACTTAATTCAAGCCCTTATATTGTGTAAGGGGGGGTCTTGCTTGAAGTTTCGAGAGAAATTCTAACATAGGCTCCAACCTGTGTCAAATACAATTTTGGCTGATACTTGCTTTCCATTAATATTGACTTACAATATCAGCGATCAGACCACTACTGAGGCACAAGAGCTATGGAAATCAAGGTTTATGCTACATTGCGGGATGTTGTAGGTGGTTCCAGCGTCCAACTCGGCGACACATCGGCAATGACGGTGGGCCAGATTTTGGAAGCTTTATGCGCCAAATTCCCGGCCCTCATCCCCAAGCTGCACACCAACGGGCGCGACCTTCATCCGGCAATACACATCCTGGTCAATGGCCGGGATATGCGCTATATCAACGGCCTGGAGACCCTAGTGACCGCCAAAGATAGTATCCGCATCTTTCCGCCGGTCGGAGGGGGCCTGCATTGAAGCTCACCTACGGCGTGCCCCTGGCGGCGATGAAAGGGTATCTGACCGATTTGGGGGCGACCGAGGTCGCTGAAAACGTGCTGGCCGCCGGCCAGTGGCAGGCGGTGGTCAGGAAGAGCGAGCCGGTTAAGATTGGTTCACTGGTCGCCGGCCGCATCGAGGTTGAGTTTTCCGGCGACGATACAGCCATTGCCGCCTTATTGGATCAGTTACACTGGAAAACCTTGCGCGGCGGCGGGTAAAGGGAAATCTAGAAAAAAGAATTGAGAAATGAAAACAGTAGCGAGAGCATTTACTCCTCGCTACTGTTCTTTTATCAGGGTGTCAATTCAGTAGTAAACCGAGTTATCAAATCAATGTTCTGACTACTGGCGACTGACTACTCTCTTCTGCTAAACAATCTCCAGTTCTTTCAGCTTGCTCTCCGGCACCACACCGTTGACCCAGCCACGGTCGGTGTAATACTCTGCCAGCATCTTGTCCAGCTCGCTGACGTGGCCCTCGGAGCCGGGCATGGTGCTGGGTTCGTCGGTGAAGCGCTTGGGCAGGTAGTCGGAGCCTTCGCGGAAGCCGGCCAGGTTGTTGTAGTAGCGTTCCAGGTTGTAGATGCGTTCGCCACACTTGAGCATTTCTTCCACGCTGTAGTTCAGGCCGGTTACTGCATTGAACTGAGCGGTGTACTCGTCCATGCCCATCCCAAAAGCGGAGAATTTGCACAGATCCAGCGAGTCGGATACGGCGTGGACATCCTGGAAGATTTTGACGAGCTTTCCCTTACCTTCCCACGCGAGTGGATCAACCTTGAGTGAACCGAAGGGCATAACTCCCAATTCAGCCGCGGGAGTGTAGGCCCGCAGGTGACAGGCGCCGCGGTTGCTGGTGGCATAAGCAATGCCCATACCTTTCAAACCGCGCGGGTCGTAGGCGGGAATACCCTGTCCTTTGACCGACATGGAAAGTTCGGGGTGGCCCCAGGCTTTGGCGGCAAATTCGCCCCCATTGGCCAGGATGTCACCTACTCCCTGACGATAGACCAGCTTCTTAATAGTTTCGACCATGCTCAAGGTGTCGCCCCACTCCAGCTTGCCATCGCCATTGGTGTAGCCGCGCTGACTGGCTTCCATATAGACGGCCAGCACCTGGCCGATTTCAATGGCGTCAAAGCCGTATTCGTTAGCCATATCAATCATATAGGCGACCGCCCCAATATCGTCGTTGCCGCAGTTAGCCCCCAGCGACCAGGCCGGTTCATATTCGACGCTTTCCATGCGTACCTTGAACGGGCCTTCCTTGATTTCGACTTCCTTCTTGCAGGCGACCGGGCAGGCGTGACAGGTAGGTTCGTCAACCAGGATGTGTTCGCGGACATATTCGCCGGAAATCTTTTCGCCTTTTTCCCCAAACGAGGTAACCTGAGAGTTATTGGCCGGCAGCGCGCCCATGCTATTGGTAATATTCATCAGCACGTTGGTGCCGTATACGCTCAAGCCGCCCTTCCGTGGGGAAGTGATATTCTCTTCGGCCATGATCCCGGCCAGAGCTTTTTTGCGGGCTTCTTTGTCGGCTGCCGGGTTAGCCGCCTTGGGCCGATTCTTCTTCTCGCCCTTGATGATAATTGCCTTCAAATTCTTGCTGCCGGCCACTGCGCCCGTGCCGCCGCGCCCGGAGGCCCGGTCATCCACGTTAACCCAGCAGGCAAACTTGACCAGATTTTCGCCCGCCGGGCCAATCGCCATGCCATCAACGACGCCCTTGCCGCCCTTCTCTTTGCCGCCGTGCCGTTCGCACAGAATGGCCAGCGTTTCATGGACACCTTTACCCCACACATCCGAGGCGTCGAGCAGAGTCACCTGGCCGCCCTCAACATAGGCGTAGACAGGCTTGGGTGACTTGCCCTTAAAAACAAGGCCGTCAAACCCGGCCCATTTGAGTTTGGCCGCCGTCCAGCCGCCCATATGGCTGTCGGTAACGGTGCCGGTCAGCGGCGATTTGGTGACGACACACAGCCGGCCGCTCATATTGACCTCGGTGCCGGTCAGCGGGCCGGTCATCACACACATGATGTTATCCGGGCTTAAGGGATCAACCTCCGGGCCGTTGTCAAAAACATATTTGACGCCCAAACCGCGCGCGCCCAGGTATTTGCGAGCATCGGCCTCGTTGATCTGCTCATAAGCCACGGTCCCATCGCTTAAATTGACGCGAGCGACCCGATTAGTATAACCACCTAGATTCATTATAAACCTCCTCGTTATTAAACAGTTTAGTCAAAAATAAAATGATGTTACAACAAGTGAATCATGAATATCTTGTGCAGTATGGTGCCCGGTTCACCTCCTGAGACCGATTAATTAAAAACGGCGCTATGTTTAGCTATCATAGCGCCGTTTGGCTGGCTATTTTGGCCGTTACCACCGGCACAAAATAGTCCTACAGATTGACCTAATTGCTTTAATTTTTTTCGCAAAGCCACGCCTCAACACAAGTACCCCATTTCACAGGGGTATTATCAGTATAGGCGTTCCAGCCAATCAATTGTAGTGACAGATGTCACCCTTTACTTGGATAAATGACACATAGCGGAAAATGAAGGGATTACAGCAGGGGTGTTTCGGGGATAAGTATTTCGGTGGATGACTGCCGGGGCAGCTCTCGCCGCGAACGGCGGGGAAAGAGGCCGGCGCGCTGAATAATTTCGGCCACTACTTCTTCCTGGCGAAAAGCCATGACATGGACACCATGGACGCCCTCTATCTCGCGGATTTGCTGAATTATCTCGATACAAATCTGCATGCCCTCTTCTACTTTTTTCTCTTTGGGCGTCTTGGCCAGGCGCTCTACAACCGCATCAGGAATCCAGACGCCAGGCACTTTGGTGCGCATAAACTCGGCTGCCTTCTCAGAGCGCAGCGGGCCAACACCAATTAAAATATAGACCCGCTCGTGCAGCCCCAGCTCGCGCACCCGCTGCATGAATTGCTGCAGGCGGGGAATGTCAAAACAATACTGGGTTTGGATGAAGTCGGCTCCCGCCTCAACCTTTTTACCCAGCCGCAGCGGCCGCCAATCCAACGGCGGGACAAAGGGATTCTCCGCTGCGCCCAAGAAAAGCCGGGGCGGCGTAGTCAGCTTGCGCCCACTCAGAAAGACTCCCTGGTCGCGCATCATCCGGGCGACTTGCAATAACTGGATCGAATCAAAATCAAAGACCCGTTTGGCCTGGGGCTGGTCGCCGTTGGACACATCATCGCCGGTCAGGCACAGCACATTTTTGACCCCCATCGCCGCCGCACCGAGCAAGTCGCCTTGAATCGCAATCCGATTGCGATCGCGGCAGCTCACCTGCAAGACGGCCTCATAACCGGCCCGCGTGAGCAGAGCGCAGCAGCCCATGCTGCTCATATGGCAGTTAGCCCCCGAGCCGTCGGTGGCATTAACGGCATCACAGACTTCGGCCAGCACCAATGCATTTTTGTAAACGTCGTTAGGATCGGCGCTGTCGGGCGCGTTCAGTTCGGCGGTGACGGCAAAACGGCCGGAGCGCAACACCCGTTCCAGGCGGCTGCCGGTTCGCATGGGCTGCTCGGACAGGGTAGGGGTTGGACTCACCTTGAACTCCTGTAGAAAAAAGAACTGATGAAACTGATAAATTATGAATTCTGAATCATGAATAATGAATTGTGAACGGGGCAGAGTATTTCCTTAACAATTAATAATTGGCTATTCACTATTCACAATTAATTTCCGCCAGTTTCCAACCCGGCGGCGTTTCGATGTCCACCTTTTCGATCAAATTGATCCAGGCCGAGGTACCCTGCAAGGCTCGATTGACCGGCGGCTGAATCCAGTGCATTTCATGGCCGTACGTGGGCATTTGCCGGCTGCGCTCCCAGGCCTGCACCCAGATGCAGGGCAGTTCAGGAATAACCTCACAGTGACCGTTGGCCCGGACGCCGCCGCACGGCCCATTGCGCAGATTTTTGGGGCAGGTCATGGGGCAGGTCATGCCGGTGCTGTGCAGAATACACTGGCCGCACATCTGGCAGTTGAACATCCAGCCTTTGCTGATCTCTTCGCCCCGGATCATCAATTTTTCGGCAAACCTGGGGTTGAGCCGCTTCAGCCAGGGGTAAATTTTAACAATGACCTGCTTGGACACGTCATAAAACCATTCCAGAAAATGGGGATGGTTTTTGAGCCATTCGCTGCCTGGGGCACGCCGGCCTTCTTTGAGGTACGTCATAAATTGCTGTCTCCTCTGACATATCCTGAAGCAGGTTGCAGGTAACGAGTTGTAGGCTGGGTTACGGTGAAGGAAATTATACCGTAGCAGTTGGCAGCGCGTCAAACCTCCCCTAACGCTACGAGGTCAAGCTGCCCCTCATACGTTACCCCCGCTTTAACCAGGGCACGCTAGGCCCGACGGCTTTGACACAACGGGCAAATACGACTTTGAGGCGTTAAAAGCTGACGCGCCCGGAATGACCACCAGGGTCATTGAACTGGCCGGAAAAGTGGCGCTGAAGCCGCCGGCGCTCACCGGCTGGTTGGACTGCTCAATAGCATTGAGGTTGGCAGCGCTGTAACGAAATACCTGGGCCACCGCGCCCGCCGGGGTATATCCGGCTAATGAAACATCTCCGGTCAATGCCCCGCCGGTTTTATTGATAATAACCAGGGTCAGGGCGCTGTCGCTGCTGCGCTGGGCAGCGTAAATAGCCAGTTGGCTCTGGTCGGCGCTGGCCGCGCTCACACTCACATCGCCGAACTTGCCGCCGGCGCCATCGTAGTTACGGTAGAGCCGGAAGGCATACGCACCAGGTTGGGTTTCAAAGTTTTCATAGCCGAGATTAGTATTCGTATCAGGGTAGTTCCACAGGGTGGCCAGGTCCAGCCCTTCACGCCCAAAAATACCCAGAATGTCGGCCTGGACCAGCGCGCCGTTGATATGCTCCAGCCCGCCCCAGTTGTACTCGGTGAGGGCTAATTTGGTGCCGGGATAGTGAGCGTTCACCCAGCCACGCATGCGGGGGATGAGGCGCACGTAGCGCCAGTCGGCGGGCTGGTCGTCGCCGCCAATCCAGCTTTCGTCACGGTAGGTAGGGTCCCACAAAGCGCGGGTAGAGCGCAGGCGCAGCGCCTGCGTAGCAGCATTGCCCGCCAGCGTCAGGTCTACCCCGTTTTGCGGGTAAAAGTGCAGGTCCAGGTAATCCAGCAAACGCCGATTATTCGCCTGCTCATACTGGCACATCTGCCGCAGATACCAGGCGACCTGATACTGATTGCCATGCGTAGCGTAATCGGGAAAATAAGTATAGCCATTTTGCTCGGCCTGCTCCACATCGTATTTAGAATACCAATAGCCTGACCAGCCAAACGAAGCATAGCCAAAAATTTGGGCGGCGGGGTCGGCGGCTTTGATGGCCGCGCCGTAAGTCAAGGAGCGGTTGATTAACTCGTCGTACCGGAGCGCATTGGGGTGAACATCGCGATGCGTCTCGCTCCACAGTTCCGGCTCGTTGTCGAGGGCATAGAACCTGATCCCACCGGCATTGGCCGCGCCGTGTGTGGCTTTTAGATGGTTTACCCAGCCCGTTACAAACGACGGGTTGACGACCATACTGGTATCAAGCGGATTGTTGCCGGTGATGGGCACGCCCCCATTCAAGCCATTGCCGCAATTGGGGTAACCATCCTCATCATCCACATCATCCTGAGGTTGGTATTTGGGAAAATTGAAGCCACAGGTGTTTCGGTTGCCGTCCTTAGCGACGTAGCCGGTCATCGGGATGGTGATGAGCGAGTCAGCGCCGGTCTGCTTGTTCTGGTTAACCCACTGGTCGGCGGTTTGATTGTTCCCGGTGTAGGAGTCGTAGTGGGTGTTGTTGTGGAAGAACCAGTCCGAACCGTGATTCATATAATTGCCCTGCCAGTTGTAACGGGTAGTATGATTGCCGCCCCAGCGGCGCACCGGCAGGTCTATCTCGGCGGCAAAGGACGCTTTGGCAAAGTTGAGGCCGTAAATATAGGGACTGATCGGTTTGCGATTGGCCGCGACATTTACGCTGAGGGTAACAGCAGCGGCAGTGATGGGTTCCTGGGCCACGCCGGGCGGCGAAACCACCAGCATCGTCCCTATCAACGCAGTTAAAACCAAGGCCAGGGTAATTGCTTTATTAAACATGGCAGGTATGCCCCCCGCATACAGGTCTATCTTTTAAGGATTGCTTCCGCCCGTATCCAGGCGGAAACCGTAGCCGCGCACGGTCACGATGAATTCATGGTCTGGGTCAATTTCGGCCAGGCGCTGGCGCAGGCGGCGGACCAGGGCGTCAATGGCGTCGTCGCTGACCCCCTCGGCGGCTTCACCCGGCCAGGCCGCCTCGATGACCTCAGCCCGGCTGTAGACCTTGCCCGGCCGCTCGGCCAGCATGGCTAAAAGCTGGTACTGTTGATTGCTCAGGGGCGGGGTCAATAGCTGGCCGTGGACGTAAATTTGCCGCTCCGAGTGGTCAATGTGCAGCCCCAGTCCCTTCTGGCCGGGCAGCGGGGCAGTGGCTTCGCTGTCCACATATATCAGCTCCAGGTTGGGAGCGAGTTGAATGACGTCGCCGTCGTTGAGCGGGCGCGGCTTGAGCACGCGCTGGCCATTGACAAAGACCCCATTCTTGCTGCCGCTGTCCTCCAGCACAAATTGGCCCCCCTGGCGGCGCAGCACCGCGTGCAGGCGCGAAATCCAGCGCACCGGGATGCTGACCACACAATCGGGGGAACGGCCAATCGTGATCTCCTGCTCCGAGTCGTTCAAAATCCATTGATCTTTGATCAGGTCGCCCTCTTTCCAGATCAAAAGCGCCTGTTCGGTTTCCAAATTTCTCATCATCTTCTCCTGCTTGACAGTAATTTGAGATTGGGATACTCTAAGGCCAGTGATCAGTGAACAGTTATCACTGACCACTGACTACTGGCTGCTGACCCTTCTTGGAGGAACTCCCTTGCCGGCCAATCTGCAACCTGGCGAAATCCTGCGCGAACGGTACAAAATTGTGGGCCTGATTGGCGCGGGCGGGATGGGTGCGGTCTACCTGGCCGACGACAACCGGCTGGAAGGGCGCCAATGCGCCATCAAGGAAACGTTTCCTCTGCCCACCCTCAATCAGGAAGTCGCTCAGGCCGCGCGCAAACAATTTTTCCAGGAAGCCTCGACCCTGGCCCGGCTGGACCACCCCGGCCTGCCCAAAGTCAGCGACTTTTTCTCGATTGGCGAGCGCGACTACCTGGTTATGGATTACGTGCCCGGCCAAAACCTGCTTGAAATTGTCAACGATGTGCGCCGGGAAGCCCGTTTTCTGGATGAGATGGTCGTGCTCGGCTGGACCGACCAACTGTGCGACACCCTGAGCTATCTCCACTCCCGCCAGCCGCCGGTGCTCCACCGCGATATTAAACCGGCCAACATCAAGCTGACCCCCGAAGGCCGGCTCAAGCTGGTTGATTTTGGCCTGGTCAAGCCGCTCGATCCCGACGATCCCAGCACCCTGACCGGCCTGCAAGGGGCCGGCAGCCTGCCCTACGCTCCCCTGGAACAGTACGTAGATCACCTGGGCCACACCGACGCCCGCTCGGACCTGTACGCCTTAGGCGCAACGCTGTATCACTTGCTCACCGGCAACACGCCGGCCAGCGCCCAGGAGCGCTTCCTCGTGCCGGAGTCGCTGCCGCCGGCGCAGCAGATCAATCCCGCTGTTTCGCCGGGCGTGGCCGAAGCCATTACCCTGGCCATGGCTCCCCACCCCAAAGACCGCCCGGCCTCGGTGGCCTTGTGGCGGCACATCCTGCACAGTTCTGATTCTACCTTACCAATGGGCGCTGGCAAACTTTCGGGCGACGATTGGCGCGCCAGCCTGGCTGAGAATTGGTGGTTGGTGGCGGTGGCGCTGGTTTTGCTGGCGGCTTCATGGTGGATCACCTTTAACTCGTAGGCATTGAGGGACCTCATCATCTGGTGATAGTGTCAGTTTTGAAACTGACACCCATAGTTGTCCGGGTTAACCCGGTTCTGTACGAGCGACAGGTAAATACCTGTCACTATCATAATGATACCTCTCATGGAACGACAGTTTGATGCAAAATGTTGGACTTATTTCTGACCATAGTTTGACTATTTGGTGATGGTGGCCGAAGAAGTTAAACTGTCCAACAGCCTGCTATTCCGCTATCCACTCTTGCGGCGGTCGGCGGTCCCAAGGGGAGGCTTCGCACTCAGCAGTCGGCGGTCGCTTCGCCCGCTCAAGCCCAGGGCAGCCAAACCAAACACAAAAGCCATTCCGGCTACGGCCAAATGTCCCGCCAATATATCCGGCTGCTCCAACAACCACTGCTCGGGACGAAGCCAGCCCGCGCCGTAGAGCAGGTAGGCCAGCAGGCCGCCGATCAGCGTCCATAGGCCCAGGCGGACCCGGCGCGAGAGGGGTTTGCGGGCTTGCTGGCCCAGCCAAAAGCCGAGCAGCCCGGCCAGCAGGGTTGCACCCAAAGCCGAGAGCAGGTCCACCTCGTTTAGAGACCGGAGATTGGCCGGCAGCGCGGTTGTCGCCGCCGGGGGCGGGGGAGGATTGTCAATGACGACGGGCGTCGGGGCGGGGGTCTGGGTCGGCGCGGGCGTAGGGGTTGAGGGCGGCGGAGAAGTGGGGCTGGGGGTCGGCGAAGGCACCTCCGGGGTAAAGGTGGCGGTCGGAGGAGCCAGCACCGCCACCCTGATTTTTTGGGAATTCACGAGCTGACCGGCCACTGCAAAAATCTCAATTTCGCCCGGTTCCCTCAAGGTCAGGGTTGCCTCAGCGAGGCCAACCTGGGTGGGCGCTGTTTCCGCCGTCAGTTGCAGTTGGTTGAGGGTGGCTTTTATCTCCACCGGCGTGCCATCCGGCACGAGGTGGCCGTTGTGGTCTACAATCGGTCCCACCCGCACCTTGACTGTGACCGGGGCAATGTTACTCTCCGGCATCGTCTCGACGGTTTCAATCAAGAGGTCCTGATCCGGGTCAGGCGCGAGCACATCCACCAGGCGATAGCCGATCCCTTCAATGGACACAGGCGAGTCGCCCGGAAACTCGGCTTCGCCAAACAGGGCGCGCACTGCCGCTTCGATGTGGGGCGCGGTTTTACTGTAAACGCCAAAATAGGCGGTCAGCTTGGTAATTTCGGTGGTATCCAGATAATACGGCGCGTTGAGAGCCAGGACAACGCTCGTTTTGTCACGCAGGATGCCGCTTTCCTGGGCCAGGAAAAGTTTTAGGGCGTCAGAGTCGCCAAAGCGGCTGGTGTTCACATCCAGCGCCGCAAAAATGAGCCAGTTGGCCTCCTGAATCCGGGTGCGGACTTCATCGGGCGAAAGCTGCATGACCGGATTGGGCTGGTCGGAGGGGACCGGCTCCGGCGGGGGCGTCAAAACGCCGCCCAGGGCCAATTTCAGCTCGGAAAAGGTGATGGTGCTGATTTGCTCCGGTTGGATCTGGCCGCTGGCGCCCGGCCCATAGAGCCGCAAGATCGTATCCTGCACCGCCGTGCGCGGCAGGATTTCGCTGGGCTGGCAGTTGTCGGTGAAGCACTCGCGCACCAGCCGGGTGTCGCTGACAATCAGGATTTTTTCATCGGGGCGCGGCGGCTGCGGCAGACGCTGGCGCAGCTCGTTCAGCGAGGGATACAACAAGGTTAAACTCTGGCGGGCAATATCGTTGATGACCGGCCGGGTTTGGCTGGTCACTTCTAAGGCGCGGCCCGGATCAACATTGAGCGCGTCAAGGCCGGGTTGGGGATAGAGCTTTAGTTTGAGCCGCAAGATGCGCTCAACCGAGGCGTCAACCTGCTTGGCAAAGGTCGGATTGTTGAGGTATTCGGTTCGAAAAAAGAAAATCGTATCCTTGATATTCGGAAACTGATCCTGCCAGAGGGACTTCAGGGCAAACTGAACCAGGCTGAGCACATCGTTGCCGGCCAAAAAGGCCTCTTTGGCAATGCGCCGGTGGGGAAACTGCTGCAGCGAGGGGTCATAATGTTTGCGCACCGCCGGCACGCCCAGGGCGTCGCTAATAATCAGGCCCCCCTGCTCCCGCCAGGGGGCAATCTCCGGCAGGGACATCAAGGTTCGCATCCCCTCGGCATCGAAACTGATCGGCACGGTAAACTGGCGAATGTCGCCTTGAAAGCCCCGGTAGCGAATGTGGCTGGACATCAGCGCATCGGCCACACCGAGTTGGTCATCCGAGGGATAGACCGGATGGTCCGCCAGGTTAGCCGTAACGTGGAAAAAAGGCGGCAGTTCGATCCGCTGCAGCTCCTGCAAAGACTTGTCTACCGTCGCCACTTCGAGGTCGGGCAGGCGGTCGCTGCCGCCGTGGCCGGGGAAGTGTTTGGCCACCGTCCCTACCCGGCCATTACTGCCCAGATGAATCCCGCGAATGTAGGCCCGGCCCATCTGGCTGACCCAGAACGGGTCGCCGCCAAAGACGCGGATGCCGATGTCGCCTACACCCGTCGGCCGGGGATCGTTCAGCACGTCCAGGCCGGGACCAAGCAGCAAATTGATCCCCATCGCCGACAGTTCCTCGCCGACAATCTGGCCGACCGCTTCGGCTTTGTCGAGGTCCCAGGTAGCGCCAATAGCCATCTGGCTGGGAATGGGCGTGACCCCGCCGGTGATGCGGGTGTAAGGATAGGCGTCGCCTTCCTGGTCAATGGCCACAAACAGGGGAATGCCATTGGTATTGAAAGCGGTTGTTTTGAGGCTGTTGGTTAGTTCGGCAATTTGGCGCGGGGCTGAGGCGTCGTTATTGAAGTTGCTGTTGGAAGCCAACAGAATGACCCCGCCGACCTTGTATTCGGTCAGGAGCTGGTAAATATCGGAGTCAGGATTGGCATTTGGACCGGAAAAAGGAACGATAAAAAGCTGCCCAACCTTATCCTCGACAGACATGCGGCTCATGATTTCCGCCACAGGGTCGGAGGATTGGGCTTGGGCTAACGGCGGCGTCGCCGGAAGTGAGGTTGGTAAGAGACAGAGAATAATAACAATTAATAATAAATAACGTCGCAAGGAACTCATGCCAGCATAATACTTGCAGCCTATCGTTGAGCCAAATGAGCGAATGGCGAATGGCGAATGGCGGATAGTCTACTATCTTCCATCTGTTACCTGCTGCCCTCTATCTGCAACTCCCCATCCTCTACTTGGTGGCTCAAGCGGGGCAGAGTTTGCGTGCCTGAACGATTGGTAACACTACGGAAAAGAGTCAAGCCGGGACCGGCCAGGGCCAATAGAAGCAAAAGTGTCAAAAGCAAACGCCACAAGAGCGCCTGCCAGGTGAGTTGAACGGTTACGTTATTTGGACTGTTGAGCATGCGCGAATCCTCCCTCAGGTTTCCCACCCGCATTTTACACCCGCATATTACCACGAGGCAAAAGCAAGTTCCGGCCTATAAACCCATATTTAACCACCAATCCGGGCGACGGTTAAGCGTAGGGAAACCGCAAGATTGACGTTTCTTCCGGCAGCTAAATTTAGAAACCAAATAGAAGGAATTTCTTGTTCTCATCTTGTAAATTATTAAAAAAAAGTTAGAATGTTAAAGATTTTTCCGCGTCCAACTTTCTATAATTTTTAGAACATAATAGGGGGGAACCGTGGCCGGACAATTAAAGGAGTATTTGCAGGATCCTTTTCTGAAGCAGATGTACAGCCAGATTCGGCAGGCTGGGCCGCTCAAATCTATCCTGGTTGATATCACCCACGTTTGTAACATCCGCTGCCAGGGCTGTTACTTCTTTGCCGAGGATATGGACAAAAACAAGGCGCCCCGTGACGAAGCGGAATTCGATGCTTTCATTGAACGCGAGAAAAGGCGCGGGACTAATTTTGTTTCGGTGGCCGGCGGCGAACCCAGCCTGATGCTGTCCCGGCTCAAGAAGATTTACGATAACTTCTGGATGATGGTCGTCACCAACGGGCTGCGCCGGATTCCCTACGCAGGCTTTGAGAACATGCCGATCGCCGTTTCAGTTTGGGGCGATCATGCGACTGACATTGTTTTACGCGGCAGCGGTAAAACGGACGTTTTTGCCAGGGGATTGCAGAATTACAAAGACGACCCGCGTGTTTTATGGTATTACACCACCACCGCCGGCAACGCTCACCAGATCGAGAGCGTGGTAGAGCAGTGTGTAGCCAACGGCAACTACGTTCTCTTTAATTTTTACGGGGATTTGTCCCACAAAGGCGGCGAGGTGGATCACCACCACGGCTTTGAGGAGGTTCGCCGTCAAATCAACCGGATGATTGAGCGCTATCCCGAACGAATTTTGCTCTCTTCTTACCTCAGCCAGGTGGTTTCCAGCGGCCGGCTCTACCGGGAAGAGTGGGGTTACGAGGTTTGCTGTAGCATCAGCGCCGACAATGAAGTTAATCAAGAACGCATCCACAACGGCAAACCTTACAACCCTCACTTTCGCGCCTACAATCCCGATCTCAAGTCAACCCGGCGCTGCTGCATCGGCGAAACCCGCGATTGTTCCACCTGTTTCGACGTTTGGGCGCATTTTTCATGGGTCATGCTCAATATGAAAGCGCATTTGGCCTCCAAACAGGAATTCACCAACTGGCTGACAACCATGTATCTGTTTTATTTGATTAACCGCATCATTGATTTCGAGGCCGGGGTCAAACTCCTGCCTGAATTGCACCGGCGAGTGAGTTATGGGCCTTCGCTGCCAAAAGCGTTTCAACAAAGTCTGACCTTGCCGCTCGAACACCCCCTGCAACAGTGGCACTAAACAAAAGTTGCCAGTGACTGTGCCAGCATTATTTGCCTATTGACAGACTGGCGTTCAAGAGTAAACTATAACGTGTAATGCATCGCTAGGGGTTGGGCTGCTTCCTCTTATACGCCCAGGAGGTCTCTGTTGTATAGCCGAGCTGCCGGTGAGAGTGGGTCCGGCCTCACTGTCACTATTCCGAATTATCATGTTGTGCAGGTTTTGGGCGAGGGCCGCAATGCGGTCGTTTATCGCGCTTACCGCCAGCAAGACCCCCAACGGCAACCCTATACGCTCAAAGTCTTCAAAGATATTTATCCCTCACCCGCTCAACAGGCTCGCTTCCGGCACGAGCTGCGGGTGATGCAGCGGCTTGATTCACCCTACCTGATCAAGGTAATTAACCTGGAGGAGCAGGCCGGCATCTTTATGCTGGTCAGCCATTACGATGAGCTGCGCTCGCTCCGTGACTGGCTGGCGCAGACTCCTTTCTCGGTGGCGCTTTTTCTAAAGGTGGCTCTGCAACTGGCCCAGGCGCTGGAAGACATTCATCGCCAGGGCGTGATGCACGGCGATTTGAAACCCAGCAATATTTTAATTGACGCGAATGCCGACCTGGTCAAGCTGGCCGACTTCGGCATGTCACGCATCTTTGAACGGCAGTTCGCCTACTACCCCGAAAGTTTGGAAGGCACCCTCCCCTACATTTCGCCGGAACAGACCGGGCGGACCAATAAACCGGTTGATTACCGCAGCGATTTTTACTCGCTCGGCGTCACCCTCTTTCAGGTTGCCACCCGGCGGCTCCCCTTCGAGGTCAAAGACCATCTCAGCCTGATCCATGCTCACCTCGCCGTCGAGCCGCCCCAGGCGGCGGCCTTGAACCCTGCTCTACCCCAACCACTCAGCGACATCATCACCCGGCTGATGGCCAAAAATCCTGAAGACCGCTACCAGGGAGCCGCCGCCATCCGGGCCGACCTGGAACGCTGCCAGACGGACTGGCTGGCCGCTGGCGCTATCAGTTCCTTCCCGCTCGGCAGCGCCGACCGGCGCATACGCTTTGAAGTTTCGCGGAAGCTGTATGGCCGCGAAGCCGAACTCCGCCACCTGACCCAGCTCCTGCACGAGATTGGCCAGGGGCCGCCCACCCTGATCCTGGTAGCCGGATCGGCCGGCATTGGCAAATCCTCCTTAATTCAGGCGCTGCAGCCCGAAATTGTTGCCATTCGCGGCACATTTATTGCCGATAAGTACGACCAGCACCAGCGCAATATTCCTTACAGCGCCCTGGTCCGTTCCTTGCAAACCTTATTACGCCGCCTGCTGCGCGAACCTGCGGCTGCCTTGCAGGCCTGGCAAGAAACCATTCAAACTGCCGTCGGCGGCAATGGCCGGGTCATTGGCGAGGTCATCCCGGAGCTTGAGCTGCTGCTCGGTTCTCAGGCGGCTGTGCCTGCCCTGCCCCCGGAGCAAGCCAAAGAGCGTTTTATCACCACGTTTAACCAATTTCTGCGGGTTTGCGGCGGCGCTCAGCAGGCGTTGATTTTATTTTTAGACGATTTGCAGTGGGCCGATGAGAGCAGTTTGGATTTTCTGCAAGCCTTCCTGGCCGATCCCCAGCCGGCTCACGTTCTTATCATGGGAGCTTACCGAGATGCCGAGACTCCGCCGGACCACCGCCTCAAACGGTTAATCGGCTACCTCACCGCCATCGGCCGGCCGCCCTACACGGTTAACCTGGCCCCGCTGGACCTGGCTTCAGTCAAGCAGTTATCGGCTGACACCCTGTTTCATCACAGCCTCCCTGTTAACGGCCACTTCCCCCAACCAGAAATCACCCCGGCCAACGAGTCGCTGGAAGCGCTGGCTCATTTGTTGTATCAAAAGAGCGGCGGTAATCCCTTCTTTTTGACCACCTTGCTGCAAACCCTACACGACGACGGCCTGCTGACTCCCGCCCCGGCTGCAGATGGCGGAACTGGCCTCGACTGGCAGTGGGACATCGCCGCCATTCGAACAACCCGCTTGAGTGACAACGTTATTGATTTACTCGTGCAAAAGCTCGACCGGCTGCCCGCAGAAACGTTGTCGCTGCTTGAGCAGGCCGCCTGCCTGGGCAACAGCTTTCAATTGGCGACATTGAACCTGGTCAGCCGGCTTGATTTTGAGACGCTCTATACCCACCTTGAACCGGCCATGCAAGCGGATTTGATTCGCGAGCGGGGCGAGCGGATCAGCTTTGTCCACGACCGGGTCCAGGAGGCGATCTACCAGCGGCTCGACGAAGCCGAGCGGCAGCGGCACCACTGGCAGATCGGACAGACGATGCTCGCCCACTACGACCAACAGACCCTGGATGAACAACTCTTTACTGTCGTTAATCAACTGAATCAGGGCCGTGAGTTGGCCGAAGATCCGCTCATCCGCACCCGCCTGGTTGAATTGAACTATCAAGCTGGTCTCAAAGCGCGCAACAGCATTGCTTTTGAAGCCTCGCTGGCCTATTTCCAGATGAGCACCGACCTGCTGCCGCCGGGTAGCTGGCAAACCCATTATGCCCAGACTTATGCCGTTTGGTACGAACTGCTGGTAGCCCAGACACTGTTACTCGACCACGAAGCCGTTTTTGAAACTGCGGACGTGATTCTGATGAACGCCCAGTCGGATTTGGGCCGTGCCCGCTGCTATCGCCGGCTGGTCTCTTTGCACGCCTGGCAGAGCAATTTTAACCAGGCTATTGCCGTGGGTAATCGAGCCTTGGCCTTGTTTGGCCAGCCTCTGCCCGAAGATAAGCAGGACGCCCGCCAGGCCATCGGCGAGGAGCTTAAACACCTGGCTGCCCATTTAACCAGCCAGGAAGTGGTTCTTGATCTGCCGGAAATGACCGATCTCGCCGCGCTGGTCCAGTTGGAAATCCGCCACGAGCTAACCCCGGCCCTCTATCGCACGTCCGCCGAACTGCTGGTGCTGAACAATCTCCAGATGATCCGCCTGGCCCTGGCCTACGGCAGCCATCCGGCCCTGAGCATTGCCTTTGTCGGCAGTGCTGTAGCGATGATTGTCCAGGGTCAATTCAAGCAGGCTGTCTTTTTCAATCGCATTGCCGCGGCCATGTGGGAGCGATACCCGGCCGCCTTTGAAACGGCGCAAAATATTGTCGCCGCTGCCTGGAGTTCGCCGGTGGTCCTGCCCGACCTGGTTACCCTCCAGCGCCAGACCGAACGGGGTCTGCTGCTCTGCCAAAATGTCAGCAATATTTTTTACTGGGGTACCGCCCTTTGTCTCCAGGCTTTGATTGACCTGATTGCCGGTCAGCACCTGGGCCAGACCCTGGCCGAGGCCCAGGAGGCTCACGATCACTTTTTCCAGCGTCACAAGGTGGAACGGTACCGCCAATTTCTCGTCACGGTGATGGAAACCTATCTGAAACCACTGCAAGGATTAGAAGGGGTGAGCCTGGAGGTTTTGGAGCCAGAACTGGTCAAGGCTCAGTTCTTTCACTGTGTTTTTCACCTACACATCTTCAGCGGGATGCTGCGTTACACCTTCGGCGACTACCCGGCCGCGCTTGAGCATCTGACAAAGGCCAGGGAGTCGGCCTTTAGCCAGCCGGCGGGTCTGTTTAATCCGATCTGGCAAATCTACCAGGTACTGGCCATGCTGGCTCTGGCTCAGGAAGAAGAGACAGAGGAGGATGCCGGCAGCGGAGCAGCGGAGCAGGCCGAAGAACTGCTGGCGAAAGTCGAAGCCTTGAATGAATACAGCAGCATCTTCAAACCCTATACGGCTTTTGCCCGGGCAGAACTGGCCTATACTCGCCGTGACCCTCACTGGCACTCCAAATTCTTTACCGCTATAGATCAAGCTACGGCCGCCAATTATACCCTGCTACAAGCGATTATCCACGAACGTCTGGCCCGGCATATGCTGGCCTCGGGCTATCGCGCCAGCCGGGGCCACCTCGAAGAGGCGCTCTACCTGTTTGAACAGTGCAGCGCGACAGCCAAAGCGCAGCAGCTCCGCCAGGCTTACGCCTTCTATCTCCGGCCCTTATCAGGCCGCGATCATTCCAGCCCCAGCAGCACCGAAATCAGCAGTGAAAGCAGCCAAACGCTGCCCGCTTTGCACCGTGATCTCGATACGTTTGCGATTGTCAAAGCCAGCCAGGCTATCTCCAGCGAAATTGACCTGGAGCGGGTCCTGAGTGCCGTGATGCGAACCCTCGCTGAAGTCTCCGGCGCGGAGTCGGCGTTGCTCATTTTGGAGCAGGAGGGCGAGCGGCTCATCCGGGCGCGTTATCAGGCCCAGACCGGCCAGGTTGTTGCTGGATTGGGCGATACCGTCCCTGTACGGGGCAGCGGCCTGGTCAGCGAGGAAGTGGTCCGCTACGTTCACCGCACCCGCCAGACGTTTTTATTGGACAATGCCTACACCGACGGCGAGTTTACGAACGATCCTTACATCCAATCTAAAAAAGTCCGTTCCGTTTTGTGCGAGCCAATCCAGGAGCAGAACCGTCTCATCGGCAGCATCTACCTGGAAAATAACCTTAGCTCGCACGCGTTTACCCCGGAGCGAGTCGAGGTGGTCCGGCTGCTGGCGACTCAGGCGGCCATCTCCATTACCAATGCCCAGGCGATTGTTGCCCGCACCGAACAGGAGCGGGTGCAACGGGAGTTAGAGATTGCCCGTGAGGTGCAGCTCAGCTTGCTGCCACAGCAGACTCCCCACTATCCTCACTTCGAGCTGGCCCAGATTTCGCAGGCCGCCCGGCAGGTTAGCGGTGATCTATACGGCTACTACCAGCGGCCCAACAGCGGTCTCGCCGTGGCCGTAGGTGATGTGACCGGCAAAGGCATGCCGGCGGCCCTGTTGATGGGGGCTACCGTCGTCGCCCTGGCTGGGGCTATCGAAGCCGATCTATCCCCCGGCGACACGCTCACCCGGACAGACCGGGTGCTGCAACCCTTCATCGCCTCCCGGCAAAACGTGGGCCTCTGCCTGGCTTATTTTGATCCCGGTCAGATGAGCGTGGCCAACGCCGGAGCCATTTCTCCGGTTGTGCGGAATAAAAACGGCACGCAAATGTTATTGGACATTGGCGGGCTGCCTCTGGGAACGCACCTGTCAGGCCAGTTTCCCTACCAAAGCATCTCCTTTCCGCTTACTACCAATGACTTTGTCATTTTAACTACCGATGGCTTGGTTGAGGCCACCAACCCGGCCGGAGAGATGTATGGCTTTGACCGTTTTGAGGCCGCCGTCGCCGCCGGACCCACCACCAGCGCCCAGGCTATGCTCGATTATCTCCTGGCCGATTGGCGCAGCTTCACCGTTCAAACCGAGCAGCAGGATGACCTGACGATGGTTGTGGTTAGAGTGTCTGAGTAAGCTTTCCAGAAAATAGGTTAAATGAGCCCAACTACACATTGGACTCATTCGTAAGTAGCCCTCACCCCCAACCCCTCTCCCAATGGGAGAGGGGAGTCGCGCCAGCGACGGGGTGAGGGCTTTTTCACCACTGGGGACAAGATGGAGATTCCTGAACACGACTCCCCTTTTTTATCACTCAATTTGAGGTCTTGACAAGCAGACCATAAAATAGTATAATGGGTTTAAAATTTAGCTGTATCTAAAAATTTATTTAGCCAACTATAACAAACTAACAGAAAGGACATTTTTTAAGGAGGTGCCCCATGAACGATCCCCTTGTTACTTTAGTTATTACCACACTTATCGCCGCCGTTGGCCTGTGGCTCTTTTGGCCGGATAAAGGCCTCTTCTGGCGCTGGCAGCGCGCCCGCCAGATGACCCGGCGCGTTTTGATCGAGGATGCGTTGAAGCATATGTATGATTGTGAGTATCATGGACGTGTCCCAACCGTACAAAGCATCGCCGGGGCTTTAAACAGCAGCGTCAACGAAGTAGCGGATTTATTGACCGATATGCAAGCCCATGAGCTGACCACCTTTGAGGGCGACCGGCTTGAACTGACTCCCCAGGGCCGCGACTACGCCCTGCACGTTATCCGCGCCCACCGCCTGTGGGAGCGCTACCTGGCCGACAAGACCGGCTATACGGCGGCTGACTGGCACAGCCAGTCTGAACGGCGCGAGCATCATCTCAGCCGGGCCGAAGCCGATGCCCTGGCTCAAGAGTTGGGCCATCCTCGTTTTGACCCCCACGGCGATCCCATTCCTACTGCCAGCGGTGATTTGATCGCGCCCGAAGAGCGGTTCAGCCTGCCCAACTTTCCACCCAACCAATACGGTCAAATTGTTCATCTCGAAGATGAGCCGGAAACTGTCTATGCGCAACTTCTGGCCGAAGGACTGCACCTGGGCATGACCGTCCTCGTCACCGAGATCACTCCCCAGCGCGTCCGTTTTTGGGCCGACGGCGACGAGCATGTTCTGGCGCCCATGCTGGGGGCCAATGTATCCGTTGTCGCCATTCACCCTGAAGAAGAAGTAGAAACAGGACCCTATGCGTCGCTGAGCCAGCTCAAGCTGGGCCAGAGCGCCAAAGTAAGCGGCATCTCGCACCTCTGCCGGGGCGCCGAACGCCGCCGCTTCTTGGACCTGGGCATTTTGCCCGGCACTCTCATCAAAGCTGAGATGGTCAGCCCCAGCGGCGACCCCACCGCCTATCGCATCCGGGGGGCGCTGATTGGCCTGCGCAAAGAACAGGCGGATTTAATTTATATTACCCCGGAATTGGAGCCGGATACTCAACAAGTTCGTAAAATGGAGGCAATTGTATGACCACGCCAAGTTTGATCCCCCCCGCTCATAATTGTGAAACCTGCCCGGCCCACAACATTGGCAATTTAATCAAGCTGGGCATCAACATGGACAACTGGGATTACGTGGTTGCCCTGGCCGGCAATCCCAACACCGGCAAGAGCACGATCTTCAACGCTCTGACCGGCCTGCGCCAGCATACCGGCAACTGGCCCGGCAAAACTGTCACCCGCGCTGAAGGCGGTTTTTCCTATGGCGACCACCGTTACAAGCTGGTGGACCTGCCCGGCACTTACTCCCTCCTCTCTACCAGCCTGGACGAAGAGGTGGCCCGTAACTTTATTCTTTTTGGGCAGCCGGATGTGACCATCATCGTCGCCGACGCCACCCGGCTGGAGCGCAACTTAAACCTGGTTTTACAGGTGCTGGAGATTACTAACCGGGCCGTGGTGGCGCTCAATCTGATGGATGAGGCCCGCCGCCATCACATTACGGTAGATGAGCGCACCCTGGCCCGTGATCTGGGCGTGCCGGTCGTACCCACTAGCGCCCGCTCCCGGCAAGGCATCCCCGATCTGCTGCAAGCAGTCAGCGAGGTAGCGACCGGCAAAGTGGTCTGCAAACCGCATCACGTCAAAAGCGAGTCGCCCGCTCTGAAAAAAGCGATTAACGAGCTGCTCCCGGTTCTGGAAGCAACCTTTCCGGGCCTGCCCAACGCTCGCTGGGTGGCTCTGCGCCTGCTTGACGGCGACCCGCGGATTATCGAGGCCATTGAGCGAGGCGAGTTGGGCGACCTGACCCGCGCTGACCCCGATGAAAGCGGGAGCAATCTTATCTGGCAACTGGAGGCAGTCAACCATGCTTAAACAAGAATTTCATCCGTCTAACAGCTCCGGCGCTGCGGCCGCGCAAAATATCCTGGCCAAGGCAGCCCAACTGCGGTGGGAGGTGGGCAGCAGCTTTCATGAAAATCTGGTGGAAGCCATCTATACCGACGCTGCCCGCATTGCCGACCGGGCCACCACCTACCCGGACAAGCCGCCCCGTTTCAATCTGGACCGGACCATTGACCGGCTGGTGACAAGCCGGGTTTGGGGCTTTCCACTCATGTTTTTACTCTTTACGCTGGTATTCTGGCTGACCATCTCTGGGGCCAATGTCCCATCAGGGCTGCTGGCGACACTGCTCCTGGACACCGTTCACCCGATGCTAAAAACCGGAGCGGCCAGCATTGGCCTGCCCTGGTGGCTGGACGGCCTGCTCATAGATGGGATCTACATGGGGACCGCCTGGGTGATCAGTGTGATGCTGCCGCCCATGGCCATTTTCTTCCCGCTTTTTACCCTGCTCGAAGATTTTGGCTACCTGCCGCGTGTGGCCTTTAACCTGGACAATATCTTCAAAAAATCCGGGGCGCACGGCAAGCAGTCGTTAAGCATGATGATGGGCTTCGGCTGTAACGCTGCCGGGGTTATCGCCACCCGCATCATTGACAGCCCTCGTGAACGGCTGATCGCCATCATTACCAACAACTTCGCCCTGTGCAACGGGCGCTGGCCCACCCAAATTCTCGTCGCGACCCTGTTTATTGGCGCGCTGGTACCAAGCTATCTGGCCGGGCTGATCTCCGCGCTGGCGGTGGTGGGGGTAGCCACCCTAGGCGTGCTGCTCAGCTTCGCCGTGTCGTGGGGATTGTCGCGCACGTTGTTAAGGGGCGAAGCCTCGACCTTTAGCCTGGAACTGCCGCCCTACCGGCCGCCGCGCATCTGGCAGACGATCTACACCTCGTTGATTGACCGAACGATGTACGTCCTGTGGCGGGCCATTGTCTTTGCCGCCCCGGCCGGAGCGGTCATCTGGCTCAGCGCCAATATTCACCTGGGCGGCGCGAGCGTCGCCGAGCATTTGATCAACTGGTTCAATCCATTTGGATTACTGATCGGATTGAACGGGGTCATTTTGCTGGCCTACATTGTGGCCATCCCGGCCAATGAGATTATCATCCCGACGGTATTGATGTTGACCGTCCTCTCCACCGGCATGCATGGATTTGGCTCTGGAGCAGGGGTAATGTTTGAGGCCGGCGACAGCGAAACTCTGACTCTACTCCAAACGGGTGGGTGGACGCTGCTGACGGCGGTGAACCTGATGCTGTTCAGCCTGATCCACAACCCGTGCAGCACAACCATCTACACCATCTACAAAGAAACCGGCAGCGCCAAATGGGCGGCGATTTCGGCCCTGCTGCCGCTGGCGATGGGCTTTGCTGTCACGTTTGTCGTAGCTCAAGTGTGGCGGCTAGTTGCGGGGATGTAGGTCAAACTGTTAGTTTGATTATCACAAACTAACAGTCTGTGCTACAATTTGAGGCTAATGAATGTAATTTAAGCTGAGTACCAAGAAAAACCTCCTCAACGGTTCCGGCCGTTTGGGAGGTTTTTTGTTGGCTGTACCTTTGTGACTTTAGGGCAAGGGGATAGGTGTCTTATGACTGTCTTATTGATGACTTTTGTTACTTTTGTAGGGCCAACTTTTGTCGTATCATCGAGTTCATCTTGACCAAAGTTGAGGTTGTGCTATAATAGCGCCGTTTTTGCCATTCCACAAGTAAGGAGATAAATGCGTTTTCTGTCCCCACGGCTTTGTCTATCTCTGATCGCCGTAATCGTTGTCACTATCCTTCAGTTGTTAAGTACCTCTCTCCTGATCCAAGCCCAAGACGGGCAGCCAGTTCCTTCTGATCCGTTCCTGCCCATTCAACCGACCCCTGAACCACCGTTTCAACTCCCCTTTGCCGTACCGCCTGGCCCTACTACTTGGCTTTTGGGACAACCTTACGGCAATACTATCAACGCTTACTATCAGCGCAACACGATTTACAAAGCGTCAGGCGGGATTCACTTTGGCATGGATTTTTCCGCCTCCTGTGGCACGGAAATTGTCGCTATTGCCGATGGCGTTGTCTTTGCCGTAGATGGCCCGTTTGGTTCACCACCCCACAATTTGATGATTGACCACCCCCAAGTGGGCTATGCCTCCATGTACGGCCATCTATTAGAAATGCCCTACCTGCTCCCGGGGCAACAGGTGACCCAGGGACAAGTGGTTGCCCTGGTTGGCGACGGCACAAGTGATTGCAGCGCCTACCCCCACCTGCACCTGGAAATTCGGGATTTGGGGCATCTTCGCAAATATAACCCCGCTCTTTTTATCAACGCTAACTGGAACAATTTAACGCTGATGGGCAGTTCCACCCGCAGCTTTATGCGGAACTTAGCCGCTCCGCGGGCCTGGCAAACCCTTTATGATCAACCGGAAGTCCGCATCGGCGGGCCAATTATGAACAATTTTGTCAGCACCTGGCCCTTAGATTGGAGCCTGCTCCCTTGAAAAGTCCCTTGACGGGGGGACTTCTCTTGCTGCTAATCTTCATCTTAGGGATCTATCTCATCCAGCCGGCAGCAGAAGTTCCGCCACCTACCCCAACGCCTACGGCAACCATGTTGCTTCAGGCTAATTTGCCCACGCCTACCCCGACCAAAACTAAAACACCGACGCCAACCCGGACGCCAAAACCTCCCCCCGCTACACCCACGGCGACCTCCACTAAAACGCCAACGCCACGGCCGCCCACGCCGACGCCCACCTCAAGTCCAACCCCAACGGTAACTCCGCTGCCCTCTGTCCGGCAAATCACCCCGGGCGATTGCTGTACCTCACCCTTTTGGAGCAGCGACTCCTCCGAAGTGCGCTTTATAGATCAGCCTGCTCCCGATCAACCTCTCGGCATTTGGGGCGTGAGTGTGAACCAATTTGGGGCAACACCTCATTTTGTGACAGCCCTGCTGGGAACCTACAGCCCTGACGGCCAACTGCTGGCTTACCCGGATCGAGAGAAGGGTGTGGCCGTCGTCGAACGGCTGGAAGATGGCCAGCGCTGGGAATTTAACACCGGGGCGAATGGTCTCTTTTTTACCCCCAACAGCCAAGAAGTATTGTGGATGCAGACCACCTCTGCCACACCCTGGGAGTCAGGTGAAAATACTATCTGGCTGGCCAATGTGGATGGCAGTAATACTCGCCAGGTTGCCGCCTTGCAGCAGGCCGAACCGATGGATTGGCTGGCGGATGATGAACTTCTCGTCGTTAGTAGAAAAAATGGCGCCGCAGACCGGATGTTACTATCGAGGCTTTCGCTCCGGGATGGCGCTCAAACTCCGTTAACCGAAGTCTTCCGCATGCAGGATTTACTCCTTAGTCCTGGTAAGAACTATCTGGTCTACAGCAGCTTTAACCCCAATATTGATGAAAATGGGATTTGGCTGGTTGATCTGGAGCATCCCCAGCAGCCGGCGCAAAAGTTACCTTTTTTCGGCACGTATCGCTGGCGTGACAACCAGCACCTGATTTTTGTGCCCTTTGAACCAATGGCCACCCAGCACACCTTTTATGAATACGATATTATCACGGGTCAAGCACGGCTGCTTTTTTACGGAAATACCCAGCTTCTCATTGCCAATAATGACTGGCAAGTGTCGCCCGATGGCTCTAAACTAATGCTGGTTGCTGCCAGCGGCGTCCAGTTAAACGGAATTTGGATCTTGGAGATAAGATAAGACATCATGGATTTGATTAATACTCTAAAAACTCTCCAGAGAACTTCCTCTGGAGAGTCTTTTGTTATAAAACTATTTTATTAAAACTGTTACTGCTCTATCAAAATCATTAGGAGCGCCGGCTTACCGCCAAGCCCAGGCCGCTGAACAAGACCAGCCCGCCGACTACGATTAAAGCCAGAGTCATCCAAGGCAAACCAATTTCACCCCCGGTTTGCGGCAAAGCTCCCGGAGCCTGCTGCTGGGTTCCCTGCTGGCCCTGTTGGGCGCCTTGCTGAATGCCCTGCTGTTGCTGCTGCTCGCCTCCCTGCATATTAGGGTCTTGTACGCCTTGTTGCTGCTGGTCGCCAGGTTGCGTACCCATCGCACCTTGGTCTGTCGTCGTAGTTGTGGTTGGCGTTGTTGTTCCTTGCATGTTCGCATCAGTAGCCTGACCACTTTGATCAGCGTCCTGATTGCCACTTTGATCACCGCCGGTCTGGGCCAGGGCCGTCGAAACCAACCCTAAAGATAATAACAAAGCGACCACCAAACTAAGAATTCTTCGACCTTTCATCTTTTGCTTACCTCCTAGATGCCATTAAAAGAAAGAACCAAATTTTTATAGACGTTTATTTATGTATCTAGATACATCAAATAAATAATCCCCTCAGCAGACAATCATTTAAAGCCTATCCTGAACCTTCCGGTGACGTCCCGTTTCCAAATGCTTACGCCCCATGTTATCAGGTTGTCTCTTTTTGCCTACACCAGAAAGGGCGATTTCGAGCGACAGAAAGGATTATTTTTTAAGGGATTTAAGAAGTATTTATTAACGAGATTTTTAGAAGTAACAGTTACTCAGTTGAGCTATACTAAAGATCATCCTGGAGAGAGTTGACAAGCGCCAAAGGCCGGGTTATAGTATAAATTAACTAAGGTTAATAATATTTTTAATTAGGATAAATTTTTATTGTCTTTTTAAGACAACTTTGGTCAAAACGTTAAACATCCCTGTATGTTGAAGAAGCAAAAGCTTGGGGAAGGTAAATAATATGGGAACTGATTTAGGCAATATTAAAGCAGACGATGAGCAACCCTGCCTGGATGTCATTCACCAGGCTGTAGCGGCAGAACCGGGGATTGTGGGAGTGCAGCTTGACCCGCGCCAGCGACAACTTTCACTTGACTACGACCCGAAGCTCATCGCCGAGCCGAAGATTACCGAAATCACCCAGCGCCTGGCTTCGCCCTTGCAACACAATATGGAAACCTGCGTCATGCGCCTGGAGCCGCGCGGAGGCCGCTCGTGCGAGTCCTGCGCTTTGATGCTGGAGAACCGGCTCAGCCGGATCGAAGGGGTTCGCCGGGCGGCGGCCAGCTATAAGGGCGGCGTGTTGAGCGTGCATTACGATAACACCCTTGTTTCACCTGATCAACTGCTCCAGAAAGTAGCTCAATTGGGGGTCAGCGTGGCTCCTTCTAGCGCTGAAATGCCGCCGCTTCCAGCACCCCTTGTACCAGTCCAGGCTCCGTGGCAGCGAGCCTGGACGTGGTTGACCCAACAGAATCTGGAAGCTATCTTCACCGCTATTACCCTGGTCACGTTGATTTCCGCCTGGCTGGCCGAGCATTTTGGCGCTCCAGGCATAGTTTCAACGGTCCTTTACGTTATTGCCTATCTTACCGGCGGCGCCTTTGGGGTTAAGGGCAGCCTGGAGTCGCTGCGAGAACGGACCATCGACGTAGACCTGCTCATGGTGTTGGCCGCCCTCGGCGCAGCAATTGTCGGGGCGCCGTTTGAAGGAGCGCTGCTGCTGTTTCTCTTCTCTTTCTCAAACGTGTTACAGGATTACGCCATGGACCGCACCCGCAACGCCATCCGCGCGCTGATGAAACTGCGGCCCAACCAGGCTTTGGTTCGACGCGGCAGCCGACTGGTCACCCTGCCGGTGGAACAGATTGTCGTCGGCGACCGTTTTGTCGTCCGCCCTGGCGACCGTATTCCGCTCGATGGACGGGTTATGGAAGGTGAAAGTTCGGTGGATCAAGCCTCCATCACCGGCGAGTCCATGCCGGTAGCCAAGCGTCCCGGCGACCCAGTGCTGGCAGGGACCATCAACAAAAACGGCAGCCTGGAAGCCCAGGTGACCAAGCTGGCCAAAGACTCCACCATCGCCAAACTCATTAAACTGGTCGAGGAAGCCCAGAGCGAAAAAGCGCAAACACAGCGTTTTTTAGACAAAGCTGAACAGTATTATGCGATGGGGGTTATTGTTTTCACCATTCTGGTAGCGGTAGTCCCGATCTATATCTTTGGCGAAGCCTTCAATACCGCTTTTTACCGGGCGATGACCGTGATGGTGGCGGCCTCACCTTGCGCCCTGATTATCAGCACTCCGGCCTCTATCCTTTCCGCTATTGGTAACGGCGCGCGCAAGGGGGTGCTGTTCAAAGGCGGGGTCTACATGGAGCAAGCTGCCGGAATCAAGGTGATTGCCTTTGACAAGACCGGCACGCTGACCCAGGGCAAACCCCAGGTGACGGACGTGATACCGTTAAACTTTGAAGATTCGAACATTTGGCACGGGAGCGAAGATGACTTACTGGCCCTGACCGCTGCCGTCGAAGCCAAATCCGAACACGCGCTGGGCAAGGCCACGGTAGAGGCGGCCCAGCAGCGCAATCTGGCCCTGTCGGTGGCGCTGGCTTTTGAAGCAGCTACCGGCAGAGGGGCGCGGGGATTGGTGGATGGGCTGGATATTCGGGTCGGCAATCTCCGTTATTTCGAGGAATTTGCTTGCGTAGGGCACGACGAGGCAGCCGCCGAGATTGAGCGGCTGCAAGGCGAGGGTAAAACCGCCATCGTGGTCGGCCAGATTAGCGAGGATGGGCGCACGGCCTACTTGCTGGGCGTGGTCGCCTTTGCCGATACGGTGCGGGCGGATGCCGCCGCAGTGGTGGCCGAAATCAAGTCGTTAGGGGTACAGCGGGTGGTGATGCTGACCGGCGACAACGAGCGGGTCGCTCATGCCATTGCCGCTGAGGTCGGAGTGGATGAATATTTTGCCAGTTTGCTGCCCGAAGATAAAGTGCGGATTGTCAAGGAGTTAGAGGCCAGGTACGGCGCCGTGGCCATGGTCGGCGATGGGGTGAACGACGCCCCGGCCCTGGCCAGCGCCTCGATTGGGGTGGCCATGGGCGCGGCGGGCACCGATGTGGCCCTGGAAACCGCCGACGTGGTCCTGATGGCCGACGATCTGAGCAACATCCCCTACCTGATTGCCCTGAGCCGGCAGACCCGCAAAACCCTGGTCGTTAACCTGGGCTTTGCCATGGCCGCGATTGCGATCATGATCGCCGCCATCTTCAGCGCCAACATGCCCCTGCCCCTGGCCGTTATCGGCCACGAGGGAGGAACGGTGCTGGTCTCGTTGAATGGGTTGCGGCTGCTGCTGTATAAGCGAAAGCGGCAAGCGACTTAGGCGCTCCAGCAAGAACATAATGTAACGAAAAGGAAAGAGCCTCGGCGCTAACCGAGGCTCTTTGTCTATCTTATCGCCTGCTTACTCGCCCTCTTGAACCTCGGTGTCACAACTTCAATTGAATGGCTGACACGCTCAGCTTTTGCAATTTACCCGCGCTGACCTCAGCCATAATTGTTTCCGTGCCCCACACCTGGCCGCGATCAGAGATATCAACGGCTACGGTAATCGTATCCCCCACCATCTCCACCCTGACAATTTCATACTGGCGGCCCTCGCGCTGCATGGCCTCTAACACTGGCCCAATTTCAGCCGTGCCGCGATAGGTTTCGCCCCACATCCGGTTCTCAACCAGCGCATCGGCCGCAAAGGCGGCCAGGGCCGTGTCCATCTCGCCTGTGTTGAGCGCGGTAAACAAGCTGTCCAGGGTGAAGACAGGTTCTACATGGGCCTGCGCCGATGGCACGGTCAGCAGAACGGGGACAACCAAAATAAAGAGGGTCATCAAAAACCTTGTTTTCATTTTTCTCTCCTTTCATTAACGACCTGCACTTTTGATTTGCTCTCAATTTAGCAGACTGCCATTGGACGGAGCGTTGGAGCTACCGTTGGATAGCACCGATTTTTCTGTCCAACGGTATATTGACGCTACTTTTGAAATACGGTAGAATAGAAACCAGGGGTAGTTGTTCAAAAAGTTTCTAAAGATTTACCTGTTTTTCCTCTCCCTGCCGCACCATTAGTTATTCCAGGTTCATAGCTGCGAAAGTAGTCAAAATGACCCTCATCATTCGTTTGTTGGGTCCGGTCCAAATCAGGCGGGATGACCAGCCGCTGCAGGTACGCGGCTATCAATCGCTGGCGCTGCTGGCCTATTTGCTGCTGACAGGCAAAGCTCATACCCGCCAACACCTGGTTGACCTGCTCTTTGACCGTTCCGAGGACCCCAGGGCCAACCTGCGCTGGATTTTATCCGAACTCCGGCGGACAATTGGCCCTGATTACCTTCTGGCCGACCGCCACGAAGTGGCTTTCAATTTTAAGAGCGATTTTTGGCTGGATGTGACCGCGTTTGAAGCAGGTCAGCTTGAGTTGTACCGGGGCGATTTTCTGGAAGGGCTGCACCTGCGCGATGCCTTCCGCTTTGAGGATTGGCTTTTCTTTGAGCGGGAGCGCCTGCGCGGCCGCTATCAAGCCGCTTTGGAACAGCAGTTAGCAATGCTGGAACAACAGGGAGACCAGGCCGCCGTGGTAGAAACGGCGCACCGCTTATTGCGGCTGGACAATCTGCGCGAAGATTGGCAGCGCGCCCTGATCGGGGCGTATGCCCGCCTGGGCAAACGTGAGGCCGCCCTGGCCCAGTTTGAACAGTGCCGCCAGGTGTTGCAGGCGGAGTTAGGCATCGCTCCGGCGGCTGAAACCACAGCCCTGGTGCAAGCGGTCCAGCAGGGCCAGATAGGGCCACCTCCGGCTGAAGCGCCCTCCCCCAAAACACAGCCTTCGCCCTCCGTTTTAAATCTTCAAGTCGAGGAGCGGTTGGGCTACCCTACCCAACGGCGAAGTTTATCCTGGACACTGCTGGGCATCATCGGGGCGATAAGCCTGGTGGCCGGGCTGGTGGTAGCCCTGAGCAGCTTTCTCGACTTCAGCAGCCGGGCTGACGTTTCAAGGGAGTCCACCGTGACTGCGGAAACAACATTCGCAGCCGGAACGACAGACCCCGTCAACAGCACGGGCGGCGAAGCTGTCGCTCAGGAATTAGCCGGGACAACGGTCACAATCGTGGGGGCGACCCCGGATGAGTATGTTAAGTTGTTCGAGCAATCCATGCTGCCGTTTGAAGACAGAACCGGCATCAACGTTATCTATAGCTCAGCCGGAGAGTCATTTGAAACATTAATTGCCGCCGGCGTTAAACGGGGTGATCCTCCTGATATCGCTGACTTTCCGCAGCCAGGCTACATGGCCGATTTTGCCCGGCAAGGCAAGCTCATTGACATTAGAACTTTTTTGAGCGATGATTATTTGCGCCGGCAGTACCCTCACGCTTTTTTAGAGCTGGCCGTGGTTGATGGCAAGATGGTCGGCGTTTGGTACGAAGCTGTCTTAAAGAGTTTGGTCTGGTATCCCAAGCCGGAGTTCGAGGCCGCCGGCTACAAAGTGCCGGAAACATGGGATCAACTCATCGCGCTGTCGGACCAGATGGTGGCCGATGGCCGGACACCCTGGTGTGTCGGCATAGAAGATGGCGACGCTTCGGGCTGGCCCGGCACCGATTGGGTGGAAGATATTTTGCTGCGCACTGCCCCCCCGGAAACCTATGACGACTGGGTACGCCACGAGCTGCCCTTTAACTCCCCCGAAGTGCGCCGGGCCTTTGAAATCCTGGAGGGAATCTGGTTTAAAGAGGATTACGTTTATGGCGGCAGAGCTAACATTGCGGCTGAAAGCTCGGTAGATAGTTCCCTTCATCTTTTTGAAGAGCCGCCGGGTTGTTACCTGCACCGGCAAGGCTCATGGATGCCCCAGCTTGTATTTCCTAAAACTGTCAGCTATGGCCAGGATTATGACTTTTTCTATCTGCCGCCCATTGACCCGCAGTTCGGCCACCCGGTGCTAGGCGGCGGCAAGATCTTTGCCATGTTTAATGATCGTCCTGAAGTGCGGGAAGTTATGCGGTATTTAACCACCGTCGAAGCGGCCAGAGGCGCAGTAGAGGCCGGCGGTTTTATCGCCCCCCACCGCGATATGCCGTTGGAATGGTATCCCTCGCATGCCGATCTGCGCTATGCCCAGATTATTCGCAGCGCCGATACCTATCGCTTTGACGGCTCCGACTTGATGCCCGGCGAAGTTGGGACCGGCTCATTCTGGCGGGGCATGGTAAATTGGGTCAACGGGGCTGATTTGGAGACGGTGTTGCAGGAGATTGATCAGAGTTGGCCGAAGTAGCGCGATTCGGCTTACACCACCCGGTACGCCTCCAGCGCCACCCCGACCTTTCTTTTGGTGTACTCGGTATCCAACTGTTCGGCCATGAGCGAGTCGCCGAGGAGGCTGCGGGTGCGGGCGTCTACGTAGATTTCGCTTTCGGTGCGGCCTTTGATCGCCATTTTGCTCAGCTTGCTGGACATGTTAACCGCCGGGCCAACCATCGTCGCCTCCGGGCCGACGGTGCCGGTGGTGACTTTGCCGGTGCTGATGCCGATGCCCATGCCGGTCTGGGCAAATTCCGGGCTCTCTTTTTTCCATTCGTCACGCAGGGTCAGGTAAGCCTGGCGCATTTTCAGGGCCGCCAGCAGGGCCGCGTTGGCCGAGGAACTTTTCTGCTCGCCTTGGCGGCCGGGAAAGTTGCCAAAAACCCCCATAACGCTGTCACCCAGGCTTTTGTCCATCGCGCCGCCGGATTGAACGATAATCGTTGACATGCGCAGTAAATATTCATCCAAGAAGGCCACCATCAACTCCGGGCCGATGGAATTGGTCAGATGGGTGGAGCCGTGGATGTCGCCCATCAGCACGGTTACTTCGTTTTGGTGGGTCAGTTCGGCGATATAGCCGGGGTCGTAGTAATGCTCCAAGTCGGTGCGGCGGCCAATTTGCCGGTCGCGCAGCAGGCGCAGGCCCGACGTTTCGGCCAGGCCGTGAGCAATCGAGGGATACTTGTCAACCACGCTGTCAAAATCCTCCCGGCTGATAGCCAGCAGACGGGTCGGCTTGACGGCGCGGATGGTGGCCGTGCGCGGGACAGCCCGCAGCAGGGCAATCTCGCCAAAGAAATCGCCCGGCCCCAGCCGGTTGATAACCCCCACCGACTGGCCGGCCATATCGGGGGCCAAAACCTCCACTTCACCTACTTCAACAATATAAAAAGTGTCGCCCATTTCGCCCATATGGAAGACAATTTGCCCCGGCCGATATTCGGTCACTTTGATCCGGTTGGCCAGCAGGACGCTCTGCTCCAGAGTCATTTTGCTGAGGATTGGGATATTCTCCAGGACGCGCACCACCCCGGTGGCCAGCGCCTTTTCCAGAATATCGAGCTGGACCCTGGCTTCGGTGTAGTCGGGTTTAAGCTGCAAGGCATTGCGAAAGGACTCGCGGGCTGAGACATAATCACGCAGCGTCTTTTGGACGGTCCCCAGGTTATAAAAATGGTGAGAGTTGGCCGGCTCAAGCTGCGTGGTGGCCTTAAAAATGGTCAGCGCTTCCACATATTTGCCCTGGTCATGGTAAGTGATGCCAAGCTGATTGTAGGCATCCACAAAATCAGAGCGCAGGCGGATCGCTTCCTCCAGGTGGATGATGGCTCGCTCAAATTGGTCCACCTGGCGGTAAAGTGACCCTAACTCGTACTGCACTTCGGCGGAGCCAGGCTCTTCTTCCGTGGCCATGTTCAAATAGGTCAGCGCCTCGGGGTAGCGGCCTAACTGGCGGCAGGCCAGGCCGACGCTAAAAAGCAAAGCGAAGTGCTGCGGCTGCGGCAGGCGCTGCTCCAGGCGGCGCAGCGCCTGGCTGATTTCCTCGCCCGAATTGGCCAGGCATTGGGCGGCCAGCCAGATACGCGCATAATCGTTCTCCTGGCCGAGGATTTTGGAGTAAAGGACGGCGTTATCGTGGGCAATGCCGTAGAGCAGCACAATCGTCCCCTGCCAGCGGCGGCGGGCTTCGGTGGTCCGTAAGCGGGGTTCCAGGTCTTGCCCCTGTTCGCGCTGGGCCAGGGCGGCAAAAAATTCTTGATAAGTGTGGTGAGCAAATTCTACCCAGGCCCGGTCATCGGAATAGCGCAGCAGGCCGCTGTGCTTAATTTCCTCATGCACGTCTTCGGGGGTGATATACTGAACTTCGACCCGTTCGCCCGGTGTAGCGCCTTCACGAAAGAGGTGCAGTTCTCTGGTAATCAATTCAATCCAGCGGGCGCGCGGAAAAGCCCAAACTTCTTCCTCTTGCATGGCCAGGCCCAGGCTGGCCAGGGCGCTGCGGCGCAGCGCGAGGGGGGTCTGCGATTTGGAGCGGCCAAAAATCTTCCACCACTCGCTGTCGGTTCGTTCCAGCAGGTTATCGGTAAATACTTCAAACAGGATGCCCCTGTTTTTGGGTAAAGCTTCATTGCTGCGCTTGGCAATTTGGGCAAACATGTAGAGAGCCAGCGGCGTTTGGGCCAGGTCTTCCAGTTGCGGGTCGCTGTAAATTTCCCGGGCCACCCTGCGCCCTTGCTCGGCGCGCAAATAATTGACCAGAAAGGCTTCAATATCCTCGCCGGCGAGCCGCTGCAACAGGCCGGTTCGAAAGCCGTACAGAGCGGTGTAATCTTGCACCCGGCAAGAGATGATAAAGCGGTGATGGGGATAAGCCTGGATAAAACGGTTTAATTCCGGTCGCGTTTTGGTTTGAAACGGCATCTCGTTGAGGCCGTCCATTAAAAACAAGAGCGAATGGATGGAGCTGTCGTCCGGACTTTCGCCCTTGAGCAGGCTGACTACATCGGCCTCGGTTTCAAACTCAAAGATTTCATAACTATGAAAAGCTTTGAGGATAATACCTTCAACCGTTTTACCGGGGGTGAGCGCATTCAACTTGATAAAAATGGGCAGAACAGCGGGCTGCTTGGAATTAGCCAGGGTGTTTTCAGCAGACTCGGCGGTATCGAGCATCAATCGGCGCAAAACGGTAGTTTTACCGCCGCCGGCCTCACCCAAGACGACCGCCCGGTGGTCATTGACAATCAGTTCCCGCACGTCCACCGGCGCTTCCCGAATCAAGCTGGAACCCTCGATGGCAAAGCGTCGTAAGGGAGAAACCGTATCCTGAGTACCCCGGCGGCGCGCCTCTTCCATCCGGCGCTGGGCAATATCGGCTAAAAGATCAAGGACCGCCGGCGCCTTATTATTGAGTAACGTTAACGAACGATGGGTCAGCGTGACAAACTTTGAAGGCTTGGTCGTCCGCACTTTGGCGGTCCGGGGAACCCGTTTGATCAGCGCAATTTCGCCAAAAAAGTCGCCCCGGCCTAATTTGGCGACCGGTATGTCATTGCCCAGGGCGTCGAGCGCCAGCACCTCGACCTCGCCGCTAACAATAACGTAACACTTATCCCCCTCCTGACCCCGGTCAAATACGATCTGGTTAGCATCCAGGGCCTCGGCGGTTGGGAATAGGGGGGCGAGCTGCTTCAGCTCTTCATAGGTGAGGGTATGGCGGACCGGGAAAGGCGTAATGGTTTCAGCCGCACGGGTAGCTTTGAGCGGGACGTACAAATCTTTCCAGACGGTGTAGTCCGGGTCCTCGATGACCCGACGGAGATAGCGACGGATGGCGGACAAATTGCCGTAGATATCAATCGGCTCAGAGTCGGACCGGCTTTGAACAATATTTACCGGAGGGCTGAGAGAGGGGAAACTGAAAAAATGCCCTTTCCAACTCCAAAAATCCGGGGCGTTGCGGGCCAGTTGTGTGACAAACGCCGACGTGCCCCAGATGACAATCGGCTGAGCAATCAAAGTGAGCCGGTCGCGCAGAAAATTGAGGAGCCTGACAAAGGTGGAGCGCTGCTCGCTGGTAAATTTTTCAATACCGTAGACAAAGAAAACGATGGACTTGTACTTGCCGGTCAGTTCCAGGTTTTTGAAGCGGGCCTGGTCCGTTAGTTCGGTCAGGCTGCGGATCAGGTTGGTATCTTTGGCGCCCACTTCGTAGTTAAAAACGTAGATACCTTCAGTTTCCAGCCGGCGGCGGAAATAATCAATCAACCTGGCCCGCAGGTCGAGATCATCGCACTCGGCCACGGCCAGCCCGCCCAGGTTGCTCATGCGCAGCATGGCCAGCAGCATTCTGATTTCATCGGGAAAACGAGCCGCAAATTCGTCGGCTTCCGGCAACATCATGCCGACTCCGCTTTAAATGGTTTTCCAAACATCCGCTTCCCAGTCTTCCAGGAGTTCGGTGACAATGGGGTGAACGTCGAACCAACCTTTACCATTAGGATAGTAGAGCACGCACAACGACTCCAGGTGGCGCATGTTGACATCAGCCCGGCTTTTGGTTTGCTTGACCCGCAGCAGCCACTTGTAATCGTCGTGCTCCAAAATGCGATAATATTCGCTTTTGAGCTTGTTTTTTTGAAAATTTAAGGCGTTGTGGGTAATCCGGCTCAGGCCATACTCCTCGCAATAAACGCAGCAGCCGCGAATAACCCGAATGAGTTCACGTAAAACGCCGCCGGTCATATCAATAGCCGCTTCAACCACGCCCTCGTCAAAGAGATCGGGCGACAGCCGGCGGTAGACAATCTCGCGCAGAATGGCGACATAGGGCGAGTCGGGCGGCTCAGGTGCGCCTTCCTTGGTATGAACCCGAAACATCGGCATATAATGAATTTCCAAAAACTGGCCGAGGTGCTTTAAGGCTGGGTCATATAACAGGGAAATGGGCGCGGTGTAGATGGCAAAACAGTCAAACGAAGCCAGGCTTTTGACATGTTCGCGAAAGATATTGAGCGCGGCGTCAAGGGGCTGGATTTTATCCAGATCATCAATAATTAATAAAATGTTTTTGCCCGTAATAGCCGAAACCTCATAGAGAATCTGATTGATGAGATTGATCAGTTCCGGAATATACTTGCGGATCCGGGCGCGGATTCCTTCACGGATTTCGCCTTCACTTTTAAGGCGAACGTCAATGAGGCGAATCAGGCTGCCCAGACCCAGATCAAGTCCAACCGACTCTCTGGCGCGCGGCATTTCTTGTGGGGCAGACATCTGACTCTGGTAGAGCCAATCATACACCCGGCGAGCAGGCGATTCATCCACAACATAGCCCAGCCGTTCCATCTCGCGATAAATGCCCAGGATAATTGAAAGGGCAATATCCACAAATTCGATGTTGTAGAGACCGACCACCTCGCTGACGGAATATTGAATTGGCAAAAAATGCTTTTGGAGGAAATCTGAACGACCTGTACCGGTCTCGATAATGTTGACCAGGCAGGAAAGTTCCGTGCTTTTACCACAGCCGGTGTGACCCACAAATAGAAATTTAGTATTATTGGGGACAGCAGTTCTGGCGCCTGCTTCAAGCTCACCCATCAACGCCTTCAATTCCGAGTGGATACCGCGATTCACATAAAAATACTCCATATCTTTGCCCTTTAGTGGGCGCAGATAGTTGGTATTAGCGTAGGCTTCGATAAAATTGCGAGCCGCCCCCGGAAAGCGATAATCCCCTGACATGAACTCGTCTCTCCTGGACTTTGGGATTTAACCCGGTGGATAGAATATGTTAAATAACTATGTCAAATTATAACATTGCCTGGCAGAGGTGTCAACGCTTACCTTAAAAAAGCAAAAGGGCTATTGACAAGACAACCAGGCTGTGTTACCATTGCTGCTTGGAAATTTACAGACTCAACCTTAATTTGTGAGCCGTTAGCTCAGTCGGAAGAGCAATTGCCTTTTAAGCTAACACTCTAACTTGGGATCAGGGCCACCGCTTTTTGTTTTATTGCATCCCCACTTTCGGCCCACAAAAATGATATGGTCGGGCCAAAACTTTCACCCGGCTAATTGGTAAAGAACAAAATACGCTTCCACGTGGAAGAGAAATTCACGAGGGGGGCAGTAGCTCGCTCTTCAAAGGGAAGAATCCGTGAGGGCTATGTTACTGCCTCCCATCCTGGACTCTCAAGCCTCTATTTTACACGACCGCTTGGGGGCTGACTCTGAGTGGATAACTGAAGAGATCAACCGCTTCGGCGGTGTGGTTTAGTCCCCCTCTCGACGATCTTGGCGGACTGGCGAGAAGGGGAAGGGTTAGTCATCGTATCAATAACGGTGGCTCAAAAAAAGACAATGACACCTGAGTGGTGACGTTGTCTTTTTTTATTTTTTCTCCGAGATTTTAACCACTTCCACCAGATCGCCAATCGGAAGATCGAGCGCCTCGCTGATTTGCCTCAACGTACCGATATACGTGTTATCAGGGATGATTTCAGCACTATCCCTGGCCACGTTATGAACTGTCGGATACGCCATCCCCGTCTGACGCATCAAGTCAGAAATAGTCAAGCCCTTTTCTTTAAGGATTTTCGGTATTCGATTACGGAGAACGCTGGCCACGGTCATTGACTCGGCTAACCTCCTTTCTACGAAGTTTCTGTTAGGTCAAAAGAATAGTACCACGATTTCTACCCATCTGTCAAGAGGAGTTTATAGTATTTTGTTTATAAAAAAGTATTGACAAATTATAAAAACCTGTTTATAATCGCTTGTATATAAACAAGTCATAATACCAATGGAACAACCCCAAAATGCCACTCAAAGACAAAATAACCCAAAAAATCTGTTGCAACCCGGCACACCCCGAAGAGCAGCCAGTCACGGCTACCTATGTGGTGGTGGACCGACAGAACCGGCCCCATTTTATTTGTGACCCCTGCGCCCGCATCCTCGACTACCTGGGTAACCTGGATACCTTCATTCAGGAACTGGCCGAGTGGGAAGAAGAACAACTCACCCCGGAAGAACGCAAAGCCCGCGACTGGGCGGAGTGGGGCGACCAGGAATATCATCGCATGAAAGACGAAGGAGAATTATGACTCA
>JAHDWA010000005.1 GCA_023382535.1 Anaerolineae bacterium | reverse complement strand
ATCCCTGCCGAAACAAATCCCGAATATGCTCGTCGTCCAGGGTGTAATAAACCATGCGGCCCTCCTTGCGACTTTTGACCAGACGCATGCCGCGCATGAGACTCAATTGGTGTGAAACCGCGCTCTGGGTCATGCCAAGCGTGGCGGCCAGGTCGCAGACACACAATTCCGTGTGTAGAAGAATGGAGATGATGCGGACGCGGGTAGGATCGGCCAAAGCCCTGAAGGTATCGGCCAGGCGGGTGGCAGCCAGGCCATCTAACAAAACCTGCTCGGCCTGCCTAACTTTGTCTTCGTCAATAATAGTTTCGGCGCAGCGATCGCCGGCTGGGGAACGGGTCATTCTTTATCTCAACAACGTATGAATACTTGCTCATATATTACCTCAAAAAAAAGAGCCTGTCAAGAGGAGGTGAAGAATGAGGGATAGAAGATAGAGGGTAGAAGATAGCAAATAGAGGAGGACTATCTTCCATCTTCTATTCTCTATCTTCAACTCTTCTTCGCCTCACCCAGTCACACGAAAGCTGCGAAATTCGCCGGTGAACGGGGCGTAGGTCACGTCAACATCGCTGACGCGGGCGGGCGGCTCGCCGGCGTGACACCAGGCCACGGCTTGCCGGACTGCCCCGGCCTCGCCTTCGAACACCGCCTCAACCCGGCCGTCCCACAGATTACGGACCCAGCCGGTCAGCCCCAACTCCTGGGCTTTGCGTTGGGTAAACCAGCGAAAACTGACTCCCTGCACCCGGCCCGAAATGAAAACATGGGCACGGAGCGTTTTTGCCTCCGTTGGGGAGCCCACGGCTGCATCCTCCATAGCTACTGCGAAGTTAAACCTTACTTTCCGCGAATCCGGTTAAAAAAATCAACTACTCGCTGCATGAAAAGTTGATCGCCTTCACCCTGGAAAGTGTGGGGCTGGCCGGGGTAGGTGAAGCACTCGACCACCTTGTTCAAGGCCTGCAGCTTTTGACACAGCTCTTCCGACCAGGCCGGTGGGACGGTGCCGTCGTAGTCGCCGTGATGGATACTCACGGGCGCAGTGATGCGATCCAGGAAAAATATCGGCGAGATGCGCTGCATGTCTTCAGGAGAGGCTTGGAGTTCCTCCAGCCCGCGCCCTCTACCTGACCACTCGGCGATCTTCTCGTAGTTGCGCTGCTCGTCGCCGCTCATTGCGCCGTAAAGAACGGCCGCCTGCACGGCATCGCTGATGGTGATAGTTCTGAGGGTAATACCGCCGCCCATGCTGTGGCCGAGCATGCCGACGAAGCTGGCATCGGCCAACTGTAAGGGGCCAGGCCGGCCCACCTGGGCTTTGATGATGGCGATCAGATTCAGCGCGTCCACCGCCTGATTCGCCCGGAACAGGTCAGGTCCTTCATCCGAAGGAGGGTAGTTGCGGTAGTTGGGATGGATGACCAGGAAGCCGGCGCGGGCCAGGGCGTCGGCGTAGCGCGTGGTATAGGCGAGGGTGTTATACTGCTCCGGCGAGATGTAGCCATGCATGACCAGCGCCACCGGGAAGGGACCAGCGCCAGGCGGGGTGTTCATAAAACCGTAGAGGGTCAGCCCTTCGCTGGGGTAGCTGACCAGACTGCGGGTGAAGGCGTCGGTGGCAGCCAGTACTTCTTCGATTTTTAGCTCTCCGCCGCCATAAGTGCGAGCGGACAAATCGGCGATGGTCAACCCGGCGTAAGGGTCGGGAGTGGGGGTGGCGGTCGGGGTGGGGGTGACGGTGGGCGTGGAGGTGGCCGTCGGGCTGGGAGTAAAGGTCGAGGTAGGCGCGGGCGTTGCGGTCGGTTGAGGAGTGCGGGTGGGCGTGGGGGGTAGCGAGGTGGGCGTGTCGGCGAGTTTAACGACCGGCGCAGGCGTAGCCGAGCCTGTCAATTCGGTTACAATCGCTCGCTGGCTGCAGGCCGGCAGAAAGGCGATGAGCGTGACCGGTAAAATCCACTGAAAAATCTTTAGCATGGACATTATTATGCCTTCTACCACAACTTTTGGGCAAAAACCAACTTTGTTTTGGCTCCATTAATGAATTGCCGAAGTTATTATTTACGTGTAAGATAGACATTTAATTGAAGGAAGGGGGCGAACAAACGACGAGGCGACAATGATCTGCCTTTCGCCTCCTCGCGTCACGCCTCCTCGCCTCTTCACTGATTAATCACTACCACAAGGAGTAAGTTATGAGTTACATTGAAGAAATTGTCGCGCGGGAAATTCTGGACTCGCGGGGCAACCCCACGGTTGAAGTAGAAGTGATCCTGGAAGACGGCTCGCTGGGCCGGGCGGCAGTCCCTTCCGGGGCCTCAACCGGCGTCCACGAGGCGCTGGAACTGCGCGATGGCGATAAAAATCGCTTCCTGGGCAAAGGCGTCGAAAAGGCCGTCGAGAACGTCAACGAAAAGATTGCCCCGGAGTTGTTCGGCTGGGATGCGCGCGACCAGGAAGGCATTGACGCCTTTATGCGCGAACTGGACGGCACGGCCAACAAAGCCGAATTGGGCGCCAACGCCATCCTGGCGGTAAGCCTGGCCGTAGCCAAAGCCGCCGCCGAAAGCACCGCCCAGCCGCTCTATCGCTACCTGGGTGGGGTCAGCGCCCGCACCCTGCCCGTGCCGATGCTGAACATTCTCAACGGGGGAGCGCACACCGGCTGGCAAACTACCGATTTTCAGGAATTTATGGTCATGCCGGTCGGCGCGGAAAGCTTCCGCGAAGGGCTGCGCTGGGGCGCGGAAATCTATCACGCCCTCAAAGGTGTCTTGAAAAGCAAAGGTTACAATACCAACGTCGGCGACGAAGGCGGCTTCGCCCCGGCGCTAAAGAAGGGTAACACCGAAGCCCTGGAGGTGATTTTAGAGGCAATCGGCAAGGCCGGTTACAAGACGGGCGAGCAGGTGCTGATTGCGCTCGATCCGGCGGTGTCTGAGTTATACGAGGACGGCCAGTACACGCTGCGGATTGAAGGCAAGAAGCTGTCCAGCGAGCAGATGGTCAAAATGTGGGAAAGTTGGGTCGGCCAGTATCCGATCATCTCATTGGAAGATGGCCTGGCCGAAGACGACTGGGACGGTTGGGTGGCGCTCAGGCAAGCCATCGGCGACCGGGTGCAATTAGTCGGTGATGACCTGCTGGTTACCAATGTGGAACGGTTAAAACGTGGTATTGAGCAGAAGGTTGGTAACAGCATCCTGATTAAGCTGAACCAGATTGGTACCCTCAGCGAAACCATCGCCGCCATTGAGATGGCGAAACGGGCCGGCTGGACGGCGGTTATCTCCCATCGCTCCGGCGAAACCGAAGACACGACCATTGCCGACCTGGCCGTAGCGCTCAACGCCGGCCAGATCAAAACCGGCGCGCCGGCGCGCTCCGACCGGGTGGCCAAGTACAACCAACTGCTCCGCATTGAGGAAGAGTTAGCTGAAACGGCTGTGTATCCGGGATTGAGCGCGTTTTATAACGTGCGTTAGTTCCAATGATGCGTGGTGCGTAGAATGCTGGAACACGCACCACGCACCACGTTTCTTGAGGGGGTCCATTGCGTTCATCCTCCCGCCAAGAAGTGCTGTCAAGAAGAATCGCTTTTCTCAAACAGGTGTTTCTCTTTGCCGGTTTGAGCGAAGCTGAGCTGGCCGCCCTGGTTGGCGACTTTCATCCCAAAGAATACAGCAAAGATGAAATTATCTTTCGCCAGGGGGATACCAGCCGCGAGTTGTACCTGGTTATGCGGGGCAAAGTGCGTATCTTCCGCATCAGTCCCTCCGGCGCCGAGACAACCATTGCCCTCTACTCGACGGGCAGCGTCATCGGCGAGTTCGCCGTAGTAGACAGCGAACCGCGCTCGGCTACGGCCAAGGCCATCGAAGCGGCTGACCTGCTGGTGATGCCTCAGGATAAATTTCTGCACCATCTGCGCCAGATGCCGGATTTGGCCCTGGGCATGACCCGGCTGCTGGCCAGCCGGGTGCGCTGGACGGCAGCTTACGCCGAAACCATTGCCCAGTACGACGCGGCGGGCCGGCTGCTGCACATTTTACTGCTTTACAACGAACAGTTCGGCCAGGAAGAGGAGGCCGGGAAACGCTATGTGCTCGACCTGGCCCTGAACCAGACCGATTTGGCCTCGCTGGTAGGGGCGCGGCGGGAATGGGTGAACCGGCTGCTGCGCGACTGGCAAAAGCGGGGCCTTGTCGCTTACGAGGCCGGCAAAATTATAATCCTCGATCTACCCCGCGCCCGGGCCGAACGGGACAGCCGCATTGAGGCGAATGTGGGTGAGGCGGGCTGGTAGCCCGTTGGGAAGGATGAGGAATGAAGGCGGAAGGATGAAGCTAGAAAAGAGCGGTTCTTACTTCATTTTCTCATTATCTTCAAAGTATTCTTTAACCCTCGGCATCATCGCCTTGAATAAAGGAAATGAGATAAAATAAACTTGTATCATAACCAATGTCTGAACAAGTAGCGCAATCAATAACCTTGTAACTAAATTTAAAGTGTTACCGGGCCAAGCGATATATGTCATAGCTACCGAACTGGGTAATACTGATACAGGAATAAATACATACAAAAAAGCACGTTTGCTCATAAGATTCTTGTGGTACTGAAGGGTACCGCCAACTACAATTACCAGAAACGTTATTGCAATTGCCACAAATAATATTCTGAATTCCAAATCCAGATTTACTTTCATAGCTGGTATCATCGGGGAGACACGTTTAAAACTGCCTGTATCCGGCTTAGATCATACATAGCGTTGAGCTGGCGGAAGATTTCGGCGGCGCGGGTGAGGTGAGTGCGCCGGTTGGGGTCTGCGGCGGGTAAGTGGCGGCCCATTTCATACAGGGCCAGAGCCTGTTCATACGGCATCGCCAGCCGTTCCGCCGCGGCCAGGCTCTTGCGCCAGGCTGCGTATGCTTTGTTCGGCTGACCCGACAGCCAATCATATAAGCCCTGCCACAGCCAGGCCCGAGGCCGGCCGCTGGGAAAAGCGCGGGCATACTGGCGCAAAGCTTGACAAGCCTGCCAGACATTTGATTTTAGATTTTGGATTTCGCTTGTGTGCCCCTGGCGAGATTTTCGATTTTGGCTTTCTGACCCCCAACCCCCGACTCCCAACCCCTCCTCCGCTTCCCACAAGGCCAGACATACTTCGGCCACGTTGTTGTAGCCGTGGATGATACCATAACCTGTTGGCGACGAGCGGCCAATCCAGGTGACGCCTTCTGCTGCGGCGGACTGCGCCAGTTCGGATTGGCCCAGACGCCAACGCAGTAAGGCAATAACTCCATACGAATTGATTTTGTCGGCGCTGCCGATATCGTCGCGGACCACGTTTTCCAGCGTCTGTAAGGTGGTTAACGCCTGCTCCGTCCGCTGCTCACCCAGAGCTAACAAGCTTCTGAGCTGCCCGGCCAGCCCCCAGGACTGGGCCTGGGTATCGCCCCGGCGGCGGGCCGAGGCCAAAACCTCAGGCCACATACTTAAACTCTCGGCAAACTTACCCTGGAAAAAGGAGATGTCGCCCAAAGCCGTCGTACATTCTTCCCAGCGGCGGCGGTCTTCCAGTTGTTGAGCGACCCGCGCGCCCTGCCGCAAGGTCTCATTGGCTTTGACCCACTGACCGACGCCAATAGCATAGACGCCGGTCAGCTCCACCACCCAGGCCAGGGCCGGGTGGTGTTGCACCTCCTGGGCAACGGCTAGAGCGCGCCGGCTGTAAGCGTCGGCCAGGGAGCGCAACGCAGCGAAACCGGCTACCAGGCACATATTGGCATAAGCGCGGGCCAGCTCCGGCGATGGCCCGGCCCGTTCAGCCAGGTTCAGCGTGCGCACAGCGGCATAGATCGCCGGGAAAGTCTCGTTAGACCAGTAATGTATTTCTCCCAGCCGTTCGTAAGTTCGGGCGGCTTCTAGCAAGACAGATTGTCGCTCTGGATCGGTGTGAGCCAGGTTGGCCGGCCATAAGCGATGTGAAATTTGCTGCAAAAGTTGCCCCAACAGACTGGTGATCTGTTTGAACTGCTGCTTGGGCTGGGGCCAGCCCAGCAGGGCCACGGCTCGTTCCAGGTGCTCCCGGCTCTCGGCCAGTTGACCCAAGCCCAGATAGGCCTCGCCCAACTGCCGCTCCCATCGAGATCGCCGCAGGGGAGCAGAGGAAATATCTCTCCCTTGCTCCTCCCGCCTGGCGCTCCGCGCTGGCAGTCCTCTACCCCCCCGCCTCATATTAAATCGTGACTCTGAAATAGCCACGGCCTGGCCCAAAAAACGCACCGCTTCCTGGTTGGCGTAGCTGCGCAGGGCCTGCTCTCCGGCTTTTTCCAGATAATCAATGGCTTTGGCCGCCGAGGCGCCGTTGAACCGGCTGCCAATGGCCTGGCTCCAATGATAGGCCAGCAATGGGTAAAACGGCAGCAAATTGCCGGTGTAAGTACGCTCGAACCACTCGGCCACCGCCCGGTGCAGTTCCCGCCGCTGATCGAATAACATCAGATTGTAGGTGACCTCCTGGGTGATGGCGTGCTTGAAGGTATAAGCCAGATGGGGTTCCGGCGTGTCGAGGCGGGTAATATCCAGGTGGGCCAGGACTGTGAGCTGGGCGGGTAACTGGGGCTTATCCGCTTCGATGGGGTGGATGTCACGCAGCAGTTCAACCAGAAAAGTGCGTCCAATCACGCTGGCTATTTTGAGAATGAGCTGTTGGGGCGGACTAAGGTGGTCAATGCGGCTGGTAATAACTTCTTCAACGGTGTCAGGCAGGCTCAGTTCGCTAAAGGCGTTGGTCTCGGAGGCAAGCTGACATTCGCCCCCGGCCAGATGAATCAGGCCGGCGTCGCGCAGGGCGTAAGCCAGTTCCTCGCTGAAAAAGGGGTGGCCTTCGGCCTTGGCCCGGATGAGGGCCGAGACGGGTTCGGGCAAGGATTTTGCGCTCAGGCGCTGGCAGACGAGGGCCACGATTTCCTCCGGCGACAGGGCCTCCAGCTTAAGCCGTTGAACAGCAGGCTCCAGCAGCAGTTGGTTGTACTCAGCATGCAGGGGAGCGGTCAAGGGGCGGGCGACCACCACCAGCAGGACCCGCTGTACCTGCCGGCTGACCAGGCGAGCCAGGACCCACGAGGCCGAGTCGAGCCAGTGGGCATCTTCCAAAATGATCAGGGTGGGTGATTGAGTGGTCGCCTGTTGGAGCAAGGCGAGCAGCAAATTGCGGGTGTTATCGGCCCGCGTCTGGCCGCTCATCTGGCGGGTCAGGTCGTTTTCCTGGAGACCCAGCGGCAGGACGCTGTTGAGGAGGGGAGCCAGCCGCAGCAATTCCGGGACATCAGGCAAGAGCGCCAGGACATGGCTGCGCCGGGCAATCGTGTTGGTATCGGGCCGGGCATCGAGCTTGAAAAGCTGGCGGAAAATGGGCCGCCAGGCATGGTAGGGAGTGGACTGCTCGATGGCATCGCCGCCGCCAAACAGGCAGGTCAAACCCTGGCGGCGGGCTTGTTCCAGCAAATCGGCCACCAGCCGGGATTTGCCAATGCCGGCCTCACCCTCAATGAGAATCGTCCCGCCGCTACCCCCGCGGGCTAAAGCCTGTACTTGACCGGCCAGCAGCCTTCGTTCGGCGTTCCGGCCAATCATCGGGGTCGGAGTGAGGGCAGAAGTGGCTGCGGGTTTCGGGCCGGACAGATCAAAAGAGTGGGGGTAAAGGAACGGGTTAAGTTCGGGCAGGAGTGGTCCGGTGGGCGGCTTACCGCGCCGGCCGGCAACCTCGAAAACCGGGATGGGTTCCGTTCGACCTTTAACCGGCGTGGTCTCCAAATAAGTAAACTGAAAATTTTTGGCAGCGGCCTCGGCCACATGTTTGCTGATCAAGACCTGCCCCGGCTTTGCTTTGCTCATCAGCCGGGCGGCGATATTCGCTTCACTGCCCAGCACCCCGTAGGTCCGGCGAGTCTGGCTGCCATAAGCGCCGGCCCGCATGCGGCCCTGGCTGAGGCCGATTTGAGTCTGGGTGATAAAATTCAGTTCGGGAGGCGGGGTGCGCAGTTCCAGGGCGGTAGCCACGGCGCGGCTGGCGTCGTCGCCATGGGCTACAGGCGCACCAAAGCTGATGTAGAGGTAGCTCCCCTTGTCGCCGATGGTCAGTTGCAGAATGTTACCCTCGTAGCGGGCCAGAATATGCTGCACCCAGCGAATATAGGCATCCAGCTTTTCGCCGGCGGCATCATCGCGGTCATAATCTATTCCCTGAAAGCTAAGGAACAGGGCGATGGCCGTGCGCAGTTCAGCCAGGAAATGTCCGCCACCTGCCTTGAGACGCTCGTAAGCGGGGGCCAGCAGCCAGGGGCGCGTCTGGGCTTCGGTGAGGGGAGGGGTGGAGAGGAGGGGTGGAGGGGAGGATTGGAAGGGTGGAAGATTGGAAGATTGGAGGGTCAATCCGGTGATGACGGCAGCGCTTATTTTAGGCTCAGCCTCAGCCTCCAATTCACTGCGCCATTCCGCAATCTGAAGCCTTTCGCCCAGGTGAGCCACTACTTCCCCACTGACCAGGGTTTCGCCTTTTTGGGCCAGGCGTTCAATGCGGGCCATGCGGTCCAGGGTTTGGCCGGCCAGCACATCCAGCAGTTGAAGCTGTGGGTCGCCGACCAGGAAGCGGCGCGCCGGACCGGCGGTGATGGCGACCTTGATGGCCAGTGAGACGACCGCGCCGGAGGGGGTGGTGAGGGCGACAAAGGACTGCATGGCTTGCTGCATCTCCAAGGCACAGGCCACGGCCCAGAAAGATGAGGAATGAAGGGTGTCTTCATCCTCGCCGAGCTTACGCTCGGCAGTCCTTCCGCCTTCCGCCTTTCCTGCGAACCAGCAGGTGATGGCGTCGCCGCTGAAAAAGATGACGCTGCCGCCATACCGCTCCACTTCGGCAATCAGGGCATCGTAAACACGGTTGAGCTGTTGGGTCAATTCATCAATGCCCCGGCGGGGACCCAACTCCTGCACGAGGGTGTCGGTCAACGGGGTAAAGCCGGAGATATCGGCCAATAGGACCACCCCTTGCGCCCGATTGGGTAGGACCTCACCCCTGGCCAGAGCCTGGCGGCGGTCGGGGGGGATAAAAACCTCTAGGGAGTCCACAATTGAATGCTTTCGATGGAAATAAGCCCTATGGTAACACCGTTGGCGGTAATCGTCAATGCGCTGAGATGGTTGAGCCCCTGTCAGGACGACTTCATCTATTAGATGACCCAAGTTGCTACCTTTCGCCGCAAGCATCCTGAGTAGCCTTGAAAAGGCGTAGCGAAGAGTGTCTGCGGCGAAAAATCACCCTTCGATACGCGCTTACGCCCACTCAGGATGATTTTTCGCCTGTAGATGGCAACTTGAGTTAGATAAAATTTCCATCCCAAACGCTAACAAAAAGAGGAGTTCGGCCTCTAGGGCGGAACTCCTCTTTTATTTTCCAGAATAAAGTTGGGCGATTTTTAGTTATGCACGTGGCCGTGATCCAGTTCTTCTCGGGTCCCTGGCCGCAGGTCGGCAATTTTCACGTGGAAATACAATGTCTCACCCGCCAGGGGGTGGTTGAAATCAAGCAGCACGCCGTCCGGGCTAACGTTGGCGACATAGGCTTCCAGCGGCTGCCCAGACTCATCACGCATGCGCAGGCCCATGCCCTCGCTCAGTTCCATATCGGCGGGAAACAGGTCATGAGGCACCATTTGATAGGCATCCGGGTCGGTTTCACCGTAGCCATCCCCCGGCGATACTTCCACCTCTTTTTCCTCACCGACCTCCATACCATAGAGCGCCTGCTCCAGACCCGGAATAATTTGACCCTGCCCCTGGAGAAACTGCAGGGCTTCCCGGCCGTTTGAGCTGTCAATCACCTGCCCATCATCGAGGCGCAAGGTGTAATCCAAACTAACCACCATCCCATCAGCGACTTTAAGCATTGTATCTGTCATTGGTTATTCTCTTTCTTTTAATAAATTTATTTGCGATCAGCTTTAACGCAATGAGGCCCAAAAACAAAAGCCGCCCGGACTTACTAGTCCGAACGGCGTAGCTGCGTAAGAACTAACAACATCGGTCGAGAGTATACCCAGGCTCAGGAGGCGAGTCAAACTCGCGATTTTAACTTTTGCCGACATACTCATGCAGCGCCGGCAGCACCCGCTCGCCGAGCAGGCGCAGGCCTTCCTCTTTGGTCAGCCCATGCGGCGTGCCAAATTCGACCCGCTCCGCGCCGGCTTCAAACAGTTCGGCGGCCTGGGCCGCTACCTCGTCGGGCGTTCCGGCAAAAGCCAGGCGGCGCAGCAGCGCATCCGAAATGTAGGTTCCAACCCGGTCGTAATCAAAACGGGCCGACGCCTCGTTAATGCGGCTCAGTAATTCCGGCTCGATGCCCAGACTGTGGTCTAATTGGGCAATCACCGACAGATAGAGCGCCGCCTCGCGCCGAGCCAGTTGGCGAGCTGCCTGCCCGTCCCGGTCTACCACCGTTACCGCCCCGACGACAATTCCAATTCCGGCAGGATCACGACCCGCCCGTCGGGCAGCCTCGGCTACCGCCTTTTGAATTTGGGGGATCACGCCGGGGTTGGCTGTCCCGCCAATTTTGATCTCACTACAATAGGGCACGCAGGCATGGATCGTTTTCGCTCCCCAGGTGCCTAATAAAAAAGGGATGTCGGCGCGGTAAACCGGCCAGCGCAGCGACTCGCCGCCGGCCAGGGAAAAGATTTCGCCGGGGTAAGCCTCGGTGGAGCCGCTCAGCAAATGGCGAATGCATGCAAACGCTTCGCGCAGCGCCGTCACCGGCCGAGCCGGTTCAAGCCCCACAAAATCCAGCCAACTGCCGCGAGCCAGCCCCAGGTAAGCCCGTCCCTGCGAGGCTTCGTCAATCAGGGCAATGTTCCCGGCAATGTTCAGCGGGTGGCAGGTGAAAGGATTGACGGCTGCCGGCCCCAGTCGCACCCGGCGCGTCTGCCGGGCCATCTCCAGCAGGGGCAGCCAGGCGGGCTGGTAGAGCATATCATTGTAAACGCTGACCCCGTCAAAGCCATAGGTCTCCGCCACTGCCGCCAGGGGGCCGTAAGCGGAAATCGGTTTGTCAGTTTGGAAGGCGATGCTGAGCGAATGATGTGTCAAATTTTATCTCTCCCTTTTAATTCACCGCAGAACCGCTGAGGAATTCCTGCCCCTGAGATTGAAATCTCAGGCTGGTAACTCAAGTCGGCTCAAGCCGACTCGAACTCCGCCCTATTTGTTCCGCTTTTAGTGTGCTTCAGCATACTTTAGCTATCAGCCCTGAGCTTCAGCTCGGGGCTAACCCTGCCAACTCCAAGATACCCCTTGACCGTCTCCTCGTCGGCCAAAATATCGGCAGACGTGCCCTGAAAGGCCACCTGGCCTTCACGGAGCACGTAGGCATAGTCGCACCAGCGCAGGACGCTGCGGGCGTTTTGCTCGACGACGACCAGGGTCAGGCCGCCGTCGCACAGGTGGCGCAGCACCCGGAAAATCTCTTTAACAAAGAGGGGTGACAGCCCGGCGCTGGGTTCGTCGAGCAGCATAAGCCGGGGACGGGAGAGCCAGCCCAGGGCAATGGCCAGCATCTGGCGCTCGCCGCCGCTGAGCCGGCCCGCTCGCTGGGCTTGCCGCTGTTCGAGGATTGGAAACAACTGGTATACCTCGTCCAGAGACCGGGCGGCGGCGGCCTGGCCCAATTTGCGCCCGGCCAGCAGCAGGTTATCACGGATGGTCATGCTGGTGAATACATTTTCCCGCTGCGGAATGTAAGCTAAGCCCTGCCTGCCGATTTTCTCTGTCGGCAGTCCAACCAGGGGCATACTCTCGACGGCAATCGAGCCGCCAAAGATACGGGTCAGCCCAAACACCGATTTAACCAGCGTGCTTTTGCCGCTGCCGTTCGGCCCCAGGATGGCGACAAACTGCCCCGGCTCAACCGCCAGGCTGATGCCGTGCAGGACCTCCAATTTGCCGTAGCCGGCGGTCAGTCCGTTAATTGTTAGCAAACTCAAGTATTTACCCCCTTGACTGCCGACCACCGACCGCTGACCACCTCGATGGACAGTTTCATTACTTTGACGGCGGTCGGCGGTCTGCCATCTGCGGTCAATCTCCAAAATAAATCTCCCGCACCCGGGCGTTGGCCGAAATCTCGGCGGGCGTGCCGTGGGCGAGGAGGCTGCCGGCGTGCATGACAAACACCGTGTCCACAAAGTCGAACAGGATTTCCAGGCGGTGCTCGATGATGACAAAGGTCAGACCCAGGCTTTGGCGCAGACGCTCGATTTCCTCGAAGATGGTGTAGGCCAGCTTGGGGGCCACCCCGGCGGTCGGCTCGTCGAGCAGCAAGAGCTTCGGCTCGCCCATCAGGCTGCGGCCCAATTCCAGCAGCTTCATTTGCCCGCCGGACAGGTCCGAGGCCCGGACCTTGTAGTGCCGGCCCAACTGCAGCTCGTCGAGCGTTTTCCCGGCAGCGGCGGCCAGAGTACTTTCCTGGGGCGTCCAGCGCCGGTGCAGGGGGGCATGGGCCGGACTCTCGCCCGCCTGGCGTTTGACCGGCAGGAGGGCGTTGTCGAGCACGGTCATGCGAAAAAAGAGCGACGGGTCCTGAAAGCTGCGCACCAGGCCCCGTTGAAAAATCTCGTCGGCGGAGCGGCGGGTGATGTCGTGCCCGTCAAAAGTGATGCGCCCGCCGTCCAGCGGCAGGACGCCTGAAATCAGATTGAGCAGGGTGGACTTGCCGCTGCCGTTCGGCCCGATCAAGCCGACAATCTGGCCCGGCTGGATGCTCAACGAAACGTCGTTGACGGCGAGCAGGCTTTCAAAACTTTTGCTGACTTTGTGGAGGGTGAGGAGGTCGGTCATGGTAACCTGCTACCGTCACCAGATAACAGGGAGAACTTCAGCATCGGTAATAGATTTATCTTTAGTTAGAATTGTTACGGTATGCCCCAAATCCTGCAAATGGAGGCCGGTGCTCACAATAAATCTATCGTGTAATTCGGGAATTCGTAACTCTTCTGGAGTCAAACTTCGCTCAAACACTTCCAGAGTAAGTTCGTGAACCTCAATCCTGTCATCATTACTTATATCGGCCAGTAAATCGGATACAGTCGGAATTCCAAGACGTTCTTTTTCAATAAGATAGGCTGCTTCCGCCAAAGTGATAAGCGGTAAAACCATTTCACTGCTGGCTGCGGCCATTGTTGCTTTGGCGCGCCGACCTAAACTCGGATTACCTTCCAAATACCATACCAAAGTGTGTGTGTCGAGAATATATTTATTCGCCATTGAGGTCTCTATCTGTTGGTTTCCACTCCGCAATCGCAAAATCTTCTAAGGTGGACATTTTGCCAGTTTTATATTTTCCAAACTGTAGCGGCTTTGATTGTCGAGGGAAAGACGTAATAAGCGTATCGGTAATACGTTGGATAAGCCGCAAACGATATTCAGGCGACAGTTGTTGGGCCTGAACAACAATTTTTTCCAATGCTTGAGTTTCGGCTGACATCTTTACACCTCTTGGCTCTTAAGAATACTTTAAAACTTAATTTCCCCACCCCAATTAAGCAAATCCGATTGCCCAGAGTGCAGGATAGGTTGAGCGCAGTGAAACTTAACCAGACGTTGTGTCTGTGTCACCTCGAAGGGTGTTGCATCTCGTCACCTCGACCCACCTACACGCTGGAGAGGCTTCTCAAGCAGCTTTTAGTTGATAGGGACGCACCTCTTGCTCCAGCCGTTCGGCTAACTTATCTGCCGTCACATCCAAATCATAATCCATTTGCAACCCCAGCCAGAACTGAGGCGACATCCCAAAATAGCGTCCCAGGCGCAGGGCGGTATCAGCCGTGATGCCCCGTTTGCCCAACACGATTTCATTGATCCGGCGGGCCGGTACTCCTATTCTCAAAGCCAGGTGATTTTGACTTAGCCCCATTGGCTTTAAAAATTCTTCTAACAATATTTCTCCCGGATGGACCGGCTTCAACTTTTCTTCACTCATCCCTATTCCCCTTAATGATAATCGGCAAGCTCGACATTATAAGCATCGCCATCTTCCCATTCAAAACAAATCCGCCACTGATCATTAATCCGAATACTGTACTGACCGGCCCGGTCGCCGCTTAATTTCTCCAAACGATTAGCCGGTGGCACTTGCAAATCTTGGAGAGTCATCGCCCGGTTGATCATTCGCAATTTACGTAAAGCAGCCTGTTGAATATCTTGAGGAAGTTTGGTGGAGCGCTGCCGGTTGAAGATTTTCTCAATCTCTTTGGCTCTGAACGAACGGATCATAGATAAATTGTATAACGGCTTTCGTTAAACGCCAAAAGATAAAATCTGGTTTGAAACAGGTAAACTTGCCGCTCAAACTCGGGTTTGAGGCCGATTTGGTTCAAATGTTCTCTTTTTTCAGCCTTTTCTGACATGCCTTTTTACAATTGTAAGGTTCGAGTATTTAACACTATATTGCATCGGTAGCCAGTTTTTTCCCAAGGAACCCAACTTGTGTTATGTTTTTATCAGATCATCAGCTGTCCCATTTATAGCTGGTCCGCAATCTGCTGGAAGATGATTAACTAACATCTCAATCACTTCTTCTGCCGTGCCCTCGCCTATTATCTCATAATATTTCTGCTCATTATTAAATTGTGCAGAGTAGCCTCTGAATTTCCCATTACCTAATGGTTCAGCTTGAGGGCAATCATGAGTAAATGGATAGCCAGTAGTTCGACTAAAACACAAACGGTTTAAGCTTGTAAAAGGATAGAGCTGGCGTAACTCCGGTCGTTGCATTGCCGCTTCGATAAGCGGTCTCGGTGATGGATAACTTTTAGGAATGTGCTTTTCTTCTTCTTTCCAACGAGTCAGCAGCCCTTGCCATTGATGCTCAACAATTGTACCGGCTTCGTGGGCCTTACCAGCCTCGGTTGGAACGAAGAAATTGAAGCGGTTTTGCATTGTTTCAATAGAGGCTTTTTCTTTTATCCAGATGTAGATAGCCTGAGCAACATCTGAAAGATTATTACTTTCGCCATGAGCGAACACTACCCCTTGGGACCAAAAATCAAAAAGAAACAGGCGCTTTCCGGCGGCGATATAGACTTGCGAAAAACGCGAACCTTCTTCTGCCCTGGCATAAGGAATAAAGTTAACATCAGTGACAGTATTAACGGGGAGGATTTGTCCAAAACCATCAAGAGCATTTTTTAATGCAAGAGGTAGTCCGCCAGCCGCCACTAAATCGGGATAAAACTCTTTATCAACTTGTTTTAATAGTTTACGATGAGTCATTTTGTGTTTCTGAATGTTGACTCGATTAACTGACTAACAATTACTAAACCAATCCCACCAACAAACCTACCCCTCTTCCACCCGCTCCACACACTCAATCCCCCGATCCTTCAACCCGGCCAAAATCGGCTCGTACCACATCGGTGTGAGCGGGGTCTGGATGCCGGTAGCAGAAACCTGGCCGCTGAGGATCAAATCCACGCCGATGGCCGCCGGCAGGCTGACGGTGCGGGCCATGGCGGTGTCGCCACCCGGCTCGCCAAAAGCGATCAGGGTCGAAGAGATCTTCTCCTTTTTGCCGCCGGGATAGCTGGCGTCGAAATGATGGACCAGGATGATCAAATCGCGCTCGCCCTCGGCGTACTGCATGCGCTCCAGCATGACCCGGGTCAGCAAATCCAGGGGCGAAATTTTGCCGCCCGGCGCTTCAATCGGCCGGTCGTCAAACAGGCCCAGCCAGTCGAGATTTTTGATGACGGCGCTGTCCGGCTCGACGCCAAGCTGGGCGGCCACATCGGCTTTGACGTTGTTGGTTTGGGTTATTTCGGGCGGCAGCAGGCCGCGCATGAAGTGGGCGTAAGTCTTGCCGGTGACGTCGTACGGCCGATCGTCCAGAAAGCCCAGCGCGGCGATTTTGTACAGCACGTCGCACCAGCCCCCGTTGCGCAGCGTGCCCCGGTACATCGTGGCCGCATCGCCGATGCCGTAAGCCTCGCGGTACGGCAGCGAATCGCGGTTGGGGTAGGCTTCAAATTGGCCCAGTCCCTCCACGTCGAGCAGCCAGTAGTGGGTAAAAAGCTCTTGGCCGGGCACGTTCACCTCCTGGCCGTCGCGCTGGTAGTGGGCGGCATTGCGCGCCGCCAGCAGCACGCCGCGCGGACTCCACGAGAATTTGTAGCCAAAGGGGTTATCGTTGGCTTCCGGTGCGGGCAGGCCGCCGCAGTAGGACATAAAGCCGTCTATGTGCCCGCCGGCCTGCTGGACCTTGTGGATAATCTGCATAGCCGACATGTGGTCAATGCCCGGGTCAACCCCGACCTCGTTAAGGATGACAATCCCGGCTTCCTTGGCCGCCGCGTCCAGCTCGCGCATGGCCGGGCTGACGTAGGAGGTCGTGACCATATGTTTGCCCTGGGCAATGCAGGCTTTGGCGACGGCAGGATGGTGGATGTAGGGCAGCATGCTGACCGCCAGATCGGCCTGGCCGACCAGCTTCGCCAGGGTTGCGCCGCCGGGGTCGCTTTCGATATCGTAGGCGATGGCCTCGGCGTTGGGATGAGCGCCGATCAATGCCTGGGCTTTGGCTACCGTCCGGCTGGCCACGGTGACGTGATAGCCTTTGTCTAACAGGTAATGGACCATGGGGCCGGTCACCAGCCCCGCTCCGAGAATAAGGACTCGTTTCATCGTTGAAGTCTCCTTACGTTGACAATTGACTATTGACCATTGACTGTTGGCTATTAAAAATTGTCAATAATCAACGGTCAATGATCAATTGTTAATGAGTTTTTCTAGATAGCGGTACTCCGGCGTTAATTCACCGTGATAAACAATGGTGGCTCGTTTTAGCTCCGGCGGCAGGGCGCACGCGGCAAAATCTGTGCTAAAATCGCAGGCGGCCAGGGCCGGGATGAAGGGCATGAGCGCCTCGCCAAAGCTGGTCGAGGACTCGACCGGCAGCTCGCAGGGGAGGTTGTCAACGGCCATAATGACCGGCCCGGCCCCGGCGACCCCATCTACAGCGGTATCGGTTTCCGGCTGCCAGACGAAGCTGGGCGCATCCGGTTCGGTGGCCTTGATCGTCGGCTCAATGCCGCCCTCGATGTCGCAGCTAATGTCGCCGACGACGCGGAGTTTGGGGGGCGAGTCACCACTGTAAAGCCGGCGGGCCGTCTCTTTGGTCAGCAGGCGGGGATAGCGGGCATCCCAATAGATGCAGTTGACCAGCACGGTCAGGTGCGGCAAATACCGGTCAAACCTGGAGCGATACCGCTCCGGGTGCTGGAAAAATTCGGCCAGGTCAAACGGTTGGCCCTCGGTGATGGGTTCGACCGTATCCTCTTCTTTGAACACCACCTTGTAGATGACATTGCGGTCGAGGTCTTCGCGCTCGTTTAGAGTGAGCAGCTCGGCGGGCGTAATCTGGCGGACCGGCAGCAGGTCGAGAATCGCCTGCGCTCCCCGCGAGACGTTGCCGTAGCCGGCCAGGCCAATGACCAGCGGGGTGAGGTCAAGGGGCCAGCCCTCTTCAACCAGGCGCTGGCCGATGCGGCGGAGGTCGCTTTGCGCGGCAGGCAGGTCGGCATATTCATACGTGGGGCGCAGGTTGGTCAGGGGGGTGACGATACCTTCCCACGCCAGCCGCTGGCCCAGGGCGCGCAGCGTATCTATCATGCCGGCCAATCCGGCATGCTGCCCGAAGAAAATGAGCCGCCGGTTGTGCTCGTCTACCACCCGCTCGTAGTCAATCAGTTGGCAGTTCAGTTCCAGCAGCCGGCGCAGCAAAGGCATATTGTGGGGCTGGCCTTTGATAGTGTGGGAGAAAAAGAGGTAAGTTTTGCCGGGTTGGAGCAGCTCGGGCGGAATTTCTTTGATGGCTAAAACAACTTCTGCGGCGGACAGGTCTTCTTCAATCGTCGCTCCGGCTGCGGCATAGGCCGCATCGGGGAAAGCCCGAATAGGCGAAGGTTGAACCAGAAAGTTGATTGGCTGCTGGGCCAGGGTCGCCACCTGAGTGGGGGTTAGCGGAACCCGGCGTTCCCATTGATTTTTATCTTCACGGCGGAGGGCAATGATGTTGGTCATAGGAGAATCAGCTTATCATTAACCTCAATTTTTGGCAAAACCTGCCAGCTGGGCAGTCGAATTACTTTTGGTGTATTGAAGTTTAGCCGTATTTGTTGTATCTTAATACCATAAAGCTAATTCTGTCTCATTCTTTTTCCGCTAAATTCCAGGCAAGAATCATGCCAAAAAACATCAAACCTGTCGAAGTAACCTCCCCCCCCATCAACCAACGCCTGGCTGAATTGGAGGCGTTGTTAGCAAAGTCCAGACAACGGGAAGCGGAACAGGAAAGACTTTTAGCCGCCCAACGTGAGCAGTGGCGTTTGGCGGAAATACTCTATCAAACCAGCACCGCCCTGACCAGCACCCTCAATTTTGAAGAAATCCTCGACCGCCTGATGGATCAGGCCCGCGAGCTTATCCCCCACGATGGCACCGCCATTATGCTGGTTGAAAATGGGGTAGCGCGTATCTCGCGGCGGCGGGGCTATACCCGTTTAGGCTCAAGTGACCATCCGGCCGGACCGGGGCTGGTTGTGGCTGAAACGCCAACCCTGCAATTTATGCAGGAAACTGGCCGGCCTTTGGTCATTCTCTCCGTTGAAGAGGACCAGACCTGGGTGGAAAAGCCGGAGGCCAGTTGGATAAAATCCTATCTGGGAGCGCCCATTTTTATCCAGGGCCGGCTGATTGGTTTCCTGAATCTAAACAGCGCCACACCCCGGTATTTCAAGCCGGAAGATCTGGAGCGGATCCAGGCTTTGACCAGCCAGGCGGCCACGGCTCTGAAAAATGCCTACTTGTACGACCAGAGCCGGCAGGAAAGTCTAGAGCGGGTGCGGGCGCTGAAGCGAGAGCGTAATTTTATCGCGGCGGTGCTTGATAACACCAGCGCCCTGGTCATGGTCCTTAACCGGTACGGCCGTATTATTCGCTTCAACCGGGCCTGCGAGCAGATCACCGGCTACTCCTTTGAGGAAGTCAGGGGTAAACACTGGTGGGATTTGTTCCTCTCGCCTGAGGAGATTGAGCCGATTAAAGCCGACTTTGAACAACTTTGGCTTAACCAGCCGCCCAAGCGCTATGAGAGCGACTGGCTGACCAAAGAAGGTCAGCGCCGCCTGATCGCCTGGTCTAACACCGTTTTGTACGACCAGCAGGGCGTGATGGAATATATCCTTAACACCGGTATTGATCTGACCGAACGCAAACAGGCGGAGGCTGCTTTGCATTCCAGTCAAGAGCGCTTCCGCGAGGTTGTTTCTTCCATTAGCGATCATGTCTACGTGACCCAGCTTACAGAGGCAGGCCAGGCGGTCAATCTTTATCTCTCCCCTCACATTGAAATATTGACTGGCTATCCGAAGGAAAGATTTGAGACCGATTGGCATTTCTGGCCGACCCAGGTTATTCACCCGGACGATCAGGCTGCCGCCGCCGTTCAGGCGGCCACGTTGGCGGCAGGCCAGAACAGCGAGATGGAATATCGGCTGGTTCGGGCCGACGGTACGGTGATCTGGGTACGTGACAGCGGCAGAAGCCACAGAGAGGGCGCTTCTAAAATCATTTACGGCGTGGTCAGCGACATTACAGCACGCAAGCGGGCCGAAGAAGAACTGAAAGTGACCAACCAACAACTGCAAGAACTGACCACTCGTTTGCAGGAAGAATTGACCCTGGCCCACAAAATCCAGCAGAGCCTCTTGCCGGCCGGTCGCCCCACCTGGCCCGGCCTGGACCTGGTCTGCTACAGCGCGCCCGCACGGGAAGTTGGCGGCGATTTCTATGCCTATCACGCCTTTAGCTCCTTCAAGGCTTCTCTGCTTGAAGGGGCAAGCGAGGGAGAGCGGTTTGCTATTGCCGTTGGCGACGTGTCGGGCAAAGGAATGCCGGCGGCCTTGCTCATGGCGGCCAGCCTGACCGCGCTGCAATCTATCATCATCCACGCCTTTAGCCCCAGTGACCTGCTGACCAAACTCGACCTGGCCCTAAAGCCCTACACCAAAACTACCCTGCAAAACTGCGCGCTTTGTTATGCCGAAATCACCCTCCCGACTCCGGGCCAGCCTCAGGGTTGGCTGCGGGTCGCCAATGCCGGTTGTGTCACCCCGCTGATTCGCCGGACCAGTGGCGCCGTCGAATGGGTTGAGGTAGGCGGCCTGCCGTTGGGAGTCGGCCTTAGTGCTCGCCACAGGTATCCTGAAGCTACCTTTAGCCTCAATTTGGGAGATCTGGTTATCTTTACCAGCGATGGCGTCATCGAGGCTTTCAATGCCGCCGGTCAACTCTTTAGCTTTGAGCGGTTTGAACAGGCTGTCGCTGCCGGGCCTAAAACCAGCGCCTCGGCCATGCTGGCTCACCTTCGGGCGGTGGTCACTAACTTCACCGGCAATATTGAACCCCACGACGATTTGACAATCGTGGTGGTTCAGGTTTAATACCCCACTTGAGTTGATAACAGATTTTATTTTCTGCCGATTCATTTTCCAGGAGGCAATATGAATACAAAACTGCACCGAAGTTCCATCGGCAGCGGCACCCATTGGGAGGATTTGGCCGGCTACGCTCGCGCGGTGCGGGTGGGCGACCGGATCCTGGTTTCCGGCACGACGGCAACCGGCCCCGAAGGGGTAGTTGGAGCGGGTGATCCCGCCGCACAGACCCGTTTTATCCTGGATAAAATTGAAAAGGCGATCAACCAACTGGGGGGAGCGCTGCACGATGTGGTTCGCACCCGCATTTACCTGCGCCATGTAACCGATTGGGAGCCGGTCGCCCTGGTCCATGGCGAGCGCTTCGGCTCGATTCGCCCGGCCAATACCATGGTTCAGGCCCAGTTGATCGGCGACGAGTACCTGGTGGAAATCGAGGCCGAGGCTATCATTGGGTCGGGGGATATTCAGACCTGACAGGTTGTAGAAACCTGCCAGGTCTTTAGGACGACGATTATGCGCTTTAGCCTGCGTCTCAACAACGATCTGCCTCTGCCGGAGTATGTCACCCTGGCCCAACTGGCCGAACTGCACGGCTTTGACCAGTTCTGGGTGAGCAACGATCTGTTTCTGCGCAGCGCGCCGGTGATTCTTTCGGCGGTGGCTGCCGCTACCCGTGAGATTGAAATCGGCACGTGCATCCTCAATCCTTACACCATCCACCCCAGCGAAATTGCCATGCTGGCGGCCACGCTGGATGAACTATCCGGCTGCCGTTTCAACCTGGGCCTGGCCTCCGGCGCCGCCGACTTTTTGAAGTGGGTTGACCTGAACCACGGCCAACCTCTGGCCGCCATGCGCGAAACGATCGTGGCAATCCGGGCGCTGCTGGCCGGCGAGCGAGCGGTGATTGACGGTAAATTTCTGCACTGGAGCGGCGAAGCTTACATGCGCTTCGAGGCTCCGCGCGTGACCCCGATTTATCTGGGAGCGATGGGGCCGGGTATGCTGCGCCTGGCCGGTGAACTGGCCGACGGCGTGCTGCCGCTGCTCTTTCCGCCGGAGCATTATTTTGGGGTCAAGCCTTACCTGGATGAAGGTTTGGCGAAGCGGGCAGACGCGCTGCCTCCGCTCGACTTTGCCGTTTGCATGTGGGTTTCGCTGGCCGAGGATCGGGATATGGCCCGGCGAGCACTGGCCGAGAAGGTCGCTTATTACGGCCATACCCTCGGCCCGCTGATACTGGATCGCCTGGGTCTGACCACTGAGGATTTTGCGCCGATTGAGCAGGCGGTGATGGTTGAAAATGATATAGACAGGGCGTGCGGCCTGGTGGATGAGCGCATGCTCCAGATCGGGGTGGTCGGGCGGCCGGAGGATTTAATCGCCCGGCTGGAGCCATTGGTCGAGGCCGGGGCACGCCACCTCAGCTTTGGCCCGCCGCTGGGGCCGGAGCCGCGGGCGGCGATCCAACTGCTGGGTGAGCAAGTACTGCCCCATTTTCGTTCCCGCTGATCAGGAACACAGAGGGGCACAGAGTATTCACAGAGAACGCTGAGAGAATTTTAAAGATTACTCTATGAAACTTTGCGTTTTCTCTGAGTTTCTCTGTGTTCCATGCCCTATGTCTTCCCAGGCAATTGGACTAACGTCGTCGTGGCGGAGCGTGCGGCGGCTGACCCGGTCAATCCGCATGATCAAACGACAGGCCGGGTCGGGACAGACCACGCGAGCGTCGGTTTCCATCCAATCGGCGGGGTGATTGTGGCGCTGTTTGGCCGGCAGCAAGGGAATGACCGACTGCAGGGCATATAGGCAAAAATCGGCCCCATCCGGCAGCGAAAGTTTGCCGCCGCGTAAGTAAAAGCAATCACCTTCCGCCATAGCACAGGTGCAGTGGCCTTCAATCTTCTCCACCACCACAGCTAAATCATAAAGCTCAAATTCGTCGTCGCGTAAAGGCGCCTGACTCATACTGCTTCTCCTCAATTTGGGCCGGGATTAGGGGATTTTTTCTTTAATTTTTTGCCGGATGATGCGGGCACACTCGGCTGGGTCGCTGTCGGGGCTGAAGCGGAGCGCGCCGGCCGGAACGGAAGGGGTGTCGCTAGAGGTCAAGACAACCGGCAGCCATTGATTCTGGCCCAACGGCAGCGCCAGGTCCACTTGATAGGTCACTCCTTGCTCTCGCAGAGGCCAGTCACGTTCTGGGTGGAAACCCTCTTCGCGCAGGGTCACGTACAGCCGCCCGGCCGGCGATTGGTTTTCAAACAGGTCATTGATCTCCTCGGCCGTCTCGAAACGGTCCCCGGTAGTAACGATGAAGGTGATTCGCCGCCAATTGGTGGAGCTAATCGGCGGCAGTTTGTGCTGGAGCGGCCCGACAGCCAATTTGTAGTACCACTCCCCGGCCCGTTTGTGGTCAGATTCAGTGGGGATCAGGTCGCGGCGAGTGACGAGTTCGTGGCCCTCGAGGCGAGCATAATAATGAATCGCCCACTTATCGTTGCCAAAGGCGCTGGTGAAATAAAAAGCAAGCCAGTCGAAATGGGGTGTACCCTCCGGGGCATGTTTGACCGGCAGGCGATACCAGCCCTCGGTTTGCACCCGCCGCCAATCTTGAGGATTGTTCATAACGGCCACTAAGACGCGGTCGTCAGGATAGATGAGCAATTTTTGGCTCCGCCTTGCCAGCGACTTCAGGAGTCTCCGGGGTCTTTTCAAAGCCGACAGCCTGGTTGATAACGTACAGGGGCCTGTCTTTGACCTCATCATAAATGCGCCCCAAGTACTCGCCGATGATCCCCAGGCAGATTAGCTGGATTCCGCCCAGGAAGAGCACCATGACCAGGGTGGTCGCCTGGCCAAAAAAGGCCTGCTGCCCGATGAGCCGCGCCAGGATAACGCCGACCATCCCCACCCCGCTTAATGCCGCCACAATAAAGCCCAGGTAGGTGGCCAATTGCAGCGGAAAATAGCTAAAGCCGGTGATGGCATCGCTGGCGAATTTGAGCATTTTGCGCAGGGGGTAGCCGGTCTCCCCGGAAAAACGCTCCTGGCGGACATAAAAAACGCCGGTCTGCTTAAAACCCACCCAACTGGTCATCCCCCGGATGAAACGGTGGCGCTCGCGCATCCGCTTCATCGTATCAACTACCTGGCGATCCATCAGGCGGAAATCGCCGGTATCTAGGGGAATATCAACGTCGGTGATACGGTAAATCAGGCGGTAGAACAGCTTGGCCGTAAACAACTTAAACCATGTTTCGCCTTTGCGCTCACTGCGGATAGCGTAAACTACTTTGTAGCCTTCTTTCCACTTTTCTATCATCTCCAGGATGAGTTCTGGCGGGTCTTGCAGGTCAGAGTCAATCAAAATGATCGCCTCACCCTGAGCGTAATCCATCCCAGCGGTGACGGCTATTTGGTGGCCAAAGTTGCGGGCAAAATCAAGGTAGTGGACTCGCGGATCAAGCTCGTGCAGTTCTCGCATCAGTTCGGAGGTACGGTCACGGCTGCCGTCATTGATTAAGACCAATTCCCAGGGTTCGCCCGTTTGATCCATCACCTCGCTGATGCGGCGGTAGAGTTCGCGGATGTTGCCTTCTTCGTTGTAGCAGGGAGCCACAATCGAATAACGAATTTTTGCCATATCTTCTCAATCTCCTGGTGATATTAACATTTGGACAGGTATTCAAGTAGCCTAAACTCACTTATCTCGTTCCCAAACCGGGTTTGGAAACGAGATGGACAACAGGGTAGGTGCTGCCCTTCATTTGTTATCTAATGTACGCCTTTCTGGTCTAAGTATCACCGGCTGCTTTGCGCCCGGCTAATTTACTGCCCACTGCCCGCCCCAGCAGGGCAAAAATGACCGCTCCTATACTTGCCCCCAGAGTATTAAATATCAGGTCGTCCACATCGGTGGTCCGAGAAGGGATAACAAGCTGGCTGAGTTCAATCAGGAGACTCAGGCCAAATCCGCCCAGGGCCGCCAGCCCAATGGTCTGTCGAAAGTTAGTTGAACGTAATACCCCGGCCAAACCAAAGCCCAGGGGGACAAAAACGATAACATTGCCGACGACGTCTATCAACAAAAACCACACCGCCCGGCGTGGTGAAAGACAGGTGTTGTTAATCAGACAGGCAAGCGCCTCGCTGTGTTCGGACATTGGGATCAGATTAATTTGGTCAGGGTTAAAATGTCTATTGGGACGAAGGGTCATCCCCAACAACCAACTGGCGATGACGCCAACGAACAGCAACCAGAGCCAGCGGGAACCGAAATTCATGCCGCGCAAATTATTTCCCCTTCTTCTTACCCTCAGCTATTATAGCCTAAATTCTGTTTATTGGATACTCTCAGCCTGTTACTCAGGTCTGTCTCAAATTTTAGGCATTCTGCAAGGCAAGTTGCCCGCTTCACGTATGCTACGTTATCCCCAATTTGGGACATAGGCCTCATACTAACGGGGTGGTCGCCAGTTGCCACTAAATTCCTATTTATTGGCTTATAGCCTTGTGGTAAAATTTCCATAACGCTTGCTCCTAAATTTGCCTGACTTGATTTAAGGATATTCTTTATGGCCAATGAATCTGTGCTGGTTGTTGACGACTCCGCCCAGAATGTTGAATTTCTTGCCGAATATGTCTTAAAACCGAATGGATACCAGGTTCTGGTGGCTCGGAATGGGGCAGAGGGCCTAAAGATAGCCCTTAGCCAGCGCCCGGATTTGATTTTATTGGACAACAACATGCCCAGAATGAGCGGCATGGAGGTCCTGGACGCCCTCAACGAACACCGCGCCAATATTCCCGTCATTATGATGACCTTTCACGGTTCCGAAACCCTGGCGGTGCAATCCTTCCGCCTGGGCGTAAAAGATTACGTCCTCAAGCCCTTTCAAATCTCGGAAATGTTGGAGGCCATCGAGCGCGCCCTGACCGAAGCCCGGCTGCGCCGGGAACGGGACGAACTGACCAAACGCTTGATGAAATCTAACCAACAGCTCGAGCAGCGTCTCAAAGAATTAAACACCCTCTTTGGGATTGGTAAATCTGTGACGTCGCTGCTCGACCAGGATAAGCTGCTTTCACGGCTGGTCGAGGCGGCCGTTTATTTAATCAATGCGGAAGAAGGATCGCTGCTGCTGGTTGACGAAAAAACTAACGAGCTTTATATGGTGGCGGCGCGCGGCATTGACGAGCGCCTGGCCCGCTCCTTCCGTTTACGGGTCGAGGACAGCCTGGCCGGCGAAGTCATCACCAGCGGTCAGCCCCTGGTTCTCACCGGGGCCGACCTGACCAAAATCAAGACCTCCTATCTGGTGCGCTCGGTGATGTATGTGCCGCTCAAAATTCACGGGCGGGTCAGCGGCGTGTTGAGCGTGGACAACCGCCAGCAGCAGCGCGATTTTACCAATCATGATTTGCGCCTGCTCTCGGCCCTGGCCGATTATGCCGCCATTTCGGTGGAGAATGCCAAGCTGTTCAACCAGGCTGAAAGTGAGCGGGCCAAACTGGCGACAGTTTTGAGTGAAATCGAAGAGCCGGTGGTGGTCATTGCCGGCCGTGACGACCGTATTACCGTGGCTAACAGTGCCTTTCGCCGCGCCTTTGACCTGGGCGCGATTGTAGCCGAGGGCCGGCCCCTGGCCGAATTGATCCAAAACGAGTCGCTGCTCGACCTCATTGCCTCGGCCCCCGATATCGGCAGCAGTCACAAACGCGAAATTCCCCTTGAAGATGGCCGGGTCTTTTATGCCACCCTCACCCCCATCCCCGAAGTAGGACGGGCGGTGATTATGCAGGACATCACCTACTTTAAAGAACTGGACCGCCTGAAGTCAGATTTTGTCTCAACTGTTTCGCACGATTTGCGCGCTCCTCTGACCTCGGTTAAAGCGTATGCCCAAATGTTGGAGATGGCCGGCGGTCTGAACGAGCAGCAAACCTCGTTTATGAATCGGATTGTCAAGGCGACCGACCATATTGCCGCCCTCATTAATGACCTGTTGGACCTGAGCCGCATCGAAGCCGGGATTGATTTGGAATTAAGCACGCTTGATCTGGACCGGCTGGCTACCGAAGTAGTGGCCGAGTTTCAAGAGACGGCTGGCAGCAAACGCCAGCAGTTGGTTTATCACAGCCCTAACAAGCCGATCCTGGTGGTTGGGAACGGACTACGTTTAAAGCAGGTGTTGAGCAACCTGATTGGGAACGCCCTCAAGTACACACCCGAAGGGGGTCGCATCCAGACGGTGACTCAGCGCAGCGACACCCAGGTTTTGTTAAAGGTTGAAGATAACGGCCTGGGCATTCCCCCGGCCGACTTGCCCTTCGTTTTCGATAAATTTTACCGGGTCAAAAATGAGGATCGTGCCGAGATTCAAGGCACCGGCTTGGGCCTGGCAATCTGCAGATCCATTATCGAAAAATATGGCGGTTCCATCTGGGCCGAGAGCCAATACCAGCAGGGCAGCAGCTTCACCTTTTCCTTACCCCTGGCTGCTGATGCCAGCTCTAGCCAAACCACCCTCAACCTGGCTGAATTGTCCGCCCCTCAGTAAGCTGTCAGACAGCTTTTAAGCCCGCGCCCGGCTTACACCGGGCGCTTTTTGTTTCAGCCCAATTTTTGACTAAGAGCATTCGGAAAAGCCCAGCGGCAATCTTACCACCGGCGCTCGTCCGGCGATAAAGTCGCCGGACTATACCTCAGCGCCCGATTAATCGGGCTAAAGCCGGGTTGACCCGGCGCTGTTCTATAGCCCTGGCATTCATGCCGGGGCGGACAAGTCAGATGAAAAGGTTTCCAAATGCTTTCTTGACCCTCAATTGACACCTATGTTGCCTACGCTTATAATCGTTAGGCTTAAAATCAAAAACGGATTTCTAAAACAGCAATGACGAAAGAATCCAACAACTCATCCAAACCAACTATCGAACTGCTCAAACGCCTCTCGCTGGCTGTCGGTGTGACGGGCTACGGCCGGCAAAACAGCATCCACGATGTTATCACCGCCGAACTGACCCCCTACGCAGACCGGGTAGAACGCGACCGGATGGGCAGCGTTGTCGGTATTAAAGAAGGCGAGCAGCAGGTTGCCGAATCGGGCCAGCGGCGCAAGGTGATGCTGGCAGCCCATCTCGACGAAATTGGGGCGATTGTAACCAAAATTGATAAAGGTTTTCTCCGCTTCAGCCAGGTTGGCGGCCTGGATGACCGGATTTTAATGGGACAGGAAGTTATTGTTCACGGTCAGCGGGACCTGCCGGGTATCATCGGCTCCATCCCGCCCCATCTGCTGCCGCCCGACAAGCCCAACAACACCGTAGATATGGCCGACATGCACATTGATGTTGGCCTCCCCGGCCGCCAGGTGGAACGTCTGGTTCAAATTGGCGACCTCATTTCGTTTGCGCGCACTCCCGCCGAACTTCTGGGCGGCCTGCTCAGCGCCAAGGCGATGGACAATCGTTCCTCGGTGGCGGCCATGGTAATTTGCTTGCAAGAGCTTAAAAAATTGCGGCATCAGTGGGATGTCTACGCCGTGGCGACGGCGGATGAGGAATGGGGCAGCTTTGTCGGCGCGACGACCCAGGCCTACGCCATTCGTCCCGATGTGGCGATTGTCATTGACGTGACGTTTGCCGATGTGGAGGAAATCGAGGTTAAACTGAACGCCGGGCCGGTCATCGCCCTGGGACCAAGCAACCACCCCATGCTGCGGGAGCGGCTGCTAAAAATTTGCCGGGATTTGGAGTTGAAATATCAGAGCGAAATGATGCCAAGCGGCGCCGGGACCGATGCCTATGCCATTGAAATCAGCCGCGAAGGCGTGCCGACCATCCTCCTCTCGATTCCCAGCCGCTACATGCACTCGCCGGTCGAGACCATTCACCCCAAAGATGTCGAGCGCACGGGCCGGCTCATGGCCCACTTCATCGCCGGTCTGGATGAGAGTTTTGTAGAGGAATTGATCCCAAAAACGTAGAGCATGTTCCGTTTCATGCACCCGCGGTACATCGCCAAAAATGAAAATGATACGTGGAGCGAGGACATGAGGACGCGAAGAGTCTCCTCGCTGCTTCGCCTCAGAGCCAGAGGCCCCCTGTGGGCAAGTCGTCGCATCTTTATTTTTATAAGGAGAGAAGTTGCATCATGACTGACATCAAAATCGGGGTAATCGGCGGCAGCGGCCTTTACAAGATGGAAGGGCTGAGCGACGTGGAAGAAGTAACGCTGTCCACGCCCTTTGGCCCGCCTTCTGACAACTATATTATCGGCACGCTCGAAGGCCAGCGCATCGCTTTTTTACCCCGCCACGGCCGGCAGCATTCCATCAGCCCGACAGAACTGAACAGCCAGGCCAATGTTTGGGGTTTCAAAAGCCTGGGGGTCAAGTACATCCTGGCGGCCAATGCCTGTGGCAGCCTGCGCGAAGACTTTGCCCCCCGCCACATCGTCGTTCCCGACCAGCTTTTTGACCGCACCCGCGCCCGCGATTTAACCTTTTACAAGGGTGGGGTGGTGGTCCACATGAGTGTGGCCGAACCCTTTTCGCCCGAGCTGTCGGCGCTGTTGTATGAAGGCGTCAAAGAAACAGGGGCGACGGTGCATCAGGGCGGCACATTTATCATCATCGAAGGGCCGCGTTTCAGCACCAAGGGCGAAAGTAAGATTTTCCGGCAGTGGGGCTGTGATATTATCGGCATGACCACCATCCCCGAAGCCTTTTTGGCCGCCGAAGCCGAAATTGCCTATACCACCATGGCCCATGTGACCGATTATGATGTCTGGCATGAGTCGGAAGAGCCGGTAACAGTGGAAGCGGTTATTGCTAACCTCAACGCCAATGTCGAGGTCGCCAAGCAGGCCATTCGCCATACCGTCCGCAAGCTGGCTGGTGAACCGGATTGGCCCTGCCATCACGCCCTGGCGACGGCCATCATCAGCAACCGGGATCGCGCCGCTGTGCCCGATGAGACTTGGAAAAAGCTCGAACTCTTCCTTAGCAAATACTACCAATGACCGCCGACCGCCGAAATTGAGGTTTGTTGGGTGATATTTAAAAGTTCACGAAGAGTTGGGTGTGTATGAGTACGACAGCAACACGCCTTTCTGACAGCGGTCAGCGGTCCCAAGGGGAGGCTTCGCACTCGGCGGTCGGCGGTCACGTTGACAGCTATGCCCTATTGCTGCTCGTTTTTCTCTTCACTGGCCTGACCCTGTTCCAATTGGCCCTGGTCAACAACGATCTCAGCCTGACGACCTTTTGGCCGCTGGTTATTTTGATTTTATGCGGCGGCCTGGCGACTTTTCTGCTCCAGCGTTTCGGGAAGTTGGATGACCCCCTGCTGCTGCCGCTAGTCTTCTTTCTGAGCGGCCTGGGCCTGGCCCTCATTACGCGCCTGGCTCCCGCCTTTGTCAAGCCTCAACTAGCCTGGTTGGTCGCCGCTACAATTGGGCTGCTAATCGTGACGTTATTACCCCAAAACCTCAACTGGCTGTACCGCTACAAATATGCCTGGCTGACCGGCGGCCTGATCTTGCTGGCCGCCACGCTTGTCTTGGGGGTCAATCCCAGCGGCTATGGCCCTCGCCTCTGGCTGCAACTTGGCCCGATTTACTTTCAACCTTCCGAACCCCTCAAACTCCTCCTGGTGATTTTCCTGGCTGCCTACCTGGCCGACCGCCGCCGTCAATTACGTGAAGTCAAAGCCTATATTGGCCCGGTCGGTATGCCTCACCCTTCGTACTGGGGGCCGATGCTGCTCATGTGGGGCTTGAGCATCGTGCTGCTCGTCTGGCAGCGCGACCTGGGCGCAGCGCTGCTTTTTTTCTGCACCTTCCTGGCCATGCTGTATGCCGCTATCGGCCAGAAACGTTATGTATTGGGAGGCGTGTTATTGCTGATAGTAGCCGGCAGCATTGGCTACTATCTCTTTGATGTGGTCCGGCTGCGCATCGAGGCTTTCTGGAATCCCTGGCTCGACCCGGCCGGGCGCTCCTTCCAGATTGTCCAATCACTGCTGGCTTTCGCCAGCGGCGGTTTTTTTGGCCAGGGCCTAGGCCAGGGCCTGCCGACAGCCATTCCGGTGGTCCATACCGATTTTGTGTTCGCGGCCATTGGCGAAGAGTATGGCTTGGTGGGCGCGTTGGGGGTCATGGTCTGCTTCTTAATGCTGGTCAGCCGCGCCTTTTTTATCGCCCTGCGGGCCGAAACCGGCTTCGAACAACTGCTGGCGACCGGTATTGGGGCTATGCTAAGTTTGCAGACCCTCATCATCAGCGCCGGTACGCTTAAATTGATGCCCTTGACCGGTGTTACCCTGCCCTTTGTCAGCTATGGTGGCAGCAGCCTGGTGACGAGTTTTGTGATGGTCGGTTTGTTGTTGTTCATTGCGAGGAGGGGAGGAGGCAAAGCGGCGAATTTCCCGTCTCACGCTTCAGAGCGAAGCCTGCCCTTGGGGCGCCCCCCGCTGCCGATGTATCACCTGAGTCTGGCCCGGGAACTCTTCATCGGCTTTACTGTTGTCGCCGGGGGACTTATTTTCTGGCAGATAGCTTTAGCTCCCTTCCTCAACGAGCGTGAAGACAATCCTCGTCCGGTCGTGGCCCAGCAGCAGATCCACCGGGGGCGGCTGCTGACAGCAGATGGCGTGACAGTCGCGCAGACGATTATCAACGAACAGGGGTTGGCCGAGCGGCGCTATCCTTACGCCGGGCTGTCCTCGGTGACCGGTTATTACAGCATCCGTTACGGCCTGGGCGGTACTGAAGCAACCTTCGACCCGATTCTGCGGGGCACGGCGGATCAAACGCCGGAAGAAAAATGGCTGGACGATTTGCTCCACCGGCCTTTGGTTGGCCGCGATGTCACCCTGACCATTGACTTGCCAGCCCAGGTTGCCGCCGACGTGACACTGGGAGAAGAAGAAGGGGCCGTCGTGGTCATGGAAATCGAAACGGGCGCCATTGTGGTCATGTCCAGCCACCCCACCTATGATCCCAATCATCTGGACGACATGTGGGACACCCTGCGCCAGGACCAGCAAGCGCCCTTGCTCAATCGAGCCACCCAGGGTCTTTTCCCGGTAGGCGACTTGGCCCGGCTTGTTGGCTTGATTGGCCTGCGCGAAGCCGGGGCGACTGTTCCCTCAGACCCCTTGACTGCCCCGCTGGCCGAAATGCTGGCCCCGCTTAGCCAACCCGGCTATCTGGCGACAGCCCGCCAATTGGGACTGGTCCGCCCCCTGCCCGGCTTACCTTCTCAAGTGGGCCGCCTGCCCGATTTTGAAAATCGAGGAACGGTTAGAGATCTGGCGGTCACCCCGCTGCACCTGGCCCGGGTTATGGCTGCCGTGGAACTTGCCGGCCGCCTGCCCGGCCCAACTCTCGCCGCTGTCGAGTTATCCCCTCAGCAAACTCAGGCGTTTAGTCCTGACACGGCTCGCTACATTCGCTCTTTATTACCCCAGGTGGACGAGCAAATCGTTGGTTTTGCCGGCCAGGCCACGCCGAAAGAAACCGGCCAGCGCTCGCTGAGCTGGTTTGTCGGGCTGGCGCCGGCAGAAGCGATCAAGGCTGAGTCTCAAGCTGAGGCCAAGCTAGTCCTTGATCCTACTCAGATTTTCACCCCTACTCCGACCCCGGAGACAGAATGGAAACCGGCCCGGTATGTCGTCGTCGCCGTCGTTGTGACCGATGCGCCGGAGAGCAATCCGGCCCTACGCCTGGCGCGAGCGCCGCTCAGAGTCATTTTGCAGCCATAAGGCTCAGTCTATTTTAATACCCCTAAACAATTCCTAATCTATCCCTAATTTGGCGGCGCGGTCAGTCCAATGGGTAACGATGCGAGGGAGAAAGTCGGGCACACAGTGGTCAACTCCGGGTAATTCTTCTTTGGTCACCTCAAATCCGGCCCCTTTATAGAAAGTCATGGATCTTTGGATTCCGTCATAAAGAAAATCCTCCGAGCCGTAGACGTATTCAAAGCTGGAGCGTTTCACAATATCGGGGTTTTGGCCCAATTCTATCACTTTGGGTCGGTCGGCCTTTTTAGGTTGTGATCCACCACAGATCAGCACCGTATAAGCAGGGTACTCGCCCCCTTTATTAGGGAAAAAGTTTGCAGTCCAAAAGACCGAACCACCCGAAAGCGTAGAACCAAAGACACTGCTGCGGCAGAGATTGTACTTGGCAAACATCTCCTTGAATACTTTAGCCACGGCTTCATTATGATCGCCCTGCCAGTTGGTCCACCACGAGTCCCCATTATTAGGAGATTGCGGCGCGATGAATATCCAGCCGTGCTCCTTTGCAAATTTAGTTACTTTATTGGAAGCAAATCTGAACTGGCGATAGTTGCCCTCGTCGCCGTGCAGATAAAAAGCCAGGTAACTTGGCTGCTGGGGGCTATACCCATCGCCAACAACTACCACTGCCTTTAAATCTGCCACCGTCGTCTCATGAATACCGGGGGCCAGCCCGCCCGACCCCTTGCTGGGGTTACAGCCAGCTACAGCAGCGGGTTGGTGGAAGATAAAGGGCAGATAAATTTTTGTGGACGAATCTTGAAGCAGGGGCGCGGCCAGCTTGGCGGCGCTCGGTCTGGGATTAACCGGCGGTGAGGTTAAAGGTTGAAGGGTAACAAGCTGGGTCAAGATAAAAGCCAGGCTCACCAGGATGAACAGGAGGTTGCTGCCTGAAGTTGCCAGACTACGAAGTAATTTCCGCCAGAGGGATTGTTGGGTAAACATAATTTTTAACTTATCTCCTATGCTGCGTTGTTGAAACCTCTTAAACAACAAAAAAAGCCCAGCGTTCCACGCGTGGTGGAAAGCTGGGCCTTTACCATCTCTTCTACCCCTGAGAGGGTAGAAGTACTCAGCTTGACCCTTCGACAACTTATATAATTGTTTGGTTGTTCGATCAGACCACAAGAATCTCAGCTAAATATATCACAACCAGACTATAAAGACAAGCCCTTTTTTAGAAATTTAAGCTTTCAAAGCTACTGGGAGATTAAGAAGTTATTGTCAAACACTACCCGGTGTGATATGATAAAGATCATCCAGGCTGTTTCAGATAAATAGGGGGACCAAGGCGAGGAAGCTGCCGTGTCCGGGTATCTTGAAACACCTTATCGTAACCGTCACCTGCCTGAAACCTTCCTGCTGACTGAGGTGATCAAGTGGCAGTCAACGAACTGACCGCTACTCAAAATCCTGTTGGCCTCTTTCGCCATTATGTTCTGACCAATCTATCTTACTGGCAAGATTTTGTCGCCGCCCGGCTAAAGGACACCACCGCTTTAGATCGGGACCATCCGCAGATTGTCAGAGCTATCTCCTTTGCCCTTGAACTCGATGACGCCTGGCCCGCCGTCGGCGGGTTGATTGAGCAATTCGCCGCCTATATGGAGCGGCGAGGTTACTGGGAAGCCTGGCAGTGGATCTTAACCAAGGCGCTGGCGATCGCGCAGCGCTCTCATGATAAGGCCAGTGTGGTCAGGCTGTCGGTTTTGCTGGCCCGGCTGGCACTGCGGCAGAGCCGCTTTAAGGAGGTCATCACTTATCACCGTTCTACCATCCACGTTGCCCGTCGCATCGGGGACCGCACCAATGAGGCCCGCGCCTGTTCTAACCTGGGCTATTTTTATGTGGAACAAGGGTACTGGTGGCGAGCTGAGACGCTGTGTTGCCACGCCCTGCTCATCTTTGAGCAGCTTGGCTATCAGCACGGCCTGGCCCATACGGAGAATCACCTGGGTATCCTGTATACCCGGCAAGGTCTGTGGGACCAGGCCAGGCAGCATCTTGAACGCGCTTGCGCCATCTGGCAGGCGATGGGGGATGAGCATGGGTTGATGTATGGATATACTAACCTGGGGATGCTCTTTAGTGAGATGAAAAGCCCTGATGAGGCTCTTTTCTATTTACAAAAAGCTCTTGACCAGGCCAAACTGGTGGGAGAAGAGGCTATCCCTGGCACGCTTTACATGAATATGGGTATTTCTTATAGGCTAAAGGGTGAGTTGTTGAAAGCTGAGGGATATTACTGGCAGGCCAAAGCCACTTTTCAACGGTTCTCAAATCTGTGGGGGCTGGCTATGCTCCATGATAATTTGGGACTGGTCTATCTCGATCAACAACGGTGGCAAGAGGGGAGTTTACATCTGGAAACCGCTTTGGAACTTTGGCGTAACCTGAATAATAAACATAATGAATTTCGGGTTATCATCCATTTAGTGGAGTATGAGCTGGCCAGGGGAAACCAACAACAGGCCCGCTATTGGCTAAAAGAAGCGGAGCACCTGTTGAACCAATATGACGCAACCGGGCGATACGGTCAACTCTATGCACAGTTAGAAGAGTTTCGCCGCAGTCTGGCCGAGACTGTCTCGTAGCAAGCCGCGGCGAAACAAAGGCGGTATCAAAGAAAGTGGCTACAAACTAACAACCACCCCCCGCGCTGCCGCTGCTGTTACATGCATGCACCGGCGATATAATCGTATACCCCAGCGTGTCGGCGACGACGCCGGATATGCCGGTCGTGGCCAGCAGCAGAGCGATGCCTGCCACAACAGCAATGATGCGCTTTTTCATCTCGGCTGACCTCCTTTCTGTAAAGTTAGGAGGACCAGGGAGATGAGGGATCCCTCGGCTAAACGCCGGAAAGCGTGTTAGCCCATTCGCGAATTATCTGTGGTCCAGCTTAAATTAGGATGTTCAGGACAGAACATCAGGGGCAAGGGAGTGATAGCCTGCCCGCATAACACTTCGCCCATTCGTCTGGACCGGTCTGGGGCCACAGGCGATAGCGAAAGTTTGTTACGGCCAGTGTATCAAAAAGATGCTCGGGTGTCCTGAGAGATAGCTGAACATATTCTGAACAACGACTGATTAATCGAGGGGTTCGCTCATCATTTTGTCCGGCTAATTTCCCACTGTCTCACCCGCTGATTCGTCCAGAGGAGGGAGGTATCAGCATGACGACAAATCGCTCTTGGGCAGCCTACAGCCGTTCCTATCGGTCCAAAGAAATGGACACGCTGGCCGGCTGGATTCGAAGCGGCGCCAGCGGCGCTGTGGTGGGCTTGACCGGGGCTGGGAAATCGAATCTGCTCGGTTTTTTGTGCCACCGGCCCGAAATTCTCCAATCTTACCTCGCTCCCTGGGCCGGTTCGGTGGCCCTCGTTTTGGTTGACCTCAATAACCTGCCGGTCAGCAACCTTTCCAGTCTTTACCGCCTTATCCTCCGCTCCTTTTACGAAGCTCGCCCCTATCTTGAGACAGACCTGCGGCAAGCCGTGACCAAACTGTACGAGGAGAATCGGGGGGTGCGAGATCCTTTTTTATCTCAGAGCGCGCTCCGTGAATTACTCCTGCTGTTTCAAACCCATCACGTGCGGGTCATCTTGGTGTTGGATCACTTTGATCATTTCTGCCAGGTGGCCAGCCCACAGTTGTCAGATACCTTGCGCGGCCTGCGCGACAGCTTCAAAAGTACGCTCTGCTACCTGGTCGGCGTGCGCCAGGAGATAGCTTATCTGTCTGATCCAACCATCCTGAGTGAACTGTACGAACTCCTGGACAGTCACGTCTGCTGGGTCGGGCCATTGGCTGAGACCGACGCCCGGCAACTGGTCGCCGATGAGACGCACGCGGTTCTCACGCCTCCAACTGAAAATGAGATCATGCACCTGCTGGACTTAACCGGCGGCTATCCGAGCCTCCTCAAAGCGGCCTGTAACTGGTGGCTAACTGCCCCCGCTAAGCCGGCAGCCACAGACTGGGCGTCCACTCTGTTGGCTGAACGCAGCCTCCAGTACCGGCTGGCCGAAATCTGGGGCGGGTTAACCCAAGAGGAGCAGTTGGCCCTGGCTCAGTTGCAAAAGTGGCAAAGCCGGGCAGCAAGCGCGGCCGGCCAGGAGAAGGCTCTGGCTAGAACCTTCGAGGGCCTGGCCAAGCAGCACCGGCATGCCCTGGCTCGCCTGACGGCTAAAGGGCTGTGTCAACAAGTGGACAGCGGCTGGCGTATTGTGAGTGAGTTATTGGCTGGGTACGTCGCCCAGGCGGTGGGCCGAGGCAGCGGTAAAATTTGGTTAGATGAGGAGACTGAGGAGTTATATCAGGGCCAGAATCCCCTGACAGACCTGGCCCCGTTGGAAAGAGCTGTTTTATCCTTTTTGGTCAAACATCCCCGGCTGCGCCACACCAAAACAGAGTTGATTGTCCACGCCTGGCCCGAAGAACTCCGCCAGCAAGGCGTAACCGACGACAGCCTCTATCAGGTTATTGCTAAACTGCGCGAGAAGATTGAGCCTAACCCAGCCAAACCCTGCTACCTGGTCACCTGGCGGGGTACGCGGGGGGGAATGCTTGAGGGGGGCTACCAGTTTTTCGCGGAGGGCCGGCCGGGACGATGAAATTGATCCCTGTTCAAGTAATGTTCAGCCAGCGCTGGGAGGAAGCCTGGCAGTTTGCCTGTCCCAATTTTCTCAACTAATGGGAAACCCACCGTGCCAAAAATGATCCGTTGTCAATGGAACAGAATTGTGATATATTGGATGTAATTACCCCTGCCACTCTCCCAAGAAATCTTTCTCGGCCAGGAAGATGAGCGCCCATTGAATGGGTGTTTCTATTCTCAGCCAGGCACATCAATTTGTCAAGGGTGACAAATGACCGAATACAACTTGGCCCACATTCATACCTTGTTGATTGAAGGCTTCAGCGCCGAGGAACTTCTCCAGTTCTGTTTTGATGAGCCTAAGTTTAAACCGTTTTATTCTCAAATACCGCATGATACCAGCCCCGCTCAATTAGCTCGCCTAATTGTTGATTACGCCAACCGAAGATCTTTACTTGATATCCTCCTCGTTTGGGTCAAAGAACATAATAACGCCAAATATGGGGAGCATCAGCCCTATCATGATGTTTCCTCTAACCCTCTTGCAGTCACGGGTGTCCATGAAATTGAGGATACCTCTGCCTCACTTCCCTCTAAACAAAGGATACAGATATATCTACTGGGTGATTTTTCTTCACTGTCAGAAGCCCGCCGGTCGGCTGCTATTGAGTCATTTGCAACATTGATGAAGATCTCACCTGAAGCTATTAAGGTGTATGATGTCTACCAGGGTAGTGTAGTCTTTGACATGGGAGTACCAACCGAGGCCGTTCAGCGCCTTCACTCTCTTTTAGAGTCTAACAGTGGGCAGCTTCGTTCATTAAATATTGAAAAGGTAATATTAAAGGCAGAATCCGGTGAAATTGAAGAATGGATTTTCAAAGACGGAAGGTTTCAAAAATCCCAACCAACCCTTATCTCCTCAACCAGATTACAGAGACTTGCCGATAACCGAACTGAATTGAGGCGACTGTTACCCAGACATATACGCAACCTGTCAGAACTTAGACAACAGGCGGCCGATTATGGTCCAATTGGAGTGCCCTTGCATTTGCGTCACGAAGTTGAGGCCGAAATTGAGAAGATTAGGGCAATCGAGCTAGAACTACAAGATCTGAATACGGAACTTCAAGCACATCTAAGCCAACGCTATGCGGCGGCTGAACAAGCAGTCGCTCGCGAAAATTGGATACGTGCGATCAGTTTGTTCCAGCAAATCCTTGAAATTGACCGGGATTATGAGGAGATTCCAGAGAAATTAGCTAAAGCGCAAAAGCAACAACGACTCGCCGAACTTTATGACCGGGGTTTGGAAAATCTTCTGGGTGAAACGTGGCCGAATGCTGTCGCTCAATTCAGGCAAATACTCAGGGTTGACCAGGATTATAAAGATGCCCGGACGAAGTTAGCCGAAGCCGAAAGACAACAGCAACTCGCCGAACTCTACAATCAAGGGATGGCATGGTTTGAGAATAGGGGATGGGAGCAGAGTATCCAGTTATTCCAACAAATACTCGACACTGACCAGGGCTACAAGGATGTCCGAGCAAAGTTAGCTGAGGTGCAAAAGCACCAGTATTTGGCGCAGCTTTACGATACGGTTAAGCAGGCAGAGATCAGCAAGCAGTGGCAACAAATGATCGCAAGGTGCCAGCAAATTATTGAGATTGATCCAGCTTACCGCGATACAGGACAACTGTTGTGGAAGGCGCGTTCCTACGTTTTTATTTGGCAGCCTATCAAAAGTATTTGGACACATTACAAAATCCTCTTAATCATTGCTCTATCATTGGTTATATTAGTTGTTATACTGGTTGTTATTGGGTGGTTCTTCAGGTCTCGAGTACCTCCAATCACACCGGCACCAGCTCTAATTTTGCCAATATCTAACGAGGAAGTCGTGATCGAGGTTGACGGGGTTGAGATAGATACCACCTATGACAGTTGTCAAGAAATTGACACGAACACTTCCGCCAGAATCGAGGTTAAGCTGATAGACTCTGAAGGAAAACCGCTACAGCCCAATATTTACTCTTATAACTGGCGTTTCAATCCCGGCGACTCGCACAATAAGGACAAACTTGACTCCCAGAACTATGCAGTTAACTATTCCGCTTCTACTGAACACCCTACGCAAACAGTCACAGTCGAGGTGCTCAGGGAGGGCAAGACCCTAAGCGTAAACAGAATCTGTTTCATCGTTAAATCGCAGAAGTAGCCGTTTTTGTGCAAAATCTCTGCCTTATGATAAGAAAAGTTAATGCCGCATCTATTCAAATTCTGAAGCAGCCGTCATTCTGCCAGTTAAATTGAGGAGAGAACAAAACATGGTAACTGAGACTATCACAAATCAGCCCAGAATTTGTCATTCGTTCAGTCTGTTCATCTTGACCGGCATACTTTTGTTGCTTGCTATCGCTTGTGGAGGAACAACGCCGACCCCTATCGCTGCCGTTCAACCGCCGGAAATTACCGGGCCGCAGGTAGATGCCTCTACCCCTCTGAAACCAGGGGAGGAAGTGGGCATATCCATCGAAGTTTCAAAAGCTAGGGGGACTACCTTGACTTACACCTGGATGGCCGAGGACGGTGAAATCTTGAAAGGCCAGGGTAGTCCGGCTATTACCTTCCGCGCTCCTGATGAGCCGGGAGTCTATAGTGTTATTGTCGAGGTGCAGTGGGAGGGTCAGAGCGTGGAAAAGGCCACCTCCATCAAAGTGGAAGCGGAGCCAACCCCAACGCCTACTCCCGCGCCCCCAACTGACACACCCACACCAACTCCTACCCCAGCACCGACCCAAACTGACACGCCGGCACCAACCGAAACACCAACACCAACCCCGACTGAATCACCCATGCCAACTCCTACATCATCCCCTACTGCGACTGATACACCAACACCCATCTCATTAGTATCTATATCAATTCTCCAAGATGGCGATACTGTAGCCCAATCCCTATCCCTCATAGGGGAGTACGCCCCAAAAGTGACTGACGACATCTGGGTTTTAGTGGGTCCCAGTGGTGAAAAACTTTGGCCTCAATCACCAAACGCCTGTAGCGAGAGTGCATTCAAGCTCGACGGCCGATGGGAGGTCCGTATAGGTTTGGGTGGTCCAAATGAACTAGGCAGACTTTTCGACATCACCGTAACTACAGCCAACCATGAGGCCAGTGCCTTCTTTTCTCAGACACTCCAAACTTGGTGCCTAAATAATGAATACCCCGGTCTATCTAAAAACGAATTACCTGCTGGTCTCATAGAACACAAACGCATTACTGTAAGACGAGGACCTGATGAGTTTGAGCCCCATCTCGATAGCTCTAACATTGAATTGCCGGGTCAGGTTGTTTTGGAGAGTGTTACTGATGATGCGACAGTGCCCCAAAGCCTTGTGGTAAGCGGTACTTACTCGGAGGAAGTGACAGATCACATCTGGGTAATGGTCTATGCTCCTGATGGTCGTTACTATCCTCAATCTGCGAATGCTTGTGAAGGAATAAGTACTACTCAGACAGTTGGCTTTTGGGAAAGCAGGATTAATATCGGTGCGGATAGTGATATAGGCAAGCCTTTTGACATCATTGTAGCGCTGGTAAATGAGGATGTCCATACCATCTTTGAAAGACGGCAGGAAGAAGGGTGTCGAACAGGTTCTTTTCCAGGTTACCTCTTTATCGAGTTGCCACACGGTATTGATGAGAAGGCCAGCGTTTCAGTAAGACGTGGCAAGTAGTTCTGCTTTATCGGTTTCGTAGTGGCTGTGAGCATAATGATGTTGTCGGCGCAAAACCTTAGCCGGGTATGTATTGCTCTCGCGGCAGGGCTTGGGGCTGCTCTCATCGTGTCAGCCAGCCTGGCATCAGGCTTAGCTCAATCTACTGCGCTTCCTAACCTCATTACCAGAGAAGGCCGTTTTCTCGTTCGTAATGGTGCTCGCCTTGAAGTGCGGGGGATGAATTACTATCCCAAGGATTTCGCCTGGGATAAATTTTGGACAAACTACAGCAACCCGGCAACCTCTGCCCAAATCAATCAAGAGTTGGATAAGGCGAAGCTGTTGGGGGTCAACACCGTTCGTATCTTTACCCCCTACCGCTTTTTTAGTGGAACGGTTCAAAGTAGCTATCCGAGTTACTTGGCGGATTTTATTCACCGGCTGCAAACCCGCGACATGGTGGCCATCGTCACCCTGTTTGATCTCTATGCCAGTGACTCGACTGCCCCCTACTCGACAACCGATTACCTCAGCAGTACCCGCCACATTAGCACGGTTGTCAACACCTTGGGTAAAACCAACCCCGCTATCCTGGCCTGGGACCTCAAAAATGAACTGGACCGAGATTATGGCTTGGGCCAGACGCAGGTGAAAGCCTGGGCAAACGAGATGATTAACCAAACCCGGCAGCTAGATCCCAATCATCTCATCACCATTGGCTTTTATGGCGCTGTCACCGGCACACTTTGCTACAACTCCGGTGTCACCACTCAGGTCTATAGTCCTACCATCGCCGCCGAGTTTGCCCCGTCCGTAGATTTTGTCAGCATGCACTACTTTTTATCGGAACGTTGCTTTGAGAGCGACCTGCAGGCACTTCAGTCTCTTATAGGAAATAAGCCGTTAGTATTGGAAGAGTTTGGGCTGCACACCCTGTCTAATCCCGCCCTCGCGAATCCGCCCCATACTGAAATTCAACAGGCGGCCTATTATAATGCCCTGCTTTCTCTCAGTGAAGCAAATGGTGTGGCCGGTTATATTTTCTGGACGTTGAATGACTTTTCTTACATCCTACCCGGCTCGCCGGAATTCGAACGCTGCCTGGGAATTCTACGTAACAGCCAGGTTAGCGTGTGCCAGGTGACAAATCCCGCAGACTATAGTGAGAAATTGGCTGCTGACACAACACGGCGTCATTATGAAGCCCATGTAGTCTATCTGGACTTGTTTGATGCTTGGCCCGATCCAAACACCGACGCGCCTCCAGCCGGCTGGACCGACAACTGGGCGGATGGTGGGGCGCTACTGCGGGGATACGAACCGACCGATCTACTCTGGAGTCACAATCCAGGTAAAGTGGCCTTTTCCAAATTTGTTACTAACAGTACCTCAATCACAGGTCTGGCCGTCTCCCCAATACTGATGGACGTTGATGTAGGCCGCTACTCATTTTTGACGGGTCAGGTGTCGAGTTACAGCATTCGTGATGCCACATTTGGCAGCAATGCTACATTGTATATCGGAGTAAAGGAAGGGGCGCAAGTGACACGACTCTTGACAATCACCCCTGGCCTCTCGTTGCCTTACACCTTCCACCTTAACCTGAGCCAGTCCCCCACTCGTTGGAGTGGCATTCATAACTTTCAAATTGTCCTTGAACTGATTCCCGAAACCGGAAAAGATGGTTACTCGGCAGCCTATGAGTTCGATTGGATAGCTATTCAAGGGCACGTGGTCTATCTGCCTCTCATTCTAAAGAGGGCTACCTCGTAGGCAATAATGAATAACTCTGGTCAAATTTACCGATTGACACTCGGTATTTGCCCTAGCGAATCGCCACTCCCCCCACCTCCGCCGTATCCCCCCCCTCGCCAGCCACGTCACCGGCCGTTACAGGCAACCGATCCCCGGTGACGGGATAATACCAGCCCAGCACCAGATGATATTGCCCAGGCACAAGCTGAACCGGCAGAGGTAAGACTTGCCGGTCAACCACCGGGCGACCCGGCTGCCAGGCAGTGGTAGGCAGATAGCCTAAAGCATCGTGGGGAGTCCAATCCAATTGAGCCACGACCTGGCCATTTTCGTCCAGCAGGTGAGCAAAGGTCTTCAGATCAACGGTGATCGGGGCGGCGCTTTGCCAATAAAGGGTAAAAGGCAGGGAGTCGCCGGGGCTGAGGGGAGAGGTGGGCAGGTCAACGCCTTGCAGATGGATAATGTCCCAGAATTGAACTTGGCGAGGTTGGGCCGGTTGGGTCAGACCGGGCGTTATTGCCTCATAAGTGTGTGGCTGGGTGCGGCGAAAGCTGCCTAACCTGGCCCAGCTTTTGTTTTCAAAGAGATAAAGCGTCGAATCAGCCTCGGTAATGGGTAACCTCTCTGTCGAGTCAGTCCACCCTTCACCTTGCTTCGCCTCCCCGCTTCCCCGCTTCATCGCCTCTTCGCCCGTCCCGGCCACGCCGACAGCCAGGGTGAACTCGTCGCCCAAATCCCAGGGCAGGGTGCGGGTGACGACAATTTCGCCGGGCGACCAGCGGGAGGTGGGATACCACAAGGCGGCCACCAGGGGACGCTCGCTCGGGTCTTCAATAAGCTTGCCGCTGCGATCCAGCGAAAAGGGCCAGAGGCTGTAATTTTCTTCCAGCGGTTCCAGGGCCTGCCAATACAAGGTGATGACCGGCAGCCTGTCTTCGTGCGCGCCATAGCTCAGATCGTAGCCCAACAGCTTCAATTTGTCGTCAAACGTGACGGCAGCGGGAAATTGAGGTTGAAAGGAAGCTGGATGGGGTACGCGGGCAAAATCGAAAAAAGCATCGGGCAGGGTGGCCGGCAGGCCGGACCGATCTTTGGCCAGCAGCAGGTAGCCGTCGAAGGCGTCAACGACGCCAAAACCGTTACCCAGAAATTGGTCTACCCGCTGGCGCAATTCAACCGGGTGCAGCGGCCAGGAGTCTTCGGTCACGTCCAGCACAATGTGATCGGCATCCTCGATCCGGTCAAAAATGTAGAGAGTTTCGCGCTGGCTGACATGAGGATTAAGCCGGTCATGGGCCGACAGCGCCGCCTCGGGCGGGATCTGGGCAAAGAGACGTTCAGCCCGGCGGTGGTGGCCGGTCACTTGTTCCCAGCCTCGAAACTGCCCTCCCCAGGGCAAGTAGCCGTAGAAGAGGTGGTAGACAAGGGTGGCAGTGAGGATAAGGCCGCCAAAGAAGAGGTTGAAAAGCTGCGTCCCAAAGGGAGGCTTCGCTCTGAGGCGTGTTGCGTGTTGCGTAAAGCCTGCCACCTGCCACCCACTATTCATGATTCGCCATTCGCTCATTCGTTTGAGGTTGGCAACGCCGTAGATGCTGCTGATCATCACTGCCGGAACGATGGGTGCGGCGTAAATCAGGCTGTTGACTCGCTGCATGGGTGAAAAATTGCTGAGCAGGTTAATGCCCAGTGACGGCAGGGCTAACAGTAAGGTAACGGGATTAAACAACGCGGTGAAGCCAGTCGGGGTCAGCAGGAGCCGCAGGTAATCCAACGCCTGCACCTGCTGCAAGTGACTTAAAACGAGGTGCGGCCGGATAAAAAAATTCAAAACGATGTTGAGCGGGCTGTTACCCAGGTGGCCGTAGCGATCCCAATGAATATTTTCGGTGCCGGCGAAGGCGGGGGGGATAACAAAAACGGCCAGAAAAGCCCACATGCCGCAAAGGCCGACCGTGATCAAGCCCAGGCGGCGCTGGCGATTGATAAAAAAGGCGTAAAAACCCAGCATCATGACCAGCAGGGTCATATCCTCTTTGCAGGCAGCGGCCAGAATGGCAAACAGGGCAAATAATTTAGGCCGCTTGGTTTCAAGGTAGTAAAAGGCCGCCAGCAGAAAGGTCGGGGCCAGGGTAATGGCATGGAAGTCAAGCAGGGTCGCCCCCTGGATGGCCGGAAACATCAGGTAAACCAGAGCAAAGATGAGGGCCAGGCCGTCGTTGTACAGTTTGAAGCGGGCCAGGGCGAACACCGGAATCGCTCCCAGGGCTACAACAATACTTTGAAACAGAAAAAGAATTTCCGGGCCGCTGTAAACCAGGTAAAGCAGTGAAATAGGCAGCAGAATCGGCTCGACATGCAGGCTGAGGCGGTTGGTGGCGCCGGGCTGGTTGGTCTGGTGGAAAGGGCGGCCATGCAGGGTGTTCCAGATGGCCTGGTCCATATTGCCCAGATCCAACGAACGGGAGCCGAAAGAATAGTAGTGTAAAAGCAGCTGAGCGGTGAAAAACGTGGCGTAAGCGGCCATCGCCAGGATTAACAGGGTGGAAATGAGCGGAGCAGGACGCTTGGTCATAGGGCCATGTCAAGGGTCCCGAGGGGAGGCTTCGCTCTAATGCGTTCCCAGGGGAGGCTTCGCTCTAAACCGTAAGGGGCAAACGGTATGGAAAACGCGGCATTACGCATTCGGAATTACGTTTTAGACTCTTAACAATTCGATGAGTTGGCTAACAAGATAGCCATATAGAAAAACGGCGCTGATGAACAACAATAAACTGCTCAGACCCAGGCTTAACCAATTAGGTCGAGGTTTGGTGTCTGTCCAGGGGACCGCGCCCATTTCGACCATGCTTTCGCTGGCGGTTTCGGTGTTAACCGGAGAAATTTCGCTTAACTCGTGCAGTTGCTGCCAGGCAGTTTCCTGCGATTTTCTATCGTCGGCCCGTTGGGCCGCACCGCGGAAGGCCTGGATAGCCCGCTGGCGATTGCCTTTAGCCAGGTAAGCCAACCCCAGGTTCACATAAGCCGGGCCAAAGTTCTGGTCGCTGCGAATGGCCTGTTGATAGCGGGCAATCGCGTCGTCGTACTGTTGGGCTTCGTGATAATCGGCGCCTGCCTTGAAGTGAATATCGGCGGCGCTGTTCCGGCGGCGCTGCTGGTGCAGCAGGGTTAAGGGGCGATTGGCGATCACAGGTTCGGGCTGGCGGCGCTCGCTGCCCCGTTTGCGCTCGCGCCAAAAGGTTATCAAGCTGATGAGCGCCACAAAGCCATCCTGGCCGGGGAGCGGGATTAAGCTAACAAATGCCAGCCAGAGACTGGTTAAACTCACGTAGCTGGTAAAAGCAATGGACAGGGCCTGCAGGTCGAGCGTTTGGGGCAGGGTGCTGTCCATGCGGAAAAGGTAAGGAAAGACCCGGTCGGTGCTGACCCCGCTGGCATAGACCAGCGCCGCAGCGATGACCAGGGTGAGTAAAAACCCGACCAGGCCAAAGGTGAAGCTGGTTGCCGGACCGGCCATGGCCACCAGGCACAGGTCAAAATAACTGCGCTTAAAATTCTTGAGATTAACCCGCAGGGGTTTCGGCCAGGCCAGGCTGAACATCAAAAAAGCCACAAATCCGGCCCAGCCCAGACCAAAAACCAAAAAAGCAATAAAACCGGTCCAGGAAAAATGTGCAAGCGGGTTCAGGGTGATTTTACCGCGCTCTACCTGAGAGGTGTCGCCTAAAAAATAAGCAGCCAGGGCGTGGCCCAATTCATGGACCATGTAAGCCAATAACAGGCCGGGAATGATCAGAATGTTGGTCCAATGCAGGAAAGGAAACAGTTGGTCCATCGCTTAATTCGTCTGGTGCAGAGTAAACGGCGTCTCAACGACGTCAATGATTTCGTCCATGTAGATCATCTCGGCCCGAGCGGTGTACTGCTCTGCCTCATCGGGCTGGCGCAGGTGCATGGTCAGCGTAGTGACCCTTTCTTTGTGCTCGACGATGAAGAGGCTGGCCACCTGCTGGCGGCGGCTGTTGAGAATGCTGAGTTCAAGGTTGGGGTAAGGGCTGGGGGTATCGGCAGGCTGGGGCGGTTTAGCGGGCGGTGAACCAAAGGTATCGGGCATGCTGAAGGCGACGTTGGCAAAAAGGGTCGGCAAATTCTCTACTACCAGTTCCATCGTCACCCGCCGCTTGTCGGGTAGAACGACGGGCTGTAACGAAGCAATTGTTGGTTTTTTTTCGGTCATCTCTCTTTTGTATCTTTCGCTGCGGTAGTCCGGCCTGATTATACCCCAGGAATGAACCAGTTCAAAGTTTAGCGCCGGCTTGCACGAATTCGCGCCTACTTTTCAACCGTGATTGGCCCCAGGGTCACGACCGGGTCCGCACCGTCGAGGCGGGGCAAAGGCAAACCGGTGTCAGGGTGGTAAAGCTCGACGTTGAGCCAGTATTGGCCGGGCCGCAGGTCCGCCGGGAGGGTGATCTGGTCGGCCTGATAGACAATCTCGCCCGTGGGCCAGGCTGTAGCCCGGTAGAGTGTCCCCACGGGCCAGGTGTCCTGCCCCTGAGCGGCGAGTTGGGCGGTGGGCGTCCACAGTTTTAAGGACATTTTATAATCCACGCTGGGCTGACTGTCCACCTGCCACCACAGTTTGACCGGAATAGTCTGCTCCGGCTGCCAGGTTTGCTCCGGCAGCGACCAGCTGGCCAGGGCCAGTCCATCCTCAAATTGGACGGTTTGGCCGCCGGGAGGAAGCGATTTTGCCCCCGGCAGCAAAAAGCCCTGCGCCCGGATGCTGCTCTCCCCGGCGAAAGCTTGATCTTCCAGGGGGATCGTCTGCTCGGCCAGCCAGGCCCGGATGAGGCCGGCGGGATCGGTCACGGTATCGTAGGCCCGCAGCAGCCACAGCCGGGAAAAGTCATGCGAAAGGGCATCCAGTGCGGCCCGGGTGTCGGCGGCACTCATGGAATAGAAGTCGGAGCGGGGATCGCCCCAGCCCAACTGCGGGCTGCCGTCAACCGAGCCGGTTTGCAAGAGCAAGGGCCGGTTGGTCTCAGCCGGGGAATAAGGGACAAGCCGCTGGCGCTGAAGGTTGGGCAAGTCAGTGTAGTATAAGTAAGCAGTGTAGACATAACCGGCATTGACCAGGATAACGTCGCCCGGCCGCCAGTGCCTCTCGATGAAATCAACCGCCGCCCGGTAATCGTCGGGGCGGTAGCGCGGGTCGAAGTGATACTGATAAATTGAAAAGAAGCAGGCCAGCAAAAGCAAGCTGGCTGCGGCGATAGCTGTCCCCGCCCAGCGGCGAGCCAGCAGCCAGGCCAAACCCGCCGCCAGGATGATATAAAAAGCCGGGGAGTAAGTAAACAGGTAGCGAACGTGATAGAGGGGAGTGTGGACGGACAGATATAAAATGAGTAATAACGGGCCAAAAGTATATGTAAGTAGAAAGAAAGTAGGCAGAGTAATAAACGAATCAAGACGTGAAGAAAAAAAGGAAGAGCTGGTTAGTCCATTGAGATATCGAAACCCAAGATAGAACAGCGCCACGCCGATCAGCAGGATTGGCCAGATCATTTGTGGCTCAACCGATTGACCCAACAAGAGCGCCGACCAGCTTTCGAGCATGGCCGGCCAAAGTGCAAAATTATCGAACGTGCGCCAAGGAGGTACAGGAGGATAGGTAATTTGCCGCCAGGCAGTCGGCAACCAGGGTAGATAGGCAAGAAAAATCAGGATATTAGCTGAAAAGAGAGGAAAATTATTCCGTTTGCTCAATCGTTCGGTAAAAGGAATGATTTTTAACATGTGACTCGGAACAGGGAAAGATGCTAAAGGCAATGAAAAGTTGATAGCAATGAGTAAAAAGGCGAAGTAGTAAAGTGTATATAAACCTAAAGTAGCCGATAAAGCATAGCCCACCCAGTAAACCCAAATTTTTTGAGGAGGTGGAAAGCGGCATAAAACTTGCCAGAAGCAGTAGGCAGTGATAAGTCCCAAGGTCGCGCCGAGAGTGTACATCCGCACCTCCTGCGAGTACCAGAGGTGGTAAGGAGAAACCGCCACCAGCAGCGCCGCCCATATCGCCACAGAGTTGTTGGCCAGGATTCGAGCCAGCCGGTAGGTCAGCGGGATAATTAGCACGCCAAAAATAAGGGAAAAAAAGGCCAGGGCAAACTCGCTGTGGCCGGCGGCGAGGGTCCAGAAGTGAAGCAAAAGATAGTAGCCCGGCGGATGGATGTCCCTGGTGGTGTGGGCAATCAAGTCGGGGACGGATTCGGCGGCCAAAAAGGCGCTGACCGTTTCGTCGTACCAGAGGCTGTCAGCGCCCAGCCGGTAAAGGCGCAGGGCAAATCCGGCCAGAATCATGGCTAGCAGCAGCGGCTCACGGCGGCTAAATCGGGTAACGCTTGGGGGCAGGATCATCAAGGCTATCTTAGCATAAGGACTCAGACCGGGCAATAATCCTCAGCACAAGGTAAAAGAGCCGCAAAATAACTTGACATATTGTTGCACTTCAGGTATTATGTATAGTGCCATACCATAGCCGGTCCATATCTTGTAGGTTAGTTGCTCAACACCCCTAAATGTGGGGGTAGGAGGAAATCGTGAAAAAACATCTGTTAGCGTTTATCCTGATTACTGCGCTAGCCATCATCATTGTTCCAACGGCTTTGGCCGCCCCGTTGAGCCAGGGTGGAGGAGTAGTTCACCACGTCCGCGCGGGTGAGAGCTTGGATGGCATCGCCAGCCAGTATGGCGTCAGTGCTGAGGCGATTATGCGCCAGAATGGCCTGGTAAACCCGGATATGATCTATGCCGGCCAGTCTTTGATTATTCCTGGGGGCGGCTATGGCGGACCGGCCGGGTATCCCCACCAGGGTTATGGTTGCGGAAACAGTTATAGGGTAGTGATGGGTGACACCTTATCCGGCATTGCCTGGAATTTTGGCATCAGTCCCCAGGCGTTGATGCAGGCCAATAATCTCTACGACGAAAACTTTGTTTATGTGGGCCAGGAATTATGCATTCCGGGTGGGAGCGGCTACCAACCTCGACCGGCAGCAGGCTTTCCGAATTACCGCCCCGGCCCGGCAGTTCACTATCACAGCGTAGCAACAGGCGAAACCCTGACCGGCATTTGCGACCGGTATGGGGTCAACCCGTGGGATGTGATTCGGGCCAATAACCTGAATAATGCGTCCTTTATTTGGGCTGGCCAACGATTGGTCATTCCCGGTTATCAACCGGCCGCGCCGCCGCTGGCTTACGCTCCGCCGCCCGTCTACGCCCCGCCGCCGGCGCGGCCGTGGCACACCGATACCTACGACTCCGGCCTGAAGCCGCCGCCCTATCGGCCGCCCGCCGACGATGGTTCCCTGCCTGCGGCGCCAAATTATCAGAAAGGCGCGGCCCAGCCCCTTTTGCCCCTGGCCGAGCATCCGCTTGAGGTGGTGGTCAACGGCGGCGAAACCTGGGCCGACGAGGTTTACAGCGCCCCTGATCCCAACGGCATTACCACCGTTGTCGTCCAGACAGACACCGAATTTGGCAAATTGATCCGCATGCGCAGCGGCGATGCTGAAGTCAAAGGGGAAACTCAGTATCTCAGCGGCGAATTTGGACCGTCCAGCCTGGCTTTCCGTTACCTGCCCCCCGGCGATTACGATGTCTGGGTGGATGACCCCGATACGCCCTCGGAGAAAGTGCAAATTAGCCTGGATGCCGGCCAGCGGGTCAACGTGGCTTTCAGCAAGCAGGTCCGCTTCCAGGGGCAGACCTATGCTTCGCCGGATGGCTGGTTCCTGTCATCCTGGAAGAATCCTAGCAAGCCGCACCAGAACATCGGCGGCTGGTCGAATATTCTGATTAAAACCCCGGCTTCCGGCCTGACCATCATTGCCGAGAGCGAGGGCGGCGGCTACAAGGCCAGTTGCCTGACCGGCAGCAAAGGTCCCGGCGCGTGCGACTTTGCCGGGTTGAACGCCGGGCTTTACTTCATCCACATTGACGGCACCCAACTCACCCTGAAGACCTATATGGACGGCAATGCCTACGCCGAATTTGAGTTCGCCAAGCAGCCAACCAAAGATGACAGCAACTTTATCGGCCCGGTGAATTACGATTAAAGACTAAGTTAGCCTCAATTAAAACGCCGAGCGGGTATTGGTCCGCTCGGCGTTTTTGTTTCGACGCTCATGGGTGGTTAAAAAACGACGATGACGGCCAGTAAAATTGTCTCCGTCACTTCGCAAATCGCCCCGTAGACATCCCCCGTCAGGCCGGCGATACGGGCCATCGCCAGCCTCGCTATACCGGTCATCACTACCCAGGTGAGGACCAGCATCACCGCCCCCCACCCATTCATCAAAATCAACGCCGCCGCGCCTGCCATCACCGAGGCGGCGATTACCTGCCGCCAGCCCAACCCGGCGCTAAAAAATACACTCACCCCCTCCCGGCGAGCCAGGGGGTAGCGGGCCATAGCCCAGGTCATCGCCCAGCGAGCCAGCGCCGGAATCACGATCAAAGCCGGCATCCGATAGGCAGGCGGCAGGGTAGCCAGGGCATTGAACTTGATCAACAGCAGCAGAATTACGCCGACCGCTCCAAAAGCGCCGACCCGGCTGTCCTTCATGATCTCCAGGCGACGCGCAGAGTCGCGGGGTGGCAGCAGACCGTCACAGCTATCCATAAACCCGTCGAGATGCAGCAGGCCGGTCAGCCCGGCCCACAGCGCCAGCAGTAGCACCGCCGCCAATCCGGGCGGAAGGAACAAAAAGAAAAGCTCGTCCGCTCCGGCCAGTATCAGGCCCAACATCAACCCGACCAGGGGATAATACGCCGCCGCCAGACCCGCCGGGCGGTCAGCCGCAGTGGGAAGAAACGGGAGAGGAATAAGGGTCAGCAGCCGCCAGGCCAGGGCAAAGTCGGCTAACACGCCGCTAATGAGAGACACAATTCATAGCCTGCCAATCAAGATTTTAGACTTAGGGCGGAGTGCATGTCACGCTTCACGAGTTAAACTGCCACTCCAGCCCGCCTTCCGGCACAAACTGGCGCACATGCCGGGCCGACTCAGCCAGGTCGGCCAGCAGGATTTCGGGGCGGGTGGTCGAGCCGGGGATGACTTCGATGACCAGGATGGTCTGCCTGACCGGAGCCATAAATTTAGAAAGGGGGTTATCGGGCCAGGACTGGTGTCCTTGACGAATTGCGGCCAAGACCTCCTCCACCCGGACATGGCCTTTGGCGTTGTAAGCGGGAGTAAAAGGCCAGTGGGAGCTGGTGGCGGGAGTGGTCTGCTGCAAGTGGATGTTTTCGCACACCGGGGCGAAGTGGCGCAGCCAGGCGCGGTAATCCAGATCATCGCCCGCCGCGCCGTAATGCATCCCGGCCATATGGCCGGTATCCACGGTGAGATAGATCGGCACGCCCTGGCTGTCGCGATTGACCGCCTCTAAAAACTCGTACGTTGACTCAATCGTCCAGGGGTACTCGGCAGGGATGTACATTTGCTCATTGTAGATGGCGGCCAGCCCTTTATCTCTGGCAATCGCTGCCAGCTCACGGAACTGCCGGTGAATCAGGGCTTTCTCTTCGGCATAGTGAACCGGGTCGGCGCAGGCTTCCGTGGGGATGGTATTCCAGCGCCCGCCGACGCGGTCCGTCCCCATAGCCAGGGCCAGGTCCATGTAGGTCACGATCCAATCCCACATGCGGGCACGCACGGACTCGTCGGGATGAGACAGGCCATGAAAGCGATGGGTTGCCTTGCCGGTGTAAGCATTGGGAATCCTGACGCTGTACTTTTCAGCCGCTGCGCGGATTTGCTGCGCGGTTTGCATCTGATAGGCCAGATCGCCGGAGAAAAAGGGGTCGAGAGCATCGCCACTGAACTCCAGCCAGGGATAGCCCAGTTCGCGGGTCAGCCGCAGCCAGGTCTCCGGCTCGGCCCACTGCCGGGCGGCAAAAACGGCGGATAAACCGAGGTCGAGGTGAAGGGAACGAGTCATGAATATCTCCTTAATTCATTGACAATTGACAGTTGACTATTAACCGTTGACCATTCTCAATGCTAATAGCCAATTTTAGGCCAGTAAACTATACCCCCCATCCACCATAATCGTCTGGCCGACGATCATTGCCGCATCCTCTGAACAGAGGAAGGCGACAATCCGGGCCACGTCCTCCGGCGTGACCAGGCGGCCGGCAGGGGTGCGGCTTTGAGCGTATTCAAACGTCGCTTGCAGGTCAACCGGAAAGGCGGACACGGCGTCGGTGGCGACCAGGCCGGGGGAAACAGCGTTGACGATGATGCCTTTGGGAGCCAGGTCAACCGCCAGGTAGCGGGTCAGCGATTCGACCACCGCTTTGGACAGGCCAATCGCGCCGTAATGGGGCAAGACGCGGTGGCTGCCGGGACTGGTGATGTTAATGATCCGTCCCCAGCCGGCCCGTTCCATCGCCGGGACAAGCCGCTGGACACAACGCAAAATGGAACGGGCGTTGACATCCATCGTCCAGTCCCAGTGCTTGTCGGTCACGTCGAGGATGTCACGCGGCGTGCCGCTGGCGGCGTTACCGACAAAAATATCGCAGCGGCCCATTTGGGCCTCGATTTCGGCAATCATCGTCTCGATTTGGTCCGCTTCAGCCAGGTTGGCTTTCACCGCCAGCGCCCGGCAGCCCAGCGACTCGATGGCCGCCACAACCTCTTTCGCCGCCTGTTTCTTGCGGACGTAATGGACGATCACATCGGCTCCCCGGCGAGCCAGTTCCAGGGCAATCGCCCGGCCAATCCCCCGTGAGGAGCCGGTAATGAGGGCAGTTTTGTGAGTGAGGAATTTGTCGGTCATTTGTCTCCCAACGACCCCCTCCCTTCCCTCCCTCTAGTAGGGGGAGGGTTAGGGTGGGGGTGCGGTCGGCGGTCACTTCCCCAGCATCGCTCGGCCGATAAACAACACATTGGCCGGGCGTTCAGCCAGGCGGCGCATAAAGTAGGGATACCAGGCGGAGCCGAAGGGCACGTAAACCCGGACCTGATAGCCCAAATCGGCCAGGCGCTGCTGCTCATCGCGGCGGATCCCCAGGAGCATTTGAAACTCAAACTCGTGGGGAGCAATACCGCGCGCTTGGGTCTCGCGGACCAGCCACTCGATAAGGTCCGGGTCGTGCGAGCCGAGGATCAGGTAGGCCTTTTTGGCCCTAGCTTCAGGCGTAAAAAAAAGCTCCATCACCCGGATCGAAGCCTGGTTAATCTCTTTTTTGCCCTGGTAGGCAATTTCCGGCGGCTCCTGATAAGCACCTTTGACCAGCCGGACAGCTCCGCCGCGCTCGATGATGCGCTGCACGTCGGCGGGGGTGCGGTAAAGGTAGGATTGGATGGCCAGGCGGACGCCGCCGCCAAAGGTGTCGAGCAGGCGGTGGTACACGCCCAGGGTGGCGTCCACGTCGGGACTACCTTCCATATCAATTTCAACCATGTTGCGATACCGCTGCGCCGTCTCGACGATATCGGCGATGATCTCGTAGCAAAAATCGGGGCCAAAGGTCAGGCCCACGTGCGAAGGCTTGAGCGAGATGTCGGCGTCCAGGCCCTCGGCGTCAATCCGGCGCAGGATTTCGTGGAACGCAGCCGCGGCCTGGCTCACCTCGGCCTGGGTGGTCACACTCTCGCCGACCTCATTCAAGATGGCCTTGAGGCCGCGGCGATTCAAATCCTTCACTACCGCTACTGCTTCATCCAACGTTTCCCCGGCCACAAAACGGCGAGCGGTGCGGCGGGCCGGCCCGAAGTGGGTCACAAAGCGGCGAGCCGGGCCGCTGGCGGAGAGTTTGATAAAAAAGTTGCGTAACATATAACCTATGAGCGAATGATCGCTAGAAGCTGGTCGCGTTTCTCTTCCATCAACGCTTTTGATTTGGCTTCGAGGTTGAGGCGCAGCAGCGGCTCGGTGTTGGAAGGGCGGACGTTGAAGTGCCAATCGGGATAGGTGACAGACACGCCGTCAAACCACTCCACTTGGCCATCTTTAAAAGTTTCGGCCAGCTCCTGCATTTTCGCCTTGACCTCGCCGGAGGTGCGGGTGTTGATCTCGCCGGAGATAAAGTAAGTTGCTTCCAGGGGTTTGAGCAGGTCAGACAAGCTGGCCTTCTTTTTGGAGAGCATTTCCAGAATAACCAGCGAGGGAATGATGCCGGAGTCGGCAAAAAAGAAATCCTTGAAGTAATAGTGGCCGGTCACTTCGCCGGCAAAGACGGCATTTTCTTTGGCCATGCGGGCCTTGATAAAGGCATGGCCGACCCGCTCCATCAGCGGAACGCCGCCGGCGGCGCTGATTAAATCCGGCACCGCCCACGAGGCCCGCACATCATATAGAATGTTGGCCCCAGGGTACTTTTCCAGGAAATACTGCCCCATCAGGGCAGTCATAAAATCGCCGGAGACAAATTCGCCCCGGTCGTCAATGGTGAAGAAACGGTCGCCGTCGCCGTCGAAGGCAAAGCCGACATCAGCGCCTTCGCCGGGAACGCGCCGCTGCAACTCGGCCCGGTTCTCCGGCTGGAGCGGGTCGAGGCCGTGGTTGGGCAGACTGCCATCGGGGTCGAGATACATGCCGGTCAGCGTAACCGAGGGCAGGCGCTCGTACACCCGCTTGAGGATGGGGCCGACCATACCGTTGCCAGTATCGGCGATGACCTTGAGCGGCGCCAGGGCGCTCACATCTATCAGCCCCAGGACGTAATTGACAAAATCCTCGCTCAAGTCCTTGTCTGTCATACTGCCCCGGCGGCTCGGGCTGTCAAAGGCGTCGTTTTCGATGATGCGTCGCAAATCCTGAATGCCCTCTTCGCCGCTGAGCAGATATGGCATCTTTTTGACCATTTTAAAGCCGTTGTACTGGGCCGGGTTATGAGAGGCTGTGACCATCATCCCGGCCTGGTTCAGCGTGGCGCAGGCGAAGTAAAACTGGTCCGTACTGACCATGCCGACGTTGATGACATCGGCGCCCTGGTCCAGCAGGCCGCGCGTCACGGCGTCGAAGAGCTGCGGGCCGGATAGACGCATGTCGCGGCCGACGATGACGGTGTCCACCTTGAGCAAGGTAGCAAAGGCCCGGCCAATGGCATAGGCCGAGTCTTCATTTAACTCCGTGGGATAAATCCCCCGGATATCATAGGCTTTGAAAATGCCTGGGGTGACTTCCATTAGAATCGCCTCCTATCATTGTTAGCGGTTCACAATCCGGCGGCTTTGAAAGCAGCCTGGACGATGGCCTGCGCTTCGGCCTGGATTGCGCTCAAATGGTGTTCGCCCTTGAAACTCTCGGCATACACCTTATAAATGTCCTCCGTCCCCGAAGGCCGCGCCGCAAACCAGCCGCTGTTGGTGACAACCTTCAGGCCGCCGATTGGCTCCTGATTGCAGGCAGCGTGGGTCCACTTGGCGACGATCTTGTCGCCGGCCAGCGTGTCAGCCTGCACCAGCTCCGGCGACAAATTCGCCAGCACCTTGCGCTGCGGGGCGTTGGCCGGCACATCGGTGCGGGCGTAGGCCGCCTGGCCAAACTGCGCTTCCAGCGCCTGGTAATGCTCGCCCGGATCGCGGTTCGTGCGGGCAGCGATTTCCGCGGCCAGCAGATCGAGGATAATGCCGTCCTTATCGGTGGTCCAGACCCGCCCATTCTGCCGCAGGAATGAAGCCCCGGCGCTCTCCTCGCCGCCAAAACCCAGGGAACCGTCGAGCAAGCCGTCTACAAAATATTTAAAGCCAACCGGCACCTCGCACAGCCGCCGGCCGAGCTGGGCCGCCACTCGGTCAATCATCGAGCTTGAGACTAGCGTTTTGCCCACGGCTGCGTCGGCGCTCCAGCCGGGGCGATTTTGGAACAAGTACCAGATGGCCACGGCCAGGTAATGGTTTGGATTCAGCAGGCCCGCACTGCGGGTCACAATGCCATGGCGGTCTACGTCAGGATCGTTGCCAAAGGCAATGTCGAACTTATCTTTCAAGTGGATCAGGCTGGCCATAGCATAGGGCGATGAGCAATCCATCCGGATTTTGCCGTCGTGATCCAGGGTCATAAAGGAAAAGGTGGGATCAACCACCCGATTCACCACCTCGATATCGAGGCCATATCGCTCGGCAATCGGCTCCCAGAAAGCCACACTCGCCCCGCCCATCGGGTCCACGCCGATTTTGAGGCCAGCGGAGCGAATCGCGGCCATGTCAATCACATTGGCCAGATCGGAAACATAGGGGGTGATGTAATCGTAGGCGTGGGTCGTATCGGCTTTGATGGCCCGGGTGTAGGGCATGCGACGAACTTCCTTCAAGCCGTCGCGGATCAGCTCGTTGGCCCGATTCTGAATGAGTTTGGTTGTGTCGGTGTCGGCCGGTCCTGCCGCAGGCGGATTGTATTTGAAACCGCCATCGTCAGGCGGGTTGTGCGACGGGGTGATGACAACGCCGTCGGCCAGCCCGCTCGTTTTGCCACCGTTGTAGGTCAGGATAGCATGCGAGATGACCGGCGTCGGCGTATAGCCGCCCCCTTCTTGGAGCATCAGCTCAACATCATTGGCCGCCAGGACTTCAACCGCCGTGGCCAGCGCTGGTTCGGACAGGGGGTGGGTATCCTGGCCAATGAAGAGCGGCCCGGTGATGCCACGCACCTGCCGCAGTTCAGCCATAGCCTGCGCAATAGCGGCGATATGATGCTCGTTAAACTTGCCATTCAACGACGTGCCGCGATGGCCCGATGTACCAAAAGCTACTTGCTGCGCCGGGTCATCGGGGTCGGGCTGGTAAGCGTAGTACGCCGTGATGAGGCGCGGAATATTGGTCAGTAATTCACGCGGGGCAGGCTGCCCCGCGAGCGGATGAATAGCCATAAAACCTCCTAAAATAGTAGACAGTAGACAGTAGACGGCCTGCACTTGCGTGAGGCGAGTGTAGACAGGGAAATAATAGTCCCTGCAACCTCACCCCTTCGGGTGCGCCGAAGGGCGTGCTACTTTGCTACCTTTTCCTGGTGACGTGCTGTAGGTTCGTGCAGACTCTTACGATTGCCGCAAATGTACCCATTCGCTCGCCAGCATACTGTAAACGACCAAATCCACAAAACGGTCGTGCAGCCACTCGACCTGCCGTAAGACGCCATCCTGCCGGAAGCCTAACCGTTCCGGAACCGCCCGGCTGCGGGTATTTTCGACGGCGCACCTGATTTCCACCCGATTCAGTTTTAATTCATAAAAAGCGTGGTCGAGCAGCGCCCGGCAAGCAACGGTGATTAAGCCCTTGCCTTGAAACGTAGCTCCCAGCCAATAACCAATTTCAGTCGCCCGGTTGGGCCAATCAATGCTGTTGTAGCCAATCTGGCCGGCCATTTGACCCCGGTAAAAAATAGCCACGTCAAAGCCCTTATTATCGGCCAGGCGCTGCAAGGTCTGCTTGATGTACCCCCGGCAATCTTCCAACGAATAACCCGGCTTGGCCCACGGCAGCCAGGTCCGCAAATGCTCCCGGTTCTGGTCAATTAGGGCAAAGGCGGTTTCGGCATGCCGCTCTTCAAGGAGGCGAAGTTCGGTATCGCTGTCTATTCTGTAAGTGAACATCCTCGCTTTTTCGCGCCTCGTCAATTCCAATCCACCGGCGAACTCAACTGGCCTACCATCGCCCGGCGGACCCAATCCAACCCCTGGATAACCATCCAGCGGCGGACATGGTCCGTATCCTGAAAATTACGGCCCCGGATGCTCATCTTCACTTCGCCGGGGCCGGAAATGGCGATGTAGGTCAGCCGGTCCTCGACGCCATTCGAGAGTGGGCCGAGAATTGCCAGTCCGATTCCCCCGGCCGGCGCAACAGCCTGGGCCAGCGCAGCCGCGAAAGCTTCGCCCTCTTCGGGAGCAGCCGCCAGCCCGGCTGTCGAGGCGGCCTCCGTGGGGGTGGCCGGGAACAGGTCGGCAGCCAGGACGGGGCGAAAGCCAGACTCGATCAGTTCGCGGGTCAATTGGCCGCCGGTCAGCGTGTCCACCACGCCCAGTTCTATTTCTTTTTCGACCAGCAGCCGGCCTACCACTTCCGCTACGGTTTCTTTTTCCACCCCGTAAATGGCAACACCAAGCCGCTCGCGCACCCGGGCCTCCATAACCGCAATCAGGGCATCGGCCTCGGCCTCTGTTTCCGCCTTGGCGGTAATGCGCACATCGGTTTGCCCGGCGTGGGCCGACAGGCCGACGGTCGGGTTGCGCTCGATCATCAAATCGCCGATACCGCGATCAACATTGCTCTCGCCCACGGCGCAGGTGCGCAGGATTCTGGCCTTGATGATTTTGGCCCCGCCCATGCGCTCCACCAGCAGCGGGATAACGGTATGGGTCATCATATATTCCAGTTCGCGCGGCACACCGGGCAGAGAGATAATAAAACCGCGCCCGGCCGTGTCCTCGCTTAAAAAGCAGGGCGCTGTGCCAACCGGATTGGGCAGCGGCAGAGCGCCTTCCGGGATATAAGCCTGGCGCTTGTTATTGTCGGCCATTTCCCGGCCAAAGCCGCGAAAGCGGGCGGCAATCTGGGCCTCCAGTTCGAGGCTGTAAACCAACTTGCGCCCGGTCGCATTGGCCACGGCCTGGCGGGTGACGTCGTCCACAGTGGGGCCGAGGCCGCCCGAAGTGATGACCACCGGCGAGCGGTCCAGGGCCAGGTTGAGCACCTGGGTAATTCGTTCCTCGTTGTCGCCGACGGTGGTTTTGTAATACAAGTCAAGGCCGATATTGCGCAGCATTTTAGCCATCATCGTGGAGTTGGTATCCACAATTTCACCCAGCAGCAGCTCGCTGCCGGTCATCACGATTTCAGCGTGCATAAATATCCTCAATATTAAGATAAAATCCTAAAACGTGGTGCGTGGTACATAGTACGTTTTTAAAATTTTACGCACCACGCACCACGCACCACGTGAACTTATTTTACTTGAAATGAGTGGAAACGGAAATATTGCGGCGCAGCGGTACACGGTTGACCCCGACCGTACTCAATTGCACCATGGCTGAGGTCAATGATCGCCCAAAAGACCGTTTCTGTCTCGCCGCCGTGGCGGCAGAGAGAGTCGGGGGCATGCGCGTGATCGGCCAGAAAGGTTTTGAGCATCTCAGGCGTAACCGGGCCAGGCCGGTTGGCCATTAAGTCGCGGGCGCGCTCGTAGCGCAGGCACGAACCACGAATGTCCGCGGGGTCACGTTCATAGGCGGCCATCTTCGGCGAGCAGTAATGGTTGGTGTGAACCGTCCAGCCATCCTCAGCATAAATCAACTCATAATCGGTCGCCGAGCCTTCAAAATTGACCATTGTGCCGTCGGCGTGGCTGATGAGTTGGTTGTAGCTGGACGCTCGCTCGGGCCGGGCGGCGGCAGCCAGCGCCTCCTGCGCGGTGCGTTGAGCCAGGATATCACGGACCAGCAGCAGGCGCGGCACACCGATTTTGTCATCACTGGGAGAGAGTTCGTTGCCGGTCAGGGCCAGGCCGGCCGCGTTGAAACCGATGCTGATAAAAGGGCCGACGCCCAGCGTGAACAAAGGCGGCTGGTTCTCAACCTGCCACTCGACCGCTGTGATCCAGTCACGCACTTCCAGGCTCAAATCATTATTGTGGGCCAGCCAGATGCCGCCGTCTGCCGTTGCCGGCGGGCCAACGGCGAAATCTGAACATCTTCCTCCCTCCCCTGGCAGGGGAGGGTTGGGGAGGGGTTCCCAGATCTCCTCCGTCGCATGAGCGTACAACTCCAGAACATCCAGCCCGCTGCCGGCCGCAATCCCCTCCATTTCCTCGTGCAGCCAGGGAATAGTGGTCTGAGTGGCCAGCAGATATGGCTGGGCCAGGTGACACATGTCTTCCCAGGTGCGGCCGGCTGGCAAGGTGACGGGCCGGCGCAGTGTATCAACCGTAGCTGCCCCTAATTGGCGGCCGGCTTCAAAGTGAGAGCCGGAAATTTGGAGGAGAGGGATCGGGTTCAAGGGAGCAAATACCAGTCGAGGAACCGCTCCATCCGCCGGTACACGTCGAGCAGGTTCTCCCGCTTGAGAAAATTGTGCGGCTCGCCGGCATAGGTTTTGTATTCAAAGGTTTTGCCGGCCCGGCGCAGCGCCTCGACCCACTCTTCGGTCGCCTCCGGCGGGCAAATCGTATCGTCCAGGCCGTGGAGAATCAGCACCGGCTTTTGGATATGCTCAACCTGGAAAATAGGCGAGGCGTCCAGATAAACCTGCCGGTTGCGGGCCGGGTGGCCGACCTGCATTTCGGTGTAGAGACGGGTGCTGCGGTTGCACTGCGCCCACGAGGCCACCAGGTGGGCATCGCCGTACTTGTAGACGCCACAGGCAAAGAGATACTCCGGGTCGCGGGCCAGGCAGCAGGCGACCATAAAGCCGCCGTAGCTGCCGCCATAGATCGCCATGCGCTGCGGGTCTAGCCAATCCAGCCCGGCCAGATATCTGGCCCCATACAGGCAATCCTGGGTATCGCCCACGCCCCAATTATCGTAATTGGCGTGTTCAAACTTGAGGCCATAGCCGGTGCTGCCACGGTAATTGGGCATGAGATAAGTATACCCTTTAGCCAGGTAATACTGGGCCAGGATATCCCACTCATACACCGCCTGCGCAGTCGGGCCGCCGTGCGGGTTCAGAATTGCCGCGCCGTTAGACCGAGCCGGGCGGTAAAGCAGCGCCGGAATTTCCAGGCCATCGTAGCTGCGGTAGCTGACCCACTCCGGGACAACCAACGTGTGCCGGGCCAGAGCAGGCGGATTCGAAAAGGTCAGTTGGGTTAATTGACCCTCCGGCACGCTGACCTGGTACAAATCGGGCGGCCGGGTGGGATCTTCGTATTCAACGGTCAAAAAATCGCCACCCGGCGACCAGCAGGGACGGGTGTAGATACCCAAGCCTTGACTCAGGTAGGACACCTCGCCGTTCTGGGCATCAAGCAGAGCCAGGTCAAAAGCGCCTTCGTTGTTGACAGTACATGCCAGCCGGGACCCGTCCGGCGACCAGGCCAGGTCGGCCACATCCCGGCCCAGGCGGGTTAACTGGCGCAGCCCCTCCCCATCCGGCTGGACCAGCCAGACCTCATTCCAGCCCGAACGCTGCGATAAAAAGGCAATCAGGCGTCCATCGGGCGACCAGCGCGGCTGCCAGTCCTTCTGCCGGGGCTGGTCGGTCAGCGGCCTGATTTGGCCGCTCTCCAGTTCGACCACCTTGAGGTCCAGCCGGTTGAGGTCGTCGTGGGGATGGTGGACAAACACAACTCCCCGTCCATCCGGCGAGGGTTGGGCTTCCGAGTCATCGCCGGGGCCGCTGGTCAGGGCACGCAGCCAACTGCCGCTGCGGTCGGTCAGGAACAGCTTGTCGGCCCCGTGCCGTTCAATACTGACGACCAGCCCCATGCTGTCGGGCAGCCATACCGGTGCGGACGCGCCAGGGGCTAAATCACTAATTTTCTGAGGCAGTCCCCCTGCCGCTGAAACCACATAGACATAGTTATCCGTACTAAAAGCCAGCCACTGTCCATCGGGCGACCACTGCGGTGTTTCGTCGGACCAGTAAATGGCCGGGCTGCGATCGAGCGAGAGACGGGCCGGCCAGCCGCCGGCCGCCGGCATGCTATATACGTCAGACAAACCTTCCCGATCCCAGACAAAGGCGAGCTGCCCTCCATCCGGCGACAACTGGTGATTGCGCACCCGGTTAACCGAGGTAATCAGCTCCAGGCTCCAGCCTTCCGGCACTTTCACGTCGGGCCGCTGTATTGAGGGCCAGCCATTGCGTTCGTATTTTTCGGCGAGTTTGATTTCAGGATGCATGCTTAAATCATCAATTTGTGTAATCTGTGTAATCCGTGGTTACTTCATTCTACTAGCAGGCACGCCGCCTCATGCTCATTGCCGACCAGCCGCAACTGCGGGTCAATCTGCGGGCAGCGATCAAAAGCCGCCGGGCAGCGCGGGTGGAAGCGGCAGCCGGTGGGCAAATTGATCGGGTTGGGCGGGTCGCCCTGTAGGATGGTATGCTTGCGGCGCAGGCGCGGGTTAGGCACAGGAATGACCGACAGCAGCGACTTGGTATAGGGATGGACCGGATTGGCCAGTACCTCCCGGATGGGGCCGATTTCGACAATCCGGCCCAGGTACATGACCGCCACCCGGTCGGCGATGTAGGCAGCGGTGGCTAAATCGTGGGTGATAAAGATGACCGAAACGCCCCGCCTTTGGCGCAGCTCGGCCAGCAGGTTAAGGATTTCAGCGCGGATGCTCATATCCAGCATCGAAACCGGCTCGTCGGCCAGAAGAATTTCCGGCTCCAGGACCAGCGCCCCGGCGATGACCACGCGCTGGCGCTGTCCTCCCGATAATTCATGGGGGCGGCGATGAATAAAGTTGCTGGCTGGCTTCAGCCCGGCGTCTTCCAGGGCCTGGCTGGCTCGTTCCAGCCGCTCGGCTTTGTTTTTACCAATGCCGTGCACCAAAAGCGGCTCGGCTACGATTTCGCCGATGGTCAGGATAGGGTTGAGCGCCTCAAACGGGTCCTGGAAGATCATCTGGATGTGACGGCGCATCTCTTTAAGCGCCGCGCTGCCCAGGTGGGTCACATCGCGGTCAGCAAAGGAAATTGTGCCACTGGTAGCTCGTTCCAACCCCAGCAGGGTTAGGACCAGGGTGGATTTACCACAGCCGCTCTCGCCTACTAAGGCCAGAATCTCACCCCGGCCCAGTTCCAGGGTGACGCCATCAACGGCATGCACCTGTTTGGCCGCACCGCCAAACAGTCCGGCCCGGCCTACCGGAAAAAATTTATGAAGACGCTGAATTTTAAGAATAGGGACTTGTTCCATATTTTACCACTTGTTCATTCACCTCTGCGTCCTCTGCGGTCTCGGCGGTAAAAGCTTACTTCGGTTCTACCAAGTAGCAACTGGCGTAATGCTGCCTGACCCCGTTCGTCAGGTAAAGCGGCGGCGGGGCAGTGTGGCAGCGGTCAAAGGCGGCGGGGCAGCGCGGGGCAAAGCGGCAACCTGCTGGCAGATCGTTCAGGCGCGGCGGATAGCCGGGGATAGAGGCCAGTTTGCCTTTGAGATTGGAGATGTCGGGAAAAGCCTTGAGCAGTTCCTGGGTGTAAGGGTGCTGCGGGTGATTAAAAATCGTGTCCACGTCGCCATATTCGGCCACGACGCCGCCGTACATCACCAGGACGGTATCGCAGACCTCGGCCACCACACCCAGGTCGTGAGTTACAAGCAGAACGGCCAGCCCCAGCTTGTCACGCAGTTGGTGCAGCAGGTCCAAAATTTGGGCCTGGATCATTACATCCAGGGCTGTGGTCGGCTCGTCGGCGATGACGACTTGCGGCGTGCAGGCCAGGGCCATGGCAATCATCACCCGCTGGCGCATACCGCCGGAGAACTGGTGCGGGTACTGCGTTTTGCGGCCGGGCGTAATGCCAACCAAATCCAGCAGTTCGGAAACACGCGCATCTATTGTAGCTTTATCGCAAAACTGATAGTGCTGGCGGATGGCCTCGCCAATCTGGTCGCCGATGCGGCGCACCGGGTTGAGGGCGTTCATAGCCCCCTGAAAAATCATCGAGATGTTTTTCCAGCGCACCTGGCTCATTTCCAGCTCATTCAGATCGAGCAAATCCTGACCACGAAAGATGACCTGGCCATTGACAATCCGCCCTGCCGCTCCCAATAAACGCATTAAGCTGAGCATCAAGGTAGATTTGCCGCAGCCACTCTCCCCGACCACGCCCAACATCTCGCCCTCACGCAAAATAAAGCTGACATTTTCCAGGGCATGCGCTGGCGGCTGGTCGGGACTAACATAATCAACCGACAGGTTGCGCACATCGAGCAACAGCGGGGCACTGGCAAACTTTAGACTTTCGATTTTCGGCTGCCCATTTGGCGGGCTTGACCTTTGGCCAAGCATAGTCTCTCTCTCTGCCATCTACTTCCCTGCCGGGACGGGAGCTGTTTCGCGCGAGTCAGTTTGGGCCGGTCGAGCCACCATCTTCGGTCCCACGGAGAGGTGGTGCAGTTCGAGGCGCGGGTTGAAGACCCGCTCCAGGCCGTTGCCCAGTAATGTCAGGGCCAGCACTACCCAGACAATCGCCAGGCCAGGCGGCATAATAGACCACCAGGCCCCGGCGCTCATGCCGCCCCGGGTAAAGGCGAATTGGAGCATCTGGCCCCAGCTCAAGCGGGTGGGGTCGCCCAGACCCAAAAAGGCGAGGACGCTTTCATTATAGATGGCGACAGAAATGGTGATGACCGCATTGACCACCATCAGCGGGAAGACCAGGGGGAAGATATGACGGCGAACAATATACATATTCCCCGCGCCAATGGCCCGCGCCCGCTGCACAAATTTACGCTCTTTGACCGATAAGGTCTGCGAGCGGACGACCCGGGCTGTGCTGGTCCAGCCCAAAATGCCTAACACAACGATTATAATGCTCAAGCTGCGTCCCAGGATGGCAATTAAAATGATCATGAGCGGCAAATCCGGGATGACCAGCAAAATATCCGTCAGGCGCATCAGAAAATTCTCCACCTGCCCCCCGTAAAAACCGGCGACAATGCCAATCAGGCCGCCGATAATCAGGGAGATGAAGGCTGCAAAGAAACCCACCGTCAGCGAGACCCGCGAGCCGTAGATGAGATTGGTCAGCACGTCCTTGCCGGCGTCGTCGGTACCCAACCAATGCTCAGCATTAGGCGGTGCATAAATATCATCGAGCGTCACCCTGACGGCAGCTTTGGGGTCGTAGGGCGCCAGCAGGGGGGCCAACAAGGCGACCAGGATAATGATGATGAGCATAACCAGCCCAATCAGTCCCATCGGCTGGCGTTTGAAGCTGCGCCAGAAGGTAGTGAGGGTATCCATTGCATTGTCTCCAAAACAAGCATGATGCGTGAGAATTTACGCATCACAATTCATCCTGTCTGAATCCGCGGATCGAGGTAGGAGTAGAGCAGATCGGCGATGAGATTGGCGAAAATAACACTGACGGCCAGAAGCAAAAAAGCCCCTTGCAGCACCGGGTAATCCTGCCGGCCCACGGCTTCGACCACAGCCTGGCCCAAACCCGGCCAGGAAAAAACTGCCTCGATTTGGATCGCGCCGGCCACCGTGAAGCCCAAATTCAGGGCCACAATGGTCACGGTGGGCAGCAGGGCATTGGGTAAAGCGTGATCCCGCAAAATCTGAAAGGTATTCAGCCCCTTGGCCTTGGCGGTCAGGACGTAATCTTCGGCAAATATTTCGACAATGGCGCTGCGCATGAAGAGGGTATATTCCCCGGCGTAAATGATGGTATACGTCAGCGTGGGCAGAATCATATGGCGGCCAATGTCGAGCCAGCGATCCCATTCGCTGGCAAAGGTGCCTCCGGCGGTAATCTTGCCGCCAATCGGCAGACCGAACTGGCTGCTGCCCCAGAAGAGCAAAACCATGCCAAACCAAAAAGTTGGCAGCGACCAGGCGGTCAAGCTGCCTAACAGGGCGGCGTAGTCAATAGCAGTCCGGGATTTCCAGGCGGCAATGAGGCCCAGCAGAATCCCGACAAAAATGGAGAGAAGCTGCCCGGCCCCGATTAATAATACCGTGTTGACCAGATTTTCGGATAGGATTTGGGTCACCGGGCGCTGGGTGTGAAAGCTGGTGCCCAGTTCACCTTGCAGGAGATTAATGATATAGCGGCCAAATTGAGTTTCCAGGGGATTGACGGCGCAACTGCCGAGTTTGAGCGGCGAGATAGTTTCGACGCAGTTGATGACCGGTTTATCCAGCCCAAATCGCTCACGCAGGGCAGCAATGGCATCTTGTTTCAGGCGCGGGTCTCTGACCATGCGGGCCGGGTCGCCGGGTAGGATACGAAACAGGAAAAAGTTGAGCAGGACCACAAAAACGACGGTCAGCAAGGCCCAGCCGATTTTTTTAAGGATGTACTTGTTCATAGCAAATTGGAAGTAAGGAGTAGGAAGTAGGGGAAGAGAGCAATAGCCTCTCTTACTCCCTACTCGTTACTTTCTACTTCATGTTACTGAGCCGGTTGGACTATCATGAGCTGGCTAAAATCTTCCAGGGCCACTTTGGGCACGTCGGTCATCCAGCCCTGGAAGCGATCCTTGCGGTAAGCCTGGACATCCTGCTGATAATAAGGGATGATGTAGACGACATCCTCAAAGGTCATTTTTTGCATCTCCCAGACAATATCGCGGCGTTTTTGCGGATCAAGCTCAATGGACTGTTGTTGGTATAGTTCATCAAATTTGGAACTGGCATACCCTGTTTCATTGTATCCGCTGACAATATCGGATGTGCGGTAAACCTGGAGCGCTCCATCAGGGTCGGGGCCCCAAGCCCAGCCCCAGATCATAATGTCGTAGTCAAAAGCAGGACAGCAGGCTGTAGTCAGGGCATCAGGGTCGAATGCCTGCGGCTCAACCTTTATCCCGGCCTGATTCCAGCTATCGGCCAGCAGATCCGCAATGCGTGGCGCTTCGCCCACGTCGTTGGGCCAATAAAGCCGAAAGCTCAACGGCTTGCTGCCGTCGGGCATCTCGCGCACACCGTCGCCATCGGTGTCTTTGTAACCCGCATCGTCGAGTATCTGGTTGGCCTGGGCCGGATCATAGGCGTAATCTTCAAGGGTATTGTTATACCAGTGACCCATGCTATCAGGGACGAGCGTCAGTCCTGGCGTGGCCAGGCCAAGCATCGCCACGTCAATAATATTTTGCTTGTCGGTGGCGTGGGCCAAGGCCAGACGCACATTGCGGTCACGCAGGGCCGGATGGCCGGTACATTTGCCGTCTTCGGGAGGGCAATTTTCGGGCGCGAGTTGATTGAGGATGATGTCGCGCACACTTGGATCGCGGGGCGCGCCAATCACCAGGCCAATATCCGCATTATTGCGCAGCGTCGGCACCGCGGTCGAAGGGATGTCTCTAATGACATCAACCTGCCCGGTGGTCAGGGCCTGCACCAAAGCATCCGGGTTGCCAAAGGTCTGGAAAATAACCTCATCCACCTTGGGCGCTCCGTCAAAATAATCTTTATTCGCAGCCAGGTGGACAAATTCATTTTGTTTGTATTCGACCATTTTGAAGGCGCCGCTGCCAATCATTTCCAGGTTTTCGAATTCGACGGCGGCAGTGGCCTCTTCATATTTGGACCAGATATGTTCGGGCAGAACATATTGGGCGTACAACTGGGCTTCAATATTGGGGATGGCGTCGGTAAGTTTGATCACCACAGTGGTGTCGTCGGTGGCCTCGACGCTTTCGAACTTCTCGCCGTAGGTGACCATGTAGGGAAAATCGGGGTGGCTGCGGTAGTAGTTGTACGTAAAGGCCACGTCTTTTGCCGTTAAGGGCTGGTCGTCGTGGAACTTGACCCCTGACTTAATTTTAAAAGTCCAGGTTTTGCCATCGGCGGAGACATCATAACTTTCGGCCAGCGAGGGCTTGAAGGTGCCGTCAAGCTGCAGGTCGAACATCGTGTCATAAACCAAGTCGGCGATAACATACGCTTCGTACAAGATAAAGGTGCCGGGGTTCAACGTATCAGGGCTGCCGTTCCAACCAAAACGCAGGGTGCCGCCGCTGGCAGCCGCCGCTTCCTCTGTCGCCGGGGCTGGCTCGGTTGTTTCCGCCGGGGCTGCGGTGGCTTCGGTCTTCGCTTCGCTTGTTTCCGCCGGCGCTGCAGTGGCCGCCTCCGACTGCGCCCCGCTGTCGGCCGGCTTTTCCGTTTCCGGCTGCGCCGCGCCGCCGCTGCACGCAGCCAGCAATAAAACCAGAGCTATGACCAATAAGAGCAAACTTCTTTTCTTTAACATCTAACTCCTCCTGAAAATGGTAGACAGTAGACGGTAGGCGGCCTGCACTTGCGTGAGGCGAGTGTAGACGGGAGAATTATATTTCTCCGCTTTGCTACCTCTTTATATAGGCGAAATAAAAGTAGATCCCGACTGTACCAAAAATTATTACTAAAACAACGGGAAGAAAGATACTTCCCAATCCTGCTGCCTGCCCCAAAGCTACGCGGATTGTTGCCCAAACCAAAAAAGTGAAGAGGATAATCATTTCGGCTTTGAGCCAGGCTAATAGTAAACGAGCCAAACGATACTGCTCGCGGGCATTTTGGACTGTGATCGGCCAGAGATAATTGAATTTATGCGGATACCGGTTGGTCACCGTCAGCATGAGATACAAAATAACACTGATGACAGGCAGGATAAGGATGCTGCGTTTATCTCCCCAGGCGTCAGCCTGGCCCGACGGTCCAAAATGTGTTGGAACCAAAGTGGGCAAATCGAACCAGGCCAGACTGAGCATCCCGATCATGAGGGCAAGGCCCCCTACCGCGATCAATTCCAAGGCCCACTCTTGTGAGGTGTAAGGCAGGTCAATAACGGGCCGCTCACCAGGTTTCACAAATAATAGACTCTATCGGAAATAAGGAAAAACGAGGTGACAGGCACTTTTGAACACTAAATACGGGCAGGTTTTATTCAAATAAGCCCAATGAGTAGTCCGAGAAGTGCCTGTCACCTTAATCCCGATAAGGTTTAATGACGACTCTCAGGAACGATGCCCTAAACCATAAAGCTCTTGGGTGGATTCTCCACTTTCAAAATAGGCCGGTCAATTTTAAACGGTTCGAGGTTGCTCTCGCTCCTGCCATCTACGGCCAGTTCACTCAAGATTTTACCCAGCAGCGAGGCAAATTTAAAAGCATGACCCGCGCCAATGGCAACGCTGCAGTTATCGTAGCCGGGAATGGTATCAATGACAAAATCACGGTCAGGGGGCATGGTATAGAGGCAAGTTTTGGTGTAGAGGACCGGACCGAGGGCAGTGGGAAGATATTTTTGCAGAAATTGCTCGACTCGCTGGGCGTTGGCCGGATTCGGCTCAAAACTACGCGTCTCCGCTGTCACTTCTTCGCCGCCCACATCCTGAGCCGCCTTCGTCGCCGGCTCGCCGTAAACGGGAAAGCCGTAGAAGCACGGCTCGTCCATCCAAATCCAGATGGGAAAACGTTCCGGGGCAAAATCGGCCAGGTGCGGCGTAGCAAAGTACGTCACCTGCTCCTGGGTAACGGTCAAGGGTAATTTAAAAGCGGACCCTCCTCCAATCCCTTCCAGAGAGGGGCGAGAGAAATGGGACAGCATGTTATTCGTCCAGGCCCCGGCGGCAATGACCAGCTTGCGGCAGCGATAGACCGTTCCGCCGGCCACCACTTCAACTTCGCCGTTAAGAGGCCGAATGCCAGTAATCGGCGTGTTGTCCAGCAACGTCGCCCCGTTGGCCCGGGCCATCCGCTGGTGGGCCGTGTTACACCGGGCCGCCGGAGCAATGCCGCTCTCGGCCTGGTAAAGCGCATAAATGTCTTCGGTCAGACGGAACTGGGGCCAGCGGTGCATAATTTCGGCGGCGTCGAGGCGCTCAAAGGGCACGCCGCACGCTTGCATGCTCCGGGTGTAATCCTCGCTGGGGATGGCGCTTACCGCCGGCCACAGGTCGAGACCGCCGGTTTTGACAATCAGCTTTTCACCAGCCTCTTCTTCCAGCACCGCCCAGGCGGCATAAGCCTGTTGGGCCAGCGCGACATACTCCGGGGTATGGTACGACAGCCGGATGATCCGGGAATGATCCTGCGACCCACCGCGCACATGGCCGATTTCAAACTGTTCCAGTCCTAACACGTCGCGGCCCGCCTGGCGCGACAGCCAGTAAGCCGCGCCGCTGCCAATACCACCGAGGCCGAGGACAATATACTCGTAATCTTGTTTCATCATAATGTTCAGGCTAAAGGTGACTGGCACTTGGTTAGCCCTAAGCTTTGCTTCTCTCAATCGTCTTGCCAAAGGAGAAGAGTGCCAGTCACCTGAGGAGTTACAAGCACAGCAACGATTTTAACTCATAATAGAGTTACTGTTCCGGTATCCAGATCATACCGGGCGCCAACAATTTTGAGCTGGCCTTTTTCGATGGCCTCAGCCAGAATAGGCGAGCTTTGCAACCGGCTCACTGTCAATTCTACATTGGCCAACACTGCACTTTCAAGCCAGTCACCCAGTTGGCCCTTAGCCTTTTCGACAGCCGGACGAATGCTCTCAACCAGCAAGCCGATTTCGCCTGGGGCATGCGCAGGCTGTTCCAGCATTTCAAGCGTCGCCTTGACCGCGCCACAGCGTTCGTGCCCTAATACCATAACCAGCGGGATGTTCAACTCCACCACCCCAAATTCAATACTCCCCAGCACCGCCCGATCAATCACCTGGCCGGCAGTCCGAATCACAAACAGATCACCCAAACCGCGATCAAAGATGATTTCCGGCGGCACGCGCGAGTCCACGCAACCCAAAATGGTAGCAAAAGGACGTTGCGCTTTGGCTGTTTCAATGCGACGGACGGGGGTTTGATTCAAATGGATGGCTCGATTGGTTGAGTACCGTTGATTGCCTGCCATCAATCGCTGGAGGGCCTCGTCGGCGTTGGTTACGGGTGCTTCAGGAATGAGCTGAGACGATGAGCTTGATCCCATTTATCCTCTTTTTGTCAAAGGCGCTAAGGGTCAAGAAAGAATAGACAATAGCGCAGACGATAAGCTCCATAAGGTGTGTCATATGGGATGCGTTCTGGTAACAACTTGGGCAGGTAGCTATGAGGAAATGCGATGGACAGGGCAAAATCATCCATCGTGAAGCGCGGGTCGGTGCGCTCACTATATCAGAAAGTCTTTTGCCTGTCAAGAGATTATCAAGCGTATCAATTTACTTGACCAAACGGCCCTCCTTGTGCTAGATTTGGGCCAGGGTAAACGACAGGAGGGTTTATGACACGCAAAAGAGTACGAGATTTGGGTATTGCCATCGGATCAATGCCGACCGGGCCGCATAACGCCATTACCGATGTGCCGGGAGTGCTGGTCGGCCATACCACAGTGATTTTCGATGAGCCGTATGTCGCTCGCACCGGGGTAACGGTCATCGTGCCCCGCGAGGATGAAATCCGCGACGACCGCGCCTTTGCCGGGTATCACTCCTTCAACGGCAACGGCGAAATGACCGGCTTATTGTGGCTGGAGGAGTCAGGCATGCTTGGCTCGCCTATCGGCCTGACCAACACCAACCAGGTGGGCGTGGTCCGCGACGCCTTGATCTGGCACGACGTGGAAAATTTCGAGAGCCGGGGCTTCAAGCTGCCGATCGTCGCCGAAACCTACGACGGCTGGCTGAGTGACATTGACGCCTTTCACCTGACCGAAGATCATGTCCACGAGGCCCTGGCGATTGCCAACAGCGGCCCGGTTGAGGAAGGCAATGTCGGCGGCGGGACGGGCATGATTTGCCACGATTTTAAGGGCGGCATCGGCAGTTCCTCGCGCCTGGTTGGCAGCAAAAGCGGCCTCTACACCGTTGGCGTGCTGGTGCAGTCCAATTACGGCGACCGCCACACCCTGCGCGTGGACGGCGTGCCGGTTGGCCGCGAGATTGGCCCGGAGATAGTTCCCATGCCCTGGGACGAACCCCCGCAGGGCGGCTCGATCATCGTCGTCATTGCCACCGACGCCCCGCTGCTGCCGATGCAGTGCAAACGTCTGGCCCAGCGGGCCACCGTCGGCCTGGCCCGGGTTGGTGGGATTGGTCACAACGGCAGCGGCGACATCTTTTTGTGCTTTGCCACCGGCAACCACATCTATGCCGATGTCACCGGGCGGCGCACCCTGGAGATGATCCCCCACGAGCACCTCAACCCCTTTTTTGAAGCTGTAGCCGAAGCGGTAGAAGAAGCCATTCTCAACTGCCTGACCAAGGCCGAGACAATGGTTGGTTTCAAAGGCCGCATTGCCTGCGAGCTGCCTTTAGAGGAGTTGCAGCGGGTGATGGCCAGGTACCGGCCGTCAGACGGCAAGAGGTAACTCGTGAAACGAGAGCGACCTAGAGGCGGCCTTGAAAATAAGGAGGTAAGCTATGACCCGCGTCCGTTTACGAGATTTAGGCATCACCATTGGCACGCTGCTCCCCGGCCCGCACAACGCCATCACCGATGTGCCGGGAGTGTTAGTGGGCCAGAGCACCCTGATTTACGATGAGCCGCGGGTAGCCCGCACCGGGGTGACCATGATTGTGCCCCGCGAAGGCAACATCTGGACCGATAATGCCTTTGCCGCTTACCATACCTTCAACGGCACCGGCGAGATGACCGGCGTCCACTGGCTGGCCGAGTCGGGCCTGCTGTGCTACCCGATCGCCATCACCAACTCGCATCAAGTCGGGATTGTGCGGGATAGTCTTGTTGCTTATACGAAAGAAAATAACCTTTCAGACAGTTCGGCCCTGCCGGTCGTAGCCGAGACTTACGACGGCTGGCTCAACGATATTGACGCCTTTCACCTGACCAAGGAACACGTCTATGCCGCCCTGGGCGGCGCGCAGGGCGGTCCGGTCGCTGAGGGCAATGTCGGCGGGGGGACGGGCATGATTTGCCACGACTTTAAAGGGGGGATTGGTACGGCTTCGCGGCTGGTTGACTGCCCCGGCGGCCGCTATGCGGTCGGGGCGCTGGTGCAGGCTAACTACGGCGACCGGGCGCTGCTTCGGGTGGATGGCGTGCCGGTGGGCCGCAAAATCGGCCCCGACCATACACCCCTGCCCTGGGTCGAGCCGCCGCAGGGGGGTTCCATCATTATTGTGGTCGCCACCGACGCCCCGCTGATCCCGGTTCAGTGCAAGCGGCTGGCCCAGCGGGCAACGGTCGGCCTGGCCCGGGTGGGCGGGGTGGGGCATAACGGCAGCGGCGATATCTTTATCGCCTTTGCTACCGGCAATCACTTCCCCGGCAGCGGCGAGAGCCTGTACGATCTCAAAATGCTGCCCCACCATCACTTGAACCGGTTTTTCGAAGCCGTGGCCGAAGCCGTTGAAGAGGCTATTCTCAATGCTTTAACCGCTGCTGAAACACTGGCCGGTTTTAAGGGGCGCACAGCCTATGCCCTGCCACTAGACGAATTGCAGCAATTGATGGTAAAATACCGGCAATCGGAATGAATTTAGCGTGACGGATCAAATACAAACCCCGTCGAAAGTGGTCAGCATGAAACGTGAAGAACTTTTACAATTGATTACCGCAGCTCGCACCCAGGGTGAAGTCCCCGATCTCCGTAACGCCGATTTGAGCCAAGTGGATTTGAGCAGAGCCGACCTGAGCCAGGTAAACCTGCGTTATGCCAACTTAAGCGGGGCGAACTTGAGCGAGGCGAATCTGGAAGGAGCCGATTTAACCGGGGCCAACTTGACCGACGCCAATTTGGTCAGAGCCAGGATGAAAAATGCCGAGTTACTGGGGGCCAATCTGGTGAGAGCGCACATGCAGGAGGTAGATTTACTGGACGCCAGCCTGCGCAATGCCAATTTAACCGACGCCTATTTAACCAGCGCCAAGCTGGTTGAGTCGAGTCTGCGGGGAGCCGGTTTAAAAGTAGCCGACATGCTCAAGGCTAACCTCGAAGATGCCAACCTGGTCCGCGCCGATTTAACCGGGGCCAACGTGACCCCGGAGCAGCTTAACCGGGCCAAAAGTCTCAAAGGGGCGATTATGCCCGATGGAACCATTCACCCTTGATTGAAACCGCGGAGGTTTTCGCGCAGCATACCTTTGCCGTTTGCCTATAATCTGAATGCGACCCAGTAGGTTAAATCGCGGTAGTATTTACGACCAAAGATGCTATAATGCTATGGTATTGAATCATACCGGCTTTATTTGAGTTGAGAGACTGGGCCAATGCAGGGGAGCACGATCTTAATAATTGATGATGAGCCAGCAATACTCCATTGGTTAGCATCTGCCCTCTCCCAAATGGGGTATGAAGTTTATACTGCTGCCAGCGGGCCGGAAGGGTTGCGTCAATTTTATACCCTCCGGCCCGATTTAATTATCCTCGATCTGATGATGCCCGATGTGGATGGCTGGACCGTTTGCGAACGCATTCGCCAGGTCTCTGCCGTGCCCCTGATTATGCTCACGGCGCTGAGTCAAGAAGAGCTGATTATCCGCGGCCTGGATTATGGGGCTGATGATTACTTGACCAAGCCTTGCAGCTTGGAGCTACTCCTGGCTCGAGTGCGCGCTGTTTTGCGCCGGGCGGCACTCCCCCCCACCGCCCAAAAATCGGTCAGCTACAGCGACAACCGTCTGACCGTTGATCTGGACGAACGCCGCGTCTTTATCCTGGGCGAGCCGATAAAATTGAGTGCTACGGAATATGGGCTGCTGACTTACCTGTTCCAAAACGCCGGTCAGGTGCTGACCTTTGAACAAATCCTGGAACAAGTCTGGGGCGAGACAGGTCATGGCAATATAGATTATGTTCACGTCTATGTCTCCCGTTTGCGCCGCAAGTTAGAGGTTAACCCCAAGGAGCCGGTTTATCTAGTAACGGAGTACGGGGTGGGCTATCGTTTTGAAAAGCAGCCCAACTCCCAACCGAAGAAAGGGTGAGGCGTGCAAGGTAAGAAAATTTTGATTGTTGATGATGATGACGCCCTGCGCGCCCTTGTAGCGGATACTTTTTCCTGGGCCGGGGCCCAAGTTTTCCTGGCGACGAATGGCCTGGAGGCGCAGCGCCTATTTTTTGACCACCGGCCTGATCTGGTCATCCTCGATATTATGCTGCCCGATATGGATGGCTGGCAGGTGTCCGCCCGCCTGCTGGAGCTGGCCAACGTGCCGATAATTTTTCTGACTGCTTTAGGCCAGGAGCATGAGATAATCAAGGGATTGGAGATCGGCGCGGTAGATTACGTAACCAAGCCCTTTAGCCCCAAGCTGCTGCTGGCCCGCAGCCAGGTGGCCCTGCGCCAGGCGGCTTATTCTCTGCCGGCAATCAAAACCTCCATATATGACGATGGCTATCTCAGCCTCGATCTGGAGCAGCGCCGGGTGCTGATCGAGGGAGAACCGGTCAAGCTCACGCCCACCGAATACCGGCTGCTGATTTTCCTGTTCCAACATGCGGGCCGGGTCTTAGTCTTCAAAGAGATCCTGGAGCATGTCTGGGGCGCTGGCTATCAGGATAATATCAATTATGTTCACGTCTGCATGTCACACCTGCGGCGCAAATTAGAAGCCGACCCCGAACACCCCCGCTATTTGCGCTCGGAGCACGGCATCGGCTACCGCTTTGAAAAACAACCCTCCAAGAAAGCCGCTTAAGCCCCTCCTCGTATCATTTCTAACAAAGTTCCCACAAAGTCTTAAGTAATTCTTAAGTAAAATTTTAGCATCATTTTAGGAACTCATTGCTAAGATAGTTTTGAAATGTGCTATTGTCCACTTATGCTGCCATAACTCATTTCTCTAGCTGTAATTATCTATCAGGGTATCAACATAATATTAATAGAGGGAGCTTCTGCCTGATGCGGCTGTACCGGTTATCCTGATGAGCCGGACAACCGCGAGTCAAGGCCGACCAAGCGGTGAGGCTCCCCCAGTATCAGCAATGGAGGGATCATGAACGCGCTCTGGCAAAACTTTACCCGGTTGGTCAAACTGCTGCTGTCCTATTCAGGCCAAGCCCCGGACGAGCCGAAAACGAAAAGGCGGCCTCCGGCTAAGCCCCCTGGACGTTCAAGCCTGCAGTGGCTCCTGATCCTGGCGATGCTGCTGACGTGCAGCGTCGTCCTTTCGACTGCGACCGGCATTAATGCCCAGGAACCCACGCCTCCCCCAACCGATGCCGCCACAGCGCTGCCCACCGACCCGCCCACCGATACCCCTGTCCCGCCGACCGATACGCCCATTCCACCGCCCACCGATACCCCGCTCCCACCACCGACCGATACGCCCATTCCACCGCCCACTGATACCCCGCTCCCGCCGCCAACGGAGACACCCATCCCGGCTACGGATACGCCTATTCCGCCCACCGACACGCCTATCCCGGCTACCGATACCCCCATCCCGGCCACAGATACCCCTCTTCCAACCGATACGCCGACCGACACGCCCGTTCCAACCGACACGCCGACTGAAACGCCCCTCCCGACCGAGACCCTCGTGCCCACCGAAACGCTGACCCCCACCGTTACCCTGACCCCGGCGGTCACGGCGACGCCCAGCCTCAACCCGGTTTTGAGCGCCGAGCAACCGGCCTACATTCCCGGCCAGACCGCCGTCATCAGTGGCCAGGGGTTTGCGCCCGACACCCAGTACGATATTCCGGTCATTGGCCCCGACGGCGCGACAGTCAAGAGCGACGGCGCCTTTGGCTGGGACCGCATCACCACCGATGCCAGCGGCGCCTTTAGCTACGCTTACCCCCTAAACGATCTCCTCGGCGGCTACACGGTCGAGGTTTACCAGGCCTGGGCCGGGCAAGGCTCCGGCCAGACGCCCATGGCCAGCGCCGGCTTTGTCAACGTACAAGCCGCCTCGCTGATTGTCCGCCTCGCGGCCGAGCTGAGCGACGCCCAACAGCAGGAAGTCATTACCCGTAACGGCGGCATTGAAACCTCCGCCGTCGCCGCCCTGGGACTCCACTTTGTAGACGTACCCAGCAATACCCTGGCCGACAGCATCGCCCGCTTCCGGGCCGACGCGCAAGTGACCAGCGTTGAAACCGACAAAGTCCGCGAAGCCGAAGGCACGCCCTCTGACTCGGCCTACCCCGACCAGTGGGCCTTGCCCCGGATTGGCTGGGACTCCGTCTTTGGCGCGGTCAGTCCCGGCGGCTCCAGCGTCCTGGCCGTACTCGACACCGGCGTGGACGCCAGTCATCCCGATTTGAACGGCCTGATCCTGCCCGGCTTCTCCGCTTTTGACGGCGGCAATGCCCAAAGCGACCCCAACGGCCACGGCACCGAAATGGCCGGCATCGCCGCCGCCCGCACCGACAACGGCGCGGGTGTGGCCGGGGTAGCCTACAGCGGCGTTTCCATTTTGCCCGTCCAGGTGCTCGACGCCAGCGGCCTGGGTCAGGACAGCGACATCATCAACGGCGTCGTCTGGGCCACCGACCAGGGCGCCGACGTCATTCTCATGGCCTTCAGCAACCCCGGCTACTCCCCGGCCCTGCAAATGGCCCTGGATTACGCCTGGGATCGCGGCGTCGTCCTCGTTGCCGCCACCGGCAACGACGGCGTCAGCAGCGCCACCTACCCCGCCGGCGACCGGGGGGTGATGGGCATTGCCGCCACCGACCAGAACGATGCCCTGGCTGCCAGCAGCAACTACGGCCAGACTGTTTTCATGGCCGCGCCCGGCGTAGACATCCGCACGACCGGCGCGGGCGGCCTGACCTCCGTCAACGGCACCTCTGCCGCCGCCGCCGAAGTAGCCGGCGCGGCCGCGCTCATGCGCGCTGTTGACCCCGGCCTGAGCAACGGCGTCATTGTCAGCCGCCTGGCCCGCACCGCCGATCCCGCCGGTACGCAGGAGCAGACCGGCAACGGCCGCCTCAACCTGGCCCGCGCTTTGAGTGATACGGCTACGGATGCGGTCAAACCGGCCGGGGCTGCTCCCAACGGCAATGGCGGCCCGTATGTCGGGCCGTATGTAGCCGCAAGCTCAGGTTCTTATAACCTTGACTTTGCTGCCGCTGACCCTGGCGACAGCCCAACCTATAACAAAGTATCGCCCAGCCAACTCGCCTGCCCCGCTCCCAGCGGCATCACCGGTACCGCCTCTGACCCGCTGGCGAATGCCATTTTCGGGAATCCCAAAAACGCCGTCGAGTCTCTGGCTCCTGAAGATATGATTCTCGGTCAGATTGTGCCGTTCGAAATCGAAATTAGAGTCAGCGGGAGTGTTATCCCAGAGAATGGGGTAATCCAGATTGTGTCTGATTACGCCACTAAGACTAGCAATGGCGGCAATTTTGGGTACGATCCCGCCTATGGCATCTATTGCGCCTTTATTGACACCAATGACTCAGGAAATGTCAACCTGGATGGTAACGAAAAGGTCGACTTGTTCTCATCAACTATCCTCAGTCCCGGAACGAGCAACGAAGAAATCCGTGGTACAGTTAGAGTTTCAGGATTGGACGACGGTGATACGGCTATCCTTGAGATTTGGGTGGTCTTGAAGAACACCATTCCTGCCGGCGTCACCAGCAATGTCCAGTCGGAGTTGGCAAGCGCCCAGACATGCACTGATGCTAACTGTACCACCGGGTCTAGCATCAACACCGGCAACCAGACCGTACCCTTACTCCGAGTGCAGGAATTCTTTACGACAGACGCCGATCTCGCCATTACTAAAAGCGATAACCCTGATCCAGTTCAGGCCGGGAGCCAACTTACCTACACTATTGTAGTCACCAATAATGGTCCGGCCACGGCTAACGGGGTTGTCGTCACCGATACCCTCGATGCCAACACCACCTTTGTCTCATCCTCGCTGGGCGCGGCCTGCACTCATAGTTCCGGGGTAGTCACCTGTAACTTGGGCGGCTTAACCCCCGGCCAATCAACAAGCTTTACCATTACGGTCAATGTTTCCGCTACTGCGCCGACGGGCATCACGCCGGGCACAAGCGCCATCGGCGGAACGTGCACAGCCGGTTCTCAGGACTTGTGTAACACTGTTGTTGTAGACGCGATTAACGACGACCCAACTTCAAGTAATAACAGCGACTCCGAACCAACCAACGTGTTACCTCTGGGTAGCATCACCATTATCAAAGATAGTGTACCCAATGATGCCCAGGATTTTGCTTATACCACCAGTGGGACGGGTCTTTCAAACTTCAGCCTTGACGATGATGCCGGGGCTGCCGGTGAAAGTGCCGACCTTAGCAATAGCAAGACTTTTACCAACCTGGCCGCCGGCACTTATACGATCACCGAAACCCTCCCGGTCGCCGGTTGGGCCTTGACCGCTTTGAATTGTACTGATCCAAGTGGGGGTACTACCACTACCCTGGCGACAGGGCAGGCCTCGATCAACCTGGCTGCGGGCGAGACCGTTACTTGTACTTATACAAATACCTTACAAACCGGCACGCTGATCGTCAAGAAGCATGTTGTCAACGATAACGGCGGCGCCGCCACGGCTAACCAATGGTCCATTCATGTCACGAGCGGCGGCGTAGATGTATCCGACAGCCCGCAAGACGGCAGCGAGAGCGGCACGAGCTACACCCTGACCAACGGAACCTACAACGTCAGTGAAACCGGCGGGCCGTCCGGCTACACCTTTACCGGCTTCAGCGGCGACTGCGACAGCAGCGGTAACGTCACCGTCGTCGCCGGCCAGACTAAGACCTGTACCCTGACCAACGACGACCAACCCGGAACGTTGATCGTCAAGAAAGTCGTGGTCAACAATAACGGCGGGACCAAGACCGCCGGCGACTTCTCCTTCCAGGTTGACGGCGGCACGGCCATCCCCTTTGAAGCCGACGGCCAGAACGACCTGACGGTGGATGCCGGGACCTACGACATCACCGAGCCAGCGGTCGCCGGTTACAGCACCACCTATAACAACTGTACCGACGTGGTCGTTCCCAACGGCGGCTCGGCTACCTGCACCATCACCAATGACGACCAGCCGGCCACCTTGATTGTCATCAAGACTGTGGTCAACGACAGCGGCGGTACCGCGGTAGCGAGTGACTTCACCCTGGACTCCGGCGGCACGAATGACACCCCCGACAACTTCGCCGGAGAGGAAGCGCCCGGCACCGCCGTTACCCTCGATGCCGGCAGCTACAATGTCACCGAAACCGGGCCGAGCGGCTATGCTGCCTCCTACTCCGCCGACTGCACCGGCTCCATTGCCATCGGCGAAACCAAGACCTGTACCGTCACCAATAACGACATTGCGCCTCAACTGATCGTCATCAAGCACGTCATCAACAACAACGGCGGTACGGCCAGCGCCGGTGACTTCACCATGAGCGTGGACAACCCCGGCGCCGACCCGGCCTCCTTCCCCGGCGCGGAAGCCCCCGGCACCACTGTCACCGTGGCCCCCGGCAGCTACAGCGTCAACGAAACCGGGCCGAGCGGCTATACGGCCTCCTACTCCGCCGACTGCACCGGCTCCATTGCCATCGGGGAAACCAAGACCTGTACCGTCACCAACGACGATCAGCAGGCTTCCATCACCGTCGTCAAGGTGGTGAACAATGACAACGGCGGCACAGCCGCGCCCGATGACTTTGACCTGACCTTGGAAGGCAATCCTGTTTTCAGCGGCGTGCCCTTCCCGGTCAATCCCGGTACTTATACGGCGGGTGAAACCTTGCTGCCCGGTTACACCTTTGATGGTTTCTCCGGTGACTGCGACAGCAACGGCGATGTGACCGTGGCCCTCGGCGAGAGCAAGACCTGCACCCTCACCAACAGTGATGACGCGCCATCCCTGACCCTGGTCAAGGTTGTGGTCAACGACAACGGCGGTGCCGCCCTGGCGACCGACTTTACCCTCTCTGCCAGCGGGCCAACGCCGATCTCCGGCCCGGGCGGCGCCACCAGCGATGCCACCTTCGAGGCGGGCACGTATGACCTGAGTGAGACTGGCCCGGCTGGTTATTCTGCCAGCGACTGGGTCTGCACGGGCGGCACGCAGAACGACGCCGATACCATTACCCTCGGTTTGGGCGAGTCTGCTACCTGTACTATTACCAATGATGATCAGGCTCCTTCGCTGACCCTGGTCAAGGTCGTCACCAATAACGATGGCGGCGACGCGGTAACGAGTGATTGGACTCTCACCGCCACGGGTCCCACCGGCTTCTCCGGGTCTGGACCCACCGTCTCCAACGGCGCTTCCTTCGATGCCGGCACTTATGACCTGAGCGAGAGCGGACCCGCCGGCTATACGGCCAGCGATTGGGTCTGCGTGGGTGGGACGCAGAATGATGCAGATACCATTACCCTAGGGCTTGGTCAGTCGGCCACTTGTACGATCACGAACGATGATGTGGCTCCGACTTTGAAACTGGTCAAAGTTGTGACCAACGATAATGGCGGCAATGCCGTCGCTGACGATTGGACCCTGTCTGCCGATGCCGCCGCACCGGATGATGGCCGCAACTTCACCAATCTGGGCGGCTCAGGTGATTTCGAGATTGTCTTTGCCAACACCGCCTATGATCTGTCCGAGTCCACGGTGTCCGGCTACACTGCAGGCAGTTGGAGCTGCGACGGCGGCACCCTGGTCGGCTCAACTGTCACCCTCGCGGAAGCCGAGAACGTCACCTGTACCATTACAAATGACGATGTTGCTCCTCTATTGCGCCTGGTCAAGACCGTCATCAATGACGACGGCGGCAGTGCCGTGGTGAATGACTTCCCCCTGTTCATTGATGGCAATGCGGTCACCAGTGGAATCTTCGTTCCGGTTGCTGCTAACGAGGAACACACTGCGACGGAGACCAACCTCGCCGGCTACACCGCCTCCGCCTGGGGTGGCGACTGCGCGGCGGATGGCACCATCACCTTGAATGAAGGCGATGTAAAGACCTGCACGATCACCAACGACGATGTCGCCCCCACCCTCAAACTGGTCAAGGTCGTGACCAACGACAATGGCGGCAATGCCGTGGCCGACGATTGGACCCTGTCCGCCACCGCCAGCGCTCCGTTTGACGGCCGCAACTTCAGCAATGCCGGCGGCTCTGGCGTGTTCGAGACCGTCTTTGCCAACCAGGGCTACGACCTGACCGAAACGACGGTGCCCGGCTACACCGCAGGCAGTTGGAGTTGCGACGGTGGGACTCTGGTCGGTTCTACAGTCACGCTGGCTGAAGGTGAGACCGGCGTCACCTGCACCATCACCAATGATGACTCTGCTCCGACCTTGACCCTGATCAAGAACGTCATCAACGACAACGGTGGTAACGCCCAGCCGGATGACTTCAACCTGACCATTGGCGGCAATGCAGCGCTCTCCGGCGTAGCCTACCCGCTGTCGGCCAACACGCCTTACGCCATTGACGAAACCCAGCTCTCCGGCTACACCTTTGTCGAGATCACCGGCGATCCAGAATGTCCCGCCGTTCTGGGCGGCACCGTCACGCTCGACGAAGGGGAAAATGTCACCTGCACTATCACCAACGACGATGTCGCCCCGACCTTGACCCTGGTCAAGACCGTGGTCAACGACGATGGCGGCAATGCTGTGGTCAATGACTTCCCGCTGTTCATCAATGGCAACCAAGTCACTAGCGGTGTGGCTAACACCCTCAGTGCCAATACTTTATACAATGCCACCGAAACAACCCAGATAGGCTACACCGCCTCGGTTTGGGGTGGCGACTGCGCGGCGGATGGCACCATCACCTTGAATGAAGGCGGGAATAAGACCTGCACTATCACCAACGACGATGTCGCCCCCACCTTGAAACTGGTCAAGGTCGTGACCAACGACAACGGCGGTAATGCTGTGGCTGATGACTGGACCCTGTCCGCCACCGCCAACGCTCCGTTTGACGGCCGCAACTTCAGCAATGCCGGCGGCTCCGGCGTGTTCGAGACCGTCTTTGCCAACCAGGGCTACGACTTGAGCGAGTCCGCCGTCCCCGGCTACACCGCCTCGGCCTGGTCCTGCGACGCCGGCAGCCTGGTCGGCTCGATCCTCACCCTCACCGAAGGCCAGATCGGCGTCACCTGCACCATCACCAACAACGATATTTCGCCCACGCTGGCGGTTATCAAGGTACTGCTGCCGGGCGATGACACGGGCCTGTTCAATTTGCAGATTGATGGCGTGACCGAGGCGGAAGATGTGGGCGACAACGGCACGACCGGTGCGGTTGCGGTGGATGCCGGTTCTCACACGGTCGGCGAGATCGCCGGCACCGGCGCCAGCCTGTCAGACTATGTCACCTCTATCGGCGGCGACTGCAACCCCGATGGCACGGTGAGCCTGGCCCTGGCGCAGAACAAGACCTGCACCATCACCAATATCCGGCGCGGAGCGATTGTCATCGTTAAGAACACGCTCGGCGGCGACAGTACCTTCGACTTCACCAGCACCACCCTGGGCGATTTCAGCCTGACCACCTCTGGCGGCACTGCCTCGACCACCTTCAGTGGACTCGATCCGGCTAACACCTATGATGTCGCCGAGACCGTCCCTACTGGCTGGGACCTGACAGGCGCGACCTGTGACAGCGGCGAGACTATTGACGACATTGACCTCGAACCCGGTGAGACCGTCACCTGCACCTTCACCAACGTCAAGCGGGGCAACATCACCATCGTCAAGGATGCCATACCGGACGATCCGCAGGACTTCGACTTCTTCGGCACTGACCCCATCGGCAACTTCTCGCTGGATGACGATGCGGACGGCACCCTGCCTAACCAGCAGACCTTCACCGTCGAGCCGGGCAGCTACACCATCACCGAAGACGGCGTCTCCGGCTGGGATTTGACTGACATCACCTGCCAGACCGACGATACCGGCGACACTACCCAAACCATCCTCGGCAGCGAACTGGTCACCATTGACCTGGATGCCGGTGAGACCATCACCTGCACCTTCGAGAATACCAAGCGGGGCAAGATCACCGTCGTCAAGGATGCCGACCCGGCCGATGGCACGGATTTCACCATCACCCTCGGCGGCGATGGCTCAGGCAACATCCTGCTGGATGACATCGTCCCGCAGGATGGCGACATCGCCAACACCAGCGAGACCATCGCCCTCGTCCCCGGTACTTACACCCTGACCGAACTCGACGCCCCCGGCTGGAACCTAGACAGCCTGGTCTGCGAAACAACCGACGCCGGTCAGCCGGTAACGATCACCCCCAACCTGGCCACCATCAACCTCGACCCCGGTGAGGAAGTCACCTGCACCTTCACCAACGTCAGGGAGAAGGGCTTCATCACTATCGTCAAGGATGCCATACCGGACGACCCGCAGGACTTCGAGTTCACCGGCACTGACCCCATCGGACTGTTCGTCCTCGATGATGACGCCGATAACACCCTGTCCAACAGCCAGACCTTCACCGTCGAACCCGGCAGCTACACCATTCAGGAAAGCAGCGTCTCCGGCTGGGATTTGACCGACCTCTCCTGCCAAACCGACGACCCGAACGACACCAGCAGTGTCCAACTGAACAGCGAACTGGTCACGATTGACCTGGACGACGCCGAAACCATCACCTGCACCTTCACCAACACCAAGCGCGGCAAGGTCACGGTCGTCAAGGATGCCGACCCGGCCGATGGCACGGATTTCACCATCGCCCTCGGCGGCGACGGCTCGGGCAACATCATCCTAGATGACATCGTCCCGCAGGATGGCGACATCGCCAACACCAGCGAGACCATCGCCCTCGTCCCCGGTACTTACACCCTGACCGAACTCGACGCCCCCGGCTGGAACCTGGCCGACCTGGTCTGCTCCACCTCCGACCAGAATGAGGCGGTGGATGAAACTGACAACATCGCCACCATCAACCTCGACCCCGGCGAGGAAGTCACCTGCACCTTCACCAACCACAAACTTGGTACGATCATCGTCGAGAAGCAGACCGATCCCGATGGAGCCTTGGGTAACTTCACCTTCAGCGGCGCTGTCAACGGTATAATTTCAGACAATGGTCAACTTGTCGCCAATGATGTTATACCCGGCACCTATACCGTAACCGAAGGCGACCCAACCCCGGCTTTCAACCTGACCAGCCTGACCTGCGATGACGCCAACAGCAGCGGCCATGTCGGCGAGCGCACGGCCACCTTTAGAGTTGATCCGGGCGAAACCGTGAAATGCACCTTTGTTAACACCCAGGCCAACCCGGCCATCGCCATTGACAAGAGCGGCCCGGTCGTTACTTCCGGCAGCGGCCCGGTGACTTATAACTATGATGTCACCAATCCCGGCAACGTCCCGCTGAGCAACGTGACCGTCAGCGATGACAAGTGCAGTCCCGTTGCCTACGTTTCGGGCGATGATGGCGATAGCCTGCTGGAAGTCGGCGAAACCTGGAAGTTCAGTTGCACCTACACGCCCAGCTTCAACGCTTACTTCCCCCACGGCGTATTGAAAAACACCGCTACGGCCAAGGGGCAGTACGGAGGCCAGCAGGTCACGGCAACAGACGACTACAAGCTCTATCCCTTCTTCCTGCGCAAGAAAATCTTCCTGTACTGGGACAGCCCGGTCAACACGCTGCCGTACACCCAGCCGGACAATACGCCGTTCACCGTCGAAATCCGCAAAAATGGGCTGCTCGTGGCCACAGTCACCATCAGCCAGAACTCCCCGCAGAAACTATGGTTGAGCGAGGGTTCCTATACCTTCACGGAAGTCAACCTGCCTGCGGGCTATGTGGCCGGCTACAACAGAATCTACCACACCACCGGCAACCTGGTGAGTTATCCGGACTGGACCTTCCCGAACATCATTACCTTCGATCTGGCCGTTGACAAAACAGGACCCACCTACGCCTTCAAGGGTAATACCATTACCTACTACTACACCCTCACCAACGCCGGCCCGGCCAGCGTCGTGCCGACCATCACCGACAACAAGTGTAGCCCCATCAATTACCTGAGCGGCGATACCGACGGCGACACGCTGATTGACCCGAGCGAAACCTGGAATTACAAGTGCGCCTACAAGGTCACCGCGTCGCCCGGCACGACTATCAAGAACACGGTCACGGTTGACGACGTCTTCAACCCCGTGCCCGGCTGGTACCTGGGCGGCGACCGCAACCTGGCCAATAACAAGGACACCTGGGAGGTGAAGGTTTGGTGGTACGGCGGCACGCCCGATTACTGGAAGCAGAACACCGGCAAGTGGCCCACCAGTTACACCACCGGCGCTCGGGTAAGCAACGTGTTCAACACCTCGGCGTACTTTACCAGCAGCAAGCTCGACCTCAACGGCGACGGCACAGCCGACACCCTGCTCAAAGCCCTGAGCTACAGCACCGGCGATACCACCACCGCCAAGGGCGCAGCCCGTAACCTCCTGCGGGCAGCAGTGGCTGCCCTGCTCAATGAGGTCAAATACGGTGGCAATTATCCGCCGTATACAGACAAGACTGCCCTCATCAGTGCAGTCAATTCGGCCCTGGCTACCAAAAATCCAACCACAATGATGTCTCTGGCCAACAGCCTGAATAAGTGGAACGCGGGCTATACTCCCTGATCACTTAAGTAAAGAACCACTAACGCACAAGGCGATGGATTTTCAATCCATCGCCTTGTGTATCTTCTCTCCTAAACAAAAAACCAAAAAATCGAACGCGTTTTTACCGGGTCAAAAACTCATGCACTAGCGCCTGGAAATGATGCACGCCATTCTCCCGCTTGGCCGAAAAGCGGCCCTGGTTGTACGAGCGCGACCTTAACCCCTTCTGCACCGTTTCGCAGATTTCCATATCCTCTTTCTGCACCTGATCGCTGAAGGCGATGGACTGCTGCATGCTCTCCCAGCCCTCGCCGCTGCCGGGCTGTTTGAAGTACCACTCGAAGATAGTCAGGGTCTGCTCCTGGCTGAGCGGGACGATAATGTTGATCTGCATGTTGTCGGGGTAGAAATTCAGCATTAAGTTGGGAAACACCCAGTAGTAGAGCGCCTGGGACTCTTCTTCAGTGCGGAGGTAGCGCCGGTCGCGGCCCGGCAGGTTATCGCCGGGGCGCAGCGGTCGGATGGGCGCGTGCTGCGAGGCATAGTAGCGGAAGGTGTCTACCCGGTACTGCTCGTAATCAATCTCGCGGAACAGGCCGGGGTGGGCAATGGGGATGTGATAACCTTCCAGGTAATTGTCCACGTAGACCTTCCAGTTTGACTCGACGATATAATCCCGCCGCTCGACAAGCTGCATCTGGTCCGGCTGAAAGCCGGCCTGGGCAACCTCGGCGGGGATAGCCCCAAAGATTTCCCGTAAGGGAACCGGCTGCGGGTCGAGGTTGACAAAAATGAACGGCCCCCAGACCTCCACCTGCACTGCGGGTAAGCAGACATCTTCTTTGCGCCAATCCTGGACCCCCTCAAATTCGGGCGCGGTCAGCAGCCGCCCGTCCAGACCGTAGGTCCAGCCGTGGTAGCGGCACTGCAGGCTTTTACGGTTGCCCTTGCCCACGGCCACCGGTCCGGCCCGGTGCGGGCAGACGTTGTAAAAAGCGCGCAGGTGATGGTCAATGCCTCGCGTCACCAGCAGCGGTTCCCCATATAAATCGTAGGTAAAAAAGTCACCCGGCCGGGCGACCGTATCCACCCGGCCCACCAACTGCCACGTTTTCCAGAAGATCTTTTCCTTCTCCAACTCCAGAAAGCGGGGATCGGTGTACCAGCGGGCCGGCAGCGTCGAGGCGCGGGATAGGTCGCCGGTGGGCTTGAAGTCACTCAGATCAAGATGTTTCATGAAGATTATCTCCTTGAGCAAGAATGGAAGGTAAAGTTCCTCCGCAGGACTTACAGGATTGGTCGTTTAAATGTCATTTCGAGCGACGATAGGAGCGAGAAATCCCTAGAATCTCGTCTTGCAAGAATAGGTCTGAGGGATTTCTCGTCGCTCCGCTCCTCGAAATGACAGGGTCCGTTTAGGTCCTGTCTCAGTTCTTTTCACTCCACCCACTCCACCGGGTCGCCCACGGTAATCTCGCCATCGTCCAACACGACGCCAAATGCACCGCCGCCCCAGTTGCCGTACATGGCCTCTTTCAGACCCGGCCAGGCCGCTTCCATCACCTCACATGGTTTAGTTTCGCCCCAAATTTGAACCCGGCAGGCGCCGATGCGCAGGATGCGGTTATGGGTCTGCGCCAGGCGAATTCCGCTCAGCAGCAGGTTGGCCCGCCGGGCCGACGGGTCAAGGTCGGCGCCCATTTCGGCCATCAGCCGCTGCCAGATTTCCTGCTCGATGAGCGTTACCTGCCGTTTGCCGCCCTGGTTGGCGTTACCGACCAGGCCCTGATTGGCTTTGAGCGCGGCCCGCTCGACCGGGTCCATCGGCCCGCGCCGCATGCGTTTGAGCCAGATGGCTTCGAGTTTGCCGGTTGTCATTAGTTCCCTCCTCATAATCTGGAGCAGGTCACGCTTAAAGCATGACCTGCTACTCGATGTAAAATTGGCCGTTATTCAAGAGTACATAAATTCGGGACGCGCTCCCCTTGAACATCAAGCCCTGCTCAAACTGCTGCACCTGCCCCAGGTTATCAAAGCCGTACTCTCGATCCAAGGCCCAGCCGAGCGGTCCTTCGGCTCCGCCCAGGTGGGTGCGCCACAGCCAGCCAAAGCCGCGCTTCGGTTCGACCAGGCCCGGCGGCGGGGTCAGACCCACCCCTTCGGGGTTGCTGCCGTCCCATTTCCACTCCGGCGGGACTAACTGCCACTGGCCCTCGGTTAACTCCGTCCCGTCCTTCCGCCGGTCGTAGACAATATAAACTTGATCCGTGTTTCTGCTCCAAAACAGATGCCCGCCCTGGAACGCCTCCTCAGCAATCGTCGAGAGCGTTTCGGGGTCGCCGGCCGGACAGCCCAGGCGGTCACGGTACTCCGGCCAGACTTCGGCGAAAGGTCCGCCGGCGCCGGCGCTGCAATTTTGGGCCGGGGCGGTGGGGGTAGCGGGAGGCAGGGCTGTGGCCGTAGCCGGGAGATTGGCCACCTGAGTCGGGCTGGGCGTATCGGGCGCCGGCGCCTGGCCTCCGGCACGGGTAGGGTCAGCCTCAACCGGGCGGTTGCGCAGCCACAAAGCCCCCACCAGCAGCAGCCCCAGCACAATCACGGCGGTCAATCCGGCGATAGCCCCCCATAGCCAGTTGAGCCTGGCGGCAGGAGGAGACGGAGCATCGGCTGGGGGTGGCAGAGGAGAAACAGGTGGGCTGGAGGGCGGCCAAAAAACAGAGCGATCCGGCACAACGGCGGTCAGCAATTGGCTGGCCTGCGGTTCCGGGACCCCCTGGCGCAGCGCCTTGACCAGAGCGCCGGCGCTTTGAAAACGGGCCGCCGGATCGAGCGCCAGGGCCTTTTGCACAATTTGATCCAGCAGGGGCGGAATCTCCGGGCGATAAACCTGGAGCAAAGGCGGCGCTTCGTGGTTTCGCCGGTAAAGAATAGCCTGGCTCGACTCGGCCCCATGGGGGATTTCGCCGGTCAGCATTTCATAAACGATGACGCCCAGGGCGTAAATATCGGTCCGGGCATCTACTTTGGCCCCCCGGCCCTGCTCCGGCGACATATACGCCGGCGTGCCCAAAGCCACGTCCGTAATTGTCGGCGAGGCGCCGGCCTGGGTCAGCCGGGCCAGGCCAAAATCGGCCAGAAAAACCCAATTCTGATTGAGCAGGATATTCGTCGGTTTAATATCCCGGTGGACAATACCCCGTTCGTGGGCATAATCCAGCGCCGCCGCCACCTGGTCGAGATAACCCAACATTTGCTTAAAGGCAAGCGGCTGCGGCATGATGTCGGCCAGGGTGCGGGAACCTTCGATGTAACGCATGACCAGGTAGATATAGCGGCCCTGCTGGCCAAAATCGTACACGGGGAGGATGTGAGGATGCTCTAACTGGGCAATCGCCTGGGCCTCGCGCAGAAAATGGGCGCTAAAGTGCGGGTCGGCGGCGTAGTGGGGCGGCAGCACTTTTACCGCAACCCATCGCTCCAGCCCCGGCTGGCGTGCTCTGAACACGGTCGCCATGCCGCCCTGCCCAATTATTTCGACAATCCGGTACTGGCCAAGGCTCTGGCCGATCAATTCTTCCATAGCGGCTAATTATACCTTATCAGGTTAAAGTATCAAGGTTGAAACCAACTCAGGTGACTGGCACTTTTTTTCTCTGGAAAGGTGAATAAAATTGACAAACTAATACTAACCAAGTGCCAGTCACCTCCAGCCTGTTACACCCTTCGAACAGAATTAGACATTCAACGTCACTTGGGCTATATTGACGCTGGGAAAGGAAGGAGTGTTATGACGGATGTTCCGCAGCCGCCGCTTCAGGCTGAGTGGCAAGTGATTCTAAACGACGGCTCCAATGGTGTGAAAATCGTGCCTGTCCCGCCCAGCGGGCTGCTCATTGGCCGCGCCCCCACCGCCGACCTTCACCTCGACGACCCCCGCGTCTCCCGCCATCATGCCCGGTTGACCTGGCAGGGCGACCAGCTCTTCGTCGAGGATTTGCAGACGGTCAACGGTACGATGCTTAACGGCCAGCCGCTCAACCAAGCGGCAGCAGTGCGGCCGAATGACCTCATTGGTCTTGGCCCGTACACGCTCAGAGTCGAGCAGTCTCTCGTCCCGGTTACACCCCCTCCCCAGGAAATCCATGCTTATCCCCAACCCGAGCAGTCTTTCGTCCCGGTTACACTCCCCGACGAGGTTACATCACCTCCCGAGGAGATCCGCACCTATCCCCAACCCGAGCCGTCTCCCGTCCCGGTTACACCCCCCGCTCAGGAGACCCGCGCCTATCCCCAATCCAGGTGGCCTATATGGGGGCTGCTTCTGGCCGCCGGCCTGGCCGGTTTCATTATTACGGGCCTGTTCTGCTGGGGCTTGTATCGGTATTGGTTTGCCGGGCAGGAGACTCCGGCGGTCACACTCACAGGACCAACCCTGACCATTAGCCAGGCCCCGGCCAACAACAGCGCCGTTCCCCTCCATGAGCCGATTACCGTGCAGGTGCTGGCCTCAGATGCAACCGGGGTGACGCGGCTGGAACTATGGGCTAACGGACGCAAGGTGGACGAGGTAGACACCCAACTGGTCGAGGTTGCACCGACGCTAAATGCCGCTTTGCAGTGGCGGACCAGCCAGCCCGGCCCCCTCACCCTGGAAGTCCGGGCTTACAACTCGGCGGGGCAGGTCAGCGCCCAGACAATTTCGAATCTTAGGGTGGCAGGCCAGTCCAACACCCCTGCTGTCAGCGAACCCGCCGCTGTGGCTACACCTAATCCCACCGCCGCGCCCCTACTGCCTACGGCCACGCCAATCCCTGCGCCAGCGGCTACCTTTACCCCCAACCCAACTCTGTCTCCCGGTCCCACCCCTGTTCCGGCAACGTCCACGTCGCCCGGCGCGCTGCTGACTCTCAACGTGCCGGCCCTTAATGTGCGGAGCGGGCCGGGCACACAGTACAGCTTGATCGGCCAATTGACTCAAAGCGCTCCCGCCGAAATTATTGGCCAGGCCAGCGCAGAGCAGGGTCAGTGGTGGCAAATCCGCTTTGCCAATGGGCCAGGGGGTGCGGGCTGGGTTACTGCCGATCCCGCTTTTGTGACCACGAGCAACACCGCCGCCGTGCCGGTCGTGAGCGTCCCCACACCCCAACTTCCAGAGGTGACCGTCCAGCCAACCAACACACCCTTGCCGGCGCCCACGGCCACTGCCCCCAGAGAACAGGTCATTCGCGCTCCGGCCGGTAAAACCCTGCTCATTGCCAGTAATCGCAGTATGGCCAACCACCCGGCTTTGCTGACCCTGGAGGGCGAATCGGTGGGTGGGGGAGATCGAGTTGAGGTCCCAGCCGACGGCGAGGTCCAGCTTGTCCTGGAACCTGATTTTTACCGCGCCACATGGAGTTCGCCCGGCCCGCGAGGCGGCTTTGCCAGCGGGGCAGATTTTACGGCAGTTGCGGACAAAATCATGGTGATGTGGGTTGTGCCGGAAGAGGACCGGAGCGCCATCGAGACCTACGATGAGCTAACTGTTGCTATCCCAACCCCGACACCCACCCCAACGCCCGCAGGTACAGCTACGCCCGGCCCCATCACAGGCAGCTATCCCGCCGCTCCGGCGGGCAAAGCCCTTTTTGTCGCGGCCAATGGCACCCTTGAGAACAATTACGCTGTCCTGACCCTCTCGGGCGGTGGCCTGAGCGGCGGCCAGGAAATCAAACTCGACGCCGGCGCAGAAATTTCAGTGGAGCTGCTCCCCGGCGGTTACCGGGCCGTCTGGACTTCCCCGGCTGGCCAGCGTGCGTTTAGCACCGGGCGGGAATTCCAGGTATCGGAGGGAGAAGTCATTCTCTCCTGGATTGTTCCCGAACAGCGGCAGGTCTTTATGCAGTTTCCCGGCCAGGATCCCCAGCAAATCAATAAGTGAAGCAAACGGAACTTATAGGAACTAAAGAGTTTTAGATCAGTTCCCTCAAATAGACATATTGAAAAGAGATAACCTGTGACTCCATTCCTTGGCGAACTTGCGGCACTTGGTACTTCAATCTGTTGGTCGGCAACAGCGACATTTTTCACCCTGGCCGGTCAAAAAGTCGGCTCGGTGGTGGTCAACCGGATCCGGCTGCTCCTGGCGGTGCTGTTTCTGCTAACGGCCCACTGGCTGCTCCAGGGCAGCCTCTTACCCCTGTCGGCGGGGCGGGAACGCTGGTCCTGGCTGGCCCTATCGGGGGTGATTGGGCTGGTGGTGGCTGATGGGTTCCTGTTTCAATCGTATGTCTGGATTGGGCCGCGCCTGGGGTCGCTGTTGATGAGCCTGTCGCCGGTGGTCAGCGCCCTGCTGGCCTGGCTGGTCCTGGCCGAAAAGTTGACCATCGGCCAGATGGCTGGAATTGCCCTGGCCATTAGCGGGGTAATGTGGGTCGTCCTGGACCGGGACAGCCCGGTTCGGACCTCGCCGGACCGGCGCCGTTATTTATGGGGAGTTCTGTTTGGCCTGGGGGCGGCCACGGGCCAGGCTGTCGGCTTGATTACGGCCAAGAAAGGGTTGGGCGGCGATTTTCCGGCGCTGTCGGGCAACCTGATCCGCATGCTGGCGGCAACAGCCACCTTATGGGCGATCACCTTGTTTCAGGGGCAGGCCGGGGCGACGGTCCAGCGGTTAGCCAGCGAGCGCCCGGCCATGGTGAACATTGTCGGCGGCGCTATTTTTGGCCCCTTTTTGGGGGTCTGGCTCTCATTAATTGCCATCCAGTTGACCCATATTGGCGTGGCCAGCACCCTAATGGCTCTCCCACCAATCTTTCTGCTGCCAATCAGCCATTTTGTCTTCAAAGAACGGCTGGGATGGGCGGCAGTTGTGGGTACGGTGGCAGCAATGATAGGCGTGGTCATTCTGTTTTGGGTGTAACATGTTGTTCTCTCTTTACCCAACCATCACTCAAAACTATTTTATCCTCTGCTTTATCACCTGCCTGGGGACGCTGCAATGGGCGGCGGCACGCAACCAGAAACCGGCCATCAGTGTCCTGGGCCGGTGGGGCCTGGGGCGACTTGGGCAAGGGGTGGGCGGACTGTTAGTCTGTACCAGCTTAACCTGGTTTTTCGCGGCGACCCCTGGCCTGTTTACCCCCGGCCTGGCCGGCGGCGAGTTGAGCAGCCTATTTGTGGCTGGCGGCCTGAGCGCCCTGCTGGTCGCCCGGCTGGCCGGAGAATTTTGGCAGTGGCGCTACCGGCAGGGTCTAATCCTTCGATACGGCCTTCGGCCCGCTTCGCGTCAGGACGAGATGAATGCCCCTGGCGAATAGGTTTGACTACCGGCGCAATCTGTTTGATAATAAGCAGGCGCTTTACCTGTCGCAATCCGGTCCACTTTCCGCGGAGTAAATTCGATGACCCTATGAGTTTAGTCTACGCTATAGACTACTGGCTGTTTGCGGCCATCAACGGCCTGGCCGGACGCTACCCCTGGCTGGATGGACCGGCCCGGCTGCTGCTCAACGATTACTTTGTACCAACCGTGCTGGCCCTAGCCCTGCTGGCCCTGTGGTTTGAGTCTAAAGACCTGGCAAGTCTCGCTAGAACTAACCAGCGGGCCGTCCTGGCCGCGACGTTAAGCGCAGTCCTGGCCAACATCATTCTCAAGGGGCTGAACCTGCTCTACTTTCGTCCCCGGCCTTTTGCCCAGCATGCGGTTAACCTGCTCTTCTACCATCCCACCGATTCCTCCTTTCCCAGCAATGCCGCGGCTTTGGGTTTTGCTATCGCCGCCGGGGTTTGGTTTTACAACCGGGCCTGGGGCGGGGGGCTACTGGTCATCGCCGGGCTTTTTGGGCTGAGCCGTATCTTCGGGGGGGTGCATTATCCGTTAGATTTGCTGGCAGGGGCAGCAATGGGCTGGAGTTCGGCATATATTATTTACCGGCAAACCTGTTTACTTAACCGGCTGCTGGGATTTACGGTCACTTTAGCAGATAAGTTGAGATTGCTCTAAGAGGAACGTATGGCTTCTGGCCGCATACAACCCAAACGTGGATTTGCCCTGGCTGTATCCCTCACGTTAACCTTCATTTTGCTTAACCTTATCGCCTATAAGCAGGCCCAGGCAATGCTGACCTTCAGCCAAACAGGGGATCGCACAGCAGCTCCGGAATTCCTATCTATCTGGCAAAAGGTGAAAATGCTCTTCACCGGGATCAATATTCCAAAGCCCTTGAACAGTTCCAAGCCGGATAGTTGGAATTTAACCTTTACTGTTCATCGCTTCAAAGTAAACGAGGTCGTCGAACTTGAAGCCTGGCACATTCCGCACCCCCAGGCAAAGGGATTGATCCTGCTTTTTCATGGCTACGCCTTATCAAAATCCAGCTTGCTGCCGGAGGCTAAGGCTCTGCACGAGTTAGGGTATGCCACGTTTCTGGTAGATTTTCGCGGCAGCGGGGGTTCCAATGGCAGTCAGACCAGCATTGGTTTTTTCGAAGCGGACGATGTGGCCAAAGCCTTTGAGTATACGGCTCCGCTGGCGGCTGGCCAACCTGTTATTCTGTTCGGGCGGTCTATGGGCGGCGCGGCTGTCCTGCGGGCGATCAGCGTCCACCATATCCAGCCCGCCGGTGTGATGGTTGAGGCTGTTTTTGATAAGATGCTCTCCACGGTACAGAACCGTTTTAGGGCAGTGGGCCTGCCTTCATTTCCGGCGGCTCAACTCCTGGTATTTTGGGCCAGCATTCAAAATGACTGCTCCGGCTTCAGGCACAATCCGGTCGAATACGCCGGCGGCGTCCAATGTCCAGCGTTAATGCTGCACGGCACAAACGATCCGCGCGCGACCCTGGCGGAGGGCAGGGCCGTATTCAGCCAGCTCGGCGGCAAAAAGTGGTTTGAAGCGTTCACCGGCGTCGGTCACGAGGCGTATTTGGCTGCGGAACCTGAACAATGGAAACATGGGGTAAACCAGTTCTTAACAAGCCTGACTTGAGGGATCGGGGGGCCAGGGGTCAGCATGTTACAGGGAATTCGGTTTTGAATTTTGTACAAGTTTAAGGAGGATACAGGCATGCTCGTTAAGAGTTTTCGAGATCTGCGAGTATGGCAGGCTGGAATGGACTTAGTAGAACAACTGAACCAAGTCTTTGAACAGGCAACATCACTTGGCAAACAACTATATGCGCTGCGGAATGCTCTGATCAAAGGCGTCAACAGACAAAAATGAGCCATCGGAAAGTTTCCTCCTTTGCCTTACCCCCCGACCCCCAACCCCCGACCCCTAACCTGTGGCCCCTGCTCGGCTATTTTCTGCTGACGATGGTGATGACTTGGCCGGCTGTCCTCCACCTTACCGACGGCATCCCCGGCGACGGCTTCGACGGCTGGCAAAACTACTGGAATCTGTGGTGGGTAAAAAAAGCGCTGCTGGAACTGCGGTCAACGCCTTTCTTCACCGACTACCTCTACCCGCCCCTGGGCGCCAGCCTGCTGTTCCACACCCTCAACATCTTCAACAGCCTGTGGACGTTGCCGATCCAACTCAATTTTGGATTGGCGGTGGCCTATAACAGCGTGGTTTTGGTTAGTTTTACCCTGGCCGGTTACGGCGGCTACCTGCTGTCGCTGTACGCATTGACCCAACTCAAATTTCCGGCAACAGGGGCTCGACCGGCGGCTTTTGTCGGCGGGCTGGTCTTCACCATGTCGCCCTTTCACATGGCCCACCTGTTAGGCCACATGCAGGTTTTCAGCATGATCTGGCCGCCGTTTTACGTGTTGTGGTTATTACGAACGCTGACCCCACCCCCGACCCCTCACCTTGAAGGGGAGGGGAGGCGGGGAGAGGTCCGTGACGTCTTTCTTTCTTGCCTCTTTTTAATCTTAGCCACCCTGGTAGATTGGTATCACACCCTTTACCTGCTCATCTTCACCGGACTGGCGCTGGGGTGGACGTTGTGGCAGCAGGGGAGCAGGGGAGCAGAGGAGCAGAGGAGAAAATTCCAGGTTTTGGAGAAAACTCTCTCTGGACGCTTCACGCCTTACATTTCACGCATCCCGCATCCCGCATCACTCTTCACGGTTCTCCTCCGCCCGCTCTGGTTCGTCCTGGCGATTGGCCTCGGCTTCGCCGTCGTTCTCTCGCCGCTGCTCGTGCCGATGATGCGCGCAGCCCGCAGCACCCCGGAACTGCACGCCGGCCTGGAACAGAGCATCGCCCTCTCCGCCGACCTGCTGGCCTTTATCCTGCCCTCAGAAATGCACCCGCTGTGGGGTCCGTGGGCCAAATCCATCGCCGACCACTTCAGCAGCACCCTATCGGAGCGGCTGGTTTTTGCCGGTTTTGTGCCCCTGGCCCTGGCTCTCTTTGTCATCATCCGCGGCTGGCGGCAAAACGTGGTCAAATTCTGGACGTTTGTTACCGCTGCCTTTTTTCTGCTGGCCCTGGGTCCCTACCTGCATATCGGCGGCAAAATCGTCGCCATCGCCGGCTGGCCGATCCCCTTACCCTATCTGCTCCTGTATCACACCGTTCCCTTCATCGGCCTGACCCGCTCTCTCAGCCGCTACGATTTGATGGTCATGCTTGGCCTCGGCGTGCTGGCAGCAGTTGCGCTGGCCACTCTCAAGACCGCCGACCGCCGACCGCCGACCGCCGCTCAGAGACTGGAAACCAGAGACCACGAACTCACGCAACACGCTTCACGCCTCACGCCCCACGCCTCAGAGCAAAGCCTCCCCTTGGGACACCTCCTCCCCCTCCTCGCTACCCTCCTCATCTGCTTCGAATTCCTCGCCATCCCCTACCCTATCTCCAGAATTGACACGCCGCAGTTCTACTTTGACCTGGACCAGCAGCCGGGAGATTTCACCATCGCCGAACTGCCGATGAATTGGGACCGGCCCACGCCGATGCTCTACCAGACCGTTCACGGCAAACGACTGCTGACCGCCTATACGTCCCGCGATAACCCGCTGGAACTGGCTTGGCGCACGCCGGTGCTGCAGCAGTGGCGTGCCCTCGGCCCGGACATCATTGACCAGCCCCTGGACCTGATCGCCCCCACCATTTTTTATGATTTTAACCTGCGCTACATTGTGCTGGATTACTACCAGATGCCCCCCGGCCCGGAACGCGAGGCCACCGAACGCTGGGTGACGGCTGCCCTGCCGGGAGTCGCCCCCATCTATGACGATGGCCGCTTAAAGGTTTACCCAACGCCGCCCAAGCAAGAGACCCAGCCCTACCTGACCCTGGGCAGCGGTTGGGGCAAGCGGCAGGAAATTGAAGTCGCTTCCGTCATCCGTGCCTTTTCAAGCCAGGCAGAATTATTTTTGCAGCATCCTCAAAATCAATCTCTCATCCTGGAGATTACAGCGGCGGCCCAAAGCCCACAGAAGCTGACTCTCTTGACCGGCGAGTCACCCTTGACCCAAATTGAAGTGACGTCAGCATACACGTCGCAAACACTAACCCTGCCACCCCTCTCCGGCGATTTGGTCAAATTAACCCTCAAATCAGAGCAGCCGGGCGCAGAAATCAGCGTCAGCCGGGTGTCGCTGCGAGGAAGCGAATGAGCGAACTGGCCCATAACGCGCAAACCAAGAAAAATGAAAAGTTATTTACATTGAAAGTACTGCTCCTGCTTATGCTTGTCCTCACCGCAGTGCTAGCCTGTAATTTGAATACCCCTTCACCGTTTGTATCGAATGCCTCATTCGCCGAGTCTCCGGCCATGACACCCACCCTGTCCCAAACATTTGCCCCTGGCCTGGCCTCGCCTGGCGCTGGTCTGACCCAATTAAAAAGTTATCGGGCCAATTTGATTGTGGATTTTGAGGGAACGCGCAACGGCCAGCCGGCTAAAGGCCGGCTTGAATCGCTGACCGAGGTTACCCGTGAACCCGCGGCGCTGCACCAATATCTTAAAGTTGCGACGACCCTGACCCAGACCGAGATCATTTCCGGGGTCTCGGAATTTTACCGGGTGGCCGATAAGGTGTATGTCAAAAAGGGGGACGCCGGCCAATGGTTTACTTTCACTGACGGCGTCGTTTCACCGGCCGATTTGGGTTTTCTCGCCCTGGAACGGCTGCTGGTTCTGCCCCCTACAACCTCCCAACCGCCCCGGCCCGAACTCCTTGAGGATCGAAAAGTGTGGCGCTATTCTTTCACCGAGCACGATCTGGCCGATCCCAATATCATCTTTGAGCGAGCGGAGGGCGACCTGTGGCTGGCCCAGCCGGACAATTATCTGGCCCAATATGTCATTTCAGCCACGCTGCGCATTGTCATCCCCGATCCAAAAGTCCATTTTTTTGACCAGGGCCATTTGAACCTGCGCTACACCCTGACCGGCATCAACGCCGCTTTGACCATCGCTCCACCCGTTGAAGCGTTCGCCGAAAGCGAGGCACTCAGCAGGTTGCCCCGCCTGCCTGACGCCCAGATTGTTTCGGTTTTCCCGACCTTTATCGAGTACACCAGCGCCATCACCCCTGTCGCCGCGGCCCTGTTTTACCGCGACAAGCTGACCATCCAGGGCTGGACCGAAAATCAGGCCGACATCTTCAACGAGAAAGCCCGGCTGATTTACTCCAAAAATGACGAGGCGCTGACTGTTCTGATCAATCCGGCGGATGAAAGAAATAAGATCAAAGTATTGTTGGATTTGAAATAGATTTGATGAAAACGGGGTTTTGAAAATGGACAGACGACAGCTTCTGAAAAAACTTGACAAGAGTTGGCTGGAGATCAAGGCGTCGTACGCCGGTTTGTCAGACTCGCAACTGACGGAACCTGGCGTCGCGGGCGATTGGTCGGTGAAAGACATCCTGGCGCACGTGACCACGTGGGAGGAGGAGGCGCTGAAGTATCTGCCGCTCATCGTCAAGGGAGGCAGGCCGCCGCGCTACTCTGTAAAGTACGGCGGCATTGATGCCTTCAATGCCCAGATGACGGAACAGAAACGAGGCCTTTCCCTTGCCGAGGTACTCGACCAACTGGATGAAACCCACCGCCGGCTCATCGCCTACATCCAAAGCGTGCCGGAGGAGCAATTCACCCGGGAAACGCCCTTCCGGCATCGCCTGCGGCTCGATACATACAGTCATTATCCTATACACACCAAGATGATCCGGGCCTGGCGAGAGCGGTCAAATTTGGGTTAAGGCACGGGCTAACTCACCGGCAGTACTGTAGCGAGCGTTGGGCTGCTTGGCCAGCGCTTTTTGGATAACCGGCTCGATGGCCTCGGGCAGGTCAGCCTTCAGGCTGCGGGGAGGAGGGACCGTCTCGCTCACGTGCTTCATGATCAGGGCAAAAGGTGTATCGGCGTCGAAGGGGACCCGCCCGGTGACCAGCTCGTACAGAATCACCCCCAGGGAGTAAATATCGCTGCGAGCGTCGCCCCGCTCGCCCTGACTCTGCTCCGGCGACATGTAGGCCGGCGTGCCGACGATCGCGCCGGTCACGGTGTAGCGCGTCGCGCTCAACAGGCGAGCGATGCCAAAATCGGTCAGCACCGTTTGCCCGGAAGCGGTGAACATAATGTTGGCCGGCTTCAAATCCCGGTGAATAATGCCCTGGGCATGGGCATAGTCCAGGCCCGCGGCCACCTCGCCGATGATACACACTGCTTCGGTTAACGGCAATGTCTCGCCTCTGGCGGTCAATGCAGCCAGCCGATCCTTGAGCGTGCCGCCGGTGACGCATTCCATGGCCATGTAGTAAAGCTCATCCTGCACGCCAAAGTCATAAACCTGGACAATATGGGGATGGCGCAGCATCGCCACGGCCTGGGCCTCGCGGCGGAAGCGCTCGCGGAATTCCTCCGTATCGGCCAGGTGAGCCAGCAGAACCTTCAAGGCCACCTCGCGTTGCAGCGCCTCGTGGCGGCCCTTGTACACGCGGGCCATCCCCCCTTGACCCAGCAGTTCGGTGACAAGATGCGCGCCCAGTTTGCGCCCCACCAGGGTACTTTCCAAACCGGCAGCAGGACCGGCCACGCCCGGCTCAGCGGCCTGGCGGCGGACAAAATCGGCCAGCGCTGTGGAAAGGTAATGATAGCCGTGCCCATCTCGGACCAGCAGGGCCTGCTGCTCCAGCCGGTGAATGAACACCTGGGTTGTCTCGTTCTTAACCGGGGTAAGGCCGGGCAGAGCAGCGAGCACCCGCCTCTCACCCTCGTCCAGCTTACTCCAATAATACCGAAAATGACCTTCCAGTTCTCCCGCGACCTTGCGCCGCACCTCTTCCAACTCCCTCTCCTCCAGGGAAAGGGTTGGGGAGGGGATTAAACCCCCTCCCCCTTCCAGGGGGAGGGTTGGGGAGGGGGTCAGCGCAGCAAAGGCATGAAAACAGGCAATATTGAGAAACATCGGCTGCGGCCCGGCCAACTCTAGAATGAATTGACTCAGCGCATCAGAGAAAGGGACTCCGGCGGCCAGCGCCGGCTGCTGAATAAGCTGGCGGGCCTCTTCTTGACTGAAAAGGCCCAGGTGCTGGACGGCAAAGATGTTAAAAAAAGGTGAGCCTAACACTCCCTCGGCGTAAGACAGCTCCAGCAGGTGGTCCTGCGAGGCGGTGAGGTAGCAGACATCGTGGCGAGCGGTCAAGCCGCGCAGGCCGGAGAAAAAGTCGGCATCCAGATTTTGGTTCTCGCTCATTAACTCAAACTCATCCAGGAGGTAGATCAGCTTCAACCCCTGGCGATTAAGCTGGCGCAGGGCGCGCTCGAATTGGCGGTACGTCGGCGTCTCCGGGATCTCGATTTCGACGGCCAGACCCCGGTCAAGGAGTTGGTCTTCGGTCTCTTCCAGGATAACCCGGTAAAAGCCGGCCTGATCCAGATGGCTTAGCCCTTCGCAGTCAATAAAGATAAAGAGGTGTTCCGTAGGGGAAAGGCTATGCTGGGCCATCACCTCCGGGTGGGACAGGTGCAGCAGCAGGGAGGTCTTGCCGATGCGCCGCGGCCCCACGATCGAGACACTCTGGTTGTTTCTGAGCAGACTGAGAGTGTTGGTCACTTCCTGGGTCCGGCCAAAGAAGTGCTCTGGCTTTCTGATGGGACCGCGATGAAAGTAGGGATTTTCAGTGGACATACGTCACCTCTGTAGCATATTAATGGCTAAAACGTAATGCGTAAGGCGTAATAACCTGCCAACAAAGGGTATGCCACTCTCAACCATTACGTTTTGCGTTTCACGTTTTACTTTTCTGCCTCTTCAATCACCCGCCCCAATGCTTTGTAGCGTTCCACCCACAACCGCACCAGGTCTACCCTGTAATCGTAGTGGGGCGGCGACTCGCCCAACTCACGGACAACGTCGCGCTCGATTAAGCGGCGCAAGGCATCGCGGACGACCTGCAGCTCCAGAGACTTGCCCCGCTCGGCCAGCAATTCCGCGATTTGCGTCGCGGTCACGGTAGGGATTCTGGCCAGCAGGCGCATCAACGCGGCCAGGACCAGTTGCTCCACCGGGGAGGACTGCTCCCACAGAAAGGCAAAGTGAGCCTCCCCCAACTCTACCAACTCCGCCAGGGTATCATTGACATCCCGAATGGTCAGATAGTTGCGCGTCTCGCGGTTGGCCCGGTTGACCAGGGCGTGGCAGAGGAGTTGCAGAAAGTAGGGATGACCGGCCGTAACCCGGATGATCTTATCCAGGGCCAGGTCATCATAGAGCAAACCGGATTGAGCTACCGGCTCGACAATGAGCGCTTTGGCGGCAGCTTCGCCGAGGAAGGTAACACGTTTGTAGAGGGCGATATTGAATAGAATGGACCAGTAGTCGCTGGTCAACTCCTCCAGCCGGTGCGTGCCGACAAAGACAAAGCCCACCTTTTCGGCGTGCTGCATCAGGTGGCGGAAAAAGGGGAAGATGGTCGCTTCCAGCTTACCCGAAGCCACCCGCATTTCCAACTCTTCAAACTCGTCAAACAACAGCAGCAAGCGCCGGGAGCCAATCGCCTCAAAAACAGCCGGTAGAAAAATGCGTTCGAAAGCACCGCTGGGTCGCTCCTGAAACTCAGCCAGGACCGGCTCCGCGATGGCATAACCCTGATCGGCCAGAGCGTCGGCAATGGCCAGGCTGAGATCATAGAAGAAATTGACCATGCCGGGGTCAATCCCCAGGGATTGGCCGTCGAGGTAGACCGGCAGGTAAGTTTGACCCAACCGGGCCGGGAGCTGTTGCAAGAAGGAGGTCTTGCCCATGCGCCGCTGGCCGATGAGCACCAGGATGTTCTGGCGGGTCGCACCACCCAGATTCTCGGCCATGAATTGGAAGTGATCATCCCGGCCAAAGAAGAGGCTTGAGCCAGGACGCAGCGGGGTGCCGGGAGCGTAAGGATTAGGGACGGGCCGGAATTCGGCCGGCTTGAGCAAGCGGACGACATCGGCAAAGGCGACGCTCTTGCCGCTCCGCTCTCGGTCATCAAAGGTGATGGCAAACTCGGCCCGGAACTGCTCCACCGGCGGGACGGCGGAAAGGGGAAGTTCAACCACGACCGATCGCCCCGCCGGCAGAATGTCGAGCTGGGCGACGCCATTGCCGGCGGCGTAAAGCTGATCGGGAACCTGGGTGATGGTCAGGTTAGAGGCCGGGCTGCGGCCGGTGTTGGTCAATTCCAGAGACAAGGTAGCCTGCCCCAAGTTCAATACCTGGCGGGTTTTGAGCGAGACCTCAATCTGGGCCCGGCCTTGCAGGTCTTCCAGGGCGTTGGTGGTGATCGTCAGCCAGTTGAAAGCGATGCGGTTGAAGATATTCCGCTCGGGTTGGGGCAGCGTGGCCTGAAAGTCGCGGTCCAGGCGGCCCAGTGTTTCGATGGCCTGGGCCAGATAAGCGATTTTGTCTTCCACCGTCTCGACCCGCTCATAGTTATGCAAAGTCTGGGCCACCCGGCTCAATTCGGCCAGGGCGTTTTCCGTCGTAGTAACGACTTCAGTCGTTGCTGGCGCTGGTGGGACGACTGAAGTCGTCACTACAGGGAACTCTTTTTTGTCGGCCAAATGCATTTGCAGGCTAATAATTCGGGAAACAGTGTTGGCCTCCAACGCTTCCAAGCATAAATTGTATAGGGGGGTCAAGTCATTTGTCGTTTCATCGCTCTTGCTCCCCTGCTCCCCTGCTCCTCTGCTCCTCTGCAAAGCTTCACTTTGCACCCCAGGCTCCTCGCCTCCTCCTCTCACCACCGCCCGCAGCCCCTCGACGGCCACTTCGGGCCGGGTCAGGATGAGTTGGAAGCCCTCGCTCACGTCGGCGATGTTAGTTTCCCCGGCTTCACGCGCCAGGCCGGGCAGATGGGCCAGCAGCGCCGGGTCGTCCCGGGCCAAGTCGTGCAGATGCACCAGAGCTTTACCAGGCTGGGCGCATAACTGCTTGAGTAGGCTTTCCGCCCGGCCCACCAAGGAGCGGCGGTAAGCCCGCTGGCGGCGGTAGATTATCCAGCCCAGCGTCGGGACCAGCAAGGCTAGCGCCCCCAGGCCGGCCCATTGGCCGTAGTAGAGATACCAGGGCAGGGTGGGAATGGTGAAGGGACCAGGAACTTCGGCCAGGACACCCTGGTTACGGCCATCGTCGTAGCGAAAGCGGAAGCGGCTTTCCTGGCCGGAGTCCCATGTATTAAACGGATCTGGTACATCTAAACTCAACCGGCCCTGACCCCGGGAGAAAGATTGCGTCGCTCCGGTTAGCCAGATACTGGCCGATGGGTCCCAAATTTCCACGGTCACGGTGACCGTATCGCCGTCAGGGTCGTTCACATCTACACCATAAGCGTAACCGGTACGGGTTTCGGTCAGATTAGGTTTAGTGAGCAGGGGAGGTTGATTAACGGTTAGGCCAAAGAGATGGACCCGGCCACTATCAGTACCGGCGGCAACCTCCATCTCACCATCGCCATTCAGGTCACCTACAGCCAGGCTGAGTACCCGGCTGTCCAGAGTCCCTTGCCAGCGTGACCCATCAGCCATAATCAGATTGGTTTCCCGCTCTCCCATAATGAGAGCCGCGGTCTCTGCGCTCAACCGGGCTATCCGGGGGGCCGTGCCCAGGTCGCGCACCAGGGTCGCCTCAGCCTCGTCCAGCCGGTAAACTCGTCCGTTCTCGGTGATCGCCTGCTCAGACTTGAAACTGAGCACCCTGGCTCCCAACTCGTACTCCCCGACCGGCGCTCCGGCAGCGTTCAGCCGGTAAACCTGCCCACTACTGGTTCCGACCAGAATGTACTCCCCGTCACCGGCCACGGCTGTCACCCCTCCGGTCAGATTCCATTCCCAGATCAGCTTGCCGGTACCGTCCAACAACCTGACCACGCTGGCGCTCCCCAAGAGCGAGTCGCCGCCGAGAATAGTTTCGGCCCGGCCATCGCCGTCGAGATCATGAGCGGCTACACTGGTAATAAACTTACCTTCAGTGGGGATAACCCAGCGCGGCCCCCGGCTATCTAAAAGATAAATTTGACTACCTCGGTCGTTGGCAATGATTTCGGGCTGACCATCACCATCTACATCGCCGGCGCTTAGGGCCAACACAATGGGTAAACTGCTAGTTTCCCCGGGTTCATAAGGGAGATTTACTTGCCATAGGATATGGCCGTCACCAGCCAGGGCATAGACCTGGCCCTCCTGAGTGCCGGCCACTCCTTCGCTCCGGCCATCGCCGTCCAGATCGGTTAGCTCAAGGGCAGTGACCGTATTCAAAAATCGTGATTGCCATAATTCGCGCCGCTCCACCGGCCGGGCCGCTCCAAAAACCTGGAGGCCGGTCTCCGTACCCACCATCATTTCACCCTGGCCATCGCCGTTCAGGTCGGCATAGGCCAGCGTGCCGGTGCTCTGCTCGACCAGGTATTCGGCCAGGCGCTGGCCGTTGGCCGCCAGCAGATAAATCGGCCCCTGGCCCCCTGTGGTCACGGCAACCTCGGCCTGGCCGTCGCCGTTTATATCAGCAACCTGGAGTCCGGATCGAAATCCGCCGGACTCCAAAGCTTCCTGCACGAAACCTGCGGAACTCTGATCAGGAGCGTTCTGGTCTGTCACCAGAGCCAAGGGCTGTTGCCAAACCTGGCTGCTATCTCCTCTAAAAACGTGAACCCCCGCCGGAGCCAGGACGATGATCTCGCTCTGCCCATCGCCGTCCAGGTCATGGGCGAGCAGTTGTCCGGGCAGAGGCGGGGTCAAATCTGACAGGTTTGTTAGACCTGTCAGGTTTTGATGATGCCAAATTTGTTGTCCGTCGCTCTCCAATAGGATCAGGCCCCACGAGGCGCTGAGAGCCACAATCTCGGCCAGGCCGTCGCCATCCACATCCCCTCCTTGCACCAAACGCACCTCCTCAAGGGGTTGCTGCCAGGCCCAACTAAGGTCGTCGTTCAGAACATAGACCAGGTTACTCCCAACCACACTGGGCACGATCTCCGGCCGGCCATCGCCGTCCACCTCACCAGTCCAAATGTCTATAACCGGCTGCCTAAATGTTATACCTATCATAACCTGTCCTGTTTTGCTATCTGAATAGCCCGCCGCCACAGGATTCCCTTGAAGCAGTTCGCGCCGTCCATCCCCGTCCAGGTCAACCGCAAAAACGGCCAGCGTAGATATCTCCGTTCCTTCCGGCGCTTCTTGGATAATTCTCCAGATGGGTTTCTCCGTAGCGCTGAGCAAGATTTGGCGATCCCGGCCTCCCACATAAATCTCGGCGGTTTGCCCGTCGCCATCTAAGTCCGCCACTAACAGGGTTATTGTTGCGGTCTCAAGTTCATAACGCCAGGCTAGGCGGCCGTCGTTCTCCACCACGTAAAGCCAGTTGTCGGCGGTCGTCATGACCACTTCCGGCGTACCGTCGCCGTTGATGTCGCCGGTTTGGACGTGAGTCACCGGGGCGCCGGTGGGGAAGGTCCAGTAAGGTTGAACCGCGATGCCGCCGTCAGCCTGGACTGCGGCCACAGGCAGGGCGGCGAGGAATATCATCAAGACCAACAGCCGTCTTATAAGTTTCATCTTTCCCCCCTTTTCCATTCAACGATTTTCTGGCCGGGTGTCAAGGCTAGTGCAAAAAGGCGTTAATCAGGCCAGACCTGACAGGTCTACCGAAGACCATCTTACTTTTGATCGACGTCCGGCATGCTGCTCAGTTCAAAACCGCTCCCGGCTTGATTCCACCAATACTTCTGGATAGAAGCCTTAATCTCGGTGATAGTCCGTACGCTGCTCAATTCGAAGCCGCTGCCATAACGGTTCCACGCCTCTTTTTGGACGGGGGCAGAGAGCGAACCCGGCACGCTGCTCAACTCAAAACCGCTGCCATAACGATTCCATGCCTCTTTTTCAACCGGGACCGGAAGCGCGGACTGGACGCTACTCAATTCAAAGCCGCTGCCAGAACGGTTCCAGACATCCGTTTGAATGGGCGCTTCAACCCTGACAGACTGAGGATAGAAGGCTGACGTCAGCCCCAGCACACCAACAATCATCCCGATAAGGATAAGAAACTTTTTCATTTTTGCCTCCGGTTTGATGAGCCATAACCATTTTTTATAATGGTCAGAGCATATAACAAAAGCGAGGCAATTTTAAGGGAAAATCAGGGGAGATTGGGGGAGAATTTGGGGGAAAATCAGGGTAAGAAGCGGTAACCCACTCCCCGCACATTCTCCAGCCGGGCTGCTTCCGCACCCAACGCCTGGCGCAGCCCCTTGATGACCGATTTCAGCCGTTCCGGGTCCTCGACGTACGTCTCCCCCCAGAGCGCCTGCTCCAAGCTCTCGTTGCTGACTACCTGGCCCGCCCGTTCGACAAGATGTATCAGCAAAGTGTACTGTGTGGTGGTCAAAACCAGAGGCTGGCCGTGGAGGGAAGCTTGATGCTGTTCCCGGTCTATGGCCACAGGACCGGCCTGAAGCAAACCGGGAATGGCCTGGGCCTGGACAAAGGCGCGAAAGGCGGGTGAGAGATAGTCGTAGCGGTCATTACGGCGGATAATTAAACAGGCTTTTTCAAGGCTGGTCAGGGTGGGGCCGGACTCTATAGCCGGCAGGGTCGCCAAAGCCCGCTGTTCCTCGGGCGAGAGGTTGCGCCAGTAATAAGTAAAGTGTTCCTCCACCGAATCCAGAAAGCGGCGGCGGAGTTCGGCAGGGTCCGGCAAGACCTCTGAGGTTTTCGTGGAGCGTACCTCAGAGGTCTGCATTAGTTCAAAGGCATGGAAACCGGCAATCTGCAGAAAGAGGGGATGGGGGCCGGCCAGGTCGAGCAGAAGGTCGAGGGTGGATGGGGAGAAGGTCAAGCCGCTTCTGGCGGCCAGAGTGGTGAGCAGGTTATGGGCTTCCTCCTCAGCAAAGAGGCCCAGGCGGATACTGGCAAAAATATTGAAGAAGGGGGAGCTAAGGGCGCTGGCATTGGCGTAGGTCAGCTCTAACAGGGGCTGCTTGGAAGCAGTCACGTAAGCGACGGAATTCCGGGCGGCCAGGGCGCGCAGGCCGGAAAAAAAGTCGGGGTCCAGGTGAGGATTGCGGCTCAGCCGCTCGAACTCATCCAGGAGAAGAATGAGCTGCCAGCCCTGCCGGGTCAGGTGGCGGAGCGTTTGCTCGAAGGCGCGATGGGTGAGGTGTCGCGTCTCTGCCGGGTCTGCTTCCCGGTTAAGGAGCGATGTCCCGACGACATCGGTCAGGGTGTCACCAATTTCTTCCAGCAAAACGCGGTAAAGGTCCGGGGGAGGCAGAGTGCTCAGGCTGCCGCAGTCAAGGTACACAAAGAGATGCTGGGCTGGGTCAAGGCCATACTGAGTGAAGATGTGGGGGTCGGCCAGGTGGAACAGGAAGGAACTCTTGCCGATGCGGCGCTGCCCAACCAGGGAGATACTCTGGCCGTTGCCAAGCAGAGATAGGGCCTGGCCTGTTTCCTGCTCACGGCCAAAAAAATAGACGCGGTTGTGGATGGGACCGCGATGAAAGAAGGGGTTTGAACCCGGCATGGTCCTTTCTCATATCTTAGGGAAAGGCTACCATTTCAGCCTGCTGCCTCCACTATAGCATAGTTCTGGTTCGTTGACAATGGATTTTTAGGGAAAGTAGTGGCAACTTCAGTCGCTTAAGGGACGACTAAAGTCGTTACTACCAGAGGGTTTAGGATAGGGATGAAAGCGTTCGGAAACTATTTCATTGGTCTGGCCCGCCCCGGCATGAATGCCAGGGCTATGGAACAGCGCCGGGTCAACCCGGCTTTAGCCCGATTAATCGGGCGCTGTGGGATAGTCCGGCGACTTTATCGCCGGACGAGCACCGGTGGCAAGGTTGCCGCTGCGGGTTTCCGATCGCTCTCTAGGGATCAGGAAGCCGGCAACACAAAGCTGAACCGCGTCCCTTGACCCACCCGGCTCTCGACCCAGATGCGGCCGTGGTGGGCTTCAACGATGCGCTTGGCGATGGCCAGGCCAAGGCCCGCGCCACCGGTCTCGCGGCTGCGGCTCTTTTCGCCACGGAAAAACTGCTCAAAAATGTGGGGCAAATCTTCGGGGGCAATGCCCTCGCCGGTATCCGTCACCTCCACCTGGACCCCTTCCGGCGCGACCTGCGTGGCCAGGGAAATCGAACCGCCCGTAGGGGTATGGCGAATGGCATTCTGGACCAGATTGGTAATGACCCGCTGGAGTTTGTTCATCTCGCCTTTGATAATTGGCAAATCCTCGTAAAAAATCCCTTTCAAAGAGACGCCCTTGGCCCCGGCCTGGGCCTGCATACTCTCCAGAACATCGGAGAGCAGGTCATTGAGATTGACCGCTTCCAGCGCCAGTTGCACCTGGCCGGTTTCGAGCTGAGACAGCTCAAACAGGTCGTTAATCAGCCCGGATAAATTTTCAATTTGGGAGCGCATCACGGCGTAGTAGCGCCGCACCGTCGGCGGCTCGGTCACGACGCCGTCGGCCAGGGCCTCGATCATGGCCCGAATCGAGGTCAGCGGCGTGCGCAAATCGTGGCTGACGGCGGCAATCAAATCACGGCGGGCCTGCTCCAGCTCCCGCTGGCGGGCAAAGGATTTTTGCAGCTCGTCGCCCATAACGTTAAACGCTTCGGCCACTTCCGACAGCTCGTCCACCTCGGTCAAATGAACCCGCGCCGAAAAGTCACCCCCGGCAATCCGCCGCGCCCCCAGGCGCAGCAAGAATAAGGATTGGGCCATGCTGGCCGCCAGCAGGTAACCAAACGAGGCCGATAGAATCCCGGCAAAAATCAACAGCAGCCCCAGCAGCAGAAAGTCATGCTCCGAGACAAACATCAACTGCGAGGTGACATAAATATTGATAATGGCAATGATAACGCCCAGGCTGTAGGCCAGCAGCGTTTTGTAACGAATACTGCGCAGCCAGCGCCGGCCGACGGTAAAGACAAGGTAACCGATCAGCAAGGAGGGCAGGCTGGAGGTCAGCAAAAACTGGATCAGGTCTTTCAGGTCGCTGGCCGGCGCTTCCATGATGTAAACGGCAATGGCCAGGGCCACTAAAAAGGCTCCCACCAACCCGACCATGGGCGACCAGGCGGCTTTCCAGTTAAGGCTGCTGTTCATCGCTCATCCACCCTGAACTTGTAGCCAACTCCCCAAACGGTCAGCACGTATTCCGGCTTGGTCGCGTCGCGTTCGATTTTCTCCCGCAGCCGCCGCACATGAACCGTAACCGTGCTGGCATCACCAAAAAAGTCATAACCCCAAACCCGGTCCAGCAGTTGGTCGCGGGTAAAAACCTGGCCGGGATGATTCATCAAGAACCAGAGCAAATCAAACTCTTTGGCCGTCAGCATCACTTCAGCCTTATCTTTCAGCCAGACCTGCCGGGTGGCCGGATTGAGGGTGATATCGCCGCTGTTCAAGGGCTGGGCCTGGGGGTCTACCAGGGGATTGGCGCTGGCCCGGCGCAGCACCGCTTTCACCCGCGCAACCAACTCCTTGGGGCTGAAGGGTTTGGCCAGGTAATCGTCGGCGCCCAGTTCCAGGCCGGCGATGCGGTCGGCTTCCTCGCCTTTGGCGGTGAGCATAATGATCGGGATGCTTTGCTCGCCCTGGCGCAAAACGCGGGTCACTTGCAGGCCGCCCAAAACCGGCAGCATCAAATCCAGCACGATCAAATCGGGAATTTTGCGTTCCACCGCCGCCAGGGCCGCCGCGCCATCGCCGACCACCTCGACCTCAAAGCCCTCCCGGCGCAGATACAGCTCGACCACTTCGCGGATATTCGGCTCGTCGTCAACCACAAGGATACGTTTTTTGGGAGACAAGATGGAAGTTCCTCAATCATATAGCAGAGTAGCAAGGTAGCAGGTTTTAAATTGCTACTCTGCTACTTTGCTACTTTTTATACTTTCTCGGCCAGCAGCGCCTGGATAATCTCCTCTTGCTGCTCGTAGCGCCCCTCGCCGATGTGGATATGGCGCAGATTTCCGGCTTTGTCAATAAAATACTTGGCCGGCCAGTAGCGATTATTGTAAGCCCGCCAGGTTTGCCAATCGTTATCAATGGCGACGGCGTAAGGAATATCCTGGTCAATCAGGGCCTGCTTTACATTTTCGATTTCGCGCTCGTAACCAAATTCCGGGGTGTGGACACCGATAATCACCAGGCCGTCATCCTGATAGATCTGATGCCACGCCCGCAGTGAAGGGACGACGTTTTTGCAATTATAACAGCCAAAGGTCCAGAACTCCACAATAACTACTTTACCATGCAAATCGGCCAATTTCAATGGGTTGGAATTAAGCCAGACTTCATTAAACAGTTCCGGCGGCCTGCCCCGGTTGCCCAGAGTGGCTAAAAGCTGCGCCTGCGCTTCGGTGGGACCGGCCTGGGTCATCGTTTCTGCCTGTTTCATTGTCTCTTCCTCGACGGGCGCGGTTTCAACTATCGCCGCCCCTTCCTTCATAGCAGGGGCAGTTTCTTCAACTTTGGCCATCACTTCCGCTTCTACATCAACCGGAGCGGCTTCTTCGACTTCAGCCGTTGACTCTCCAGCCACAACCGCCTGCCCTTCAGCCATCGCCTCAGGTTGCTCGCCGACCGGAGCCGCTTCTTCAACCTCTACCACCGGCTTTTCGGCCATTGGCTCAGTTTCTTCCATGATCACCGCCGACTTCTCCATCATTTCACTTTCCGGCGCTTCCGCCTGGGTTTCCATCGCCGGCGCAACCTCGACAGCCGGCGCTTCTTTTACCGGCGCGGGAGGGCCGGCCTCGGCGCTGCTGCACCCTGCCAGTAACAGCACCAAACCAAGGATAAAAAGCCTTAACGGGTGTGATTTTCGCATAACATTCTCCTTTCTTTTTGAGCCGGGCTGGTTATCACTTCTGTCTCGACCACTTCGCTGGGCGAGGATTGCCAAATCCACGCCACAACCGCCGGATTTGGCAATCCAGCGAAAGCAGATAGCCGAAAGGCCGTTCTTGGGCAGTTGTGCCCCTGTCTATTTCAGACTTTAGAGGAGAATTATTACGATTGTATTAACACCACCCCGGAGCAAGCCACAATTGGACTAAACTCTATGTGAATTCCAACACAATCCAAACACAACCCTAACAGAAGAATGAAACATTTTCTTTTATAATGAGAATAACTTCACTCATATAGGAAGTTAAGTAAAAGGGTTATCAGTGACGTACCTTACCAGTATTATCAAAATGGTCATCCCTCCCAAACAGGCTCACCTGGCTCAGGCTGTAGGGGAGTAAATACTCAACGCACCTGTCAATAAATAAGACCTATGCAATCAGAAATTCCAATCCTGACCCCCCAGAAAACCAATCCAAAACCCAAAACCTTATATCATTTGTTCAGAAAGGAACAGCAAAATGAAACTTGCACCACAAAAACCCGCATTTCTGATGGGTCTATTCATCACCCTGGTAGTAGTAACGCTGGCTGCCTGCAATAATGCAGCGGCTCAGACCAGGCCCACGCCCATCGTTGTCCCCCAGACGACTTTGACGGTCTCAGGCTCGGGCGGCACGACCGCCATACTAAAGTATCTGGCCGAGGCCTATAACCGCCAACATAATGACCTGGCCTTCGAATTCCTGTCCGGCGCAGGCTCCAGTGGGGGCGTTAAAGGCGTGTTAGCAGAGCAGCTTGACTTGGGGACCATGTCGCGTCCGCCCAAAGACTCAGAATTGGCCGATGGGATCGTCTATCTCCATTTTGGCACCGAAAAAGTCGTGGTGGCCACGAGTCCTGATCTCTCTATCAACGGCCTGACGAGCCAACAGGTGAAGGATATCTTCCTGGGGAAAATCAAGGACTGGTCGGAGGTCGGCGGCCCGGATGCTACCATCAGCGTCCTGGTCCGGGATGAAGAAGAAACCAACACAAAAATTTTACGTCAAGGGCTTTTTGGAGAGGCGGCCTTTACGGCCGGGGCGGTGGTCTTTACCAGTGAAGATGATTTGAAATCTGCACTGGCGAGTACGACCCATGCGATTGCCTATCTGGCCTATGGGGGTATCCGCTTGGGGAATCTGAAAGTCAACCCTGTGGCGATTGATGGTCAGGAGCCAGCGGATCTCAACGGGGACTACCCTTATACTCGCCCGGTGGGGGTGGCTTATCTGCCAGCCAATGCCGCCAAGGTACAGCCGTTTCTCGATTTTATCACCAGCCCTGAAGCTCGAACATTGTTAACAGAGCAAGGCATTACCCTGGACAAGTAACCAGACAGCGACGAGAGGGTACCTGTATGAGTAAACAACATTTACCGACCTTCCCTGGGGAGTTGCTTGGCATCCTAAAGAACTTACCCATAGCCGGTAAGTTGTTACTGCTCACGCTGGTCCCTCTCGGGCTTACACTCGCCGCGACACTGGCGCTGACCATTACCGGCCTGAACCGGCTGGAAGCCGATACCGTCGCTACCCGGTTGCAGCAGGAAGAGAGAGTCATCAGACAGCAATTCACCCAACTTGAGGCCAACCTCTTAATCAGCGCGGCCCGGTTGGTGAGTGACCCAGCCTTGCTCGACGCCGCCCAACGGGGCGACGAGGCGGTGGTGAAGGGCCTGCTGCTGGCCACCACTGTTCGTTCAGCAGATTTGAGCTATGTGCAAGTCATGGATGTTGACGGTCGAACGCTGGGCGTGAAAGGAAACTTTGAAGTAGGAGCCGTGCCTCCTGAACTGGATCGGTTTAACCGGCTGGGGCTTATCCAAATCGAGGCAACAAAGTTAGTGCCGACGGCGCAGGGTTGGTTGCTGGTGGTTGTCCGGCCCCTTAAAACATCGGCTGGCCAGGTAGTGGGTGCGTTATCCATCGGTCGTTTGTTGGATAACGCCGCCCTGTTTACCTTGAACTTTGAGCGGACGGACCCCTTGCTGGCGCTGTTTGACGCCCAAGGCAATCTCAGCGCCATCTCCACCACCGACGCCCAATCTGATCTTAACAACGCCTTTGAGATAGATCTCTCGCTGTGGACTCAAGCAGCACAGGGACAAATCACGCGGGGTCAGGTCGGCATCCAGGGTGAAACCTATCGCGTGATTTATGCGCCCCTGGGAATCGGCAATGAAATGGCGGCCGTATTCGGCCTGGCCGCCTCAACAGCGGCGACAACCCATCTCCGTGACCAATTAGTGACTACCGATTTGATTGCGGTCGGGGTGCTGGCTTTGCTGGGCAGCGTGAGCGCACTTGGCCTGGGACGTAACTTTATCGTTCGCCCCATCGCCGCCCTGGTGGCCCGTGCAGAACAGATCAAAGCCGGACAGTTGGACGTAGTTGTGCCTGACACAAACAGCCGGGACGAGATCGGCCAGCTAGCCGCCACTTTCAATGAGATGGCAGCGCAATTGCGACACACTTTGGCAGGCTTAGAAAGCTACACCCAACGTTTGAAAATCGTCGCCAAACTGAGCGGACGCTTCAATGCTGTCCTCAACCTGGAAGAGTTATTGGTAGAGGTGGTCAATCAAATCAAAGACAGCTTTGATTACTACCATGTTCAGACCTATATCCTGGCTGAAGATGATGCGAATGATGAAGGTCAACGCACGCTGATTATGCGCGCCGGGACCGGTGAGGCCGGCGCAACAATGAAAGCCCAGGGTCACACCATTTCTTTGAGCACGCCAACCAGCCTGGTGGCCCGCGCCGCCCAAACCGGCGAAGTTATCATGGTTGGTAATGTGGGTCAGGCCGAGGATTGGTTGTCTAATCCCCTGTTGCCTGATACTTGCGCCGAGATGGCCATCCCGATTATCGTGGAAGGGCAGGTGGTCGGCGTTCTCGATGTGCAGGAGGATGAGATCGGCGGCCTGGACGAAAGCGATGCTAACTTGCTGCGGTCATTGACTAATCAAGTGGCCATTGCGATTGCCAATGCCCGCTTATTTGAACAAACAACCCAGGCCAGAAAAGAAGCCGAATTGGCCAAAGAAAAAGCCGACCAGGCCAGAGAAGAAACCGAACTTGCCAACAAAACTTTAGAAGGGCAGATCTGGCAAACCACCGGCCAGGCCCAATTGAACGACAAAATGCGGGGCGAGCAGGATATTTCGACTCTGGCCAACGGTGTTCTTCAACAGATATGCAGCTACCTTCAGGCTCAGATTGGTGCTCTGTATGTGGCTGAGGATCACACTTTGGACCTGATTGGCAGCTATGCCTATAGCAGTAAAAAGCCGGCCACCTTTAAATTTGGGGAAGGGCTAGTGGGACAGGCCGCGCTGGAAAAACGTCCCATGTTCATCACCGATGTCCCCAACGACTACATCACCATTCGGTCAGGTTTGGGCGAGACGGCTCCCAAAAACATTATGGTCTTCCCCTTTATGTACAATGATCGGGTGATTGGGGCCGTCGAAATGGGCACGTTGAGCGAATTTAGCCAGACCCAGTATGAATTTATCCAAACGGCGCTGGACAACATCGCGATTGCCTTTAATACGGTCCAGACCCGCACCCGTATCAATGAATTGTTGACCCGCACCCAGGAGCAGGCCGAAGAGTTGCAGGCTCAGGGTGAGGAATTACGGGTAGCCAATGAGGAACTGGAAAACCAAGCAGAGAGTCTGCGGGCCTCAGAGGCCAGATTACGAGAACAACAATCGGAACTTGAAACCACCAATGCCCAGCTAGAGGAGCAAGCGGCGGCATTAGAAGAAAACAGCCGGTCTTTGCGAGACAAACAAGCCGTTCTGGATCAGCAGAATCAGGAATTAAAAACGGCCCAGCAGGAGCTTGAACAGAAAGCCGAAGAATTAGCCCTGGCCAGCAAATATAAATCCGAGTTTCTGGCCAATATGTCCCACGAACTGCGCACCCCCTTGAACAGCCTGCTCATCCTGGCTCGCATCTTAGCTGATAATGAAGAAGGGAATCTCACCAAGGAACAGGTTGAATCGGCTAAAATTATCTACGGCGGCGGGAATGATTTACTGAATCTGATCAACGATATTCTTGACCTATCCAAAGTAGAATCCGGTCAGATGGTTTTTCACTTTGAACCGCTGCCTTTAACCGACCTGGTCAGCATGGTTCAGACACAATTTGCCCACATCGCCAAAGAAAAAGGGCTTGACCTGCACCTCAACCTGGCTGATAACCTACCGGCGACCATTGAAACCGATGCCCAACGGATCAAGCAAATTGTAAAAAATCTGCTCTCCAATGCTTTCAAATTCACCTCGGCCGGCAGCGTCAGCTTCAACGTTTATCGTCCAGAAGCTACCGTAAACTTATCCCGCAGCGGGCTGGACCCCAGCCGGACTATTGCCATCAGCATCGTTGATACAGGTATCGGCATGACGCCGGATCAACAAAAGATTATCTTTGAAGCTTTCCAGCAGGCTGACGGCAGCACCAGCCGCCAGTATGGCGGTACGGGCCTGGGCCTGTCTATTTCCAGAGAGTTAGCTAACAAACTGGGTGGGCAAATCAATGTTGAAAGTGAACGGGGCCAGGGCAGTACCTTTACTTTATATTTGCCGATTGAGAAAAAGGCAGATGAGCCAACTCTGAAGCCAAAAGTACAGCCAGCAGAGCCAGAAGGGACCAATGGGCACAAGCCCAAACTCGTTTCTACCCAGCCTGCCCTCACTCCGGCAGCTCAATCCGCTTTCGCCGATGATCGGGCCGGCTTGAAAGCGGGCGACAAAATTCTGCTGGTCATCGAGGATGACTTCAAGTTTGCCAAAATTATCTACGATTTTGCCCACAAAAAGGGCTTCAAGTGTCTGGTGGCCGCAGAGGGCAGCGCCGGGCTGGCCCTGGTCAAAAACCATACTCCAGAGGCTATTATTCTGGACCTCAACCTGCCCGACATCAGCGGCTGGGAAGTATTGCAAGTATTAAAAAGTAATCCTCTCACCCGGCACATTCCGGTGCATATCATGTCGGTAGATGAAGAGGTACTGGATGCTTATCGTAAAGGGGCCTTGGGTTATCTGACCAAGCCGGTCAGCCGGGAACAACTGGCTGAGTCATTCCAAAAAATTGAGCAGTTCATGACCAAAGATATTAAATCGCTGCTGTTAGTTGAAGACGACGCCAACTCCCGGCACAGCATTAAGAAGCTGTTGGGTGGCAGCGATGTGCAAATTAGTGAGGCTGACCGGGGCCAAACTGCCCTTGACCTGTTAAAGACACGGACTTTTGACTGTATGATCTTAGATTTGAGCCTGCCCGACATGAGTGGTTTTGAAGTGCTCAGCCGGATGAACGGCCATATGGCTGCCTCTAAGTGCCCGGTCATTGTTTATACCGGCCGGGAGCTGACCCTCGAAGAAAATCTTGAATTGATGAAATACGCCGATAGCGTCATCGTCAAGGGGGTGAAATCGCCGGAACGGTTGCTGGACGAAACGGCACTCTTTCTTCATCGGGTGGTAGCCGATATGTCTGAAGATAAACAGCAAACCATCCGGCAGTTATACAACAAAGAGGAACTGTTCAAAAACAAAAAGGTTTTGATTGTAGATGATGACATGCGCAATTCATTCGCCCTAGCCAAGCTGTTGTCTGATAAGGGGTTGATTGTCCGCATTGCGCAGAATGGCCAAAAAGCGCTGGATTTACTGGCCCAGGAGCCAGTTGATTTGGTTTTGATGGATATTATGATGCCGGTTATGGATGGCTATGAAACGACCCGGCATATCCGCGCCCAGCAGCAGTTCAAAACGTTACCCATTCTGGCTCTGACCGCAAAAGCCATGAAAGGTGACCGGGAACAATGTCTGGCTGCCGGGGCCAATGATTATTTATCCAAACCCATTGAGGTGGACCGTCTGTTTTCTATGTTACAGGTCTGGCTTTATAAGTAGAGCTTATAAAAAGGCAAGTTTGATCTGACTTCTAGCCCAGAGATGCCCCATGAACGAACCACAGTCAAAACCCAAGATTCTGACGGTTGATGACAAACTCCAAAATCTTTACGCTTTGGAAAAACTGCTGGTTAAGTTGGATGTTGAAATTTTCCATGCCACATCCGGATTTGACGCTCTGGGCTTAACCCTGGAGCACGATTTTTGCCTGGCCATTGTGGACGTTCAAATGCCAGAGATGGATGGCTACGAATTGGTTGAACTATTGCGGGGTAATCCCAGTACGGCCAATCTACCAATCATTTTTGTGAGCGCTATTTTTTCAGATGAGTATCATCATCGTAAAGGATATGATGCTGGAGCAGTTGATTTTCTGAGCAAGCCTTTTATCCCGGAAATTTTGTTGAGCAAGATCCAGATTTTTCTTGATCTTTACCATCAGAGAATCAAGCTTGAAAAATTGGTCAACCAGTTGCATGCCAAAAATGAAACCCTGGAAAATGAAGTTAAACAGCGCCAGGAAGCCGAAATCGCTCTTCAAAAGGCCAATAGAGATAAAGATAGGCTCTTTTCTATCATCTCGCACGATTTGCGCAATCCGTTTCAAGTTTTATTGGGCAATACGGAACTGATGCTGGAGGGGCTAGAATGTTTTAGCAAAGCGGATATTGAGGCCATGACGCGGAGTGTTTACCGCTCAGCCCGAACCGCCTTCAATTTATTGGAAAACCTGTTAACCTGGTCCCGGCTGAAACAAGAACGGATAGAATATGATCCTGGCCCTGTTGATTTGCATGAGTTGGCTGAGAAAACGGTGGCCTTACTGGAAGAAACGGCTCTCAGTAAGAAAATTCGGCTGAATCATACCATTGAAGAGGAACTCTTTGCCTACGCCGATAGTTATATGATTGACACCATTATCCGCAATTTAACCTCTAATGCACTCAAATTTACCCCGGCAGAGGGCCAGGTAACATTATCTGCCCATCACAACGGTATTTCGCCAGACCAGCCGGATGCAAAATGGGTCGAGGTCAAGGTCAGTGATACCGGCTTGGGTATTAGCCCGGAAAATATTGCCAAACTCTTCAAGCTTGATGTCCATCATACCACCCCTGGCACTGCCCAAGAAGCGGGGACAGGTCTGGGGCTGATTCTATGTCAGGAGATGGTTAAAAAGAATGGCGGGCAGATTTGGATAGAGAGCGAAGAAAAAAAAGGCACAACGGTGATATTCACCGTTCCCGCTACTAATTGCCCTCCTCCCGAAAAAAGGAAAATATAAACCAATCGGAAGTAAAAAAGAGCCATCCTGAACTTTAGGATGGCTCTTACCTTGTTTGGTACGGTTAAGATTACTATATCAGGTGACTGGCGCTTTTCTCCGGCAAGACGATTGAGAACAGCAAAGCTTAGAATTAACCAGGTACAGTCACCTTTAGTCTGAGCAGTTACAGAGATTTACGCTTTTACGGAAAGTGGCTGAATTATTTATCACCGCCGCTGCTGGATAAACAAATCGTAATCTATATCCGTAACCGAGTCGTTGCGGACCCGCATAAAATAGGTCGTGTTGGAGACCAGGTGACCGTTCCAAACCCAGGTGTGCGTGCCGGTCGCCTTATCATACTTCAGGTCGCTGCCCGCACCGAGCGGAGTAATCTGGTCCGTATCGCCGCGCCGCCAGATTTGCTGCTCCTGGAAGGGGTAGATTTCCAGATTGACGTAATTGGTCACATAGCCGGCTCCCGGCGTGTGGTTGAGTTCGATCAGGTAATTCAGAAACTCAAATTTATCTGGATCATAATTTTTGTTCTCAAAACTGAACCAGATATCCTCGCCCGCCGCCAGACGCCCCCGATTGTGCCCTTTGCCGATGGGCAGCGGCGAGCCGATATCGTCGCCCGTCGGGGTTGCCGGGGCAAGGGGGCGGGCAGTGGCAAACTTCCGCCCCAGTTCGGTGTTGACGATATCGCCGGTAATGAGGTGATAATCAATCCACTGCTTGGTACCGTTGGTGATTTTGACAAAATATTGGTCGCCGTCCACCACCGTGCCATGCCACAGCCGCTCGCCGGTGATGTAATCACCATCCCGGGAAACCCACGAGCCGGCGCCAAAGTGCTCCATATCGTCGGGTGTGCCGCGCTCCCAAATTTGATACTGGCTGCCGGTGAACATCTCAAAAATAACGTGCCGGGCAATATTCGGCTCGCCGGGAGTAAAGAACATGCTCAACGACATATTTTCGATGAGCTTACCGTCCACCTTGCCGGGGGTAAAGGTATACCAGTGTTCCGTGTTTGGCCCCAGGCGGCCGGTGTTGGCTCCGGCCAGCAGTTTTAACGGCTGATTAGGATAGATGCTCTGGCCTTCGTTGGGGTTGACCGGCACTGCCACAACTTCTTCCACCACGCCCGCCCCACTGCTACCGCTGCCTTGACCGCCTCCACGCGACGTAACCGGCTGGTCGCCATAAGGATTAAAGGGCGTCAACGCCGGGGCCGTGTCGCCTAACGGCAGCCAGCCCAACTTGGCCGCCGACATGAGCCAGGCAGCAGCTTCCTGGGGCGGCAGTCCGTTGATGGCCTGAGCCGCCAGCAGCCAATGGGTCGGGGTGGGAGAGGCGTCATCCGGCAGTTTGGGCAAAGCAGCCGAAATATCGGGCGAAGCCAGGAGCGGCTCAAGTCCTACGGTTGAAAATTCAGTTTCAGCCGAGACGCTCATTGCTGCCGGAATCGCCGCTGCTTTGTCCTCGACACTCGGATTAATCTGATCCACCGCTCTAGAAACATCAATTTGGCTGCTCTTTTGACCCACTGCCGTCAAACGGAAGCGCACCGGGCTGGGCGAAAGGTTGAAGATACGCACGTAGTAGACCTGGTCGGGCGCAACCGGGCCAGACCACAGCCGCTCGCCGGTAATCACGTCAAAATCGGCGCTGGCGGGAGTCCCCAGGCCCAGGTTCTCAATTGGACCGCTGTTATCTTTCAGCCAGGCGTCTACCTGCCCAAAGTTGAAAACCTGGAAATTAACCCGGCCGGCGATAGCCCGGCCCTCGGCTTCAAAATTGAGACTGAGCACAATCGAATTGTAGGCCGGATCGCCTAAATCGAGGCTGCTGTAGGCGTACCAATACTCCTGGCCGGGGTTAAGATTGCCGGTATTCAAACCGCTGACCAGCAGCTCGGCCATGTAAGGGCTGCTGCCCACCCCCTGACCGGCCCAGGCCGGAATAGCTGTTGCTGCAAACAACACCACCAAGCCGAGCATGCGGACAATTATTTTTTTCATTACGGTCCCCTTCCCGTGTGACTCTCCCCCGCTCCCGGACGAAGCTGTCTCCCCGGGCGGTTGGTAATAACTGCGTAAGATAACACGATTCCGGTAGAGCGTCAATTCATAACCCTGCCCCACTCCAGTATTGGTATTATCGGCAAGCCATAGTATTATTGAACCAAAAATTATTCGTAACTGCACAGGCTAAAGGTGACTGGCACTGGGTTAGCTCTAAACTTCGCTGTTCTCAATCGGCTTGCCAAAAGAGAAAAGGGCCAGTCACCTGAGCAGTAACAGTTTTTCAAGGATAATTTGGCATGAAAACAGTAACGACTCCAATTGGCCCGGCTGGAAGGAGTCTAGTCACAGCAAGAGGTCAGGTATGATTCTGACGGTTACGCCCAACGCGGCCCTGGATCGAGTTATCTTTATTGACGAGTTTCAGCCCGGTGTCACGATGCGGGCTTCTCGTATGGTAGACTATGTTGGCGGCAAGGGTCTCGACGCCGCGGTGGCGCTGCGCACGTTTGAAATTGATACTCTGGCTTTAAGCATTGTCGGCGGATTGACCGGCCAGGCTTTGGCAAAACTGCTGGATGGATACGGCATCCGGCACGATTTGATCTGGCTGGAAGGTGAAACACGCATTTCTCATGTGATCGTAGAGACCCACCATCACCACCACAGCCACATTATTGGCGGAATGCTGCCCATTTCCCCCGAAGCCGCCGCCAGCCTGCTGCAGCGCTACCAGGCGCATCTGCCCCAGGCAGCCTGGGTAATTGCCGCCGGCACCCTCGCGCCGGGCTTTCCGGTTTCTTATTATCGCACCCTGACGGAAACGGCGCATGCCGTCGGGGTCCCTATCCTGGTTGACAGCTCTGGCCCGCCGGTTGTGGAACTTATCCCGGCCCGACCCACCATTCTCAAAATGAACCGCGCCGAATTTAACCAGACCTTTAACGCGAAGGCCCAAACCGTGGCCGACCTCCAGGCGTCTGGACAAGCCGTTCGTGAACGGGAAAAATTACCGGCCCTGGTGCTGACCTCCGGCGCGGAGGGGATTTTAGCCCTGACCGCGGAAGGTTCCTACCATGTCATTGCCCCCCGGCAACATGCCGTCAACGCTGCCGGAGCCGGCGACACGGCTTCGGCCATACTGGCCTGGCGGTTTTCGCTGGGGGATAACTGGCGGGAGGCGCTGCGCTGGGCCACGGCAGCCAGCGCAGCTTCGGTGCTGGCTGAAGGCACGGGGGAAAGCCACCGGCCTGACGTGGAACGCCTTCTCCCGGAGGTGGAGGTAAAATCCCTCGACCACTGACCCCCACCCAAACCCTCCCCCTAAAAGGGGGAGGGCAGGGAGGGGGTCACTGCAACTGGTAATCCCAGCCAAAATCGGCGGTTGGGCTTTGCCCCGGGCCGGCGATGACGGTAGCGTTGCCCGCTTCGGGGACGGGATAAGTCCACGCACCGGGCAGGAGTAACGAAGCGTTTGGCTCGGTCAGAACGTCAATCGAGACGCAGTGCGGCCCCGGCTGTAAACCGGTAAAGCGGTAAGCGCCGCCGGCGTCGGTAGTCGTGGTGGTGAAAACAAAATTGTTGCCAGGACATTCGCCCACACTGAGCTTGACCTGCACCCCAGCCAGGCCGCTCTCCCCATTGTTCAAAAGACCATCGCCCCGGTAAGCACCGTTGAGTTCATCCAGAATGCAGCCAGCGGAGGGTGAACCGTCCCCCAGCACCCGGCAAGCGTCGGCCCAGACCAGCCCACTGACTGACGAGGCCGGCGGAGTAGGTGGATTAGCCGGCCCGCCCACAACAATTTGCACGTAAAAAGGATAATTTCCCCGGCTGCCGAACTGCTGCCCACTGCTATTCTGCAGCTTCCACTCTCCGCGGTAGGCTCCCGGATTGGCCGGCGCTACCAGGGAAATGGAGAGATCAACCTCGCCCCCCGGCTGGACAGGCTGAGGCAGCGGCACGGGCGCTTGTCCCCCCATCGGTTCACCGCTCACCAAGACCAGGGCATAATCGCTGCCCCAAACACAGGTCCCACTGTTGCGCAAGCGCCACGTTTTAACAAAAGACGCGCCGGGAGCCAGTTGAGTATTGTCGGGGATGGATACATCGGCGATATAGGCAGCCTGGTCTACACAATTCGTCCCCTCACTGGGCGGGGGAATCCGGTCAAACTGGTCATCCCAGCCAAAATCGGCGGTTTTGTTTTCACCCGGCCCCAGCGAAACCTCAGCACGGCCCACGCCGGGAGCAGGGTAAGTCCAATCGCCGGGCAGGAGCAGAGACAGGTTCGGCCCAGCCCGGGTTTCGATGGAAACACAATAAGGCCCAGGCTGCAACTGGTCGAAGTCGTAAAAACCGTTGGCATTAGTAAGGGTTTGGCTGGCTACAGCTGGAGCGCCGGTGCAGCCACCCCGGCTGAGAGTTACCTGGACTCCGGCAATGCGCGCCTCGCCGTTGGTGTACGTGCCGTCAGCCCGAAATCCGCCGCGGCCATCCGGGATACAGCCGACTGAAGGGGCGCCATTAGCCAGCAGCCGGCAAAAATCGGCCCAGACAACGCCGCCGATAGCGGCGTTGGCAAGCACAGGAATAGAGGTAGCGCTTGGCGGGGTGGGGGATGGGGAGGGTGTGATCGGAATCGATGTAGGACTCTCGCCGCTCAATTGAAAGGTCGTGCTCACGCTGTTTGCCCCGCTAACGGTCACAGTGTAACCCCCGGGGGGCAGTCCGGCCACATCGAGCGGCAGCACCTGCTGAAAAGGTTGAAGTTGGGCAATGCAGCCGGCATCAGGCTGGCGGTTGGTAATGATTGTGGCCATAAAGGTGTTGCCGCTGCGTGTTTGGCTGATGCGCTCGATGGTTATGCAGCCGTCCGGCAGCTTTCCTTTGACCACGGCACTGACCTGTAAGGGTAAAGTCTCAGGCATCATCACCTCAACGGTATCAATAACAGCTTCATTGTCAGGCGCTGGATTGGGAGCATCGCCAATTACGGGCAAACTAGCTGTGCCGAGAGGCGGCAGGCCGGTGGCGGCCGCTTGAGGGGCAACGGCGGCAACGGGGGACGTTGGGGTCAGCGATGTTTCACCACTTTCAGTACAAGCTGCCAGTAAAATCGGCAATAGACTGATGATACTGAAGATAACACCCAGATCGGGTTTGGCGACAATCATACAGCCTCCTCAACAGCCCTTACCCCGTCGCTGGCGCGACTTCCCTCTCCCGGTGGGAGAGGGGTTGGGGGAGAGGGCTATTAAACGGGCAAACGGTAATAGTCGTAGGCAGTGACGGTGCGAAAGCCGCAGTGTTGATACAATAAGAGGGCATGCTCATTGTCGCAGGCAACTTCCAGCACAATATTAGGCCGGCCCTCGACAACCAACTGCTCCAGGGTTCGGGTCAGGATAATTTTTCCATACCCTTTACGGCGATGTTCAGGCCAGACGCAAAAGCCGGAGATGTAGGTCTCAACTTCATTCATCAAAACATTGATTTTGCCCAGCTTGACCGGGCCGAGTGTCGCCATCAAAACTTTCCGGCGCGGATCGGCCAAATCTTGGGCCAGCCAGCGTTTGGCCATTTCGGCAGAGACGCTAAAACAAATCTCGTCCAGGCGAACCAGGTCGGCGATATCTTCCGGCTGCGCGGGCCGCAATTGCAGCTCAGACGGCGCGGGTATAAGAGTGAGGGATTCCTGCCACTGCATTTTGTACTCAGAAAATTCGTAGCGCGCGCCCAGGTGTTTTAGACAGGCTGCGCCTGAATTGGAAATCTGCTCACAGATAAAAAGTATTTCCGGTACACTCCGCGTTTTCAGTTCGACAGTGGCAGCGGCCAGCAATTGTTTAAAGATACCCTGGCGGCGATAGGCGGGGTGGGTCAGGGCGCTGATTTCGGCTTCACGCTGATTGAAGACGTAGAGAGCCAGATAACCGACCAACTGCCCGTCGGCATACCACAAAAAATCATTGTTCTGGTCTTTGGGGCGATCTCGCAAAGTGCTCCAATTCAATTTCATGGTCAGCCCTTCGAATTGATTACAGGCAGTTTCTAACTGCCGAATCTGGGCCAATTGAGTCTCATTTAGACCATAACTTATTTCCAAATTTTGCGTCATCGGGTCATCCTTAAAATTCGATAGGGGCGGGTCAAGATGCTATTGACCCACCCGTTCATAAATCCTATTATCACGCCTTGCAGGTCAATTGTCAACCCGATTTTGAATATGGTATAATGTTGCCCAAACTAAAATAAGGGGCAAGCTTAAGTGGGGCGCAAATTGAAGTTTGTTCTTTCAGATTTGCACCTTGGGGCGGGACACCGGGAAAGCAATTATCTGGAAGATTTTATAGTTGATAAACAATTGGCCCGTTTCTTGCAAGCAATCTGGCAAGAAAGTGAAAGAGATCAGCGTGAAGTTGAACTGATCATCAATGGTGATCTGTTTGAATTTCTGCAAGTTCCAGCAGTAGAAAATTACAACCCCACCGCTCGTTACCCCAGCGAAGCCTACCTGGACTCCTCAGAATCCGCCTCGATCAAACGCCTCAACCTCATTGTCGAAGGTCATCCCGAAGTTTTTAACGCGCTGTCCGATTTCATGCATGTCGAGACGCCGGCCCGCCGGATTACCGTTATCAAGGGCAACCACGACGTCAATCTCTACTGGTCGGGGGTTAAAGCCCGGTTGCGAGAGGTGTTGGGGGCTTCCGGCTCGCGTTCCTCTCTCTTACTTTTTGCCGAGGAGTTTGTCAGCCGCGAGAAGATTTATGTAGAGCATGGCCACCAGCGGACCGAGAAGATGAACAGCTATCATGATTTTCTCGACCCGCGCTGGCCCAACGACTCGAGCCAGCTCTACTATCCGGTTGGGTCTCGTTTTGCCATTGACTTTAGCAGCAGGATTGGGCAAGAACGCTGGTTTATTCATAATATCAAACCCATCACCACCCTGATCTGGTATGCGCTGCGCTGGGATTTTGACTTTGCGGCCGGCATGCTGGCCCAGTTCATCCGCCATACGCCGGCCCTGGTTGTCAGCGATTTTGGCGTAAATGATATGGCTGCTTTCTCCAACGATGATTGGCTGCGCCAGTTAGAAGATCCAGCCGCCCGGCGCGAATTGGCCGAACGCTACGTGGCTGAACCAGGTTTTCGCCACCAATTTCACCAGCAGATGCAGCAATATTTAAGCGATGCTACGGCGATCAGCCGCGACCCGGTCCTGGCCCCGCCGGCCGAGGTTAGCAGCGACCCGCTGGTTATGGGTCGTGCCGACCAGACTCAACAGCAAGCGGCCCTGCACCACGCCGCCGAAGAAATTGCTCGCCAGCAGGGAGCCAGGGTAGTGGTGTTTGGGCATACCCATTTTCCAACCCAGGAAACCCTGGAAACCGGCGGCGTTTATATTAACACCGGCTGCTGGCTGCGCGACCTGTCCGGCGCGCCTCCTGAAATCTGGCAGGGGCTGTTCGAGGGCGCGCCCCTGTACTCTGACCTGCCGCCCCGGCTGCCCTACGCCAGGATTGATTACGATGAAGAGAATAATCCTTCGGCCCGATTGCTCTACTTTGCCGAGGAACCCGCTGCCGAAACCGACCCCGCGCCTGAGGCACAAGCCGAAAGCAAACGGAGAGGTTTTCTGGGTAAAAGCTTCACCTGGTTCGGTAAAGTCTTGCTTATGGTTAATACCCCGGCGGACGCAGATAATAAACGGCCAATTGTTAATGGCTAACCGTGGATTGAAATGACGCTTGAACTTAACCAGGTAGCCCCTCAGGTTAAAGCCATGGGGCAAAGTTTAGATAAACAAATCACTGCCCGCAAAGCAGCGACGGAAGAGGCGGCCGCGCTGTTGACCCGCTTTTCGGGCGAGTTTAGCGCCCTGACCGAACGGATTGCCCGCGCGGAAAGAATCCAGGCCAAGCAGCGCTTTGATTGGGTAGGCGCCGCGCCCACCGGCGAGGCGCTGGCCCGGTCCTATCCGCTGCCGGCCTGCCCGGAGCAAATTACAGTTATCGCCAGCGACGGCTCTCAAATTCTGCCCGACCGCCATGGGATTACCCTCTACTACCTGATTAACGTCGGCAGCATCATCTACCGGCACGGCTCCAATCGCAAGCCGGAGGCGTATAACCCTACCCCGCTTTTATGCTACGATCCGGAAGAATTATTTGATATGCAGGGCCAGTTGATTTCCGCCGGGGAAGTTAATGTCAAGCGGGATATGGCCGAGGTGGCCGTTTTAACCGAGCTGGCTGCCCGGAATGCCGGCAGCAGCGAGCCAATCATCACCTTGATTGACGGCCAATTGACCCTGCGGGTGATTGACCTGCCCTTCGACCAGCAGCAAAAACGCCAGGATGATTATATCGCTTTGCTTAACAACCTTCGGGAGTCCGGGGCGCTGATCGCCGGGTATATTGACCGGCCCCGCAGCACTTTTGTGGTCGCCCTGCTGCACCTCGCCTCCCTGGAACCGGATACCCTCACCGAGGAGGCCCTCCGTCACAATCCTTTTCGCCACCTGACCGATACGGATTTGTTTGATTTCCTAGGACCTGGTGAGCGCAGCGCCATCTTTGCCGTGAGAGCCAAAGGCACCGAGAAGTATGAGTACGCCGGGCACGGTATTCACTTTTTCTATCTGAATGTCAGTCTCAATCCGGCTGCGCCTAACCTGGTGCGGGTTGAAGCGCCTGCCTGGCTGGTCAATGATTCTCCCGCCCTGGACTGCCTGCACGCCGCCATTGTTCGCCAGGCTCGGATCAATGGCGGTTATCCTTACGTCCTGGCCCGCGCTCATGAACTGGCTATAATTTCGAGCGAGGAACGCCAGGCCGTTGAGGTGATGCTGGCCGTGGAGATGCGCCGCCAGGGCTTGACTCCGGCCCTATCGGCCAAGCAGTTCAACAAAACCTTGTTATCCGCTCGAGAAAGTTTCCGCTTATGACGACTGCCTTGCCTGTCGGCTGGGTTTTGCGCGCCAGTACCGTCGGTTTTGCCGTTGGCTGCCGGGTGCTGCAACCCAGCACGCCCAACTTTGGCGACCTGGTCAAAGTGTCCCTACCCGATGGGATGAATATTTTTGGCTTGATTTACGATGTCCAAGTGCGCGATGACCCGGCCGTGCGCCAATTGATCCTGGCCGGCGAATTAGAACCCGAAGCAATCCTGGACCAACGCGAGAACCGGTTGGTACCTATCGAGCTGAGTGTGCTGATCGTCGGCTACCAGCGTCAGGGTCAATCGCTTGAGCAGGGCCTCCCCCCTCAGCCGCCGATCAGTTTAGACTCGCTGACTCTGTGTGACGACGCCGATATTCGCATCTTTACCGGGCAGTTGGATTACCTGCGGTTGGTGCTGAATGCCGTCCAAATTCCCGGCGACGAACTGCTCATCGCTAACCTGCGCCGCGCCGCTGCCATCCGTTCACCCGAAACTCGCCGCCAATTCCTGCTCGAGGCCGGGCGCGAACTGGCCCGCCTGCTCAGCTTCGATTTGGTGCGGCTGGAAGGGATTTTGAGAAGGATAAAACCGTGAAGAAGGGAGTAAGAAGTAGGGTTTGAATCCTTACTCCTTACTCCTTACTCCCTACTCCCTGCTATGCAATACACACCGGAACAACTCCACCAACTTATCAACAGCGACCGCCGCCCCTTGTGGCTGGCCAACATGGACCTGAGCGAGGCCAACCTGACCGGGACAGACCTGGGCAAGGCTCATCTGTTACGAGCCAATCTCAGCAAGGCTCATCTCATGGAGGCTAACCTGGCCAGGGCCGATATGAATTACGCAGTCCTGATTGACGCCAGGTTGAACCAGGCTGATTTAAGCCACGCGGCGCTCAACGGAGCCAATCTCAGCGGGGCCGACCTGAGCCAGGCTAATCTGAGCGAGGCCGATTTAAGATGGGCTAACCTCAGTGGGGCTAATCTCAGTGGAGCTAATCTTAGCGGGGCCAATCTCAGCGAGTCGAATCTGAGCCAGGCCAACCTGGGTGAGGCCAATCTGAGCGAGGCTAACCTCAGCGAGGCTAATCTAAGCGGAGCTAACCTGGGCGAAGCTAATCTCAGCCAGGCTCTCCTCCGCGAAGCCGATTTGACCAGGGCCAACCTGGACGGAGCGAACCTGGCAGGAGCCGATTTGGAGTTCGCCGTAATGCCGGATGGATCGGCGGTAGAGTAGCCCCACCTGACTGATCAATGCTCCAGACTAAAACCATCATCCTCACCGCTGTCTTATTCTTTCTCTGTGGCAGCCTCGCCTTTGCCGGGGGACTCGGCCTCGGCATTGGCCTGAGCGATGCCTTTGCCCCGGCTGCAACGGGGGAACCTGTCGCCACCCCTCCTGCCGTGAGCGCCTACGAGCCGGTCGAACGGCCGGCCCCACGGGAAAGTTTGGTCTTGGAGGATGACTTTAGCCGCGAAGGCTGGGATGTGGTTCAGGACAGCAATCATCGCCAGGGTTACGAAGACGAACAGTATTTCATTACCGTAGACACAACCGACTTTAGCTACTGGTCGGTGGCCGGGAAGACCTTTGACGACTTTGTGCTGGAAGTCGAAACCAGCCAGCTAGATGGCCCTGACAACAACGATTATGGGGTCATCCTGCGTTATCAGGACGACGACAATTTCTACAGCTTTGAAATCAGCGGCGACGGTTACTACACCTTCAGCAAAGCGGTGGATGGGCAGTATTTCAGTATAATTCCCTGGCGCGAAAGCCGGGCCATCAACTCAGGCCACAACACCAATTTGCTGCGGGTGGAAGCCGTTGGATCCAATTTCACGCTCTACATCAACGACGAGCTGGTTGACGCCGCCATTGACTCCGAGTTCAGCCAGGGTGACATTGGATTAGCCGCCGGCACTTATGAGGAACCTGGGACGCACATTGCTTTTGATAATTTGAAGGTATGGGAGGTGGAGGACAAATAGCAAGGTAGCAGAGTAGCAAAGTAACAGAATTGCTACCCTGTGACTTGAATCTGTTCCTGCTCAAAAGCGGCTTTGATGCGCTCCACCGCCGCATCGAGGGCCACAAAGTAGCCCGTTTCGCTCACATTGATCCAAAAGTAGAGGGTCACTTTAATTGCGGCGCCACTAAATTCACTAAAGACCACCTGCGGGGCCGGGTCTTTCTTTACGCCGGGTAACTGGGCGGCTATTTCCTGGAGGGTATCAGTCACCTTTTGGAGATCAGACTCATAGGCCACACCCTGAATATAATTATGGAAGGTTGGAAGATTGGAAAACTGGAAGGTAGGCAATTTTTTCCAGCCTTCGAGCCGAAGGCTCCCTCTGGGCAGTCCTCCCATCTTCCAGCCATTTAATCCTCAACCAATCTAAGAATTATAGAATAGAAGTTGAAATTTAAGGAAACTCGTTATGGCAAATGAAAACATGAGTGAATTGGATCTATTTTTTCCCCGCCCTACCCGCGAATTGGGTATTGTCATTAGCGGTTCGCTCAGCCAAGGGCTGGAAGTCAAACTCGATGCCAGCGCGCCGGTGGAAGAGATGGCCGTGGGCCGTTACATCACCATCGAAGGGGCCAGGCTCAAATTTTTTGGCATGATCACCGACGTGGCCCTGGACAACACCAATCCTCAAATCGAAAAAACACCACCTGATGTCAGCGATGACTTTTTGCGCGAGGTTTACAGCGGAGCCAGCGTTTTTGGCCGGCTGCATATCGCTCCGATGCTGGTGCTGGATAAAGCCGCCGAGCAGCCCAAGCCGGTCAAAACCATCCCCGCCCATTTCTCGACCGTACGCCTGGCTACTGAAGAAGATGTCAACATGGTCTTCGGCCAGGAAGACGAGCATCACTTCCACATTGGCGAGCCGCTGGATATGGCCGATGTGCAGGTTAATCTGGATTTGAACCGTATGGTCGAACGCAGCGTTGGCGTATTTGGCAAGAGCGGCACCGGCAAAAGCTTTTTGACCCGGCTGCTGCTGGCCGGCGTCATCCAGCGCAGCGCTGCCGTCAGCCTTATCTTTGATATGCACAACGATTACGGCTGGGAGGTGCAAAGCGAAAACCGGACCTCGGTCAAAGGTCTCAAGCAGCTTTTTCCGCAGCAGGTCGCTATTTTTACCCTCGACGAGGAGTCGAGCCGCCGCCGCCGGGTGCGGCCCGATTTTGTGGTGGTGCTGGATTGGTCGGACATCCAAACGGAAGATTTAGAAACATTAAGCACCACCCTCAATTTAAGCGACCAGATGATGAGCGCCGCCTATTCTTTGCAGCGAGTCTGGGGCCGCGGCTGGATCAAGCGTTTACTTGACGCCGACAAGGCTGAGATTGATGCTCTGGTTGAAGAGACGACAATCAACCGCTCCAGCCTGGATGCGCTCAGCCGCCGAGTTGAACGCTTTAAACGCTTCGACTTCATCCGCGACAGTTGGAAAGGCGACTCAGCCCAAAGCATCATCGAATACCTGGAAAAAGGCGTTAACGTGGTGCTGGAATTTGGCCGCTACGGCAACTCGCTGGAAGCCTACATTTTGGTGGCTAATTACCTGACTCGGCGCATCCATCATATGTACGTCGAGCGGGTCGAGCGCGCCCTGGGCGACAAGGCCCAGGAGCCGCCCCAACTGCTGATCGTGATCGAAGAGGCGCACAAATTCCTCGATCCGCAGATTGCCCGCCAAACCATTTTTGGCACCATTGCCCGCGAGCTGCGCAAGTACAACGTCACTCTGCTGATTGTGGACCAGCGCCCCTCCGGCATTGACGAAGAGGTTATGAGCCAGATTGGCACCCGCGTTACCGCCCTGCTGGACAACGAGCGTGACATCAGCGCCGTGCTGACCGGCGTCTCCGGCGCGGGCGCGCTGCGCGAGGTACTGGCCCGCCTCGACACCAAGCAGCAGGCCCTGATCATGGGCCACGCCGTGCCCATGCCTGTCGTCATCCAGACCCGCACCTACGACGCGGATTTCTACGCTGCTATGGGCTTCCACGAACCGGCCGACTTGAAAGCCAGCCGCTCGGAGCGGGTCAGCCTGCTGCGGGGAGAAGTGGAAAAGGGGATTGACTAATCGTCAATAATCATATGGTCAATAGTCAATGGTAAACTGATGTTTCTTCATTGATAATTTACAGTTGACTATTGCCAATTGACAATTACCTCTCTTCCTTGCCACGCGCCCTGTTGTCGGATATAATTCCATACAATAAAACGTGATACGTGAAACGTAAAGAAAGCGTGAGCGATGTTCCAGGGACACCTCACGCATCACGCGTCATCTTCAGGAGTTGTCGTTGTCCAATTTGTTTGATCCCCAAGATCCAAAAACCCCCGCCGAATCAGAGATAGAGGATTCCGCTTCTTTGCCTGCCCCAGCTACACCTCCGCCAGTTGAACCGGAGCCGTTAGAGTCACCCTTCAAAACATCTGAAGCTATGTCGCCGGATTTAAGCGCTTTCCTGGCCAGCCAGCGGCCCGGAGAAAGCTCGGAACCGTCGGCCTCAAACCCCCAGCCGGTCTACCGCGTCTCCCCGGCTGAACCCGATTGGTCCAGCTATACGTTGCCACCCCTCGATGATGAACCGCCCGCCGAGGAGAAATCTTCCGGCTGGAAAACTGCCTGGGCGGTGGTGCGCGAGGTCGGTGAGACGATTATTCTGACTCTGGTCATCTTTTTTTTGATCCAAACCGTTATCCGCAACTTTCGGGTGGTGGGAACGAGTATGGTCAACAACCTGCACGACGGCCAGTACTTGATTATTGATAAGCTCAGCTACAGTTGGCTGGTCACTGATATTTTAGGGGTGGGCGGGCCGCAGCGCGGCGATGTGATCGTATTCGAGCCGCCCAATCGTCCCGGAGAAGATTACGTCAAGCGGATCATCGGCCTGCCGGGGGAAAAAGTGGAAATCCGTGCGGGGCAAGTGTTTATTAACGGGGAGCGGCTGGACGAACCATTCCAGCCAACACCGGGAAGCTACACCATGTCGAACTCCGTCATTGTCCCGGAAGGGCAGGTTTTTGTTTTGGGCGATAACCGCAATAACTCCAATGACTCACACAATTGGGGCACGCTGCCCCTGGGGAATATTGTCGGGCGAGCCTGGCTGTCCTACTGGCCTCCCGACGAGTGGGGAGTTATTCCCCGCGACGAGCCGACCGAGCAAGCGACGCTCAAACACTTTTTGAATGAATTGGTACCTAGCGCCAACGCCGATAATAATTAGAAAACGTGTTGTGTAGTGCGTCTTGCGTAAAGTAAAACGGAACACGCAACACGCAAGACAAATATAAACCATTTCTATAAACATCTTAACTCATACCCATGCCTAAACCTGTCATCACCGTAGATGATATTCGCGCTGTGGAGCCGGGCGGTGTCCTGCCGGTTCCGGCTGAAGCTATCGTAACCGATCTGGCCCGTGAGATCGCCCAGGCGAACCGGATCAGTTTGGTCGCCACTGACCACCTGACGACGGCTGTTTCCTCAACAGGCAGCGGGCCGACCATTGCCATCGGAGCGGATCACGGCCCGTCACTGCCGATGAAAGAGGCGCTCAAGCCCTATCTGGCCGAACTGGGTTATACTGTGTTGGATTGCGGGACTTTTACCCCTGAGGCAGTAGATTATCCGGACATTGCCTATGCTGTCGCCAGGCAGGTCGCCAATGGAACAGCCTGGCGAGGAATTATCATTGACGGAGCCGGGATTGGCTCGTGTATGGCCGCCAACAAGGTGCCGGGAATTCGGGCGGCCTTATGTTATAATGAAGCGATGGCCCGCAACAGCCGCGAACACAACGACGCCAATGTACTGACACTCGGGGCGGGCATGATCGGGCTGAATCTGGCCCGCCAGATTGTCGAAACCTGGCTCAACACCGACTTCGGAGGGGGACGGCACCAGCGCCGGGTCAACAAAATTGTCGAAATCGAACAACGTTTTTTGAAAGGCTAAGATGACCATCTCCCTGGATAATGCCACGCTCAACCGCCTGGTCGAAGCCATCACTCAAGAGATAATACGTGCCACCAGTGGGGGAGCCGGCGCCGTTAGCACTGCGCCGACGTTTGACTCCTGCCGGGACTGCCTGGGCCAGTGCGCCCAAAAGTGTCCCGATAGAATTATGGCTGCGATCCAGGCCGGGGCGGAGCGTTTTTCGGCCAGCCTGGGCATCAGCGGCGTCAAAACCGACATTGCCCACCTGATTGACCACACCTTGCTCAAACCCGAAGCCACCGTCCAACAGATTGCCCAGCTCTGCCACGAGGCGCTGCTGTATCATTTCGCTTCGGTCTGTATCAATCCGGCTCACGTCAAGTTGGCAGCACAACTCCTGCAAAACTCCGATGTCAAAGTTTGCACGGTGGTCGGTTTTCCACTGGGGGCGACCTCCATCGAGGCTAAAGTTTTTGAAACGGAGCAGGCGCTGATTGACGGCGCGACCGAAATTGACATGGTCATCAATATCGGCGCGCTCAAGAGCGGGGATGACGCCCTGGTTGAACGTGACATCGCGGCGGTGGTGGAAACAACGCACCGGCATGGCGCGCTGGTCAAGGTGATTATCGAAGCGGCGCTGCTGACCGATGAAGAAAAGGTCCGCGCCTGCCAACTGGCCAAAAAAGCCGGGGCTGATTTTGTCAAAACATCAACCGGGTTCAGCAGTGGAGGAGCGACGATTGAAGATGTAGCTTTGATGCGGCGCACCGTCGGGCCAAATGTGGGGGTTAAAGCGGCGGGCGGTATTAGGACACTGGCCGATGCTCAAAATATGATTTCTGCTGGGGCCACCCGCCTGGGGGTCAGCGCGGGTGTTAAAATTATCCAAGAGGCGCAATCACTATGAGTCTTTGCCCGGTTTGTCAGACAGGCCGCCTGCAAAAACGCTCAATGGCTTTTGTCGAGTGGCATGGCCGCCATCTGCTGGTGGTAAATCGAATGCCGGCGATGGTCTGCGACGTATGCCAGGAACGAGTTTACGATTACGAAGCGATTGAGATTTTGCAAAAGCTGCTCTGGTCACAACCTCCTAACCGAAACCGAGCGATCTCGAGCAGGAATTCGTAAAACGTGAAACCTGAAACGTAAGGCGGTCAGAAAAGAAGTAAGCCCGCGTTGCGTGTTGTGTCTTCCAGTTACTATACGCCAGAGACGGTACGGAAGACAGATTAGTTATGTTTCACCTCGTTTGAGCTCTACATTCTATTAGAAATTAACGCGATCACCGGAAATCTTATGTTAATTGCTAAAGTCGTCGGTTCAGCCGTAGCTACGATCAAGGATGAAAAGTTGAGTGGAACCAAACTGTTGGTTGTCCGCGAAGCCAGTGTGCAGGGCGAAGCGACCGGCAAGCCGCTGGTAGCCATTGATACCGTGGATGCTGGTGTCGGCGACTTGGTGCTGATTGCCAGCGGCTCGTCGGCCCGTCAAACCACCGTGACCAAAGATCGCCCGGTAGATGCGGTGATCATGGCCATTTTGGATAGTCTGGAAGTAAACGGGGAAGTGACGTTTCGCAAATCGTAGTATTTAGTAGCCAGTAATCAGAAAGTTAATAACGGGAGTGCAAAGCGAAACTTTGCCTTACTAAACAGGAACACTGTTTATGCTTTTGGGTAAAATTGTCGGCACCGCGGTCGCGACGATCAAAACGCCGGAGTTGACCGGGGTGAAATTGTTGGTAGTACAGCCGCTCAATAAAAACCTCGAACCAACCGGCAGCTTGCAGGTGGCTGCTGACGCTACTCAGGCCGGTTACGGCGATATTGTGTTTATGGTCCGCGCCCGCGAAGCTGCCCTGGCTTTGGAGGAGAAGTTTGTTCCGGTTGACCTGTCTGCCATAGGGGTTGTGGACACAGTTGACGTAGACCGCTCCCTTAGGAATTTTGAGTTGCCGTGGGGCTACAGCCAGTTTGCATAAAAAGTAGCAAGGTAGCAAGTGTAGCACAAGGTCGCAATTTGCTTTAGATGATTGACTGCTCTGCTACCTGCTACCCTACCACCCTGCTACTCTGCGACTCTGCTACCTGTTCTTAGAGTTTGAGGTTTGATGATAATTGCAAAGGTTATCGGCACCGTCGTCTCGACCATTAAACATCCGGCTTATCACAGTTATAAATTGCAGGTAGTGCAGCCCCTGAATTTGCCCGGTGAACTGCCCGAGGAAACCTTTTTAGCGCTGGACAGCGCCCACGCCGGGGTTGGCGATACCGTGCTGGTCATGCGCGAGGGCAACGGGGCGCGACAAATAACCCAAATCAAAGATGCCCCCATTATTTCAATGATTGTCGGTATTTTGGACTCGGTGGAAATCACCGAGCAGGCGAAAGGAAATTTAAGGTGAGTACAGTTCGTCGCATTTCGACGAGTTCTACCGGGGCCACAGGCCGGGTGGTCGCCGATTTTTTCACGACCAGCTATCGCTTCTCGGCCACGGTGCTGGTTTACAAGCGGCGGCTGGCAGACGTTTTGGGTGACCGGATGACCGATTACCTGGACCTGGTGGACATTTATGTATCCCGGATTAATAACCCGGGCGAAATTGTCGCCACTTATCAAAAAGGGTCATTAGTTAAGGACGAGGTTGATTTCATCTTGCTCTCCAGTGAACTTGAAGGCACCTCCAAAGAGCGTTTTTACGTGCCTAACCGGGTCAGCCTGCCCATTTTTGTCACCGTGCCCTCGTTTGAAATTCACGGCAAATTCCAATGGATGGGCGATCTCGAAATCAAGAAAATCCTGACCACCGATACCCAAAAGTTCCTGCCGATCTTGGATGCCAAGAGTATCAATGCTCACTTCCCCAAGGTGACATTTGAAGGCCCGATTGTTTTGGTGAATAAATCCAAAATAGAAGTTATCTGCATCGGCGACGCCAGCTAACCGGGGTGAATGATGGCTAATATTTTGGTGGTTGACGACGATAAGAACATTCTCCGCCTGCTTGAATTTTCGCTCAAACGCGCCGGGCATCAGGTGATAATGTGTGATGATGGGCTGCAAGGGTTGGCCCAGGTGCAAGCCCAGCCGCCTGATTTAATTGTGGCCGACGTGATGATGCCTAAAATGACCGGCTACGAATTCTGCAAGCAAATTCGCACCAAGTTGGGCCTCACCGAAACACCGATCATCATGTTTTCGGCCCGTTTCCAGCCGGTTGACAAGCAAACGGCGCTGGATGCCGGGGCTACGGATTACCTGCCCAAAAGCACGTCGCCGGATGTACTGGTTAACCGCATCAACGAGCTTTTGCCGGCCCAGCAGCCCGCTCCGGTCAGGCAAACTGCTATTGGCCTGTTCAGTCTGCGCGGCGGTACGGGCGTCACGACCCTGGCGGTCAATTTGGCGCTGGCCCTGGCGCTGACCAAGAAAACACCAACCGCTTTGGTAGACCTGGCTCCCCTGGGAGGACATGCCGCGCTGATGCTGGGGTTACGGCCTACCAGCAGCGTGGCCGATGCTCTGTTTGCCGCTAAAGACGAGGTAACCCTGGATACAGTTAAGCCGCACCTGATCCAACACAATGCTGGGGTGCAGTTGCTGGCTTCGGCCCTGAATTATGATCACCTGCTGCACCTCAACGATCAAAGATTGGAGCAACTGGTAACTGTCTTAAAATCCGGCTTTTCCCAGACCATCCTGGATATTCCGCATCTGCTGGAGCCCCGCTTTGAGTCGACCTGGCGGCTGTTCGATAAGATTGCCCTGGTGCTCTCGCCCGATATGCCCTCGCTGCAATCCGCGGCGATGGCCTTGCAGAGTCTGCTCCGGCTGGGGGTGGCCGATACCAGCATTGTACTGGTGGTCAATAATATATTACCGCAGGGCGGTCTGCCCCCGGAGATCATTCAAAAAACCGTTAAACGCCCCATTCTGGCCAGCATTCCCTACGAGCCGGAAATGATTAAGGCCGTGAATACCGGCAAGCCTTTGCTCTTAAGCAACCCGCAATCTCCTGCTACAATCGCTCTCATTAAGCTGGCTCATCTGCTTCTCGGCTAATCTAAGATTGACCCATTCCCTTAGCTTAAACTGGATACCGAACCCAAAATGACCCAAACTTTTTTCTCTCTCAAAGAACAAGCTTTACGTGAAGAAATTATCCTGGTCGGCAAACTTATGTATGAGCGCGGCCTGATTGTGGCCGCCGACGGTAATATCTCGGCTCGGGTAGACGAGCAGGCGATCCTCGTCACCCCCAGCGGCCTGTGCAAAGGGATGATGACCCCCGACCAGTTGATTACCATTGATCTAGCCGGGCGCAAAATAGGGCCGGAAACTGCGGCTAACCGGGATCTCAAACCAACCTCTGAAATCACCATGCATTTGGAAGTATATCACCAACGCCCTGACGTACTGGCGGTAGTGCACGCGCACCCACCCCATGCGATTGCCTTGAGTATTGCCGGTATTTCTCTGGCCGATTGTATGCTGCCCGAAGCTATTGTGGGCCTGGGGTTAACTCCAACCACCCCTTATGCTAATCCGGCCAGCGAAGAAAATGCGCGGGCCATCCGTGAGGTAATTACCGGGCATGACGCCCTGGTTTTGGAGCGGCACGGCAGCTTAACCGTTGGCCGCAGCCCGCTTGACGCCTTCTTCCGTACCGAAACATTGGAGCAAATTGCCCGTATCACTTACATGCTGCGTCAGTTGGGTGGAGGTCAACCTTTGCCGCCTCATCAGGTTGAAAAGCTCATCCAGGCGCGGCGCAAATTGGGCCTGGCCCGGACCGCCGACGAGGCCGACTTTTGCGAGTACTGCGGCGTTTGTCACGTGAACGGGGAGCATATCAGGCCGGCCATGCCTCCGGCCAATAGCCTGGAGACAGACCTGGTGCATATAATCACCGCCAGGGTGATGCGGGAATTGAATAAGTAAGGGGAGATTACTTCAGAGGAAGTATCACTGCAACCAAACTTAACTAAGCGTGTCGAATTTCTGGAGATTGGAACCAGATTGATTGGCTCAGAGCTGGCTCCTGGATAGGAGCACTTTACCTGCTCCGCTCGTGCCCGGCCTCATAGCCGGCCATCCAGACCGTCTCAATGTAAGCCATGACAACTTCGGCCCGCTCGGTAGGATCCATGTTTACAAAGCAGGCTACTTCGTTGGTAAAGAAAGCAGCCGCAGCGACATTAGCCTTATCTTCGAGGGTCATGATAATCTCGCGCATCTCCTCGGGATAGCGGTCCAGCAGGTTAAAGAGTCTCTCTTTCATATCGGCAAAAGCTTCTTTTGGTATCACTTGTGTTTTTCCTTTCCAAGTCTATTTCAGTTGAGGCAACAGGACAAGCAAAAGTGTAATACAAATTGCTGCCAGATAATAGTGATAAATCTCGCCACTTCTTAGTGACATTTGTCATAGCGCAATTTGCCCCAACTGGCCCAGCCGAGTTTGCCCAAAATGCATCCCGGTGGTATATTACCCGCCGTTGTTTGGACATTCCCGCCCTCGTCGTCTAGAGGACCAGGACACAGCCCTTTCAAGGCTGCGACACGGGTTCGAATCCCGTCGAGGGCACAAACCAAACCCCAACCAATGACTCCAGCGGAAACCGGCACTGCACCCGGCCATAATTATGGCCAACTTCTATCTTCTTCACAACCTGCTGCAATAGCTTTTGTCGCACCCGCATTTCTCCGCCTCCCAGCGAACGCCGCATATCATTCAGTACTGCCACCACCACGGCCTCATCAATCGAGATTGTTTGCCGCCGTCGCTGCAGCAACCGCTCCAGGTCGAGTCGTTCTGTTTCCCGTTCCATCTCCCGCTGCCTTAGTCGCTCGATCAAATCAGGTGACGGGTGGAGTTCTGCCATATCAATGAGATTCTTAATGGCCCGACCGATGTCCCGCAGCCGGCCCTGCTTCTCTTCAATCATCGCCTCCAATGCCGCCGTATCATTTAGCAATGCGTTGACCTGCTCCGCCAGAGCGCCCACGTAATCCAGCGTCAGCACCGTCGAATTGACTTTATATAACACCGCCTCTTCAACCCGCTGGGCCGACACCTGCTTACCTTCACACTCTGCCGGCCTGGCCTTTTTCCGGGCGCAAACATAGTACCGCCAGAATCGAGTCCGGTCGCTTCGCTTGTTCCGGTTGCCATGCATCGCCGCCTGGCAGAAGATGCACGAGCACAATCCCGACAGCAAATATTCCTCGGACCGGCCTGTTTTGGGGTGAATCTTGCCGGCCGGAAATGATTGGCCCTTCTCCGGTCGCTTGTAGTGCAGCTCCTGTACCCGATGCCAAATATCGAGCGTCGTCAAGCTTGGCACGAAATCCTCAAAAACCTGGCCACCGTAGCGGAAGCGGCCAATATAAATCTGATTCCTGAAAAATGTGTTGAAGACGCTGCCTGTGTCTATCGCGCTGGCGTACAGGCCCGTCTCCCGCCGGATCTGGTCATTGCTCGCCCGCTCCGCTCGCATCTCCCAGGCCCGCTGGCCCCTGGCCCAGGTCGCCTCATCCGGGACCCAACGCTGCACGATTCGCGGCTGGCCGTTGTTGCGCTTCAGGCCGGTGTCGTAGCGCTCCCCCCGGAAACAGGTTGGCGGCTTACCCGGCGCGACGGACAGATAATTCCCCTCCGCATCCTTCATCTCAACGATATAATGCAGCCCGCGTTTTGTGTCCTTGGCAATATCCTCCCTGTCTTTCTGTGCCTTCCATTCCAGGAACGCCTCAAACACAATCGAAAATTCATTATCGGGAATATTGTCCGAGATCGAGATCAGCCGGTAGCCGCGCCGGCGCAGGTCGGCTTTGTAAAATTGGCTGTCCAGCACATTCCGGGCAAAGCGCTTGATGTCCCAGTAGATAATCCCGTCCACGACCGGCCGCTTTTCCAGCCGTGACAATTCGACCATCAACTCGAACTCATCCCGTCCGGCGATGGAGCCACCGCTGATCGCGCCGTCCTCAAAAAGCCGGACCAGGTGCAGCCGGTGGTGCTCGCAGTATTGGAGTACGTAAGCTCGCTGGCTGGTCAAGTCCTGGGTTTCCCCACCCGAATCACGCAGATAGGCCCAGACACTTGACCCGGGCGGAATAGGGCAGTCGGGAAAATTAAAGCTCATCGTTTATCTGCTCCTTAGCTCCCGCGTCGCAAATCACGACGCGATCATCAACGACCCTGAACACCCCGGCCTTCAATCCCTGCACTACTGCCTCCATAATCAACTTTGGCAGAAATGCAAAGGTGCTTCGCTGAAGCTGCTCCATGCTGGCGAAGTCCTGACCGGGCGTGAGGTCTATATTAAACCCATCCGGGGATGGTTGGCAAGTAGATAGTTCCTCCCGCCTTGTCCCAACCTTCTGCGCTGTCCGATTTGTCGTCATTCTTCTTACCCCTTCGCCGAAGTGTCTTAATACGGGCCATTCTAAGAAGATACTATGTCGTCGAAATACTCAACTATCGCTCCTGGTCCTCGCTTCATGAGGCTGACAAGCTCAATATATCCTTCTTGTCCGATGGCCCTTATCTCCTCATTTACCTCACGAGACGCCTCAAAAATAGATTTTTCGTTTGACATCCTGTCAATAATCGCCTTCTTGACAGATTCCCTTAAACGCTCATCTTGCAGTGCATACAATAGGCCATATCTGCCTAGCATAAACCTGGTACAAACCGCATTATATAGCCACCTGTCCACCTTGTTCCCCGCCGTCAAGGAGGCGTGACACCGCGCGCAAATGAGCAAAATGTTCCACCTAAAACCGTGCCCGCCCATCATGTGCCAGAAGACGTGATGATTAGCGGCGTCTCCACTATTTATCTTTTCCGAGCAAATCGGGCAGATTTGACAACCGTCCCTCTCGATGATGGTTTTTCCGTATATTTTTCTGGATGCTTTTGACTCGTTCTTTCTCATTTCAAATCCTTCACTTTCCGGGCGCAACCAGCCGCCGCAATGCCCGCCGGCTGACGCACTCCCTTTGACCGTTCTCGAATTCAATAATCACGCTGCCCAGCGCCAGCCGGTGCAGCACCCGGCAGGCCCGCCCGAAGAGGGGCCGCCGCTTCTCGTTATTTTTCCAGGCGTACCGGTGCGTCATGATGTCTCCAATTGGAGACAAATCACTTTCCATCGTCAGGCTTCCTCCTCTCACGTTCAACTTCGTCCAGCCAATTAAGGATATGCCCACAGCCGAGGCCAAAACAAACGAAGCTGCCAATCAGCATGATGTAACCGCCCGACCAGTTGGGCAGGACGATGTGGAAGGCAATCACGAATAGAAGCGTGTAATGAGCCGCCGCAATCATCAAGCCCCCGATTATCAACCTTCTCAAAACTTTATCCATTCCCCTGTGCTATACAGGAACAACTCACCGCAAGTTCCTGAGCAAACCGTTGGGGCCGGCTCCCCATAAACCCAAATCCGCCGCCCGCAAACCGCGCACTTCTCGCAACGCGGCCTGGTCTTCCAGCACAGTTTAAGCCACTGCCAGATCACGCTCAACATCTTCTACCCTCACTTTGTATGACCAGTCCTCAAAACGCACGCCTGAAACGGTAGTGACCACCCCGACTCCCTGCGACCTGTCCACGAAAGACAGTCCCACCTTTTCTCCCACTTCTGGTTTGGTCAGATTGCCGACAAATATCGGGCCAATTTCCTTACCGGGTTGAACCGGCAGACTGTCAATAATGGCTAATCTCATCCCATCCTCCTTCATCCCGATTTCTTCTACCTCAGTCTCTCCAAACATCAAAACCTGTGTCCGACCCGGCGCGATGTAAAACTTTATCCAATACACCTGCTCCCCGTCCGACGTAACGAAGGCCGGCCCTTCGACCTCGCCCCGGTCGTACAGCCGGCAAGGTGGGGTTTTGATGTTGACCCAGGTGCCGGGAGTCATCCTTCCCCCCTTAAAACAGGAGATTTGGCGTAACGACGACGTTTTTTTAGGCACTTCCAATGATAGGGCCGATTTTTACCTTTTTCGATTATCACCATCTCGACACCCGTTTTGCCACACCTGCTGCATTTAGCATCTTGCGGAAAGCGGATTGTGCCAACTTGAACGAGTCCTGGATGCTCAGTGTATGTTAATGGTTCTGGAAACCTTGCAACTTCGTACATTAAAGCTCCGACATCTCTGATTTCTTAGCCGCTATAAGGGAGATTATCCCGGCTAGAATCAGGCTACATAATCTTCCTTATCGGGACTAAAAATTACTCAACGAATCAAGCGCGCCTGGGTAAATCGCTCGACTATCTCCTGTGATTAATTCATAAACTGCCTCAGACGTGACAAATTTCCCGTGTTTATAAACCGGGTTGTTTTCTGTGATTTCAACCAATCCGGCCTCCGTGAGCTTATCGAGCGTTCTCTCTGTGATGTCAATCGAATGATATAGCCCGTCCTCCGATTTCCACTCCACAGAATAGGAACTTTTCTCTAAAAACGCATCGCGGCTCTCTTGAATGTGCGCTCCGTTTTCTCGCATTATCTTAACGATTTGGCGCATCCGACGTGTTATTTTTGACACTGTTCAAACTCCTCCTGGCGAATCAGGATTGTTCGTCTGATATATTCCTTATTAGAGAGGCCCTGCTCCCAAAATCTAATATGATAACCATCCGGGAGCGTCACTACAATTTCCGGGTCAGGTTCGGCAAATTCCCAGGTGCGGTCAACGATTATTCCGGTTTTGGGGCTTACAAAAACTCTTGCCTTTATGCCTCGTTTTGACATTTAGCCACCTCCTGGCGCAAATCCTCCGCAAAATTCTTGAGTTGTTCCTTTGTAAGCATCAGTTTCCAGGCTAGCGGGTGAACCGTACATCCTTCTGAGAATGGCCGACCTTGACACCCACCCGGCGATAGAGGACCAAATGCCGGTGCCTTACATTGCACTCTATGTTTTTCTTCAAAAAAAGGACAGATTGCCGTCATGGGTCGTTCCTTTCTCCTTCAAGGATGTGTCACCCATCCACCCAGAGAGTGCAAATGTATCTGTTCCATTGTGAAAATCCATCGCCTGAAACCAACGCCCGCTTTCTTCTCCTGCGTGGCTAACTGAGGCAACAATAGACCCCCAATGATTATCAGAGATAGTTAAGTCAATCTCAGCCGATGGGTATTCACCATCAGCATCCGGCCAATTAGTCGGCAGATTGTTAAATCTTAATATTCTTACGCTGCCATCTTCCCGCCGTCCAAAAAATGTATTATCTTGCCAGTGAAACATACTACCTCCAAATCTAGGTCGCATAATGAACGTTACCAATCCTGCTTCCTATCTCAACTTCGCCCGCCACATCGCCATGACGTTCTTGCAGCTATATTCAAACGCCGCTTCCGGCGCATCCTTTTCGACCTTCGGCAGTCCGAACTCGACCATTCTGTACTCATCGAGCGGGACGAAATGCCCCTTCTTATATTTCCGTCCGTAGGGCTGCCAGACCGAGACGATCCCGGAAGGAGTCTGTCCGGTCGCCATCTTGCTCATCATATTCCCGTCCACGCTGACGGTATCGAAGTAATGGTAAAGCCTGGCCTGTTGCTGAGGGCTTCCCCCCAACAAGTGAACGGGCCACCCTCTGAACTCCCAGGCCGGGACAGGCGTCCCGCTGAATCGAGTCGGAACGGAGTATCCGAGCCGGACCGGACGGCCTCCGATCATCCGGGGTAATTGGCCGATCCCGCCGATCACCTTGGGGATGATGATTACAACCTCGACAAATCTTGCCGCATCTTCAGCCCAACCCAACACCTCTCCTAACTGCTCCGGTCTCTCCCAATCGAGCACGGTCGCCATAGGAGGGAGGTGCTTTTTCAGCTCGCCCATATATCGGTCCCTATCGGGATTCTCCCACTCCTGATCCACGAAATGCAGCGGTCCGTAAACGGTATCCGGCAGCCGTGCGCCGGGCAGGAAGCCGGCCCCAGTCGCTATCTCGTGGAACGTGGGGTTGCCCCCTTGACAGAAGATTATTTCGAGTGCCGCCATAATGCTACCGATGCTCCGGCAATGAACTTGACGACGATTTCACCAAACACGATGGCTGCCAGCACGGGCCAGGCAAAGACCCCGGCGAAGGCAACGGCATTGAACACCACCGAATCGAGCGGGATACTGACCGAGTTGGAGCCAGCCACCCGCACCAACCAATGACAGCCCAGCAGCCTCTGGTACACCTCGGTGTCTGCCGTTTCCGACAGGCCGATAGCGACCACCGAGGCCGCAATAATCCGCCAATCCACGTGCCCGGCCAGGGACAGGACCACCGAAGCCAGGATGGCGACGGCAATCATCAGGTAAACCCGCAGCCGGCCCAGCCGGTGAACGTAATCGCGAGCGGTAAAAGTCGCCCCAAAAGCCGCTGTCCCCAGCGCGACCAGTCCGAAAATTGGCAGCGGGATGAACCAAACAGCAGTGTACTGCGCGACGAGCACAGCGGCGACGTAGATCATGGCCCAGTTCATAAGCGTAACCTCCATAAGTTTAATTGGCGTCCGGTTTGGGTTGTTTCGGTTCCTACCAGGGCGAAGCCTCTCCGCCGGTACCATTCGTTAGAGTCGAGGTCAACCGGGCAGCGGGCGAAGAGAGACTTCGCTCCCGGTACGCGCTTCAGCGTTTCGAGTATTTCGGTTCCGGCGCCAGTTCGGGTGGAAATAATCTCCCGGATGGTGATCTGGCCGGCCTCAATCTTTCGACGCGGGTCGTCTCGTTTGCACAGATGCCAGTGGCAGAAGCCACCGTCAATCAGCATCAGCTCACCGCGCTGGACGCTTTCCCATAAAGTCTCAAAAATCATACGTCTTCCCGTATCCCTCCTAAAGCAAACAATGGCAATCTATTCTTTTCCACCGCTGGCGACAACCACAGCGATTCAATCGCGTGTCCTGCCCCATTGACCCTTACATTCCGCTCCACTCTCGTCCAGTCCGGGTACAGATTGTCATACAGCTCGCACCGGTAGCCGCTGATGATAGCCATCCCGGCAATCCCCTGTAGGGTTCCGGCCAGTTCCCGGTGCTCTTCGTCGCTCATTTCGTGAGCGTAAGCCGTTTTCTTCCACCGCCCCCGTGTCGAGCTGGGGTACGGCGGGTCAAGGTAGAACAGCGTCTCCGGCGTATCGTAGCGCTCGATCACGGCCCGGGCCTGGTCGCACTCAATCTGCACGCCCTTTAGCCGGTTCGCAATGGCGTACAGGTGATCCACCCGCATAAAAGAGATTGGAGCCGGCGTCATCCGCCTCTTGCCGTTCTGCTTGGTGACGACCTTCTGCCGCCGCCAGCCGCTCCGCCACTGTGAAGTTGCCCCGGCAATATTCATATAAGACCGGACATAAAACCGCCTGGCTTGCTCCAGAGGCTCAGCAGCGTCGCTATAAGACAGCTCCCATTCCACCTTGGCGTAAGGGGTTAGCTCGATCTGCCGAACCAGGTCGTCCGGCTGCTCCCGCAGCACGCGGAAGAAATTGACCACCTGTTGGTCTAAATCGTTATAGACTTCCAGCCAGGAGCGTGACTTTTGCAGCAGCACCCCCGCACCCCCCCCATACGGTTCAACGTAACACTCATGGCGCGGGAAGTGGCCAATGATCCAGCCGGACAGCGCATATTTTGACCCGTGATAGCGCAGGGCCGGCCTATCCGCTTTATCACTCACTTTTCGCCTCATACTCCCTCACCATCCGGTCCAATTCCGCCACCACTCCCCACAGGTGCTCGTTCTCCGCCCGCCAGGCCAGCACGTTCTGAAAGGCGTGCTCCTGCTCGTTCAGCCTGGCCAGCAGCGCCTCGTAATCCTTCGCCCTGGCGTTGGCCAGGGCCAACTGCCACGTCAACTGGCTGATAACGTAAGCCGATGCGAGCGCCAGTTCCTCGTAAGCCCGCGCCTTGGCCTGGTACTGCGCGTGCATCGCATCGAGCGCCGCCTCGGTAATGTACTGAACACCGGCCATCAACCACCCGTCCCGTTCCTGTCCGCCGCCGGTTCCTCCGGCCCGATCACCTCGTCCCGGTCCGTAGACAGGAACACCGGCGGCTGCACCGCGCTCAGCAGCACCAGGTACACGGGCCGGCCCAACACCATCCGCACCACGTCCCAAAACGACGGCTTCCAGCACGAGATCAGGCCAAGCGCGCCGTCGCCATACATAATCCGCACCACCGGCAGCGGCCCAATCTCCGGCTCCGGCGAGATATAAAACACTTCCTTTGGGTGAAAACTGACTGGTCTCATAATCTAATTCCACCACACCCAAAACCGCCGCCCCTCTAACGTTTCGTGCTGACTGAAGCAGGGAGGCGGCAGCATCCGCCGGTATCGCTCGCACCGCTGCTGCAATTCCAGCGTATATACCTCGTTGTTCCGTATCGCCGCCGTCAGGACCGCGATCCGCCTCTCCCGCCACTCGATCTCCCGCCGCTGCCGGCGGCCAAAGAGCACAAACAGAATCGCCTCGACAATTACCGCCGCCAAAAGCACGATCAATCCCAGCAGCCCTAGCTGTATCATTGCTCCTGCTCCTCGTTTGGATTTGCCCCCGTTCGTCTCAGCGTCTCCCAGGAAATCAGGCTGATGATGGCTCCGTGATCCAGCCCGTACTTGTCGTAAATCGCCGCCTCCAGATTCGTCACCGCCTGGCGCAGGCTGGCCCCAACCGCCTCCGATATGGACAGATTGTAGAATACCAGCGCCAGCACCTCCCGGAAGAACCTCTCAAACGCCTTCTCCGTGGGCCGGTCCGGGCACCACCGCCGGATATATTCCTCTTCCTCGACCTCGCCCACTTTCACCTCGTTGATCCGGCTCCCCAGCAGCTCGAACAACCCCTTCCGGTTTCCCGACAAACTGCAATACTCCTCCTTCACCGCCAGCACAAACCCCGGCAAATCGCTGATTTTCTCCCTGTCGGCCTTTTCCGCTTTGTCACTCACAACCCTTACCTCCATTTCTGCCTACTCCTTACTCCCTACTCCTTACTCCCTACTCCCTATTTCCCCACCAACGCCCGCTTCGCCTTCAGCAGCCGCTGGATCATTCCCGCCCTGGGCCGGTTATCGGGCCCCTCCATCCGCACCACCACCATGCGCTCGTCGTTGATCCGGCTAAACAGCCACTTCATCTCCCCGTCCTTATTCGGGTCGAACTCCATCGCCAGCACCGTCCCCACCTGCCGGTGATTGATGTAGCGCCGGTTGAACAGGCGGAACACCTGCTCCCGGGTCCAGCGCCGGATGTCGGCATAGTCAATATCGTCAATCAACAGAATCGGGAAGCCGCTCACGTACTGGTAAAACGCCTCTGGCGACAGCTCCTCATCCTCCCCGACCAGCTCCCGTAGCTTGCTGGTCAGGTCCGGCAGGCTGAAATACCGGCACGGCGCGCCGTACTCCCGCAGCCGGTTGTGGATGGCCGCCACGAGGTGCGTCTTGCCCCGCCCGTTCCCGCCCCAAAGCACCAGAATCCCCTGGGGATTCGCCGCAAACTCGACCGCGGCCAGCAGCGCCGCCTGGTTGAGCTGGTCGTCAAAGTTCTCGAACGAGTGCTCGTTAAGCTGCCCCTCCAGCGGAGCCATAAACCGCTTCCGTTCCGCCATCGTTTTGGCGTGGCACAGCGGGCACGGCTCGATATAATGCCGCCCGAAATCGGGATGGTTGGGCGGCACATCCCGCCGCACGTACCCCGGCACGCCCGGCTCGCACCCGCACACCGGGCAGCAGTCAGAGAACGTAACCGAAAGCGGCGAGCTGTCGCCGGGCCTCGTCTGCGCCAAGCTCTCCCGACTCGAATCGGTCGAGGAGGGCGTGGATGGCGGCGTTGTTCGCCGGATCTGCTGTGTCTCCATTTCGGTTTGGACCAGGTGGTGTAGATTTTGCATCTTTGCTCCTGTATTTACTCCTGGGTTTGCTTTGTTGTGGCCCCCCAACTGCCTTCCAGTCCCTCAGCACGCCCTTGATATAACTCAATTTACGAACGTTTTGTTCCACTGCCGCCCCTATCGCCAGGGGAATCCAGTCCGGCGGATAGGTCTCGCACAAATCCAACAATTCATCCCGTATCAGTGGGGAAATAGGGCCGATTTCGTTCTGATAAATCGTGCTCACTTCCGCTAAAGCAGCCGCAGCTTCTAATTCTTTTTTATTTTCTATTTCTAATCCTAACCCTAATCCTAACGCTATGGAGCCACCTAAAGCTTTAGGTAAGGCTTTAGGTAAATCACCAGTATTTTCCGGGGTATCACCGGACACTTGGGAGGGTGACGCCCCGTCCGCGGTCTCTTGAATTGGGGTATAATCGCTATGGTCCGGCGTCCAATTGCAGACAATCACTCTGTTATCCTTCCGGTATCTCAGCCGGTCGTTCCATCCCGGTGGGGCCGGGTATTTGGATGGGTATGCCCATTGCGGCGATTGGTAATCCCACCAGTGAACGACCTGGATAAACTCTTTACCCTCAATCTCGTACATGACAATGCAGCCCTGCGCCGCAATTGCTTCCAGGTCTGATTTGATTTGCTCCGTCGGAATATCCTCATCGAATGGAAAAACTATTGAACGAATTAAATTCGCGTTGCCGCGCAGCCGGCCCTGGTCGTCGGCGTTAGAGAATAGTCCGATAAATAGCAGCCGCTGCTCTCGCGTCAGTTCGGCCATTGATTCTGATTGCCAGATGGCGGGGTCTATCATTCTTCTGGAAGCCATACTAACCCTTGTTTCGCAAATAAAGCTCTAGTTCACCTGACTTGTTCCAGCATCCAAGGTCATCCGCGTAATATATTGATCTCAACGATGCGGCATTGTCGTCTGATAAAGAAAACCATTCGCCGTTCACCCTGCTATCAGCATAGAGTTCGTGCAACCAGGACTCAACTCTCACCATATCCTCGCAGGGGAAATAATTGACGATCTCGAACTGGAAGGGAAGCTTAACCCCAAATAGTTTCATCCTGTCCGGCACGTTAGATGTGCGGCCTATCTTGTAATGTCCGGTTTCGGCCCGAATCACATAAACGTACCCGAACCTGCCCGACTTCTGTTCAAACAGACCCCTGGCACTATTGCTCTTCCATAAAGCTATTCGCTGCTCTGGTGGCACGAAGTCCAGCAAGCTGCGCAAACACTCTCTCAGGGCCAATTCCGGCGTCTCTCCCTTGTAATCGAAGGGTAAAAAAGAAGCAAGCCGGCTCGCTACCCAAATGTCCTTCCAACTCGAATCAATTTCCGTCTTGTAGCCAACACCGACAAGCTTATCCCTGGCCTTGGCGTAACCGATTTCAAGACTCAGCTTCGATAGTTCCGACGGCAACAACCTGTCGGCCCAGGCAAAGACGATATCAGAATCCTCGATAGCCTCTCTCAGTAAAAATGCGTTATCTCCATCCAGTTTCATCGGGTAAGGCCCAATAAAATCAAGACATCCAAAGATCGCGTTGGGCAAAACGCCCCACTTTTTCAAGTCTCCTCGGAGCGGAACCGTCGGGGCTTTACCATTCAGCCCATTAACCAGGTCGTAACGCCAATCGTCCTCATTCCAAAAGAATCCGCCCGCTAAATAAATTTTCACACCCATTACGCCTCCATCGGCAGTTGCAACTGCGCCAGCGAGGGCCGGGCCGCGCGCGGCCGCACCCGGATGGCCGGGGTCGCCCCCAGGTCCGTCGTCTGCCGCCGCTTGACCCGCGTCAATCCCCACGCCTTCTCGCTCACAATGTAAACCTCCCCGGACCGCAGCCCGCGCATCTGCTGGAACGTGGCCGGGGTGTATTCCGCAAACGCCCGGTAATCGGGAAAATACGTCACCTTCCCGAAGATGCGCACATTCGCGCTGAAGATGATCCGCTTGTCCAGGTACGTGCTCCGCTGCGTCGCCGTGACCAGCATCATCCCCCGCTTGCGCCCGTCGGTGCTGACCTTGCCCAGCGCCCGCCGGCTCAACCGCTCGACCTCATCCGCACCGGTCTGCGGCGCGAACAGGTGCGCTTCGTCCACCAGCACGAAGCAGGGCGTGCGCAGTTTGCCGGCGCGTTTGTAGTGCTGATTAACGAGCGTTGTAAAGGTCATTAACGGCTCCCCCTCGTCCTGGTCGCTCAGGTCCACCACCAGGCTGTAGCCGTCCTTCAGGGCCATATCCACAAACGATCCGGGGTCGCGCTGCACCACCGACAGCGGGTAATGCGCCCGCCGGAGCGCCTCGTCATGCGCCGGGTTCCCGACCACCACCACGTCCGGCCCCAGCTCGCGCAGGCTGGCCGCGTCCCCGTTCGGGTCGAAGATGATGAACGGGATCTGGTTGGCGTGGCTCTCCTCGGCAAACACCGCCAGGATGTTGCTCTTGCCCATCCCCTTGTTGCCCAGGATGGCCACCGTCAGGCCCTCCGTGTCGTAGGGCGCGCTGGTCAGGTTCAGATTGGCATCGTCCGATAGGTTGATGATCATTGCTCGCCCCTACCTGTCTCTTCCGTTGCGAAAAGCCCCTGAGCAGCCATAAAAGCTCCTGGGATCGGGTCCGGTTTCCTTTCCTCGACAACCGCCTCATTAAGAGTCAGGTATCGCCGTATTCCACCACTCCGGGCCGGCTTGTCTTTCTCTGATACGACCATAAACTGCCGCCGCAGTTCCCGTGTCACCGCTTCTACTGCCTCAAACGTCCCAATCAGCCTGATTTCCATTTTATTCTCTTTCTTCGCTCCCTCTCCCTGACAGGGGGAGGGCCGGGGAGGGGGTCCCCACCACCGTCACCGCCGCCCGCAGTTCCCCTGGCCGGCCCGGGTCCGGCTCCCAGCGCAGCGACGCCGCCACCGCCCGTAAATCGTTTTTCCTGAGATAATCCCCCCAGTCGTCCAGCTTCACCGTCACCGGCTCCCCCACCAGCGGCGACCCCGGCACCCAGATCACATCCGTCAGCGCCGGCTGCTCCTCCCGTCCGAGGTGCAGCTCGATCAACCGCCCCGGCTCGAACTCCCGCACATACGCCTCCACCCGCTCCCGGATCAGCCCCAGCTCCGCCCGCAGCCGCCAGTGCTTCCCCTCGCCGTCGTACAGCACTACAAACAGCCGGTTGCCGAAATGATGCCGCCCCTCGTCGCTCTGGTGCTCGTACAGCCACCAGGCCAGGTGGCGCGGATAGGCCGCCGCGTACAGCGGCCCGGGCTCGTAGGCCGCCGGGAAGACCGTCGTCTTGTGGTCGAAGGTGATCCCGCCGATGGCAAAGTCAATCAGCCGGTGCTTGTACGGCCCCGGCGTCACCCCTGGCTGCCGGCAGAAGACCTCCTCGACCCCCACCGCCGACCAGAAGTTGAACCAGCGGTTGACGGCATAATTCATCTTATCCCGGCTAAACTCCCGCACCCTGCCCAGCAGCCCTTCCCACGTCTGCACCTTATAAATGAAGGCTGTCTCCTTGTCCCAGGCGTTATTTTGCCGCCGGTCCCAGGGCGTGGCCGGATATTCCAGCCGCTTCTTTAATTCCCGTTCCAATACTTCCGGGTCAATTGAGCGAGTCATGATGTCTCCTGTCCCAGGTGAGGCGGAAAGAAAACCCGCCCAAACCGGCTGAAAACCTGCTCGAACTGGGCCAGGTTCGGCCCGATGTAAAAGAACGCGCTGCCCAGCTTCGCCGGCCCGTTCACCTGCCCGTCCGGACCGATAAAACGGATCAGCCCGCGCACCAGGCAGACCGGGAACGTGTAAAACAGCCGGTCAAACCAGTCGTAACCGATACTCGCCTTGACCACAAACACTGCCTGGCTTACCCGTCCGGCCTGGTATTCCGCAATCAGCTTCTGTGACCATATCTCCTGGTTGCTCAGGTTGCCCGTTTTGGAGTACGGTGAATTCAGCCAGACCCGCCCCAGCCATTCCTGTTCCAGCCCGTTGTCGGCAACCGTGTAAAACACAGTCGCCTTAATCCAGCCTTGCGGCATCGCCGCCGTGGCCGGGTCCAGGTCAATCCCCCCCATCACCTCCCGTGCCGCTTCCACGTACTCCGGTGGGGTATACCACTCCACCGACTCGTGGCTTAGCAGTACCTGCATCTCCTGGCTCATCCCGTTCGCTTCCTGTCCTTTCCCTTTCTCAGGAGGGGGGTCTATTCGTGGGGCCGTCATTCCCTCCACCACCCTTTGCACGTGCTCCGCCGTCACCCGTCCTCCCGGCGCCGTCTCGACCGCCTTTTGCCACACCTCCCGCTGCCATTCCGCCGGCAGGCCCGTCAGGGGCCGCGCCTGGGCCTCGTTCGCCGGCAGCGTGTCTCCAATTGGAGACAGATTCGCCACCACCTGCGCCGCCTCGATCATCCGGTAAGCGTGCGCCCGCCGGAATCCCCACCGCTCCCGGCAGTATTCCTCGAAATTTCCGTACTGCCCCCGGTACAGCCGCCGGTTTCGGATTTCCATTAGCGCCTGCCCCACGTCCACAAACGTCTGCAGGCCGGTTTCAATGATTGCTTCTAATGAGATCAACTGCTCCGCCTCGCTCAGCGAAAGTTCGTCTGCCATGATGGTCTCTTCCTTTTCCAGTAGATTCGTCAAATAGTCGTCTTCGATGCCGTAATACGCCCATCGCTGCATCGAGTTAAGCTCCTTGCCCGGCGCTTCCCCGCTCATAAGTCCTTCACCCTGGCCCGCAAAAGCATCGCCGTCGCCTCGTTCAGCTCCCACAGCCCCTGCTGGCCCCGTCCGGCCCAGACGTGGATCGGCTGCACCTTCTCCAGCTTCCAGGCGAACCGCCCCGGCGCGTAATCCCCAAAGGCCGCTTCCCGCTCGCTCAGCGTCCCGCCAATCACCTCGGTCGGCACAATCTCGACCAGCTCCGCGATCGCCACGAACATCCCCCGTGGCAGCTCGTCCGCCCGCACAAATCCCCCCACCTCCAGGCACTCCCGGAACGGCGAAATGCTGCACAGCGATCGCTGGTCCGGCCCCAACCGCTGCGCCGCGTGAATGGCCACTGGCCCCCGGTAATTCGTCTGCCAGCTTCGCGTCTCGACCTGCTTCGCGCCCAGGGCGATCAAACTCGCCCAAGGCTGCCAGAGAGAAATACTTTTCACGCTTCCTCCTCTTCCGGGTCATCCGGCTCCAGGTCTAAATCGTAAAACTCATCATCAAACTCCGGCTCCCACTCCTCATCATCCATCGCCAGGAAGCTGTCCATAAACATATCTTCCTGCTTCACCCGGTAGCCCAACTCCTTCGCCTTCGCTTCCGCAACGGCCTTTGCTTCGCTCCAATCCTCAGCCGACAGGTGGCACTCGGTCGGGAAGCCAATCTCCGACACCGTGGCAAAGCCGCGCTGCTGCGCCGCTGCCCTGGCCTCTTCGCTTATAAACCCGCAGATCGCCGCCGGCGGGCCGGGATAATCGCTAACGAGAATTCTCTTTTCGCTGTGGATAATCCAGATGTCAATCGCCATGACTACTCCTGGAGCGTTACCGCCGGAAATGCCCGGCCCAGGTCAGCCGCCAGCCGGCTGTACTGTTTATTCCAAAAGGCATTATCCCAATTCACCGGCTTCGTCACCGGCTTGCCGTTGTTCCAACTGTACTCCAACACGCCAATCCGCACCGGCTCACCCCGCCGCAGATGGAAGATAATCAGGCACGAGTCCAGTTCCGTCCCCTGCCCCGGTTGGGTGTAGGTGTCCAACGCTACCACCTGCTCCAGTACCTCTACGCGCTGGCAGTTCTTGAACGCATGGGCGATAATCACCGGCCCCTCTACCATCATCGCAAAGAACTCTATCCCTTTGCCGGTCCGCGCTACCATCGGCGTTGGATACACTCCGTTCTCATCTACCGAGTCGGCCACCTGCTTACAGTAGCTTTCAATAATGTCACTCATATTTCTAATTACTCTCCTACGTTCACCTGTTCCGCCTCGGGCCACACCGCTTTGCGGTAACGTGCCAACTCCTCAATAAAAAATCCCAACGTGTCCGGCGATTTGAACCGCATGATCAAAGGTAGCTCCTCCAGACCAGGAAGATGCATAATAAAATGCACTTGCTCTGGCGGCATCTTCGCGTCAGGATCAGGACACCAGGCGGCAATTTCAACCGTCGGTTCACCTATTTGAGCGTAAGCCCGTTTCGGTGTCGTGCTCCGTGTAACTTGTCCCCTTGCCTTGACCATAACAATCTCCTAATCTCAATTAACTCTAGCCGGTATAATGAACGTTATCCCGGCTAGAAAAGCGGATTATTCAACGGGTTGAATGATGTATCCAAGTTTCTTGATCCTAGCCTCTTCTTTCTGATGCCAGGCAACCTGAACCCTGGCTGCTTTCTTGGGATCAATGTGACCCATTCCAAAAATCATCCCCTCTGGATCATCCCGGCAGTCGAAAATACCGCCAAGTCTAAATTCTCCGGTTTCATCATCGGCAACAACCTCTAATGCCAATCCGAGCGGGTGCAAAAATTGCCGATTTAATTCCTGCAAATAGCCGAACTCCCTAAACTCTTTTATATCCATTCGTTTGGGCGCGGCCTGTTTTTCTGGAATCATATTTACACCTCCCACGGCTTCTCGCCCGACACCGCCGTGTAAATCTCTTTCAGCTTCGCCGACATCTCCCCTAGCCCGACCTTGAGTTGTTCCAGGGCGAACGAAACCGGAATCGCCAGGCCCGCTGCCGCAACGAGGTTATCCGCTGTATCCGCCAGCCTGCCGACCTCCTCCATATTCGTCTGCCACCATTCGGGCGCGTCATGGCACAGCCGGTCCGGCCAGCCCAGGGCCTCCTTCACAAAGTTGCCGCCCTGCGCCGCCTGCGCGCTGTCCCTTCTCGACTTGCCGTAAGTGGTAACGTGCTGCACCTGGTGCGCAGCGTCCCAGGTCACGATGATCACCTGGTCCTTGTCGAACTCCTCCGCTATTTGTTGCGCTGCCGAAATCGGCACTTCCTTGTAATCCGTCATCTCTTTGCTGCCTCCTTCCACGATTCAACCTCCGCTAACCATTCCTTCGCCTCTTTTAGCCGGGCCTCACTCTTTTTCACCATCGCCCGGTAATGGCGAAGCTGCTTTTTATCGAACTCCAACTGTGTCTGCGCAAACTTAACCTGCTCTTTGGCTGAAACCAACGTGCTTTCGATAGTGGTATCTATCTGTTCGCTGACCCGCCCGAACCGCGCAATCAGGTCATAAATTTGGGTCGCCATTTCCTCACCTCACCCGCCGCATTGGCTCAGCAAATATCCCACACCCAGCACCACAGCCACCCACAGAACCGGACTGTCCAGCAGCAACTCCATCGCCGCTGCCACCGACCACCTCCCCACCGGCCCGGTCAGCACCAGCGTGTTCTCGATACCCGGCAGATGCAGCCGGTAAATGTGCTGCCACTCCCGCCCGCAGGTGAGACATCAAACGGCTCAACCCACACGTGAGTCCCGCCCTGGCACAGCGAACCGCTCATGATGGTGCCGGTCGAGTCACTGTAGGTTTTCCTTCTGCTTCTTCCCGGTAAGAAAAGCATATCGCCTCCTCACTCCCCTTTTGGGAGAGGGCCTATAGCCCCAATTCCAATTCCAATTGGTACTCCACTGGCTCCCCTGCCAAATTGCGCCTGATCTCCTCCAGCGGCTTTCCCGTCTTCTCTTGAATCCAGCACAGCAGGTCCAGGCTCATCTCCGGCCAAACACAACGCCACCCGCCCTCCCGTTGAATCGACCTGCACCCCGCGCAATACCTCGGCTGCCGGGTCTCCCGCTTCCCTGCCGCCCGCGTCGGGCAGTCCAGCGGAAAATGCCGCGACCGTACCCGCTGCACGTTGATCGCTCGCATCAACTGGTTCAGGTTATGCGCCGCCCGGCCCATATTGCTCTCGTTGCTGCCGTAGGAGCGCGTGTCAATCCCCTCCTTGCGCAGCCGCCAGCAGGCCAGGCACTCGCACGCTGGCGCTGTGATTTCTTCGCCAGGCCGGGCCGCCTGAAAGCTCTTGAGCTGGCCCTCTTCCTCAAGGAAAAACTTGCCCGCCGTAAACGCCTGTTTGAAGTGGCTGGCCCCGTCAAAGCTGTCCACCCCCAACCGCAGCCACTCCGCCGCATAGGCCGGCGACGACACCCCCAGCACGTGCAGCCACACACCGGGAAACTTCTGCCGCATCGTTTCGACTACCTCGACCACCATCTGCTTCTTGCTGGCCTGTCCCGCCAAACCGCCCAGGGCCAGAGCGGTGTAGCCCAGGTAAACCAGGTGGCGGGCGTAGATAACCCGCTCCTCCAGGTCGAGACCGTGAACGACGGCCATCGGCTTGAGGTGTGAAGGGCAAAGCCTGATAAACTCAGCCGCCGACTTCCGGTTGAACCGGCGGCGAGCAATGGTCTGATTTAGTGCATCCACACCGGGAAACGGAAGAATCATATGATCCGGCGCGACCACGAAATCTCCCGGCCTGGCCAGCCGGTTGTATTCACCCGCCGCCCACTCTGGCGTGACTTCAGCCTTGCCCAACCGGGGCGTCTCCAAATCCTTATAGCTCCACGCCCCGCAGTCCCAGATCGTCAATCCTGCCGGCACATCCTCCCGCCGGTAGGCCAGGGAGCACAGCCACCCGTCCGGCTGCTCGTCCAAAAACTCCCAGAAGGGCCGCCGTTCGCCCTGGTACTTGATGTAATCCCGGTTACCAATCACGCCGATGTATAAAGTCATCCCTAACCCAAACTTTCCTTGACCGCCTGGGCCAACCACTGCGCAACCGGATCGCTGACCGCGTTGCCGATCTGCTTTACCTTGTCTTTCTTTTGACTTCCCAGGATGATGTAATCCCGGTCGAATCCCTGACCTAGCTTGCACTCTTCCGGCTCCAGCATCCTGAACCCGCATTCGTCAATGTTAATCTCTGGCAGTACCAGCGAATGCCGGTCATTGGTGCTGATAGTGTAAACCGGTTCGTCAATACCATGAACGACATCCGAACCATTGTAGTAACTGGTCAGGAACGGTGGAGAGACCAGGCCGAAACGGTTCTCTCCGGGAATGGTCGGGATGGGATCGTCCAAACTACTGGCCGTTTTATCACGCCGGTAATAACCGACGATGAAGGATGGAGGAGTAATCAGGTTCAGGTGTCCATCGCCAACTAAAGTGGGTGTAGGGTTAGAAAGCGGACCGACGACATTATCCCGCCCGTAATGGCTCATGATCAGTCCGGTCTTTCCACCGCCAGCCGTGATGGTATTCATCGGGTCAGTGACAGGCCTCATATCCCCACCGCCGTAGAACTCTACCAGGGCCGGAGCGACGACAATCCCCGGCGCTCCAGAGGCCGTCTGGGTGGGCAGCGCTTCGGCGGATGGCTTCAGGTGTTGGTACTGGTCCTCACCTTTCAGGGGAAGGATAAAAGCCAAACTTTGCCGTCCCGTCTGGGAGGGTATAGCATCGGCAACGGATTTGATATGGTTTCCATTCCCGCCAAAGGAAGTGTTGACGATGAAAGGAGAGAGTAGGGCCTGCGTCTGCCACTTAGTAATGGTAGGCATCACGCCGTCCATTGTCGCGGAATGGTGGTGCGAGGAGTGGTTATAAGCCAACTGGATGACCAACGGCTGCCGGCCAAACTTGTCCAGGCCAATCCGAATCCGGTTCAGCGTCTTCGGCTTTAGCGGCTTGTCGCGCTCGCCAATGAGGGGGCAGGGCAAAGACCAGTCAATAATATTGTAGGCCGCGAAATAATATGGCTCCACCCGTCGGGCAGCCGGCCTGTTGTGTTTGATAACAAAGCAGCTTGGGCAGGCGTAATAATATTGGCCCCGGCTCCCGGTCGTATCATAAAGCACTTCACCTGTCGAGGGGATGGGTTTTTTGAACACCTGCACCGCTTGTACATCTCTCTGGCATCCCGGACACCAGGCCAACGGCCTGAAATCCAGGCAAGGTGCTCTGTTCCCCTTCCGCCAGAAAACTACGTACAGCCGGTCTCGATTCTGCGGGCTGTAATTGTCCGATCCGTTCAGGGGATGAAAGAAGCGAGAGTTTAGAAAGTTTTCCTTGTAGCTGTATCCCAGGCTGACCATCGCTTGCAGCCAGTGTGGGTACGGCTCCCAATCGCGCACATCTACCACGTTCTCGACGATAACCGCCTGGTAGCGGTGGTACTCGCTGAATCTGACTACATCCCACATGGTCACTCTACTGCGTTCAGCCGACGGGTCAGGATGGGCCGCGTTCAAAAAATCCAGTTGGGTCCGGTTCTTGCGCTTCTTACCCTGACCTCGTGAATGTTTGGTGCATTCAGGGCTAAACCAGGCGACGACTGTATAAGGGAACGACGCCGGTGATGCCACCAATAAGTCCACTTCCCGGTGGTCTATCTCCGGGTGGTTTATGTTATGGGTCTCCAGGGCCAGCTTCCAATGGTTTCCGGCCACCTTGCCCCTCAGTCCGGCCTTTTTCATTCCCGACGAACTGCCCCCCGCTCCGCAGTAAAAATCACTGAATTCTTCTTCGCTTGTGATGACGTGAGGAATAATGTTCATCACTCACCATCCCCCCACCGTCGCAAAGAAGTACCCGCCGTAAAACCGGTACAGCGCCCGCGTCACCACAATATCGCTGCGCACGTACTGCGCCACCTTCGCCGGGTTCGTCTCGATCAGCTCCGCGATCATCGAGCCATCCACGTCTTCCACCGGCACCGGCAACCCGTACAGCCTGGCGAGCTGCTTCAACTTCATCGCCTTGCCCATCGGGAACCGCGCCTTCATCAAATCAATGCAGTCCTTCCCCCACGGCTTCAAATCGAACACCCGCGTCGGCTCGATCCCCAGCAGCGCGCTGCGCACCAGGAGCACCCGCAAATCGAAGTCCAGCAGGTTGTACCCCACCAGCACCGTCCCGCGCCCCTCTGCCAGCCGCCAGAACTCTTCCAAAATGTACCGTTCGTCCACAATCCCGTCGGCTTCCAGCGAGCACGGCAGGCCGACCACCTCCGCCACCGGCTCCTCGGTCAAGCCCAGGGCGCTGCCCAGCGCCACCACCCGGCAGTATTCCGGCGTTACGGATAACTCGGTTTGCTGGCGGGCAAAAGCTTCACGGGCCTTATCCACCGCGTTAAATACCCCGGACCGCTTCTTACCCTGGCTCTCGGCGATAACCAACAGGTCCAGGTAATCGGCGCTCAGGCAGGGGCCGTACTCGCCCAAAAACTTCTCGGTCTCCGCGACCGCCCCGACCAGTAGCTCCGCCACGTCGGGCAGCGTCTCCGGAGCCTGGGGCAAATCAAAGAGGTGCAGCCGCTCCTTGTCCGGCGCTGTTTCGATGTCAACGAATAGGACTGTCATGGTGATCTCCTTAGCTCTGAATAGTATTAAATAGCCGCGCTCAATGGTTCCACGCTTTGCCTGCCCTGGCCAAGGGCGATAAGCTCATCCACCTGCCCCATCACGCTCTGACGATCATCCGGCAGGCCGTAGTGAAAGGCGTAATAGCCGGCCACGTAGGGCTTGAACCATTCCGAGTGAGGCAAAAACCAGGTGCGCTCCATAATTACTTTCGCCTGAATCGTAAGATGACATCTTTGACAGAGCGCGGCCAGATTCCACCAGCGACAATTCGCCGGATTTATATCGAGGTGATGCACGGTCAGGGTGTGGCCTGATTGCGGGTCATGCGGATGGCCGCAACGGACACATTTCCAACCCGCTTCATCCTTCACTTGCCTGGCGATTTGCGGCCAATCGGAAGGGTATTCCCCCTTTGATTTCCTGGGCATTACCTCACCAAATCCTTGTCGGCTTGCCCGTTCGCCTGCCTCCACTCTGCCAGCGCCTCGCGTCCCAAATCCGTTATCTCCCATCCTAACCCATTCGTCAGGTATCCCGCCTTCGTCAGGCTGCCCAGCGTCACCTTCCGAACCCCTTTATCTTTCAGCACGCTCCAGGCCACCGGATGAGGCTTATCGAGACATTCTAGCGCCTTGACCTTATGCTCGCTCAGCCAGGCCGGCGTGTGCAGCCCTCTCTCAACTTTGCCGACCAGGTCCCGCCCCGCTTCGCTCAGCGAAAAAGGCCGGGCCTTGATGGCTTGCCCTGGGTCTGGCCCTAACAGCAGCCCCCGCCTCGCCAGGCTGAGCAGCGTCATCCCCGCCTGCCCTGAGATAGCCCTGGCCTTCTTCAACTGCTCCAAATTCCCCCACCACAGCAGCCCCTCAGCCGCCACCAGCAGTATCATCTGGCCCTGGGTCACATTCAACCCGTATTCAAAAAACAACGTCTCCCTTTCCCTGTTCATCACCCGCGTCCTTTCTTGCCGGTATAACTGTGCTTATCCCGACTACTCTTTTATCTCAATTAGGTCGCAAAATCTTGCGCTCAATGGTTGGTCACTACTAAAGGTGAACAGATCAAACCAACCTTGATGTCTGGCCGGGGCCAGGCTATAAAACAGTTCGCCGTCAAATGTAGCCGAACGGGTGGTTCGGCGCTGCCCAGAGGGAAGATCGTGGTCGCGCCGGGCGCAATCCTGAAAGAATTGCTCCACCGTCATTGTTATTGTGACCGGATCACGTCCCTCCAATCGGCTGAGTACATTCTGAAGATGCCGTTCGGCCAAAGCCAGGTCGGTAGAGCAGCCACAGAACGTGCCGTTGACAATGACCTGATGAGAAAAACCTTTGTGTTCAACGAGACCGACGTGTTCATTAGTCATATCCTCAACCCTGCCAAAATCGGCTGCACCAGCCCCTCACCTACCACCAGGTCAACCATCGCGTCCCCGCGTAGATCGTCGCTGCTCCATTTCTCTGGCCACGTTCCCGCCTCGATCAGTTCCACGATCCGCGTCTTCTCTTCCTCGCCGATCAGGATCAGCTCGGGCCGGCCCGCCGCCCGCGCCCCATCATTCACCTCGGCCTGGATCTCCAACACCCGCTCCAGGCCCCAATAGCGCGACTCGAACACCAGCGGCCCGCCCCGATTAGGCCGGGACGACAATTTACCGTCCTTGTTCCGCTCCCCGTTCTTTTTCAGCCGGTGCTTCTGCTTGGACAGCTCGATATACAGGTCGCGCAGCCTTAACAGCGGTCGTAGGTATTCCCAACCGGGCATTTTTGTCATTTTGACCAACACCGGGTCCCCATTCCCCGCCACCGGGCAGGCAGTGCAGCCGGTCCGCGCCTCAAGCGGCTCATTGTCGCCAATCCCGGCGCCGTAAGCTTCCAGGACGCGATGGGTCGGGAAGCCATAAGCCGGCGCTTCAAAATTCAACCAGTCCCCCACGTGGCAGACCCGCCAGTGCAGCAGCGGCGAGAGCACGTCGGATGGCTCGCTCTCCGGAGTCCGCGTGAATAAATAGGAAACGGGCGAGCTTTCGTACAGCCCGAACTGGTCCGCGCCCTTCCGGGCCTTCTCCTGTGCCTCGGCCACAATCGCCCCCTGCCCGCACTCGCCATCCTTGCTGTTGCAGGCCAGCGCGATCCGTTCATCGCGCATGGCCGACTCGCCGATCCGCATCCCCGTCAGGGTCAGGAATTTCTCTCCGACCGTCCGGCGCGTCTCTTCGAGCGCCGCCCACATCGGCTTGAGCTTGAGCAGGCCGGTACACCAGCGGAAGCCGTTATGAGGAGGCGGATACCCCACCCCGAACATCCGCACAAAAAACGTATCGTCCAATGGCGGCTCCACCACCTGGGCCGTGTAGCCCTTTTCGCGCACGATCTGCAAAATCTCCAGCGCGGCCAGGTGGAGCAGTGGTAGTTCCATCTTGGTGTTAGCCAGCAATACATGCAGCATTTTCGGCCTGGGCACTCGCCCCGTTTCGATCAGGGCCATTATCAGCGTCAACAGGGAGGTGCTGTCCTTCCCACCGGAAAACGCCACCGATATGGCGGGGTATAGGGTGATATAATAGGTCAGGGCTTGAGCGGTCAGCTCTATCGCCTCATCCATTGATAAGCGTTCATTCTCGAAAAAGGATACTCGCTTCATCTCGCCTCACTCACCCTTCTTACTTCCGCCGCCCTCTCCCTCAACCATCGTTCGTACTGCGGCCGCCCGATCCTGACCTTTGCCGGCGGACCGGGCCGCGTCGCTTCCTCTGCCGGCTCGAAATACCCGTCCTCTTCCTTTTCCCTCCGGTACTTCGCCCGCTCCTGCTCGTTGGAACAAGCGCGGCACAGACTGTGCATACAGGTATAGCTCCTTGCCCCACGCCGCTGCTTGTATGGCCTTCCAGTTGATTCGGTCAGCAGGACGCCGCATCGCTTGCAGTGCGTTCGTTTCTTCATCACTACACCCCCACCAATCGCATCGTCCGGGGCTGGGCAATCGGGATCTCGTTCCACGCCCACTCCGGTTCCGGCAGCCGCCAGCACCAGCCGTACTTCCCCGATGGGCCAGGGACAGCCCGAATTGGGATAGGCCGCAAGTCACCAAACCTACTGGCGTTGGTGTACATCGGCTCCCAACCCATCGCCCGGTAAATCGTCCCCTTGTGGTACTGCGGGTCGTGATAGCTGATTACCAGCCGGATGTGATACGGCTGCTCCGGGTACACCGGCGGCCAGAGGCTCACCCGATCCCGCTGCACCCGCTTGAATATCTCCTCGATGGCCCAGCTCGCCACCGTGGGCCGGAAGACGCCCCGACGATCCGTAAAGCCGGGCACGTATCCCGGCCTGGCATACTCGCCCCCAAACTGGACCGCCGGATCAAGCCACACCCGGCATAAATCCACCACCTGCCACTGGGTCAATTCCGTTCCCGGTCCCCACCATTCCTGGCAGCGGGTGGCGTGTGGAATGCCCAACATCAGCGCCCCCATACGGACCGACCCGTGCCGCATGATCACGTACACCATCGGTCGGGCGCGCCAATCCACCTTGCGGTGTAAGTAGTGATACTGCGTCACTACATTTTGCGCCCAGTGTAAATCCTCTTTATCGCCCAACCGAAGTGTCAACATCATTCCTCTTTGTCTCCAATTGGAGACATTCTTCTCCTCCCCCTAAGAGGGGGAGGCTGGGAGGGGGTCTCTAGCCGTGATAAACCCCATTATGCCGGCTACTAATCCAAACCACCGGCTCAACCTCTGCCGCCTCCGGCACTAACAGGTCGTTCCCCAGGATGGCCCGTACCACCTCGTCCAGGGTCGTCAGCAGCTCCCCGGCCCGGTTCCGATAGTGCCGGATACCCTGCCGCAACTCTTCGTCAATCCGCGCCACCAGCTTCAGCGCCGCTTCGTACTCTGCCGTCCTCCCCTCTCCCTGTGGGAGAGGGGCTGGGGGTGAGGGCAAAACCACCACATCCATCATCGTCGCCATATTTCCGCTCCTTTGGCCTCTTCGGGCCACTTCGTCCGCTTCAAATGCCTCAATAACCGATAATTCAAACACTCGATACCGGCCCCACTTCCGGTTAGCGATCCTGTTCTGTTTCACCCGCAGCAGCACCCCGTGCTCCGGCATTTCCCACCGCCGGGCCAGGTCCCGCACCGTGAGTAATCCCGCCTCGGCAATCTGCCGCAAATAATTCGTATCGCGCCGGGCCGCCTCGTCGGGATGGGCCTCGACCTCCGCCGCGAACCGCCGCGCCTCTTCCGGGCTGATGGCGTAGCGCGGCCGGCCGCCAACCACCCGCGACTCGGCCCTGATCTTCCCGCTCGCTATCGCCTGGTAAATCACCTGGGCCGACACGCCCGTATGGCTGGCCACCTGGGCCACCGTGAAGCAGCCGGGATGGTACTGGCTCTGCGGTTCGGCCAGCGGGTCCCGCTGCTCCAGCCGCCCCGCCCGGCGCAGGTCCCGGATCTGCGTTGACATCTCCTTGCGCATCGCCACGTAGGCCGGGTTCTGATCCAGCAGCGACCGCAGCCGCCCCTCGGACCGGGCTGCCAGCAGTGCCTCCGCCGATTCCTTACTTACCAGCCACTCGCCCGGCCTCCCCGGTTTAATTCCCGGCAACTGCCAGCCCCGCAGCACCCCGGTCTGTAAATAGCGGGTCAGGTGCGTCTCGGCCAGTCTCAGCAGCGCCATCGCCTCCTGCTTGGAAAGAATCTCTGTCCCTTCCAGCGCGTTCAGCATCTCGCCCTGGGCGAGCACCCGCTCCCGGTACTTCGCCAGCCACAGGCTAAAATTCCGTTCCGTCACGTAGACCTGCTTGCCCTTGCGGACCCCCGGCAGCTCGCCATCGGTATACGCTTTGGTCACAAGAAAATACGGCGCCTCGCCCGCCCTGGCCGCCCGGCTCAGGCTCATCTCGCCCGGCTCGCCCTGGTACGCCTTCATCGCCAGGACCTGGAAGCGGACGTAACAGGCAATTACCGTCCGCTCCGCCAGGGGATCACCGGTCAATTCCTGAAGAAGCGCCGAAATCTGGCGCGCCACTTCCACCCTGGGCATCCGGCTGTAAATCCGCCGCAGTAAATCCTCCTCGGCCCTGTGCCACGGATACCGCTTGCGCTCCTGCGGCGCTTCCAGCCAAACCAGGGCCGTATCTAATTGTTTGATTGCTTCGTCAACTAACGACATCCTGCTACCCTGCTACCTTGCTACCCTGTGCCGCTTCTCGATGAACCGCTCGACCTTCAACCCGCGCTCTACCCGCATCGCCGTCGGCTTTTGCGCCCGCTGCTTGATGGCCCGCTCAATCTGTGCGGACCGCGCTTTCGCCATCAACGCCAGACGCGACTCCGGGTTGCACTCGCTCAGCGCTTCCCCGCACTCCGCCAGCAGCTTCCCGTCCAGGTGGATCTGCATCGTCAGGCTGGTAATCAGGGCTTTAGCCCCTGCCAACTGCTCCCGCACGCTCAGCGGCTTCTGTGGAGGTGCTGGCTCGCGCTCTTCCTCCCTCTCCCAGGGGGAGAGGGCTGGGGTGAGGGCTTCGCCCCGCATTGCCAGCTTCCCCTTCACCCGCTTCACCACCGCCTCGATTTCCCTGGCCTTCCGTCCGGTCATCTTCGCCGCCACCTCGACCTGCACCTCTGCCGGCAGTTCGCTCATTTCCCTGACGACCCCCATCGGCAGCGCCTTCGTATTGAACCGCTCCCGAACCTCCGCCGGCATTTCCAACAGGAGCAGATATTTCTTGATCGAGTCCCAGCGCTCCCCCGTCCGCTCGCACACCTCCGCCGCGTCCAGCCCATCGTCGAGCAAGCTCCGAAACCCCTCCGCCTTCTCCACCGGGCTTAAATCCACCCGCTGCAAATTCTCAATCGTCGCCAGGGTCCGCAGCGCCTTCGGGTCGCTCTCCCGGCTCAGCGAGACCTTAACCTCGACCCGGTGCAGTACCTCGAACCGCTCCGGCAGGTGGTCCACGGTCGGGCCGCATACCGCCGTCACCGCCTCGTCCAGGCTCAACCCGTTCCCCTCCAGGGCCAGGGCAAACAGCGCCCGCCGCCGCCGGTCCCCGGCCACCAGCTCGTAATGGCCGTTGACCGCCATGACCAGTGGCGGCGTCATCAACCCCTCGCTCTTTATCGTCTGGGCCAGGCCGCGCAGCTCGGTCACGTTAAACGCCTTCCGCTGCTGGTACGGTCCCGTTTTGATTTTCGCCAGGGGCACCGTTATCGTCGTCGTCTCGATCTGTTTCATCACAAGCTCCTTTACTTCTTACTCCCTCCCCCTATGTCCTGAGTAGGGCGTTAGCCCGTATCGAAGGGTATAGGGGGAGGGTCGGGGAGGGGGTCATAGGGCCAGGTCCGCTCTAATCCTCGTCGTCCCCGTGCCCGTCGTCATCCTCAAACTCGTTGTTATAATCGTCGTCTTCAGGCTCCGGTTCCGGCTCCGGCGGCACCGGCAACCGCGAGAAATCCCCGTCCGTACAGTCGAACAGAGTCACCTTCTCTTTTTGGGCCAGTTCGGTCGCCCTGGCCAGGTAATCAGCCGGTCTCGACGGGTAGTTCGTCGAGCCGAAATAGCCCGGATAATCCATCTCGCGCCAGTCAAACTTCGTCTCATTCGTGGTCAGGACCGCAAACCCTGCCTGGCTGTTGGTATACAGCGTGTAATATTCCACCGCCGGCAGCAGCCCCAGGTCTCCGTCGCTCGCGTCAATGATCCCGTACTCGCTCCACTCCTTCGCCGCCTCTTCCTTCACGTACCCAAAGCGGTGCCCCTTCGCCTCGGTCCGGGCGTGCCGCCAGCCGCCGGGCAGCTTCTCCGTCTCCATCACCGGCACAATCGCCCCCAGCTTCATCTGGCTGATCAGGGCCAGCATATAGCGCGGCTCCTTCGAGTACGGCGCCGGCTCGCCGTAGCTCTCAAATTCCCGGTCCACTTCCTCTTCCAGCGCGAATTTGGCCTCTGCCAGCCGGTCCTCCAGCAATCTCTGCACGTCGTCCTCCGGCGTCACGAACACCGGCAGCGTCACCCCGACCCGCACGCTCTGGTACGCGCGCGGCTGGCGCGTCATCCCAATCTCGATCATCATGACCGCGCTTTGCTTTGCCTCTCCGTTGCTGTCCATAAGATACCTGCCTTTCTGTTTGGATAAAATAAGAATTTATGGTAAAGTGGGTTCGACCCTATCCCTGTTCTCTTTTCAGAAGGTCCGTTGTCGCCCCAACGGGCCTTCTCGCTTCTTTCTTCAGGACCATCAGCCGGGGCCGGTACTCCCTCGCCAGTTTCTGCACCACCAGCGCCCGCCCCTCCATCTCCATCGCCAGGGCCAGCACTTCCGGCTCATCGCTCAAATCCTTTATGCTCTGCGCCCTCTCGACGATGGTCAGCGCCATCGCAATAACCGTGTCTAAAAACAAATGATCCCGATCATCGCTCCCATTCGGTCGGGCCATCGTCACTTTGCCCCTTTCCCTGACATGAACGAGACAGAATTCCCCACCACTCGCTCGAAAATGTCGTCACCTGTCGCAGTTCCTGGGCCGTTTTGGACTTCTGGAACTGCTCCCAGCCTACCTTGATCGCGCCGCTCAGGCCCACGCCGAAAAACAAGCCGACCCACGTCATTGTGTCCCAGTACCCGCCCACCACCAGCGGGATGCCCAGGAAGAACACCGTAAAGTAACCCATCGTCCACCTCGCCGATTCCCGGCGCGCCCACAACACCCCAAACGTCAGCGTCTCGGCAACAATAAAAATCGCCAGGATCAGCCAGTAGGTCATATTCGGCAGGTTGAAAACCGGGTCGCTCATTTTTGTCACAACTCCTTTCTTTTATGATATGCTGGTGAATAATCGCACTTTAACAATTGAATCCCTGGGCGGTTAATGATTGTTAGGAGGAAGTACAGATAATAACTTTTCCAATCGCTCAAGCTGCTCTTCGTGCCTGAAGCCTGATGAGAATTGCTTCCTAATCTTGTCTATTTCGTCCAATCCGGCCCAAAAGCTGGCCGAATTTAGATCGTCAACGTGGTATTCGTCAATGACGTAGATGCCACCGAACCAGATCGTTACAAGACGCGACTTCCTTTTTTTGCCCTCATCCCTCCACAGCAAGGCCCAACGAGGCCAAAACCAATCACCGCCATCCATATCGAAGCAATGAACTAAAATTACCGGCTCCATTAGCACCACCTACCCTGATTTACCTTGCTGGTATTCAAACCATTGCTGGGCAGACATAAAACCGAATTCTGTATCAGGCTCTTTCCAGGAATAACCAAATTCCTGATTAAGCCATCGCTGGTGACACTTAATGACTGCCTCTTGAATGGTTATCCCATAGGCGTGATATAATTCCTTTGTCTGTCTGCCGTTCGAGGCTGTACATTGCCAGGGGTGTGGAATATTACGAACAAATGTCGGGTTGTGACCAGCGAAAATAATATGCAGCCCTCCGCTGTTTGCTATTGTCCAATCCCGCAACTCTTCTAGCGCTCTTTCATATTGTTCCATTAAACACCTTCCCTATTGCCGGTATAAGGCAACTTATCCCTGCTAAGATGTTTCGCCCCAATACAGGCCCAGTACGAACCCTAGCCAGGACGCAAGCATTACTGCGAACACGCCCGGCCATCCTGCTTTGACGTAACCGGCAGGAGCCATTGCCAGGGCGATCAGTAAACACGATCCCATCGCCAGATATACCCGTTGCTTTTTCGTTAGCTTGTTCATTTCTACCACCCTACCAAACGCCAGCGTCCTTAAATTCATTCGATTTAGCAATCATTTTCCGTTCCCGACGTTTTTCACGTGAGTAGGCGCGGTGGTAAATCCGACGATGCCGTTCGTCGAGCAGGCTCAAGACGTGTTCTAAATTCTGGCGTAGTCGTCTAGCTTGCTGCAACAGGCTAACCAATCCCTCCATTTCGGCCTGCTCTTCAGGGGTTCTTGACCGCATCTTGCTACGCCTTGACTCTACGATAATGCGCCTGTCGCGCTTGCCGTTCCCGCTTATTTCGGATGCGCCGTTGCTCCCTGGCGTTGGGCGAGGGCTTGAACGCCCCGGCGTGCTTGCCATCCTTGAAGCCGCGCACACCGCCGCCCTGCTGCATCCCCTTAATCAACACGTCAATCCAGGTTAATCCTCGTTCAATCGGGTTCATCTTCCGTTCCTCTCACACCACCCACATTCGCATTCGGGAGCGATCCTCTGCTCCACTGCCTCCAAAATCGTCGCCGCCTTCAGCCGCAGCGCGTCGCCTACCTCGTCGTTCCGCCGCACCTGCAGCACGAACTGCTCGCCCGTGTCCCTGGCGAAATAAACCGCCAAGGCCCGCCGGTAATTGCCGTAGCGCATCATGCACTGGATTTGCTGGTAATTCTCCGACGGCAGCCGGCCCGACACCCGAATCCCCTCCAACTTCTCCCGCGTGACCGACTTGATTTCCAGCAAATCCCCGTCCCACTCCCCGTCGCTGTGGCCCTGGAACTTCCCCCCAAAATCGCTCCACTCCCGGCCCGGCCCCAGGCAGCCCCGCCGTTCCTCAATCAACCCGTGCAGCGCCGCCCGAAACGCCGCATAGGGAAACAGCGGCAGCCGGCTGATGTCAATCCCGTCCAGCGCGGCCAGCTTCATCAACACCCGCTGCTCCGCCGCGTAGCCCAGCTCGCAGTACAGGTGGTCCCGCGTGGACCACTCCCGGCCCTGGGTCATCTGCCGGTACAGCTTCAGCGAGCACTGTCCAATCGCCGACATCCCCAGGTAATCCCGGTGCTCCGCCCCACTGTTCGCCAATGTCCAATTGAGTAATCCCCGTCCCAGTTCAACCGCGTCCATACTCCCTACTCCTCGCCTAGCGCTCCGCGCTGGCAGTCCCTACTCCCTGCCTTCAACCGCTCAATCTCCGCTTCCAGCCGGGCAATCTTCTCCTCCGGCGTTTCTAAAGGAAGCTGTTCCACCGCCACCGCCTTCGCCCGCTTTGGCTTCACGCCACTGGGCCGCACCGCCGCAATCCGGGCCGACGCATACGGGTCTTCCACCCGCCGCTTCCGTTCGGCGTAAATCTGGGTCGTGTTCAGATTGCTGTGCCGCAGCAGCCGCTTCAGCTCCAGCACATCCACCGCCCCGGTCTGCCGCTCCATCGCCTCGATGGTCTCCTGGGTCGCCGCGTGTCGCAGCCCGTGCAGGTGCGCCCGCGCCGGGTCCACCCCCGCCAGCCGCGCGTACTTCTTCAAAATCTGCGCCGCCGTGTCATGGTCGAGCGGCCGGTTGCCGTCCAGTTCGTGCCCCGGCTGGTACCACGGCAGATTCTTGTGTTTCTCGCTCAAGGGGGTAAAAATATAGTCGTCCGGGTCCAGTGGATAGCGCCCGGCCGCCTGGAGGTAAATCACGATGGCCCCGTAAACTTCCCGGTCCAGCGCTACCTGGTCAATCTTGCCCGACTTGCCCCGGAAGCTGAACGTAAAATTCCCCGCGTTCGTCTCCTGCAAGTCGCCCCACTTCAGTTTGAGGATCTCCGAGGCCCGGCAGGCCGTCGAATAAAACGCCAGCAGCAGCGCGTAGTCCCGCTTCCCGTGGACATTCTCCAGGTTGATCTGGTTGAAAATCGCCGCCACCTCCGCCGTCGTCGGCCCCACCGCCCGCCCGTAAGGCGTCACCCTGGGCCGCTCCACCCGCTGAGGGTCGAAGGGGTTGCTGGCCGCCGCCGACCACAGCGTGACCTGCCGCCCCGACTCGCTCAAAAAGAGCATCTCCCCATCCACGAGGGCCTGGTGCAAAATCGGCTGGAACGGCAGTTCATATTTGAATGTCACAAAATCAAAAAATTCCTTCAGCGCCGCCAGCTTCAGCGCCAGGCTGGCCGACGAGATCCCGGCCCGGCTCACCTCGACCGACCGGCCCTTCCCCTCAACAAGGCGCTTTTCAAGGACTGCCTTCCCCTGGGTCCCCAGCGTCAGCCGCCACGCCTCGATATGCTGGTAGGTGATGGCCCAAGGCTGCGCGATGCGCGGCCAGACCGCCATCCCGTAGCTGTCGTACAGCCCATCAAAGAACTGGTCCAGCGCCACCTTGTACGTCTTGCGCGTGTTGACCCGCAGGTTCTCCGGCTCCAGCCCCTTCCGGGTCAGCACCCACGTCAAAAACCGGTCCCGCGCCTCCTGCCATTTCTGGCTGAGGTAAGACGTATCCACTGCCGGATTGTCGAAGATTGAAAGATCCGTTTCGCCTTGCACGACCACTTGCAGGTTTAACATTGCCCTACTCCTCGCTTCTGAGGGATTCGTTCCAGCGCCCCGTCGGGCCGGAGATTGGCCAGCGCCAGGTACGGCGCCATCCGTTGGCCTGTTTCCGTCAGACGCAGCGTCCCAACCGTGCCCCGTGTGTATTTAACCCAGCCAACCCGCCGCATCTGCTGGATGAGGTAATAAGTCGTCGTCAGCGGCAGACCCAATATTTCGGCCAGCTCGCCCTTCGTCGCGTAGCCCGCCCGGATCAACCCCAGGGCCGTATTCATTCGCTGCCACATTTCGACCGTCACTTCTCCGCGCCGCCTCACAAGCTACCCTATCAAAAACCCCGCCACCTTGACCGCCACGCTGGCCTCGTTGACCAGCGCCCGATAGTCAATCTCCAGCACCCGGAACCCGGCCCGTTCCAGCCGCCGGATACGGTGCAGGTCGTTTCCCCGCCGTGTCTCCGGGTAATTCGGGTGATCGAACAGCGGGTCGTAATGCACCCGCCCGTTGACCTCGATCACCGAGTCGTTCGCATCGGCGATGTAAAAATCAACCGCCACGGGGATCTTCTCCCCTAACACCATCGCCTCTCGCTCGTACTCGTACCCGAGCTGATCCAGGATGCAGCTCATCTGCCGTTCGTGCCGCGACGGGTTAGCCAGCTTCCAGTTCCGCCAGAAGTGGAAGAACTTGATGTACCCGTACTTGCGGATGAACGCCTTGGCCCCCAACGACCCCAACGCCGCCATATCGTTCACCTCGGCGCTGCGCTTGCCGGCGTTGCTCTGGTGCTGCTGAAAATCCGCCATTTTCGCCCGCGCCTGGCCGCCGGCCCGCCCTATCTGCTGATACCATTCTCGCGTCCCGTAAGTGGCTGTCATGAGCGCACCTCCCCGGAGGCCCGCGACACGACATAAAGTGGCTTGACTAAGGGGAAAAAATATGTTAAACTCTTCATATCAAGCTCCTTAGCTCTAAGCCCTGGTCGCGGCTTCCACCCGCGCCGGGGCTTTCTCCTTATTTACTCACTTCTCCCGTAGAGGCCGTAATCCTCAAACTCAAACACATCCGCTCAAACTGCCGGCCCATCCCCCGGCTGATCGCCTCGTCCACGCTCAGCATCCCCCGCCGGAACGCCACCAGGTCGGCCCGGTCCCGTCCGTCAATCCGTCGCCTCTCATCCACAAATCGTTGCAGCATTGCAGCGTCCATAAGGTCCTCTCAGTTGGCTACAATCTGGATTTCTCGTTCAACCAGCGCCGCAAAGGCCGCCCTCGCGGCTGCAAACTCCGCCGCGATTCGCGCGTCTTTGGCCGCGCTCCAGGCCGGGTGGTAGGGATTCCTCAGCACCGCGTCCGGATCGGCGGCCTGGCCGCTGTTCAGTGCCCAATCCTCGACCAGCGCCGCTATATCCGTCTCGCCCGTGGCCGGGTCAATGTGGTGGCCGGTGTGAGCCTTCAACCAGGCGTCCATCGCCGCATATTTTCTTGCTTCGTCAATGGGGGATTGTAGGAGGAGGGCCATCAGTTCGCCCTCCCTGATTTCTTCGCCTCGATCTCCAGCGCCCGCAGCGACGCCTGCCGCCGCGCGTCCGCCTCGACCTGCTCCGACCGGGTAATCTTTCCGGCCAGCAGCGCCTTTTCCTCGCGCCACATTCGCCGCGTCAGCGTTTGCCAGCGCGCTTCCAGAACGGGGAGGGGTCTACAGGTCGCCATCAGCCCCCTCCTCGTCCACGTCATCGCCGGGGCCGGTTCCAAGGTGGCGCTCCTGGGGGGAGCGGGAGGGCCGAACGGGGAACAACTCATTCGGAATAAACCCCGGCAGTTCCTGCACTTTCAGCCGGCGCACCTGCTCGGCTTCGCTCTCCGGCTCGGCGGGCATCAACGCGGTCAGGGGAAGCTGGTTCGCTCGCAACTGTTCCCACTCCTGCACGATGCGGGTAATCGCCGCGCTGCGGTCGCAAAACCAGCTCTCCTTTGTCCGGTCAATCAACCTCATAATGGGTTCCGGCAGTGAAATGCCGGTGCTGATCCTTACCATCAGGAACCTCCGTTACTTACAGTCAACGAAATGCAATCTGCAAGTAACAGGAGTATATCACACCTTGTTAGCGTCTGTCAAGTGGGTGTAGCAAATTGATACATTAAATTTTCGGCGTTGGGGGTAAAATGGAAAGAATGGATAACAAATTGTCAACCTGGATTGTCGAGCAGCTCCGGGACCGGGGCTGGTCCCATCGCGAGCTGGGCCGCCGCGCCGGGGTATCGGGCGCGGCTGTCTCGCGCGTCATCTCCGGCGAGCAGAATCCCGGTTGGGATTTCTGCGCGGGTGTCGCCAAGGCGCTGGGCGAGCCGCCTGAAAGGCTCTTCCGCCTGGCCGGCCTGCTCCCGCCTGAACCGAATCCCGCCCAGGAAGAGGGTAAACTGGTCGCCGCCTACAGGCAGCTTTCGTCCCAAAAGCAGCAGTTCCTGCTGGAGTCGGTGCGCGGCTTGCAGGGCCGGCCCGCCGGCCCGCCGGCTATCCGTGAATCGCCGGCCCCCTACGAACTCCCGCCCATTCCACCCGTCCCCGACGACGAGCACATCATGGAACTGTTCAAGGCGCTTGAGTCCTTCCGCCAGCGCTTCGTCTATGACTTCGCGCGCTGGCAGCTCAAAGAACAGCTCAACCCGCTCAATTCGAGCAGCGAGCGGCAGAGGAAGTTGCAGGAATGGCAGGAGAATGTTGACCTCATCAACCTGATGACCGCCGTGGACGACGCCACCCCGCAGGACCGGGACGGTTTTATTGCTTTTCTACAGGCGAGATACGAATCAAAGAGCGGGGCCGAATAGCCATCCTGAACGCACCGGTTTTCAACATATGCACCGCTTCGGCCAGTGACATTCCGTTTTTCTCAACCAGGTCGAGGATGATCAGGAAGGCCGTATTTGAATCATAAACGGTTTGAGGGGTAATGCGGTGAGGGATTCGACATCGAAAGGGCATAACATCTTCCTTGTACAATTTTGGTCAATTTACGCGGCAATCAGCTAGAGAGAGGGGGGGCGATCTTTACGCAACCTTCACGCTGTTTCCAGATTATACCACAAGATTTGTAAAGATTTCCTAATTACTTGTAGTACCAAAGTCCCGTTTTGACCTTAAAAAACTCTAACCTTTTTCACACGATTGGGAGGAGAAGGAGGCCGGCCCGCGACCATTCCAGACACCTGGTATTAATCAACTCGGTGATCTTGACATTCAAAGAGGAGTGCTTCCTATGCAAATTCTTAACCGCGTATTCAATTGGTGGAAAGGCCAAAGCGTCACCGTCAAATTACTTTCCGGTATTTTTGGCCTGGTCATGGCTTGCTGCCTGTGCAGTATCCCCGTCGCGCTCGTCGCGCCCGATAAAACACCCACACCGGTTCCAGCCGCTCAGGATAGCACGGCGCCCACCGCCGTGCCCCCTCCGGCCAGTACTATCGCCCCCACGGATACCCCCGCCCCAACGGCGGCTCCGGCTCCTACCGATACCCCTGTCCCGACCGATACCCCCCTTGCCGACCTGTCCTTTGCCGATATTATTCAAAATCCCGACGAAAAAGGATGGAACGCCACCCAATACAGCACCTATCTCGACACCATCAAGGGCCGTCAGGTGAGGGGTTGGACCGGCGTCGTTCTGGAAATTGACGAGTATACCGGCAAACCCTACCTTAGCCTTGACGTTGAACCCGGCGAACCAAAAATAGACATCTATGCCTACATCAGTAAAGATGACGTTCTCAAGATTGGCCTGGGCCAGGCCGTCACCATTGCCGGCACGATCAACGATACCTGGCCTGAAGATAACGGCTTCTACGCCCTGCAAATCGAGAACGTTACCCTGGAGAGCCTGGGCGAGATCCCGCCCACCCCGACCTCCGCGCCAACCGGAACCCCAACCCCTGATATTGGCAATGACATAATGGCCGAGGTAATGTGCAAGGACTTTGTTCGAGACAACCTGAAATCGCCCTCATCTGCCGACTTCGGCGGCCTCTTTGACGACAGGGACAAGGCAATGTTCCTGGAGGCGGAGCAGGCCAGCCAGTTTGGCGTAGATACCAGCAAGCTCCGTAATTCGGGTGTCTGGGTTGTCGCCGGTGAGGTGGATGCCGAGAATTCCTTTGGAGCGATGATCCGCTCCAAATATACCTGCATTCTGGATTATGATAAAGCCGGCCAGAACTGGTATTTATTGGACATCAGCATAGAATAATCTCGTCATGAACCCAAACACCCTCTTTTACGGCGACAACCTGGCCATCCTGCGCGAGCACATCCCCGACGCCAGCGTGGACCTGGTTTACCTCGACCCGCCGTTCAACTCCAACCGCTCCTATAACGTACTCTTCAAAGACGAAAGCGGCCGCGAGAGCGAGGCCCAGCTCACCGCCTTCGACGACACCTGGCACTGGAACCAGCCCGCCGAGGAGACCTACCACGAGCTGATCGGCGACGCGCCGGCGCGGGTGGCCGATATGGTCGGCGCGCTGCGCAAGTTTATCGGCACCAACCAGATGATGGCCTACCTGGTGATGATGGCCGCCCGGCTGGTGGAGCTGCACCGGGTACTCAAGCCGACCGGCAGCCTGTACCTGCACTGCGATCCGACGGCGAGCCATTATATCCGACTGGTTCTCGATGCTGTTTTTGGCGAGCGCAACTTTGTCAACGAAATAATGTGGAAGCGCTCGTTTGGGCATGGCGACTCTAGGAAAAGTATGGGGCGCAGCCACGATGTAATTTTCTTCTACACCAAGACTGAAAACTATCTTCTAAATCGTTTCTACCACGCCCACGACCCCAAATACCTGGAAACATTTTTTCGTCACGAGGATCAACGAGGACGCTATAAATTGGAGAATTTAACCTCTCCTAATCCGCGCCCAAATTTGACTTACGAATACAAGGGGTATCCTCCACCGGCCAAGGGGTGGCGCGTGAACAGAGAGCGAATGGAGCAACTAGACAAAGAAGGACGTCTTCATTTTCCGATAAAAAAAGATGGTCGGATTATGAAGAAAGTTTATCTCCACGAACTCGAAGGTCAGCCAATGACCGATGTTTGGACAGATATACAACCTCTCAGTGCACACGATGCCGAACGCCTCGGCTACCCCACCCAAAAGCCCCTGGCCCTGCTGGAGCGGATCATCAGCGCCAGCAGCAACCCCGGCGACGTGGTGCTCGATCCCTTCTGCGGCTGCGGCACGACCATCGCCGCCGCCCAAAAACTGGGCCGGGCCTGGATCGGGATTGACATCACCCACCTGGCCATCGCCCTGCAAAAGTACCGCCTGGCCGAAATGTTCCCCGGCATCCAGTTCAACGTCATCGGCGAGCCGGAAGACGCGGGCGCCGCGCGGCAGCTCGCCCAGGATGACCGCTATCAATTCCAGTGGTGGGCGCTGTCGCTGGTCCGGGCCAAGCCGCTGGGCGGTGAGGCCGGCAGCAAGCAGGGCAAGAAGGGTGCGGACCGGGGCATTGACGGGGTGATCAACTTCGTGGACGATCCGGGCGGCAAGCCGAAGCGAGTGCTGGTCCAGGTCAAAAGCGGCCACGTCAAGAGCGGCGACGTGCGCGATCTGCGGGGCACGGTCGAGCGGGAGGAGGCAGCCATCGGCGTCTTCATCACCCTGGAGCCGCCCACGGTGGAGATGGAAAGAGAGGCGGTCACTGCCGGCTTCTACCACTCGCCCGGTTGGGGCCGCAAGTACCCGCGGCTTCAGATCCTCAGCATCGCCGAACTGCTGCGCGGGGCCAAAGTGCAAATGCCGCCGGCCTGGGGCACGTTCAAGCAGGCCCAGAAGGCGGACCCGGGCGGGCCGAAGCAGGGGGAGTTGTTTTGAATACCAACAACCCATCTCAGAACGGAAACTTTCATCGAGTGCCCAGCGAGACCCTCGCCGCCGAAATGCTCAATGCAATGGACGACCAGGCTCTGATTGAAGTGTACCGCCTCCTGGTCAGGCTGAACCAGCCCGACGCCGCCGGACTACTGGCCGAATACGCCCGGCGCGTTCTCGAAATTGACCTGACCGGGGGCCAGCACTAGCCGGTATAAGGAGAGTTATCCCGGCTAAACATCTTTAGCAATCGAAACGAGACGCCCATGAAGAACACGCTTTTTTACTCCCTGGCCGGCCTGGCTTTGCTCTTTTTAGGCTTGACGATGAGGCAGCCCCAGCAGCCACCACCCGTCACCGAGGCAACGGTGCAGGCCATTGTCGCCACAGCCATAGCCCAACACGTGGCCGAATATCACGCCCCGGCCAATAAACCTGCCGAGCAGGCTAGCGCGCCCGAACTTATCGCCCCACCTCCAAACGACACCATTTATGCCAGGGACGATAACCGCTACCCGGGCCGCTTTATGTGGCGCTGGGACGGCAATCTCACCCCCAACACGATGTTTGAGCTGCGCATCTGGCGGCCGGAACGTGATCCGGTCTCCCTGGGCGCTTACGACGTGCGCGACGCCAGGGTTATTTCGACTATCACCGAAGAGGAAGCCGAGCGCTTCAACGGGACGGAACACATAATCCACTATGCCGGCGATGGGGTTTACTGGCTTGACCTCAACCCGGCCAGCGCCAAAATAGTCACCCCGGATTATAAAACTTACGTCTGGAGCGTTGCCGTGGTTCAGGTGGAACCATACCGGCGTATTGGAGCCGAAGCCCCGCCCCGGCCTATCAATATTCAGACGGTGGAGCCGGTGCTGATCGAGCCGGTTCAGTGATGTCTCCAATTGGAGACAAATCACTTGGTTAAATCTATTATCGCCAGTGGGGCCGGAGCATAGCTACCGTTGACCCAATAGGCCGGGTGAAGCCGCGCCCAGTCAACCGGCGGCGTGGTCCAGCTCGATCCCATTGTACCCCTGGCATTATCCACCAGTCCGGCGCGCTCAAAGCAAGCAGGGCAGGCGTTGAGCCAGGCCCATTGATTGCGAACACCGCCGATCACGTGCGGCGCCGGGGTGTCATCAGGCGCGACCTGTCCGGCTTCCGGGTCGGGAAGGTGGCCGGTTCTGAGAGCGGGTTCGAGAAAGATTTGCCGGCACACGTGACAGTAACCGTTGAACGTGTGAGTCCGCCTGCCCGTCTCCGGGTCGGTGTGTCTCTTGCCCCGCGTTTGAGCCGCCTTGCCTTCCTTTACGTAACAAACCGTTGACTTTCGGCTGTATCCTCGCCGCCCACCTTTTCCATTGGGGTTCAGGTAGAGCACCTCCACGAGGCCGGTTACGTTGGGATTCTGTTTGGCCCATTCACGGGCCGCTTCGGTAGGTGTCATAACGCCTCCTGCTTGAATTATCAATCGTCCCAAACTAGCTCACGCCAGTTTGGGGGTATAACTCCGTCACGTAACGCCGCCGCGATCATTCCCCGGTGGCGAGTATCGGCCCGAAGCACATGGCAGCGTCGGCACAAACAGCGTAGATTTTTAAGTGAGTTATCAGCTAATTTACCGCTCTTGATGTGGTCAACGTGGGCTTGTTCCAGGGGAAGCGACCACTCTGGCTTATCCTGGCAGTACGGTCCCTGGCAGCGGCCTTTGTCCCGCTGCCAGGTTGATTGGCGTTGCTTGACCCAAATCTCTTGAGGTGGTCTAAATTTTGGCATTGAATTACCCTTACCTTGCCTTACCCGGCCTCACCGTGCCGTACCAAACCCCACCTTGCCACGCCCGACCGGACTCGACCAAGCCGTGTAAGTTATCCTTCAATCTCAAACGAAACAAGCCCAAACCGGCCCAAGCCTATCTTGCGCCCACTCCCTAAGCCGCAAAGCTTGCCCGCGTCAATACAAGCCGCCTCCATCTCGCCCCGGCTGACAATGGTCTTGTCCCATTCCAGCCGAAAAGCGGTAGTCCAGCCAGGGGAGGCAGCGACGCGATAGCGAACATTTCTGCCCCTCGTGCTCGGATTCACCACGCTCCGAATATCCAGATACACTAACTCCCCTGAATCGGTAGGTAAGCTCTCTGGCAAGCCCCCACTAAAGCCGGGAATCCAGCGATCCAATAAAACTCGGTCATCCAAAACCTGCAAGGTGGAAGTTAAGGCGGCCTGAATAGAACCCTTGCCCTTTTTGGTGAATTTTGAGCCATCGCGTAACGTACCAAAAATGTACGAGCCGGGGACGTAAAGTTGACCGTCTTTCGTAAATAAAACGGTGCGCTTCCACTCTTCGGGGTCATTGCCGGCTACGCCGGTTTTCTCCTGCTTCTCCAGGGGGATGGCATCCGGACCGAAATGGTGCCAGAGAATCGGACGAATACCCTCGACTGTTACTTCTGCTTTAATAATGTTTGACATTGCTCCTAAGCCTCGCTTTCTTGGATTGATTTAACCTTGCTATGCTGTACTAAGCCCGGCCCAGCCTGACCCGACCCAGCCCGGCCACACCACGCCGTACCTGACCACACCTCGCTCCACCGCGCTCCGTATGGCCGCCGGATAACCGGCGATGTTTGAAAGAATTCCTTGCTATACTAGACTTTGCCGCACCACACCTCACCAGACCACACCGTACTATGCCAAGCCCCGCCCCACTGCGCCGTGCCAGACCCAACTGCATACGGTCGCCGGATAACCGACGATGTTTGAAAGAACCCCTTGCTATCCCGTAAATCTAATCTTCCAGAATCTCCTCCAATTCTTCTTCATCATGTGCCAACTCGTCCGGCACCTCCGATGGCCCGTTCTCTGGTGGCTTGACCCGGATGACCAGATAAGTGGATCCAAAGGCGGTAATGGTCATTGGATGGATTGTGACCACGTGACCGGGCCAGTTGTCGGTATCATCCTGGTCGGTCACTTTGGCAATCTGTTCGGCCACCGTCCGGTTTAGAATCAACCCCTTACGCGGCCCGTGAAAATACACCACCGGCTTTTTGGCCTTTTTGTTGGCTTGCTTGTCGTGCATCTCTTCCATCCGCACGCTCTTGATTTTGAACGACCACGGCTTACCGCCCATGTCGTCGCCCTTCATATATTTGCTCGGAAACAGATCACTGATTTTCATAGGTTAGTTCCTTTCGTTGGTTATTGATAATTAAACAGCGCCGGGGAGGGGTTACGATCCCCTGACCTCTCCGTTCGATAACGGAGGCTCTGCCGCTGAGCTACCCCGGCGGTAATTCCAACTAGCCATTTTTCGCCGTTACGATTGGCCTCCGTCCCGTAGAATCTGCTCGAAATCGGCCAGCGCCTGGCGATAAAACGTCCGGTGCGCGCGCCAATCCGCGTCGTCCTTGAATTCCAGCCGGTTGCGCCAGATCGTGGGCCGGGCCGGCGGTTCGGGCGGGGCCATTGGGACGGGTTGGGTCGCCTCATCCTTCATCGTGCTCAGCACCATCACCACCTGGTACATCGCCAGGAGCAGTTCGCCGTCGGTCCGGTCAATAACCGACCGGACTTCCCGGCGCATCTGGTCCGGCGTGTAACCGCACGGCGGGGCAACCTGGCCGGGCTGCGGCCATAAACCAAGGGCCTGAAGCGCTCGTTTGAGGAGGATCATCGCAGCACCTCCTCGCCGGCGAGGGCCGGGGAGGGTTTGTCGAGCATTAAGGTAACAAGGGCCTGGGGCGATTCCTCTTTGATTTGTTTGCGCAGTTCAACCGCTTGGGCCAGGTCAAGGCCGGTGCGTACCTCTGCGCCATTTTTGACAATCTTATAGGTCAGGGTAGGCGCTGGACTAGACACTGGCCACCTCCAGAATGCCGAAAAATCGCCCGGCGGCGTTGATCAGGATGGCGCTTACCTCGCCGTCCTCCTCTGGCTTACCATTCGCGCGCTCGACCAACTCCCCAGCAGCCCGGCCGGTCCGCTGGGTTTGGCGCTCGGCTGAGCTGGGCGCGAAAGGGACGCTGGTGCGCAAGGTGCGCCGGCGGGAGGAGCCGGAGCGAGAAGGGGATTTTTTGGGGGTCTTTTTCTTGGGATTGGAAGCCCGCCGAAGCTTGGCCTCCTCGAAACGTTTGAAGGCGCTGGCGTCTGCGCCTTCGGGGACGGCCAGGACTTGGCCGTTGCTGAGAGTAATAGAACGTGGTACAATAGTGTTGGTAGCCATTCGATTTACCCTCCTATGGCTGCTGGTGGCCGTCTTGGTGTTCGCTGCACCGAGACGGCTTTTTTGATTTGGAAACCTATGTTATTATCAAGACATCTCTATATTATCATATCTTTTTTGGAATGTCAAGCTATCTTGATAATTTGATAGTTAATTCTCTTGACAAATCTATTTTAATGTGTTATGTTATATTAAACATAGCGGAAGGGGTGAAATGAGGTTCATTATGATTAGTCTCATTCCTGATTTACTAAAAGAGCGCGGTATGACCGCTTCTGATTTACACCTCAAGATGCAACAGAACGAATTCACCGAATTAAGTTATCAATCTCTAATCAGGCTTGCTAATAAAAAGCAGCCCGTTTTGCCTGGCTCGACTAAAATCGAAACTTTGCACAAAATAGCAGTGACGTTAGGTGTAAGGGTGGATGACCTCTACACTGTTCAAGAAATAAAACAGTCTTCTTAAAAAAACAAAACGCCCGGCTTCGGTGCCGTAAGCACCTCGCCGGGCTGACCTATCGCTGTCACGTAGCGAGTCGGCCAACTCCATTGTATCCAATTTGGCGACCCTCCGCAACGGCGGCACGGTCGCATTTTAATTCTTTAACACTGTCTCCAATTGGAGACAAGGCCCCCCTCTTCTCCCCTCCCGGAGGGAGGGGTTGGGGGGAGGGCGAGAGGAGCCGGAAGTGGGGACTTATGGACAAACTAACCAAGCAATTCGACAATTTTTTAGACGCCATCCAGAGCATCATCATGTCGTTCCTGGTCAAACTTGGTCCGTTCTTTGTCGCCTTGATGCCCTCTCTGTTCACGGCCTACGCCATTTTTCATACTTTCGAGGAAGAGGCTGGGTGGGAATTGGCCCTGCTCTTTGCCCTGGTGGTTGGAGCGGCAATCGAAACCGTCGGCATTGTAGCGACACATACCTGTATTGACCTATATAACGGTAAAGAGGCCGGCATAATCCAGCCGATCAAATTCAAATTGATGGCCTGGCTGGTGCCGGTGTATGTAATCGGAGTCGCCGCAGTGGTTGGGTTTAGCGGTGATGCCTTTACCCCCCTGGTCAAAAGTTTGGGGATCGCCTCCCCCTTCCTGACCGCCATCGTCTATGTGGCCGTAGCCCTGCACCGCGACATCATTCGGATCATGGCCCAACAATCCGAAGCTGATAACCGGCAAGCGACAATTGAAACAGAGAGCCAGAAACGGCAGGAAGCGGCTGAGGTCGAGCAGCGCCAGTGGCAGCGCGAAAAGGAACGCCTCGAACTGGAATTGAAGCACAAGGAGCGGATGGCCCGCATCGAAGCTAAGCAAAATATGGCTACAGCAAGCCGTTCAATACGTTCAATACACGATTTGAACGCTGAGCGCCAGGCTGAAAAAGAGCGAGCGATGGCCGAAGTCTTGAATTTTGTGGCGGGCAATCCACTTGCCTCCCTGGGCGAAATCGGTCAAGCCATTGGGAAATCAAAATCAACCGCGGCAAATTACGTGGACGAATTAGCAGCCGGAGGGAGATTGTATAAGAACGGCTCCGGCTGGGAAGTGATCCGGTAAATTAGGGTGATTATAAGGGAGGTATCATGAACATAGAATCGGTTGCTAATACTTTGATCATCGGCGTCTTCGTCCTTATTGCCCTGGCGGGCATCGGTTGGGCGATCTGGAAATTCATCGAGCATCGCCGCGCCAAAGCCAAGCCGGCTGAAATCGAAGTTACCCCACCGCCCCCAGACCCGGCCGCCGAAGCAGCGGACCGCCTGGCCCAACTTCTCGCCCGGATCGAACCCAACTCCGCCACTGCCGAAGCGGGACTGTTGGATGCCCGGATTGCCACCGATCTGCTTACGCGCCAGGTGCTGAAGGTAGTTGAGCGCGTCGAGACTCTTGAACGCCGGGCCGGCTATCTCGCTCAGGCTGCCGACGCCATTCAGGCCGGCCAGCGCGATCAGGTCGCCTACTTGGCCGGGAAGGTCGGCGACGACAGTCTCCAGACCCTGCTCCTTTCACCTTACCTCATCACCCGCGCCGACCTCAAAACCGAGGCGTTTGTCCTCCTCGCCAACGAACGAGGCTCGCTGGAGGAATGCGCCGCCGGCTACAGCCGGTTGATTACCGCCCTGGTGGGCCAGCTCGCTCAGGCCCGCACCCGCATCCTTGGCCTGGAGCAGTCTATCCAGATGCTCGAGGCCAGCCATCCGATTTTACTGATCGAGCAGGGTCTAAAGGAATCAATCGATGCCCTTAATTTGCGAGCGGAGCCGGCCCTGCGCTGGACAGCCAGGCAGGCTCTGCCGGCAGGAGTGCAGGGGTATTTGCGATGAAACGATTCCAATCCATCCACGTCATTATCGGCGTCCTTGACGACCGCCGTCCCGCCCACCCGCACGTCTGCCGGCCTTTCACTATTCCGGCCTGGGTTCTGGCCGTGATCCTGATCCTGGGAATGGTAACGGCTGCCACTGAGCGATGTTGGCAGCGACTCGCCGGTGCGTGGAATGCCTGGCTGTACCAGGTCGGTGTGGGCTTATTGCGAGAACGGTTCTGTTACGCGCCTGGGTAGGCTACTGCCTACTTACTCAGGCGCACCTCCCCCTCACGGGCCAAATTTACCAGGTAAGGGATACGAGAGAATGAGTGGGTAGGCAGTAGGTAGAGGTAAAATGCAGCAATTAGACCTATATCAGAACGCTATCATGCAGGTACTTGGAGCGACCGAAGCTTACGGCCCGCGCGATCTCCTTGGTCGCCGGCAGAGATTGCCCGGCGGCATCCCCTTTCAAATTGTCGGCGGCACTGTCTACGGTCCCCAGGCCGCCACGGTCACTCTGAATGTCCGTGACGAGGACCTGGGCAAACTCACAACCAGGGAATCGGGCGAACGGTTGGCCCTGCGCGCCCGTTCCCATTTCGCCTATGTCTACCGCCATTTAGAATTGGTCCGGGTCGAATTCACCCTGCCCCCGGATCGCTGGCGTGTCGTCCCTCTGGCCGGCCTGCCGCAGCATAAAGACGCCCTGGCCATCGGCCAGCAGGCCACCGGCGCCGTCGCTCGCCTGGATTGGAAGAATCCGCACAAAGCCGTCTTCGGCTCCACCCGCTACGGCAAAAGCGTCTTCCTGGTGGATTACAATATCGCCATCAGCAAGGCATACGACCCGGAGGAGTGTAAAGTATTCATCATCAACCCAAAGAATGATGAGCAGTTCGCTCCGCTCTACAAGCTGCCCCACATGGGCGCAAGCCCGGCCATCGAGTATACCGATTGCGAGCGATTACTCTTCTCTATAAAGGCCGAGGCCCTGGAGCGCCGAACCGACAAAGAGCGCTGCTCGCAGCGTTGGGTGATTTTTGTGGACGAGATTTCGGAACTGATTGACGCGCGGCCTCGTGTCGCCGAAGCCATTCGCTCATTGGCCCAGATTGCCGGCGGGCTGAATATTAACCTGGTCGTCGCCTCCCAGGCCGCTAACCCCTCCGTTTTTGGTGATGGCGGGAGCAAGAGCAAGGTCAACTTCAAAACAGTCATCTCTTTCGCCCTCGATGCTGATCAAGCGTTTATGGTCACCCGCCGCGCCGGCCGGCAGTATCCCATCGAGCAGCTCGGAATGGGCGGCAAGGGCGATTGCATCGTGGTCAGCAATGGCATCATTACCCGCTGTCGCGCCGCTCTGCCGGACAAGGTTGACTTTGCCAACCTGCCCCGCATCGAGCGGCTTGAACCGGTACCACAGATAGTTCAACCGGTCAGTGAGCGAGTATTGGACGTGGCCCTACCCGCAGATAGCCTGGATCTCCTTTATGGCGAAAAGGAACAGCATTGGACTATCGAGGACCTGGGCCGCGCCCTGGCCTATGCACTTGTCGTCAGCGCTGTCCCTGAGCAAATCCGCACCAAAAGCGGCGTCAGAATGGGCACCGACAAGGCCCGGGCCGTGCGTGATGTACTGGACGTGATGCGCCGGCAGCGCCGGCTGCTGAAAGGAGGAGTAGCATGAAGAAGTGGATAGGGTTAGGTTTTGGACTTTCGTTCGGTGCGGGGTTGGTCTGGCTCCTGGCTACCGATGAGGTTTTTCGGCTGGCCGTGCTGGCCATCCTGGCTTTTTTGCTGGGCGTTGGGTTAGTGCTTGGCCTGGTGTGGATTATTGGCCGGCAGCACACCGAAAGCCAGCGCAATGTATTAGAGGCAGTACGCCCCCAGGCACTCAATTATAGCAACCGCCACACTGTCCCCACCCAGCCTTTTTATCCGGTCGTTCCCAATGTCATCCAGCAGTTGCCCGGCCCCGATTTCACCGGCGGCCAGATCATCAACGGCGATAGCTCCGAAGTGGTCGGCTAAGAATTGTCTCCAATTGGAGACAATTTCCTACTTCCCTCCCCCGTGAGTGAGAGGGTCTCTAGCCGCCATAACCGCTCTTGTCCCGGCTAGAATCAAGAAGGCCGGTCCTTTGGGGACCGGCTTTCTTTTCCCCTCCCCCTAAGAGGGGGAGGGCCAGGGAGGGGGTCTGTAGGTCACGCCCGCTCCCACAATCCTTGAAACGAAATCACGTCCCCGCTGGCCAGGCCAAAATTCGGGTCCGCCCCAAGCCGGTTGCCCTCGCCGTGACAGATGATCCGCAGGTCGTTGGCCCCAACCGCCACCAGCGCGCCCTGGTAAAATGCCGTCCCGTTGTCATAAACCACAGCTGTTCCGCACACCGCGACGGCGGTCGAGCCATCCACCCGATTAGGGGCAATGGCAGCCGGTATCCCCTGGATCCTGACCTCATTCCCCGCCGTCCCGCTCCCGGTCACGGCCAGCCGCACCTGGGTCAGGACCGTTTTCCCGATGACCGTATAACGGGCATACGTGACCGTGACCGTCACGCTGCCGCTCTGGACCACGGTCGGCGTCCAGGTCTGCCATACGCCGTAGACCGGCGTAAAGGTTGCGCCGTCGTCACTCCATTGAAATTCGCTGGCGTCCCGGTTGTAATGCACCCGCCGCGTCTCCCCGGCCAGGATCGGCCCGTTCAGGGCAAAGGCCACGTCAGCCGTCTCCGCGTGCGCCGGCGAGCCGGCCCGGAAGTCCACAAAGCGAACATTAGCCTGGTACGACAGCAGCCCCACGCTCCCGCCGCTGCCCACCGCCGTATCCTGGGCCGAGATAACCATATTGGCCGCCTGGATCAGGTTGCCGTCACTGAACGAGGCGTAAACCTTGATCCGCCCCCCGTCGGCGTCGTAATCCCTGAAATCTGCGGCCAGCCAGAGTATCTGGCCCGACGCAAAGGTGAAGGACGCGCTGGCGATATCGGTCCGCGTCCCCGCGACCCACTTGACCAGCTTGATGGTGTCGCCCGTGCTGTCCGCCTCGACCGCGTACATATCCCAGGAATCGGCGTCAACGTCCTTGATAAAAAAGGCCAGGCCCGCCTTGCCGTCTGCCCCCTTAAGGTATATGCCGGTCTGGATCGTACCGGTGGGGATCTGTATTGTCTCCAGTGGCCGGTGGGAAAGATACCAGGCCGCCGGGCTGGCCGCGGCCTTGACCTGGCCGTACGTGAACGGTCGAGCCGGTTCACCGCTGCGATTGCCGGCATAAATATGCCATTCCCCAAAATCAGTGCCGGTGCTGGCGGCCCGGTCCCAACCTTTGCCGGTGTCATTATAGGTCGTCGCGTCGTCCGGGTCGGCCTTGACGATGCGCAAATCATCAACCGTAAAATAGTTATTGGGCGCGGAAAGGACGTTGCTGGATTCGATCCCGATTTCGATTTGGGTGATGTGATTCCAGTTCGGCGTCGCCGGCGTGACCTCGTCGTCAATCGCCGTAAAATCATCCTTCTTGAATTTGATGTAATTCCACCCGGCTGACAGGTCGAACCCTGGCGATTGAAACAACGTGCGCGGCGCAGCCGTTTTATCCACAAACGATAAATTAACCGTGACCGGCCCGCCCGAAAGCGCCCCTGCCAGCGCATAAATAGCCATCATGACGTAATCGTTATCCGTAAACCGCTCTTCGGTGCTCAAATCCAGGACCGGCGAATAAACCTTGTACAGAGTGTCGCTAAATTCAGAGCCGCCCACAGCCGTAACCTTAAGCGCGGCCGGTCCCTCTATCAACGGGCTGCTCGCAGAAAGAGTGTGGCCCCCGGTTTCGGCCCACGCCGCCGTCGAATCCAGTTGATCCAGGTACAGCCACCACAAACTTTCCAGGGGAACAACAGTACTTCCTCCGTACCCATCAAACGGCTCCTGCACCTCACTTTGTCCCGAAGTGGCAACATCCCAGGCCGTCCAATCGCTCATGTTCCCGGCCCAATCAATTGCTCTTATCCGGTAATATTTTACCGTGCCCACGCCGAATGTTTGCAGGGCCGGAAATTGGTCGGGATAATAGAAATAGCCCAGGCTGACCGCCCCGGTTCCACTGTCATCGTTCGCCTGCTCGATCTCAAAATACCTGAGTCCGGAATGTGTCCTGGATACATCGGTCGGAGCGATCGTCAGTTGATGGCCGCCAATGTGATTCAATGCCACAAACGTGTTGGGCGTCAGCGGCCCAACCGCGTCCGTCACCCACGCGCTCAGCTCGCTCTCGTTCAGGCCGGAGCAGGCCCGCACCGCGAAGTAGAGGTAGGGCGATTCGTAGGGGACCAGCAGCGTTGTGCCGGTTACATAATCCAGGTCGTCTGGCGTCGTCTCGTCCGGGTCGTCGTTGCGGTACACCCGGTAGCGGTCCGCCCCCGGCACCGCCGTCCACGTCACCAGCCAACCCGCCGCCGTGCCGGCCACCGTCACCGTCGGCGGCGCAGGCACGACGCTGCCCTTGCCGGCGTAGTTAATGTCGCCCTCGAGCTGCGGAAAAATCGCCAGTACAATCGGCTGGCCCAGGTGCTCTCCCAGCCGGACAGGAACGCCCTTTTTTAGTTTGCTTTTGTCAATATGGTCGGCGATCACCACCCGCTGCATGATCTGATTGTTGGCCGTCTTCCGTACCGTCACCTGGTCCGGGAAGACCTCGGCCACGATACCGTCATACGGCATACTGGCCGGCCGCTTGACCAGCCCCTCTATCCGCTCAAAGGCCGATTGGTTCATTATTCAGCCGGTTCTACAGTGGGCGGATTTGGCCGCGGAGGAGGCGGGCTATACACCTCGGTCGGTTCCGCCGTCGGGCAGTTGGGGTTGCACGTGCTGGTCGGAATCGGGAACGGTGTGGGTACCGGGCTGAGAAAAGCCGGCAGCGTAGACGGCATCTCGATCCGGTACTGCTTCATAAACCGTTCGATCTTTTCAATTTGCTGCTCGCACGAGCTGAGCAAAAGCAGGCTGATAAAAATAACCGTTATAAGTTTCATTGTGCCTCCTTATAACAAAAACCCGGCGCTACCTGCGCCGGGTTTGATTTTTGACATGAGGGTAGCGCAACAACCGCTACCGTTGTCTGTTGTCATAATAGCACGAATGTGCTAAAAGAGCAATGGGATCGTCTCCAATTAGAGACAGTTATTCTGCCTTCCCTCGGGTTGGATCAAACTTTGATTTTCCTAAAACTCGCTCCCGGTATTTCTCTAAACTTTCCGGGTTTACCATCCAATAATTTCCAAATTTTTCAGCCTTGACCAGGTCACGCTTAATCAATCTAAAAATTGTGCGTTCGCTAACCTCTAAATACTTTGCCGCGTCCTTCGTAGACATTGGTTTCATCCTCTCGATTCTATGCTGTCTGCTTAACCTGTCAAGTTAATAATATCACATAATAACTGACCTGTCAATCTACCTTGACAAGTCTAGATGGGTATGATATACTTGTCATAGTAATTTGCCAGGTCAAGAGATTCTTGACAAAAATAAATTGAGCCGTTTGATGGTTGCGACACCAAACGGCTCGGTAGCAGACATAGGAGGTTAAGCCAAATGTCCGCCAAGAAACATTTTACCACACTTATTCGTTTCCCGTCCATTAAATCCTCCAAGACCATCCGGCCCAAAGTCCCACCCCGGCCTGAAGCCAAAGAATCGCGCACCGTCTGGCTCGCCGCCAACGGGCGGCAAACCGTCCTGGAGGTACGCCAATGAGCGCCCAATGGAACTGGGAGGCATTGACTAGCATCGAAGACACCCGAACCCTATCCAACGACCGCGCCCTGTTTGCAGAATTTCTGATTGCTTTCTTTGGCTCGCCCTCCGAGGCCCTCCAGAATTACCGGGATATTTCGGAGGAGATCGCAACCGTTAAAGAAGTGGAGCAGATTGTAACGGAAGCAGCCGAAACGGCGCAGTTCAAACGCGAGGCGATTCGCCAGGCCAATGGAATCCTACGCCAGGCAACGAAGGGTCTGCAACATTAAAGGTAACTATATTCAATTGGACACAAGGGTAAGCATCCTCTCCCTATTCTGGTAGGGAGAGGATGCCAAGTCGGTCGCTAATCATGTCATTAAAAATCACCCTTGAGCAATATAAACAAGCAATTGGTGGAAGTGGCTCCAGATGGATAGGTCATGAGCTTCCGACCAGTACAAAGACCAATACGAAATGGATGTGCGAAAACGGACACACCTTTTATGCCACCTATGATAACATAGTCAGGCGTGGGAGTGGCTGTAGAGAGTGTTCCGGCTTTAAAAAGAAAGCCGCCGATGATTACAGAAAGCTTAAAGACCGGACAAATATAGAGTGGCTTGGGGAAGACTTACCGGCTAATGCGCTCACTAAAACCACCTGGATGTGCGCTAAAGGTCACGTTTTCCAATCCACCTACGTGGCGATAAACCGAGGCCATGGCTGCCCTTATTGTGCTGGAAATGCCAGAAAGACCATTGAGGATTATAAGGATATTATAGGGCGAGATGGCCTGAGATGGATTGGAAAAACCTTGCCAAAGTACACCGACACATTAACTTCTTGGCAGTGCCAGGCAGGTCACATTGTTAAGTCGCGTTACGACGACGTTTTACAGGGTAAGGGTTGTAGGATATGTTACGGAAACCGCAGATTCAAAACCGTGGAAGATTATCGGACTGTTAAGGGCAAGGATGGCGCAAGATGGGATGGCGCAAAATTACCGCCCAATGTTATGGGTAAGACCCGGTGGATATGTGATCAGGGGCACACCTGGCAGGCTCGCTATAACGATATTGTTTACAATAATCAGGGATGCCCAAAGTGCGCGGGTTCAAAGGGCGAGCACAAAATAGCCGAGATTCTGGATGCTTTAGGAGTTAAGTACGAAAGAGAGAGAAAGGTTTTTGGCTTGGTTGATAAATATCCATTAAGATTCGATTTTGTTCTTGAATCTATAAAGGTGATTATAGAATATCATGGCCAGCAACATTATGAAGAGACGACTTGGTTTAAATCAATTCCCCTGGAACGTCGCCAGTATTTGGATAAATTGAAGCAGGATTGGGCTATTCAAAACGGATACAAAATAATTGTAATCCCTTATTGGGACTATGATAGTCTCGACCTGACATTTATAAAGCAACTGATTGCCGGACAGAGATCGCCATCTCCGCCTTCGGGTCTTCGCTCTTTTCAAAGTTCATAGTAATATCGTCTACCAGGAATTGGCCGCTTATTTCCTGCCGGTTGATCGTGATTTCCGTCACGTCCTCCGGGTTGATCCGCACATCAATCAGCCCTGTGAACGTCGCCTGCTGCTGTCTTTCGGCCTGCTCCGTCACAATCGCCCTGGCCTCCCGGTAGGCAAATTCCCGCTGCGTGATGTTCTGGTTGGTCACCACCTGGAAGCGCGGCCCGCGCGCCGCCAGCGAGGCCGATTGGTAGACCGCATAGGCGTTCTGCCCCTCCAGCCGTATCTTGGAGTAGTACCGGCCGTCCTTCCGCACCGACGACTGCCACAGCCGGTTCTCGTCGAAGGCCGGGCCATCGTCGTGGTCGCTGAAGTAGCTGAATTGCAGCTCCCCCGCCGCCGCGTAGACCGCCTTCACCCGCCGGTTGCCGATGGCCCGGCCCAGCACCTCGTCTACCCCCTGGTTGACCTCGAACGTCAGCCGGTCTACCACCTCGTACAGCTCCGGCACGTAAATGCCGGTGAAGGTCGCCGTCCCGCCCGTGGCGTACAGCCCAAAGTACAGGCCCAACGGCGTCGTGTCCACAAAATGCCCGGCGTAAATCCCGGCGATCCAGACCGAGTAAACCGCCCCGTTGACCGTCACCCGCACCGGGACCGGCGTGCCGGGTACCAGCCGGATCGGCAGCGGCGCGTATTCGAGCGCCACCTGGCTCCCCCCGGCGTAGCGCCGCTTGACCAGGTAGGTTGTCACCGTGTTCCCGGCTGAATTGGCCGTGGACGACGCCACCAGGCCCAGCCGGATGCACTCGTTCAGCGGCGTCACCGAACTGACCCCGCGCACAAACACGCCCCCTTCCACCCCGTTGCCGATGCTTAGCTTAAAATCCATCGCCAGGTTTTCCACCGGCGTCGCGTAATTATGGTTGGACCCGCTGGTCACGGCCCGGCTGGCCTCGCTGACCTCGCTCCTGAACTCCGTTTCGGTAAAGCCCCGCCAGCAGGCCCGCTGCAAATGGTCGCGCAGCGTCTGGTCCCTGGCCGTGTCCGACACCTGGATGTTCCAGAAATCCACCCAATTATTCAGCCGCCGGATGTAGGGCAGCCCCGGCTCCAGCCGGCTCCACTGCACCGGCCCGTGGCCCCGCCCGATCAGGCCGAATTTTCCCGGCCCAAAGCGGCCCGCCTTGTGGCTGAAGGCAAAGCGCCACTGGTTCGGCGTCCCGGTCGAGTGAGCGCGGTAAAAGCAGTAAATCGTCCCCCCGGCCATCTGCATCCGCAGGTCTGCCGGGTGGCCCTGGGTCAGCCCGGTCGCCGCCAGCCCGGCCACGCTCTCCGCTACCCAGGAGGACCCGTTGTTATCAAACACCACCAGGCAGAGCCGGTTCGGGCCAACCCCAGGGGATGAATAATCCACCTCGTCATACAGCTCGCCGTTCCAGGGGCCGCCCATATGGCTGGACGTGGCAAAGTCCGAATTGTCCTCCCAGACAAACGCATACCGCCGCCCCGTCTCCGGGCTGTGCATCATCACCCCGGCCATTGCCGCCACCTGGATCATATCCCCGGCGTTGGGGAAGAAGTTCGTCCCGCCGTAATCCTGCGAGCTGTAGACAATTCGCACCACCCGCCCGTTCGTCTTCGTCACCGTCGCGTAAAGGGCCGTGCCGTAGCGGTTGTAGCTGGCATAATAATTCCCCTGGTCGTTGTCGTTGCCGCACCGCACGCTGGCCTGGATCATCCCGTCCAACTGCGGCGCGGCGTTGAGCCACATCACGTCCTTGAACCACGAGCCGACCAGGTGCGTCCGCCCAAAGGCCGGGTTCGTCACCAACCCGGTCAAAAGCTCGCTCGTGCCGCCGCTGGCATCCCCGTTCTCCTCCACGTTGGACAGCGGGAATGATTGCAGCCGCCAGACCACCTTGCCGTTCAGGCCGGGATAGGTCCCCGCAAAGAACCGATCCGGCCAGCCGATGGTTGCCCCGACCCAGCTCCCCCGCTCAATCGTCACCTGGTTGATATTGGCTTCCTCAATCACCGTCACGTTCTGGGACAGGATGTCCTCGGTAAAATCGGCCCGGGTGCTCAGCAACGGCTCGTCCGCCCGGCAGTTGAGCGCCGCGCCCTCGCCAAACTGGCCGTCCCGGCTGACCTGCAACTCCGGCGTATTGATGTCAACGAACCCCTGGCCCACCTGGACCACCTCGTCCGGCGTGCCGAAATAGGCCCGCGCCAGCGCGCCGCTTTTGGCGACGCTGTTTGTATCAATCACCGGGGACGGGTCTGCCAGGTCAATATCCAGCGCCATCCCGCGCCGGTTGTCCCGCCGCAGGGTCCAGCCCCGCGCCTCGCCGGACAGGTCCTGCGGCAGGTTGACGCTGCACAGGAACGCCGCCGGTTGGGAGACATAGACCGTCCGCCAGCCGATGATATAGAGCCACTTGTTGAGCGAGTCGGTGTTGACCGCCATGACCGCCGCCCCGCTGAGTTCGTCCGCGTTTCCCAGGCGCACCGGCTGGGTCAAAAACCTCCCGTCTGCGCTCACCTTCGCCATCACCGTCTCGACGAGGCGCGGCAGGCTGACCGAGGTCGTGGTCTGCTCGTAGTCGGACGGCTCGGCGAAGCGGCTCCAACTGACAAAGTTCCGCCCCTCGATCTGCCAGGCCCGCGCCAGGCCCGCGAACAGCAGCCGGCTGTCCTCGTTGAAATCCAGCAGGTCGCTCTCCGCCCCCCGCTCCCACCAATCCGAATCGCGGTGGTAAATGAACGTCACCAGCCCCTGGCTGTGCGTGTCATACCCCCACCTGCGCCAGGTGGTCAGGCCCAGACTGACCAGCACCGTGCCCGCGTCAATCTGGCACGCGCCCAGCCCGCCGCACAGCCGCTTGCCCCACTGGGCCGTGATCCTGGCCGCGGAGGTGTCGCCGAAATCGCTGCCCTCGTCCGGCGTGTCCCGCCCCAGCCCGCCCTCGGCCTGCATATGGAACGGGAACGAGTCGTAAGCCGCCCACGAGCCGGAGAAGGCGTAGCGCCGGATGAAGCTGCCGTAAACCACCGGCTGCCAGGCGGCCAGGCTCGCCTCGACCTGCTGGTTGAGCAAAACAAATACCTCGGTGTGGGTGCAGGCCGCTATTTGCATCGAAGCGAGCTGCGCCCCGGTCCCCAGGCTGGCGATGGTCGCCGGCGTGCCGACCACCCCGGTGTAGGATACGTCCACGTAGCAGAGGCTGCCGTCTGATTTCAGGTAAAACACCCGGAAATTCGTCCCCGAATGGACGACCGCTATCGAGCCGCCGTGACTCGCTCCGCTATTGGCCGTCCAGGCCGGGTACATCAGGCCGGTAATGCCGGTATCCACCCACAGCGTCTCCCAGTTGTCCAGGTTGAAATCGTCGTCCCGGATCACGGCGATGTAGAGCCGCCCGTTCTGCGGGCTGGCAAAGCTGCCCGACCGCGCCCGGCAGATGATGTCCTGGCTCGGCCCGCTCCCGTCCGGGGCCACCGCCGCGCTGTGCCCGTGGCCGTACTCCTCCGTCGCGCCGCCGCTCAGCCCGCCGATCTGCTCCGCCCACTCCGGCAGCCAGCGCTCCACTGTCACCTGGCTGGCCGGGGTGCGCTGGAGGCTGTCCATTTCGTTGAACAGAACTTCCGATAGCCCCCACGTCTCGACCGTCCCGCCGCCAAAGTTGTCCAGCCTGCCCGTGCCCAGGTCCAGGCAGGCCGCTCCGATATATTCCCCGTTGTAGGCGCTGTCGCTAACGCGAAATATTTCCTGGTAACGGTCATCACCCGCCGCCTTGCGATAGGCAATCAGGGTTGAACCGACAGCCCGTGCCCCAAACCAGTCGCCGGGAGAGAAGGAAATAATCGTGGACCCCAGCGTAACGTGGACGGAAAACCCCTTATTGATGCTCAGTGTGCGCAGCGATTCGTCGGAACGGTGCTTGTATTCGAGGTAATAACAATCCTCTGCCGACGTTGGGCTGAGACATCTAAAAATGAGCGCGATCGCGTAATTTTCATCCGGCAAAACGGGTATCTCCGCGAAGACCTCCTGATTCGCGTCAAACTGGGTCTGAAAAATAGCCGCCCCAAAATCGTTGGTTTCCGATCCCAACCGGTTGCCGCTGATAGCGCACGTGTTAAGGAAGTTGGGGACGACCCCGCTCCAGTTTGCGCCGGGCGATCCGTTCGCCCTGTTAAAATCGTCAAGCGTAGAAGTTAAGGGAAACGCCATCAGCCCACCTTTCGCAAACTGACTTCAACCTCAAACGGTACGGTCGCATCCACCAGCGCGTAGGCCGGCGGCAGTTCCAGCTCGCCCTCAAACACCACGTTCCCCTGATCCACTCCGAACGAATCGACAAAATTAACCGGCGTCGTCTGGTAAGCCGTCTCCAGGTCGTCCTGGCTCCCGTAATCCGTATCCTCCGGCGTCAGTTCGACCAGGATCGTCATCCGCCAGCGCTGCCCGGTGAAGCCGAAATCCTGCACTGCTACCGCCCCGCCCAGGGTCACATTCACCTGCCGCGCCTGGCTCAATCTCGGCGCGAACGTCCGCCGCGCCGTGCGATACTGCTTGCCGTCTATCACCACGTACCGGTTCGCCATTTTACCCCACCGCTCCCGCCGTCGCCCGGTTGAACATCTGCTGCAATTTACGTTCCACTTCCGCCGCCGTCGCCTTCGGGTCCGAAGCGCCGTTGACGTTAATTGTACCGCTGAAAGTGTTGTTTACTGTCGTCCCACCGTCCCTACCGGCTACGGCTGCCGGAGCGGCGATCGCTGCCAGGTTTGCGGTCGAGGGAAGCGACAGTTCGGGCATACTGGCAATCGTATCACTGATGCCGCGCAGGCCCATTTCAAAGGGCGTGGGCGAATTGGCTTGTAAGGAAGGGGGGAGTTGGAAGTTTTTTACGGCGTCTGCCCAACCATTAAACGTTGACGTTAAATCTGAGATGAACGATTTGAGACCTTCCAGGCCGCTTGACAGCGACGGCAGGATAGAGCTGCTCAGGTTATCCAGCGCCGGCGACACCGTATCGCCGATCATGGCTCCCAGGGCCTCAAATACCGGTGACAGGCTGGAACTGATGAAATCCCAGACCGCTGTCAGAGCTGGTAGCAGGGTATTTTGCCAAAGTCCCGCCAGGGCCTCCAGGGCTTTACCCAAAACTGCGCCGGCCAGGTTGGCTACGGAAGAGAAAAACGGGATCGTGTAATTTTGGATATAATCTGAAACCGCAGTGATTGCCGGCAGTAGTGTCTGATTCCAAAAATTACTGAGGGTCTGGAGTGCCGCCGGGATATTCTGCGCCAACCACACCTGCAAGTTCGCCCAGGCCGGAAACAGGGTGTTCAGCAGGAAATCGCCTACGGTTTGCAGCGCCGGCAACAGGAAGCCGCTCCAGGCTGTAGACAGGGCCTGAGTGACCCCCGGCCCCTGGCTGCCCAGCCACGTAAAAAGTTGTTGAAAAATGGGGAACAGATTGGTTTGTATGGCCTCCCAGACCCGCATGAAGCCGGGTAAGAGAATGCCGTTCCAGACGTTGGACAGGGCCTGGACTGCCGCCGGAATAGTGGCTGATAACCACTGGCCGAGCTGCTGCAATGTTGGCTGGATGGCTACCCAGGCCGCCCTGGTAATCCCCTGTATATTGCCCCAGTTCCCGGCCCAGGCTGCCCCCAGCAGGCCCGCCGCGGCTACAATGATCCCGATAGGCGTGACCAGGCTGGCCACAGCCGCCGCTACCCCGGCAATCGCGCTGACAATCGCCGCCCCGGCCAGTACGGCCCCGATGGCGATCACGGCCCCTTTGATCGTTTCAAAATTGTCCAGAACGAACTGGAGCGCCCGGCTCAGGGAGGGAAAAAGGTTTTCACTCAGCCAGGTAAAAACCGGACCGAGCGTCGCCCTGAGCGTGTCGCTAAGCGACGAGGCGTTGCCGGACAGTTGATTGAACAGCGTCCCTAATTTTTTGAAAAAGGTCGCGCCGCCTTTAAGACCGAACGAGGCAAAAACGGCCCCCAACCCGAATTTTTGGAATTTGGCAAACAAGCCCTGAACGTAGGCTAGCGCCCCACCGATTGATTTACCGAGCGTGTCGCCGATGCCGCGAATATTGGCCCTGATACCCTCACCGGAAAGCGAGTCAACGAACTTGGACACGAGGGGCTGAATCGCCTTAAATGTCCCACTGAAAAATTCGCGCAGGCCGATGGCCTTCAGATCCTCGAGCGAGTTCAGCAGGCCGGTCCAGGTGGCCGACTGCCGTTCGGCAGCCCCGCCGAAATCGGCCTCCATCGTTTCGACGAGGCGCAAAATGAAGGCGTCAGCGTTGACCAACCCCTTACTAACATCGTCGAGATTGAAGCCCATTCCGGCCAAAACACTATTGACATCAGCGCCTCTTTCTCTTAATTGATTCAACTCTTCTGCACTGACCTTGCCCTTTGCTCTCATCTGGCCCATTGCCAGCGCCAGGCCGTTCATCGTTTCCTCATTGCCGCCTGTCGCTGCGGCCTGGTCAATGAGCGCCTTTGTCAGCCGGTCCGCGCTGACAATACCCTGCCGCTGCGCATCGGCGATACCCTCCTGGCCGGTGGCCAGGTTTAGCCCGGCGCTGGAAACAAAGCCGTAAGCCTGGGCCATTTTGAATGCCTGGGCCACCCCGGCCTGGTTGAACGGCGATTTGATCGCCAACTGCTCGGTCCAGCCCAGCAACTCCTTCGCCTTGGGTCCGGCCAGGGCCAGGGCCTCGCTCAGCGAACCGGCCGCGCCGGCCGATTTCAGCTCGCGAGCCGTGAGGGACTCCAGAGACATCGAGAGGCGCTCATTGGCCGCGTAGGACTCGGAGGCGGTGCCAATAAGGCCCCGGACCGCGCCAATGGCCGAGCTGATACCGCTGATGAATAGTTGGGCGCCAGCAAAGCTAAAGGCATTTGCGATAATTCCGCTTAAACCGCCGAGGCTACCGCCGAGAGAGCTGATAGCCTGTTGGGCCTGGGCCACGCCCTTAGTGGCCCCGCTCGAATCGATGACAACTTTGCCGAAGGCAGACCCCAGTTGTATGCCCATAGTTAGACTTCAATGTTATTCAGCCAGCTAAACAGGCTCATTTTGTCCATCGTTGTCAGTTCGCTCAGGGCCAGGTGAGTATCATCCGGTTCATCAGCCAGCGGCGGATCAATGATGGCTTTGCCGAGAGTCAAATCAATGATGGGAGAGAATTTGTTGAAATTGGCGAAGATGGCCTGGGGGCTTGGATTCTGGATCAATTCCAGGAGCAAATGTTCCATCTCCTGGGGCACCAGGTCATTAGAAAAAAGGTCAAGGAGCGAATATCGGCGCGCTCGCAGCGTTAGCCCGCTGGGACAAATTACCTCCTCGCCAAACTGTCGTTTCTGCCGCCACTCCTGAATGGGAGTCGGTTTCAGGGTTGTTTCGTTTGTAGCTTCCTCGCTCATGATAACATTCCTCTCTATCGCCCGGTTGCAACAAAAAAGCCGCCGGAGGTGCGACTCTCCTGGCGGCTCAACGGCTCACGCGTTCGGCGGATCAACAGACCGCCGTCACAATATTTTGTTGTCATAATAATAGCACAAACGTGCTAGAAGGGCAATAGGCACTTTTGTCTCCAATTGGAGACAAAGAAGATCACAACACTTTAATGCGTATCTTCTATTACTGGAAGAAATGTGGATACCAGCGGCTCTTCGAAGAATATCTTGACTTTCCAAATTCTCTGGTCTCCATTTAAACAGGCCGTGAGGACATAAGTATAATTCAAATTGTCCACCGGTCTAGAATCAATAGCTGTCCCATATGGATGTTGAACCTCATTAGAGAAAGCAAGTGTGCGAGCTTCGATCAGGTATGTCCCCTGCGGAGACTTATTTTCTGGATCGGTGTAATCGGTCCGAATAAGGTAAACATTTACCCTGTCATCTATACTGTTCGCAATCGGGTTTTGGTCAAGTACTCTTGCCTCTAATCCCTTGATGATGGCCCCATCGGGTACAGTTAAGGGCGCGTAGAAACAACTATACCGAACAGCGCCATGCCAGCCAACAAGAGCGCCGCCAGAGGCGTAACTAAACGAAGTGTCGTTAAATACCAGGTCGGGCTGGAAAGCGTACCCCGGCACGGTAACAAAACTCCAGCTTGCCGCTCTGGACGGCCAGATATAAAGCATCAACGCCAAAACTAAAGGTAAACCCAAGAGCACGTATCTTGTTTTCATTGAAAATCTCCTGTTAAATATGTGATAATTGACGCAACCATTATATCACGGAATCTAAACCGGGAGATTAATAAAAAGAGGCCGGGAGTCTAAGACTCCCGGCCCACCCTTGCCTTGCCCTACCGGACCAAACCGCGCCTAACCGGACCCAACCATCCCGTGCCATACCGAGCCGGGCCGCACCGGGCCGCGTAAGGTCGCCGGATAACCGGCGGCGTTAAAAACTAATCTTCAAGATCATTAGGCGTAACCCCCAAAACCGTAGCGATTCTCTTGACAGTTCTCCAGGTCGTGTTAGGTGGAATTTCTTTTTCAGAATTAACTATTCTGAGAATTTGGGGGTGACTCATTCCTGTTTCTTGAGCCAGTCTATATTTAGTCCAACCCTTTTTCTCTAATAATTCTGGTATCTTGTTCATAAAGAACATATTAACACAGGTGGGTTTATATGTCAAGTGCATCTTATATATAATTCACTCTTGACATATAAATAAAGATGTGTTAATATATCAACTATAGCTACATAGTTAATTGAAAGGGTTGCCGGTGTTTAGGCCACCGACAACCCAAGTGGCAGACACAGGAGGTTAAGCCAAATGTCTACCAAAACATATTTTACCACACTTGTTCGATTCGTTAAATTAACCCCCCGGTCCCGGCCAACCACTCCCCGGCCCGAGGCCAAAGAATCCCGCACCGCCTGGCTCACCGCCAATGGGCGGCAAACCGTCCTGGAGGTGCGCTGATGACCACCCGCCGCGAATTCCTCGGTAACATTCTCACGCTCCCGGCCCTGCTTGCCCTGGTCGAAGCCGAGTCCGCCCAGGCCGGTGCTGTCTTTGACCCCGATTTCTTCCCCGGCCTTGCCCCCGCTTACCCTGACCCGGCCCGGACGGCTATCCTTGACCGTTGGCTCGACCTGGTTGAACAAAGCTTACAAAAGCTGGAATTGTTCTGGGAGCTTCTAGCCGAAGCCCGCAGCCTGCCCCCTTCCGAGGTGGATGTCAAAAGGTTTCACCAGGCATTAGAACAAGCAAAGGAGGCCATAGAATCTCTTGACTACGACTTCGATCACGGCGACCTCAATATAGACGATATACTTGAATCCGTAACCAGCCAGCCCATAGGCGACCTTCTCTATTTGTGGGGGGAGGCCGTCAATGTCTGACCAATGGAACTGGGACGCATTAGCCAGCATCAAAGATACCCAGGCCGTATCCAACGACCGCGCCCTGTTTGCAGAATTTCTGATTGCTTTCTTTGGCTCGCCCTCCGAGGCCCTCCAGAATTACCGGGATATTTCGGAGGAGATCGCAACCGTTAAAGAAGCGGAGCAGATTTTAACGGAAGCAGCCGAAACGGCGCAGTTCAAACGCGAGGCGATTCGCCAGGCCAGAGGAATCTGGCGTCAAGCGGCGAGGAGAGGACCCGGCAATGCCACGCAGAAATAAAAAGCGGTGGCGCAAGCTGAGACAAGAGGTAATGTTCCGCGACGGCTGGCGCTGCCAGTGGCCGGGATGCGGTCGAAGGAAGCACCAGAGCGTGCATCACATCATTTTTAGAGAGCACGGCGGCCAGGATGAAGAGGCTAATTTAATTACGCTTTGCCGGTCGCATCATGACTATTTGCACGATCAGGTCAGGAAACTCAGAAAAGCCAGGGCCGAACGGGGCCGGCAGAAAGCGGGCAGGCCGGGGCTGTTTCAACGAGTCAGAACGTGGTTATTTGGAAATGTCTCCAATTGGAGACAACAGCAGAAAGGAATCTAGATTATGTCGAACATCTTAACCGCAACCGTCACCGTCAAAGGGCTACGCCCGTTGTTATGGCACGTTTTTGGACCGGAGAGTATTCCCCTGGAGAAGCAGGAAAAGACCGGCGTGGCCGGCAATGACCCGGAGGAGTGGAAGCGTACGGTTCTGTACACCAGGGAAGGTCAGCTATATGTGCCAGGCTCTTACATATTTGGAACCCTGCGTGATGGCAGCAAGTTCACCAAAAAGGGCAAGGGGTCTATTCAAACCGCGCTTATCTCCACCTTGCAAGCCCTGGATGACCGCGTTTTATTTGACCGCTTTATCCCTGGCTTCAATGGCGGCCTGCCCGAGAAATTGCCTACTGACCTGGACGAACCGGTCTATCTTGATATTCGCAGCGTGGTCAATCCGAGCACGAGGGGCCGAAATATCCGCTACCGGGTTGCTGCCTCCCCCGGTTGGGTAGCTCAATTCCGAATCCAGTGGGATAAAACTATCATTAGCCGGGGCGAAATGGAAGCGGTTTGTATTGACTCCGGCAAGCTGTGCGGCCTGGGAAGTGGGCGGAGGATCGGCCTGGGCCGATTCTCGGTCGACTCCTTTGATATTACTGGATAATATTACGGGGCCTGGCGGAGTCGAGCTTGGTGAGGTGTGGTGTGGCGAGGCTAGGCAAGGAGCAACACAATGCCCAAAAACCGACCTCCACGAGAGGTCTGGCAGCAGTTAAGGGAAAAGACCTGGCAGCGGGATCGAGGCCGCTGCCAGGGTCCCTATTGCCAACACAAGCCACCGTGGTCGTTGCCGCTGGAAATAGCCCACGTTGACCACATCAAATCCGGTAAATTGGCCGATAATTCCCTAAACAACCTCAGAACGTTATGTCGCCGCTGTCATGTGCTCCGGCTCGACCACCGGCATCAAGGGATGATCGCCGCCGCCTTGCGCGATGGCCTTATCCCCCCGGACTGGCGTCGCCTGGTTTGGGACGATTAGCCAGAACGGCATAATCCGGGCTTCCCGGCTTGACCACCTTCGCCGCCCGTTTCCTGGATACGCTGGCGTATTCCTTCCGCGTCCCGTCCGGTCCGGTCCCCAGGATCTCGGCCAGGATGTCCGCCTCCGGCTTGCGCGCGTTTTTCTTCGCCGCCGCGTTTTTGGCCAGGGCATTCTCGACCCGCCGCCCGATGGTCAGGACGGCCTGATCGAATTGGTAGCCGGCCCACTCGTCTATCCCGTCCAGCCCCACAATCTCGCTGGGCCGCCGCCCGTAGGCAGCTCCCAGGTTATGAAGCTGGAAAAGAGCGCTTTTGTGCTTCTGGACGAAAGGGCCGCAGTAGCGTCGTCCCTCCGTTGGCCCAGTTGTAAACCTGCACCCGGTCCACCCAGTCAATCTCGTGTACGTCCAGCGTCTCCGCCGACGGCGCATCCGCCACCTTCGGCTCCACCGCCGCCGCCTTGACCACCAGGTTGACCACGTCCGCGTACTGCTTCAGCTCCGCCACGCTCAGCACCCGCACCTGCTGCTTGCTCGCCAGCTCCGAGGCCATCGCGCTCAACGTGTCCGGCAGCCCCCCCTGCTCGATCAGATCCATCAGCCCCACCCGCTTCAGCTTCATCACATTTCCGCTGGGCAAGGTCATTTCCTTAAAGCGGCCGTCCCGCCACTCGCTAACCGATGTCGTCATAAAAATCTCCTGATTGTCTCCAATTGGAGACAAATTCTTTCTCCCCTCCCCCGCGTCCTGAGCCTGTCGAAGGGTAAGGAGGGGGATAGGATGACCCTCTTCCCCGTCTACCGTCTACTGTCTACCGTCTACCTAACTCGTCGGCAGCGCCGCGTCAGTTTCCAGCTTGATCAGGTCGTACAGATCGTTGCTACTGTCGGCAATGCCCCGCCCCTTGCACTTGGTCAGGAAAAATTCCTGGTTGCTCAGGCTGCCCTCGATTTCCGTCACCTTGCACTTTTTGAGCAGGATGTGCGCCCCATCGTCCCCGTCGCCCAGCGACCGCCCGTAGATTTTGATCCACGGGAAATTCTTCCCGCCGGTGCGGGTGATGGTCTGGGTCCGGTTGGGCGTGCTCCCGGCAGTGACCACCGTCTCGCCGGTCAGCATCGCATACGCTTCCAGGCTGATCCCGCCCGATTCCAGCTCCCACTCGACGCCCTTCACAAAGGCGACGCTCGACACCTCCACGTCGTCCCCGTCCAGGACATCGCTGACCACGCTCTCCGTCCACGAGAGCGTCCGCGCCGCCGGCAAATCCACCTGGGACGAACCGGCCAGGTTGGTTAACTTAATGTCGCGCAGGCCGTAAAGATACCCTGCAACAATATCCGCCATGATAACCTCCTCTTATTGTGTTTCTTCCGCAGGCCGGTCGTCCGCAACCGCCCTGCCTCGTTTTAGTTTAATAGCTGGCTCGCTCACTTCTTGGGGGGCAGGAGGGTCCACCTCTCGAAAATCCTCCCCCGGCTGCGTCAGAATATCCAACGCCACCTCTTCATCCTCAACCAGGTGCGCCTGCCCGTTCTCCCACCGGAACCCGTGCAGCTCCCGCACCCCGTATCCATACCACGCAATCCACTTCGCCATAGAATCCTCCTTGTCTTGCTGCTACCTGCTACCCTGCTACCGTCTCCTCACAATCGCCTCAAACCGGCTTACCTCCAGGCTGCACCGCAGCGCGTCGTCCTCCTGGCCGGTCACATCCCCCAGGTGATGGATCTCCCAGCAGCCCACCGTCGCCCCCACCGGCGTCAGCTTCCGGTCGTGCAGCAGGTCGTAGGCCCGCTCCCGCGCCGCCTCGATATTCTCGTAGCCGGCCCGCTCGTAAAAATACAGCTCGAAGCTGAACCGCGCCCCGTGCGTGTACGGCGGGACTGGCGTCGCCTCGCCCACTTTCAGCAGGGCGCAGGGCCTGATCTCCCCGTTGGCATCAAACGCTGCCGGCGTATTCTGCCGGCTGATCTCCCCCACCAGGTAGTGCAGCCCGCCGGGCAGCGCCGTTGTGAAATCGAAATCAGCGTTGAGGTGGTTGTAAATCGCCTGGCGCATTATCTAAATATCCCGTCCAACAGCCGCTTTAGCTCCGGCAAGTATTTCTCAATGGTCGGCCAGATGATGGCGTACTTCCCGCCATGCGCCAGCTCCAAAAACTTCCCGTAAAACACCGTGCTGCCGTGGCTCAGATAAATCTCCACCGTTCGCTCCGCCGTCGCCAGAAACTGCCCGCCCGCGCCGCGCTCCTTCTTCACCGCCGCCCCAAACAGCCCCGACCGCGCGTTCCCGGTCCGGTCCTGCCACCTGGCATTTTGCCGGGCGTGATTCTGCATCTTCGTCGCGATAAAATCAGCCACCGCCAGGATCGCGTCAAAGACCCTGACCCCGTACTGGTCCAGCGCCCGCGCCATATTGGCCGGCGGGTCAATCCACACCACCCGGCTCCTGTTAGCCGCCACTGCCGCCCTCCAGCGCCGCCACCCTGGCTTCCAACGCGGCCAATCGCTCCGCCAGCGGTAGTATCCCCGGCCGCCGCAGTTGGAAGGTCAGGTGCAGGCCGGTATGATCGTGAAGCATCCCCGCACCGGTCACGACATCGCTGGAGTATTCCGGCTCCAGGATGTACACCGTGATCCCACCCGGCTCGCCCGCCCGAACCGGGCTGCCCTGGACCTGGTCAATCTGCCCACCGCCCTGGGTCGGCACAATAAAGGCCCGCTGAGGTTGGGGTGGCGACCACAGGAATTCCGGCGTCAGCGCGTAAAAACTGGCCGTACTGAAGGCGAAGGCCACCTTCACGTTTGGCAGCGGAAAGCCGTTCTCGTCCACCACCAGCGCCACCACCCGCTGCTCCTCAAACGTGGCCGGCTGCGTGCGCCGGATAGCCACCAGCCGGAACACTCCCTGCGGCGTGGGCATTGCCGGCAGCACCTGTGCCCGCCAATCCCGCTGGATGTCCACCGGCAAAACCGTCAAAGGCTCGTAATTGTTCATGACACATCTCCTGTAACCGGAATAATGTAAATTATCCCTGCTAATCTCTTCCTCCCCTCTCCCCTGCCAGCGAAGCCAGGCGAGGGGGAGGGGCCGGGGGTGGGGGCTACTCCACCGCTTCCGCCTCGGCAATCACCGCGGCCGACCGGTTGGGCCGCACAAAGCTGACCACGTACAGCACTCCATTCTCGTCGTTGAAGCGGTCCCCCGGCTGAATATCGAGAGTAATGCCGCCCAGCACGACCACCCGGCCCCGGACCTCCTGGCTCGCGTCGCCGTCTGCCTCGCGTCCCTGGGCGCTGCCCGCCCCGGCGATGCGCACCGGCTGCGCCGCCAGCGTTGTCGAGCCGCGCCGGATGACAATGCTCGTCTCCCGGTCGCCGCGCACCTCGGCCAGGTCGCTGCGCATTTGCGCCAGGTCGTCGCTATTCAGTAAGCCCATAGTAGCTCCTCAGCCCGACCTGCCCGGCCTGTTTCTCGATCACCGCCTCGTACTCGTCGCTCATCTCCTTCGCCCGCTTGGCCAGGGCCTCGGCCAGCTTCTCCTTATTCACCCGCTCGTCGCCAATCGCGTACTGCCACGCCTCCTGCGCCGCCCGGTTCGCCTGGATTTGCAGCGCGATAGCCTGCGCCTTCAGCATCACCAGCCGCTCCCCCTCCCGGCCCAGGTCCGCGTAAATCTCGTCGCCGTCCAAAAGGTAAGCCGCACCGTACCACAGCCGCTTCGTCGCCGTGTACTGGGGCGTCGGGATGAAGGTGATCCGCCCCCCGGCGATGGTGTAGGATTCCCTGAAGGTGTCGCTCACCGGGATCAGTCCCGCGTCGGATATTAGCACCCCGTCCGTCGCCGTCGCCGATTCCAGCGAAACCAGCCGCAGAAAATCAGCCGGCAAATCGTAGCTGGCCGTCCCGCTGACGATGGCGAGCGTCGCCGTTTTCTCCAGCGGCTTCCGCTCTGAGTAATCCGCCACCGCGTCCATAATCGCCAGGGTGTACTGCCGGAAATTGGGCGTTTGCGCCCTGGCCGAGACCAGCTCCATCAGCTTGAGCCGCAGCGCCGACAGGCTGTTGCGGGCCAGCGGCAGCGTCCCCTCGACGATCCAGTAATCGGCAAAGGAATAGATCGTGTCCGGCGCCTGAACCGCCTTGAATTGGACCAGGTACACGCCCGGCGTGCCGACATCCCCCGCCGCGTAAGTCCAGGTGAACTGGCCCGCCGCCGGGTCCGCGCCCGGGGCCAGCGCCCCGGCAATGGCCCGGATGGCCGCAACGTCGTCCGCCGGCTGGATCGTCCCGGTAATACTCTTCCCGGTCAGGTCCAGCGCGGTCCCATCTTCAAGCTGCCAGGTGACGGCCTGGCTCGCAATCGTTCCAACAACGGCGCGTTGTAACATATTAACTCCTGATGGTTCCCCCGGCTGGAGAAGTTGCGCTTCCACCGCCGCCGGGCGAGACCGTACCGCCCGGCCCCGGGCTATTTACTCCGAAATTACTGGCTGGGCCGCTCACAGTATCTACCCCTCCAGTGCCGCGCACGGTTCCATATCCAATCAGTGACAGAACTACCACCACCACCGCAAGTTGTTCCGCCGTATGGCCGTGAATGGCATCCTGAATTGTTAAAGCATCTGACCCCAACGCCACAGTGTCGGCGGTGTGAGCGTGAAAGGCCCCGCCAACAGCCAGGTCAACAATCACCATTACGCCGCCGGCGATATGGTCGTGGCTCGCCCCCTGGATCATCAGATTGTAGGTCTGCGCCAGGTCTAAATTGTCACCCGTGTGATGGTGAGCGGCCTGCTGAATAACCAGGTCAACTCCAACAGCCGGATTATCCGCCGCGTGACCGTGCAGGGTGTCTTGCGCGGTCAGGTTGTGAGTTTGGCCCAGGGTCGGGCTGTCGGCGTTATGAATATGACCGGCGTCCTGAATCGCCAGGTCCAGGTTGAGCGAAACGTCATCTACCGCGTGCCCGTGTAGGGCCTCTCCAATTGCCAGGGTGTGAACCTGGCCTAAAGCGACATTGCCGGCCTCGTGCCCGTGGGTTGTCTCCGCGATGGACAGCTCTGCGGCCAGCGAAACATTATCAGCCGCATGGGCGTGCAGTGCATCGGCCAGGGTCAGGACGTGAGCCTGGGTTAAATCGAGGTTATCGGCACTGTGAGCGTGTAGCGCGCCCTGAACGGTCAGGTCAACGATTATATCCAGACCATCAGCCGTATGAGTGTGCAGCGTGTCGCCAATAACCAGGTGATGAGCCTGGGTTAAGGCGGCATTCTCAGCCGCGTGATTGTGCGTTGCATCCTGGGTTGCCAGGTCGTGGGCCTGGGTCAGGACCAGGTTCCCAACCGTGTGTTCGTGGTTAGCTTCCTCACCCACCAGGTCAACCCCGACGGCTAGATTATCCGCCGTATGTCCGTGAGTTGCGTTGCCAACCGTCAGGTGATGAACCTGGGTCAGAGCCAGGTTGTCAGTAGAAAGCCCGTGGTTGGCGTCTTGAACAACCAGCGTCACCCCCACGGCCACGTTGTCGGCACTGTGAGTGTGCAGCGCATCGCTCGCCGCCAAATTGTGGGCCTGGGTTAGGGCCAAATTGTCGGTGCTGTGGGCGTGACCGGCATCGGCAGCCGCCAGATCGTGAACCTGGGTCAAGGCGACGTTATCCGCCGCGTGGCCGTGACCGGCGTCCTGGGCGGCCAGATTATGGACCTGGGTCAGAGCCAGGTTGTCAACGGTGTGCCCCTGGACTGAGTCTTGAACGGCCAGACTGTGAACCTGGGTCAGAGCCAGGTTGTCGGCGCTATGCCCCTGGGCCGCGTCCTGCACGATCAGAATATGGACCTGAACCAGCACCAGGTTGTCGGCGCCGTGGCCGTGGCTTGCGTCCTGGACGGTCAGGTCCACTGCGGTTCCTGCCGGCTTCAATGCCAGGTGAGCCGTGGCCCAGTCGCCAGAGCTGGAGGTCGACGACAGATTGACCGTTCCGGTGGCCGCCGCCGTCCCTTGCAGCTTATAGAATATCTCGGTCCCACCCAGGCCCGCTCCGTTGGTGTAACCGGATGACCCGGCGGTGATGTTTTCGCCGCCGTACGTGCCAACTCCGCCAACCAGCATACAGTTGTCAACGCTGGGCGTGATCGAGGCGAGCCGAATCTGGGCGAACGCCGTTTGGTCGCCGGTCGGTCCGGCCCCCAGGGGATCGCCGGAAGCGATACACCCGGAAAACGCGCCGATGGCGATGATGCGCCAGGTAGAAGTGGACAGGCTAAATGTCCAGCTTGCCGGTTCGCTCGAAGCTCGCTTCCAGGCGACGGTCAGGTACATCTGGTTGGCCCCGTTGTCCCTGAAATCGCTGCCCCACTGCGCCCAGCCGCTGGGCAGGGTCCAGCTTCCGGCCTCGCGATAGAGAATGGCTATTAAAATGTCTCCGTCAGCCGTGCCGCTTGGCTTGTTGACCGTTAGGTTCCCGCCGGATGCGTTGCCGGCGGTGGAGCCGCTGCGATAAGCGATGGCCATGGATTATTTACGACGGATCGGCGATCTCGATGTCCCACGCCGGCAGGTTGACCGTATTCCCGGCGGTCAGCGCCTGGCTGGTGCAGGTCGTCACATAAAGCAGCGTGTCGCTGCCGTTGCTGATGGCGATGTGCGTCGCCGTGCCGGAGCCGGTCACGCTCACCCCGGTCTGCTCGGCCACGGTCAGCTTCCGCCCGCTTGAATCCCCATTGCCGAGGGTGTAGTCGCCGTTCCCGGCCCCCAGGGTCAGGGCGACGTTGGCCAGCGTGACCGCCGCGATCCCGGCGTAGTTGGCCGGCTGGCCGCTGCACACGTCCACCCGGTCGCCGTTGTCGGCGATGTAAGCCAGCGCCGCGTCCATCACACTATCGTTTGCCCATTTAGCCATAGTTATAGTCCCTTCTCATTCTCTTACCGGCTATCCTTCGCCCATCCGCTGGAGCTCCTGTTCGGTAATCACCGGCACTCCCAGCTTCTCAGCCTGGCCCACCTTCCTGCCCGGGCTGGCCCCGGCCACCAGGTAATGCACCTGCCCGGTCAGTTCCGTCTCGACCGTCCCGCCCAGGAGTTGGATGCCCTCGACCAGCACTGTCCGGCCCACCTCAAACGAGCCGGCCAGGACGAATGCCTGCCCGGCGAAGGGTTGAGCCGCGATTGCCGCTTTCTCTTTGGCGAACGGGTCTTCCTCAGCCTTAGCCTTGACCTCAGCCCCGCCCAACTCCACCACCTGCGGATACCGCTCTTTCGCCGCCTCGAAATGCTCCCGCAACACCTCCCGCCGTTCCCCAGGGAAGAGGTACTTATCCCCCACCAGGGCCAGCTCGCTGCCCGTGTTTGCTACTTTCACCCATTCAGCCATAGTTAGCCTCTTTCTTCCTCCCCTCTCCCTCGCCTGGCTTCGCTGGGCAGGGGAGAGGGGTTGGGGGTGAGGGCCTTCCGCCGGCTCTCGACCTGGTACCAGCCGCCCAGCGCCGGGAAGGTCGCCACCATGACCAGCCACATCCCGTCCGGCCCCAGCAGGCCCAGGCGCTCCGCCGCAAACCCGCCGCCCGTCGCCCACGCTGCCGTGACCACCAGCGTCACCAGCCGCATGGCCCGGTCCCTGATGTCCTCGTTCAGCCGCTGTACCAGCCACGGCTTGATAATTTCAATCGTCTGCGTCGCCAGGTAGCCCAGCGCTGCCGCCAGGGCCGTCACGTCCAAAATCGGCGTGTCCATCAACTACCGTCCTTTTCCTGTCTCCAATTGGAGACAAAAAGGAGGGGAATAGGGTCGGGAGAAGGTTGTGCCCTTACTCCCCCGCCGCGCTTCGCGGGCAGTCCCTACTCCCTACTCCCTAGTTATTCCGCAACGTCACCTTCGCCGTCGTCGTCACCCCACCGTCGCCGTAAACTTCCACTTTCAGCCGCATATACTCACCGGCAATCGGCAGCCGTAAGTAGTCGGTGCCGTCCGCGCTGAGCACGATCTGGTAAGTTTCGGTTGCCGGCGCCGATGAGCTGGACGTGGTCGTGGTTGCCGTTACCAGCCCGTCACTGGTCAGCACCTCGGTGGTGCTCACCAGGGTATCGGCCACATAGTCATACGTGGCGTCGGCCCAATTCGACGCATCCGGACTGAACTGCGGCGTCAGGGTGATGATCGTCGTCCCGGAAATGTCCCCGGTCAGAAATATATCCGCCGCGTTCCACTGGCTGACCTTCGTCACGTCCACCCCGGACTGCACGCGTGGGCTGGCCGTGTTCGTGGTTCCGCTGACTATGTAGGTAGTCGGGGAAAACGGCCACGTCTGCCAGCTCTGGACCGTGCCCGGATCGGGCCGGCCTCCATCCGCCGCAAAACTGACCGGAACAATCGTTCCCACGATCAGCGCTGCCGCAACGAGCAATACCAGGCCCAGCGTTTTAATCTGATTAAGTTTCATCGTCGTGTTCCTTCCATTGAATACCGGCCCTGGAAACTCCCGCTCCCAGGGCCTCACTGATTACTGGCTACTGGCTATCCTCACGTAACCGTGATGTAACCGCCCTTCTCTTTGACCAATGACACGGTCGCGTTGTATTCCTCCGCGTACCATTCCTGAGCCGCCACCAGGTTGTTGCTGCTGTACGCCTGGAACGGCCCCTTCAGCATCATCGGCTTGCTGGAGAGCACCCGGTGCTGCACCAGCTCGCGATGGCCGGTCAGGCCGTGCGTGTCGGGCATATGCTTGCTCTTGAACACGGGCCGGCCCTTGACCTGTCCCACAAAGCCGGTGCTCTGTAGGATCGCGTCGGGGAAGCCGTCGCGGGTGAACCCGTCCCAGTTCGCCAGCCGGTCCGCATTGGTCAGGCTGAGCAGGAAAAATTGGGCCGCGTAGTTGTCATTCTCGACCGCCGTCGCCGCCAGCCCCAGCTTCACCACCAGGTCCTTCTCGTTGTTCGCCGTGGCCGAGTTCCACGTCCCGCCGTTGTTGCCGGCCGCAATGGCCTGGGCCAGCGCCAGCCGGATCGCCCCGGTATCAACCATTTCGGTGATTTCCCGGATGATCATATTCAGCGTCCGTGTCACCGCGTCCCAACCGAGCTGCGTCCGGGCGAAGGTGATTGCCTCGTCCGTCACCAACCCGGCCAGCCGGTCCGCCAGCAGTGTTACCGTCCGGTACGAGAGAGTGCCCTTGCCGCGCTGGATGGCCACGTTCTCCCCGCCCCGCACCTTGTCGTAGGTGTAGTCAATCAGGTAATCGGTCGCGTCGGCCATATCGCCGGTGCTGAGCACGTACACCCGCCCGTTGGCATAATCAATCAGGTAATCGGTATACTCAACGTAGGTCGTTCCCGCCGGCTTACTCGTCACCGTCACTGTTCCGGGCCGGATGCGTTTTTGGGCCAGGGCCACCCAGGCGTCCTGATCGGAGGTGAATGTCTCGTCGGTGATGTCCGGCGCCGATCCGCTTTCCCCGCTGTACGCCTCAAAATAGATCAGGGTCGGGCTGGTATCCTCCAGCGCGAAATCGAAGATGGAGAGAGCCACCAGTTCCGGCACCGCCTCCTCGATAATCGCCCGGCTGACCGCGTAGGGCAGGTTCAGGTCGCCTGTGGTCTCGGCTTCCATAAACGCCTCGTACCGCTGGTTTTCCTCGATCAACTGGCTCCGGTACGCCTTGTCGAAGGCTTCCAGGTAGCGCCGGGTGAAGATCTCGTTCGCAGAGACCGCCTTGCGCAGGTCGCGCCGCTTGCCCAGGTTGCGCTCGACGAGCCGTTCCACGATCTCGTAGGCCGGGCGCGCAAACGCCGGGATGCCCAGCTCGCTCTCGATGACCGGGCCGACTACCTGCACCCCGCCAAAGCCGCGTTTGACCAGTTCGGTCTGGGCCATGATGGCGTCGTACTCCTTCTTCTTGGCCTCAAGCAGCGTATCCGCCGCCTCAACGGTCGCCGGCCCGATGGCCAGCATCGCCTCGGTCAGCGTCGCCTTCAGCTCAGCCGGGTATTTCAACTCCTTGACCTTCTCGGCGATATGGGCCGTCACCTGCCGCTTCTGTTCGGCCTCGCGCAGGGTTTGGAGTTCCGCCTGCTCCGTTTTCCGGTCGGCCTCGTCCTTCTGGCGCTGCTCGTCTCTCTGGCGCAGGGCCTCGGTCAGGTCGTCGTCTTCGCCGATACCCAACTGCTTGCGCAGCGCCGCCTCGCGTTCGGCCACGGCTTTGGCCACCCGCTCATCCTCCGCCCGCCGCGCCTCAAGCTGCGCTTCCAACTCCGCGCGACGGGTTTTGTCGCGCTCTGCTTCAATCTGGGCCACCAACTGCGGGTACTTCTCCCGCAAAGCGGCCAGGGTTAATTCGTCCATGGTGTTGTTTTCCTCCTTACCAGGTTTTTGCGATTCAAACATAGTCACCCCTGCATAGGGGTCTGCGCCGTCGGCCACCAGGTCGTAGCCGGTGATGACCAGCTCCAAAACCTCCTCCACCTGCTGCCCGCCGTCGTCAATAAAAATAGACTGGCCGTAGCCGCGCTGCGATATGTCCGGCTTAACGCCGCCCTTCATCTGGGCGCGCACGTCCTTGCCCTTACTGGTCCCCAGCAGCCACCCCTCAATCAGAACTTGCTTGCCGTTAAAGCTCGCCGTGTCCCAATTGATGATGGTCTCCTGGAGCAGAGGGGTGCGATTACCCTTATCGTGCGGATGATCAGCCTCGCCCGTCAGTATCAACTGGCCCTGCCCCGCGCTTTCTTTCAGATGGCCCTGTACTTCCCGAACCGCCGCCGCCAGCACGTGGCTTTTATATCGCCGGTTGTTACCGTTGACCACATTCGCCGTGATGCCCTTCCCCTGAATGCGCCACGGGCCGTCAGGGTTCGCCGGCGAGTCCTCAGCCTCCAGCAATTCCAGCGACGCCGACACTCGCTCGCTGAACCGGTTCTTCTTCAGTTTCCGGCTCTCGGTCACATTGACCGCCTTGGGCTGATAGGCCAGCTCCACGATGACCCACTGGTCGCGTGGAGCAAAGACATAACTCTCACCCTCGCGGGTGTAGGTCACGTAATAAAATTCGTCGGGCGGCAGCGCCTCGTGGTTGACGATGACGTGATCGGTAAAAACCTCTTCGATCCAGAACCAATCACGGTCGTCCCGCATAAACTGCCGGAAAAATGCCGTTCGGATCAGGTGGTAGGTGTACTCCAGTGATCCCTTGGTCATCTCCGTCAGCGGCTGCCCCCGCTCGATTTTCTTCACCTCGGTTACAATTTCGTCTCCCATCCTCGATACCTCCTTTGTCCCTCTTCCTCTGTCCCACTCTCCCCTAACCCCTCCCTCCGGGAGGGGTTAGGGGAGGGCAAGAGGGCCAGGAGAGGGCCTTAGCCGGGATAACCTGCCTTATACCGGCAATATCATATCCGGCTGCTTCTGGTTGATTCGATAAAACGCCGCTGCGAACGCCTCTCGCTTGCGCTGGTACCGCGCGAAATCGGGCCGGCTCCGCTGCGCTTTCGCCTGGAACCTGGCCAGCAGCGCCCGCTTTTGTTCCAGTTCGTCATTGGTAAAATATCCGTGGTACCACGTATGGCAGTCCGGGCACTCAAAGCCCACCTCTGTTAGCGTGGGATCGGAGGCCGGCCTCTGCTGCACGTCCATCTCAATCACGCGCCCGCAGTCATTGCACTTAATCTGCATTCCTGGCTCCAACAAAAAAAGCCGCCGGAGGTGCGATTCTCCTGGCGGCTCAACGGCTCACGCGCTGCCGGCCCCCTCCCTCCCTCTGGGAGGCTGCCGAGCGCAAGCCCGGCGTGGGGGAGGGCCGATTTATTTTCTTGTCATAATAATAGCACAAATGTGCTAGAAGAGCAATAGGCACTTTTGTCCCCAAATGTCTCCAATTGGAGACACCTCCCCGGAGGGAGGGGCTAGGGGAGGCCCAACGCCGCGTCCAGATCCGCCTCGCTCCCGTCCAGCCAGTTGATGAACGGCAGGGCCAACTGCTCGTACAGAACCGTATCCAGCGCCACGCCCAGCGTCTGCCGGGTCGCCTTGAGCCAGGTCGCGTAACTGTCCATCTCCGGCCAGGCTCCCGACCCGTCCAGCCAGCCGCGCATTCGGCCGATGAACGCTTCGTCCTTCATAAGTACGGCTTTCAAAAAGCAGAGGCACTGCACGTGAAGCGGCAGCGCAATCGTCCCCTTCGGGTACACCCCGTCGCCGTTCTCTCCGCCGGCGACCACGTCCTCGCACACGCACGCAATTGGCGGGTGGGACGGGCTAAGGACGACCTGCTCCTGCTCCACCCACGGCATCCGGCCAAAGATCGTATCCGTCGCCCCCGCGTGGACGATCTGGATCTCGTTCCGCGCCAGGCGCAGCGCGTTGTAGGCCACCCCCTTGCTCGCGCACGGGCTGCCGCTGATGAGGCCCGTCCGGTCCCCGGCGGCAATATCCGTCTTGGTCAGCTTATACAGCCGGGTTCGTGTCCAGCGCGGGCACTCCTGGTTGGCCCCCAGGTAACTCTCCAGTTGCTGCGCCGCGTTCCAGGCGCTGTCTCCGCCGGCAATCGTCGCCAGGATGATCTGTTGCAGCCCCTTCAACCCGCGCTGGTCCAGGTTCCAGACACGCTGGCTCAGCTTGAACCCGTCGCCGTAGACCCGGCCTGCCGCCGCGTCGAGCACTTCCTGGAGTTGGGGCCGGTAAAAGGGCACGGCCACCACCCCGACCTGTCCCGGCGGCGACGCCTCCGTTTTCTCCGCCATCAGTCCCATAAAATGCCGGTGGTGCCTGGCCAGCGCCGCAAAGCTGATCAGCGCCGCCTGCTCCCTGGCCGCCTCAAAGCGCCCCTGGAACTTCTTGAACATCTCTCGCCACGCCGACGCGGTAAAGTCCATCAGCGGTCCCGTTGCCAGCGGGTTGAGGTGACCCTCGTCGTCCACCACGTAGGTCAGCAGCTTCGCCCGCACCTGCTCCAGCAGCTCGCCCAGCAGCGCGTGGGTGTCGGCGGTAAATTTCAGGTGCAGCCGCGCCATCGCCACGTGCTGCAAGCCGGCCAGCTCGCCGAGCGCCACATCGTCCAGGACGCGTTTTTTCCGGCGGGCTTCGGCCAATTCCGGCCCCCTCCCCAGGCCCCTCTCCCCCTTTGGGGGAGAGGCTGGGAGAGAGGGAGGGAGGGGGCCGGGTGGTATAGGAGAGCGGAGGTCAGGGGTAAAAAGGGGGATCATTTTAAGGCGTAATCGCCGCAATCTTCGCCGCCACGTCGCAGTCAACATACACCTTGTCGTCCGACTGCTTGAAAAGCGGGCTGAGCTTGTAGATCATATCCTTGCCCGTGGCCAGGGTGACGGTCACGTCCGGGATGGTCACTCCCTTGCCGCTGTACGCGCCCGGCGTTGGCACCTTGATCGTGTAAACCGCATCGCCGCCGGTGCCATTGCGCAGCAGGAGCTTGTTTGCCGGGCTGTAGGGGACCATCACCCCGTTGTTAGCCCCCGCGCTCATCGTCGTCATGGTCATATCGGTGATGTTCAGGCCCGCATCGCCGACCGCCTGCGCAGAAATATTGCTTCGCGCCATAGTTGCCTCCTTAAATAATTAATCGCCAATTAAAACTTATTCTGCCCCCGGCCCCCGGCTACTGTCCCGCCGTCCCCGCGATCCGGTCAATCTCGTCCGGCTGGTTCGCCTTCAGCGCCTCCATCGCCTTGAGCAGCCGTTCCGCGTCCAGGCCCGGAATGAACGGGGCCAGGATTTCCACAATGATCTCATCCGGCCAGCCCAATGCCCGGAATTGCAGGCCGGCCCTGGCTACGTTGAACAGGTCCTCGGTCGTGATGAGCTTCTTGCTGCCCCAGGCGATGCTGTAATCCATCCCTCCCGGCCAGATGCCCTGGAGGAGCCATTGCAGCTCCAACAGGGGCCGCAAGAATTGATCCGACACCCATTCCGCCACCTGTTCCAGCGCGTCGTCGTACTGCTCCTTTTTCTGCTCCAGGATGTCCCGGTTCAGGTCTGCCCCGTAGCCGATGAGCGTTAGCGGCACCGGCGAGCCAACCGCCCACGTCTCGATGTGATGCTTCACGTCGGCAATCTCGCCCAGCCGCGCGTCGCCCTGGATGGCCGCTACCTCCACGTTTCCAAAGAAATCCTGGATGGCCGCGTTGGGGTTGTTCAGTACGTCCCTGTTCCGGTCCAGATACTGCTGCACCGCCGCCTGGTCGCCCTGGATTTTATGGACGAACTTCATCCCGGCCCGGGTCCGCCGCCGCACCCAGATGTCCCGCTCTCCGTCCACCGTGTAGCGGTGCGAGGTGCGTCCGGAGGAAAAGACAGGCTTTCCGTAGCGGCTGCCCTCGTCATGGCCCCACCGCGCGTGGACGATCTGCCAATCGGCGAACCAGACCGCTTCCTTCGGCGGCATCCCGCCGAAGTTCGCCTCTCCCCACCAATAAGCTCGCTGTGGGTCCTCGAACCGGTCTGTGCGGTCGCTGTTGCGGTTCATTTCCAGCGTCGGCTTGCGCGTCACCTCCTGGATCAGGAAGTCGGAGTCTACCGAATTTTCCAGGAACGAATCTCCGTCGCGCAGGGTCAGCCGGGTCCAATCGTCCAGCCGGGTCCGCAGGTGCAGCCGGCTGACCATCTCATCGGCGACCTGTTGGGCCAGCTTGGGGTTGCTGCCCTGCTTCACCTTGACGGTAAAGCCGCCCTTGACCGCGTCACGGGCCAGGGTGTTGATGATGCCTTCGATGCGCGAGTCGTCGGCGTACATTTTTCGGCTGTCCTTGATCAGCGACCGCCGGTCGTGATCCAGCCGCAGCCGCATCACCGCCGGCGTCGTTCCGCCGCTTTTGGACTGATCATCCGCCGTCGTCCTGGGCCGGACCGGCCTCAGCTGGTTGATTACCCTGCTAATCTGGTCAATTAGAGCCATTGCCCTATTTCCTGTAGTCGTCACTCAAATCAAACAAAAAAGCCGCCGGAGGTGCGACACTCCTGGCGGCTCATAGGCTCACGCTGCCTCAACTCTCTCTCCCAGAGGGAGAGGGTTGGGGTGAGGGCTTATCCATTTGTTGTCATAATAATAGCACAAATGTGCTAAGGGTGCAATACCTGATTCCTTGCCCAAAAATGTCTCCAATTGGAGACGGAATAATGCTTCCGATAAGATCGCTACGATGAACCCTTGCGACCCGGCGTCACCCTGTCGGCCCGCACCGAGTCAATCACCCGCAGCCAGGGAACGTGCGGCGATGGCTCGTGCTCACACACCCAGGCCCGGCCCTCCGGCAGCCAGCAATCGCACCGCCCACAGATCCGGCAGCGCACCGGCAGGCCCAGGGCCAGGTCGAACAGGGTGCAGCCCTCGCCACCGCCCAGGTCGTCGCCAATCGGTTTGCCTTGCAGCCGTTCCGATAACGGCTCATCCAGCAGGCCGGTCAAGGGGTCAGGAGCCGGAAGGCCAAGTAAGGTTAAGTGCATTACTCTGCCCCCTTCCGTTTCAATCCCCCCAATCCAACCAGCGCCGCAATCGGCACCGTCACCTGGTTGGAGCCTCGCTGCGCCGCCCGCCGGCGGTCCTTGTCGAGAAAGAGTAATACCCCCCGCTGCGCGTCCACCCGGCAAATCTTCACCCCTTCGGCGTAGACATTGCCCTGGGCGTCAACTTGCAGCGCCGGGCCTGGTTGAGTCGTCATGTCGCCTCCGCTTCTTCAGCCACCCCAATATCAGCAGCCGGCGAAAGATGCGCCGGTTGAATTTGATCTGGTCGTAACGAGCACGGCTAACCCCGTTAGCCCTGAGAATCTGGTTTGTCATTGCAGTGATAACAACGCTTATACCGGCTAAATTTGCCAATGGCCCAACGGTTTACCTGTGGTCATCACTCGATACCGTTCGCTCTTTTGACACTGCTATAACCGGCGACTCACAGTACACGGATAGTTCAATTGCCGTTTCGACCGCCACCCTTACCGAATGACCCAAATGCAAAGCTGCCAGGGCAAAGTCCATCCCCGCACCGATAGCCTGAAAGGTCAAAATCTCCTCAACTAACCACTGTTCAACCGCAAAGCACTTATCACCAAAACCGATGATATAAGAATTCTCTATACTTGAATTGCTAGTCTTCTTCTCTTTCCACTCCGAAAATTCTGAAAAGAATTCCAGCATCGCGTACTCACTAGCCGCCGCCGGCTTCCGAGTTGCGCAAAAAAGCCGAAACAAGCTGCCTTCTTCTGCCGTTCCAACCGTCCCAACCACCATGTCCTTGGTTTCAAACAGCTTCGACAGGCTCGTATTTTCGCCCTTTGTTTGAGTATAACCACGCACCGTGATCGAATCGGCGGCTATTTCGTACCCGTCCTCCCTGATCCTACAGGCCACTACCGACACTTTTTACCCTCACCTCTTTCCGCAGCTCCCCCAACGCCACAATCAACGGGTCAATATCCTCCACCACCATCAACACCGCCCCCAGTTCATCGTAGCCCAGGTTGTCGGCGTCAACCAGGCTGAACCAGCCGTCGGCCAGATTGTACTTGAGCGACACATCGGGCGTCACCTGGATGGTGTGAACATCCATATTGAACGGCGCGACAGCCTCCTTGAGCGGATGGTCCGGCGGCAAAGCAACCTGATGCGAAGCGTCAACTTCCTGGTGAAACACAAACATACCGTTGATGACTCGAACGGCCTTGCCGCAAACGATACAGCGGTCCTTGCTCAATTCTCCCAGGTTCATAGGCTCACCTCTGGTTAATAAGGCCGCTTTGAGTCTACCGGTTCGAGAACCAGGTCATCAGGCGACACGTCGTCAACCGTCACGGTGACCGGCGGCGCGATAGGCTTGAATTCTGGAAACGCCTCCATTAAATACCGCTGCACGGCCTGATTAAACAATCCGAATCGCGTCTGAAACGCCTCCGAATGAGTGACTACACCGACGATGGTGATGGTCATTTTCTTTTGCTCACCCTGAATTTTGTCCGGCATAATTCTCTCCTTTCCCTTCTTTTGAAGCGTGATACCCAGAGAAGGTATTTCTATGACCTTCCCCTTTTCCAATGCTCGCTCTATCATTCTGACTGCCAGGCTACCGGCAACGGATGAAATCGTTCGGTTTGGCATTCTACAACTCGCTCGCCTTCACCACCCTGCTCACCGTTGTCGGCTGTGGCGGCTCCGGCGCTTCCATCGCCGCCATGCAGAAGTTTTCCGCAAAGGCCAGGTGGTCCGGCCCTTTCTCGATATACGTCGCCACGGTTCGCCCGCGTTGGTTCGTCTCCAGCACCCGCACCGGCGCTTTCAACTGGGCGTAATAATCCTTGACCTCCCGTGCGTTCGCCGGTAGTGTGTTTTTGCCCTCGTAGAATCGGGCCAGCACCTTATCCAGCGTCCGCGTCCGGTCCATATTCAGCCGCAGCTCCTCCTCATTCCACTGAATCGGGTCAATATCCTTGCTTGGCCCCACGACGTAGGCCAGCCAGACCACGCCGGGAGGCCAGGCCGCCTGGAACTCCCGCGCCTTCGTCGTCTCCGGCTCCGCGTCAATCACCACCCGCTTCACCTTAAAGCGGCGCATCATCCGCCCCAACTCATCCCAGCTTTCCATCTCTCCGGCCCAACGCTGGGGCCATTCCCCGCTCGCCGGGCCCCGCTCGCCCCGGATAACCCCGTGCAGCACCTTGCCCACGTCAACGCCCATCACCGGCCGCTCGTTCGGGTATGGCCCGTGGCCGTACTCCCGCCGACAGGCGTCCAGAATCTCGTCGGTGAGCTGCCCGCCCCTGGGCGTATACGTCTCGCCCAAATCCTGGTTGACCGTCTCCCGCCGTTTCGTCTCATTCGTCGTTTGCAGGCTCTGCACGATTGCCAGTAAATCCGCCAGCGGGCTGATCAGCCGCGTCGGGTGGAAGCCCGCCACCTCCCGCCCCGGAAACTGCGGCACCCAGACTCCCTTCGCCAGCCGGTCCATTTCCCTGCCGCATTTCCGGCACGCCGCGAAGGCCCGTTCCTCAGCCTGGCCGTGCCAGGCCACGGGCCGCTCCAGGTCGTCCCACACGGTAACGATATGGTTGATGGTCAGGAACTGCCACTGGCCGCAATGACCGCATTTCAGAAACCATTCCCGCTGGTCGCTCCTGGCCCATTCCAGGTCAATCCCCCGGCCCGGGTACGTCGGCGTGCTGATGGCCCGCACCTCCGCCGTCTCGCTGTGGCTGAGCCGCTTGCGGGCAATCTCCGGCGCGCGGCTGTCCATTTCGTCCAGCTCATCCAGCACCAGCACGTCGCCGGGGATAGACTTGAGCTGGTGCGCTTTGCCTTCCTTGCTCACCTGCCCGCCCCGGAAATACAGAAACGAGTCGCCGACCCGCTTCAGCATCACCTGGTCCGAACCGCGCTTGCCGCTCTTGTCCGCCCCCCCGACGATGATCCCGGCCAGGTAGGGGCTGGCTTCCAGGGCCGGCCCGAAGCGCGTCTGGCTGAAATCGCTCACCCCGCGTTCGGTCGGCATCAGGTAGACCACGTCCAGCTTTCGTTCGTCGCAGGCGTGCAGGGCGTAGGAAACCAGCCATTCCGACAGGCCAAGCTGCGAGGCTTTCTTGACGATGATCTCGCGGGCCGTTTCGTTGTAAATGTCTTTAAGGTAGAGATGCCGGGAGAGATCGAACTGGTTCTTGGGGTCCAGCCAGCGCCGCTGAATGATCGCCCAGAGCAGGAGCGGCAGCCCCGGCCCTGTTTTCTTGCTCGCCCGCAGTGTTTGAACAAATAACCCTGCCGCGAGCTGCTGCCTGGATTGCAGAGATTGGATCATTCTTCCATCTCCTCCGCCTGGCACGCCACCTGCAAGTTCTTGATGGTCTGGTCAAGCTCCTCTCTGCTCTGGTTCAGGAGCGCGGCCAGTATATCATTCCCGGCTGCCGGTTGGACCGGCGGCGCAACCCTCCCCGCCGTCTCCGGGTCGGCCCGGTCCATCAACTTCTCCGCCGCGCTGATTCGCGCCGTCCCGGTCTGGTTGGCGTCCTGCATGACCGCCCTTAACTGCGCCGGCGCATCCGCCGCGTATTCGGCGATGCGCTGCCGCTGCAACCGCAGGTAATGGGCCTGGATGGCTCCGGTCTGTTCGTCGTTCCAATCCAGCACCCGCTGGTAACACGCCTCGAACGCCGCCGCAATGGTCGGGTCGTACTTCCACTTGGTATACCAGATGATCCGGGCGCACGTGTCCGGCTGCTCGAACACGTCGTCGAGCCGCTGCTGGTTCGCCCTGGCAAAAGCCAGCCGCACCACCGTGACCCGCTTCTTGGCCCGGTGCGGGTCGCCGATGGCCCGCAGCTTCTCCGCCACGTCATCCGTCAGCCACGTATAAGCCGCCTCTGGAATTACGTCTTTCTTCAACCCGACCCCCGACCCCTAACCCTGCCCCCTTTTCCCCGGATAGTTTCAATACAGTTTGAATTTAATTCCTTGAGGCCATTCGGCAGGGCAGGGTGCACAAATCGTTGACTATCCGAATAGGGCGGCAATGGTCCGCGCCAGCAGCCGCAGCCGGTCCGGCCCGCCCTCGTGGCTGCTCGCCTCCTTCACCGCCACCTCGAACAGGTCCGGGTCCAGGCAAAGGGTACGGTTCGCCCAGGCGATGTAATCCAGCGCCTTCAGCTCGTCAACCTGTTCCAGGATCATCACCGTATCCGCCATCCGTTCGGCCAGGTTCGGCAGGCTGCCGATCTCCTCCCGTTTGGCCTTGAGCGTCTGGATCTGGCTCGACATCTCCAGCCAGCCCTGGCCCACCTTCATCATGGCCCGCTGCAATTCGTCCAGGTCGGCCTCAAACCGGCCGGCGCTGTCACTGACCGTGTCAATCCCCTGGGTCAGTCCCATAAACTCCCGCACCGTGTTGGCCGTATCCCGGCCCAACAGCCTCATCCGCCGGACGACCGGCCCCAGTTCGTTCTTCATCGTTTTGCCTCGAATAACCATCGTTTTAATTGCAGCGCCGCCACCAATTCCGTCACTGTCCGTGATGTTTCGTCGCCTAACCGCCGCATCCGCCGCACGATACTGCTCATTACTGCTTCCTCTCGATGAATATCTTGTACCCCAGCCACAGCGCCGACGCGATCCAGCCCGCCCCAATCAGGTTAAAGGCGGTAATCGTCGGCCCGCGCCATTCTGGATACCGGATCAAATCAACGAACGATAAAAAAATAATGACCGTTAGGTAAAGCGCGGTCATCAGCGAAGTGAACGCCATCGCCAGGGTCGTCCCGTTCTCTTTCCTGGCCAGGTTGAATAGCAGGGCCGCCCCGCTGAAAAAGATTAGAAACAATATGCTCGTTTCGACCGCCCTGATCCAAAGCTGCGCATCACTGCTCATTTCGCCCCCGTTCCAATTCTTCTATCTCAGCCTTTAAATCCTCGATTTCCAATACCAACTCCGGCGGCGCGCTGATGCCCAGCATCGCCTGCCGCTCCTGGAGCGCCTGCACCCGCCGCGTTTTGTTGACGATCATCTTCTGGATATGTTGTTTATCCCCCGGCCTCTCCCTGACCGCGTTCAACAGCTCCACAATCCGCCGGTAAAGACGCGGTATATCGGTCGGCTTCGGGAAGATCGAATTCGCCCCGGCGGCCAGCGCCTGCTCCCGGATCGTCTTGTTCGTAAAGGCCGTAATCACGATGATGGGGGTTTGCAGGTTCAGCCGGCGGATCTGCTTGATAACCTCGATCCCGTCCAGCATCGGCAGCCGGATGTCTACCAGGACCAAATCCGGCTGGTGCTGCCTGAACGCCTGCACCGCGTGGTCGCCGCGCTTGATCACCACAAACTCAAACCCGTTTTGCGCCTGCAAGCTCAATTCGTACAGGTACGGATTCTGGTCCTCAACCAGCAGAATCTTCGCCCTCATTGCCTGCCCGCCTGGTGGCCAGTACCGCGTTCTCAATCAGCGTTTGTTGTAAGTTCAAATCGAGTTTCATCTTCTCTTCGTACAGCCTGGCTCTCTCTTCCCGTAGAGCCTTGTTTTCGGCTTGCAGCTCCCCGATTCGCCGCGTCATCACCCAAAACACTGCCACGGTCAGGAACAATCCCCCTACCCACGGCAGCAAAATCAGCACCACATACACCACCAGTAACCCCGCCTCAAAACTCACCCGCCCTGTCCTCGCTTTCTGACCTAAAGAGAAAAGCCCCGCGGTAGCTGCGCGGGGCTTTCGGTTCGAGAGATGACGATAGCGCAACACCGCTACCGTGTTTGTTGTCATAATCTTAGCACATTTGTGCTAAATGGTCAATTGGCGTTTTGGGCTATGTGGTCGGGTCCCAAATCACCAAAACGTCACATTCCTTTGAGTAACCCATTTCTACCTGGTCGCCACCCGGCAAACGAAATACCTCCGGCGCAACAGCTTGAGATATTAGCTCCTGCTTATCTCCCAACTCCTTGTTCACTGAACGTTCCGTTTCCTTGTAAACCAGCACGGGCCGGCCCGAAGGGTGTCCGGTTATTTGTATTCTGGTTTCAGGGGTGCAGCCCCATTGAGTACAGGCCATAATTCCCACTTGAATCCACCATTCGTTATTGTTCATAGTCCTGCCGCCTTGATCGCGTTTCTGACCATCGCCTCGGTGACAACAACCAGGTTAGCCGCATAAGCGGCCCGGCCCGTCGGAAACGCAAGCTCCTCCGGCATTGGGTGCGTATTGAAATGCCTCACGACCGCCTCTGTATCCGCCTGGCTGAAATCAATCCGCCCAGGCCCGGCCTCCCTGACCACCACCTGAACCCCCAACACGGCCCGCTCAACGGCAAACGTGACGCCTTTATGCTTGTGCTCCATAGCTGTCCCTTAACCGCCTTTCTAAAATGAAAACTCATAAACACGACACGGGTTTAATTCGTTTTCCGTCGAGGGCACACGGGGTAATTCAATCGTTTGAGTAGCAAAAAGGCCGTCTTGCACAGACGGCCCTTTTTGTGCAAGCACCTGATTGGCTAAACCACCCATAGCAGCGGAGGGAGCGAGCCAAGTTCACGCATTAAATCCTCAAAGGCATCTGGGTCAGAACCAAAACTTGCGCCGGCGCTCAGAGCGCAGCAGCAGCAACACAGCAGCAAAATAACTATAACTGCAATAATAATATTACGTTGGGTCATGAACCCCTGGGAACTTCCTCCGGAGCTGCCACTGCTGGCGGCGGGAGGGGGCATGGGGATCGGTTCCGGCTCAGGCGGCCGGCTGAAAGAAGAGGCCGCTTCAGCCTCAGCCGCCGCCAGTTGATCCTGGGTGACGGCCATCGTTTTGGCCTCTTCGGCGATGCGGCTCATGCTCGACATAATCGTGCGGTCACTGTCATCCTCATCCGCTTCGGGGGGACGATCAGGCAGATTCAGTTGGGTTTCAAGGGGCGCGCCGCATTCCACACAAAAGCGAGCGCCCGCCTCATTTTCAGCGCCACAATTTGGGCAGTTCATTTTTTAATTCCTTAATTTGAGATTTGCGCCTTTAACACGGGAAAGGCACGGACAAATTTTACCAAAAGATAGAATTTTTAACAATCTTGCCCAATTAAAGCACTGGAAGATTGAATGGTAAATTTACCAATATCCAGTACAAAATCATGAGCGCCAATAGACCTGGAATCAAAATTAAAAGAGAACGGAAAATGAAGGTTACAAAGGCCCAGACCCCATCATAAAAAGCTTCGTAGCTTTCGCCGTAGGCCAGGGCATAGGTTTCTTCAAATAATCCCAAAAAGCCGGTTTGCCGCTGGACAATAATCCGGCCCATACCCTCATTAAGTAAAAATACGCCTACATCTCCGTAAAATAAATGTGCTCTCCAATCAATAACCACCCGTCCATTCAAATCGCGGACGCGGACACGGTTGTGTAAACCAAAGTAATCGGCCATGCTTTTACCCTTCTTAAAGTCTCCTCGATGTTAATGAGATTAGCATAAGAACCATAAAAAGTATATGGTCTTAGTTTCCCAAAAACTGAAGATGCTTCTTTAAAGAATCCGGGTAAAAGTGACAGGTACTTTTACAGCTTTACTTACAACAAGGTAGCGGACCGCAGGGTGGTGCGGGAGGCGGGGTAATCGTTATTACATGGCTGGCAGGGGGGCTTGGTCGCCCAGTAAGATCTCTGACAACAAGCGTAACCGTGTAAACACTGGGATCGGTATACGTATGAGTAAGGTCCATGCCGTTGCCTGTGCTGCTGTCGCCAAAATTCCATTCATACGCGCTAATCTGGCCCTGGGTTTGAGACTCCGCGCCGGAAAAGGGCACCTCCTCGCAGACCGAGGCGGTAGCCGGCGCCGTGATGATGGGAACAAGAGGCACAGGTGTTGGGGTAGGAGGCACCACGCTTACCTGACTGCTCGCAGGGGCACATAGAATCCCACGATTATCCGTTCCACGAACAATAACGTTAAAATTACCAGCGGCGTCATAGGCGTGTTGTGCTGCCGCAGCGCCGCTGCCAGAACCGCTGATACTTGGATTACCATCCCCAAACTCCCAGGTAATCGCCCCCGCGGGAATAGAGGCCCCCGTTTCGTCGTAAACGGTAACCAAAAAGATGACAGGGACTTGCACCGTTTGCGGTGCAGGTTGGGCCTCTAGCCTAAATGTGCAGAACTGGGGGGGAATCTGTACACAATTCGGCACACGCCGCAGAATCTTCCACTGTCCAGCGCTCAAGCCCAACTGATAGTAAGCCTCCTGCGAGGCCGAACCATTGACGGTGAAATTTATACCGACACAACCGCTTTGCCCCTGCTCGCCCGTCACGACATCTCGGCCGCCGCCAGTCGCCAACAAATCGGGATCTGTTTCTAATTGTGGGTAATAACGAAGTTGAGAGACCAGGATATTTGAATTGGCGCTAAAAGCAGGCAAGCTGAAGTAGCCCGGATTACCTGCATCAAATGCAGCCAGGGCCTCGCCGGCCAAAAAATCATTCAATGAGCCGGTGGGGGGGCGCCACGACAAGTCGGGATCAACAGTATCACTGTTGCAGAGCGAATTGTCTGCCGCGCCGCAGGTAGCGGCATAAAAGCCTAAAACAATCTTCTCCGGGAAAGGCGTATTAAATATTTCGTCGGGTGGGGCCGGGTGAAAATCTACGGTTGACAAAATGGGGGCGGCTAGGCGAGGCGTGCCGACACCCCCCAAGGGCGGAATCGGATCGAGATAAGTTTGGTTTCCATCCGGCCCGGTGACAAGACCATACACCGAGCGAACGGCCAATTGACTCCGCTCAAAGCCGTTGCGGTCAATGACCGTGACCTGGCCGTAAGCCGCGGCCCCTTGATTGAGATTGATGCTCACGCCGCCATTGCCACGAAAAAAGCCAATCGGTTGGTAGCGGGCCGGTGAATCGGTGGGAAAACTCCAGGGATCAGAATTTTCCTTAAAGCGGAAGATGGTAAGTTCATAGCCACCTTGAACGATTATCTCAGGCACGTTTGCGCCATTTGGACCGTTCTGGTCAGCGGCCACTTCCTGAACAGTCAAGTTGGGGCCAAACACTTGCTGCTCGCTCAAATAATTGCGGTCGGGAGCCTGCAGTTGATAAGGGAAAATGACCGGAGGATTGCCCCGGTCGTTATCATAAACAGCCCCATGGATGGGGCTATTTTGAGCGCGTTTATCGAACAAATAAAAAACAACCCACTCTTGAAAGTCATCGGCGTCGGTATCTGCCCGGACCACATTCACTACGCCGATATTGGCTGATACGGCATCGGGCAGGCCATTGGCAAAAGCTGTATCAAAATTAACCAGTTGACCCAGGCCCATTGTCTCGGCGTTGGCCCGGATGAAAGGAAAAGGGTTTATTCTAAAGAGTAGCACCAGAAACAGAGCAGTTGTAACCAGACCCCCTACAATAATCAAAACAGTGCCTAGCGTTTGGCCTAGATGAAAATCAGGCCGGAAGTAGATCCAAAACATGAGGGCGGTCAAACCAAGCGCAACTAAAAATGCAACTCTAATCCATACAGGGCTCTCGCCTGGACTTGCTTGCCAGAGAACCAGACCCAGCACCAGATGAAGCGATTGAAAGACAAAGCTATTGATCATAGGGAATATTGCCAATGTTGCCTCCTCACCGCCTGCTTACGGTCCAACATCTCGGTTAGGTGAGAGTTCAGTTAATTGGAGATAGGCCATGTTAGCATATTCTTAACGGTAAGAATTACAATACCCGTTAACAAGAATCGTGCTGATGATAAAATTACCCACTCAATTATACTTTAGATAGACATAAAGTGCAAGGTGACTTTAAGACTTGATGTTATGTCAAAATCGTGAGGACCAGTTTTTGTTGGATAACCTCTTTGATGGCCAGCTTTTTCTTAAAAACAGGGGGTAAAAAGGGGCGTTGAGCACAAGCGATCTGTCTCAAAATTTAGGCGGCTCGGTGAGGAAGCTGCCCGCTTCGTGGGTCTTACCAGGCCAAAAGTGTGAGGCGCACGCCAGCCGCCCGGAGTAATTTGTCAATTTGAACCACCTGTGCTACACTATGGAACTGTCCCTGCTGTTCTCGTGATGCTCCACGCGTCTTGAGCCAACAGTACCTTGAATGGGAGCTTTTGTTTTAGAGGGGATGCGGTAGCCTTCGCCAAGGCAAGGCAACACCTTCTATCCGAGCACCCCCCTGCTTTTTAATGAGCAGGTTCAAGGACAAATGGAATGCACACGGCTCGGCGGGGCGTCCTTTTTACGAAAAAGCGCAGCTCAATTGAGGCGCGCTTTTTTATTTCAACTCGCTTAATTTTCGGCCCTCACGTTCCCAAATTGGGTTTGGAAACGTGAGGGCCATTTTACTTACCAATCCAGCTCACAGCAGCCATCTGTCCAGTGCAGCGTGATATTGCCCCGATTGCTGCTCAAGCGGACAAAGTCATTTCCCAGGTTAAAATCAAAATCATAAACCTGCCACAGCATGACCAGGGTAAAAACGGCAATGACGGCCAGGGTGGGCAGGTGAAAGAAAGTATCCAGCAGTTTATCCAGTGTCAGTTGGTGCTTAGGCAACGTGGTCAACACCCCAGGACAGTTTCGTCGGCCAGCATATCCACCACCGCTTTCAGGTCTTTGGTCTCGTGATACTTGTGCAGTTGGCGGTCGGCACTGGTCCCTTCCTTCAAAATTGTTCTGATGCGCTCAATCTCGCGGCGCGTCCCCAATTCATCCACCACATCGTCAATGAGGTCAAGCAGTTCGCTTATCAGCAAACGCAGCGGCACCTCTTCCTCCTTGCCCAGGTCAATCAGTTTGCCATCAATCCCGTCTTTGATGGCCCGCCACTTATTTTCGGCAATCAACCCACGGCGATAGATGCGCCAGCTCTGGTTGTTTTTGCGCAGGCGAATCAGCTTGGCAACGATAGCCTGAATCAGGGCGGCAATCGCCAGCACATCATCAACTTTGGTGACACAATCACACATTCTGAATTCCAGAGTCGGGAATTTGGGATGGGGCCGGATATCCCACCAGATTTTGGTCGGCTCCTCAATACACCTGGTTTTGATAAGTGTCTGCACGTAGCGGTCATACTCCTGGGCCGAGCCAAAATATTCCGGTGGGCCGGTGCGGGGCAAATCTTCAAAGATGATGCTGCGGTACGATTTTAAACCGGTATTACGGCCCAGCCAAAAAGGGGACGAGGTGGAGAGGGTTAAAATGTGAGGCATAAAATAGCTCATTTGATTCATCACGTCAATGCGCAAATCAGGGTCCTTGATGCCGACATGCACATGCATCCCAAAGATAAGCAGCCGTTGAGCTACCATCTGCATATTGGCAATAAGACCCTTGTAGCGATCCTTGTCGGTGACCAGTTGATCCTGCCAGCGCGAAAATGGATGCGTTCCGGCTGCCACAATTTTCCGCCCGCCTTTGTCGGCAATTTCGGCCACAACGCCGCGCAGCCGGGTAATTTCCTGGCGCGCCTCCTTGATATTGCGGCACACATGGCTGCCAACTTCGACCTGGGACTGCATGAATTCCGGTTTGACCTGATCCCGAAAGAGCACCGCCCCTTTATCCAGGAACTCGGTAATGAATGAGGTCAGCTCCCGGGTTTCGGGATCAATAATTTGGTACTCTTCCTCAATCCCTATCGTTAGGTCGTCCACTGTTTATCCTCCCCTTTGCCCGGGCTATTCGCCGGCCTACCTTTTGACGAATTATAGCACAGCCTCGGCAGACCTCAAAGGTTTTAAAAACCTTTGAGGTCTGATCCAAGTTCCTCTTTTTGACCTTCTGTGCTACAATAAAATCTTCCACACTCAACGCTCCTGTACCTCGCGCTTATGCTGATAAACTGCGTTGATGCTGCAACAAAATTATTCACCAACAAATTGAGGAAGGAAAAGCGGCCATGGCCACTACCCAATTTATGGAAGCTTTAGCGACGAATGACAAATCCACTACCGTTTCGACGCCCCCTGGCAATAAGGATGTCGTCCGCAAAGTGCCCGAGCCATGTGTGGTCGTCATCTTTGGCGCTTCGGGCGACCTGACTGAACGCAAACTTATGCCGGCGCTGTTCAGCCTGGCCTGTGAAGAGCTGCTGCCGGAGAAATTTGCCGTTGTTGGCGTGGCCCGCAGCGAGATGGACGACGACAGCTTCCGCCAAAAAGTCAAAGAGGGTATTGCCCAGTTCTCGCGCCTCAAGCCGGACGAGTGCAGCGCCTGGCCTAAATTTGCCGAAGAACTGCATTACCATCAGGCCAACTATGACGACCCGGCCGGCTACGCGGGCCTGAGCAAGCTGTTAGCCAAAATTGACGAACAGGTCGGCGCCGGCTGCAACTGCCTCTTTTACCTGTCCACACCACCGCTGCTTTACCCGATAATTGTGGATCAGTTGGGCAAGGTCGGCCTGGCTCAACAGAGCGGCGACAACTGGCGGCGGATCATCATCGAAAAACCTTTTGGCTATGACCTGGCCTCGGCCACCGAACTGAACCACCAGGTGCATGAAGTTTTTGACGAGAACCAGGTCTACCGTATTGACCATTACCTGGGCAAAGAAACCGTCCAAAACCTGTTGGTCTTCCGCTTTGCCAACGCTATCTTCGAGCCGCTCTGGAATCGCAATTACATTGACCACGTCCAGATTATGGTTTCGGAGGATGTGGGCCTGGGCAGCCGGGCCGGTTACTATGACACGGCGGGAGTCCTGCGCGATATGTTCCAGAACCATCTACTCCAGCTATTCACCCTGACCGCCATGGAGCCGCCCGCCGAGTTTAATGCCACCTCTCTGCGTGATGAAAAGGTCAAAGTGCTCAAGGCCGTCCGGCCCATCAAACCGGAAGAGGTGGCCCAATACACGGTGCGGGCGCAGTACCGCAGTTACCGCGACGAAAAGGGCGTCGCCCCCGGCACCGAAACGGCTACCTATGCCGCGCTCAAACTATTTATTGACAACTGGCGCTGGCGTAATGTCCCCTTTTACCTGCGCTCCGGCAAAGCCCTGACCGACAAACTGACCGAGGTCACCGTCCAATTTCGCCACGTACCCCACCTGATGTTTCCCCTGTCCCCCGGCGACCAGTTGCCGCCGAACCGCTTGAGCCTCTGCCTTCAACCCAACGAGGGCATGCAGTTGAGCTTTGAAACCAAAATTCCCGGCGCGGGCATGCGCACCCGCTCCGTGGATATGACCTTTCTGTACGAGCAAGATTTTGGCAAAAATATTTTACCCGACGCCTACGAGCGGCTGATTCTGGACGCGCTCCAAGGCGATGCCTCCCTCTTCACCCGCGGTGACGAAATCGAGCTGGCTTGGCGCATCATTGACCCCATTCTCCAGGGCTGGCAAAGCAAATACGCCCCCGCCATTATTTTTTACGAATCTGGAGCTTGGGGTCCCAGCAAAGCCGATGAGTTTATCCAGGCCGACGGCCGGGAATGGTTGTACGGCTGCGGTGCTGCTAAAGGCCGAAGTTAAACTTATGAACCTGCATATTTTCCCAAACCTTGAAGAGTTAGGCCAGACCGCCGCCGCCCACGTCGCTCAGCTCTCGGCAGAGGCTATTGCCGTCCGCGGGCGCTTCACCTTGGCCCTGTCCGGCGGCTCACTGCCCCAATTGCTCGGCCCGGCGCTGGTAAAGCAGGCTACCGATTGGTCGGCCTGGCATGTCTTCTGGGCCGACGAGCGCTGCGTCCCCCTGACCCAGCCCGACAGCAACTATTTCCTGGCCCAGCAATATTTGTTCGACCATGTACCGATCCCACCCGAACAAATTCACGCCCCTAATACCTCGCTCGACCCTGCCCAAATGGCAGCAGCCTACCAAACGGTGCTGGCCCAGGTGTTCAGCGTGCAGCCGCCCATCCCGCAGCCCCACGATCCGGTAGACCAGACCACAAAATTGCCTGCGTTTCCCCAGTTCGATCTCATCCTGCTGGGCATGGGCGAGGACGGCCACACCGCCTCTCTCTTTCCCGGCCACCCGCTCCTCCAAGAAACCGAGCGCTGGGTCGTCCCCATTTTCGACTCGCCCAAACCGCCGCCGCAGCGCATCACCCTAACCCTGCCCCTCCTGAATAACGCTCGCCAGGTCGCCTTCATCGCCGCCGGAGCCGGCAAAGCGGCTATCTTGCCGCAGGTGTTTGCGGCCGGCTCACCTCTGCCGGCGCACCGGGTTCAACCCACCTCCGGCCATCTCCACTGGTTTGTGGATGAAGCCGCCGCAGCTAACCTGAAAAAACCATATTCAACAGAGAGGAATTTCTAACCATGACCCAACGACCTGGCGACGTAACTCACCGAGGAAGACCGTTGACCGTTACCGGCGACAAGCTCAACCCCGGTGACCAAGCCCCCGATTTTGAACTGGCCACCGGCCTCTTTTCCCTCGAAAAATTCACCTTGGCCGACACCGGCCCCAAAGTGCGGCTGTTCAATGTCGTGCCCTCGCTGAACACCGGCATTTGCGACGCCCAGACGAAGCGCTTCAACGACGAACTGGCCCAATTCGGCGACAAAGTCGAGGGCTACACCATCAGCGTGGACCTGCCGGTAGCCCAGGCCAATTGGTGTACTGCCAGCGGAGTGGACCGGCTCAAGATGCTCTCCGATTACCGCACCATGTCCTTTGGCGACGCCTACGGCACCCACGTTAAAGAACTCCGCCTGGAGCAGCGCTCGATCTTCATCGTTGACCCCGCCGGCGTCATCCGCTACGTCGAGTACGTGCCGGAGATTTCCCAGCACCCCGATTATAATGCAGCCTTAGCCGCCTTAAAGGAAGTGGTTGGCTAATTGATTTTCGCTTGTCACTCTGAACGGAGCGTAGCGGAGTGAAGAGTCCCCCAAGACGTTCACTTTGGGCCAAGTTTCGAGGGATTTTTCGCTCCCTCCGGTCGCTCGAAACCTGTCCTGAGCGTAGCCGAAGGATGACATCCAAACGGAAATCCTACTGCCCCGAAACCATTGGCTGATAACAAAGGACAATCCCAACGAGAAACATGACGGCGCCCAGCAGCGCCGGAGCGAGGTGGACCAGGTCATCGTACCCGACGATGGGATGGATGCCGATGGCGGCGGCAAACCCGATAACGCCGGCCAGGCAGAGAACCTGCCACAGACTCCGCGAGGGGGCCGCGCACCAGACGGAGAAAAAGATGGCGACGCCGGTCGTCAGCACACCGCCGCCAAACCCGGCCCGGTCATGGGCGATAAGTGGGATCAGGCGGGGATTGATCTGTTGCAAATCGGCGGGCAGCAGCCCCATGAACTCCAAATCCTGCGGCACAAACACGCGGGTCGTGCCGATGAGCAGGATGGTCAGCCCGCCGCCGCTCATGCCGATTGCCGTCAGGAGCAGGCACAAACGCCCCAGGGCAAAGCGGGAGTTCCAGGCCAGCGGAACGACCGGCTCCAACAGCGCTTGCGGCCGCAGAGGCCGGGGCAGCAGGGCGGCTGAGCGAACCAGGCCCAGGACAAAACAGGGTAAGAGCAGCAGGGTGGCCGTGCCGTGCCAGGTATCGAGGTAGCCGTAGCCGAGGTAGGCCAGGAAACTGCCAAAGCCCAGCAGGCCGGTCAGGACAAACAGCCACCAGACCCAGGCTTCGCCCCGGCGCAGGGGAAACGCCGCCAGCCACATGTAAAGCAGGCCGATACTCATCAGCGCCCCGCCGAAAGCCGTCCGGTCGTGGATCATGAACCGGACAATCCGGCAGTCGTTGAAGGCGCACAACTGCTCCGCGGTCATGCCCAGGAATTGGATATCGTGGGGCAGGAAATGCCCCGTCACCGCCAGGAACAGGGCAAACCCGCCCGCCAGGACGATACTGAGGCCGGTGAACAGCAGCAGCGGCCTTCCATCGCCAATCAACACCTGGAACAGACCTTGCTGGTCAGAGATTGAATAAGGCATCTCGTGTTGTTTCATGTCGTTTCCTGCCTTCCTGTAAGACCACCCCTGTAAACGTATATTACCACAAATTTGACTTTTTGTGCCGGTGAATTCACTCTCAACGATCCAAAGCTGTAGCGCAAACTGTTAGTTTGTGCGGATCAAACTAACAGTTTGACCTACACTAAATAAAAACAGAGCGGCTCATGAGCCGCTCTGTGTGCAGGTTTTATCTTAATCCCCGCCGGCGCCAAAAAAATTGGTACCACAAAAAGGCAGCGATGACGACCAGGCTGAGAATCCCCCAGGGAAAATTGCCCCAATCAAAAGACGAAGCGCCGGAGCCGGCGGGGGGTTCGGTCAGGGCCGGGTCGGGGGTGCCGCGCTGGGCCAGCAGGGCGGCGGCGGTGGGCTGGTAAATGGAGGTCGCGGTCGGGGCCAGGGTCGGCAGTTCGGTCAGAGCCGGTAGCCTGGGCGTGGGGGTTTGGGTAGGGGTGCGGGTGGGGCGAGGCGTCGGCGTGGCTGTGCCCTGGCCAAAAATCGGCACGGCGGCCCTGTCCCCCTGAAAGCGCACAAACTCGGCCGAGACCCAGCCAAGCCCATCCGGCCCGTCGGGAAACTCGATCTGCCACCAGTCGCCGTCCTTGCTGATGGCGAACACATTAGCCTTGTCACCCAGGTAAAGCCCGCCCACCAGATCGCCTTCGGTTGAGGGCGCGGCCCGGACATTGATCGGGTCCGTCACCTCGATGGTCCCGGCGATGACCGGCTCGGTGGGGCTGGGCGTGGGGGTCACGGTCGGGCTGGGGGTTGTGGTTGCGCTGGGCGTGATAGTAGGGGTGGCGGTCGGGATATTCAGCTTAACCACGGATACACTGGCCGCGTCGCCGCTGAAATCTACCACGGCATTGGCCACCCAGGCCAGCCCAGCTTCGCCCGTTTCGTACTCAATCTGCCACCACTCGCCGGTTTCATTTTTGCCGACCACGACCGCTTCCGCCCCGCTGTCGAGCCGTCCCACCAGCTCAAAATCGAGGCCGGGACCGCTGCGCACATTCACCCCGCCTGCCGAAACTCTGACCACCGGCGTGGTGCTGCTCACCGCCGCTGTTGCAGTCACTGTTGCCGAGGCCTGGAGGTTGGCTTGAGCCGTGCTGGACGCCTCGGCCGGACTCGACGCTTCGACCACCGGCACGGTTTCGGCATCGCCGACAAACTCGACCACTTCCGCATTCACCCAGCCGATCGTGTCGGCGCCGCGCGGAAAATGAATTTGCCACCAATCGCCGGCTTCCGTCTGGCCAATTACCTCAATCGGGCTGTTGGCTGCCAGTTGGCCGACCCGCTCAAAGCTGGTATCCGGGCCGCTGCGGATATTGGCTCCGTCTGCGGCGACAATGTAGGGACCGCTGGGAGTGGCCACCGGTTCCGGGGTCGAGGCCGGTTCCGGCGTAGAAGTCTCTGCGGCGGGCGCGGGGGCAGCAGCCGGCGCCGGGGGCGGGCTGCCGCGCATCGCGGTGACCAGCTCGCGGGTAATATCCAGATAAAGATTACCGTAGCTGGCGCTCGGCTCCAGGTGGGTACCTTCCGGCCACTCGTTGAAGCTGGTGATAATGATCATGTGGGGCTGGCTGGCGACCGCGCCGCGCCACGTCTCCCGGAAGTAGTCGCCGTTGCGCCGGGGCACGGCAAAACTGTTGGCCCGTGGTAACCGGGTGTCGTCATAGCCGGGCATGACCGTAGCCACCCATAAGCGGTTGAACCCATTTTCGGCGGCATAGGTCCGCACCTGATTGCCCCACTTGGCCAGTTGGTCGGCCGGCGAGGCGGCCCAGGCGATGCTGTAGAGATGGTGGCCGTCGAAGATCGCCTGATAGCTCAAATCCGTTCCCTCGGCAATCCACAGGGCGCCCCGGTTAGGATCAACCCGCTGGCGGATAGCCGCCCATTGCTCCACCGAAAACTGCTGCTGCCGCCAGAAGAAAATGACCGCCTTGCCCTGGTAACGCAAATAGGCCGGGTGCTGGGCGTGGCTGGCCAGGAGTTTGGCCAGGGCATCGGTGACGCTTGAAACGCTGCCTAAAAAGGGGCTGGTGACTTCCAGATCCACGGCGGCTTTGAAACCTCTAGCCTGGGCCACGTCGAGCAGGGTGCGAAAATTGGTTTCGGTTTGGTTGCCGGCCTCCTGCGGTCCGTACCAGGATTGGACAAAGGCGTCAATGCCGGCGCTCTGGGCCTGCGCCACCTGCCGCTCGATAGTCGCCCGGTCGGATGAATTATACGGCTCGGCCGGCGTGTCCACCGACTGGCCGGAGTTCCAGGTATTCTGATCAAACCAGGCATAATAGAAGGCCAGCACCAGCGGTCCCTCCTGGGCCGACGCTTGAGGCAACCGCACCAAAAAAATGAGGGTCAAGAACAATATGCTTATGCGAAAAGTTAATTTCATCAAGGGCACTCCAAGCGCCGAGTATAACATGCAACAGGGGGTTCGCAAAGCAGAATGAAAGGTTTTTGCCTCAAAAGCGGGAAGCAAAAAAGAGTCCAAAGTGCGCTTTGGACTCTTTCTATTTCGGCAAACTAAAGTTTGCACTCCAATTTATTGGCAGGCTCAGGGGAAGCGGCGCTGAATTTTTGCCGCGAGGTAGTGGCCGCCGGCGATGAACAGCAGTCCAGCCGCACCCAGGACGGCCCACTGCGACCAGGAAAGTTCCAGCCCGTATGCGCCAATCAGGGTGACTATAACCATACCTGGAAAGCGGCCCAGAAAGTTAGCCCACCAGAAGCGCCAAAAAGAGATCACACTCAATCCAGCCAGGTAATTGGTAGCGTTGTGAGGCACAATTGGCAGCCAAAAACAGGTCAGGAAAAAGAAAAAGCCTTGCCGCTTAATAACGTGATGCCAGCGCTGCAACAGGGGTTGCGGCAAAACGCGGCTGACCCAGGCCAGGCCAGCCCGCCGGGCGATGACAAAAGCCAACTGGCTGGCCCCCACGCCGCCCAGTGTATTGAGGGCCAGGCCGAGGGGAAAGCCATACAAATAACCGGCGGCGATCATCAGGGCATGGCCGGGAATGGTTGCCGTCAATACCTGGAAGGTGACAATGGCCAGGTATAGCAGCGGCCCCCACCAGCCAAGCGGCTCAAGGTAAGCCGTGACCGCCTCCCGGTCGCGGAAGAAGTGGAGCAGGTCGAGCAGTTGCTGGCGGCCGGCCCAGAGGAGGGACAGGACAAGCAGGGCCACCAGGCCGTAGCGCAGCCACTTAACGGTATTATCGTTGATTGATTTTTCACGCTCCACTTGACTTATCTCAACGCATCTGCCGGGTGCGCCACAGCAGGCGCAAGAAATTTTTGGTATGCTGCACCGGCTGGATATGGCTCGCTTCACCGGCGTAAATGGTCTGGATCGGCACCCAGGCCAACATAAAGCCACGCCGTACACAAATTGTAATCATCTCCACTTCATACTCAAAACCCCGTTCTAAATTACGGTCCAGCAGGACTGCCAGCAGGCGGCGGCTAATCAGCCGGTAACCGGACTGGTTATCAAAGATGCGCTGGCCCACGGCCCAGGAATAAGCCAGGCCGCCCGACCAATTGGCCAGGCGGCGCACCGGCGGCATCTGGCTAAAATCGCGCCGGCCGATGATGAGATCGGCCGGCTGGGCCTGGTAGGCCTGGATAAACTTGGGTAGCTCCGCCGGGTTGTGCTGGCCATCGGCGTCGAGGGTAATCACGGCCTCATAGCCTTCGGCCATGGCCCAGCGAAATCCAGCTTGCAGCGCCGCACCTTTGCCCTGGTTAGGATTCTGGATTAAGACGGTGGCGCCGGCAGCCTGGGCCTGGGCAGCGGTGTCATCGGTTGAACCATCATCCACCACCAGCACCGGCAGGTGAATGAGCGCGCCGGCTGCCACGCCGGCAATGTGGAGCGACTCGTTGTAAGCAGGGATCAGGACCAGGATCGTCATCAAAAACCTTTTTCCAGAATTTCTGCCATCACCAGTAAGGATAACGCCTGGCCCGCTCGTAAAGCACCTGCTGGCGGTAGTCACGAGGTGGCTGGGGCACAAAGAGCATCAAGATCCAGGTCAGGATCATGCCCAAGACAAACCCGCCGATATGGGCAAAAAAAGCTACCCCTCCTGCGGAGGCGGCCCCCAAAGAAGCCACGCCGTTAAACAGTTGGACCACAAACCACAAGCCGATGACCAACCAGGCCGGCCAGTCGGACCACATGCCGATGAAGAACAACGGGACAATCCCCTGCACCCGAACACCGGGGAAAAAGACCAGATAACTGCCCAACACCCCGGAAATGGCTCCACTTGCGCCGACCAACACAATCTGCGAGGTTGGGTCAATGGCGATTTGGGCGAACGCGGCGGCAAAACCGCTGGCAAAATAAAGCACCAAGTACAAGAGCCGCCCCAAGCGATCTTCGACATTATCGCCGAAGAGGTACAGGTAGAGCAAGTTGCTCAATAGATGCCCCCAGCCCGCGTGGAAGAACATGCTGCGCACGACATCCAAAATTGTCTCCAGCGAAAGGAGATTCCGAGAAACGTTGGCCGGAACGACCGAGAGATCAGTCAGGGCAGCGTCGAGAGCGGCGGGTGAAAGGCTCAGTTCCCATACAAAAACCAGGACATTGATCAGGATCAGCAGGTAGGTGAAAATAGGAAAGCGGCGGGTTGGGTTCATATCGCTTAACGGTAACATCTACTACCCCCCTTCACGTTGGCGCTTAATAAATTTCTCCACTTCAGACACCCACAAGACAATGGTACTCAGGCCCAAACTCAGCGCCAAATCCCGGATGGATAACGGGGTAGTCTCAAAAACGGGCTGCAGGAAGGGAACGTAAATTACGGCCAGTTGCAGCAAAAAGGTCGAAAGCAGCGCGCCGATCATGGCCCGATTTGAGCCTAGACCAATCGCAAAGAGCGAGTCGCGCTCAGAGCGGACGGCCAGGGCAAAGAAAACCTGCGACATCACCAGGGTGGTAAAGATCATCGTTTGCCAGGAGGACTGCTCGGCCCGCCAGTAAAAATAGCCCACGCCCAACGCCACCAGGGTCATCACCAAGCCCATGCCAATAATCGTACGGACCATGCCTCCGCTGAAAATGCCGCCGGTAGTTGAACGGGGCGGGCGGCGCATAATATTCCGCTCGGCTGGTTCGACACTCAAGGCCAGGGCCGGGAGGCCATCGGTGACCAGGTTCATCCACAAAATTTGCAGCGGCAGCAGCGGCAGGGGCATGCCCAGCAGCGGCCCCAGCAGCATCACCCCCAGCTCGCTGGAATTGCAGCTCAACAGGTAGGCGATGAATTTGCGGATGTTGTCGAAAATGGTCCGGCCTTCTTCCACGGCGGCGACAATGGTGGCAAAGTTGTCGTCCAACAGAACCATATCAGCAGCCTCTTTGGCCACGTCGGTGCCGGTAATGCCCATAGCTACGCCGATGTCGGCCTTTTTCAGGGCCGGGGCATCATTGACCCCGTCGCCGGTCATGGCGACAATGTGCTGCTGCTTTTGGTAAACCTCGACCAGGTTCAGTTTGTGTTCCGGAGCCACGCGGGCAAATACCGACACATCCCTGGCAGTCTCGGCCAGTTGCTCCAGCGAGAGCCGGTCCAATTCCTGGCCGGTCAAAAAATGGTCGTCCTGGCTGATACCCAGTTCGCCGGCGATGTAGCGAGCGGTCAGGGGATGGTCGCCGGTAATCATTACCGGGCGAATCCCGGCGCTGCGGCAGGTGGCAATAGCCTGCTTGACCTCGGGCCGGGGCGGGTCAATCATGCCAAACATGCCCAACAAAATCAGGTCGTGCTCTAAGGTAGCAGCAGTCTGTTCCGCTGGAACGGCGTCGAGCGGCCGCATACCTACCCCCAGGACGCGCATGCCGTTTTGGGCCAACTGGTCGTGGGCTGCCAGCACGCGCTGCCGCCAGGTTTCATCCAGCGGTTCCAGCCGGCCTTCCACCCAGACCTGGGTGGCAATCCCCAATAAGCCGTCAATCGCGCCCTTGGTAAAGGCGACATAGGCCGCTTCGGGGCGCGGTCGCCTGGCCCACACCTCGGCCAGGCGGGCGGGTAGACCTTGATCAGATGCGGGACGGCGATGGACCGTCGTCATTCGCTTGCGCACCGACTCAAAAGGCAGCTCCGCCACGCGGGGGAGGATCCGATCCAGGTCGCTTTTGAGCAGCCCAAACTCGGCGGCGGCCAGCAGCAGCGCCCCCTCGGTCGAGTCACCGACGACACGGTAGGCGCCGGGCTTCTGCGGATCAGTTTGCAGCACCGCATCGTTGCACAGCGCGCCGCCAACCAGCAGCAGGTCGAGCGTCGGCTGGATGGCTGGGCCAGCAGCCTGCGCATTGATCTTTACCTCCAGGCCGACTCCATCAGCCTTCTCGGTCAGGTCAATGCGCTGATTGGCAATGTCAAGCACAGTCACGGTCATCTTGTTCTGGGTCAGCGTGCCGGTCTTGTCGGAGCAGATGACCGTGACCGAGCCAAGCGTTTCCACCGCCGGCAGCTTGCGGATGAGGGCATTTCGCTGCAGCATCCGCTGTGCGCCCATTGACAGCGCTACCGTGACTACTGCCGCCAGGCCCTCGGGCACGGCGGCTACAGCCAGGCTGACGGCGGTCAAGAAGACCTCGCTTAACGCTTCGCCCCGCAGCAGGCCCAGCCCAAAAATCACCCCGACAATGACCAGGGCTACCCCCGCCAGGACCACTCCCAGCCGGTTCAGGCGCTGCTGCAAGGGGGTCGGTTCTTGTTCGACGGTTTGGATCAGATTGGCAATATGGCCCAATTCGGTCTGCATTCCGGTTGCGGTAATAACGGCCTGACCGTGCCCGTAACTGACCGCCGTACCCATGTAGACCATGTTGCGCCGGTCGCCCAGGCTCTCTTCGGTCTGGTACACTGCTCCCGCATCTTTTTCCACTGCTTCCGACTCGCCGGTCAGGGCGGCTTCTTCCAGGCGCAGATTGGCGCTTTCCAGCAGGCGGCCGTCGGCGGGGACTTTGTTGCCCGTTTCCAGCAGCACCACATCGCCGGGAACCAGCTCACGCGAAGAGATTTCCTGGACCTGCCCCTCCCGGCGAACCTTGACCACCGGTACGGCCAACTGCTTCAGCGCGGCCATTGATTGCTCGGCCTTGTACTCCTGACGAAAGCCCAGAACCGCATTAAGCACGACAATAGCCAGGATCACCCCCGCATCCAGCAAGTCTCCCAAAAAGAAGGAGATAATGGCCGCGATGATGAGGATAATTGTCATCACGTTGCTCAACTGTTCCAACAGGATTTGCCAGGGACTTTTCAAGCCCTGCTCGACCAGGGCATTGGGGCCGTATTGTTCCAGGCGGCGGCTGGCCTCGGCCTGGGTCAGGCCCCTGGCTGAGTCGGTGTTAAGCTGCTGCAAAACCTCGTCCAGGGGCAGTTGGTACCAATTGCTCATCATTATTCCAGCCTGAAATAGTTTACTTTCAAACCAAATCGCATTAAAATAGGACCGGCCTTCTGATTATAACAACCTTAAGCGATCAAGCGAATCCAGGGAGAGAAGTATGGATAAAAAAACAGCGATGTTGTGTATCCGCATTGCCCATGCCGCCTATGGCCGGGGCTTTGACATGAAAGATTTCCAATTACTGGGCCGCTTTGAAAACGCCGGGACCGATACCCAGGGTATCTTTGGGACAGCCTTTGGCAACACGCTTATCCTGGCTTTTCGCGGCTCCGAAGAAACCGGTATTGCCGATTGGATCCGTGATCTAAAATTTTTGCCGGCCGATTTTGCTTACGGGGAAAAGGGCAACACAACCCTCAAAGTTCATCACGGCTTTATTGAAGCCTATAACTCGGTTCGTGAAGCGATGTTCAAGGTGGCTAAAGAGACAGCCCATAAGCAAATCATCTGCACCGGCCACAGCCTGGGCGGCGCACTAGCGACCCTATGCGCATTGGATGTTAAGTACAATCTGCCCGATAAGGTGGTCAGCGTCTATACCTTTGGATCGCCTAAAGTTGGAAATGAAACCTTTGCCAAGTTCTACAATAAGCACGTTCCCCAAACATACCGTATTGTCAACGGGGTGGACCTTGTGCCCGCGCTTCCGCCCGATATTCCGCTGGTCGTTAATTATGAGCACGTGGGTGAGCTGCACCATCTGGGGGATCTTAAAGCCAGCCAGGTCAGCGCCGACGCCGGCCTGTGCCATCTGCCAGCCAATTATATTAGGTGCCTGGAAGTCTGAGAGCGACCTTGATTTCACTTCGACTCGTTGATGGATAAAAGTGATGCGTGATGCGTGACCTTTTACGCATCACGTATCACGCATCAAGCACCCCCGTGTATCTCTATGGTCGCTCAATATCTTTACGGCGCAACGTCAGGAATCCACAATTTTTGGCCAATTTCGATCAGGTCAGGATTGGTAATGACCATAAAACTGCTGTCGTCCTTGGCTTTGGCGTTGGTCGCCTCGACAATGACCGGGTACTCCATCATATCGTTGTAGAATTTGAGAGCCAGTTTGCTCAACCAGTCGTCGGCCTGGACGACATAGGCTTGACCTTTCTCCTCCTCTGCCGGCGCCGGAGCCTCGGCTGTAGCTTCGACCGCAGCCACCGTCAATTTCGTCGGCTCTGATGCGGCCAAAACTTGCCCATCCGGATCAACAGTTTGCACGCTGACCTCATAATCACCGGCCGGACTTAGCTCCGCGTCCAAACGCCACATGCCATCATCCCCTACCGTCGCATTTCCGACGACCTGACCATCAACCACAACCTCGATTTGGGAACCCGGTTCCCCGCTGCCGGTCAATGTAACCAGCCCTGCGGTTAACTCCCCACTCGGTTGGTCCAGCGTTGGCGGAACTACTACTGTCAGAGCGGTGGATTCAGAGGCAGCCAATACTTTGCCGGCCGCGTCAACACTTTGGACGCTAATCTGATAGTCACCCGCCTCAGGCAAATCGGCGGTGTAGCTCCACGTGCCATCGCTGCCCACCGTCGTCTTTCCGACCACCTGGCCATCAATCACCACCTCGACCTCTGACCCCGGCTCGCCGGTCCCACTTAGAGTTACCGGCCCGCCGGTCAAACCGCCGTCGGGCAGATCGAGAGTGGGCGGGACAGCTTTCTCGGCCACAGTTAGGTTAACTGACTCAGAGGCGGCCAAGACTTGCCCATCGGCATCAACGCTTTGCACCGTGATCTCGTAATCGCCCGCCGGACTTAGCTCTGCGTCCAAGCTCCATGTGCCGTCGTCCCCTACGGTTGCTTGACCGACAACCTGGCCGTCAACCACCACCTCGACCTGGGAACCCGGTTCCCCGCTGCCGGTCAATGTAACTGGCCCGGCAGTCAGCTCCCCACTCGGCTGGTCCAGGGTTGGTGCTGTGGCAGGAGGCGCGGTTAAGGCCAGAGCGGCCGGTTCAGAGGCGGCGATCACCTGGCCATCGGCATCCACACTTTGGACGCTAATCTGATAGTCACCCGGCTCAGGTAAATCGGCGGTGTAGCTCCACGTGCCATCACCGCCAACCGTTGTTTTCCCAACCACCTGCCCATCAACCACAACCTCGATCTCTGATCCCGGCTCACCCGTGCCGGTGAGAGCGACCTGACCCGGCGTCACTTCGCCGCCGGGAAGGTTGACCACGGGCGCAGCAATTTCGGGTTCAGCCGTGGCTTCAACCGTCGCCGGGGCAGTGGTCGCCGTTGGTTCTGGCGTTGCAGTTGGCGGCGGCTCAGTGGGGGCAGTCGTCGCCGTTGGCGGTGGGGCCGTCGTTGGCGGCGGAGTCGCAGGGGGGGCGGTCGTCACTGTTGGCTCGCTGGTGGCCTGAGCCACAGCCGGCGGATTTTCCCCAGGCGGCAGCAAGAACCAGGTCAAAAGGAGCAGCATGACCAGAATAAGGAGCGTAATCCCCTTGAAAATATCAAACTTTTTGATCTCTTTAACCGTACGATACTGCTTCATGGATTACGCTCCTGCGGCAGAGCGGTCACTCTTCTGGGCGGCAAATTCCCTGGCCTCGGCAAGCCACTTCTCCGGCTCGATTTTCTGCCACGATTCCGGTTTTATAATTTCCCGCAGCCGCTCCGGCGTTTGTTCAGCCAGTTGGGCGAAGGTGTAAATCCCGGCCTCGTTTAACCGCTGGGCAAAGACGACGCCAATACCGGTGATGTCTTCCAGCTTGTCCGGCGAGGCCATGGCTCTGGCCTGGGCAATCCAACTGGCCGCGTCAATTTTTTGCCACTCTTCCGGGCCGATGATCTCCCGCACCTGCTCCGGGGTCATACTCGCCAGTTGCCAAAACGAGACGATTCCGGCTCGTTTCAGCCGTTCAGCATAAACCGGCCCGATGCCATCAATATCCACCAGCGGATCTTCATCCTGGGGCACGGCCCGGCTGCCCAAAGCGCGGGTAGTCTGAGTCTTTTTGAAGGCAAATCCCCTGGCCTGAGCAACCCAGCTTCTGGCATCAATCATCTGCGGCTCTTCTACCTCCGCAATCTGCTCAATCCGCTCCGGGCTGAGAGAGGCCAACTGGGCAAATGTGTAGATACCGGCTCTGTTCAGCCGGCGGGCATAGTTCTCCCCGATCCCCACGATATCTTCCAGCGGGTCGGGGTCGGCCATGGCTTTGGCCTGGGCAATCCAATCGGCGGCATCAATTTTTTGCCATGATTCCGGTTTGATGATTTCTCGCAGCCGTTCCGGCGTTTGCTCCGCCAACTGGCGGAAGGATAAGATGCCGGCTTCGTTAAGGCGCTGGGCATAAACCGGCCCGATCCCCTCGATATCCACCAGCGGGTCACGGCGAATAGGCCGGTGGATAAGGGTGGCCTCCAGGTCGGTCAGGTCGGCTTGCCGGGCCGGCGCTTCGACTGAGGCAAGAGGTGTCCCTACGCCGCCTGCAACCAATGCCTGCAAGCGGCCGTTGTCAGCTTCCAACGCGGCCAGGCGCTCCTGCAACTGCTCCCGCTCGCGATGCTCGGCCAGGATGCGTTCCGAAGCTTCGGCCTTTTCCCGGGCAAACTCTCTGGCCTGAACAGGCCAACTATCCGGCTGGATTTCATGCCACGCCTCCGGCTGAACAATTTCCCGCAGCCGTTCGGGCTTGGTTTCTGCCAGTTGGGCAAAGGTAAAAATACTCCCGTCGTGGAGGCGCTCGGCGAAGCCGGACCAGATCCCCTTGATCCGCTCGAAAAGATCCTCTTCCTGAGGCGCCTGGCTGGAGACGGCGTTAAGTTCGACCCGGAGGCGCTCCGCCGTTGTTTCGGCATAGGTGAGTTTGGCCTGGCAGATTTCGCTGGCCTGATCGAGTCCAGCCGGCTTCTGTTCACTCCCGGCCAACTGCGCCTGCAAACGCTGGTTCTCTGCTTCGGCAGCGGCTAACTTTTCCTGTGTCCGGCCATCGGGCTTGCGCCAAAAGAGCCAATCAATGACCCACTCGATGACCCAGCCGATAATGATACCGACTAAAATCCAGAAAAGGTAATTCATTTTTCCTCCTCCTCTACTGCGGTTGATGTTAAAAAAATATAGTTCCCAAACCGACGCGCAGTTTAGGAACTAAAAGGCAATTCAGCCGTTAACTTGCTCTTTCAGCAGATCACGAATTTGGGTTAAGAGCTTTACCTCCTCCGAAGGTTCGGGAGGCGGCGGAGTTACTTCTTCGATGGGCTGCCATCTTTTCTGTAATTGATTGATGCTGCGTACAATCAAGAAAATAACCCAGGCGATAATTAAAAAATTGATAATGGCCTGGATAAAGTTGCCGTAATTAATGACCGCCTCGCCAATGGTAATAGACAAACCGGCAAAATTAACACCCCCCAGGAAGATGCCAAGGATAGGGGTAATAATATCCTCCACCAGCGAGTTGACGATGCCGGTGAAGGCCGCGCCGATAATCACCGCCACCGCCAGATCAAGAACATTCCCCCGATTGATAAAATCCCTAAATTCTTTTAACATGACTCCCCCGCAGTTAAGACTTGTTTGTAACGATCTATGCTTTCCAGAAATTCAAAAAAGAAGAACTCGTCCAAACTCCCAGGTTTACCAGCCCCCAGAGTTCTTACGAGTTCCCCATTCTGATTTTTAGAGTGAACCGCGGCTCAGGTGAGCTGTCCGCTTGAGTGTGAGAGCCGCCATCATTCGAGGCATTGATGAGGGCTGCGGTTACTACTTTTTGCCAACCAGATTAAAGAACCACTGGATCGCGCCATCTACATCGCCGCCACCCTTCACAAAGGTATCAACGTCGCTGGCCACAGAGGCCGGCAATTGTTCTTTGAGAACCTCAAAAGCGGCTACAATTGCTCTACGAGATTGATCTTCAGTTAAATCAGCTCGCTGGGCCACCGCTTTGATCAACTGGTTGGTTATATTGTTAATATCAGCTGCACTGAGATTCATTTTTATCTCCTTATATAAATATGTCTTGGAACACAGAGTTGCAATGAACTAATGCTCACCTGAGGAATGAAATTGGGGAGGGTAGGATTACGCTTAGTTTAATCCCATTTCTGCAATTCAGCAACAATGGATTCTGTTATATTTTTAGGGGATTGCTGCTAACCGGGTGGTATTACAACAGCGGCGAAGCCAGCCGAAAGACCGAGTCTTGAACCCGGCTCAAAATATTGCCCTGCTTGTAGGTTTTCAGCTTAAATTCCTGGCAGTGGGTCAAATCTTTGACGAAATCCTCCGCCAATTTTTTGGCCGTTTTTTCATCGTAAATGACCAGGTTCAACTCATAATTGATGGTAAAACTGCGGATATCCATATTCGCCGAACCAACGGAGCACAGAACCGAATCAATATTGATTGTTTTAACGTGGAAATAATCGCCCTGGTAGTAAAATATCTGCACCCCGGCTGCGGCCATATTGGCCGCGTAGGTAAAGCCGGCCCGGTAGGCAAAGTAACCGTCCGGTCCATTGGGGGCCAGCATGATCTTGACGTCAATCCCCGCCCGGGCAGCCCCGCTGAGCGCCTCGGCCAAACTTTCATCCAGAATAAAAAAGGGTGACTGGATGTAAACGTGATGCTGCGCGGCGGTGATCATGGCAAAATACAACTGCCGGATGGCCTTCCATTGGGAGTCCGGGCCGGAGTTGACAATTTGCAGGGGCAAATAGCCCGGCGTCTCGGGCAGAGGTGGAAAGTAAGCCGAGTCGGTCAGCAATTCGCGGGTGGTGTTGTACCACTGGATGATAAAGCTGGCCTGCAAACCCCAGACCGCCTGGCCCATGAAGCGCAGGTGGGTATCGCGCCAGCCGGTGAAATTCCCTTTACCTGGCCCCTTGAGATACATCTCGGCCATGTTCATGCCGCCGGTATAGCCAATGCAGCCATCAATCACGGCAATTTTGCGGTGATTGCGGTAACTAATGGTATGGATGTAGTACATCGGCGAGTAGGGCACCATTTTGACACCCCCCGCATTCATCTTGCGGACATCGCGCCCTTTAAGCCTAAAGATGCTGCCGACGGGGTCGTACATCACCCGTACTTGAACTCCCTCTTTGACCTTCTGCAAAAGAAGCTCGTTGATGCCATCCATCATGCTGTCGGAACCCCACTCATAATACTCCAGGTGGATCGAGTGTTGGGCCGCCCGCATGTCTTCGATCAGGCGCGGGAATTTCTCACAGCCATTTTGTAAAATCTCCAGGCTGTTGCACGGAAAAAAGGAGGTAGCAGTATTGCGGCGCAGCAGGTCCAGCACCCGGCTGTAAACCGGAGGGCCGATCTGTTTCAGCCTCTCGATCTCGGCCTTCTGCTCGGCGGCCCACTGAGCCAGGTGATCATTGGATTTAACGATATGGCGCAGTTCCTGCCGGAGCAGCTTATTTTCGCGGCTAAAGGCCCAGTGATCCCGGCCAAACATCAGGTAAATAATGACCCCCAGCACCGGAAGTCCAAAAAAGAGCAGCAGCCAGGCAAAAGTCAGTTGCGGACTGCGATTTTCCAGCACCATAAAGGTGACCACCGTCACGCCATACACCAGCGCCACAATGCTGAGCCACCACGACAGCACCGACCAAACCCGCCAGGCTTCAGCAGCATAATCCATAATTTCTAAACCACCTTACCTTTTTGAGCGTAACCAAATTGTAAGCCATTATTGTATAAAAAAGCCCGGTGAAATCAAGCCGCTTGACAGGAAACGGCAGATAGGGTATAACTTTATTATGTAAGCTGATCGGTTTGGCTTCACGCACCGCTCCGATGGTTTTTGTTTCGGGGCGGTTTTTTATAAATATACCAGATTTCACCAGGAGTTTTATGCGTTTTAACGAAATAAATTTAAGCGAGGCTTTGCAAAAAGCCATCACCACCCTGGGCTTTGAGGAGATGACCCCTATCCAGGCCCAAGCTGTTCCTCCCGGCCTGGAGGGCCGCGATCTGATCGGCTGCGCCCAAACCGGCACCGGCAAAACGGTCGCGTTTTTGCTCCCGGCGCTGGAGCGGCTGCTGCAAGACTCAACCAAAACTAAAAATCCCCGCCTGGTCGTCCTTGCTCCTACCCGCGAGCTGGTCATTCAAGTAACCGCGCAGGCGCGGAAGTTGGCCGAGCGAACTCCGTTGCGGGTTGTGCCCATCTACGGCGGAGCCAGGTTAAGCCAGCAGACGGACAAGCTGCGCCGGGGGGCGGACGTGGTCGTAGCGACGCCGGGCCGCCTGCTGGATCATGTCCAGCGTAAAAATATTACCTTCAGAGACGTCCAGATTTTGGTGCTTGACGAAGCCGACCGGATGCTCGATATGGGCTTCTTGCCCGACATCCGGCAGATCATCAGCGGGATGCCCCGCCAGCGCCAGACGATGCTCTTTTCGGCGACGATGCCGACCCCGGTTTTGGCCTTGACTCATCAATTTCAGCAAGACCCGCTCAAAATTGAGATTGGCATTGCCCGCCCGCCCGAAGCGATCCGGCAGGCGCTTTATCCCGTGCCCAAACATCTGAAAACGGAACTGCTGATGGCACTGCTGGAGCAGATGGAGGTCAACAGCATGCTGGTCTTCACGGCGACCAAACAGGAGGCCGACATTGTCACCCGCCAACTGCGCCAGAGTAAAATTGGAGTAGCCTGCATCCACGGGGATTTCCGGCAGCGGGAGCGAATTGCCGCTCTGGAAGGCTTTCGTTCGGGGAGGTACCAGGTTTTGCTGGCTACCAACATCGCCGCGCGGGGACTGGATGTGGAGGGTATCTCCCACGTCATCAATTATGACGTGCCAGAGCATCCCGAAGATTATGTACACCGGATTGGCCGTACCGCCCGCGCCGAAGCTGACGGCGACGCCATTACCCTGGTTACGCCGGACGACGAGGCGCTGATTCATCGGATTGAGCACGCCCTGGGCTACAAGATCGAGCGCAAAACCTTACCCGGTTTTGATTATAACGTCCCCACCCCTTCCTGGGCCAAACCCTCGGCCAAGGCGTTGATGCGGGAGGCCACCCAATCGCTCAGCCTGGCCGACCGTTGGCGGTCTATGTCGGGCGGGCGGCGGTAATAACCATAGCCGGATAACAATGGCAGGAGGCCCGGATTCCCTCAAAGAATATGAACGCCCGGAGTCTCCTGGCTTCAGAAATACGGCTAAAATGTGGTATAATTATTCTAACTGTACAAAACAGGTCAGGCGTGATAAAATTGAGATAAGTTATGTAAATTGAGAGGGTGAACACCTATGCCAACGCTTGATGACGGCAGAAATGCCATAAACCAGGGTAATTTTCAACAGGCCCGCCTCATCTATGAAGCAATTTTGCAAGAGAATCCTCGCTCCGAGGATGCCTGGCTGGGGCTGGCCGACGTATTGACAGACACCGAGGACAAGCGCATCTGCTACGAAAATGTCCTCAAAATCAACAAACAAAACCGGGCTGCCCGCGAAGGGCTGCGCAGTTTGGAACCTCAGGCCGACCCGCTGCGGGAGGCCTTCCAAATACAAACGCCACCCCCGCGAACGACGGACGAAGTATATCCCGAGGATGAGGAAGAGCCAACGCTGATCAGCGAACACGTGGATATGGACCCGGCTGATACGGGGGAAACACCTACCTTTATTCTGGTGGCCGTTGGGCTGGCTCTGTCGGTCGTGGTGATGGCCCTGGGCGGCGGCTTAGCCTTCTACATTCTTACCTCGCTGACCGGCGGCTAATATTGTAGGACAAGATGTTATCTTGTCCGGGGGACAAGTTGACAACTTGTCCTACATATTTTTATGTTACCGGATTTTCGCTTACGCCAACGGGAATATTTGTTAGAGATCAGCCGAGCGATGAGCGCTCGGCTTGATTTATCGGCGCTGCTCGAATTAACCCTACGCAGCGCCGTCGAGTTGCTGGCCGGCCAGGCCGGTCTGATTACCCTGCGCCGGGACGATGGCACATTTTTCCCGCACGCCAGCATCGGCCTGCCCCTCCAGGCCGTTCCCCTCTTTGAACCCCTCTGGCGCGATCTCGAGTCGGAGGAAAATCGCGGCGCTATCCCTGATATGTCGCTGCGGCTGGCGTTAGCCTCAAAAGCGGCCGGGGTGGCGCTGCGGCAGGTGGTGGCGCTGCCGCTGGACATCGGCGGCGAGGCCATTGGCCATATCTTTATTTTTCGTACACGCGGGGCGGCCTTTAGCAGCAATGATCGCCAGGTGTTGAGCGCCTTTGCCGATCAGGCGGCTATCGCCGTGCAAAATGCCCGCCTTTACCAGCAGGTCAGCGCCGAACGCGAACGCCTCGACGCCATCATCGAAAACAGCGGCGATGGGGTGATGATGATTAACCCCTACCGCATCATCCAAACCTGGAACAAGGCCCTGGTCAATATGACAGGGATCCCGGCAGCAGAGGCGATTGGCCGTCCTTGCTATGCTGTTTTGAATTTACGCACGCCGCAGGGGGTGAGCGTGTGCCACACCGCCTGTCCCCTGGTTCATCCTCCGGCCGATGGCCGGCTCTACGCCGAAGGCATCCATCACCGCGCCGACGGCCTGGCCATTACCCTGGCCGATAACTACTCTCCCCAATTCAATGAGGAAGGCAAGATTGTGCAGATCATTGCCAATGTGCGCGATGTGACCCGGCTGCGGGAGGCGGACGAACTCAAACAAACCCTGCTCTCCGTGATTTCGCACGAGTTAAAGACGCCGGTAAGTATCATCAAGGGATACGCCGACACGCTGGCTCGTGAAGACGCCGATTGGGATAAGGAGACGCTGGCCGAGGGCCTGGCGGCTATCGAAGAGGAAGCCGACCGGCTGGATCAACTGATTAACAATTTACTGGAAGCCAGTCGTTTGCAGGCCGGCGGGGTGAAACTGCGGCTGGGGATGGTAGACCTGTCCGATATGGCCCGCAACATTGTGGATAAATTGCAGACCACGACGGATAAACACACCTTTGCCCTGGAGTTTCCTGAGGATTTCCCGGCCGTTCAGGGTGATTATGAACGCTTGCAGGAAGTGCTGACCAATCTCATCGGCAACGCTATCAAGTACAGCCCTGGCGGCGGGCTGATTAAAGTCGGGGGGATGGTGGGGGACAACAACACCGTGCGCCTGTATGTCAGCGATAGAGGCATTGGCATTTCCCCCGGCGACCAGGAGCGGATCTTTGAGCGATTTCACCGGGTGGACAACCGGCTGACCCGCCAGACGCCGGGCACGGGCCTGGGTCTTTTTCTGGTCAAAGCAGTGGTCGAGGCGCACAACGGGCGGGTATGGGTGGAGAGCACCCCTGGCCAGGGCAGCATCTTTTGGGTGGAGCTGCCGCTGGGGTGAAGCTTGCCTACAACATTTGGGTGAACCGGCTAAAAAAAATGTGGAGAAGGGCCGTCCTGGAGACGGTCTTTTTTGTGGAGGTTAAATCAACAGCGAAGCTGATTACCGGGACGGGATTTCGCAGTATAATTCTGTCAAATTGTGAACTAAATCACAGTGACAAACAAATATCTGCGAGGGAAACTGTAGTGATGAAGATTTGCTTACCCAGCGAGTTAGGTTATGAAAAATTTGCCATGTTAGCCGTAGCTAGCCTAGCCCAACAACTTGGCTTCAGCGCCGGCCGCATTGATTGTTTGAAAACGGCCATCGCCGAAGCCGTCACCAATGCCATCGAACACGGCAATCAGCTCAATGCCGAATTGAGCGTATGGATTGGGTTAGCGGTTCAAGAAAATGCGTTAGTTTTGAATGTAGTGGACCAGGGGCATCGCCCCATTCCCCAGATACCGGCGGTACGCCAGGAACGGGAGGATCATCGCGGCTGGGGGCTGTTTTTGATCAAAAATTTGGTAGATGAAGTCGAAGTTATCGCCGCGCCGGGACGGAACGAGATTCGAATGGTAGCGTATTTGGGGGATTGAACTTTAAGAATTGATTGGCGAGCAGCACTCCTGCCATCCCCAACCCCATTGTTAGCCAATACAAAGCCACAATGTGAATAAAAGTCAGGTTGAAATAAAAGTGGTCGAACACCCCGCCGACCATGGCCCCCAGAATCGCCAGGCCGTAGCCTAACAGCGGCGCTTCCAGCCGGTCGCCTTTGGGCAGGCGCGACAGAGTAACCAAAACGATCCCTAAGTAGACCAGACCTATAAGGATATACAACCCTGCCCCAATCAGCCCCATCTGTTGAGCCAGGAGCAGGTAGACGCTGGAAACGCCGACATAGACATCTATATCGGGCGTGCCGAAGAAGCCCACCCCGGTGAGCGGGTAACGCTCAATCAGATTGAAGGCATCTTTATACTCCCCAAAGCGCATCTGGGTGGCCAGATCTGTACCCTGAATGCCCTCGATAAAACGCTGCACGTAAAGTTGGGTTTGGGGCAGGAGAGCGACTAAAGCCGCTGCTACAAGCATCAACCAGGCCAGCTTGCGGTAGCGGAGCAGCGCCATCAGCCCCAGGCCGGCGACCATACCCAGCAGCGAGCCGCGCGAGTAGGTTAGATAGAGGGTCAGCAGCATCAGGCCGGTGTTGAGCCAGAGGTAACGGCGGGGCATAATTGGCCGGGCGGCCAACAGGTGAGCGACGGTGATAATCGTCAAAAAGACCAGCAGCCCGCCCAGGGCGTTCGGGTCAATTGAGGTCGAGATGGCTCGCATGGGCTGCTCCGGGTCGTCCTCGATGTAACGCAGGATGCCTTCGGTGGGGTACTGAAAAACGCGCAGCAGCGACAAAATCCTGATGGTCCAATCGCCGGGGATAAAATAGAAGAAGATGCCCAGCGCCGAGGCGATACCTCCCGCCCAAATGATAACCCAAGAGATTTGATGAAGCGCCTCGACCGTTTTGACCTGGTTGATAATCAGAAAAAAGAGGCTGACCGAGAGCAGCACCTCCAAAAAGTTGCGGGCTATGGTGACATTCAATCCGCCGTAGCGCAGGCCAAAGATAAAGATAAACAGCGCCCAGCCCTGAAAGATAAAGATAAGCATCCCCAACGGCGAACTGGCAAACGTGCGCTGCCGGCCTGAAATCAGGCGCAATCCCCACACCGTAAACAACGCCCCCAGGGCCAAATCCAAAAAGGTCGGGCGAAAGCCGATAGTGAAGGGCAGCGCGCCATACGGCAGCAGGCAGATGAGGGCAATCAAGGCCGACAGCCCTACCTGGGTGCTGCGGAGCACGAGAATGCCGACAACCAGCGCCCCGATGAGACCCATGGCAATGATCGGCCCCAGGCCGCCAAACAGCGCCCCCACCAAAATCCCGGCGACGGCGGCCACAAAAATAACCCCGGATAGAGCGATCCGGGGGTCGTCGGCGGTTATCCAGGTACGTAATTTGTCGAGAGCAATGGTCACAAGCAAGCTTTCATTTAGCCAGATTGGCCGGTCTGCATCAACTGGCCGGAGAAGGAGAGGGTACCGGTGGTATTCCGCTTTTTGAGGCGCTCGGAATCTTCTTTAGGAACCTGAATGGTGATCCGGGTGCCGTGGCCCGGCGCAGAACGAACGCTTAATTCTCCCCCAATCAACTGGGTTCGTTCCTTCAAATTAATCATGCCCAGGCTGCCACGCTGCTCATAATTGTTCATCACCTGGTCCACCTCAAAACCTTGGCCATCATCTTTAATCACTGTATAAACAGCCGTAGCCGTCTCGGTGAGCTGAACGGTAATATTCTTGGCCTGGGCGTGCTTAATGGCGTTATTGACTGTCTCCTGGACAATGGCAAAAATCGCCGCTTCCACCTTGCCATCCTGGCGCGAAATATCGCCGCTGGGATGGCTGGTTTCGATTTTGAGGGCCAGTTTGGGGGTATCCCCGGTGATGTCTTGCTGCCGCCGCTCCAAGAAAACCTGGAGCGCCGCGCCCAACCCTTGCGTTTCCAGTACCAGCGGGCGCAGCTCAAAGAGCATGGTCCGCATCTGGTGAGTGGCTCGGTCGGCCAACTCCTGCATATAGGCCAGCTCTTTGGGGAGCAAGGACGGCTCTTTTTCCAAGGCTTGTTTGGAAAAATCAAGGCTCATTTTGATACTGGCGACCAACTGGGTCGGGCCGTCGTGCAGATCGCGGGCTAACTTCTTGCGGGCCTCTTCTTCGGCTTCGATGACCTTATCCCGCTCGGCCAGCACACTCTGGTGCAGGCGCGCGTTTTGAATGGCAATGGCCGCATAAGAGGCAATCGAGCTGAGCAATTCCAGGTCAGTCTGGGTAAAATTGCCCTCGCGTTTGTTCATCACCTCCAACACGCCGATAATTTGATCGTACAGTACCAGGGGCACACACAGAATATTGCGCGTCAAAAAGTTGGTCGTCTGATCCAGTACTTTGAAGTGACGTTTATCTTCATCAACATTGGCAATCATCAACGGATTGCCGGTGAGCGCCACTTCGCCGGCAATGCCCTGCCCGCGGGGGATACGGAACGGCTTGACTTCATCGGCTTTATCACCCAGGGCAATTTGAAAGACCAATTCGCCGCTCGCGGGATCGGTTAATAACAGCGAGCCGGCTTCGACATTGAGCATCCCCTCTACCTGCTGCATAATCCGGGTGAGAACTTCGTCCAGTTGCAGCGTAGAGGAAAGGGTGCGGGCCACATCGTTGAGCAAGACCATTTCCGCGGCCCGGCGCTGGCTGGACTCAAACAGGCGGGCATTGCGAATGGCAATCGCTGCCTGCGTGGCAATCGCCGACAGCAGCCACAGGTCATGATCGCTGAAGGCGTGGGGTTTATAACTCCAGGTGGCAATTACTCCCTGGGCGCTGTCATTTTCCACCACAGGATTGAGGATCGGCACACCCAGCCAGGAACGGATGTGTTTGTCGGGCCGATTGGGGTCGGCATTACCGTTGTTGGCTTGCGGAAAATCGGGGATCAACAGGGGGGCCTGGGAGGTCAGCACGCGGCCCGTGAGTCCCCGGTCCTCAACAAGCTTGACCGTCATAGGCTTGATGACTTTGCCCTGGTCAACCATTAGTTTGAAAGTTAAGGTCTCGGTCAGGGCATCGTAGAGGACAATTGCAAAATTGGAGGTATCAATCAGCCGGCTGCTCTCTTTGTAAAGGGTCTTGATCACCTCTTTCAAATCTAAACTGGAGCCAACGGCCACCCCAATATTATACAGCGTCGTCACTTCTTTGATCTCTTTGGTTACGCGGCCCAACTTATTTTGCTCTGCAACATCCCCTGGCGAGGCTGCGGTATTCCCTGGAGCATTCGAGTGGATATTATTCGGCTGTGATACTTGGATTACATCCATAACTTAGCCACTTTCCCAAATCAACAAAAAACCTACCCAGGCCCAAGCTTGTTGCCCGTCTGGCTAAAAAGCTTTCCCATCAATAATTATAATGGGATACCTTACCAACTCATATTTTTTAAAATGGCTGATGGCCCAAACGCTGATATTAAAAATTATAACACAATTTTTATCAGTTGGGTAATTCGCAGAACTTCGGTTATATTTTGGGGGTATAGCTGGAAGAAAAGCGGCGGAATTTGGTTCCCAAACGAAGTACGGTCTCGCTATCTCGTTCCCAAACTGAGTTTGGGAACGAGAGGTTGGGGGAATGAGAGGTTGGAAATCTCAGGCAATGGTGAGCAGAATCGCATTTTGATCCACTTTATCGCCGGGAGCGACCCGGATGGCATGGACCAGGCCATCGCGAGGCGCTTTAAATTCATTTTGCATTTTCATGGACTCGAAAATGACCACGATATCCCCCCGTCTGACCTCCTGCCCTTGTTTCACCGGGATCTCAACGACGACGCCGGGCATGGGGGCCTTGACCAGAGCTTCGCCGGTCACGGCGCCGGGACCGCTCTTGAGGCCGGCCAGGCGGCGGGTTCGTTCGTCTTCAACCACAACCTCGAAGATTTCACCGCCAAGCTGCACAATATACACCCCATCGCCTTCGTTCATGCGGAGATCATGAGAAACATTATCCATGATAATCGAATACATGGTCGTATCCAGCATCTGGCGCATTTCGGCATTGATAATTTCGCCGTTCAGCGTGATCTGGCCATCCTGATTGATGTCAATGGTAAATTGTTCGTCGCCAACGATGGTGATGTATTTCATGTCCTCATCCTCAAGAGAGGCGAAGGCTGAGGCTGAGAAGAAGAAATTCTTAGCCTTAGCCTCAGCCTTCGCCTAATTTATCTCAACCGGCGGTCCAGGGCCTCCCGCCGGCCATACAAACGCCACGGGCTGGTGCCGCCCTGGTGCAGCAAGATCGCCTGCTGATTGCGCTGGTGAGCCATCAGGGTCGCCGCCACGGCCGCCACCCGAATTGAGGCCGGGTTGGGCGTTTGGTTAAAACTAAAGTGGTTCTCCAGAAAACCGGTATCAAACTGCCCGGCCTGGAAACGGGTGGAGTTCATCAATTGAATGTGCAAGGGGATCGTCGTGGCCAGGCCGGTAATCCGAAATTCTTCCAGCGCCCGGCGCATGCGCAAAATCGCTTCCCCGCGCGTTTCACCCAGGACAATCAGCTTGGCCAGCATGGAGTCGTAATAAGGCGTCACTTCCGAGCCAAAGTAGATGCCGCTGTCAAGGCGCACGCCTGGCCCGGTCGGGTTGGTCAGGCCAATAATGCGGCCAATCGAGGGCATAAAGTTGTTACGGGGATCTTCGGCCAAAATCCGGCACTCGATGGCCCAGCCCTTGACCCGGATGTCAGCCTGTTCATAGCGCAGCTTGCGCCCGGAAGCGATGCGCAGCATCTCTTTGACAATATCCACGCCTGTAACCATCTCCGTGACCGGATGCTCGACCTGCAAGCGGGTATTCATCTCCAAGAAATAAAAGTTGCGGTCTTTGTCCAGCACAAATTCCATGGTTCCGGCCGAGCAGTAGTTGACCGACCTGGCCGCGGCTACGGCAATCGCTCCCATTTTTTGGCGAAGCTCTTCATCCACCACCGGCGACGGCGCTTCTTCAATCAGTTTCTGGTGGCGGCGCTGGATGGAGCACTCCCGTTCGCCCAGGTGGATGACATTGCCATGCTCATCACCCAAAACCTGGATTTCAACGTGACGGGCATTTTCAATAAACTTTTCCAAATAAACCCGATCATCGCCAAAGGCAGACTGCGCCTCACGGCGGGCGGTACGAACAGCTTCAGGCAGGTCCTCGGCCCGGTAAACGTTGCGCATACCCTTGCCGCCGCCGCCCGCGGCCGCTTTCACCAGTAGCGGAAAACCAATTTGCGGGGCTGCGGCCAGGAGTTCGGCGTCGGTCATTTGGCCCGATTTGCCGATACCCGGCACCAGGGGTACGCCTGCTTGAGCCATTATCGTCCGCGCCATGACTTTATCGCCCATCAGCCGGATTGCCTGCGGCGGCGGACCCACCCAGATCAGGTTGGCCGCAATGACGGCCTCGGCAAAATCGGCATTTTCAGCTAAAAACCCATAGCCAGGATGGATGCTGTCGGCGCCGGATTTTTTGGCCACTTCAATCATGCGGTCGCCCCGGAGGTAGCTCTCCGTTACTGAGGCCGGGCCGATGGGGTAGGCTTCCTGGGCCATGCGGACATGCGGGGCCATCCGGTCAGCCTCCGAGTAAACCGCGACCGCATCAAGCCCCAACTCCTGGCACGCCCGCACAATACGGACAGCAATTTCACCGCGATTAGCTACTAGAACTTTCTTGAGCATAATCTATCCTCGCCGATAGCAAGTCATAGGGGAATATTCCCGTGTTTTTTGGGTGGATTCTCATCCCGTTTGTTTTGCAGCATCTCCAAAGCGTTAATCAGGTAAGGGCGGGTCTGGCCCGGTTCAATCACGTCGTCAAGGTAGCCCCAACTGGCCGCAACATAGGGGTTGGCAAACGTGTCGCGATATTCCTGCACCAATTGGGTCCGCAGATTGTCGGGGTCGGCGGCTTCGGCCAGCTCCTTGCGATAGAGAATATTGATCGCCCCTTCCGGCCCCATGACCGCGATTTCAGCCGTGGGCCAGGCCAGGTTGATGTCGCCCCGCAGATGCTTGCTGCTCATCACATCGTAAGCGCCGCCGTAGGCTTTGCGAGTAATCACCGTAATTTTGGGCACGGTGGCTTCGGCAAAAGCGTAGAGCAGCTTGGCCCCGTGGCGAATGATCCCGCCATGTTCCTGGGCCAAGCCCGGCAGAAAGCCCGGCACATCTTCCAAGGTAATCAGAGGGATGTTAAAACAGTCACAGAAGCGGACAAAACGGGCCGCTTTGACCGAGGCGTTGATGTCCAACACGCCGGCCAGGACCGCCGGTTGGTTAGCTACAATGCCCACACTGCGCCCATTGAGCCGGGCAAAACCGACAATCACGTTGCGGGCGTAATGCTCCTGCACCTCCAAGAATTTGCCATCATCCACGATGGCCGTAATTACCTCGTGCATGTCGTAGGGTTTGTTGGGGTTATCAGGAATAATTGTGTTCAGCAGACTTTCCGTGCGCAGGGGATCATCCTGGCAGGCAATAGTTGGCGGGTCTTCCATATTGTTACGCGGCAAATAATTGAGCAAGTCGCGAACGGTGAAGAGGGCGTGCTCCTCATTTTCGGCGGCAAAGTGGGCTACTCCGCTGATTTCATTGTGGGTCATTGCCCCGCCCAACTCATCAAATGTCACTTCTTCATGAGTCACCGATTTGACCACATCCGGCCCGGTGACAAACATATAACTGGTGCCCTTGACCATCACAATAAAATCGGTGATGGCCGGGGAGTAAACGGCGCCACCGGCGCTGGGGCCGAGAATACACGAAATTTGAGGGATGACGCCGCTGCTAAGCGTATTGCGCAAAAAAATGTCGGCGTAGCCGCCCAGGCTGACCACCCCTTCTTGAATCCGCGCCCCGCCGGAGTCGTTCAAGCCGATGATAGGCGCGCCATTTTTTAGGGCCAGGTCTTGCAGTTTGATAATCTTATTGGCATGGGCACGGCCCAAGCTGCCACCATATACGGTAAAATCCTGCGAGAAAACGTAAACCAGGCGCTGATCAATCGTGCCATATCCCGTCACTACGCCGTCGCCCAACATTTTTGTATCGTCAAAGCCGGCATTCGGGCTACCCTGTTGGGTTACAAAGGCATCAATCTCACGGAACGAGCCATCGTCAAGAAGGATTTCAACGCGCTCACGGGCGGTCAACTTGCCTTTATCCCGCTGGGCTTTCAGCCGCGCCGGGCCGCCGCCCTGCTTGGAGTTAGCTTTTAAGTCGCGCAAACGCCTTACTTTGGGGTCAAGTGTCATGCACTCCTCCATACTATAGAGAACCTGACCATTTGAAGGGTTGGTTACGGCTTTATCCCATCCTTCAAGCGGCCAGTCTCCCTGAATAATTAGTTACCCCCTTATTTAACCCTCAAGTTTCGGTTTGGTCACGCCGGAGGTATTAAAGTTCCAAAATTTCCAATAAATCGAGGCAGATTATAGCATAACTTGAGTTCAGAAAAAATTCAGCAGATTTAGATGAATAATCCTGGAATCAAAAAGCCGACTCGGGGGGGTCGGCTTTTTAGTCATGCAAACTCAACTAACTACGGTTAGCCAGGGTGCGAGCCACAATGTCGTCCATTTCCTTGCGGCGCTTGCTCTTTTGCTTTGCAGCACCTTTGCCCGACTTCCCAAAGGGTAGTTCTCCATGTAAAGCCGCATAGGCCACAGCCATGGCGGTCGGGACTGGCTCATCTTCAAAAGCCTCCTCTTGCTGCGCCGCCTCTTGATGGCGAGGCGGGGCCTTTGCTTCTTCAACCCTCTTCACTTCTTCGGGTGGGGGAGGCGGCGGCAAAAGGGCTTTGATGGATAAATCTACCTGGCGTTTCTTGCGGTTCACTTTCAAAACTTTGACGTTGACCTTTTGGCCGACCGTCAAAACATCTTCCGGGTGCTTGATATAGTCGTAAGTAATTTGCGAGATATGCACCAGCCCGTCTCGATCAGTGCCAATATCTACAAAGGCGCCATAAGGTTCCAGGCGGGTGACGGTCCCTTCTAACTCGGCTTCCTCGGCAATATCCCGCAGTTTCATGGCGATCGGTTTAATCATTGTCAGGCTAATCCGGCCCCGTTTGGTATCAACCTTTTTAACCCAAACTTCGACCTCCTGCCCTTGGCTGACCACATCGGTCACTTTTTCGACCTTTTGCTTGGCTAATTCGGAAATATGCACCAAACCATCTTGAGCAATGCCAATATCTACAAATGCCCCGAATTCCGCAATATTTTTTACCTTGCCGGTCAGTCGTTGACCGATTTGTAGCGTGTGAATGGATAATTCTTCACCGGATGGCTCAGTTTCAGAGGCAGCGGGCGCTTCCGCCGGCGTGTTATTTTCGACCGGAGCGGAATCAGCTTCAACCGGCGCGGCAGAGTCGTCGGTTGAGACTGGGTCCACTACAGTTAATTCTTGGTCGTTCATCATCATTTCTCCTGACCGCACTCAACGAAAAACTCAACAAATGTGGCAAATTTCCCGGAGGTGCAGTTTGTACAAATTTTAACGAGTCTCGATTATACCATCCCCTCCAAGAGCTGGCAAATAAAAAGGAAATCGTTCGGACCGCTAACTTGTTCAGTCGGCAGCCGAAAGGCGCTGACGTAACAGGGCATGTAACTCTGGGTTGGCGGCGGCGATAACAGAGCAACTTTCGGTTAGCGACTGGATGGGCGGCAAAGCTGTCCCGTTTGGAGCCGTCATCAAACCGCCGGCCTCGTAAATGATGAGTCCGGGAGCCAGATAATTCTCCGGGGTAAGCTGATTACGCACATCTATATGGGCCTCCAGTGAGCCATCCGCCACATGAACCAGAACCAGAGTCGCCGCTCCAAATGAGCGGATACTGCGCGCCCCGGCCAACACCTCGGCCAGAGCAGGTTGAATAGCAGCGCCGCTGATATCACAATTGATGACAGCCTGCTCGAGTCGCGTCACCTGGCTGGGTTGCAGCGGTTGACCATTTCGCCAGGCTCCCTTACCCCGCACCGCCTGCCAAACGTGGCGGTGATACAGGTCGCCCACGAGGGCCAGCTCCACCGTCTCCACTGCTACCGGCTGACTCGCCGGAATGAGAGCAATAGCCATTCCGGCGGGGGTCAAACTTCGGGAGAAATTCTCGGAGCCGTCTACCGGGTCAAGAACCATGGTCCACTCCGGTTTGCCCTGGCCAAACTGGCGCGGCTCGCCCTCTTCTGAGAGCAATTCAACCGGGCAGGGAAAGTGATCCTCCAGGTAGGCACAAACAGCCCGGTCTGCGGCCAGGTCAAACCACTTAACCTGATCTCCTTTGGCATTTTGGCCGAGTGTGCCCCACTCGGCGGCATTTCCACTTGTTACGGCTTGAACTACGGCTCGATAAAGAGATTCGAGGTGGGATAATAGTAAATCTGTTTGAGTCATCTTCATTCCTCCTTTTGTTAGTTTTTAGACACAAGGAAAGGCGACTCCAGGGGAGTCGCCTCTTTACTACCTACATAATAACTTTTTGTTCAGACCCAAAAGGTCTTAGAGACCTTTAGAAGTGCCTATTGTACTCCATCCCGCAGTAATTGACCAGCGGCGATGTCGAATTCATAGGACGGTACGTAATACTTGCCCCCGGCCGAGTGAGCATTGATGGTATAGTGACCAGGGTCAAGGATAAACTCCCTGGTTTGGCCGGGCGGCACCACTTGCGAAGTATTGGTTGGCCCGATGACGTCAATCACAAAATCCACATCCGTTCTGTTGGTGTAGGTCAGCATCCCTTTGCCGCCGGGGATAGACGGTCCGGCCGGTGCGGGCGGCTGCGTAGGCTTGGGTGCAGGGGTTGGCTCGGCGGAGGGAACGCCATCGCCGGCATTGGGCACAACAGCCAGGGCGGCTTTGGGGTCAACCGAGTAGCTCTCGATAATTTTTTGCCAGGTTGCTTCCATCTCGTCATAGGCCGTCGTCACAAAATAAATGACAAAGATGATTGTATCCCGTTGTTCAAAGATAAAATCGGCATCCCCATCGCCATCATTCGACGTGTAAGAGACGGCCTGGAAGATACTGCCATCCGAGGTCGTTTTTTGCTCCAGGATTTTATGATCGTCGGAGAAGTTGGCCATGAAGCTGCTGGTAAAGGCATCAATGAACTCCTGCATCTCTTTGTCGCTGAACTCGGCCCCTGCATTCAGGAAGGCAATGCCCACTACCGAGCTGTCATCTCCAAAGGAAACGCTGGTTTTGTCACCGGCAATGCCTTTAAAGCTTTCGGGCATAGCAAAGGTGAAAGCCTTGGAAGGATGGACGTAAGGCTCCTCTTTGAAGGGCAGCGGCGGATATTTTGACTCTTCAGTGGGTTCCGTGGTGGGAATTTGCAGCAGGTCGCCGGCCGCGTTTTTGGTTGGCTCAACCGTAGCCTCGGCAGTGGGTTCGGCAGTGATCTCCTCGGTAGGCTCAGCCGTCGGTTCAGGCGTGGCCGTTGGCTCGGCGGTCGGCTCTGCCGTAGGTTCGGCGGTTGGGGCCGAGGTAGGAGTTGGCTCAGCCGCGACAGCAGCCCCTTCAACCTGGAAATCCAGGGTGCGATCCAGTTTATCGTTAAGATACAGGTCTACCTTGTATTTGCCGGTGGGCCAGAGCTTACCTTCATCATTGGTGTAGCTGAAATTGAGCTGCCCATCCCCGGATGTCAGTTCCTTCTCGCCAAGATTCAAGTTGGGATCTACCCCCTCGACGTCAACAGCAGTCCAGACTGCTTTGACCTTGGTATCATCGGGAGCGTTGGCTAATTGAACGACACAATAAAAAGGCTCATCCTGGCCAAAAGTAGTGGTCGGCTGGGCGCCGTCGGCGTCTTTAGCCATTTTGGCCTCACTGATTTTGGCCGTGCTAAAGTTGAAAGAACAGGCCAAAACCGTCAGAATGAGCAAGGTAAAGACAAAAAAGATTGATTTTTTCATGATGACATCTTCTCCAAAAAACTAAAGCCGGTAAGCAACTTGAGTATTATAAAAGCGAGCTATCTAAAAGTCAACGAATTTTTGGCTTAAGCGGGGGCGGGTTTGCGACCCGCCCTAACTTCTACACCCTGCCCCTTATTTGAAGCTAGGGATAAACCTGGAAGGGGCCATACACACTCCCATGTTCATCCACATAGACAGCCCAGGATTGATCAGCCCCCACTTCGACTTCACCGTTCACAGCGCCGCCGGGAATACTGATGGTGAAGGTGTATTTGCCAGGGTTCAAGTCAATCGGCACCTGGCCCCCGACCGGTACTTTGTTTTCGGTGTTGTTGATCGTAAAGGTTAGTGTCTCACTGTAATCGTTGCCGACAAAAACTCGGGAGCGGCCAGGTTCCGGGGCGTAGTTACTGTTATCGGGCGCAGGGGTAGGGGTCGGCGCAGCCGGAGCTTGCGGGGTCGGGGTAGCGGCAGGCTCGCCGGCGGTCTTGGCTGCATCGGGATCAACCGAATAGCTTTCGATAATGTTGTTCCAGGTCGGCGATATTTTCTCATAGACGGGGCTGGTCAGGAGTAGAGCAAAAACCAGGGTATCGTGCTGCTCAAAGAAGAATTCGGCATCATTCTTGCGCTCGGAATCTTTGTACTCAACCGCCACAAAGATACTGTCATCCGCCAAAACCTTGCGCTCCACAATTTTGTAATCGTCGCTGACATAGCTGAAAAAGATAGTCAAAAAGGCTTCAACGAAGTCATCCAATTCCTTGTCGCTATAAACTTCCCCAACATCCGTGAACGTCGCCCCAACTACCGACTCGCCATCCGTGATCGTCGCCGAGACTTCATCTTCGGTGAAAACTTCCCAACTTTGCGGCACACCAAAAGTGAACGCGCCCGAGGGATGAAGATACGGCTCCTCTTTGAAGGGCAGCGGTTCGTAGGTTCGGTTGGAAGGCAATTCAGTATCTACGGCCTGGTCAGAATATAACCTGTCGCCAGTCGAGTCTTGGAGCAGAGGTGAAGTCTGTATATTCTTGGCGTTAACTGTATTGAAACCAAAAGAGAATGTCAGGCTGATCAAAACCAGCAGGCTAATAATAGAAGAGATTACTTTTTTCACGGAGATGTCCTCCTCATTGGTAAATTTTCTTCAGTTTAGCGGAGAACCGTCTCTTAATCGTTACAAAAAGCGTTACCAAGCGGGCACCTCCAAATTTATGGTAACGCAGGACATGCGAAGCGAGAGTTTGCCGCAGGTACAGCCCCACCTAAAAATTGCGACAAGTTCTTATTAGGATCGTCGCTTTACCAAAAAGAAAGGGGTAGGTATAATGCCACGCAACGGAACAGGCGGTAGAAAATATGAGAAATGGAGCAAGATATGCCTTCTGGGATTACTATAGTGGGCCTGGGGCCGGGTGACAGCCAGCACTGGACACGACTGGCTGGGACTATCCTTCAACAAGCAGCCGAAGTTTATGTGCGCACAACACACCACCCCGGTGTGGCCGATATCCCGGCCAGAATTTATGCCTTTGATGAAATAAATCGTTCTGTGGAGGGGACGCAGCAGATCGCTGCTCAGGTGGTCCGTTTGGGTCAGCGGGCCGAGGGGGTAATTTATGCTGTGCCTGGCCATCCCCGTGAAGATCCTGCCGTCCCGCTCATCCGGAATCTGGCGGCGGCGAAAAACATACCCGTGACAATTGTCCCTGGTCTCAGTGTGCTGGAGGCCGCCCTTTCGGCTTTGGAGCTGGATGTTTACCCCAAGCTGCAAATTGTCGCTGCGGCTGAAATGGTTGGCTTGCATCATCCCCCGTTAGCCCCGGATCAACCGGCGCTGGTGCCGGGCCTGTCCAGCCCGCCGCTGGCGGCTCAAGTCAAGCAGGTCTTGTTAAATGCTTATGCCCCCGATTTCAGCGTCACTCTCGTCCAAAGGGCCGAGCAGGTCTGGTCTGGTCCGCTGGCCGAACTCGATCAACAGCCCCAGTTCGACGAGTCTACCGTGCTCTACTTACCCGCCGACCCGGCCAATACCAGTCTGCCGGCCTTCCAGGAAACGATTGCCCGTCTCCGCGCGCCGGAGGGCTGTCCCTGGGATCGAGAACAAACTCACCAAAGCCTGCGTCCATTTCTGCTGGAAGAAACCTACGAAGTGTTGGAGACGCTCGACGCGGCTGATCCGGCGGCCCTGGCCGAAGAGTTGGGCGATTTGCTCCTGCAAATTGTGCTGCACACCCAAATTGCCACCGGGGCGGGCGATTTCAGAATGGGCCAGGTCATTGGACACATCAACCGCAAGCTGGTGCGGCGTCACCCCCACGTTTTTGGAAATGTTACCGTCAACGGCGTGGCGGATGTTACGGCCAATTGGGAGGCCATTAAGCAGGAGGAACGTTCAACCCGCAACAATGAACCTGAAGCCTCTCCCTCGGTGCTGGACGGTGTCCCGGCGGCGCTGCCGGCCCTGGCGCAAGCCCTGGCGATTTCCAAGCGAGCGGTCCGGGTGGGCTTTGAATGGCCTAATATCAGCGGGGTGTTGGATAAATTGATTGAAGAGGCCCGCGAAATCACCGAAGCGGCTGATCCCGCCGCGCTCGAGGCCGAGATCGGGGATTTGCTGTTCACCGCGGTCAACCTGGCTCGCTGGCGCAACGTGGACCCCGAAAGCGCCCTGCGCACTACCAACGCCCGCTTTACCCGCCGCTTTAAAAAACTGGAAGCTTTGGCCGCAGCGCAGGGCAGGGTCTTATCGCAGATGACGATAGAGGAACTGGATGCCTTATGGGATGAGGCAAAACGTTTTGAACCATGAGGTTTAAGCTCACCATTCGTCATTTCATCCTCATTTTTATTGTTTTGCTCTTACCCGGCGTAGCCTGCGGGACGGTAAATCCAGAGTATCAACTTAACAACGAGATCCGGCAGGCCGTTTATGCCTATGAACGAGAGACGCGCGGGCCGGTCAAAGATCTGGTCATCCACTTCCGGCGAGACGAGCCGCGGGTCCGCTTTGGGGGACAGAACCAAAACGGCGGGCATTCGGTCTGGCTTTACCCGGCCGGGGCCGAGGAATACTTTAGCAGCCGGCCGCAAACGGCGCCCTATCTTTACATTCAGGAAATTCAGTACAATCAGGGCCACCACAGGGCCACGGTCAAGGTCTATCGCGGCGATGGGTCAGGATATCAGGGCTGGCAGTTGACCGTAACCAGAGAGGCAGATGGCTATTGGGCAGTAACGAATGAGGTTAAGATTGAGGACAACCCAGCGCAATAACAGGTTAATCTTCTCCGATCAAAGGCGCAGGTTGGGATAAGAAGGCTTCACCCGGATCGGCCGCCCGGCGATAAACACAAATATCGCTACAAATAAGAGAGCCGGATTTCTAAAATAGAATGAACCGAGGATCAGCAATAGCGCAATTGTCCGGCCTACCATCACGGCAATTTGGGTGGCCAGAGGATAGGCAACGAATAGAGCCAGGAAGGCGCGCAAGATGCGCCCGCCATCCATTGGAAACGCCGGAATCAAATTAAAGATAAACAAAATAACGTTAGAGAGCAGTAGGAAAATAATTAACCCTAAAACGGCCCCTTGTTCGAAAAAAGATTGCATAACGGCTTCAAGAACCGTGCCCGGCGAGTCTAAAAATCCCCATAACAGGGCTTCTTCACTGAAAAAAAATGCCGCTGGAATTAATCCGATCACCAGGGATAGATTAACCAATGGCCCAGCGCCGGCAATGAGCATCTCGTGAACCGGCTTTTCCGGCAGCGACTGCATCTGTGCCAGCCCCCCGATTGGCAGCAAGATAATATTCTTGACCGGCACATTCAGCCGCAGGGCAATAAGCGCATGGCCCAACTCGTGGAGGGTCACACAGGCAAACAGCAGCAGTACCGCCACCAGTGCAAATATAATCGCTTCGAGATTGCGGTGGCTGACGGCGCCTTGCACAATCACCCACAGAATGATAAAGCTAAAGCTCCAGTGGACATTTATATTAACGCCCGCCAGCCGGGCCATGCGCCATGAGCCTCGCATTAGCGGTTATCAATGGGTAATTGGTTGTTAACCCTTGACAATTTCATTCTCCCTCCAGTTCAAACTTAAATTGTAGGGCATGCAACTTGTGGTAAAGCCCATCGGGACGAGCCACTAATTCGGCATGGGTACCCTGCTCTACAATCCGGCCCCCTTCCAGAACTAAAATCCAATCGGCGTTTATAATGGTACTCAAACGATGCGCAATCACAAATGTGGTCCGTGATTTCATCAAGCGTTCCAGAGCTTCTTGTACCAACTGCTCCGACTCACTATCCAGGGAGGAGGTGGCTTCATCCAAAATGAGAATCCGGGGGTTCTTCAGGATGGCCCGGGCGATGGCAACGCGCTGCCGCTGACCTCCACTCAATTTAATGCCCCGCTCGCCAACGCGAGTCTCATAACCTTGAGGCATGTTCATAATAAACTCATGCGCATTAGCCGCGCGGGCAGCCGCTTCAATTTCGGCCTGGCTCGCCTCCAACTTACCATAACGAATATTTTCGTGAATAGTGTCGGAAAACAACGCGGTTTCTTGAGGTACCATGCCAATTTGTTCGCGCAAACTCAGGAGCGTTACCTGGCGAATGTCGTGGCCGTCAATCGTGATGCAACCGGAGGTAACATCATAAAAACGAGGAATGAGATTGACCAGGGTGGTTTTGCCGGCCCCACTCGGCCCAACCAAGGCGATCACTTGCCCTGGTTTTACCCCTAACGATACATTATGCAAGACCGGCAAGCTGGAGTCATACTCAAAGCTGACCCGGTTAAAGACGATCTGTCCGATAATCGTCGGGAGGGGGTAAGCATGGGGCGCATCGGCAATTTCAGGCTGCAAATCCAGTAACTCAAAAAGGCGCTCTGTCGCCCCGAGAGCCACTTGAAATTGGCTGTACAATCCGGAAAAAGCGGCAATGGGACCTGCCACCAGCAGGGTGTAAATCAAAAAGGCCACCAGCCCGCCGGGCGACAGGTAGCCCTGGATCACCTCGTACCCACCAAACCAGAGCGTAATGGTAAGGGACATAAAAGCCATAAAGCCAATCGTTGGGGCCAAAACCGCCGAAATTTTAACCCGGCGCATAGCTGCCCCAAAGGTTTCTTCCACCTTGGCCGCAAAACGAGCCATTTCATAGGCTTCACGGGCAAAAGATTTGACAATACGCACGTTGCCAATCGTCTCATCCACCACCGCCGACGCCTCGGCCAGCCGGTCTTGCACCTCAGCAGCGGCGCGGCGAATTTTGCGGCCCAGGAAAACCATGGTCAGGGTGACGATAGGAATTCCACCCAAAATAACGCTGGTCAACCGCCAATCAAGCCAAAAGAGCAAGATCACGCCTCCAATCAAAGTCAGGCCCTGTTGCAGCAGACTGACCAGATTGTCCGTCACCGCCGCTTGCAGAGTCGTGACATCATTGGTTACCCGTGAGACCAATTCACCCGTGCGCCGGTCGGCGTAAAAACGTAGCGAGAGGGTCATTAAGTGGCGGTAAAGCTGCTCGCGCAAATCGGCCACCACCCGCTCACCGACAAAGGAGGTATTGTAGCGATTAATAAAGCTGAAAAAAGCCTGAGCCAGAAAAACCAGCGCCAACAGAACCGTAGCCCGGTTGAGCAAGGCCAGGTTCCTCTCCACAAAAACCACATCCACAATATTACGCACGACCAGCGGCATGACCAGGCCCAGTAGTGTCCCCACCACCAGGGCGGCAATAGCCAGGATCATACGATTCCGATAAGGGCTGATGTAAAAGAGCAAGCGCCGATAGCCGCGCAGGTGCTCACGGGTGAGCGGCTGGCGACTCTCCTCCTTGTCTGTGGAAAAATCAGGACGACGCGGTCGGAACATTTTTAGACCCATTTCTGGACGTAAAGTAGAACTTTATCAAGTAATGCACCAGCCAGTGTAGCACGGCGTGAGAGCGGGTGCAAACGTTCTTTACAAACAGGATAGACTTTAGAAACCAGGTACCTCTTGCGTAAAAATATTTACGAAAAATTTACTGACTCTATCGGCAATGTATGCTATAGTTATACTAACTTAACCTGTTGCGTCTAACTCCTCCCATTTGCGGCTGCACCCACAGCCAAAGCCTCTTCAAAAATTATCGGCCTGACTGACGCTGGAAAAAAATCTTCCCCAAGATTTATTTTTGCCAGATGCAACAGGATTTCTCAGGGAAAGCGACCCCACCCGGCCCTGAGAGGAAAAGACACTCACTTCCTCCCAAGTGAGTGTCTTTTTTTGTCGCCGGTCCTGATAAAAGCGCAAGAATAGAGGGATTTGTCAAGGCTTATGAACAATAGTATAATTTGATATTGCCTTTTGGCAGAAAACATAATCTCCAAAAATTTAGAGGTATGCCTCATCTTGGTTCAGCGTAAGACTCAGACCCCGGCTTATTGGCAAAGCCAATTTACCGTTAGTAACAAAGATATAGAATTTATTTACAACCAAATTCTGGAAGCAAATCGTGTCTTTACTCTTGATGAAATTGCTCTCACTTTGGTCAGGCGCCAGTACCAAGCCGAAGAATTAGCAGCCCGGAGTGAGTTTCAACAGGGTAAACTTTATCAGCCCAAAGAAAGTTACGCCGTTGGCGAACAGGTAGTCTTTCCAGCCCTGGATTTTGCCGTGGGTACCGTTAAAACTGTGCGTCCAGGCCGCCATCCCGTGCATGGAACCTTCAATGTTATCGAAGTGAGCTTCGATAACGGCAGTGTCAGGCGCGAATTTGCTACTAACTTTGATCACCCCCATCCCCTCAATTTGGATAGCAACCAAAGCCTGGCTAGTCTGCAAGGGTTAATCTCGCCGGAAGAAATCTACCAGATCTATGGCGATGATTTCATTCGCCCCAGAGTTGAAACCGCCCTGGTAAACGGCCATGATTTTGTACACTTTCACGACCAGTATTTCTTACGTGATCTCCTGCCCGATTTTCACGAAGGGCTATTTAACATTGCTGACGCCGCCATTGACATTAATAATGGGCCTCTCAGCGTTGACGCGCTCATTGAGCAAATGGGGTTGGCTGAAGGTCAAGATATTACCGATACCCTGCGTTTCTCAGTAAGCTACCGGCTGGCGAATGACGAACGTTTTGACGATGTCGGACCGTCCGGGCAAGTGCTCTGGTATCTAGAGCGGATTGAACCGCCGGAGGCTCACCACGCTCCTCGTCGGCTTCAGGTAGATCCAGGCCAGGGTTACAATTTCAACTCTTTTGACGAGGATTTGAAGGCGCTGTTAGCCGAAATTGATGACGAGGCAACTTTGCCTGAGGATGTTCCGGCTGTGGGTCCCGACACCCCAAGTATAACCATTGTGCTCAACTATCCGCACCGGCGAGTCGGTACTTTACCAATCACACCTAAAACGCAATCTTTCTTCCCTACCAGCTATTATAACCCGGTTCTCTTTGAGTTTGTTGATGGCCGTACGGGCGATGTCATACCTGGGTGGTCTGTGTTGAATGACAAGTATGTCTTCGGGTTGGATGAATGGTATACTAAAAACAAGCTGCCGGTGGGCGCCTATATCAATATCAAACGCACCGATAATCCTATGCGGCTCGTTGTAGATTATCAGACCCTACGCGCCCAACGCGATTGGGTGCGGACCGCTACGGTCAGTGGCAACAAACTTGTCTTCCAGATGAGCAAAGAGGCCATCAGTGGCAAGTATGATGAGCTAATGATTATTGGCGAGTCAAACCCAGCCCAGATTGACACCCTCTGGTTAAATGCTCTTGAGAAAAAGTTGTCCATTTATGATATTCTTTGCCAGGTATTTCCAGAGTTATCCAAGCTTAACCCTCAGAGTACGGTTCACGCCAAAACTCTTTATAGTGCAGTCAATATCATCCGGCGTGCCGGTCCAGGGCCAATCTTTCAGGAACTGGTTAAACATCGCTGTTTTATACCCATGAAAAATGGTTACTGGATTTATGATCCAAATCTCCGCGATTAGCAGAGGATAAACTGCTTTAAACAATATGGCTAAATATATAAAACCAACTCTTGATACAAAGTTTCACGTAGATTTTGCCTGGTGGCAAAAACAGCGTCAAAGCCTGGGCGCTTATTTGCAGAGCCACCAGTGCTCGGAAGCGAGAGCCAATCTGCAGGATGGCCAAACTTTTGATTGGGTTAATCCTGAAACGGGTGAAGTTTTTCAATTAGATTTACTGTGGTACACCATCCAGACGCATTGTTCCCAGCAGCCGAATTTTATTGACGAGAATATGCCCTTAACCCGGTCCATCTTTCGTCTTTTTATTGCGAATGATAACACCCCGCTGACTCCCCTTGAGATTCACGCCAAATTGCAGAAGAAAACCCCTGAATTAATTTTGCGGACCATTGGCGGGCATCAAGTTTATGACGGCATTCGTCCGGTCAACTTATCAATCTAACCGGAGAGGCTTCTGTCTGTAGTAGCGTACTTATAAAGCCGCCTTAAAGGGCGGTTTTCTTTTTATCATTAGCGTGATTTTCCAGTTGAGATTAAAATACACCTAACGATTTTAGGCGACATAAAATGATCTCATTTCAAGAATCTATCAAGCTACTGACCGTCTTGACCCTCATGTTGCTCGGGATAGGTATTTCTGTCACTCCAGCTTTAGCCCAAGAAGGGAAGCAGCAGGAGTCGGGGCCATTTATTTACACCGTCCAGCCTGGTGATACCCTGGCCGCCATTGCCTTACGTTATAACCGCAACATATTCGATATTGCCCTGGCCAATAACTTGTCAAATTTCGATCTCATTTTTCCCGGCCAGCGGCTCACTTTGCCCAACACTTCTGCTCAAATCGCTTCTACACCCCAAGGAGTCGGCCGAACCCACGCCGTCCGGCCCGGCGACACGCTCTTTTCCATCGCTAACATATACGGCGTCTCTCCAGAAGAGCTTGTTGTAGCTAACCGGTTGGTCAACCCTGATCTTTTGCAGGTAGGCCAGATCCTGAAGATTCCCGGTGGCCCCCAGCCTAAACCGGAAAAATTACCAGCACCTTTTGCCAGCATTGAACTTTCAGAACCAACAATTATCCAGGGCCGAACCCTCGTCATCCGAGTAAAGCTGGTCGCCCCGGCCACTCTAAGTGCCGATTTTGATAATCGCCCCATCTTTTTTAGTGATGACAGCAATGGTCAATTCTGGGGAATTACGGCCATTCCTGCTCTAACTGAACCGAAGATCTATCCGCTTAAGCTGACGGCAAACCTCGCTAACGGTTCACAAATAGTCGCTTTAAAAAATGTTAATGTCATTGAAGGCCCTTACGGGGTGGAAAATATTGAGGTTGATGAGCAACGAGAGGAGTTGCTCGACCCAGAATTAGTGCAAATGGAACAGGCGAAACTAGACCATCTCTGGTCTCAAATTTCACCACGACCCCTCTGGCAAGGATCATTTAATTATCCAATGCTGCCCGATACCCTGCGCCTGACCAGTTATTTTGGCACTCGGCGCAGCTATAATGGCAGCGATATTGCCAGTTTTCACACGGGCACTGACTTTGGCGGTGATGTCGGTGCACCGATTTATGCTCCCGCTGCCGGCAAAATCGTACTGGCCGAAAAATTAATGGTGCGCGGGAACGCTGTGGTCATTGACCACGGGCTAGGCTTATTTAGCGGTTACTGGCATCAAAATCAACTGGCCGTTGTAGTCGGTCAAGAGGTGAAGCCAGGGGATTTAATCGGCTTTATTGGCGATACCGGTTTGGTCACCGGACCCCATTTGCACTGGGAACTGAGACTGAACGGGATTGCTGTAGAGCCGCTCCAGTGGGTCCAGCAGATGATTCCTTAGCCCAAATACTTCATGAAGAAGTGAGGAAGAGTGAATAGCAAAAAGACTTACCTGATTGATATGGATGGAGTCCTTGTTCAAGGCCAAAATCCAATTCCAGGGGCTGCCGAATTTATTGAACGCCTGATTGCCGGCGGGCATAAGTATCTTGTTTTAACCAACAACTCACGCTACACTGCAACAGATTTGCAGCACCGGCTGCAGTCGGCAGGAATAAACATTGGCACGCAGCAAATTTATAGTAGTGCGATGGCTACTGCCGCCTTTGTCCAGTCTCAAAAACCACATGGGTCCGCTTACGTTTTGGGAGACATCGGCTTGTACCAAGCTTTAACCGATGTTGGTTATACATTGACCGATTACAAACCTGATTATGTAATTCTGGGTGAAACTGAATCCTACCCCTACGATAAAATTATTCGGGCGACACAGCTCATTTGGGCCGGGACGTCGTTTATTGCGACTAATCCTGACCCCTCCGGCCCCTCCGAAACCGGTCTGACGCCCGCTTGTGGCGCTGTAGCGGCACTGATCGAAAAGGCCACTGGCTTTACTCCTTACTTTGTCGGCAAACCTAACCCATTAATGATGCGTTCGGCGCTACGCTATCTTGGGGAACATTCTGAAAATACGTTTATGGTCGGGGACCGAATGGATACCGACATCAAAGTTGGCCTGGAGAGCGGATTAGAAACCATCCTGGTTTTGACCGGGGTCACCCGGCTGGATATGATTGCTAATTTTCCTTACCGCCCCAATCATGTCGTCAATTCAGTAGCTGACATTCAGCCATAGCTCTGTTTCATATTTCCCCACTGACACGTCCTTTTTATCTTTTATTAGGGATAGTAGTAATATTTTAGGCTTCTTCTTTATAATTTACTCCACATATCCCAAGTATCATCAAGGAGATTCTCGCTCCTCAAGATTTGTTTTACCGCAGAAAGTGGTTGTAGAAATTCTACTTTATTTTTTGATCCACTTGTGGTGCTCTTTTGGTGGAATTTAGGGTGAATATATCCTTTTTTACTGTATTCTTGTTATTTTACTCCACAAACATCCATCGAAGAGATAGAGGATCTTGTCGTTTTTGCGACAGATAGGTAGTGATAATGAAACACGTGGTCAGTATCAGCTTAGGTAGTTCCAGCCGAGATAAGAAAGTAAAGTTCAAACTCGGTCAGGAACCGATTCTCATCGAACGAATCGGCTGCGATGGCGATGAAAAGAAAGCCAGGGGGCTCTTTAGCGAAATGGACGGCAAGGTGGATGCTTTTGGGGTCGGCGGCGTTGAACTTTTTGTGCGGGTGCTTGACAGGAGTTATCCGCTGCGCTCCGGGCTTAATCTAGTGAAAGAAGTAAAACAAACTCCCTGTACCGACGGGCGAGGGCTAAAGCTGACTCTGGAGCAAAACATTTTTCAGATGGCCGAGCCTCATTTTCAGTTTCCCATTGCCCCTCGCAAGGCGATGATGCCGGTCGCTGCCGACCGTTACGGCATGGCTGAGTCGCTCGACCGAGCTGGTTTTGAACTGGTGTTTTGTGATTTGATGTTTGGACTGAGTATTCCCCTGCCTGTTTATGGACTGGCTCGGTTGCGCACCCTGGCTGCTATCCTGATGCCGGTAGTCGGGCTGATGCCGATTAGTATGCTTTACCCGACCGGTCAAGATCAAGATAAAAATATCCCCAAATATGAAAAGTGGTTTAACTATGGTCCGGTCATCGCCGGAGATTTTCAGTATATTCGTCGCCATATGCCCCTCAACATGCGGGGCAAAGTGATTATCACGAACACCACTACGGCCAATGATGTTGCGTTCATGCAGTCGCGGGGTGTGGCTTATCTTGTCACCAGTACGCCCCGGATTGATGGTCGCTCGTTTGGGACCAATGTTTTAGAAGCAGCCCTGATCGCCTATTCCGGTAAAGGTCGCACGCTTACGGATGCTGAACTAGCTTCTCTCGTTAAAGTTTTAGATTTAAAGCCCGCTGTACAAGCCTTAAATCCCGTTCAGGCGATTGAAACAAATTCATAAACGGTTGCGTCCCCATAGCCCTTGTGCTACAATACCATCTCCTTTCCACAATACCTAGCCAAAGTCAAGAGAGGTTAGCCATCGCGACGCAAGTTGAAGTTGCCAAGGGGGGCAACGCCCTCGCTACCTTTAGAATTCCGGGCTGGACCAAGTCTATTCTTTACTTTTTTCTAGTTGTACTGCTGCTAGGAATGGCCTGGCAGGGATATAAACTCCTGGCCGCACCAGGCGGTAAGTACCTGCGGGGCACCGCTGAGGTGAAAGTAGGCAGTGAGCGGGTACCGGGAATTTTGTGCCAGAACTTCGGTCTGTGCAAAATTGCCTTGCCCGTCAGCGCCGACGACCGCTCTATGCCGCCGCTTACAGAAATCATCGGCACCCTCTTTGAACCGCCTCGGCGGGGCGGTGATGAGATTTTGCTCGCCATCCTGATCCGGGCCTCACTGTTTACCCTGCAAGAGGCATTTGTTGGTTTTTTGTTAGGTGGGGCTCTGGGTTTTGTTTTGGGTGTCATCTTTGCCCATTCGTCCCTGCTTGAGCGAGGTCTTCTCCCCTATGTAGTGGCTTCGCAAACTGTGCCCCTGTTGGCTATTGCGCCGATGGTCGTGATTTGGCTGGGTGGTAATTGGTTTTCGGTGGCTATTATTGCCGCTTATCTAACTTTTTTCCCCGTCACCATTAACACCCTGCGTGGTCTGCTCTCACCCCAGGTAACAGCCCTAGAACTGATGCGCTCTTATGCTGCTACCCCCTGGGCAGTATTATGGAAACTTCGGGTGCCGGCCGCGCTGCCCTACATCTTTACTGCTCTCAAGGTCTCAGCTACGGCCAGTGTGGTGGGAGCTATAATCGGCGAGTTGCCTTCGGGCATTGCAAATGGATTAGGACGGGCTATTCTTAATTTTAATCAATACTATGCTACCGGCCCAGAAAAATTGTGGGCCAGTATTCTTATTGCCTCCCTGGTCGGGATGACTTTCTTCTTTGCCATCACCTTGCTGGAAAAGATCGTTATTCGGCATCGGCCTGTCGAAATATAGCTAAAACTTGCAAAGATAGCCCTTTTTGGTTATTATTGCGTGCAATTTCGCACTTGTTGTCAACCTGCCAAACTTTATCGTCTGCTCTAACCGAACTTGCCCTTCTCCACTCCACCTTTCTCCACCGACTTGAGAACTAACGACGCACACGGAGGTAGATGGACCGGCCACAGTCCTTATCTGGCTGGTAGACTTTTTGACGGGCAGTAGAGGAACATTTTGATTAACAACAAAAGGAGGAGTGTATGCCACGGCGCATCCTGGATAATTTAACCTTCGTCAACGTGTCGCTGGCGTTGGTTGGCGCATTTATTGTCGCCATCATTGTGATTGGCTCCGCTGCAACTCTGCAATCCGGTCATTACACCAGCCGCCAATGGTTTGACTTTGTCGTTTTTGGGTTGGCCCAGGGGAGCATTTACGCCCTCATTGCCCTGGGTTACACTATGGTGTATGGGGTACTGCGCATGATCAATTTCGCTCACGGCGAAGTTTACATGAGCGGGGCCTTCACCGGCTACTTTATCGCCGACGCCATGAATCGAGCCAAAGTTCTGGATAATAACCCGCTGCTAGGCCTGCTGGCCGTCTTTGGGGTGGCGATGGTCACCTCAGTTGTAATAGCAGTCCTGCTCGAGCGGATTGCCTACCGCCCGCTTCGGCGCGCTCCCCGGCTGGTCCCCCTGATTACCGCTATCGGCGCCTCTTTTTTCCTCCAATATACATTCCGTGGTTTGTATGGCTCTCAATTTAAAGCATATCCCGAAGTAAAGGCTTTAGATGGTGTATGGAGTCTGGGAGGAGATCTCACCATCCAGAAAATCCAGGTGGTGGTCGTCGTTGCGGCGGCCTTGCTCATGTTTGGCCTCTATATGTTTGTCCAGCACACCAAAACCGGCAAAGCAATGCGGGCCGTTTCTGAAAACAAAGATGTGGCGGCGTTGATGGGGATTAACGTGGACGCAATCATCGTCCAGACCTTCATCCTGGGTGCGGCCCTGGCCGGAGCCGCCGGGGTATTATATGCACTGATGTTCCGGCAGGTCAGCTTCTTTATGGGGTTTATCCCCGGCATTAAGGCCTTTACTGCTGCGGTGCTGGGTGGTATCGGCAACATCCCCGGAGCTATGCTGGGCGGCCTGTTTTTGGGCATCTTTGAATCGGTTGGACCGAGCCTCTTTCTCGATGGATTGGGCATTCCAGCTCCCTATCAGCTTAAAGATGTCATTGCTTTTAGTATGTTGGTGCTTATCTTGATCTTTCGTCCGCAGGGTATTCTGGGCGAACGGCTGGGCAAGGCCAAAGCCTGAGGTACATCATTATGAGCGAAAAGTTTCAATTCCATTGGACGCGTGTGGTACAAACCGGTTTGATTGGGGGGGGAGTGGCTGTGTTGCTTTCGCTGGTGGGCATGGTTGAGGCCTTCAACAAGCGAGACATCATTGCTGGTGTAATTTCGTTGGGCCAAATCCTGCTCCTGATTATAACGTTTGCTATTGGTTATATTGCCGCCAAGCGAAACGGCAGCCACGACTGGCGGGCGATTTTGATCAGCGGTCTGCTGGCCGGTTTAATCGTCGGCGGTGTCGTAGCCGGTTTTGTACTGTTGAGCAAGATCATTAACATGCGACCCGTCCTGGTCAACGCATCTCCACCTCTTTTCCAGATTCTGACATTCAATCAAAAAAGCACACCTATGGCGGTCTTGTATTTACTGGCTGGTGGGGCCGGAGTTGGCTTAATTGCCGGACTGATCTACTCGCTCCCGGCCCGCATCCGCCAGGCCATTATCCTGGGTTTGGTTTGGGTTGCGTTGATCGGTTTGCTCCAGGATTTGATCCGTCTCACCCTGACCCCCTGGCCGCAAGCTGCCAAGACGGTTAGTTGGATGTTTGGGGCCAGAAACCAAAAAGGTTTGTCTGTCATCGGGGCAATCGTGGTTTTAGTTGTTGTGGCCGGGGGCCAATATCTCTGGGCAAGCTGGAAACCCACAGCCCAGGCGCGCTATCGCGAAATGCCGGTTAACCGTCAAAACACGATGCGTTACGGCAGTTTGTTCATTATTGCCTTGCTCTTGATCTTTTTGCCCAACTTGCTCGGCCCATTTCTCAGTGAAGTGGCGACTACCGTTGGACTGTATATCCTGATGGGCCTCGGGCTGAATATAGTTGTCGGTTTTGCCGGGCTGCTTGATTTGGGCTACGTGGCCTTTTTTGCTATTGGAGCCTATACCATGGGCGTCTTAACCACCACCGGCGGCGAGTTGACCACTTCAGCCCAGTGGACCTTTTGGGAGGCGCTGCCGGTCGCCGTAGGAGCCTCGGTGCTGGCCGGGGTTATTCTGGGGGTGCCGGTACTTCATATTCGCGGCGACTACCTGGCGATTGTCACGCTCGGCTTTGGCGAGATCATCCGCATCCTGGCCCTGTCTGACATGCTCAAACCCCATATCGGCGGCTCGCAAGGTATTGTCCAGGTTGCCAGAGCACAAATTGGCGGGCTTACCTTTGATAATGCCCAGAAACTATACTATCTAATTTTAATTGCCTGTCTGATTGGCGCCTTTGTTGCCCTCCGTCTGAAAGACTCGCGGGTTGGCCGGGCCTGGATGGCCATGCGCGAAGACGAAGACGTGGCCCAGGCGATGGGTATTAATTTGGTGGCGACCAAACTCATGGCCTTTGGGGCTGGCGCTGCCTTCTCCGGCTTGAGCGGCGCTATTTTTGCCAGCAAATTAGCGACTATTTACCCGCACAGCTTTAACTTGTTGATTTCAATCAACGTACTCGCGTTGATTATTGTCGGCGGTATGGGCAGTATTCCCGGCGTCATTGTGGGCGCTCTGGCCCTGGTAGGTCTGCCGGAGCTGTTGCGGGAATTTGACGAGTTTCGTTTGTTGGTCTATGGGGCGGTACTGGTGGCGATGATGGTGTACCGGCCCGAGGGTTTGTGGCCGGAAAAAACCCGCCAGCGTGAACTCCACGCGGAAGAACCGGCCGAAGAACCAGTTGTCGAGTTAAAAAGCGCTACATCAGCCGCAACGAGTGGTCAATAATGTCAAAACTTAAAGTTCAAAAACTGGTTAAACGATTCGGTGGGCTGGTCGCTATTGGCGACCTGGATTTGGATGTTAAGGAGAAGGCCATCCATAGCGTAATAGGGCCTAACGGCGCCGGGAAAACCACGCTGTTTAACTGCATCACCGGCTTTTACAAACCCGAAGAGGGGGATATTCTCCTGGATGGCGAGTCGTTGCTTGGCAAATTGCCGGATCAAATCACTCATAAGGGTATTGCCCGGACTTACCAAAATATTCGCCTGTTTGCCAACATGCCGGCCATAGAGAACGTTCTGGTTGGGCTGCACAGCCATTTAAAGTCTGGGGTAGCCGGAGCCATCTTTCGTTTCCCCAGGGTTAGGCAAGAGGAAAGCGAAGCGTTGGCCGAAGCCCGCCGCTTGCTGCGTTTTGTCGGCCTGGCCGGCAAAGGCGACCTGCTGGCCAAGAATCTGCCCTATGGTGATCAGCGCCGGCTGGAAATCGCCCGGGCTCTGGCCAGCAAGCCTAAAGTGCTGCTGCTCGACGAGCCAACCGCGGGAATGAATCCCCACGAAACTGCCGAGATGACCCATTTCATTCGGGATCTACGCGACGCCCTTGGCATTACCATTCTATTGATTGAGCATGACATGCGGGTGGTGATGGGAATTTCAGAAACCGTCAGCGTGCTCGATTATGGGGTTAAGATTGCTGAAGGAGTTCCGGCTGAGATTCAGCGGAATACCCGCGTAATTGAAGCTTACCTGGGACGCGGCGTTGTCGCCAATTTGGATCAGGCCGCCTGAGCGCTATCCTCTATCTGTGGAGCATAAGTCCATGCCACTTCTAGAAGTCAATGATGTACACACCTATTATGGCAATATTCACGCCCTCAAAGGCATCTCGCTAACCGTTGAAGAAGGCGAAATTGTGACCCTGATTGGCGGGAATGGGGCGGGCAAAAGCACCACCCTCAAAACCATCAGCGGACTGCTCCAGCCGCGTCACGGCTCGGTCTATTTCGATGGCGAGGATTTGCGCAACTACAAGCCGCACGATCTGGTGAGCAAAGGGCTGGCGATGGTCCCCGAGGGTCGAGGTGTTTTTGCCAGCCTGACCGTTTCTGAAAATCTGGACATGGGCGCCTACCATCGCCGGGACGGGCGGGGTATTGCTCAGGATATAGATCTCTCTTTTACCCTTTTCCCGCGCCTGAAAGAACGCCGCCAGCAGGTTGCCGGAACTCTCAGCGGGGGTGAGCAGCAAATGCTGGCGACGGCTCGCGCCTTGATGGCCCGGCCCCGCCTGTTGCTGATGGACGAACCTTCGATGGGTTTGGCCCCCATTCTCGTTGAGAGTATTTTTGACAAGATTAGCGAGATTAACCGTAGTGGAACGACTATCTTGTTAGTTGAACAAAATGCCAATGTTGCCCTGGCTATTGCTCATCGGGGCTATGTACTGCAAACAGGTGAGATTGTTCTAGCCGATAGCGCCGAGAATTTGCGTCACAATCAAATGGTTCGCCAGGCCTACCTGGGCGAGATATAAAAATAAGCCACTGGTCCAAGTACCTGCATGCAAAATCCGGTTGTTTCTATTCAGAACGTCAATAAGATCTTTGGTGAAGGTACCGCTAACCAAGTCCATGCCCTTAAAGATATCAGCCTGGTTATCCAACCCAATGAGTTTATTTCATTCATTGGACCATCCGGCTGTGGCAAGTCAACTCTTTTGCGCATCATTGGCGATTTGACCGGCATTAGTGCCGGTAAGATATCTATCAACAACAAAACCGCTCATCAGGCTCGCCTGGACCGCGATTATGGGATGGTATTTCAGGCCGCGACCTTGTACGATTGGCGGACTGTAGCTAAAAATGTACAGCTCCCCTTGGAGTTAATGAATTATTCCAAAGAAAAAAAAGAGGCCCGCACCCGCGAAATGCTGGCGCTGGTGGAGTTAAGTGAATTTGCCAAACATTTCCCCTGGCAACTCTCCGGCGGGATGCAGCAGCGGGTAGCAATTGCCCGTGCTTTGAGTTTTGAACCATCCATTCTGCTGATGGATGAACCGTTCGGGGCTTTGGACGAGATGACGCGCGAGCGGTTAAATCTGGAACTCCTCAATATCTGGCAGAAAACTCACACTACCATTATTTTTGTCACCCACAGCATTACCGAAGCCGTTTTTCTTTCAACTCGCGTTATCGTCATGTCTGCCCGGCCCGGTCGTATCACCGCCGATATAAAGATTGACCTGCCTCATCCTCGTACGACCGACACGCGCGAAAATGTCCGCTTCTTTGAACTGGAAACTGAGGTACGCGAAGCCCTGCGCAAGAGTGAAAGCAAACGGGAATGAGTGATCGTCTGCAAAAGTATTTAGCTCCGGTTATTGTTTTGATTGCTATCTTGGTGCTGTGGGAAGGTTCGGTAGCAGCCTTTCAAATTGAGAAGTTTTTGCTGCCCCGGCCCTCGGTCATCCTGGCAAATTTTGCTCAGGTGTTTATCTTTGAGGCTGAAAATGCCACCGCAGCTACCACGCCGGTTTCCCCACTCACCACTGACCGACTTCTGGTGTTTGTCCCGGCTCAGGCTTCCCGCGACAAACTGGAGAGTGCCCTCACCGGCAACTTCGCCGAATTCTCTTTGTTTGGCAACCAGATCGTCCTGGTAAAGGGAGCCAATCTCGACCCCATTCTGCAAGCGGCTTTCTTTACCCTGCGCGAAGCGTTGGGTGGTTTCGCTCTTGGCTGCACGCTGGGTATTTTGGTCGCCATGGCTACGGCCCGCTGGACTCTTTCCCGCGAAGCGTTGATGCCGTTTGCCATTGCTGCCAATTCAACCCCGATTATTGCTTTTGCCCCCATTATGAATAACTGGTTTGGCCTGGACAGACCTTTCTCCAAAATGGCAATTGTCGCCATTATGGTTTTTTTCCCCATGATGATTAATACCGTGCGGGGTTTAATTTCAGTTGATCCCCGCTCTTTAGAATTGATGCGCTCTTACGCTGCGACTGAATTCGAAATCCTCTTCAAACTGCGCCTGCCCACTTGTCTGCCTTATCTTTTTAACGGTTTCAAAGTAGCCGCCGCGCTGAGTATGATCGGTGCGGTCGTGGGCGAATATTTTGGCGGTCCCCGGATCGCCTTGGGTGTCTTCATTACCCAGGAAGCGGCCTTGTTTCGATTTGCCTCTGCCTGGGCCGCCATTATTGTCGCCTGCATCCTGGGCATCGCCTTGTATCTGATTATTTTGGCCGCCGAACGACTGGCTATGCCCTGGCACGTCTCCTTTAGAAATTGAAAGTTGAAAACTAAAAATTAACAGTTGACAATTTTATATATTGAAGGGGGGTGGTAACTAAAACAACAGGACAAAAATTGGTACTGTCTTCAGGAGTTTAGTTACAATTTATAGTTAATTTTACTTAGGAGGAGATTTAATATGAGTAAGCGACTGTTTTGGTTACTGAGCTTGTTAGTAGCCATAGCGATGCTGATGGCTGCCTGTACCGGCGCGACACCTCAAACCGCCCCGACTGAAAAACCGGCGGCGACAGAAGAAGCGGCAGCTCCAACCGAGGCCCCCGCGATGACAGAAGAAGCGGCGGCTCCAACCGAGGCCCCCACGGCGACAGAAGAAGCAGCGGCCACCGAAGCCCCGGCGGCCACCGAAGAGGTCGCGGCGACAGAAGAAGCGGCTGCTTCGGCTGAAGGCTGCACTGACGCGATTGGCTGTGTGGAAATAGCGGCGGGCGATCCGATCCACCTT
>JAHDWA010000004.1:17541-304796 GCA_023382535.1 Anaerolineae bacterium | reverse complement strand
GGCAATTTCCCGATTGGTCGCGCCGGTAGCAATCAGTTGCAGGATTTTCATCTCCTGTTGTAACTCGAATAATCTGGGACTGGAAGGCGCAAAACCCCGTGATTTTCTCGGACTCAATGAGACTGATTAGCGGTCTTTATGAGACCATCCTAATTTGAGAGCGAAGTTCCTGGACTATCCTAATGATTCACGCGGCTGAATTAGCGGAATTAATAGGACTATCCATTTAATCGAACTTCGTGAGACTAAGCTCAAGTTTTGCTAAACTGGGGAATCAGAGGATTTGATGGTTGCCTGGCCTGGCGAAGGGACGATTTTCTCGGATTTGCTGAGACTATCCTATCGTCAGTCATTTTCTCGAACTATTTGGGACTGTCACTTTGACGACCAGCGAGCGGGTCACGGATCCAAAAACTCTGCGAGACAATGTCTGTCACGAGGTTTATCACTTTTTGTGAGCTTATCAAGATAACAAACACACCTGCAAGTTATATTCAAGACCCTTTAATTTGCGTAGGTAGATTTGTAAGTGTCTTACATCTCGCTTTATGAATTATTATATCTCCAGCAGAGATACTGTTTTCATTTGAGGACACAATAACTCTTAAAAACGAATCTTGATCACCTTGTCTAAAGCCTGGCACCCGTAAACACAGACAATTTCCTGGAGTTACTACCAGTGTTCCATAGGGAACTGTAGAAACATTCACCTCCATTTGGTCTAATTCGGCATAGAGGGGTACTGACGAATTACTTGGAGAGGTAGTCTCAATCTCATAGTAATTTAGCACAAATGAGGGGATAACCTTTCCTTCGTTGTGAGCATTAAGTACCAGCTCTGCGTGATCCGACTCCAATTGAGCGATCTGAGTCAGTGTATAGTCACTTATCATCAATCGGTCTTTGATGATTTCTTTAACCGCATCCTCGTACTCTTTTTCCTCTCCGGTAAAACTCCTAAGCTCGCTTAGTAATTGATAATAAACGGCAATAAGTTGAGGATCATGATGACGACGCATTACATATTCCTTATGGCTCATTGCCCAACCACTGATTAAGTTACTTGGGTCCAAGAGTAGGTGACACATTTTTTATTTCTCCGAATCATTGTTTTGGATAGTAGTAGACACAGCGCCGTTAAGATTAAACCAATATAGATGGGGAAATAGGAATATAATCCATAAAGCCATCCCGCCGTGATGCCAGCCAGAGCGAATGCAGTTTGTTTTGTCCCCTCATAAAAAACATACATTGTGGCCGATTCTTCTTTATACAAATGACCTATCTCGGCTGTTAGAATAGGTTGTAGAACCCGTTTCCCACCGAGAAAAAACGCCGCCAGTAAGGGATTCCCCGAACTGAAAAGTGTCAACCCTATGACCACCAGGAAGAATGGCAGATGAATCAGGTGGATAGACTTATATCTCAGACTCACTAACCCATTAGTACATATCACCCCAATGGCACTAACAATTCCGAACAGACCTACTTGATTGAATCCACCTTTCTGAGTTTCAAGTATTTGAGGAAGAAAATCTTGGCCTATTTTTACTGAAAAACAAGCCAGGAATACAAAACTCAGAACAGCCCAAGATGAAACTGGCAAACGTCCCGTCACTTGGGAGGAAGGTAATCGACCGTGATTTTTCGTGAAATACAAAGCCAGGGTGCCAAGAATATACATTAGAGTTGCCATGTAATACACCGCTCTTAACCCCCAATTTGATGCTATCAACCCGGCTATTCCTGGAGTTACCAACATCCCTATTGCATATACAGTAGCGCGAAGTGAGAGTAATCTGGTTAAATCCTCTTCATCAGTCGAGGCCAGTACCTCATACATTCGTACTGCTGGAGCGTTAAGGTAAGACAATTGGTAAAGCGCAGTAGATAAAACTAACCAATACCAATTGGGGGCGATTCCCATAGTACAGATAGCAAATGTAGCAACAATCCATCCCCCAATTGTAACAGTGCGAGGATTGGCGTGCTTTATCAAGGTCGAACTAAAAATTATTAAGGGGAGTATGAAGACATTACTTGCCAATACAAACCCCACTTGAATCGGTGTTGCTCCCAGATAGGCCGCATAGAGAGGCAGGAAAAAGAGAGCACTCTCACCTAAGCCTGTGTAGAAGGAGTTAATACATAGCAATTTTTGACAACGATTCACTCTCTATCCTGTTGCGTTAAATCCCCTAAGTTAAGATAAGTCCCATCTTTTTGGTTAAACTACCGGACATCTGGTTCTACTTTTGCGGAGATTATATCGCAATTTAATCGTCACTTAATCCCTTAAATTGAGGGGGTTAAGCCGATTTTAGGTGGGCTGGAATCAAAAGTCCCGCGAGACTGACGTTGTCTCGCGGGACTTTATGATTCCCTGGTAACCTATTTTGGCTCTTCCAGGTTAACTTCTTTCAAGACACAAAGGAAGACAGTTTAACACGCCCGAAATTGACTACTTTGGAATCGCTCCTCGCTCTTTCGGGTTAAACCCAGTAGGCCAAACCGTTGAGTTGTCATAGGTACTGCCGAGCAATTTAGTCTCGTCCAGGTGGTGTGCTTCACTCAGGTCTGCTCCGCTCAGGTCGGCTCCCTCCAGGTTAGCGCCCCGTAAGTCGCACAGCCGACATTCCGAGAGATTCGCTCGGCTAAAATTAATCCGCGTCCACACGAGGTAAGAGAGATCAACTCCTTTCAGATTCGCCCCTTCAAAATTGGCCTCTCTAAGATTGGCAAAGAGTAGATTGGCACCGCTGAGATTGGCTCCCCGCAGGTCGGCCTTTACCAGGTTAGCGCCTTCCAACTTGGCCCCACTCAAATTAGCCTCACTCAAATCGGCCTCCTCTAAGTTAGCCCCACTCAGGTCGGCTCCCTCCAGGTTAGCGCCGTGTAGATGTCCTAGCTTAGCTCTAACGAGTTTAGCCCCTTTCAAGTTAGCCTCGCTCAAATCAGCCGACTTTGCCCTTGCTTCTCCCAGGTTGGCCCCTTCCAGGTTAGCGCCGTGTAAAGATGTGTTTCTTAGTAGAGTCAATTCCAGTTTGGCCCCTTCCAGGTTAGCCCTCTCCAAATTGGCATCCACCAATTCTGCGCAGTAGAGCTTGGCCCCTTTCAAGTTAGCCTCGCTCAAATTGGCTTTCTCTAAATCAGCCCCTTGCAGGTCGGCTCCTTCCAGGTTAGCGCCCCGTAGAGTTGCTTGTTTCAGCTTAGCCTTAAAGAACTTGATCCCACTCAAGTTAGCCCCGCTCAAATCAGTGTCAGAGAAGTTCTCATAACTGAAATTTCCCCCTTGTAGGGAGCGTCCTTTGAGAACATCGTCGGTAGGCGGCTTCTGGAGCGTGGGAACCCCCGTGGAAGGGGCTAAGGCAGTGCGGACGTTATCTGCTTTACCTCTACAACTCATCTCTTATTTCCTTGTGAGACCGTTTGAGTGCTCATAAATGAGTATAACAGGGAAATTGCCATAATTTACAAAGATTATATCCTAAACCAATCGTCATTTAATCCCTTAAATTGAGGGGGTTAAATCAAATTGGGCGTTTTAGGCGGCTAAAATCAAAAGCTCCGTGAGACTACTGTTCCATTTTTGTGACCTCTCAACTGCCCAACGCCTACGGTTCAGCCAATTACGGATCAACAAAATGAGGTCAATCCCGTCTATTCCGCTTTAATTTGTTGGGCGATGGGTTTGTGAAGCGCCCGAATCCATTGAAGTTTACCTTCGGTAAAGCGGGCTTTGTACTCAAAAATAAGCGGGACATCCCCCGTATCTGCCCTCAAGCCGTATTGCCCTCCTCCAGAGGAACTTTGTATATTGGAGGTATAGAAGACTATATCGCCGTGAAACTCGACTGTCTCTTGCCATTCCCGAATGATCCGCGTCCTATGTCCCAGGAATGCAGTCGCATCCTCAATGTATTCCCGCTCGTCGCAATGACGGATCAAGTCTCCTTCGGGCGTTATGGTATAAAGGTCTAAAAGGTTATCGAAATTCTTGGTTTGGAAGCGGTCATTTTTTACCCAATCGGGCGGATTATCAGGAAGTGGATATTGACATTCGATTTCATCAAACATCCCCATAAGTCACACTATATCCCATCCGGTCAAGCGAGGCACGCTGTAATATTCCTGGCCTTCTTTGAGACTTTGCCGTGCTCTACGCCGGTCAATTCGATGCGCTCGCCTTTTAAGCCAGCGTAAGGTGTGATGGAATTTAGGGACCGGGCAGCGATACCGCTTGGCACGATTTAATTTGGTTACAATTGCGGCCATAATTATACCGGTAACTTCTGAGCTATTTTGCTCATCGCACTACACATTATTCGTCTTCTTCATTTGCCAATCGTTTTGAGGCTGCCGGTGTGGGATTATCGGCCAAATGGGTAATAGCTCGTATCAAGTCTTCAGCCTCGTGTTCTGGCATCGTTTCAATTTCCTCAACCAGCTTACGCGGAAAGAAGATTTTATACTTGTGGCCTGTATCTGTATCCGCTGGAATCTCGGCAAAAGTATCAGGATGGATGTGTACTTTGTCTCCTTCGTTGTCTTTCATCTCCGCATAGATGGTCTGGAGGGCTTCATCAAGGGCTGTCCGACCTCGAAACTCCTGGGCGGTGCCTTCCTCCAAAGCCGTAACTGGCAGGCCGTTTGCCTCAAGCCAGATACCCACCCACTTCAATAATTCGGGCTTGGAAAAGTCCTCGGCCCAGACCAGCATATTCGTTCCCTCAATCACGTATGATTGATCCCCCAGCCGGCTTTCAGCTTCGTCCCGCTCGCTCCCTTCGTAAAAGCCCAGCGCATCAATCGTCAACCAGAGAGCCTGAGCAGTGTAGCCGGGGTGGTCTGGTAGTAAATAAACATCCTCCCAAACGGTTCGATCAGCTTCCCAGATATGGGGAATACGATATTTCCAGATCATCACCTTCACCAAATTACGAATCTTTTCTGCCGTCCAACGCCTACATCCTTCACGAAATGCTAAATCAAAGGCTCGCTCAAAGAGATAGGTAGGTTGGGCCACTTTTTTCGCTCCGTCACCAGGCTTTACAGGCTTTTGGCTTTCCATCCGCAAGCCAAACCTACTACCGGAGGGTTGGCGGTTAGTGACAGAGCGAGAGAAGCGGCCCAACAACCGATGAGCTAAGGCGCTTGCGGGGCTGGCAAGTGAGGCTTGCCAATTGAAGCTCCCACAGCAGCGTAACAAATCCCCTTGAGCGAGTTATTAGGCGGCGGGTTTGCGCCATAAAAACCTGACATCCTTTAGCGGCCACCTGGCTCCGCTTTGAACTACAATGTTATCATCCTCAAATGCAACAATAATGCTCGACATCCTGAATCCATAGGGATTAGGTAATTCCCAATACACAACCGTATCCCCTACCTCCAACTGCTTGCCGTCTTGGTCTTTCATTTCCGCCGTCTCCTCGCCACCCAACGAAGGTTATCAAGAATTTCCCAGGAAGCTGGTAATCGGCAGGCCCAACTCCTTGGCCAGCAATTCAAGCTCAAACACGTCAAAGTTGGTAAGTCCCTGTTCAACGCGGTTGACTCGCCGCCTTGAACAGCCCAGGAATATAGCTATTTGTTCCTGCGTCCACTTTTTGCTGCGCCGCGCTTCACGGATTCGCTGCCCAATTTCGGGCCGGCGCTGTAGGGCATAAGCCGGCACATCTACTGCCATCGCTTGCATCTCCTAATGGGCGTAACTGGGCTTATTCTTTGGATAGTACAGTTCCACTTGGGTCAGTAAAACCTGAATGAATTTCAACCAAGTGTGTCCTTCGCGGAACAGCAGTGCTGAATCTCAGGCGGCGGTGGAACATAACCCAAACTCCTTCTTTCAGATGAGTCGGATTTAGTCGCCCTGAACATCTATATTATCAGGCGGCAGCAGGTCGTCAATTGTCTTTATAACAACATCATAAGACTTTGAGTTTCTAAGTTGTTGATTATCCGCAAGCGTACCAACAAGATGGCCCGCTTTATTTCTGAGTTCAATATATCTGCGAATACGGTTATATCCTTTGATATTCCGTTGGGTTTGGGCTTCTTCGAGAATAGGGCGTAATCCTGGCTCTATCTGCAAGATTTCTTGAAGCAGACCGTTGCTATTCATTCGATTGATTGCCTCTGTTTTCGCCCATTTGACTGTCATCTTTTGCCCCCTCCTTAGTAAAATTATCTAATGTTGCTGGCAGGTCAACAATCAATTGCCCATCCACATCAATATACAGGTTTTTGTCTATTTCCACCAGAATTTTACCATCCTGTGTTTTGAACACCCCATCGCCTATTTGAACAAGATGGATTACTTCTGCCATTGGTACTCCTCTGTCAAGTCAATGAAAGTTATCAAGAATTATGTTTTAATTGCCTTCCAGCAACCTATCAAGACAGCACTAATTCTTTGGATTATAGCACAATGACACTCGAACAAGTAACAGTAATGTTACTCCGCTTGCAAACATCGCAGTCAATTAGATCATCTTAAATGTTTGGCTTTAGGGGATGTGAGACCCAGGCCCTGAGTGTAACCAACGCTAACTGCCGTTTTTCCTCTTCCAATTGCTCAAATAAATACGACAATTCCTCCAAATCCGGCGTAGACTCTGACTGGGAGGGAAGCAGCCCAGCCTTACGAAAGACCAATTCAGGCGGCAACTGCAAAGTACGAGCAATCGCCACACATACTTCAGGGCCAGCGCCCCGATTAGAATTAAGAATACGGGTGACTGTGCTATTCCCCAGGTGAGCTTTGTGGGCCAGGTCAGAGGGCTGCCAGCCTCTTTCCTTTAATTTTTCTTCCAACCAGTTGGCAAAATCTTCCATTTAAGCGGCTACTTCCCCTCGTACTAATCCACAGTTTTTTCAATGATAGCCCGAATTTTTCTTGTTTAGAAGCCGGGAGGGAACTTTGGCGGGCTTTTGCGGACCAAAATGTTGCTCGTAATTATCCAGGTCCATAGAAATTGACGCCAGGTTGGCCAACAATCTGTCAGCGCACTCTGACAATGTTTCGTTTGGTAAGCGTAAGGTGGCAAGAACTCTTTTTGCTTCACGAGATTTTATCTTCAATTGCATACGTCTGTCCAGACGATTGAGCTAAAAGAGCCTCCGCAGGCGCGAAATATTCGGAAATCGCAGGGTAAGTCCCCTTGAGCGAAATTCCGAGCCGCCATTGGTCAAGGGCAAGGATGAAATCACCAGATACCCAATTCCCATCCGCCCCACAATTATCACAGTGAGCTTGCCAGCGCCAAGTTCGGGTATCAAGTTCGTTAATGACAGCAACTACATTTTCAGACCCGCATCGAGGACAAATTGGATTGCTCATAAACCTCCTACGGCCTAACCAGGTTATGTTTTAATTGCCTCTCGGCAACCTATCAAGACAACACCAACCCATTATCAACGGACCAAACGATCCGCTGCGTCAGATTTCCCTCCGTCGAAAAGAAAAAGGCCACCGGCAATTGGAAGGTTCTGGCCAGTAAATCAATTTCCAGAGCCGTTAAGTCGGCTTTCCCATTCTCGATGCGGTTCCACTTAATACGGGAACAGCCCAGTAAATCGGCCATTGCTTCCTGCGTTAAGCCGTGTTGAAACCGGGCTTCGCGGATGCGAGACGCAATCTCCGCCCGGCGTTGGTCGACGTTATAAGTCATTGCCTGTGCCACTTTTGAGCCTCCAAAAAATATTGAGCCATTTATCAAACTGAGGTAAAATAAAAAGAAGCAAAAACCTCTGCTAGGGTGCTTTCGCACCCGGAAAGGGCCGGCCAACCCAACCGGCTCTTTTTTATTGCCCCTAATTTGTCTATTCCAGACGCTTTGGGTCGCTCCATTGAGAATTCTTCTATTTCGGTCGGCGAGGGGCTGCGATTACAGCTTGTCATTTTTCCCTTTCCGGCGGGATAAATCCTACCGGCCAAACGGTAGTGTCATCCCAATGGGCCTGGTTTAGATTATAGGCTTTGTCTAACGCGACGACGTTTCGCAAGGTCGCTCCGCGCAGATCAGCCTCGGCCAGGTTGGTCCACATCAGATTAACGCCCGTCAGATTGGCTCCTCTTAGATCGGCTCCATACAAGCTGGCTTCCCTCAAGTGCGCCCCGCTGAGGTTGACCCCTTGCAAATTGGCCTCGATTAAAATGGCCCTTTCCATCCACGTCTCTTTAAGATTATGCAGAGCCGTCGCATCAGGCAGGGCGCTCAAGTCCGCCCCACGCAAATCCGCCTTGGTTAAACTTGCATTGGGCATATAAGCCCCACGCAAATCTACCTGCTGCAAATTGGCCTCCTTAGCTTCGACATTTGAGAGACAAGCCTTACGTAGATTAGCCCCGCTGAGATTGGCGCGATAAAACTTGGCACCACTTAGGGACGCCTCCTCCATATCGGCCTGACTAAGATCGGCATCGTTTAACTCAGCCTGGTTCAACTTTGCCTTCTTGAGGCGGGCAGCGTGCAAGCTGCTCTGTTGCAAGTCGGACCTGAACAGGGTGGCTCCACTCAAATCGGCCCCGCGCAGGTTGGCCTCCCGCAAGATAGCTTTTCCCAGTTCAGCCTTGCTGAGATTGGATTCGCTCAGGTCAAGCCCTTTTAGCCACGCCGATTCCAAATTCGCCCCACTTAAATCCAGTTTAGTCCCTGCCGGCAGCAGCCTGGTCAAATATTGCTTGCTTAAATCCACCCCCCGCAGGTCCAACTTCCCCTCCGACGTCATTTTAGGGGCAGAAGACCAGGCATCGCACTTGTCACACCACTCGTCCTCACCCGCCGCAACACCTCTTGAGACAACGTGACCGCAGGCCAGTAGGTGTAGTGTTGTTGGTACGGCGCTCGATTCCGTCTGCCTGCCTGGGCGCAAGGCTGGTTCAAGAGACGGGCTACCTACCCTCCTGGCAGCGAGAGGCTGTATTTCGTCGTTCATCGTTAGTGTTGGTACTCCCGTTATTGCAATAAGTTTCTTGGCATACTTACGACCTTTATCCTTGCAACTCAATACATCCTCCTGATAGAATCTACTTATTTAAACGCATTTCGCTCTTAAATTTTCAACTCGTAAAAGCGAAGTCAACCGTTCTTTATCGGGTGAAACCACTTCCTCACAGAACCATCGCCTAATAGCCTTAATCCTCACTGATTCACGCTGCACAATCACTTGTATCAATTTTGAGGCTAAATATTGACTCTTTGCATCAAAAGTATTACACTAAGACGAACATTTGTTCTAAATGTATCGCTTTTGTTACATCTATTATTCCCCCGAACAAATGTTTTGTCAAAATCCAACCAATATTAACAATCGAAGGGAGGTCTTTATGCCGGTCAGAAAAGTGTACAACCGGGGAAACAACATCATTGGCAAGTTTCCCTCACTCAAAATGAAGCGAATGATTCTTTTCGAGTCGACCATTGAGCGTGATTACATCTTTCTGTTGGACTATGAAGCGGGTGTCACTCGCTTTGAGGAGCAGCCGCTCACTATCGAGTATAACTACGAAGGCAAAAAGCACGGCTACACCCCGGACTTCCACGTGGTCCGGGCCGGACAAAAGGATATTCTTGTTGACTGCAAACCTCACGACCGGGTAGACACCGCTGAAAACCGGCCCAAGTTCGCCGCCGCCGACGAATACTGCGCTCGCCTGGGCTGGCAGTTTGCGGTTGTCACCGACACCCACATCCGGTCAGGCTCTCGTCTGAGCAACGTGAAGCTGTTGACGCGGTATGCCTGCTACAAGGTCAGGCCGGAGACAAAAGGTCACGTCCTGGCCCTTCTCCACGACGCGACTGCTCCGTTGACGGTCAATCAGCTTCAAGCGGCTGCCTCGCTCCCTCCTACCGATGTCTTTGTCGCCTTGATGCAGTTGGCATATTACCATCAAATCGTCATTCCGTTAGATAACGCCTCCATTTCGGCCAATTCACCCGTTAGCTTACCAACGGCGGTCCTATGAGCACCCACTACTTTTCAACCGGGAAACTGATCCGATGGCGCGACACCACCTTTGAAATCAAGCGACTCCTGCCAGATCACCAGGTCAACCTTGAAAATATAATGACCGGCGCTGCCCTCATCGTCAACCTGTCCGATCTCGTTACAGACCTCTATGACGGTCACCTACTTTTTGTTTTGGAAGGCAAACACGTCAAACCAACGGGTATTGCAGCTATACACACCGACCTGGCCGACTACCCGGAGAAAGCGAGGGCGGCGGCCAAGTTCCATTTGAGGGTCATCGAGCCGCTGCTGGACCGGCCTCGCACGCGCCAGGATGTCATCGACTATGTGGAAGAGTTCAACAAGACAAACGAGCAAAAAATTAGCGCGGCCTCCGTCTACCGCTGGCTGGCCGATTACGAGGGGAGCGGGCGTGACATCCGCGCCCTGGCTACCCACGCCGAAAAACAGGGCGGCAAGGGCACGTGGCGAGTAGAACCTGAAGTCAACATCCTTATCGACGCGGTCATCAAGGATAAATATTTCGCCCGTGAAAAAAAGACGATAGATGACCTCCGGCACGAAATTGCCGTCCGTATCCAGCAAGAAAACCTGGTGCGCCCAGCCCAGGAAAAGTTGAAACTGCCGGCCAGGACGACCATCGAGCGCCGCGTCAAAGCATTGGACCTCAAAGAGGTGTTCGCCGCCAAACACGGCAAGCGAGCCGCCGAGCGCCAGTTCACCCAATTCGGCCAGGGGCCGCGCCCGGAACTGCCCCTGGAGCGGGTGGAGATTGACCACACCCGGCTTGACCTGATCGTGATTGATGACCAGGACAACCTGCCATTGGGCCGCGCCACTCTGACCGACTGTATGGATGTTGCTACGTCCTACCCGCTTGGCTACTACCTGGGTTTCGAGCCGCCCAGTTACTATGCGGTGATGGAATGTCTCTACCACGCTATTCGCCCCAAGGGGAATACCAGGGAGAAATACGGTACAGCGCACGACTGGATTGCCTATGGCATCCCGTTCACCCTGGTTACGGACAACGGCAAAGAATTTATCAACCTCAGCCTGGCCGACGCCTGCCTGCAACTGAATATGGTTCTCGAACACACGCCTATTCGCACACCTCACTACAAGGGCAAAATCGAGCGGTTTATGCTTTCAAGCGCCGCGCTCGTTCACACCCTGCCCGGCACAACTTTCTCCAACATTATGAAACGCGGCGATTACGACAGCGAGAACCAGGCGTGTATTTACCTGAGCGAAGCTGAAGCTATCCTCAATATCTTTTTTGTGGACATTTACGCCGAGCAGTTTCACCAGGGGCTGGACGGAATCCCGGCCCGGCGGTGGGAGCGGGTCATTGAAAACGGCTTCCAGCCCCGGGGGCCGGGCAGCGCCGAGGAACTGCTGATTTTGCTGGGGCGGCTGGAGAAGCGCAGCGTCAATCCTTACGGCATTGATATTAACCGGATTCGTTACAATTCCCCCGAATTGGCTTATTTGCGTAACAACCTAAAGAAAGGTGAGGAGGTAAAAGTCAAGTATCACCCCGGCGATCTGAGCCGGATACACGTTTATAACCACTTCAGCGGCGATTACATCACCGTCCCGGCTAACGATGACGAGGGTTATACCGTGGGCCTGTCTTTGTGGAAGCACAAGGTCATTCGCCGTTATCTCCTCGAACAGCAGGACGAAGTGGACCTGGTGGCGCTGGGCAAGGCCAAGCGAGCTATCCAGGAGATAGTCGACGCAGCTCGTTCCCGCAAGCGCACTCGCTCGCGGTCTCGCCTGGCCCGGTGGGACGGCAGCGGGCAGCCTCCCAGCCTGGCGGACCAGAAACCGACCACCCCACCGGCGCTGCCGGAGCCGCCGGTATCTTCTCCGGCGCTTCCCGCGCCCCGCACCGAAATTATCCTCCCCCCAGAATCTTCAGACGAGGGGTGGGGGATTACCTATGACCGGCCCAGAAGCAGCAACGGAGGGAGTGGTCAATGACGGAAAATACCGAGGTAATGAGTTCACTGGAGCGGGCCAACGCGGCGATGATCCACTATCCCCGTCTGGAAAAATTGTACCAGGAAATCGAGAGACGCCGCCGCCTGTCCAAGCTGGCGGGGGAGCCGCGCTGTATGGCTATCGAGGGCGACCCCGGTACAGGCAAAAGCACCCTGGTCAGGACGTATGCCGAGCGATTTCCACCCATCGAAGGCGAGCAAGGCCGGCGTATCCCCGTCTTCTATATGGAGATGCCCTCACCGGCGACGATCAAGGACGCGGCGACCAATGCCTTGCAGCGAATGGGCGACCCGGCCTACAACAAGGGCACGGCGGGCAGCCTGTCGATGCGGCTGACCAACCTGATCCAGGATTGTGGGGTGGAGTTGGTCATCCTGGATGATTTTCACAACCTGGTGGACAGCGACACCAACCGTATTGTGGCCAAGGTCTCGGATTGGCTGAAATCACTCATTAAGAAAACAGGCAAGCCCTTTCTTGTAGTGGGTATCAAGGGCAAAGTGAAGATGATCCTGCGGGCCAATCCCGAACTGTCGCGTCTCTTCGGCCCGAGGGAAGTCCTGGAACCTTTCGCCTGGGACGAAGCCAGGCCGCAGACCGTCCAGGACTTCGCCCGCTTTATGGAACACGTGGAACAGGCGATGGAAAAGCGGCTCTCCACCGAAGTTACCCGCACGGAGATGCTGTATCGGATTCATTACGCCACAGACGGGGTAGTGGGCAATGTGATGAACCTGGCTCGCAGCGCCATGAGCTTTGCCGAAGAGCGCGGCATCGCTGCCATTGACCTGGCGACCCTATCCCTTGCTTTCAAGGCGGAGCTGGCCGAACACCTGGCTCATAAGGTTGACCCATTTTCCCAACCGGCAGACACCCAATTCACCCCGCCTGCGCCAAAGCCACACAGCGGGGATAAGAAAACCAAGAAAAGCCGCAAGAAACCCAATCCATCGCTGTCTAACACGCTGAGTACCCAATAATAACCAGGATAGAAGCAACCGCATCTTAGAAAAAAAGAGGCAGGGGTTACTGCTCTCCTGGTACGATGGAGAGGAGAGCAGTAACCCAAAATCTATGAGCAATCATCTCTCAACTTTAGTCCGTCGAAGCCCGCTGCTACCGGGCGAATCTTTGCCCTCGCTGCTGGCTCGGCTGGCGAAACTGAACCACTATAGTTCGCCTGCAATCATTCGCAGGGTATGTACAGAGGGCAGGGATAAAGACATTGTAGAGCGTCCCACTAAGCCGGCCACGTATGAACACCTCGCGGCCCTGACCCGGCTTGATCCCGTCGAGTTGTATACCGCTACCGAGCATCGTTTCCTGGGCGTGATTGCTTTGTCTGATGATGACTGCCACACTCTTACGCTGCCAGGTGGACAGGTAGTTCTTGTCGGCAATACTTCTCTCATCCGCAAGCACACCTGGTCTAATTCCGATGCTCAATTTTGCCCTGCCTGCCTCGCGGAAGCCGCTTACCATCGCGTTGGCTGGATGCCGGTGGCCGTCGCCGCCTGCCTCCGGCACCAATGCCTGTTAATTCAGGGCTGTCCTGGCTGTGAAAAAAGCCTTGCTATCCGGGACATCGTGGCAAACCGATGTCCCAGGTGCCACTTTGAGTTGACCGGAGCTTCCACGGTCAGTACAGCCAAAGATGAGTTTGGGATGCTGGTCCAGGCCATTATCCAATCCTGGGTGGGCCTTACCCCGCCGGTGAAAGGAGATTACGGGCTGCCGAAAGAACCTTCCCCCTCTCTTTACCGGCTCCTTGATGGGCTGCGCTGGGCAGTGATGGGAATCCGCTCTGATTGGAACTACCTCTACCGGCCTCCCAATATGAGTTCCGCTTCTTTCCCCCGCTTCAACAGGGGAGGCCTTAATCCGGCCAAAGCCTATACCTTGTACGCCACTGCCTTCAAAGGGATGCTAAACTGGCCGCAGGGTTTTTACGATTTCCTTGACGCCTACAAACGGCGGGATGGACGAGAACCAAACGGCCAGGTAGTTCGAGACCTGGGAATTATCTACTTCATCTGGCTGGAAAAAAGGTGGCAACTTCTCCAGTTCGTCCAGGAAGCGTTTAACCGGTATCTGCTGGACAACTATGCCCTCACCCCCTCGCTGATGCACCTGCACCGGATCGAGAATAATACCATTTTTAGGGCGCGTTTCCCTTACATCACTGAGGCTGAGGCAGCGCGGGTGTTAGGGACGAATGGAAGGATGATTCAACGGCTGATTTCAGCCGGCCTTCTGGTTACTCATCAACAGGTGGAAAAGGATGCGCTGCCCCAGCGTTTTACCCTGGTCAGGCGGGCCGAGGTCGAGGCATTGCAACAGAAGTGGCAGGGAGGTATCCCCAGGAACGAAGTAACACAACTCCTGAGAATGTCCAGGGAATCAACCACCTCCCGGCTCGCCCTTCGGCGTCCCCCACCCCTTCCCGCTTCCGGGACGCCCGAAGGGGCGCGGGTGCGCTGAAGAGTGTGAAGAGGGAAAGTCGGGGGCTTGAGAGACCGGCGGAACCGGTCACTGAACTTTAAGTTCAGTGACCGGTTATGAGGAAATCAGATAGTAGAGGAGAAAGAGAGCCGCAATGACCAGGATGACCATAGCTGCCCGGCTTTGAGCTTTTCTTGAGGCGTCATCTTTGGGGGTGTAAAGGTCAACTACCCACCAGAAGGGTTTTGTTTGCGCTACCGCCACCGTGGCCGAAATGCTAAAAACCAGGGATAACACGAAAGACAGGGCTATAAATCCGAGATAGGCAGTCAAGAAAGTTAGCGCACAGGCGACAGCCGCAATAACCAGGGCGGTGGTAATTCGCCTCCGACGGGCTGCTTCATCGGCATAGCGGAATGTGCGGGCTAAATCGTTGAGCTGCTTCATTATCCACATTTTAGCCCGGATTATCTGGAGCAGCAAGCAAGGCCGGTTGGCGAAACCCGCAGTTTGCAAGGTTGATAATCCACTTTAACTGAACAGTCAGGAGATACCCAAATGAAAAAAGTCGTTAAAGACCTATCGCTGGCTGCTATTCTGGCGCTTCTTTGGTTTGGCAGCGCCTATTTTGCTGCCGAGGTGTGGCTGCCCACTTCCTGGGCGATTGCCTGCGGCTTCGTTAATGCCCTCATCGGCACGGCGGCCCTGGCCTGGGTCACCCGGACAGAAGAAGGAGCGCGGCTGTTTTATGAAGGGCCAGGCAATCGAGAGGGCTGGATTGTCATTGCCTTGCTGTGGAGTATTCCCAGCATCATTGCCATTCTCGGCCTCATCTGGTGGGGCCTGCGCCTGGTGTTGCAGTGGCTAGGCTGGTGGCGATTTTAGGAGAAAAAGAAGAAATAGAGGGCGGATATGACCAGGAGACCGGCCAATATAATCAATGATGAAGTGTGCAGTCCCCTCGCGTGCTCCGGCATCACCGGCCAAAAGAAAACGTCAAAGGGAGTGGAGCTGCTTCCGGGCTTATCCCGAAGCAGCAGGTACGCCCGTCTGAGGTCGCCAATGGCGGTAGAGGCATAAAGGAGGGGAAGAGAGAACAGCACACTCAGTCCTATAGCCCACTCTAGGCCGCCATAAAAGAGCGCGGCAAAAGGAAACGGCAGTAGAATGAGCCAGGCAGCCAGGCAGACCGCAAAGGGAAATAACAGCCCTACCAGTTCCTCGTCGCGGGTCAGAGGGCCAATCGGGACCACGTAGTTATTCCCCCACCGGTAGAGGCAACGTTTGCCGACGAGCCGGTAGCCGGCGACGTGCAAAAGTTCGTGGGGGATAAGGAGATAGCCTTCAATATGACCGCTCATAACTCAATTTTACCACTGTTTGCCCTTAAATTCCAAGATAGGCAATGGTTGGCAAGGTTGCGCTATAGAAAACTACTTAAAAGCAGCACTGGTAAATGCTTTCCATTTCGCTCGTACACGAAATAAGGCGGGATTTAGCTCCTTATATAAATCCTCACTGTAATTCTCTACTGATTTATCGAGAGCCGTCTTTATAGTTCCCCCTTGGCCGGCTGCGTCAGCTACAGCTTGTTGGAACTTCTGAGCGAAAGCCTTATCCTCAATCTCTATGCCTTTGCTCGTGAGCAAATGAGCTATCTTAGTAGCTGGAGTATCTGGCCGAAATCTGTCCTGCAATGACTTTATCGCTGGTTCAAGTCGCTTTGCTCTTGCCGCAATATCTACCACAATTTTTCGGTCAGGGTCTTCTACTGCACCGTCACCAAAACCACAGGAGCTACAACGCAAGTTGCTTTTTGCCTCTCCACATTGAGGACAATATGACTTTGCACCAAGAGTGTATTCTTTCTCCCATTTAACAGAGGGGGAGCCTATTGCCGGTGCCGGTACTCCTGTTTTCTTTTCAAACTTCAGGCCACACTCACGACCCTTGGTAACACAACTCACGTCACACCTCCCCGGTAATGTTCTTCAATAGCTTGACTATTTGCCAGATAGGTCTGTGTAAATTATAACACGATTGATGAAAAATCACCCCCTAAATTTAAGGGGGATACTTGTAGCTCCCGAAGTAATCTATAGATTGAAATTGTGACGCTAAAACAGCGGGATTACAATGATAATGCCTACCTGGTTTAAGGAGTAAACAATTATGAAAGCAGGCTTTACCCCTATCAGCCTTCAGAATTACGTAAAATTACATCTCAAGGCCAATCGCGGCGCAAAACGCGAGGAAATTACCCAGGCTCTTGAGAGAGCGCTTCAAGCATACAAACGAGGGGGCAGATGCTACAACTGCGGCCAGCCGATTTGGGTCATAGGGTCGGCGCTGATGGAAATGAGCGCCTGCTTTACCTGTGTTACCGGCGAGGCTTTTCCAAAGGATGAGTACGAAATTGACCAGGCCATCGGAGACCCTTCTGAGGTTTAAGAGGGGATAAATTAAAATCAGGAGCAAACAAATGAGTCAATTACCAAGAGATGAAACTTTCATCGGTTTTGACGGCCCTCATACTTTTACCATCACGCAAATCCCGGTGTTCCCGGAGGAGGGAGCAGAGTATGGGGTAGAGGCTCAGGATCAGTCGTCGGGCTACAGAATCGGCGCTTGCGGCCCCAGTTTAGAGGCCGCCCTGGAAAAACTTAAAGAGAAAATTAAGGCGGAAATATCGGTCCAGTATTTAGTTCGTGAAGGCGACCGGTGGAGTTTGCGGCACGACAAGCTGAGGGGCCGCGTTACCGTAGGAGGTAACTTTGACCTGGCCGCCCTGGTAGTTGACGGACATTTTATTTCCGGGGAGGAGCTGCTGAGACTGTTGACCACTTACGAGGGAAATTGCATCGAGATAACTCTCAGCAGCCCTATGGAGTGATATTAATCTACCGCAAAGTAGAACAAGAAAGACTCATAATTACCGGAGACAGTGCCAAATGCTTACCTTGAAACAGATGAAGTATATTTGCAAAAATATGATGGGGGTTGATTGGGTGCCCTCAATTGGGGATGAGCGGGCCAGTGAAGTTCTCAGAATTATGGACTTATGCCAGTCCAAACTTGAGATGATGTATTTGCTGGGAGTAGGGTATCATTTGTATCGCTACAACATTGACGGCAGGAATGAAGACTATCCCTGGTTATCTGTTGGCAAGCTAGAAAATGGGCAACCAGGCATTTGGTTTTTTGAACCCTGGTCTGGTTACTGCCGCCACTGCGGGAATGGACCCTCTGCTTTAATGCTTGTGCCTCAGTACAAATCGCCAGAGAAAGACATTCATCACGATTTCGGCATATTCACTGCCTCTGAAAACGGAGGTGGCCCGCCGTGGCATTTCTGGTGCGCTGTGGAAATAGATGGGTATGGAGTTCATAAAAATCGCAGAAATTTGGATATTAGCCGTGATACCGGCCTGTCATACAAGCTGGCCAGAATATCCGAAGAAACTGTATCCCCCCTGGAATGGTTTGAAACAATCGTTGATTGTCCATGTCAATCCTTCGATAACTAACTAATCTATATAGCTTCAACAATTCTATTCCCTTGCTCCAGGAACTGAGCAGCGGGCCTGGTTACTAATTCGCCCATCAAGGGTGGAACTGCGTTGCCAATTTGGGCATACTTCGCAGCCAAGGGGCCATCAGGTTCAAAATCTCCGCTAAATGATTGCAGTAGAGCGCATTCCCGCCAGGAGAGGCGGCGGTTAGCAGTACCTCGCAGTTCCCAATGGTCCTTGCCCACCTTGGCCATTGGCTCGCCCATTGGGTGCAGCGGAACATGGTGGCTATGTGCTACAATCGTATAGCTGTAACTTTCCCACGACTTCTTCCGATTGCGAGTGAGATAATGGCCGTGAAATGGTTTAGTTTGAAACTCTCCTACCGGCCACTCTGGCAGCTCGCCAATTACGTCTTGCTGAGATCGGTAGGGTATCTGGCGGTCAGGGCCGTGTGTCAACTCTGGAAAAGAATATCTATAAGCAGTATCTTTATGTACTCCTACAATGAAAATACGCTCGCGGCTCTGAGGAACACCGAAGTTTTTTATGTTCAATTTCTCGCTAAAAACGATAAAACCAGCCGCTTCTAGCGCTTCTTTTTGAGCTTGAAAGAACCAACCCCCGGCTGAGGATTTAAGGCCCCGGACATTCTCGATAAATACAAACTTTGGCTTTACGTATGGGATAGCGTTAACAAATTCCAGAAAGAGAAAATTATCTAGGTTCTCGAACAAATCGCGCTTATCTCGCTCTCGCCAACGCCGCCACGCCGCAGCGCTGAAACCCTGGCAAGGGTAACATCCAATTAACAGGTCGGCTTCAGGCAATTGTTTCTTATCAAAGTCTTTTATGTTTCCCAGGTGAAACTCTACTTCTGGGAGATACTTTTGATAGGTGGCAGCGGCATGGGGATTAATATCGTTAGCCCACAAAATTTTGACGCCAGCCTTTTTGGCCCCCATATCAAACCCGCCGCAGCCGGAAAAAAGTGATACAGCAGTTACTGGCATAGCCTGATTTCCTTCTAAAAAAACAAATATGGAAAACTGCAAGGTGAGTGTATATTTTGAGCTTCACCCTCACGCAATGGCCAATATACCACAAACTTCAAAATACGGCCACTTTTACCCAGGCAAATTTAACCTTTTGTCTCCACATCTGCTTGGCTCCGGGCGCGGAAAAATGCGCAAAAGTCCTGAATACAACATTTGGAGCACTTTGGGACTTTCCGGCAGATTTCCCTGCCGTGGCTGACACAGTTAACGTGGTAGGAATAACGCTTGCCGGGCGGAACCAGAGCATTAAGCAGTTGATGCTTTTTCTCGTCTGAAAGGCCCTTTGGCAGCAACCCTAACCTCTCAGAAATACGCTGGACGTGGACATCCACTGGCAAAACATCGTGGCCCAAAGAATACATTGCCACACAGTAAGCTGTCTTGACCCCCACCCCTGGCAAACTGGATAGGTATGCAATAGCTTCGGGCGCAGACCGCTGGCGGAGCCAGGAAAGGTCTAATCTTCCATTATCTTCCGCTATTTGAGTTGCCATTGCCTTCAAATTATGCGCCCGCTGCCGGTATAGGCCTCCTGGATGTAAGATTGCCTCCAGCTCGTCTAACGGCGCTTGGCCTAGCCCAAACCAGCCTGGGTAACGCTGCTGCAAAGTCTCATACATACTGCGAAATTTTGGCGCATTTGTCTGCTGAGAGAGCTTTATATAGATAAGTTCGTCAAGCGGGTCGTCTTTGTTATCGTGGCGAGGGCTGCCATACACTTGCTCCAATATGGCAACTATAGCCTCCAGATGTTCTTGCGCTTCCACCCTTATCTCCTCGTATTACTTCGCGCTCGCTTAGAACCCCAACTCTGGCGCAGCCGTTCAGTGAAGTAGAGGCGAGTTATGATGTCAGGAGAATAAATACGAAGCCAAGTTTCTATAACTTCCCTGCCCTTATAGGTTTGAGGCACATCCTTGCGTTGGACATTTACTTCATACGTTGGCAGAGCTTTGCGGATATGGCTAATAATATCTACGGCATAAGCCATATTCCAGGGGTGAACCCGCAAAACACAGACGCCATACCGCTTCATTCCCTCCAACGTGGATTCAGGCAGGCTGTGGGAGTTATTACTTGAAACTATCGAGGCATATTGGCCGCACCGGCTGAGCTTCTTGCGCTGATATTCCTCCAAGCCGCTGTCCAGCTCATCCCGTTTAGCCAGGGAGCTGCCATAGCCAAGTGGATGAATCATTGGCAAAAAAGCTCTAAGCCCGGCATAGAACAGGCGAGCGCCAAGGCTTGCTGAATCCATCGTCTCAAGTTCAGCCAGCAAAATCCTGTCCTCCGGCGAACAGAACGGGTAGCCATAGTACAACATCTCGCCAGACTGGGCTACCCTCGCAAACGTAACCAGGTTTTTAAGCGATTCTTCAACAAGGCTTAATTTTATCTGGCTGGCTTGAAGTTTTTTCCAGAGTTCACCTTTAGCGAGTTTCCCATAGTATCTGAGCAGGCCGAGGATTGCTGCCTTAACTACCTCTATGTGCCCGGCATCTCTGGGCATAGAGCCGTGGCTGAGGTCAAAAGCAGGGAAACCACCTTCAGTTTTTAGCAATGAACGCAAGCCAGAGTGAGCTACAAAGCGCTTCCAGGAGCCAACTCCGGTATTTTGGATGAACTGCTGGTGTTCCAGATAGTTGCTCTGGCCAAATTTGAGATAGAAGAAGTTGCCAAATATATCCTGAAAGAGAGAAGCTGGCTCATCAAAATCGGCAACCATCTTCTCTACTAATTTGCCGTGGCCAGCAAAATAACGGCTTAACTCATTATGCCCGCGCCAATACTTTGCATCTCGGTCGAGAAAGAAAGCAGCCAGATAAAGTTCTCGGGCAAGTTGGGCCTCAAGCGAAGGTATCCCATAAATGTAAGAATAACCTGCCTCAGCCGCTTCCTTACCGGTTGCCCACTCTGTCGCCACAGAAGAACTGGCCCCGGTAAATTTTAGGCGGCCAGCGTATGGCGTAGCTCGCCAATTGCTTGACAAAAAATACTCCGGCTTGCCTATGTTACCTTCCCCATAGAGCAGGTTGCGCTTGGTCACGACTCCTAACACCATGCCCAACTCTTGCACGATAACTTTGTAGTATTTTGACGTTTCGCCCCCAAATCCAGAAGAAATGTCGGCGTCAAGTACGATCCCCTGAATTAACGAGTCAGCAGTGCCGCGAAGATGTTTCCAGTCAAACGAGCGCGGCAGCCGGTCAATCAAGTAGGCCAGCAATTCGCCAGCCAGAGGCTCAAATTCGTAAGCACGATTCGATAAACTCATTAGCAGTTGCCGAAACCCCACATCGTCTACTTGTTCCCAGCGGCGCTCCAATCCGATTAATTCCAGTTCCTGCACCCCTTTTTCACTTTTGAGATAGGTGGCATAGGCAAGCCGGGCAGCATCCGCTGCCATTTCCACAATTTCCAGTGCCTGTGCATCGGTTTTGTCTGGCGGGGTTCCTTCAACTAGCTCGATGCCCAAAGTATCAAGTATTTGTTTAACCAGAGGCAAATCCAGGTGGTGTATCAGCGCAAATCCCCCACTCACCTTACTGGCCGAACCTATAAGCCGCTCGTAAAGGAGGCTATAGTGTTTGGGCGGCAGCCAAATGAATGTGTGGTACAGGGCTACGTAAGGGGCAAGTATGGGCTTAGCTTCAAAATAAATTTTAACCGGAAGAGACTGCCAGTGGCATTCTTCCAACATTTCTTGAGGAGACTTACATCGAGCTAATGCCTGGCCTTCTGGAAGGTAGTAACCTCGGCTTCGGCCCTCATCTGAAGCTACTACAGGCTGCCCTTCTCTCAGAAATAGCGACCATTGCCCCTTTTGCTCCTGGCGAGGCTGGGCACGCAAAAGGCAGCGGCTGCTGAATGAATATCGCTTCCAGGAAACTTCATCAGGGGCAAAGCCCAGGCCATCTGGAATTAGGTAATTGCCAAAATAGTTTTTGGCAAGATTCCTGGGAATGCAGGGCCGCAAAGATTTAATTTCCATCTCTAGCGAAAGCACCTGAAGGCCCGCCTGCCGCAAGGCCGCCATAGCTTTATCAGCGTTCTCGCGGGAGAGGTAGATCAATTCGTTATCGCGGCTATGTGGAATATGAAGTAACACAGCCTCGATCTTGCTTTGGGGAGCAACGGGGTTAATTTCGAGAACACCGCGCTTGGCCTCTACAATGTCTACGGATAGGCTATCACTCTCTGACATCATATCATTTCACAAAAGCGCGGCAATACTCAACGGAGATATTGCTTGAAACGTCCCATACAGCGTCAAACAGGCCAGAGATGAGATTAATTGCCGCAGGGTCATCAACGGCAAAACCTAATTCAAAATTGCGGTTTAGCGAATGATCTCGAATTTCTCCTGAGCCAACATACGCTTGCAATTTATCAGCAAGCAGCAACTTTGCATGTACCCCGCCTAGACTCAGCCAATACTGGCCTTGCCCTATCACTTTAGCAAATGACCTCACCTCCAATTTCTGCCCAAATATCTCGTGCAAAGTCAAAACAGCCATTACTTTTCGCATTTCCGGGTTAGAGGAGTCGTCAATTCGGACCAGCAGCCGCAGCCAAGCTCCATTTTTTGCGGCTGTTTCAAATGAGCCAAGAATTAGATTTAACCCAGGTTGCTCAATATATGGGGAAGAAATCCTGAGTGTTTCTTTGGCTGAACTCACAATTCTGGCAAAGGTGCTGCGTATACTTTCTATATTGCTCAGGCCAGAAATTGCGAGCCCAGGCGGCACTGTAGCGACAAGTTGTAGGCCGCCCGGACTTACTTCCGGCGAAGCTATTGAAGTCGAAGTTGAGCCAGCCTCGCCTCTGGCGAATTGGCGCACCATTCCATCCAACTCCTCCAGAGGTATTTTTACTGCTACCTGGGTATCCAGAAACCGGAGAGCATAGGTTTCTTCGGCGATAGCGCCAGAGGCAAGCAGAGCATAGACAGTCGGCATCCCCTGAGCCATAGAAAGGTTGTGGCGGCGGCGCAGAAAATTGATAAACTCTCGAATTGACATTGGAAATGTCGGGTTATCCATCCCAGAAGCCATCGTTGCTCCGCACGTCAGATACAAGGCGGCGATTTAGCTGCTGGTTCCAATAGCCATTGCATCTTCTTTCCGCAATGAACAGGCAAGCATGGCACGCCGCTGAGCCGGTGATTCGACCTTCCACACAAACTGGGTCATGTGCGCACTCTTTGCTGGCAAAAAGTGACCGATTAAGCCAATCCCATAGCCGATATGAAGCAAAGGCGCTCCTCAACGCCCCAAGTTCACTGCCATCCTCGCAGATAATCGCAAATGCCAAAGCCGGGGGAAATATCATCTCTGACAGCGATTCGCGGGAGAGGCCGGTAAACAGTTCGGATTGGCGAATCATCAAATGGGCCAGGGTGTGTAGCAAAGTTTCAACGAGCTGATAAACCTCCTCTTCCTGGCCGCCCGCCCCGCCGCCGGCATCTTGCCTTATGAGCATCTTGTGGAGGGAAAGTTCGCTTATAGCAACTCCCAATTTGCGGCTTACCCACGCCGCTACCGCAGCAGGGCTAAGGTCAAACAGGCCAGCCTCTGTTTCCATCCGGTGAGTTAAAGCCACACTTTCCCGCCCCCGGTCAAAGGTCAAAACCTTTGCCCCTTGTAGATTGTTTGTGCCCACCTGGTAGCCGTATACAATCTGGAGAATGGGCAAATTAGCGACATAGCGAGGCGTCAGGTGAAACCTGCCCAGGATTAGTTGGCGTAGATGGGAGTCAAGCGGGTCGTCGGGGGATTTATCCGCTGCCAACTCTGTGCCGTGATATTCGGCCAGTAATCTTTGGACGATGGGGCTTGGCTCTCTACCTATCGCGTCTTTGAGCGCATCTTGCTTATTTCTTAACTCCGGGCGCGTTTCAAGAAACTGCTCATACATCTGGCGGCGAGTGGCTTCGTTAGAGTCTAGCCGTTGCTTGATAGCCTCATATACCATCGGGTCGGCTTGATAATGCTCTAGAATCAGTTGGCGCAAACTTTCCTGTTTAACCTCAAGCCGCCGCCTGGCTACGTCTTCCCAATCTACGTCTGTGCTAATATCAACCATAGCAATTGAGACGGATTTCACCGCCACCCCGGCGGCATAGGGCGTCATCCCAGCCTCTTCTCCCTGGAGGCCCCGCGCCGCACAGGCCGGGCAAGTCATAGCCAGCCGCCTTTCTTCGTCCCCATTCGGGCAACGCCAGGTAGACCGCCCAAAAGCAATATTATCCAATATTAACCTGTACGGCTGCTTACATTCAGGGCAATTTCGGGGGGTAATCTCTGCAATTTCTCCGCAGGGAGGATGCCCGAAGACGTGGACAATTTGTTTAAGCGCCGACTTACAGTTTGGGCAGATCAGGTCATTCCTGGCAAGTTTATTTTTCTCAATTTTGTCTTTAAGCGATGTAACATAGCCGCATTTCCGGCAGATAAAACTTGTTGGCGCAGGGGCAGCTTTTACTTGCTTGTAGCCATAAAATCGAAATTTGTGATTGCGCGGGTAGCGAGCAGCAAACTCTTGATTTCCTTTCTCTCTATCCTGTAGCCGCTCCTGGTCAGCCCTCCGAATTTGCCAGCGGATAGCTCGGTCCAGGCGGCCTTCGTCAACCACCTCGACCTTCTCAGTGATTGCTTCCCAGTCCTTGATAGAGGCCTGGTGCATTACCGTGTCTATTAAAAAGAATGCCTGCGGATGGTTGTTATACAATGCCTGTAAGGGCGATCTGGTAGTTTCTTTCATCAGACTTTACTCCTCGGCCTTCGCGCCGGAAACATCTGTGGTGGCTTCGCTGTCCACGTCGCCGGTAAATAGCGAGCCAGACCCAATCTCTTCAATTAGCTCTGACACTTCTGGGTATACAACTTGGATAGGGCGGCTTATAGACCTAAGACTCAGCATCCACTCCGGGCTAAGAGCATCAGAGAGGAAGGTCTTGTACTTAGCCTGGCTGAGTCTTGCCTGGTAGCCATTCCATAGGTCTTCAATACGGCTGCTATATTCCTGCGCCGGGTCAGCCTCAGCGCGGTAAATATGTTTTAGCTTGGCAAGCACCTCTTCAGGTGAAAATACTCCTCGCTGCATCACCGCCAGAACCTCGCCAGCGTCGAAGAGCTTATGCTTACTTCGGTGGGAATAGCTCATCAGCATAACCGCAGTGGCTATATTGTTAAATGTACGCGCCACAGCAGAGGAAGCAAAGCGGTTGAGCGGAACCGGCTCTATGATCTGATTTGCGCCTTTGATAAACTGCGGCCAATAGCGGTAGTAAGACATATCTCGCTCTTTGTTTGGCCCAAGAATAGCCACGCAAATAGCCGGCCTCCCCACGCGGCGGCCCGTCCGGTTCATCGCCTGGATAAATTCAGATACATTGGACGGCAGGCCAAAGAAAAAGATGACATCTAAATTTTCAATATCAATCCCAATTGAAGCGATGTTGGTAGCATAAACTATTTGTTGCTGCACATTTCTGACATCTTCAATCGCCTTCTGCGCCTTGACACGGCTAAAATATCTGGCGCTTAATTGGAGAGTTTTAAGCAGATTACGCCCCCGATACTGCCTGTTGGCAGCAACTGCGTTTCGATTCATCTCTGCCAGAGCATTGATATTTTTATAAGATGAACAATACACCATAATCTGGCGCAAATGGCTCAAATTTGCCAGAGGTTGAGCTTCTGAGGCAGTTGCATCATACCCATAATCGGCAGCCAGCGTTTCAAAGAATACATCTATCAGGTCTGGCACTGCCCACGTCAGCATAACATCAAAGGGGATTAGAGCAACTGTCTCGTGCTGCATTTCGCCGGGCAAATACTGAAAAAAGGCGTTCTGCTCTTCTGGCTCCGGCATAATATGGAAATTGTCGCGGTTAGCCTGAGCCACCAGGCCAAGTTGTTCCAGGAAATCTTCGATTCCGGCAATGGTCGCCGTGCTAACAATGGGAATCGGATACTTGCCGGAAAGGTCGGATGCAATTTGGAAATAAGCTGTCTCAAAGTGAGAGTCCAATGTCCCGCTCGCCTCGCGGATGAGATGCCCTTCGTCGAATACAATAATGCCGGGAGTTACGGGCGAAGCAGGGCGGGCAGCCTCCCCGCAGGGTTTATTGCCTTCATACACCTGGCATACTATAGTGCCAGGCAGTTCGCCCTTATAATACGATTGGCCGGCGTCGGCGAAGTCCAGAAAGCCATGCTTGCGGCAAAAATATCGGTCTGCGCCAAAAAGTAGCGCCAGCTTACGCTGCGCCGACTGGCTAACGAATTTATCCCAAATAGCGACCACAAAAGTTGGGCATTGCCGGGCCAGCATATCTTTGCTATCTATGCCTAAATGCAAAATATGCCCTTTAGCGCATTTCAATGTAGGCAATCCCCCCTGGACGCTGAACGGCTCCCAACTTTCGCCGCACATTCCATCCCCCTTGCTGGCGTCTGGATATGGGCATCGCTCAATAACCTCGCTTGGCTCCTCGAACTGGCCTTTTTTGCCAACCATATAGCCAATGCCAAGAGGAGGCCCCTTGGCCTCTTTAGCGATTTCATCGGCTATCATCGAATACCGAGAGAGGCGAGCGACCTGGTCGCTGGAAAGCAATGTCATCGGGTATTTGATGATATTTACCGACCTGCGGCGGCGCTGCAATTCGTAAAAAGCGCAGAACATTGCTGACGCAAAAAAGGCTTCTGTTTTTCCGCCAGCGGTGGGGACATTGAGGACAATAGGTTTGGGCTGCGTCTGGCTGCCGCTTTCTCTCTCAAGGTACGCCGCCGCAGACCGAATGAGCGTAGCCAGTTGATGAAAACGCCACCGCCCCTTCTCAGCAATGGCTTTGGCATATACTCTGGCCGCCATCCTGACCGCTTCGACCGCATTATTATCGCCCAAGATCAGGTCAATCTCCTGGCGGTAAGTTTTTAGCGTGGCTGGGCTGGCTCCGTTAGTTGCCAGTTGATTATAAAACACTTCGAGAAGTCCTTGGGGATTCGCAGCAGACTCTTGAAAAGAATAATCAACCTCGCGGGCGGCGCGGCGCAATGTTTTCATTCGAGCAACGGGAGCAAAAGTAAGAAGGGTCTGAGTGGAATTAATCTCGTCAAATGCACAGTTCTTTGACTCAGCATATACACTCGGAATTTCGCCTCTGGCTTTATCAAGCACAGGGCAGGGCACAGGCACAAGTTCAAGTCCGCCAAGCAACTCAACTCGAAGGTGAGTATCATACCAATTGGGGTCGCCCTTGCGCGTCTTATCGGCACTAACAGGAAAAGTATTGGTTAGATAAATGTGGATGCGCGTGTTTTCACCTTCCGGCGAAGTATTGGCCTCCACTTTGCCTGACCATTCTGGAGAGTCGCCTATTTTTGAATAGGTAGATCGAAAATTCGCCAGATTCAGGCTCTGCTCTGCTCTAGCGGGGGAGTCAGGCAGTTCTATATCGAGGGATGAACAGTATCGCTTACGGATATACGCATCTATGGCCAGGTCGGGCTTGTATTTTCCCCGAAACCGCCGCCCGGTGTAAGTCTTTGCGGGTGTAAGTGTTTGTAAGGCGGAGATATATTCGTTTGAGGCTGAACGAATCCTATTTTGCCAATCCACCCACATATCATCACGCCCGGATTGAGCCGGCAAAGGGGGGTCTGCCTGGGCAGAATAGATTGTATGCGCGCCAGAGTCTGCATCTCGGTCGCTGCCGGCTACTTTATGAATTGCCGTGCGGAAATATAGGTTGAATGAGGGGGTTATTTTGAACCTTATCTGGGCCGGCTTGCCCTTAATGAGAAATGTGGCAATGTAGGAGCAAGGGGCAACTTTCGCTTTATATTCACTCTGCCCAACAGACTCGCCCTCGGGCAGCAACTTTCCTACATAGAATTTGTTGGGCAAAGGGTCGTAGACCGGCACTCTTTGCCGCGGGTCATTTGTTGCGCCCAATGCCCTGTCGAGAAACTTATCCACAAACTCAGATACGTATTTGCTTGCCGCTGTCCAGTTTGACATAGATGACCTCCTTGTATCCCTTGTCCTATTACGTGAGGAGAAAAATTGGCAAAAGTTGAATTACCTACTACACAGTGATTGGAAATGTATTTGATTGTGAAAATAACCCTATCTTTTGGCCACTGAACGAATCGTTCAGTGAGCGATTGGTGCAAAAGAAAAAGCCGCCTTTCTTTGACCAGGCGGCGCACTCGTGCTATAGTAAGCTCAAGCAAAACAGGCCGGGCGTATACCTGGTCAATTCCTTCAAAAGACCTCTACAGGGCGTAAACTTAGGGGTCTTTTTGTTGCCCCCATTTTAACACACCTATATCCTCAGTGGCAATACTTTCTCATAAATACTGGCTCATTTATCGATCTCAGAAGATTGAGCGGTACAACCTTCGGGGGCAGCAAGTTATCTGCCCGTTTATACACACCTGTTTTCACTATTCAAAAAGTTGGCTAAAATCATCCTGCTCATCAGGGGTCAGGTACAGGGTGCAGATTCGTTCCACCTGGTCCGGGTTGACCTCTCTGGCCTTGCACCAGGCTTTTACACAGGCATTGCCGCCTCGTTCAATCCATTTGGCCGGGATACGAGCCAATGGCGTAGTTTCCTGGCACTCAATTAAGTTTAGTAGTTGCAAATCAGTCAGAGGGGGCAGAAGGGTACGCCGTTTCAGGTCGTACAAGGCCCAAACGTATCCGCCCTTATAACGCAGCAAGGTGTAAACTTTCGGTGTGTCGCCCGGGTAAACCATTGCGCTGTGCAAATCATCGGCCAGTTCATTGATGTCCGGGCGATAATTTTCCAGATGAGCAGTGTGGCGAAACAGCGGCGACACGGGAATCACATCACCGGTTTCTTCCTCCCTGTCCAGGGCACTGAAATCGAGTTCACCGCTTTCAATCGTTGGGGCCAATGTGGGCATATCAACCACAACCGGCTCGGTGCGGGTGGTCATCGTTTGCAAATCAACCACCAGGCGCGATTGCCGGTCCCGCCTGGTCAAGCGTATCCAACGACGGCCAAATTTTTCCGCTTCCTGCTTGATCTGGTTCTCTGAGGACAACATTGGCACAAAAGAAAAAAGCTCTACCGTGCGCGGGCTATGCCACAGGCGCAGCACCCGCCCGGCGCGCTGCACCGGGGCAATGGGTGTCCAGGCTAAATCATAGTTAATCACCACCTGGGCATCCTGCATATTAACGCCGACCCCATAGGCATCGGTGGCTAAGAGTACATTATACCGGCCAGTCTCTGCCGGTAAATCGTGGGCAATGGGCGCAAATTGTTCCAGCAGCCCTTTAATTTCTTTGGGATGTTTTAGCTCGTAATCACCCGGCTTGTTCATCTTTACTAAACTGGCAACCGGCAAGCCAGGACAAAGTTCTTTTAGGGCAGCATCCAGATAAGCCACGGTGGCGTGAAATTCGGCAAAAATAATAGCTTTTTTGTTTTCGGCGATTAATTTATTGAGAATAGTGACAAGCAGTTTTAATTTGAGGTCATCCTGAAAAGAAAGACTTTCCAGAGATTCGATGATTGGCGTTAGCCGTGCTTTGCGGTCAGGTTTATGGGTGCGGAGGTCGTATTCGTAAAAACTCGCTTGACGATGAAATTCTACATCCAGCGCAAACGTGACGTTATAAGGCTGCCAGCCTTTTCGCTCGATAGATTTGCTGATGACATCTCGTAACGCCCAAGGCGAACTGGCCCAGTGAGTACGTATCAATAGTTCAATATTGCCCTTGAACAAAGGATGTTTCTGATCGGTTTTGAAATATTTTTGCTCTAAAGCTGAGATGATTTCGGACTCCAATAAAAGGGGGGTATTAACCCGGTGCAAAATAACGCGAGGAATATAGCGGCGGTCAGAGGCAAAGTTAATGTATAACTCCCCCGTTTCCTCATCGGTAAGGGCATAATGTTTGGCTACATAGGGGGTGGTCATAGAAACAATCACGTCCAACTCGCGCAGTTCTTGCAATTTCCCGCCAATACGCCAGGCTGCGGATTTGGCTGGCCTGTCGGTGTCAGGAAGCAGGGACAATGCGGCGCTTCGAGAGGGAGGGGCAGTTTTGGGGAGCAAGGAGAGCTGGGCGTTGATGTTTTCAACGCCGGTAGACAGCGGGGTCGCCGTCATTAACAAAACTTTCGCTTTGGATTTGGCAATGGCCGGGCGCAATCGCTTGAAGGCAGTTTTTATCTCCCTGATGGCTCGTCCATCTTCCCAGGCTTCCTGTCTTTCATTCCTGAAATTGTGGCTTTCATCGATGATGATTAACCACCGCTCATCCAGTGTCTCAAGATAATCCTGTAATCTTCGAGAGTGGCGGTTCTTATCAGGGGAGTCATTTACGGCGGAAGGGTTAAAAAAACACACATAAATCCCGGTGGGCCGAAAATGTTTGTCCCAATTTTCTTCAACCGCTTGTGGACCAATAATCAAGACATTTTTGATAGTCTCTGCTTCGTTAAGCCGTAAAGCAATATCAGTGCCGATAACGGTCTTGCCCAATCCCGTTGAAGCAATCACCATTGCGCCACTGTGGTCCTGGATCGAGCGCAAGGCTTTGGCCACGATATTACGCTGATAGCTGACCGGCTTACGATAGTTGACCCGCTCCAGTTGGGGTTTCTCAAGTGACCGCAGCGCATCAAGAGTTTTTAAATAAATATCCCAAGGCCGCGCCAGAGCCAGCCATTTTTTGAGAATTTTCAGCAGAATTTGGGTGATGTCTTTACTATTCTCGAAATACTCATCATACCAACGCACATAATCGGCTACGTGAGCGGGGTCAACAATCGTATACCCAGCTTCGATAACTTTTTTCAGCCCATTTTCTGACAGGTTTGACGAGCCAATCAAAGCTGTCGAATCGTCAACAAGGTACAACTTGGCGTGGTGGTCCATTGCCCGGGCGCTGACAATACGGAACTTTTCCCCCTCGATGCGTTTAACCAACTCACGGACAGCCTGACGCCGATCTGTATGGATGCCCTTGCGTAAATCGGCCATTATCTCTTTGATCAGCACCCGCTTGACTCTTTCGTCGCCCGGGTCTTTGAGGCCAACCAAAATCAATATTTTCTTCCCGACGGCGGAGGCGCGAATCAGGCTGTAACCGCGTATGGTGAAGAAACCGGAGGCGATGCGGATGGTGTCACCACATTGCTGGAAATGATGGCGTAACCCTTCCAGGGCAATACCCCGGTCAAACCAGTGTAAAGGGGTACCAGACGGATCAAAAGAGGCTTTGGGTTCCATTCTCTTACTTCTGCTGCACTATCCCAGTTATCGTTCTTTTTACCACAGCAGGGCAAATGTCTTACAACCGAATCCCATCACGTTCAATTGGCAGAATCAACGGGTTGATTCCTATCGGGTTGTGTTCCAATTGGTTAGGGGGCGTAATCACCGTAGGGATGGTACACTCCCGCTCAAAAACCATCACACAGGCCAGATCATCTTGATCGGGACTATACTTTCAAAGGAAACAGTATTGCAGGAACCTCTTGGTGAATTGAGGTTCTTAAATGTTGCCATTGTAACACCTCCATCCCAAAAAGAAAAGGTAACATCAACGTTACAATAAACCGGCGGCAATTAAATCCTGGCGAGCCAGCCTCATACGGTTCAACCCCAGCCCGCCGTTAAAGCAGATTCGCACTTGCCCGGCCAGGACTGTTGCTATCACCACCAGAGGGTCAGGCATATCAGGCAGGGGGACAGCATCGTGTTTAAATGGGGGCCTGGCGATGAGGTCAACTTGCAAGCGGTCCAACAAGCTGCAAGCCGCGGCGTTGGTTGGCTCCGGCAGCAGCCCGGCAGTTAGCAGAGCAGTTACCACTGCCTCATCCGTTATCAGCAGCCGGGCCAGGTCCGCAATGGGACGCGAAGCATTCCACCCGGCTTGCAGGGCCAGTACGTCGGCTCGGTACAGTAAGGTGCGTGAACCTCCTTTAGATGTTTCGGGATGGCGTTTAATCAGCCCCAGGCCGATCAGGTGCTCCACCATACGCCGCGTGATATTTAACCGTTGCGCGGCCTCAGCCCTATTGATGAAAATAATCTGCTCATTTGCTTTAAACCGGTGAGTTTGGGAGAGGAGGGATAAGTTTGGACAATTAAGTATCACGTAATTATCAAACGCTTGTTGTACCGGCTCAAAATCGCGCCAGTTAAGTTTCACACCATTCTTATACAACGTACCAAATTCGTTACCTAATGAAGAAACCGGCAGGCGTCGGTGAAGTTCCCGGTAGGTGTCCAAAAAAGTATAAAAACCGGCAGGCCAATCAATCAATCCTTGACAAGCTGTGAGGTAAGTATAAGGCGAGGCGGTTGAAGTAATCCGCTCAAGAAAACCGACCATATCTGTCAGCAGCCGGTAGAGCGCCGGCGGAGGCAGGTCAGGCAGGACGACATTAGGCGCAGCAGCCAAACCAAACCAGCTTTGGATGGTTTGCTGGGATAACCGGCTCGGTTCATCAAGAGGTGTAGTTTTAGCCCGGCGCAGGTCGGTTTGGCAGTCAGGGCAGGTGGCATTGACCACCGCCGCCACCGGCAGCTTGCCGCCACAAGCCGGGCAGCCGGTGAGCAACAAGCAATCGTGATATAAACAGGCGGTCGCGGCTCTCAACATCCAGGCCAACCGGTGATAGGGCGTTTCGGCCAGGCAGTGGGGACAAAACGGGGTGGCTTGGTGATGATGCAAATGTAGAGATGTGTGAAAACGGTATGACAACAATGGCACAACTTGTCCATCAGGTAATTGCAGGCTGACAGTAGTTTTCGGAGTTATGACTCGGGCAAAGAGGTGTAAGGTCGCTTCGTAGATTTGAGTGACCGGCAAGCAAGTTAATCCAGCCAGAGCAAGGTAGATGTCAGGCCGGTAAGGATAAAGAGGGTTTTCTAACGGGCGTAGGCAACCCAATCCAAGAATTGTCGAGAGTTCGTAATAGTTTTTAGCCGCCAATCGAATTAACAGCGAGTAGAGCGACTCACCCGGCAGTAACGGGCTGCGGCGCAGCAACGGGGGAAAAGAAGGAGAAGACACAGGTTAGGGTAGTGACAAACTTTGGAGGTCTTTTTGTTGCCCCATTTTAGCACACCTATATCCTCAGTGGCAATACCCTCTCGTAAATACTGGCTCATTTTACCCGTTTTATAACAGTCCGCCTAAGCACCCAATGAAAAGGCGCAAATTCCGTGCGCTTTGGAAAGTACGAAATTAGGATAGTCTCAGCAAGTCCGATAAAATGCGCCCTGCTCCTGTTCAGTTAGTATAGTCCCATAAACTCCGAGAGAATTTTTGTTTCTGTAATCGATTCGTTTCGTTTATTAGATTTAGTGTAGTCCCACAAAGTTCGAGAATTTGACACTTTTTAGGACAGTCCCAAGAACTTGGTTTAGTATAGTCCCACGAATTTCGATTACCAGTCCCAAGAACTCCGATTACCAGTCTCAAAATATTCGATTTCCAACATCTCCCGTTCAGCGCGCGCTGATTTTTTGTCTTCTCCTTAACCGTATAGTATAATTGCATCCTCTCAAATATACATCTCTTTTGAGGTGCCCGTATGCGCCATCGGTCGTGGTTGATTTTACCTGCAACTACTCAAGAATCGCCCCCTATTCCCTCAGCAATACTTGTAGATATCCAGATTATTAGATTGGCACAACTATAGACAGGTATCGGCAGCATGGACAGGAGCTATCTTTATTACCAAATTGCCGAGACTATCCGGCAGGATATTCGTAATGAAGTCCTTCGTCCCGGCGACCGGCTACCTTCGGTGCGCGAGATGGCCGCACGCTGGAACTGCACCATCGGCACGATTCAACGAGCTTACGAGGAACTGGCTCAACAGGGGTTGGTGACCAGCCGCCCCGGCCAGGGGACTCACGTGATGGCGGCTATCCCGGCCACGCTGGAGACGCCGCTGCGCCGGGCTGCCCTGGTGCATCGGGCTGAGGCGTTTCTGCTGGAGGCGCTGACGGCAGGTTATACGCCGCTTGAATCGGAACAGGCGGTACGGATTGCCCTGGATCGCTGGCGCACCTTAAACCATACCCACGTCCAGCTTGCGGAGCAGCGCCTGCGCTTTGTGGGCAGCCATGACCCGGCAGTGACCCTCATCGCCGCCCGGTTTGCCGACTTTGCCCCCGGCGAGACACCCCAACTGACCTTCACCGGCAGTTTGGGCGGCTTGATTGCCCTGGCCGAGGGCGAGGCTGATCTGGCCGGCTGCCATCTGTGGGACGAGGAGAGCGATAGCTACAACATCCCCTTTGTCCGGCGGCTGCTGCCCGGGCAGCGGGTCGCCTTGTTGACCCTGGCCCATCGCCGCCTGGGTTTTATCGCTTCCACGGCTAACCCGGCGGTAGTATCCACTCTGGAAGAATTGGCCCACTCCGGCCTGCGTTTTGTCAACCGCCAGCGCGGTGCGGGCACACGGGTGTGGCTCGACGCCCATCTGCACCAGTTGGGCCTTGCCCCGGAGCAACTGCCCGGCTATGAGCAGGAAAAATCTACTCACTCCGAAGTGGCCCAGATGATTGCCGAAGGCCAGGCCGATGTGGGGTTGGGAGTCGAGGCCGCGGCTCTGGCTTTTGGGCTGCGTTTCATTCCCTTAACCCTGGAGCGGTACGACCTGGTCATTCCGGCGGAAGTGTGGGAGTCCTCACCCGTCCAGGCCCTGGTCCACTGGCTGGCCACCGATGCCGCCCAAGCGGAGATGACCGCGCTGGGGGGGTATGAAGTCCGAGAAACAGGCCAGGTGCAGTGGGTCGAATAACCACGAAGCTTGTTGGGTAATGAGTGCCATTGAGGCGCTCATTCAAATAAATCAATAAGGAGATAAGAAGAAAGGATTTTAGGCTATGCAATTCAAAAGATTTCTTTTCGTGTTTGTTCTGTTGGCGCTCATTCTCGGCAGCCTGGTTCCGGCAGCTATTGCCGCGCCGCCGCACCAGGGCGCGGTCGCTTGCGAGCAGGAGGTGATCGTCCAAGCCGACGACTGGCTGTCGAAAATCGCCGAAAAAGCGTATGGCGATGTGCTGGCTTACCCGGCCATTGCCGAAGCCACCAACGCCAAAAACGCCGAGGACAGCAGCTTTGCCGCCATCGAAAATGTGGATGTCATCGAAGTTGGCTGGAAATTGTGCGTCCCCAACCCCGCCGACGCCGAGGCCTTATTGGAGCGCTCACTGGCCGCGCCGGAAGTGGCAGTCTCACCCGCCCAGCCGACCGGGCAGCAGGTCGGCCGGCTGGTTTTGGCGACCACCACCAGCACCCAGGACTCCGGCTTGCTGGATGTCATCCTGCCCGATTTTGAAACCCGCTACGGCGCGGATGTGGAAGTGATCGCCGTCGGCACCGGCCAGTCCATCGAATTGGGCCGCAACTGCGACGCCGACGTGGTGCTGGTCCACGCCCGCAAGCAGGAAGACGCCTTTGTCGCCGATGGCGCGGGGATCAACCGGCAGGATGTGATGTACAACGACTTTGTCATCCTTGGCCCGGCCTCAGACCCGGCCGGAATTAAAGGGATGACCGATGCGGCAGCGGGCCTGATCAAAATTTCCGAAACCCAAAGCCCGTTCATTTCGCGCGGCGACAATTCCGGCACGCACACCAAAGAGCAAAGCCTGTGGGAAGCGACGGGCTTGACCCTGATTGAAGCCGCCGATGTGGACCCGACCAAGCCCTACAAGCGGCCCGAAGGCGACTGGTACCAGTCGGTGGGACAGGGGATGGGCGCCGTGCTGACGATTGCTAACGAGCAGCAAGCCTACACTCTCAGCGACCGGGCGACCTACCTGGCGCGCAAGCTGGAAGGTACGGAGTTGGAGATTTTGGTCGAAGGCGACTCGCGTCTGTTCAATCCTTACGGGGTCATTGAAGTGAACCCGGAAAAGTGTCCCAGTGTTAACGCGGCGGGAGCGCACGCCTTTGTGGAGTGGATGACCTCGCTGGAGACGCAAACGCTGATCAGCCAGTTTGGGGCGGACAAATTTGGCCAGCCTCTCTTTGTGCCCGACTCGGCCGCCTGGAATGCAGCCAAACCGCAGTAATTAGAGGGTAGAGGGTAGAGGATAGAAGATAGAGGATAGATTTTTTCAGAAATAGCGATTTATCATCTTCCATCTACTATCTTCTATTCTCGCCACAGGGCCATGAACGATCTATTTCAAGGATTTATTCAGGCTTTTGAACTGATCTTCGGGTTCAGCCCGGCGCTGTATGAAGTCATCTGGTTATCGCTGCTGATCGCCGGAGTATCGCTGTTGTGCAGTTCCCTGGTAGGCATTCCCCTGGGTGCGTTCCTGGGGTTGAAGCGCTTCCCCGGGCGGCGGCTGGTGATGGCCCTGCTTTACACGGGGATGGGCTTTCCGCCGGTGGTCATCGGGCTGTTTGTCTACTTGATGTTCTCTCGCAGCGGCCCCTTCGGCCCGCTGGGGTGGCTGTTTACGCCAAGGGCCATGAGCGTGGCCCAAACCATCATCGCTTTTCCCCTGGTGGCCGGGTTTACCATGGCGGCGGTGATGAGTGTCAATCCTAACCTGCGGCAGCAGTTACGGGCGTTGGGCGCTACCGATTGGCAGGCAACCGTAGCTATTTTGCTGGAAGCCCGGGTGGGCGTGATCGTCTCGATGGCGGCCGGCTTTGGGGCGGTCATTTCCGAGGTAGGCGCGGTCATGTTGACCGGCGGCAATATCGCCGGGAAGACGCGCACCCTGACCAGCGCGATTATTCTGGAAACGCAGAAAGGCAATTTCGATCTGGCAATTGCTCTGGGCATTATTTTGCTCATTCTGTCTTTCTGTACAAATTTTATGATGACCCACTTGCAAGGTCGGGATATTAACAGGTAGCAGGTAACAATTTGAGGCCTGGTCAGGTAATCTATCAGCTTCACAATTTGATCCAGAGTTATAACGGCCGCCCCATCATCCAGATAGAACGGCTTGAGATTTATGAGGGTGAAATTCTGGCGATTGTCGGCCCCAGCGGTGCGGGGAAGAGCACCTTATTGCGACTCCTCAACTTTTTGGAGCAGCCCACCAGCGGCAACCTGATCTTTGAACAGAGTTCCCTGAACGGAAGCACCCTGCCGTTGGAGACTCGCCGCCAGGTGACGACCGTCTTCCAAACCCCAGTGTTGCTCAATCGCTCCGTGGCCGCAAATGTGGCTTATGGCCTGAAAGTGCGCCGTCAGGATAAGAGGATCATTGACCAGGCCGTGGCTGAGGCCCTGGAACGGGTTGGCCTGAGCAAACTGGCCCACCAGTCAGCTCGTACCTTAAGCGGCGGTGAAGCCCAACGAGTAGCCCTGGCCCGGGCTCTGGTCATCCAGCCAATCGTGCTGCTGCTGGACGAACCTACCGCCAATCTTGACCCTTACAATGTCAAGCTGATCGAGGAAATTGTGGCCGAGGAAAATCGCCAGAAAGGCACGACGGTGGTACTGGTCACGCACAACGTTTTTCAAGCCAAACGGCTGGCCCACCGCACCGCCCTGCTCCTGGAAGGCCGCTTGGTGGAAATTGCCGCTACCCACACCTTTTTTGAAATGCCCTCCGACCCGCGCACCGCCGCCTTTGTGCGCGGCGAAATGGTTTATTAAAACGCTACCAACTGCCGCTGGCCCCTCCGCCCGACGAACGGCCGCCGCCAAATGAACTGTTACTGGAAGAGCTACTGGAATGGCCGCTGCTGGACCGAGACGACCATGAAGGGTGCTTGTCATCATCATCAGACCGGCCGTTCCCTACCGGCCAACCAAAAATGTGCGCCAAAATCAGATAGCCGACGATCACCACAAAGGCGCTGAAGAGAAAAGTCCCCATCCGGGTGTCACTCTGTTGGCGCGGCGAGACCTCCGCGACCGGCACACTACTGCCCCCACCCCTTGATTGAACCGGCCGCTCATCGGGCAGCCAAACGCCGGTCAGAGTCGCTATAATCGCTCGGGTCCCCTGGTAGAGACCGTGGCTGTAATCACCCTGTTTGAACGCCGGCAGCATGTGCTCGTTGATGATCTGCTGCATCTCGTCATTATACTGGCTTTCATAGCCGGTCCCCAGTTCAATCCGCACTTTGCGATCCTGCACCGCTACCAAAATCAGCACCCCTTTGTGATTGGCCTTGTCGCCAATGCCCCAGGTGTTGAACAGGTGGGCGGCGAAGACCTCGATAGTTTCATCGCCGGTGGGATAATCGTGCATTGAGTTGAGGGTGACGACTGTCGCTTCGATGCCTCTTTGGCGTTTAAGTTCACTCAGCAATTTAGTGATAGGGGCTGCATCACTCTCGTTCAACAGATGAGCAAAGTCATTGATGTAGGCGTCGGTGGGTTGGGGGTAACCGGATTGGGCCATAGCCAGGGAGACCCCTAACCAGAGGCTCATTAGCAGGCCGAACAAAAAGCCAAGCATCTTTCTCATACGGATGATCCTTTCTGACAATAATGTTACTGCCTTTAGTTTAGCCGACAGGTATCTACGGATCGTTACGGGCAGCGTTACGAAGCGAAAAAGTGGGTCAAGTTATCCGCGTAGCTAAGATAATTTGCGTAATGGGGCAGATGACGTTAGGATTCGGGCGAAGGCAGACATCTCAGGGCAGAAAGAGTCAAGCGAATGGAACTCACCCCGCTGAGTTTACTGTGCCGGAGTGTTTTATATTTCCCAATCCATTCACAGGCAGGTAAAAAACAATGACGTTTGAAACCATATTTACCATGGATACGTCCAGTATCAAATTCGGCTCCGGCGCAACCCGCGAAGTCGGCTATGATATGAAACAGTTTGGCGCCCGACGGGTCATGGTCGTGACCGATCCAAACCTGGCCCACCTGGAGCCGGTCGCTGTGACTCTCGCGGCCTTGCGGGCGGAGGGCCTTGACGCTGTTCTTTTCGACCAAGTGCGGGTCGAGCCAACCGATGTCTCATTCAAAGAGGCGATTCAATTCGCCACGGAGGGACAATTTGATGGCTATGTCGCCGTTGGCGGTGGCTCCAGTATGGACACGGCCAAAGCCGCCAACTTATACGCCACCTACCCGGCTGATTTCCTGACCTATGTCAACCCCCCGATTGGCCAGGGGCGGCCGTTGCCCGGACGCCTGAAACCGTTGATTGCCGTGCCGACTACGGCCGGCACCGGCAGCGAAACGACCGGAGTAACCATCTTTGATTTCCTGGAAATGCACGCCAAAACCGGGATTGCCCATCGCGCCCTGCGCCCGGTCATGGGCATCATTGATCCCGATAACACCCGCACCTTGCCCAAGATGGTGGCCGCGTGCAGCGGGCTGGATGTGCTCAGCCACGCCCTGGAGTCGATGACCGCGCTGCCGTATAACCAGCGACCCGCGCCCGAACAACTCAGCCTGCGGCCGGCCTACCAGGGTTCCAATCCTGTCAGCGATATCTGGGCGGCGCGGGCCATTGAAATCGTCGCCCAAAACCTGATCCGGGCCATTGACGATCCTGAAGACGACGAGGCGCGCGGGCAGATGCTCCTCGCGGCGGCCTTTGCCGGGGTTGGTTTTGGGAATGCCGGGGTGCATCTGCCGCACGGCATGTCCTACCCGGTCTCGGGGATGGTCCGCGCTTTCAAACCGGAAGGCTACACCTCCGCTCATCCCATCATTCCGCACGGGATGTCGGTCATTTTGAATGCGCCGGCCGTCTTCCGGTTTACCGCGCCGGTGAACCCGCAGCGCCACCTGGACGCAGCCCGGTTAATGGGGGTAAACGTGGCCCAGGCCGATCCGGCTCAGGCTGGCGAATTGCTGGCTGGGGCGGTGATTGATTTGATGCGCCGGACGGGGATGCCCAACGGATTAAGCGCAGTTGGTTTTGGGCCAGAGGACGTAGAGCAGTTAGTGGCTGGGACGCTGCCTCAGCATCGCGTGACCAAGTTATCCCCTCGCCCGGCCAGTGCTGAAGATCTCAAACAGCTTTTTCTAGATTCGCTGACCTGTTGGTAAACAACTTCAGCAGATAACAGCGAAACCATTAGCAAACGAGAAATCCAGAGGCTTCAAGAAAGGGATATTCTTTTGACTCATTCAGAGCGCTATGCCGCCGCAGATTTAATAAAGTGGTCCAGCGAGCTATTACAAGGGGCCGGGCTTGCCCCGGAGCGCGCTGACACCGTTGCTGAAATTCTGGTAGAAGGTGATCTGCTGGGGCATTCTACCCACGGCCTGCAACTCCTCGCTGCCTATCTCCGGGAATTGGAAGCAGGCTCGATGACCACCACCGGCGAGCCTGAAATTATTGCCGATCGGGGCGCAGCCGTCACCTGGCATGGCTGCTACCTGCCCGGTCCCTGGCTGGTAGTCAAAGCCATAGACCTGGCCTGTGAGCGAGTTAAGCTTCATCCTGTAGTTACGGTGGCAATCCAGCAGAGCCATCACATCGCCTGTTTGGCGGCTTATCTTAAAAGAGCCACCGATCAGGGCTTGCTCATCCTCCTGCTTTCATCCGATCCTGCCGGTAAAGCAGTCGCCCCCTTTGGGGGTATTCAGCCGCTGTATACTCCTAATCCGCTGGCAGCCGGGATACCCACCCTGGGTGAACCGATTATCCTCGATATTAGTATGTCCACGACGAGTCTGAGCCTTGTCGGGCGATTACAGCAGACCGGACAGCCCCTTCCCGGCCCCTGGCTTTTGGATAACCAGGGCAAGGTGAGTGATAATCCCGCTGATCTGTTTACCGACCCGCCCGGTTCTATCCTACCGCTTGGGGCAACTGATCTGGGCTATAAAGGCTTCGCTTTGGGTCTTTTGGTCGAAGCGCTGACTTCGGCGCTGGCGGGGCATGGCCGCTCGGAGCAGCCGCAGCGATGGGGGGCTTCGGTGTTGCTGCAAGTGATGGACCCGGCCGCTTTTGGGGGGCGAGAAAACTTCCTCAGGGAAACAGAATGGTTGGCTGAGGCTTGTCGCAGCAACACACCCAAACCGGGCAGCCCGCCGGTCCGCCTGCCAGGGAGCCGGGCGCTCCGGCTGCGGGCCGAGCAGCTTGAGCAAGGCGTTGTCTTGTATCCCGCGATCCTGCCGAGCCTACAGCCCTGGTCGGAAAAGTTAAGGGTTCCTCTGCCTGCCCCTATGGGTCGTTAAGCAAATCTTTAGGGGTGTTACTTTTGCTGTTTCACCCCTAACCTGATGTTTATGACTCCCCGTGGATGGCCAGGCGCAGCTTTTCCTGATGAAGGCCGATGGCTCCGATCAGCGTTCATTACGGCGCCTCGCGGCCAGCGACCTAACCTGGTCGCCCGATGGCACACGTTTGGCGTTTTATTCCAGCCGGGGACGCTCGTCCGGTGTCAACGGCGAAATCTCGGTAATGAACGCCGATGGAACGGGGCTAACCGCGCTGAGCAATCACCCCGCTTTAGACAGCTTGCCTGCCTGGCGGCCGGAGCCTGGGCAACGATGGCTGATGATTAAAAGAAAGGGGAGGTCCTGAGGATCGGTACCTGTCTGGGAATGATGCTGCTTCTGTCTTGGGCTTCAGCCTCATGGGGCTGGGACCACTGTTAGCTAAACTGTATAACTAATCAGACTGTCTTTAAATACTGGTGAACCAGGCCGACGGTGATGGCGCCTTCGCCAACAGCCGAAGCTACGCGACGAACGGCCCCCTGGCGCACATCGCCGGCGGCGAAAATGCCGGGCACGTTTGTTTCCAGGATAAAGGGGTCTCGTTTCAACGTCCAGCCTTTTGGCCGCTGACCATTCCGCATCAGGTCTGTCCCGGTCAGGATAAAGCCAGCCGCGTTGCGTTCCACTACACCGGCCACCAGATCCGTATGAGGCACTGCGCCAATAAAGACAAACAGGGCTGCTGCTGGTACCGTTTCCATCTGGCCGGTGTCGGTGTTCTGGAGGGTAATTGCCTCCAGGCGGCCTGTACCGTGGACCTCAGCGACTACCGTTCCCAGACGCACGTCAATATTATCCTGGCCGTAGATCTGGTCTACCAGATACCGGGACATACCTTTCTCCAACGCGCTGCTCCGAACCAGCATCGTGACCTGGCTGGCATAGCGGGCGAAGAACATCGCTCCCTGCCCGGCCGAGTTGGCCCCACCCACTACGTAGACATGCTGACCGCAGTAGTGCGTCGCTTCGGTGACGGCCGCCCCATAATAAATGCCGGCCCCGGTGAGCGGCTCAGCACCCGGAACCTGGAGGTTTTGGACAGTTGCGCCGGTGGCAATCAGCAGGGTATGGCAGTTCAACTCCGTACCATCCTGTAACTGGACAATACGGTACGGATCTTCCACCCGGACCCTAATCACCTCCTGGGGAGCCAGGATTTCTGCGCCAAAGCGCCTCGCCTGGGCTTCGGCTCGACGAGCCAGGTCCGCTCCGCTTAAGCCCTTGGGGAAACCCAGGTAGTTCTCGATTTTAGAACTGGTACCGGCCTGGCCCCCGGTCGCCGCTTGCTCAATCATCAACGTACGCAGGCCTTCCGAGGCGCTATAAACGGCTGCGCCCAACCCCGCCGGGCCACCACCCACAATAATCAGGTCGTAAAAAGGCTGGGCTGCCTGGGTATTCATGCCGATTTTACCGGCCAGGGTCCGCTGCTCCGGCTCAATCAAGATAGTGCCGTCCGGGAAGAAGACGACCGGCAGGCGGCGGTCTTCCTGATTGATAGCTGCCACCAGGGTCCTGGCTTCGGCGTCGTTTTCAATGTCCAACCACTGGTAGGGAATGCGGTTACGGGCCAAGAAATCCTTGACGTTGTGACAGGCAGCCGACCACAGGGTACCGGCCACACGGATGCCCTCGTAGGGCAGAGGCACCGAAGCGGCCCAGTCGTCGAGCAGGTCGTCGAGAACGGGGTAAAGGTTCTGCTCCGGCGGGTCCCACGGTTTCATCAGGTAGTAGTCCAGGCCAATAGAGTTAATACTGGCAATGGCCGCCGCAGTGTCAGCGTAGGCGGTCAGGAGGACTTTCCGTGCTTCAGGATAATAACTGCGGGCCTCGGCCAGGAACTCGATGCCGGACATGCCGGGCATACGCTGGTCAACCAGAAAGAGAGCCAGGGGTGTATTCCGCTGCTTGAGCTGCCGGACTGCTTCCATCGCTTCCGCCCCGGAGCCGGCTTTTATAATCCGGTAGTCGCCGCGATAGTGCTGGCGCAAATCCCGGTTAACGGCGTTGAGTACCTGGGGCTCGTCATCAACAGTTAAGATGACAGGTTCAGCCATAGAATCATAATCTCCTTATCTGTCATAAGTCAACGGTAGTTTGACCTGAAAACAGGTCTTACCTGGCTCTGAAGTTACGCTGATCTCGCCCTTATGTTTTTGCACAATGATGTTATGGCTGATATTAAGCCCCAGGCCGGTGCCCTCTCCCGGGGGTTTAGTGGTAAAGAAAGGGTCAAATATTTGGGATTGGATCTCTTTGGGAATACCTGGTCCGTTGTCGCTTATTTCTACGACGACCCAGTTTCCTTCCCGTCGAGTATGCAGGCTGATTTCCCCCTTGCCATTCATCGCCGCGATCGCATTGTCAATAATGTTGGTCCAAACCTGGTTTAACTCACTTCCGTAAGCTTCAATCAGCGGCAGGTCCTGGGCATAGTAGCGATGGACAATGACACCCTGCTTCAGCCGGCTGCGGAACATCACCAGCGTGTTTTCCAACCCGGTGTGGACATCTACATTTTGAACGGGGGCTTGGTCGAGATAGGTGTAGGTCTTGAGGGCCTTGACAATTTCGGAAATACGCCGGGTCCCCTCACCGATTTCGTCGAGGACATTAAAAATGGTAAACCCGCTGACCAGCCAGGTCAGGACGACCGGGAGCTGTGCGGCGGTGAAGTCTGCCTGCAGCCGGGCCAGTTCGTCCACGCTGTAGCCCATGGTTACCAGAGCCGGGGCTAAATCCCACGCCTCCTCAACTCCGTTCTCTTCCAACCACTGCTCCAATTCAGCTTCACGGTCACTCTGGGTAATGGCGTCCAGCGCGCTCATGCGGTCTTTGCACGTCCAGATGACCCAGAAAAGTTCTCGCAAAGCAGCCGCCTGGGTGGTCGAAAGATTGGCTCCATCCAGCGTCAGGTGAGCATTTAGATGCTGCTCAAAAGCCGAACGTATTTGCTCGACTCCCCGCTGGGCCGCAGCAGCCGGATTGTTCAATTCGTGGGCCATGCCCGCGCTCAATCTACCGAGGGTGGCCAGCTTTTCGCTCTGGCGCAGCATGACTTCCTGCCGCAGATAGGCTTGTTCCAGGTCACGCAGTTTCTTCCTTCTCAAACTGGCGTCAAGCCTGGCCTTTAGAAAGACTGGGTTGAACTGCTTGGGTAGATAGTCCTCGGCCCCCATTTCAATACAACGCACGGCGCTGTCCAGCTCGTCCAGCGCTGAAATGACGATGACAGGGATATTTCGCAACCCGGCGTCGGCCTTCATCTGGGCCAACACTTCGTAGCCATCCATTTCCGGCATAACAATGTCTAACAGCACCACATCAAACGATTGTTCCTGGAGCATGTGCAGGGCCTGCCGGCCATTTTCGGCCAGAGCGACCGTATAACCTTGCTGTTCCAGGCTGTGCGATAACTTCATGCGGTTCATGCGGTTATCGTCCACCACCAGAACCTGGCCCTTTATTTCTGACATAGTTGTTCCTTACTCGCCGCGGATGGCTTCCAGGGCCGCTTTGACGTTTTCAAATTCTTCGTTGATCCGGCTTAGCAACGCTTCGGCGCCGGTCAACTGGCCTGATTTGCCGAGCAGTTCCAGTTGCTGGCATAAAGCGGAAAAGGTGGTTGCCCCGAAATCAGCCCCATTTGACTTAAGACTGTGAGCGGCCAGCCGGACGCCAGCCGCATCCTCTTTGCCCAGGGCCTGCTGCAGATTGTTCAGAAGGGGAGGTGCGTCCTCCAGGAATGTATCAATTAGTTCGGCCAGGAATGCCGGGTCGCCGCCCGTTGTATCGCGTAAATTGTCTAAGGCTGCCGGATCGAGATAACCTTGGGACACAGTGCCTGCCGTTTCTTTTCCCCCCTGCGCCTGGTCCGTATCTCTGTCGATTCTACGTAGATAGACATCGGCCGATCCCCGTTCCAGAGCCTGGATGAGCGCCTCGACCCGAATCGGCTTGCTGATGTAATCGTCCATCCCGGCGGCCAGGCACATCTCACGGTCGCCTTCCATGGCATTGGCGGTCATGGCAATCACGTAAGGGTGTTGCTCGCCCGGCCAACGCTGGTGAATGTGGCGTGTCGTCTCCAGGCCATCCATCTCCGGCATTTGCATGTCCATCAACACGACGTCATAGGTTTGCCGTTCCAGGGCTTGCAGAGCCTCCAGGCCATTGGCGGCCACGTCGGCCCGGTAGCCCATGCGCGCCAGCAGGCGCAGGGCCAGCTTCTGATTGGTGGCGTTGTCTTCGGCCAGCAAGATGCGCAGCGGAAATCTACGGCCCATATCGGGGTCGAACTGCGTCGTCGCGGGCGCCTGCCTCTCTTCCCGCATCCGTCTCGGTTGGCCGGCAAAGATGCTCACCAGGGCATCAAATAACTGCGAAGGTTTGAGCGGCTTGTTAAGAAAGGCGGCGAATTCCACGACCGGCTCGCCCACCTCACGCCGGCCCAGCGAAGTCAGCATAACCAGAGGGATTTTAGATTTTGGATTTTCTTTTGCTCCCCTGCTTTCTTCCAGGCGGCGGATTTCAGCGGCCAGAGTCAACCCATCCATCTCCGGCATCTGCATGTCCAAAATAGCGATGTCAAAAGGCTCGCCCTGGCCAATCCAGCCCAAAGCCTCAGCCGGCGAGGCCGTCTCTCGGTAGAGCATCCCCCACGACTGGGCCTGCATGGTCAGGATGCGCCGGTTGGTCGCGTTGTCATCCACAATCAGGAGCCGTTTTCCCCGCAATTCGGGTGGCGCTTCGTGCAAGAAGGCATAGGTGGGACTGGGAGCCGCTTCGGCCCGGATCGAAAAGTGGAACGTAGCGCCCTGGCCCGGCACGCCTTCACTCTCGACCCACATGGTCCCGCCCATCAGTTCACTCAGGCGCTTGCTAATGGCCAGCCCCAGCCCTGTACCCCCATAGCGGCGCGTCGTTGAAGCATCTACCTGGCTAAAAGAGCGGAAAAGCCGGTCCACCCGGTCAGGCGGAATGCCGATGCCGGTGTCTTTGACAGAGAAATATAATTCATGTGTGTCAGGTGTCACGTTTACTTTGTCGCTTGATACTTGATACTTGACACTTGACACTGAAACCACCACTTCACCCTGCTCGGTAAACTTGACCGCGTTGCTGATCAGATTGACCAGAATCTGGCGCAGACGGGTCACATCGCCGACAATAGCTTCCGGGGTTTGGGGCGCAATCAAATAGGCGAGATCAAGGCCCTTCTCAGCCGCTTTTGTTGCCAGCAGGTCAAGCGCCCCCTCGAGACATTCCCGCAGGTCAAAGGGCTGATTCTCCAGTTCCAGCTTGTCTGCCTCAATTTTGGAGAAGTCGAGAATATCGTTAATGACGGTCAACAGGGTTTCGCTGCTGTTGCGAATGGTCTCGGTAAAATCGCGCTGTTCCAGAGTCTGCTCGGTATCCAACAACAGGCTGGTCATGCCGATGATGGCGTTCATAGGGGTGCGAATTTCGTGACTCATCGTGGCCAGGAAGGCGCTCTTGGCTTCGTTGGCAGCCACGGCTGCGGCTCGCGCGGCCTGGGCTTCGCTGTAGAGGCGGGTGTTTTCCAGGGCTGTGGCCAGAAAAGAAGCGATCTGCTGCAGCATGCTTTCATCGCGTTGGCTGTAGATGCCTGGCTTTTCACTGCAAACGCTTAAGGTTCCCATCACCCGTTCGCCCACAATCATCGGGGCAATCATGGCCGCCCGCAGCCCCCGAGGGGCGAGTTGCCGGGTGTCGAGCGTGTCGCTCTCCCGGATGTCAGCAATGTTGATAAGGCACTTCTCGCGGATGGCCTGGCCAATGAGCGTCCCATCGAGAGGCAAGTGTTCGCCAACAGGGATAACACTGGCCGTCCCTTGCAGGGCAAATATTTCCAGGCTGTCTCTCGTGTCTGTCATCAGGGCTACAGTGACCCGCTTGGCCGAAATGATTTGCGGGGTATAGTGGGTGATGGTTTTGAAGATTTCATCTTCGCCGCCAGACAGGCTCATTTTAAGCTGCTCGCCCATTTGGCTGAGCAAAGCCAGCCGTCGAGCCTGCTCCTGGGTTTGAGCAAACAGCCGGGCGTTATCGAGGGCCAGCGAAGCCAGTTCACCAAAACGGCTCAGGAGCGCAATTTCTTCGTCACCAAAGGTCCGCTCTGACTCAGACCCATAAGCCAGGCCAATCGTTCCTACAAAGCGGTCACCCGATTTAAGCGGCACGGCCATAACGGCCTTGATCAGGTTATAGCCAAAGCTGGGTGAGCGATGTTCCCAGGCATCGTAATCGGCCACCATTAAAGGTTGGCCCGTTTGCCAGACCAGGCCGGACACCCCTTCACCCGGCTTTAAGCGGTAACCGACGGCACTGGCAAACAACCCAACGCCTATTTCTTGCTCGATTTCCCCTTCGCCCGCTTCGAGCAGAAAGATAAAACCGTGAGGCGTTCCCAGCAGTTGCCCGGCCCGGGTGACAAGAGCCTGGAGCAGCTCATTCAGATCAAGTCGGCTGATCAGGCCCAGCGTTGTTTCGTGGAGGGCAGCCAGGTATTCATTTTGTTGTTGCAATGCCTCTTCAGCCTGCTTGCGTTCGGAAATGTCTAAAACATAAAAGCGGATGCGCTCGCTATTAGGAACACGATGGAGCACCTGCTGATACCAAATGCCATCAATCTTTATCTCGCGCATAAAGGAGCTTATTTCTTTTTGTTGGAGGGTCTCCACCACTGTGGGCAGGTCGGCCAGGAGAGGATGCTGAAGCCCGACCCGGCGGCAGTCGGAGAAGAGGTCAATCGCAGCCGGATTGAGGTAATAGACCTGTCCCGCTGGGTCTATTTCAATAATGGGGCTGGGATTAAGTTCAGGAAAAGAGGCCAGGCGGGTCAATTCCTCGTTGGCCTGTTGCAGTTTTTGGGTTTGCTGCCAGCGGTCAATGGCCAGGGCCAGGTGGGTAGCGATGGCGCTGGCCACCTTGATATCTTCCCGGCTGTACCCATCCCGCAGCTTTGTGGCAAAGGTGAGGGCGCCCAGGACTTTGCCATAAGCCTGGAGCGGCAACGATAAGCTGGAGGCCAACGAACCATCATCTGGGATCGAGTCGGTCGAGAGCGGGGTTTCCGTTTGGGTGGTCGCCAGGTCGGTGATCAGGCGCATCTGCCGGCTGCGCATCACCTCGCCGGGAATACCCTCGGTTAGAGGAATTGTCTCCCCGGTTAGGGGGGGAACGTTGCGCCGCGTCTCCAGCAGTGTCTGCAATTGGTACGTCTGGCCATCACTGTTCAACAGCGCCAGGGTGCAGTGCTCAAAGTCAAGGACCCATTTGACTTTGTTAATGGCTGCCTTCAACAGGCGCTGCAAATCGGAGGTCTGGGCGATCAGCAGCACCACTTCCGACAACAGCCCGTACCGCGCCGCCTGTATCTGTCCAGTTTCTTGCTCCCGTCCACCACCCGAGGAATTGCTTATCATCATGACCTTTGAATCGCTAAAGCCGGTAGCTTTTTAACGCCCCAGGGCCTCGGCGACCGGCGCGTCAACCTTGATCTTCAAAGCATCGGCCAAAATATCGTTAAAACTACCTTGAGCAGCAATGAGGATAATTTCCACCAGTTCCTCGTCGGTGATGCCCTGTTCCCGCAGCCGCTCATAATCTTCTGCCACCAGGCCCCGCGGGTCGTGAGCAACTTTTAAGGAAAACTCGATGATCGCCCGGATACGCTTGGGTGAAACATTCCCCAAATCCTCGACCAGGGCAGTTAGCGTCTCCTCGTCAATACCCAGGGTGCGGCAGGTTAACTCGTGGTTAACGCTGCAATACTCACATTGATTCGCCCTGGCGATGGTGAATTGGATCATGGCCGTCAGTGACTGGGGCAGGGTTGAATGTTGGAGGAAGGCACGGTAAGCGTTCCATAGAATGGCCAGGGCCGCCGGGGAAATAGCCACGGCTTTCACGAAGTTGGGTACGAAAGGAACCTGCATCTCACGCTTGGCCTCGGCGTAGATTTGAGCTACTTCATCTGTGGCCTCGTCCTCTTCGATCATCGGGAGTCCGCTTATGGGTAAATAGTTCATTGTTTCGGTCTCCTTGTGTACTTATGAAGTACATTTGTTGAGAGTATCTACTATAGCCTAACTCTTAATTGACTTCCAGACCAAGAAATACTCACTTTTTGCTCATTTGGGGATTATATTTTACCCTGGCTATGCCTATTTGGGAATTCGACGATGAATATACAGGAGCTGACTCGTTGAAACTTCCGGACGCGGCCGGAGGGCGACCTTCATCCGGGCCAGCAAAGTGAGCACAGCCTGGCATCTGAAGCATAACTGGTAGATCAGGCTATGCCCTGGTTATGCCACTCGCGCAGTTTCCGGCGCATCACCTTGCCGGTCGTAGTCAAGGGCAACGAGTCTACAAAGGCAATTTGACGGGGATATTCGTGGGCGGCGAGCCGGACTTTGACATACTGCCGGATCTCCTGCCGCAGCGTCTCGCTCGGAGCTATCTGCTCATCCAAAACAAGGTAGGCCTTGACAACTTCATGGCGCATTTCATCCGGCACTCCAATCACGGCAGCCATCTTAATCGCCGGGTGGCCCAACAGACAATCCTCAATCTCCCCTGGACCTATCCGGTAGCCGGCGCTGTTAATCAGATCATCGTTGCGACCGACAAAGCGGATGTAGCCTGCCTCATCCAGCACCCCCATGTCCCCGGTCATCAGCCACTCTCCAATGAATTTGTCGGCGGTGGCTTTTGGATTACGCCAATATTCCAAAAACATCACCGGATCAGGGCGTTTCACGGCAATTTGCCCTGACTCGCCAGGGGGTAAGATCCGTCCCGCATGGTCAATAATGGCCAGCTCATGACCCGGCACCGGCCGGCCCATGATGCCGGGCTTAGAAGCCATGATCGCGCTGCAAGAAGAGACGATCATATTACACTCGGTCTGTCCATAAAACTCGTTGATCGTTAGCCCAAAAGTTTCTCGTCCCCACTCCAGCAGTTCTGTCCCCAGGGTTTCGCCCCCGCTGGCGATAGTCCGTAGCTGATAGCGCCACCGTTTTTCGGGATCCTTGACCGTACGCATCATCTTGAGGGCAGTGGGGGGGAGGAAGACGTTGCGTACCTCGTAGTCGGCCATCAATTGAAAAGCCGCTTCAGGGTCAAATTTCTCAAAGCGATGCGAAACGACAGCCACACCGTGATGCCAGGCCGGCATCAAGACGTCATACAGACCACCGATCCAGGCCCAATCGGCAGGAGTCCAGAGCCGGTCGCCGGCTTGAGGGAAAAAGTTGTGGGACATCTCGACGCCAGGTAAGTGCCCCAACAGCATCCGGTGCGCGTGCAAAGCCCCTTTAGGCTGTCCGGTCGTGCCCGAGGTGTAAATGATCAGTGCTGGATCATTGGCATGGGTGTCAAGCGGTTGAAAGGTCTCACCCTGTTTCGCGCGTTCGGCGTGGAAGTCAAGACAGCCAGGATGGGAGCCGTCTATGTTGAAGACCAGTTTGAGATCCGGCAGCTCTTCCCGGATCTGATCCAGCTTTTCTACCCCGGTGGCATCGGTAATAACCGCCTTAGCCGAGCAGTCGCCTAACCGATAAGCCAGGGCATCTACCCCAAATAGGGTGAACAGCGGCACGGCAATCGCTCCCACCTTGTAGATGGCCACGTGAACGTAACCTGTCTCCGGCGCTTGCGGCAGGAGCACGCCTACCCGGTCACCCGCTTGAAGGCCATGAGTTATGAGGAGATTGGCCACCTGGTTAGACAGCCGCTTGAGATCGGCAAAGGTAAACGTTGCCACCTCACCCTTCCGGGTCTTATGGATCAGAGCGAGACGACCTGGCTGGCTATCGGCCCACTTATCGCAGACATCAACGCCAATGTTGTATGATGGGGGAACTTCCCAGCAAAATTGGTCAACCAACTCGGTATAGCTTTTAGCTTTAGGCAGCATGATTGGAAATTATAAGATAACCGTTAGTTTCACCAGCCCGCTCTCTGCGGCACTTACTTTTTTATCACCAACTGGCGGTCAAAGCCGGTCAGGGTGCGGGCGCCCGTTTCGGTGACGGCCACAATATCTTCAATACGGATACCAAACTGCCCCGGCAGGTAAATGCCCGGTTCCACGCTGAAGACCATACCCACTTCTAAGGTTAACTCACTGCCGGCCATAATGTAAGGCGCTTCGTGAATCTCCAGGCCCAGGCCATGTCCGGTGCGATGAATGAAGTAGTCTCCATAACCGGCCGCCTCCAGGGTGCTGCGCGTGGCCCGGTCCACTTCTTGGGCCATAATCCCCGGCCTGACCGCCGCTCGACCGCGTTCATTCGCCGCCAAAACCGCCTCGTACGCCCTTAAAAAATCGGCCGGCGGCTCACCGATGAAGACCATGCGAGTAATATCTGATTGGTAGCCGTTTAAGGTGGCCCCAATATCAATGATAACGGCATCTCCCCCTTGCAGCCGGCGCGGCCCGCTGTGATGGTGCGGAAAAGCCCCATGGGGGCCGGAGGCAACCAGGGAAAAAGTGACCGCTTCAGCGCCATCTTTACGAAAGGTTTCTTCCACAATCCAGGCCACCTCGGCCTCGGTTACACCGGGCCGGCAGGCCTCCATCGCCGCCTGCATGGCCCGTCCGGCCTGCGCTGCAGCCAGGGCCAGGGCCTCGATTTCCTCTGCCGATTTGCGCGCCCGCAGCGGGGCCAGCAGTCCCTCCACGGTGATCGCTTCCGGTTGGTTCGTAGCGGCCAACAGGGGTAACAAAAAATCGGCCCGCATGGTCCCATCAATGGCCAGCCGTTTGATAGGGAGACCCGACACGGCTCGCCGGAGAGCCTGGAACGGCCCTTCTGCATCCGGCCACTGCTCCAGAGGGAGATCGGTGTGAGCGGCTACATCCCCCGCGTTTAAGGTGGGGACGACCAGCTTCACCCGTTCTGAAGAAATCAGCAGCAGGCACAGGCGCTCGTCGGGGTGAGGCACGTAGCCCAACAGGTAGCGCATATTGGCCGTAGGACCAATGGCAACCAGGTCAATGTTGGCCGCCTGCATCATTGTTTGTAACTGGAACAACCGGTTTTTACCTTCAGCCATCATCATCTCCTTATGGACCGGCGGCTGCAGGCCGCCGTTTGAGAAAATACTCTCCCTGCGTACCTACACCGATCTTGGCTCTACTTTAATCGAAGTTCGAATTCAACCGTTTTAGTGGGTGTGCCCCCCGAAAATTGCAGGTATTCAAGGGTAGTTGAGGGGGGAATCAGGAACCCAAGCCAGCCTCTCAGGCGCATGCCAGGCGTAATGATGCGCGTCATTCCCAAATACCGTTTGGCACTGCCTTCGTACAGCTCTGGAAAGTTATAATCTTTCACCGGCTCGTACGTGTATCCCTCCTTATCAAACACGACCCATTGATCGTGACGGCATTTGAGAGCCGTGGCTGACCCGTTACGATAGGCAACGTCAATATACAGCACCTGCTCCGTTTTGACGGTTTCCACCGCAACGTTGTGCAGGAAGACTTCATACTCGGCCACCCGCAGCCATTGGTTGATTTGGTGGGTGTAGGTAACGCTCGGCTCGAGATGCTCCCGTTCCGCCACGTCGAGGTCTTCAAGTTTGCGATCAAGCAGGTACCTGTTGCCGCAGTGGTCACAGGCGAACTGGTTCTTTTCTCCGGCCACCTGCAGGCCAGCGCCACAGGTGGGGCATTGCAGGTTGATAAAATTGGACGCGTTGGCTTTGTGTCCAGGCATGAGGCACCCCCTCTTAAATGAGTTGTGTTTGCAAAGAAAGTGGTGGCGTCCCAAAGCTCAGCTTTGGATTGCGCAACCATCACTTACAATCTAACCACTACTCTTAAATATATTCTCACAGGATAATCAGATTGAGCCGCCCTACACCGCGAGACAGCCGTCCAGCATCTCCAGGTCACACGCCGCCCCGCAGACCTCAGCAATTTTACCCCAAAGTGCCAAAACCGACCACTGTAAACGGCAGGTTCGAGCAGTAACAAAAAGGTTAGGATTTGGCAGCCATTACAGCCATACCGTTCCCTCGGCCATTGAGGCTGTAAGTTTTTCGACCCGCCAACAGATAAGAATCAGATGGGTGACTTCAGCTACCCCCCAATAGAACCATGAGCGTCGTCCGCATAGCTCAACCGCATTATTCAAAAAGCGGCTGCAAAAATACTTCTTTTGTGATTAAAAACTACCTATCTTGGTATGGGCCAACCAAGGTTGAAAGTGATATACTTTAAATGAGTCAAAGGAAATAGCGAGAGAGGTGAAGGAGTAAACAGTGAGCAGAACAGATTTTCATTTCGAGTTTCACAGCCAGGTACCCTATCTGGCGGCTGAATTGATGGCCGAAACTGAAAGCCGGCTGCGCGAACTGGCTGAGGACCACACCGATATGGTCGGGGCTGCGGCTGCGGTCGAGGAACTGAGCCGCGATCAAACCCCTCACTGCTACCGGGCGCGGATTGTAGTCTACATCCGGCCTGAGAACATTGCGGCTGAAGAACAAGGTGAGTCGCTGGAGGGCACGTTAAAAGAGGTGCTTGAGGCGATTGAGCGGCAGGTGCGTCAGCGCCGGGAGAAACTGGATAAGCAGTGGGAGCGACGGGACAAGGTTGTCCAGGAGAGAAGTATCCGCGAGTTGACCCCCCGTGAACTCTTTGCCAGCTATGCCGACCAACTCAATCCGGCCGCTCTGCTCGATTGGGATCGAGCCACGTTAGCCGCTGAGTTAATGACCAGCAAGGGATTGGATCAGGAAGCGGCTTATTATGCCGCCGATCAGATTCTCGCCTTCATCCAGGAAGCAGATGAGCCCCGGTCATAACAACAGCCGGGCAGATTGTTGATTTTTAAGGAGGCCTTATGGATTTGCTGACCAAAGAAGAATTAGCAGCCTTGACCGGGGAACAGGCTACCCCAATGGTTTCTATTTTTATGCCGACGCAGCGGGTGGGCAGAGAGATGCAGCAAAACCCTGTCCGGCTTAAAAATTTGCTGGGGGAAGCCAGGCAGAAGTTGCTTGAGAGGGGTTTGCGCTCGCCCCAGGCTGACCAGTTCCTTGAACCGGCCCAGGCTCTGTTAGACAATACTGATTTCTGGCAGTATCAAAGTGACGGCCTGGCTGTTTTTGCCGCGCCTGACCTGCTTCGAACCTATCGCCTACCCTTGCCCTTTGAGGAGCAGGTCGTTGTGAACAATCGCTTTTACCTCAAGCCTGTGCTGCCGTTATTAAAAGATGAGGGCTATTTTTACATTCTTGCGCTCAGCCAAAATGAAGTCAAGCTGCTGCGTGGAACCCCATATCAGGTGAGTGAGGTTGAGGTAGAAGGTTTGCCTCAGAGTCTGGCCGAGGCGCTTAAGTACGATGAACCCGAAAAGCAACTACAATTCCAGACGAATACGCCGGATATGCGCGGCGAGCGGGCGGCGCAGTTTCACGGCCACGGCGTCGGCGAGGACGATAAAAAAGAGAGGCTGCTGCGCTATTTTCAGCAGATTGATAAAGGCTTGCACCCGCTGCTGCAAAACGAGCAAGCTCCCCTGGTCCTGGCCGGGGTTGAGTACCTGTTTCCGCTTTACCGGGAGGCCAACAGTTACGCCCCCCTGATGGAAGCGGGCATTGTGGGCAATCCCAAGCTGTTAAGCGCCGAAGAATTGCAGGCTCAGGCCTGGACCCTTGTCCGGCCTGTTTTACAGCAGGCCCAGCAGGCCGCGCGAGACCGCTTTGAACAGGCGATTAACACCGGCGCGGCCGCCTCCAAAGAGATAAAGGAGATTGTGCCAGCAGCCTATTATGGCCGGGTTGAGACTCTGTTTGTGGGGGTGGGGCAGCAGCGGTGGGGTAAGTTTGACCCCATGACCGGGGCTGTCCACTTGCATGAAAAAGCAGAACCTGATGACGAGGATTTGTTAGACACAGCCGCCATCCAAACCTTTTTAAACGGAGGAACTGTTTACGCCCTGGAACCGGAAGAAATGCCGGTTAGCACAGGGGCTGCTGCTTTGTTTCGCTACTAAGCTCCCCGTATCCGGCTATCTGGTTTGATTTACCCTGAGCAATCAGACCCACGAAGGCGCATTTAGCCGCCTGGCCCGGTACCAATTTCGGTCTATCATACCCCTGCGGTTGACAATCCCCAAAACACCGCCCCCGCTCGATCTCCGTGAGCGGGAGCAGCTTATCCCTCTCCGAACTCAGGCTATGTAATAAATTCGTAAGAGATACTTAAGATTTACCCTTCATACTCGCAAGGTAACCAGAGTTCGTGGCCACGAGCTTTAACCACCGTTCAATTGTTTATTTAGCTTAAGGAGGATTCGAAGTGACTAAAAAAGTAACAATCAAAGTGTTTGGCTTGTCAACGCTAATTTTGCTGGCAGCCTTGCCGACGGCAGTCCTGGCCCAGGATGATAAAGAGGCCATGGCCGGCGAAGCGATGATGGCGGCCGTATCCTGCCAACAAGATTACACCGTTCAGGCCGATGACTGGCTCAGCAAAATTGCCGAGAAATTCTATGGCGATGTATTGGCTTATCCGGCCATTGCCCAGGCGACCAATGCCCACTACGAGGCCGCTATGATGGCCGGCGAGGCAATGATGGCCGAAGGCGACCAGGCTATGGCCGAAAAGGAAGCCATGGCCGGCGAAGCAATGATGGCCGAAGGCAAGCTGATGTTTGAAGGCGCTGACGGCCAAATGATGGAAGCGATGCTGGAGGCTAACGGCGGACTGATGGTCAAAGGGGCCGACGGCCAGATGATGGAAGTTAAGGCGGGTGAAGATGGCCAAATGATGGCCGCCGACGGTAGCATGGTTGACGGCAACCTGATGCTGGCAGGCGCCGATGGCCAGATGATGGAGGTCATGCTGGCCGATGGCAAGCTGGTGACAAAGGGCGCCGATGGCCAGATGACGGAAGTAGTGCTGGGCGATAAGGCCATGGCCGGCGAAGCGATGATGGCCGATCAGGCCATGACCGCAGATGAAACGATGATGGCCGGCAGCTATGCCCTGATCGAAAACCCGGATATTATCGAACCCGGTTGGGTGCTGTGCATCCCTAATGCCGAAGATGCCCAAAAGCTGCTCTCCGAGACGGCAGCGACGACTCAATAGAAATCGGGCGGATTTAGCCGAATTGTCGAGTTACCCTTTTGCCCATGGCCTGGCTCATTGAAATGAGCCAGGCCATTTTGTTTTTCTAAAGCCGGTAGTTGAATAACAGGTATGGATATGAGGTGAGGTCTTAATAAAACGTGTGGGAAATTCTTGATCAACTCCGCTACCAGGTAGGTGATAGATAATAAGCAGAAAAATAACCCTTTTCCCTCTCTAAAGTTACCCGTTTGAATATAGACGTAGGACGAGCGGAACTGGTATCATAATATTAATATTCCCCGTGCAGTTTTATCAAGAAAACCTGGCCCGATACGACCCCTCATTGTCGGTTTATTTCACCGGCAGACAGTGCTACATGGCTTCAAACGTCCCGGCTGAAGGTTAAAATCTTCAAGAAAGTCTCGCCATTGGGAGTGAAAGGAGAATAAGTGATAAACAAACCGCTTGATCGTCCGCTTGCCCGCGCTGGGTCTTGCTCCTGGCTCATCCGTTGGAGCCTGAGTGGCGGAAGTATCACCCTGAGTCTGCTTCTCGGCGGTTGCGCCAATGCTCCCTCGGCCTTGGCCCCACGAGGCCCGGCGGCGGCTGAGATTGCCAACCTGAGCTGGATTATGTTTGGCCTGGCGGCTGCGGTGTTCGTTGTGGTTATGGGTCTGCTGCTCTACGGCCTCTTCCGGTCACGTCGCGAGGGGGTAGAGCAGGAGGTGAGTCCAGGCCGGGATAGGGCCTTTGTCGTTTGGGGCGGCATCGTCATCCCGATCATTATCCTGATTGCGCTCTATATTTTTACCATTCGGACCATGGCCGCCCTGGCCGCGCCAACAAACGCCGCTGAACTTGTCATTGAAGTTGTCGGCCACCAGTTTTGGTGGGAAGTCCACTATCCCAACCAGGCCTTTACCACCGCCAATGAGATCCATATCCCGGTCGGCCGGCCGGTCGAACTCAGGCTGACTTCGACCGATGTGATTCACAGCTTTTGGGTGCCTGAACTGCACGGCAAAATGGACCTCCTGCCCAACCGGATCAATTCTTTCTGGCTGCAAGCCGACGAAGCCGGGGTCTACTACGGCGAGTGCGCCGAATTCTGCGGTATTCAACATGCCAAGATGGCCTTTGTGGTGGTGGCCGAGCCGGAGGAGCAGTTTGCTGCCTGGCTGGCGCAGCAGGCCCAACCGGCTGCAGAGCCAGCCGACCCGGTGGTTCAGCAGGGCCGGCAGATTTTTCTTGGCTCTGCCTGCGTTTACTGCCACACAGTGCGGGGCACCAATGCCACCGGGACGCTGGGCCCCGACCTGACCCACCTGGCCAGCCGCCGCACCCTGGCCGCCGGGATTATCGAAAACAATCCCGGCAACCTGGGAGGATGGATCGTTGATCCTCATAGCATCAAGCCCGGCAACAAGATGCCGCCGACTAACTTAAGCGGGCCGGAACTACAGGCCCTGTTAGCCTATCTGGCAAGTTTGGATTAATCAAGGAGGAAGCATGACCACCACCGTTACCGGTGCATCTGAACAGGCGCAGCCGCGCTTGCCCTCGCCTGGCCCAGCGTATAAGTCGAAAGATCCCTTGGAGCGCCAATGGGCCGACCCGCCCGGCCTGTGGGGCTGGTTGAGCGCGGTCCAAAATGATGCCGTTGCCGGCCGCATCATCGGCACTGCCTTTGCCCTCTTTCTGTTGGGCGGGATCAATGCCCTGCTGATCCGCTGGCAACTGATCGTGCCGGAGAACACCTTCGTCGGCCCGCAGACTTTTAACGGCCTGTTCACCATGCATGGCTCAACCATGATGTATCTTTTTGTCGTGCCCATCGTCGAAGGCTTTGCTATCCTGGTCTTACCCTTTATGCTGGGCAACCGGGAGATGCCCTTCCCCCGGCTGGGGGCATTTAGCTATTTCACTTTTGTAATGGGCGGCCTCCTTTTTTATGCCAGCTTTCTGCTGGGTACAGTCCCGGATGCGGGCTGGTTTGCCTATCCCCCGCTGAGCGGTCCCGAATTCTCGCCGGGGCTGCCCATGGATTTTTGGGTGCTGGCCCTGGGCGTGGCCGAGGTGGCCGCTATCGCCGCCGGTGTTGAGATCATCATTGCCATCCTGCGCATGCGCGCGCCGGGAATGACTCTGGGCCGGATGCCGCTGTACGCCTGGGCCATGCTGGTCACGGCTTTTATGATTCTGTTCGCTTTCACCCCGCTGATCGTCGCCAGCCTGCTGCTTGAACTGGACCGCAATCTGGGCATGCAGTTTTACGATCCTACGGCCGGCGGCAGTTCCCTGCTGTGGCAGCATTTGTTCTGGATTTTCGGCCACCCCGAAGTCTATATCCAGTTTCTTCCGGCGACGGGCATGCTGTCCATGATTATCCCGGTTTTCTCCCGCCGGCCCCTCGCCGGCTACACCTTCGTCGTCGCCGCCCTCATTGCCACCGGTTTCATCAGCTTTGGGCTGTGGGCACATCACATGTTCACAGTGGGGCTGCCCCAAGTGGCGACGACCTTTTTTGCCGCCGCCAGCACCATGGTCGCTGTGCCTGCCGGAGTGCAAGTCTTTGCCTGGCTGGCTACTATCTGGGGCGGGCGGCCTGTTTTTAAGACACCGTTCCTGTTTGTGCTGGGCTTTTTCTTTATCTTCGTCCTGGGTGGTCTAACCGGGGTCATGGTGGCGGTCGTGCCTTTCGATTTGCAGGTGCATGATTCCTATTTTGTGGTAGCTCACTTTCACTACGTGCTGATTGGCGGCGTGACCTTTCCCCTCTTCGGGGCGCTGTATTACTGGCTGCCCAAGTACAGCGGCAGGCTGCTCAACGAAACGTTGGGCCGCTGGAACTTCTGGCTGATGTTCATCGGCTTTAATGTGGCCTTCTTCCCGATGCACATTGTCGGGTTGCTGGGCATGCCGCGCCGGGTCTACACCTATCAGGCCGGCCTGGGCTGGGATATTTACAACCTGATCTCGACGATTGGGGCCTTTATGCTGGCCCTGGGGATCCTGGTCTTTGTCTGGAACTTCTTCTCAAGCGTCTTTAATGGGGGCGGCGAGCCGGCCGGTGAAAATCCCTGGAACGCCGATACCCTGGAGTGGTCCAGCGCCTCCCCGCCGATCAACTACGGCTTTGCCGTCCTGCCCATTGTCCGCAGCCGCCACCCGTTATGGGAACAGGCAAGCCTGCACGAGGGGGATGAGCGGACCGTCAAACTGCTGGACGCCCTGGCCAAGTGGCCGACCCGGTGGCGGGCGGCGCTGGTGACATCAATGGTGGATGCCCGGCCGGAGGAAATCTTCCGCGTCTCCGGGCCATCCATCTGGCCGTTTATTACAGCGGTAGGGGTCATCATCATCTTTGGGGCGGAAATCTTCACCAACCGGTTCCTGGTCGCGGCAGGTGCGCTGGTCACTATCATCGGCGTTATCGCCTGGAACTGGCCGACCAAGGCGCCCATCAGCGAGGAGGAAGAGGAGGCTTTTGAACGAGAACACGGCATCCCGGTGCGCACCAGCGGCAGCCGGGCGGTCGCCAAAGGCGGCATGTTACTCGCCATTCTGATCATCTGGATTGCCCTGGGCTGCTTCCTCTTTAGCTACTTTTATCTCCGCCTGGAGAATGCGGTCTGGCCGCTCGGCAATATTCCCCTCCCCAATTGGCCCCTGGCGGTTATCAGCGCCGTGCTGCTGCTGCTGAGCGGCGGAGCGACTTACTGGGCCGCCAGCCGTATCCGGGCCGGAAAGCAGCGCCATCTTCGGCTGGGGTTAGCCGCAGCCTTTATCCTGGGCGTTTTGGCCCTGGGCGTGCAGCTCTTTGATTACAGCCAGCTCAGTTTTGACTGGCAGATCAATGCCTACGGTTCGCTCTTTTATACGCTGGGCGGCTTTGCCTTCCTGGTTTTGTTGGGTGGGCTGATAATGAACGGCATCATCCAGTTCTGGGCCTGGCAGGGACAGTACACCGCCCGCCGCCATTCGACAGTTGAGAACGTGAGCCTGTACTGGTACGCCATGATCGCCACCTGGGTGGTCATCTTTGCCGCGCTGTATGGAGCGCCGTATGGGCTAGGGTAAGTAGTTGAGGTAGGAGAAAGATTTATGACGATATATCCGACGCCATCCGCCGAAACCCGCAATCTTTGGGCGCTGTGGTTTGGCTTATTGGCCGGCCCGCTAATTTGGAGCGTGTACTTTATGGCCGGTTACGCTTTAGCTGAATTTGCCTGCAAGCTGGGTCTGCTGCGGTTTAATCTTCTGGGCTTGAGCGCCCTATCGGCCACCATTATTGGCTTGACCCTGGTCGCGCTCCTGGCCACTCTTTATGCCGGCTTTGTGGCCTATCAAAAGTGGCAAAGAATGAGGCGGGACGAATCCGATCAGGGTAATCGAGGCCGGGCCGAAAAATCCCCGATATTTATGGCCCTGGCGGGTGTGTTATTGAGCGGGCTGTTTGCCCTGCTTATTCTCCTCACCGGCATCCCGGCTCTGATCCTGAGGCCCTGTTAATCATGAAACACGCTGCCTTTCGACGAAGTTTTTCTGCGGAGCTTAGGTATCTCTTACCCTGGCTGGCCGGTCTCCTGCTTGCATTCTTGATGCCGGCATCCCTGGCCCTGGCTCACGAAGGGTTGCCCCCAATGCCGCACGATGTGTGGGATGCCTGGAGCTGGGACTTGCTCCTGCTGGTGGGGTTAGGCTTAAGCGGCTGGGCTTATGTGCGCGGCGTAACAACCCTGTGGCGGCGGGCGGGCCTGGGTCGAGGGGTGACCGGGTGGCAGGCGGCTGCGTTTGGGGGCGGACTGATAGCCCTGTTCATCGCGCTCATTTCGCCGCTTGACGCGCTGAGTGAGGCGCTTTTCTCGGCGCATATGGTCCAGCATGTCATTCTCATCCTGGTCGCCGCGCCGCTGCTTGTGCTGGGCGCGCCGCCGGCCGCACTCATTTGGTCTGTTCCGCGAAGGTGGCAGCGCGGGCTGGGGCGGTGGTGGCAGCGGCAGAGAGGGTTACGGGCAGGCTGGCGCATTCTCACCCAACCCCTGCTGGTGTGGACGCTGCACACGCTGGCGCTCTGGGCCTGGCATGTCCCCGCTCTCTACCAGGCAGCCTTACAAAACGAAACTTTACACGCCCTGGAGCATCTCAGCTTCTTCGGTACTGGCCTTCTCTTCTGGAGGGCGATCATGTCTCCCTTCAGCCGTAGACATGTGGCGAGTGGACCTGGCCGGTTGTTGTATGTCTTCACCATGGCTCTCCAAAGCGGCGGTCTGGGGGCGCTCATGACCTTTTCGCCGAGGCCCTGGTACGGGACTTATACCTCAACTACAACGGCCTGGGGCCTGACTCCGCTGGAGGACCAGCAGTTGGCCGGGGTCATTATGTGGGTGCCGGCCGGTGTTGTTTACCTCGTGGCCGCCCTGGTGTTACTGAGTTCATGGCTCCAGGCTCTGGAGCGGCAGGATAACCACGGTGAGAACCAGCGGCAGATAGTCCAGATGTCCGAGATACCCAGACACGATACTCCAATTTTGTGACTCAGGTAGAGGAGGTACACAGAACCGTGTGGAATGAGCTAAAACAATACCATCTGCCCAGGCTCTCCGCCTTATTAGTAATTACTGCCAGCTTAGTTATTTTGGCATCCTGTGGAGAGAGTGCCCCTTCACCAGCAGCCCCCCTAATGCCGGGCGGCGACCCGCAGCGCGGTCAGCAGGCCCTCCGGGATTACGGCTGTGACACCTGCCATACGATTCCAGGGGTGCAGGGCGCAAACGCTACCGTCGGGCCGCCGCTTGACGATTGGGCCGAGCGGCGTTACATCGCCGGCACCCTGATCAACACGCCCGATAATCTACTGCGCTGGATTCAGTTTCCCCAGGCGATTGAGCCAGGCACCGCCATGCCGGATATGGGCGTGACCGAACAGGACGCGCGCGATATGGCCGCCTACCTCTATACGCTCAAACGGGACGACAACGAAGGATGGGCAGCAGGATTGATAGAATCTGAGTAAAAGGAGGTCAAAAATGGCTCCATCCAGGAAGAAAGGCTCTGTTACACCGCAGGTCGAGCCAGAGCAATCAACGTTAATTTCGCGGCGAAGCTTTCTCAAAGGCGCGGGGGTGGCGGTCGCCGGCAGCATCGGTTTGGCCACCACTGGCTGCCAGCCGGGCGAAGCGCCGGCAAGCGGGATTACGGGTACACCCCTGCCGACCGCCAATCAGTACCCGGCCGTTCCCTACCCTCCCGCCGAACCCCCACCCGACGTGCTCAAGTTTTTCACGCCCCATGAAGCGCGCACCGTCGAAGCTCTCACCGCCCGCATTCTGCCCGGCACGCCTGATGATCCCGGCGCGCGGGAGGCCGGTGTTGTCTACTACATAGATAATCTGCTGGCCTACAGCGAAGGCTTTGCTGAGGCGGTCTACCGCCAGCCGCCGTTCGCCCAAACCTACGAAGGCGACAGTCCGCCGGAGGAGGGTGAAGCGGGCCCCTATCCGGTTATCTGGATTTCGGCAGACGAAATCGAGCGGTATGGCTACCAATCCATCATGACCCCACGCGAGGTCTTTCGCCTGGGCCTGGCTGCCGTAGACCGTTATGCGAATGAGCAGTTCGGCAGCAGCTTTGTGGACCAGAGCGAAGACGAGCAGGATCAGATCGTCTTCGCTCTGGCCGATAACCAGGCCACCGGCTTTGAACCGCTCAACCCCGAGCAGTTCTTTCATGTCCTTCGCCGCTATACCGGTGAAGGTATGTTCAGCGATCCGGCCTATGGCGGAAATCGCAACATGGTTGGCTGGAAATTGATCGGCTATCCCGGTGCGCAGCGGGCTTATACCCCCGCTGACGTCCGCACCGAGGGTACTTCGCTTGACCCCCAGAGCCTGGCTCAACTCCATGCCTTCAACCCGGGTCAGCCTGTGGAGCAGCCCAATGTTGTTCTGCCGGTCAGCGGATCAGAACATCATCATCGAGGCCATTAAGAGGAGGTATTGTTGTGGCAGTACAGAAGAAAGTGGATGTGGTCACTGTCGGGGCGGGCTGGACCGCCGGAATCCTGGCCTGGAAATTGACCGGGGCCGGGCTGCGGGTGGTCTCTCTGGAGCAAGGTCCCGCCCGTTGGGCTACCCCGGATTTTGAACACAACCACGACCCGCTGCGCTACCGGATTCGCAAGGCCATGATGGTCAATTTGGGGATTGAGAGCTGGACCTGGCGGCCCAATCCCCGCCTGCCCTCTTTGCCCATCCGCCAGTACGGCTCCTTCCACCCCGGCCAGGGTATTGGCGGCGCGGGGATTCATTGGGCGGCGCAGACCTGGCGCTTCTACCCCTCCGATATGAAGTATCGCACCCATCACATCGAACGCTATGGCGAGGACAAACTCCCGGAAGGCAACCGGATTCAGGATTGGCCGCTGACTTACGAGGAGCTGGAGCCGTACTACACCCAGGTTGAACACGATATTGGTGTCTCCGGTCTGCCTGCCCAGGTGAGTGGCGAGCTGGTCGAGGGCGGCAATCCCTTCGAAGGGCCGCGCAGCCGCCCGTATCCCTTGCCGCCGTTGGTGCGGAGCATCCCCGCCGATATGTTCTCCCAGGCCTGCCAGGAGCTGGGGTATCACCCCTTCCCCCAGCCGGCCTCTATTCTGTCGCAGGCGTACACCGGCCTGTCGGGACGGCCCCGCTCCGGCTGTTTGTACTGCGGCTTCTGCACCCGCTACGGCTGCGAAGTGGATGCCAAAGCCAGCGCCATTACCGATCACCTTCCTCTGGCCCTGGATACGGGGAGATATGAGATTCGAACTAACTGTAAAGTTTTCCGGGTCAATATTGGGACAAACGGCCTCGCTACCGGGGTCAGCTACATTGACCAGGCGACCGGCGAAGAACACACCCAGCCGGCTGACATCGTCATCCTCTCCGCTTATACTTTAACTAACGTCCGTTTGCTCCTCCTTTCTCGCGGTGGTCTCCATCCAAACGGCATCGGCAACGACCGGGGGATGGTGGGTAAAAACTACACCTATCAGTTGGTGCAAGGCCCGGTCACCGGTTTTTTCGAGGGCCGGCGGTTCAACCAGTTTATGGGCAATAGCTGCCTCCAGGACCTCATTCACGATTTTAACGCCGATAATTTCGACCACAGCGAGCTTGACTTCATCGGCGGCGCTTCCATTGCCTGCGGCGGCGGTGAGCGCGAACCATTGTCCTCGACCCTCAATTTGCCGGTGGTAAGTATGGAGTCATACGGCAGTCAAGGTGACGAGGACGGCGACGGCAACCAGGGCCAGCGGAAGCGCCCCCAGGTCGCGGCCGAGGTGGGCAGCCTGGCCGGCAGCGGCTCGGAGTGGGGCCAGGCGTGGAAAGACAACCTGCGCCGGAACTGGGACAGCTACATCGGTATCGGCATCCAGGGTGAAAGCCTGCCTTACGAAGATCAGTTCCTCGATCTCGATCCGACCTATAAGGATGCCTACGGCTTTCCGCTCTTGCGTATTACCTACGATTTTCATGAGAATGACTACAACCTGTATCGCTACCTGGCGGCCCGCTGCAAAGAGATCATGGAGCAGATGAAACCCACCCGTATCTCTTTCACCGCAGAACTTGAACCTTACAACGTCCATTCCTACCAGAGTACCCACTGCACCGGCGGGGCAATCATGGGCTCCGACCCTGGCAGCTCGGTGACCAACAAGTACGGCCAGGTCTGGGATACACCCAACGTTTTTGTGACCGGGGCGGCGCTCTATCCCCAGAATCCGGGGCTGAACCCCACCGGTCCGCTCCTGGCCCTGGCTTATCTGGTCGGCGACGGTCTCAAAGACAAGTATCTGAGGGACCCAGGTCGCCTGATCACATAGGGGTATCGCCGACAGCCACACACAGCCACTTGAGTTAAATAAGGAAAACAGTATGCCAAACAAAGGATCAACTTCCCCACTCCCCCAGGAACGGTCAGAAGTTCATCTCAGCCGACGGCAGTTTGTCCAGGGTTTATCCGCTCTTTTTGCCGGAGGTCTATTAGCCGGATGCGGGCTGAGCCAGGAGCAGATGCAGCAGGAAGTTGCCCGCTGGGGCACACCAACGCCGGCCAGGGTCCTTGCCAGCCCGCAGCCCAGCCCGCCCGAAATAGTCACCACCTCTCAGGAGGGTGAGTTAAGTCTGGACCAGTTTATGGTTCTCTCGATGGTGCTGACCGGCTTCACCGGCCTGAACCCCATCCTGGGCCAAGTCTATCGGCAAAGCCTGCAAAATGCGGAAACCAAAGTGACGCTGGCCGAGTTGTACGAGCAGGCCGGTTTTCAAGGCCCGGCCCTCCCCCAGGGCCTAGATCAGCGTATCTTCGAGCAGGAAAGCACGCGCGCCCTGGCCGATAAAATCATCGAGTACTGGTATACGGGCATTTATGAGGAGAACGGCGAACAGGTTGTCGCCACCACTACGGAGGCCCTGGCCTGGCAGGCCCTTAACTTTACCAAGCCTCTCACGGTGTGCGGTCCTCGCCCCGGCTTTTGGGCGGAAAGACCGAACGCGGGGCCGATGCCCCGGGTCCACCAGGTAAGTTTATCCCAGGAAGAAGCGAGCAGCGCCAATTGATTACCAACAAGGAGTAAGAGACCCAGTGGCAGAGTCATTAAGAGCACACATTGTAATTGTCGGAGCGGGAGTGGCGGGGATGCTGGTTGCCTGGAAATTAGCCCAGGCCGGGGTTAAGGTTCTGGTCCTGGAAGCCGGCCCGCCGGTGAATCGGGCGGAGGCGGTCGCCAATTATCGGAATGCCGTCGCCAAAACCCCGGAGTCACCCTATCCCGATACGCCCTACGCCCCTCGCCCCACCGTTATTGACTTAGAGGGCTACTATGTTCAGAAAGGACCTGATCTGTTCAAGAGCACTTACGAGCGGCGGGTAGGCGGCACCACCTGGCACTGGCTCGGCACCTCGCTGCGCCATCTGCCAAACGACTTCCGGCTGCGGTCGCTGTATGGCGTAGGGGCTGATTGGCCCATCAGTTACGCTGATCTGGAACCTTGGTATGGGGCGGCGGAACAAGCCCTGGGCGTCGCCGGGGACAGCAGCCAGGATTTGGGATCGCCGCGGAGTGGGGAATATCCTTTACAACCACTGCCGTTGACCTACCTGGATAAACAGGTGGCCCTGGCCGTGGAAAAGCTGGGTCTCCAGGTTCATCTCACCCCCCAGGCGCGGAACTCTGTCACTTATGATGGCCGTCCGCCCTGCTGCGGCAATGCCACCTGCGTGCCCATCTGTCCCATTGCCGCCAAGTATGACGCCTCGGTTCACGTTCAAAAAGCTCTGGACTTGGGTGTTCAGGTAGTGGATCAAGCGGTCGTTCATCAGGTCGAGGTCAACAGCGATGGCTGGGTTACCGGCCTGCGCTTCAAACGGCCGGATGGCCGCGAACAGCGGGCCATTGGCTACATCTTTGTTCTGGCCGCCCACGCCATCGAAACGCCTAAAATTCTGCTGATGTCTCGGACAGATGCCCTGCCCAACGGCGCAGCCAACTCCAGCGATCAGGTCGGCCGCAACTTGATGGACCATCCTATCCAGCTCAGTTGGGCTTTGGCCGCCGAACCGCTTTACCCCTTCCGCTCACCTCTGGAGAATGCCGGCATCGAGCACATGCGGGATGGAGAATTTCGGCGGGACCACTCAGCCTTCCGCATGGCCATTGGCGAAGACGGCTGGAGCTTTCCAGGCACAGCGCCCACCACCCTGGCGACTGAGTTGATTGGGAAGGGGTTTCGTGGACAAGCGCTGGTTGAGGAGTTAAGAGCGCATGTGTCGCGCCAAATCCGTTTTGCTAACCTGGTGGAGCAGATGCCCGAACCGGAAAACCGGATTACGCCCGCCTTTGACCAGGTTGATGCCATTGGCATACCCCGCCCCCAGATTCACTACCGGCTTGACGAGTTTGTAAAAAAAGGGATGGCCGAAGCGCGCCGGGTCAGTGAAGAGGTTTTCCGGGCCATGGGCGCTGTCTATATTGAGCACGGCCAGGAACACCAGGGCGCGGGGCATGTCATGGGCACGTACCGGATGGGGAGTGATCCCAAAACTTCGGTGGTAGACGCGGACCAGCGAAGCCACGATCACCCCAACCTGTTTCTGTTGGGCAGCGGCGTCTTCCCCACCGTTGGGACTGCTAACCCTACGTTGACCATTGCCGCCCTGTCGCTGCGGGCGGCCGATACGATCAAGCGTGATCTGGATCTGATCAATAAAGAGATCAATCAGTGACCCTGATAGTTTGAGTTCGGAGTTTTCTTAATCGTATCCTGAGTAGGGCTGCTAGCCGCCGGCCATCGCCCCCACGATCAGAAAAGGTTCTGCTCCGCTGGCGACTGCATCGGGTAATGGAGCGTCCGCCGGCTCATGCGACCAGTCCTCCCCACACACGAAGAACCGGATAAATGGCCGCCGCTGCTGCGTAACGTGATCACGAATCGTCCCGCGCAGCATCGGATAGCTCGCCTCAAGGGCGTCCAGAATCGAGCGCTGGGTAATCGGCCCCTTAACTTCAAGCTCGACCTTGCCGCTGACCCGCGCCAGCCGGCGCAGATGCGGCGGCAGTACCACCCGGATCATGGTAATACCTGAACTTCGACGGACAGCACGGAGGGCAGATCACGGACGATGGGCATCCAGGTGTCGCCCGAATCGGTGGAGACATACACCTGCCCGCCGGTGGTGCCAAAATAAACGCCGCCCGCATCCAGCGGGTCAACCGCCAGAGCGCTGCGCAGTACATTGACATAGCAGTGGCTTTGCGGCAGCCCTTGGGTCAGCGCCTCCCACTCATGCCCGCCTGTCCGGCTGCGATACACCCGCAGCTTTCCATCGGGAGGATAATGTTCTGAGTCGCTCTTGATGGGAATGACATAAATGGTTTCCGGCTCATGCGCATGGACCGCAATCGGGAAGCCAAAGTCGCTTGGCAGGTTGCCGCTGATCTCGCGCCACGACTCGCCGGCATTGTCAGTTCGCATAACATCCCAGTGCTTTTGCATGAACAGCACCTCCGGACGTGAGGGATGCATCGCCAAACCGTGAACACAGTGACCGACCTCGGCATGGGGGTCAGGCAGCTCGTACTCGGACTTCAGACCCTGGTTGACTGGCCGCCAGGTCTCCCCGCCATCGTCGGTGCGAAACGCGCCGGCCGCCGAGATAGCCACAAAAATCCGGTTTGGGTTGCTCGGCTCCAGCAGGATGGTATGGAGGCACATTCCCCCGGCTCCGGGCTGCCAGAGGTGTCCTTTGACGCTGCGCAGCCCCGAAAGCTCCTGCCACGTCTGCCCGCCGTCGCCGGAGCGAAACAGGCCGGCATCTTCCACGCCGGCGTAGACTGTCTCGGGATCGGTTGGCGACGGTTCGAGATACCAGACCCGTTTGAATTCCCAGGGATGCTGGCTGCCGTCATACCACTGGTGCGTACCGGGAACGCCGTCGTAGCCAAATTCGTTACCTACCGGTTCCCAACTCTGGCCGCCATCGTCAGAACGCTGGATCAACTGCCCGAACCAACCGGTAGACTGCGAGGCGTACAGCCGTTTCGGGTCAGCCGGTGAGCCTTTGAGATGATAAATCTCCCAGCCCGCAAAATGGGGGCCGCTGATGTCCCACTGTTCGCGTTTCCCGTCTGAAGTCAGAATGAAGGCGCCTTTGCGGGTGCCTACCAACACACGTACACTGCTCATAGTTTGCTCTCCTTTCATTTTGGGCCAACCTGTAATAAAGGTGCTGCCTCCCCACTTGCCTTGCGAATATCTCAGCCCTTGAGCTGCCCCTCAAAGACGGCACAAGTGAGAATGCGAACAAATGTGCTATTACACCTATTATAAGCGGATGGCCCTGAAACGCAAATGAACGATCAAGCTGCAAATCGGTTACAGGAATTAAGCAGACAGCGTGTTGCCGGTGAAAGCGCACCATTCAGGGGTATACTCCGTGCTTTTTACCCGCCTCAATAAACGCTCGGACGTTTTCCAGCGAAATCCCTTCGTGAAAGGAATGATCGGTCGCCAGGATATAGCCGCCGCCGGGCGCACAGGTGTGAATACAGTCCACCACGGCGGCCTCAATCTCCTCCGGCGTGCCGTAAGGCATCACCTTGCTGGCGTCTACGTTGCCAATGAGACAGACTTTGTGGCCGTACCTGGCCTTGACCGCGCCGATATCCATTTGGGCCGTTCGCTGCAAGTTGTTTAAGCCGACAATCTCAAACTCCATGATGTCGCCCAGGATGGCGTTGATATTGCCGCAGCTATGGAAAATGACCGGCGTGCCGGTTTCGGCCAGGGTTTTGATTTCCCGGCTGAGGTGCGGCAGCACGAGTTTCCGCACATGTTCGGGCTTAAAGAACGTGCCGTTGTTGGCCCCCTGGTCATCGTGAATACAGACCGCATCCACGCCCAAATCAATGACCCGCAGCCCTATCTCCGTCCAGAACTCGGCCGTCGTTTTGAAGATTTCGTCCATCACCTCGGGCCAGTCGTACATGGCATAAGCCATCTGCACCAGCCCGACCAGCATCCAGGCGGTAGACATCGGCCCGCGCAGGCCCACCACCACGCCAATCTCCCGATCCGGTTCGCGCCGGGCCTCGGCCACGGCCTCGCGGACGTACTGCAGCCGCCACTCGGCCGTGGGATCGGGCCGAGTCAGCTTTTTCCAATCCTCCGGCGTTTGCACCGGATAACCCTTGGGAAAGGCCAGCGGCCAGGAGGTTTCCTCAAGCTGGTAGAGCGTACCCCACTCGTCAACGTAGTTGTGCTCATCCAGCCACTGCCAGCGCTCGGAGGGCAGGGCATTGTACCCGCCCGCAGGCACCCAGATGGCATCCAGGTCCAACGCCTTGGCCAACTGTGCGGCCAGGCGGCCGTTGTAATAACCGGGATGCTGGCCCAGCAGGGCTTCGTAAAGGGCGGGGTTATTGAGCCAGTCAAAAATTGGCACTCGATCCGGCTGCTGGCCGTGCAGAGCGGTCAGAAACCTCTGGCGAGGGGTCATGCTTGCCATAGCCCTATCTCCTTCAACTTTAGTTATACCGCCCGTAATCACGGGCTGTCTGGCACATAAGTTCAATCATGCCCGGTTCCGAGTGAAAGATCTGGCCGGTGGTTCGCAGTACGTAACCGCCTCCGGCGGCGGCGGCGTCAATACATCGTTTCACTTCATTCCGCACGACTGCGGGGTCGCCGCTTTTGAGAAGGTGTTCGTTAAAACCGCCAAACAGGCACACCCGCTGGCCCACCCGCTGCTTAACATCGGCCAGGTCAAAATCACCGGAGGTCGCTTTGGAGGTGATGGTTTCCAGGGCGTCCGGGCCGGTGTCAATCATATCTTCGAGGAACTGCGTGCCTCGCCCGCAGTTGTGAAAGCTGACGAAGTAGCCGGCCTCGTGCGCGGCGGCAATACACTCTTGTTCGTAGGATTGAATGAATTTGCGGTAAACCTTCGGGGCCAGACCCACGCCCACCCAGGTTTCGTTCATCGAGATGGAATGGATGCCTGTTTCCCCCAGCCGCCGGTAGAAGCCTTTGAGCCAGTCGGTGCAGATGCGCATCAGCTCATGCACAAAGCCGGGCCGGTCATAAATATCCAGCGATAGATTAACGATTCCCCGCACCTGGGCGGCCATATCCCAGGGACCGGGGCAGTGATGCAGCCACCAGGCCTCACTGCCGACTTTCTCGACCATGCCCTGGAGGATGGTCATATCGTAGAGGTCGGCGCTGGGAAAGTAGCGCAGCGCGTCCAGTTTCTCTTCCGGCTTGTCGCCCTTGAGCATGTAATCCTGCGATGCCGTGCCGTAGCCGTCTTCGGTGCGATAGCTGTAATCTAAATCTCCGGCCGGGGTGTGAATGTGGTGCTGGTGCTCGCGCCAGCCCTCACCCCGCGCCCGTTCATAGAAGGTTTCGTGCCAATCGGCGGTTTCCAGGGGACGGGGAAAGAGCAAACGCGGCCAGATTTCCATCTCGCCGATGTGCTGGCTGTAAGTGGTAATCATGGGATCAAGCCCCAGGTCGGCCTGCATTTTGACGATGCTGCCCAGCGGGTCGTCAATCCACCACTCCAGCATCTCGCGCATCGTTTTGTTTTTCGGCTTCAGGGTTTGAATCAGGGGCAAGCCCAACCAGCTATGGATAGGAACCCGGTCGGGGATACCCCGCTGGAAGGCGATACGGGTCCGTTCGGCTACTTTCATTTTTAATCAACACTCCTCTCACATAAATTGACCACAATCATCACTCGTTATAACCCACCCCGCGCTTCGACAAAGGCCATGACCTCGTCAAAGGTGGGCATAAAATTGGCGCAGCCGTGCTGGGTGACGACGATCGCGCCGCAGGCATTGCCCAATCGCGCCGAGCGATACCAATCCCAACCCTTGACGTAGCCGCACAGAAAACCGGCGGCAAAGGCATCGCCGGCGCCCAGGATATTGTAAATCTCGACCGGAAAACCGGGCGCGTCAATCTCTTCAATTGACCCATTGGTCCCGGCCAGGTGAATCCGCACGCCCGCTCCCCCTCGTTTTTGCAGCAAGGCCTTTGGCCCCAGCGAAATCAAGGTTTGAATGGCGTTTTCGATGTCGCCGCCCACCCTGGTGTCGGAGACCTGGGAGTGGGTCAGGCTCATCTGGCTGGTATCCACCAGCATCGCCGCGTTGATCTCATCCTCGGTGCCGATGGCAATATCTACCAGCGGCAGGACCGAGCGAATCGCTACGCCAAAGGCGCGGGGATCGTGCCACTGGTCGGGCCGGAAGTCCATATCCAGCACTACTTCTGTCCCGGCCCGGCGGGCCAATTCGACGGCGAAGAAGGTGGCGCTGCGGCTGGGTTCTTTGCTCAGGTTGGTCCCGGCAAACTGAAGCACCCGGCTGGCGGCGATCGGCGCGGCCAACACATCGTCAATATTCAGTTGGATGTCGGCGCAGTTTTCTCGATAGTAGACCATCGGGAATTTGTTGGGCGGTTCGATCCCGAGCACCGTCGCCCCGGTGCGATGGCCGGGCTTGCGGTTAATAAAGCGGGTCTCGATGCCCTCTTGCTGCAGGAAATTGAGGATGAAATCGCCGACAGGGTCCGCGCCGAGAGCCGTGAGGAGGGCAGTAGTCAGCCCCAGCCGGCGCGCCCCGACGCAGATGTTAGTCGGCGAACCGCCCACATAAGCAGCAAAACTTTTAATATCCACAAACGGCGCGCCGACCTCATTGCTGTAAAAATCAATGGTGGCCCGGCCTACGTGCAGGATGTCATAGAGACGACTTGAGTTATTCATGCTTTTTCTCCGGATTTTTTACCAATACTGAAAGCGTTTGGAAACTATCTCGCTCTTTTGGCTCGCCCCGGCATGAATGCCAGGACTATGAAACAGCGCCGGGTAAACCCGGCTTTAGCCCGATGAATCGGGCGTAGTTTCGTAGTCCGGCGACTTCATCGCCGGACGAGCGCCGGTAGGAAACTCGAATTGGGGGGTTCCGAATAACTCTCAATATTGTTGAAACCAATATTCGCCCACCTGCTCAGGGATAAAATGCTGCGTCCAGGAAGTTCCCTCGACCAGCGCAATTTGGTGCAGCTCCACAAATCTGTGGCGGGCGGTGCTGCTTAAAAAATCAGCCTGGGCTGTGCCGGTTAACCTGGCCGCTTCCTGCCAGATGGAGCGTCCGCCGACAAAGCCGGAGCAACCGGCCCGGCAGGCGACCTGGAGCTGCTGCTTGAACGTTTCAAAGGATTCGCCCGCTGAAAGTAAGGTCCAGGGCACCACCGAAGCTTCAGTCAGCTCGGCGCAGGCTTCGGCCCATATTCCCTGATCGCTCTCATAGCGGGCGTCGAGCGGAAATTCGACCTTCATCACGTCCGGTCCCAGCGGGCTGAGGCGGCGGGCCGTGTCAACGATGATCCGGCGGCGTTGAGCGGCAAACTCCGGCGAGTCTTTTTTAATCTCAGGATTGATGGAATAGGAGATTGGCTCAAGGAAAAAGGGCATTTCGGACCGCTCGCAGTCCGCGGCAACCGAGCGAACCAGACGATCCTGGGCCTCGGCCGCTGCGCCGGCCTCGGGGTGATAAAACAGCAGCAGTTTGACTCCGTTCACCCCCAGGCGTTTAGCCTTGGCAACACTCCAGCCGGCCAGCAGGGGCGTCTGGCGGTGGTAGGGGTCGCTCAAATAGCCCTGCTCCTCCAGCGCGGCCATAACCCCGACGTGACCGCGCAGCCGCCCGCTCGCAATGGCCTGGCCCAGGCTGTAGGCGGGGTCCAGCAGAACCGCGCTGGCTGCACCGGCCAGATGTTCAATCACGGCTAATTTAACCTCGCTGAGTTGGGCCGGCGTCACAGCTTGAGGCGCGTCAGGAGCGATAATGGCCCGTAAGGAGTCGCGGTGATCCAGGGCCAGGATGGCAAAAATGCCTTCACTTGTCGCGCAGGCTTGCAGCTCGCGTCTTTTGCCGGGAGATAGTTCTTTCACGGTCAGACCTGCCTACTCAATGGGGGTCAAGATGATTTTGTGCCCCTGGCGCTGCTCGAAAAGGTTAAAGGCATGCTGCCACTCACTGATGGGCAGCACATTAGAGATCAGCGGACCGACTTGCACCTGTCCACCGGCCAGCAGAGCGACCGCCTTACGCCAGGCGCTGGGCACGGTGGCATTGCTGCCGCTAACTTTCAGCTCTTTATAACAGACCTGCTCCAGGTCCCAGGCAATGGGTTTGCCAAACAAACCCACTTGAGCATACCGCCCCTGCCGCCGGACAAGGTCCAGGCAGTGTTGGGCCGATAGGGCCGCGCCTGCGCACTCAAACACCACGTCGGCGCCCAGGCCGTTGGTCATCTCCCGAATAGTGGTTAAAGTATCAGTTATCTGGACGTTGAAGACAAAATCGGCTCCCATCTGCGCCGCTTTCTCCAGGCGGGCTTCGTCGGCGTTAGTGCCGAGGACAATCACCCTGGCCCCGGCGGCTCTGACGACCTGCATCATCAACAAACCGATGGCCCCCGGCCCGGAAATGACCGCCGTTTCACCGGGTTCCACCCGAGTCAATTCCAGGGCGCGCACGCAGCAGGCCAGCGGCTCGGTCAAGGCTCCGGCCTGTTCGTCCACGGAGTCGGGCAGGGGGTGGACGTTCTGTTGGGGTACTAACAAGTACCTGGTGAAAGCCCCGTTGGCCCGGCTGCCAATCGAGCGGCGGCTGGGGCAGAGATTGATCAGCCCCTCCCGGCAAAATTGGCACTGGCCGCAGACGTAAAAGTAAGTTTCACTGGTCACCCGGTCGCCAGGGCGGCAGCTTTCCACACCCTCGCCCACCTCAACCACGACTCCGGCCACTTCATGGCCCATAATCACCGGGGGCGTGCTCTTAAATTCGTCGTGGTAGATGTGCAAATCGGTGCCGCAGATACCGGCGGCTTTCACTTCAATCAGGACATGCAGGGGGAGCACCTGCGGCTCGGGCGCGTCTATCAAGGCCACGTTTCCCTCGCCGGGCGCAATTTTAGCGACGCCTTTCATGCATAATCTCCTTGAACGGGCTGCCATCGGAGCGGCCGCCGTAAAGATGAGCCGCTTCGGCCATAGCCAGAATATTTTGCGGCGGGACTTCCTGCTGGATGATGTGGACGGAGCCGATCACGTTCCCGCCGTTAGCAGCCAGGTCCGCGACCCGTTTTTTGACTTCCTCACCCACCTCGGCTGGCGTGCCAAAGGGGAGAATCCGCTGGGTGTCAATTCCGCCCCAGAAACAGATTTTGCCGCCAAACTCCCGCTTCAGCCGGCCCGTATCCATCCCGGCCGCCGAAACCTGGACCGGGTTCAGGGCATCCGCCCCCATGTCAATGATGTCGGGCAAGGCCCAGGCGATAGAGCCGCAGCTATGAAAAATGATTTTAGCGGGACTGTTATCCTTGATGGCCTGCAAAATCCTGGCCTGCCTGGGTTTGATCAGTTTCCGATAAGCCTCCGGGCTGATGAGCGGGCCGGTTTGGATGGCAATGTCGTCACAGATTAAAACCAGGTCAATATTGTCGCCCACGGCGGGTAAGAGTTGCTCGACCATCGCCAGGTAAATTTCGGTAATAGAGTCGAGCATGGTTTCAAAAAAGGGGAGATCCGCCGCCGAATCAATCAGCCACTGCTCAAATCCCCGCGTGTTCTGGGAAATATGGACGACAGTATCGGGCAAGTCAAGGCAGATGGCGCAGTCGGTTTTTGCCCGTAAGTGACGGGCAGCCTCCGCCAATTGGAGGACCGGAACCAAGGTGCCGGGGTCGGGCCAGGGGTAGGCGTGCAAATCGGAGACCGTCTCTGCCTGGGCCAGTCCAGGGCGGCTGACAAAGTACAGGCCGGTCGCCGCCTGGGTCCACTCCGAACCCCACTCGTCTACCTGCACCGGGGCTGTCACTGTTTTCGGCAGAGGCCGGGGATAGGGGATATGCACCCGGCGCACATCGGTTTCCAAAAAGCGTGATACCTCTTCCGGCAACTGCGCCCGCTGGCTGCGGTAATGGGCGATCTCGCCGGGTGTTTCCAGGCCGAGATAGTGTCTCAGCTTCTCATAAGCATGAATGTTCAGGCTGGTGGTCTTGATACCGCCGACGTCAAAGGGAACAACATCCGGCGTTTGGTGGTTTAAGGCCGCCAGCACGCGCTCTCGCGGGGTCATGGTAGGCATGGTAATTTTCTCAACTTACGTTAGAGTTTTCAGAGGGGTAATGAGCCACTTCAATCAAATTCAAATCCGGGTCACGGAAGTAGACCGAGGTCATCGGCCCCAGCGCGCCGGCGCGAGTGACAGGCCCGACGACAATTTCCACGCCGCAGGCGTGCAGGTGGTCCATCACCTGGGTCAACGATTCCCGGCTGATAAAACATAAGTCGGCCGAACCGGGGGCGGGCCGGAAAGCTTTGGGTTCAAATTCCTGGCCTTGCTGGTGCAGATTAATTTTCTGGAAGCCAAAGGCCAGCGCCTTCCGCCCCTGGCCAAAGGTAACCACGTCCATCCCCAGCACTCGCTCGTAAAAGGCACAGGTGGCTTCGATGCTGGCAACGGTCAGTACCAGGTGATCCAATCGTTCCAGGTGCATGTTTAAACCTCGGCCAGGATTCTATCACGCCGATTCCTGGCTGACAAGCCTCCAACCTGTTAATAAAGAAGCGCGTGTCACCTGGACACCTGGACACGCGCTTCACGCAGAGATTATTAAACGTTCACTAAGCGGAATTACTCAATTTTCGGAGTATCGGCGAGGAGTTTTTGCATGACCTCATCGGCGGCCTGGAGGGCGGATGGGACATCACCCCCTTCGATGGCCGTCACAATCGCCGCTCCGACCGCATCGCGGGCTTCGCTCACAGCCAGGACCGGCGGGTTCCAGCGCGGGTCGCCGATGGTCATCGCTTCCAGGAAGGTCTCGGTCAGTTCCGGATACTGGTTCTGGCTGGTGTATTCCGACGACTCCCAGGCCGAACGACGACCCGTGGTGATGTTGTTCAACTGGGCTTGCAGGGTCATCTCCTTGCCCAGCGCCCACTGCACAAACAGCCAGGCCGCTTCCTTGTGCTGCGAGTTGTTGTAGATGGACAGGTGCCAGCCGCCGACATAGGGGATTTGTCCCGCCGGTCCCGCCGGAACGATGGCGATGCCGACCTTGTCCATCACCTTGGACTGCTCAGGATCAACCAGGTTGGCAAAAAAGACACTGGCATCCTTCCACATGCCGACCTTGCCCTGCAAGAAGATGTCCTGGCACTGCTGCCAGTGATACGACGTCGCACCCGGCGGGCCGTACTCCCGGTCCATCATCCCGTACCACTCGATCGCTTCCACAAACTTCGGGTCCAACACGTTCGATTGGCCCTCAGCATTCACCCAGTCCACCCCAAACTCGTGCATAAACGAGGAGAACTGCGACGTGGCCGCCGCCCCTTTACCCCGCAGACAGACCCCGTAAACGTCGTTGTCCGGATCGTGGATCGCCTTGGCTGCCGCTTCCATCTCTTCCAACGTCGTCGGCGGTGAGCTGATGCCGGCCTGCTCCAACAACTCCTTGTTGTAGAACAACGCGCCAAACTCGTTGTACACCGGCAGCCCGATCAGCTTCCCGTTCGGCAGCCGGGCAATCGAAAGGCTGCTCTCGTTGAAGTCGGCAAAATCAAAGTTCGGATCGGTGATCTCTTCGTTGCTCAGCAGCTCCTCGATGTCGGCATACCAGCCCGCGCTCTCGTACTTGATCCCTTCCTGGGCGACCATGGACAGGAACACGTCCACATCGCTCGTCCCGGCCGCAAACTCAATCGTCGTCTTCTGCCGGAACTGGTCTTCCGGCAGGATCTCGTACGTCACCTCGATCCCGGTCAAATCCTGGAACTCTTGCAGATAGTCCCCCGAGTTGAGGAACTCCGACCACGGCTGTGTGACCATCGCTACCCGGATCTGCTCCCCCTCGAACATCCGCCAGTTGAATTCTCCACCCGCCTCCTCCGCCGCCGCTTCCTCTTCAGCCGCGGCTTCAGTCGGTGCGGCTTCCGCCGGCGCTTCTTCCGTCACTGCCTCTGTTGGGGCGGCCTCGATTGGCGCCGCTTCAGTCGGAGCAACTTCCTCGGCCTCTTCTACGGCCGGAGCCTCGGCCTCCGCTTCTTCGGCGGGTGCTTGCTCTTGGGGCGCTGGGACCGGCGTGGCCGCAGTGCCACAGGCCAGGAGCAGGCTGCTTATAATCAGCAAACTTAGAAACAGGATAAGGTTACGTTTCATCTTTTCCTCCTTGATCTATTAAAACTTATACCTCATTGTATATTTACTCCAATGTCATGAACCTGACGAGTCGTATTTACATGGGATCTCCGAGCACACCTCCTTCTTTCCCTCAAAAATTACCTCTTGAGAGTAGCGGCAGTTGGCCGATCTTATTAACAATTAACAACTGGCAATTCACAATTACTCAGCCTTTGGTCGAACCCAGGGTCAAACCGCGCACCATGTGTTTTTGCACAAACAGGATCATAATTAACACCGGCAAGGTGACGATCACCGCCGCCGCATTCAGTCCCCCCCAATCAATTTGGGTGTAAGAGATAAAAGAGAAAACGGCGACCGGCAGGGGGCGCGTCTCCTGGTTGGCCAGCACCAGGGAGAAGAGGAAGTTGTTCCAGGAAAAGATAAAACTGAGGATGGCGCTGGCGGCAATGCCCGGTTTGGTCAGGGGGAGCGAGATGAGCCAGAAGGCTTGAAATTGATTGCAGCCGTCAATCAAGGCCGCGTCGTCCAAATCCTGGGGAATGTCCTCAAAAAAGGCGATCATCAGCCAGATGGTCATCGGCAGGGTGATGAGCAGGTGGGCCAGAATCAGGGCGGTATAAGTGCCGATCAACTTGGCATTGGAGAACATAATAAACCAGGGCACCAGAAAGCTAATCCCCGGCATAATCCGGGCCACCAGAATGGCGATGGCTAACCGCTGCTGCTTATACTTGGCAATGGTATAGGCTGCCGGTAGGCCAAAAATCAGCGCCAGAACCGTTGAGCCAATGCCGACAAAGGCGCTGTTACGGAGAAATTCCCACATGGGATTTTTGCTAAAGACGGTTTCAAAATTATTGAAAGTTGGCTCAAAGACGAACAGGGGCGGTATGGCCGTATTTTGGACCTGGGTTTTAAAAGCTCCCTCGGCCATCCAGGCAAAAACAAAGAAGAAGGGAAAAAAGAGGAGCAGTAATAACAGATAAAAAGCAATCCGCCGGACAACCTTAACCAGGGGTTGCTTTTGCCAGGGACGTTGATAGGAAAGTTGGCTTGAGGTGACAGCACTCATTACAGGGCCTCCGAGGCAGCGCGTCGCAAGCGAATAAATAGATAACTGACGCCCATGACTAACATAAAGTAAAGCACCAGCAGGGCCGAGGCGTAGCCCATATTAAAATAGGCGAAACCCTGCGAAAAGCCGTAAAGGTTCAGCGTTTCCGAGGCATAAGCCGGCCCGCCCTGGGTAATCACATAAATGATGTCGAAGGTTTTGAGGGCATCAATACTGCGGAACATCAACGCCACCATCAGGGTGGGGCGCAGCATCGGTAAAGTCAAGTACCAGAAAAGCTGGACCGGCGAGCCACCATCAATCATAGCTGCCTCGTAAGGTTCGGTCGGCAGGGCCGACAGGCCGGCTAGTGTGATCAGCATAATAAAAGGAGTCCACTGCCAGGTATCAATCATAATCATGGACCAGAGCACAATCTTCCGGTCGCTCAGCCAGGCCACCCGGACGCCGGCGATCAAGTCCAAAAAATAGTTCATGATCCCGGTGTTAATATCGAGGATGAACATCCAGACCAGGGCAATGGCCACCGGGGTGGCGACCATCGGCAGCAGAAAGAGGGTGCGAAATATACCCCTGCCCAGGAACTCGCGATTGAAGATCAGCGCCAGCCCTACGCCCAGCAAGAGCTGAATAGTCACCGCGACCACCGTAAACCAGAGGGTGCGCCAGACAGCATTTAAAAAGCGGCTGTCATCCGTAATTAATTTAATATAGTTTTCCAGGCCAATAAATTCAGGGGACCCAAACGAAGTTGGAGACCACTTGGTAACACTCAGATAGATGGTGTAGGCTATCGGGAAGGCCATCAGGATGAGCATAATCAAAACGGCGGGAGCAGGCATGATCCAGGCAAAATGCCGGTCTAAAAAGCTGCGCCGCTCTGTTCGCTTCATCTTTTCACCTAGCGGAGTGGTAAGCTCCATTGCGCTTCTCCTCTGAAGGTAAGGGGTGTCCTACTTTTTTGGAAAGACCGCCGAGGTCTTTGAAATCTCTGCGGTCTGCCTAAATTTGGAACAGACCTTGCAAGTAAAACCGTGGTTGCCGAGGTGGATTTTCTGACTATAATTTTACTTGATCGTCGGGCGAGCGTCCAGAGATTTTTGCCAAATATCTGACACATAGCTGACATCGCCTCGCCGCAGAGGATAAATGACCGAGTTTAATGTCCCACTACCTCCACAAAGCAATCCGCCAGAAAAGTTGATCGAGCAAGTTAAAGATGTGCTGGAGCATCTCTACGATTTTGCTTATTTACAGCGCCATCCCCTGGCGCAGGCCAGGGAAGGGGAAGCGGAGCAGGCCAGCGGGGGGACGGCCCAACATCTGCGCCTTGAATTGATAACCGCCATAGATACCCTCAGCCCAGGCCCGGATGTGCCGTTTCGCGCGCCCCATGCCCGCCCCTATAACCTGCTCCAGTTGCACTATGTCGAAGGTTTGACGGTGCAGGAAGCAGCCAACGAGCTGGGTATCTCTGTTCGCCAGGCCTACCGGGATTTGCGGCGCGGCGAAGAGAGTGTCACTGCTATCCTGTGGGGACATCAACAACAACCTTCGCCGCAGGAACCCAGAGCCATCCAACTCTCTTCTTTTCAGGCAGAAATGGCCCGCTTAGAAATCCACCCCCGCCCCACCGATGCCCGCACCCTGCTGCAGCAGGCCCAAAAAGCCGTGGCTCCCCTGGCCGAGCAGCATGCCATCCATTTCCAGGTCGAGACGCCGCCGGAAGCGGCGGTTATCTCCACAGACCCGGTCATGGCCCATCAAGTCCTGGTTAATATTTTAAGCCAGGCGGTCAAACAGGCTCAGCCAGGCCTGGTATCTCTAACGGTGCAGATAGATAAGACGGCGGTGTTGTTGAGCTTAGACTTTGTCCCTAAGCCAGAGCCGGCCGGTTTAGCGTTGGTTGATGGGGTAGTGGCCCACCTGATAGATCGCCTGGGGTGGAAGATGGAGCACGCGGATCAAGCCGAACCGCTGCGCTGCTTGACCTTACAGATCCCGGCGCACGGGCCGACCGTTCTGGTGGTTGACGACAACGAGGGGCTGGTGGAATTGCTGGGGCGCTATCTGACCGGGCACGCCTGCCGGGTTACGGCCGCAGCCAGCGGTCAAGAGGGACTGAAATTAGCTCAGGACATGCTCCCCGACGCCATCATCCTGGACGTGATGATGCCGGAGATGGACGGCTGGGAGTTTCTCCAGCGCTTGCGCGCCCGCCCGGAAACAGCTTCTATTCCGGTGGTTATTTGCTCCATTTTTAATGACCCTGAACTGGCTTACTCGCTGGGTGCTTCGCTTTATCTGCCCAAGCCGGTTAGCCGGGATAATGTCTTGAAGGCCCTGCGCCAGCTTGGGGTCGTCTAAAGTTACGAAACCGGTAAGGGCGTCCGCCCTTCCGCCCCCACTTCCGCCAGCACAGACCGTTCGTCATAGCGAGGCTGCAAGATTTCGACAACGGCGCTTAAACAACGCAAAACATCACCTGTCTTTAATCCGCCCAGGTGCCGGATGACTACCTGGTTGCCATGTTGAGCCAGGGCATCCTCGGCAAAACTGGAGGCGGTCAACACAATCACCGGTATATCGGCCAAAGTATTATCCTGCCGCATTCGCTCCAGCACCTGGAATCCACCCAGGCCCGGCATAATCAAATCCAGCAGCACCAGGTCGGGCCGCTGCTGGCGCATGGCGCTTAAGCCCTCCTCGCCCTCGTAAGTGCGGCGAATCTGAAAATCCTGTCGAGTCAGGGCCAAAATACGCTGGACCAACTGGCCAAAGCCCCGGTCGTCGTCAATGATTAACACATCCCGCACCGCCTCAAGTCCCCCGATGACTTCAAGAAGCTGGGCAGGAGTAACAGGTTTAGCTAAACAGGCGATCACCCGCAGATCATCAGCCAGCCAGGCCTGGCTGGGCAGGGAACACTCAATGAGCGGCACCGGCCAGGCAGCCAGGTCATCATAGTTGAATGTTTCTTTGGGCGAAACATTGTAGATGACGGCCTGGGGATGATGGGCAGTGACAGCCTCGGGCAGTGCCTGGCTGCTCTCTACTCTGACTACTTCGTACCGGTCCAGGTGACGATGGACCAGAGAGGCAACGGCCGGATCAGGGTCAACCACCAAAATGCGGGGAGGGGCGCCTTCAGGCCCTCGCGGTTCCGGCCAGGCTGGTTGTTCCACAGGAGTCATAGGCAGATAGGAACTTTTTGTAGGCAGCGAAAAGGAAACCGTCGTCCCGACCCCTTCCTGGCTCTCGACCCAGATCGAACCTCCGTGCGCCTGGACAAAACGTTTGCTGATGGCTAACCCCAGCCCGGCCCCCTGGTGAGTCCGGTGCAGCGACAGGTCCACCTGGTAAAATTCATCAAAAATAAAGGGCAGTTTGTCGGCCGGGATACCGGGTCCCGTGTCGCTGACGCTGATAACAACTTCATGCGCCGTTTGGCGGGCTGACAGGCAGACCCGGCCCTCTTCGGTAAAACGCCGGGCATTATTGAGTAAGTTTAACAGCACCTGCCGGATACGGGTGCGATCAAGCATAAGTGTTGGTAAATCGGGGGCCAGGGCAACTTCCAGCCGGGCGGTATGTCCCTGGAAGAGGTCCTGACCAATCGCGGCCGTATCTCGCAGCAGAGGTTTCAGGGGCGTGCTTTCTTTGTGGAGCGAAAATCCGACCAGCTCAAAGCGGGATAAATCGAGGATGTCGTCAATCATCTCCAGCAGATGCCGGCTGCTGCGATAGATTTGATAAATATCCCGGCGCAGGGTCGGAGGCCAATTGATAGGGCCGTAGACCTCGGGGGAGAGGTGCATCACCTCGCTGAAGCCCAGGATCAGGTTGAGTGGCGTCCGTAGTTCGTGGCTGATGTTGGCCGCAAACTGCTCTTTGAGTCGTTGGGCTTCCTCGGCCTGCCGGCGCGCCGTGATGAGTTCCTGCTGGGTCCGGCGCAGGATCGAATTGGCAATCTCGGACGATTTGAGGGTGCGGCTCAATTCAACCCGCTGATTGCGGACTTCTGCGAGGAGCTGGTCGGCTCGCCGCTGCATATTTCGCGTCCAATACAGGGTGGTATACAGGGTATGGACCGTCAGCCGGGCGACCGCTACACTCAGAGTCAGTTCTACCCATAGACCGGGCAGGGCATACAGCCGGCTCTCGTTCCAGACCAGCCAGCCTGCCGCCAGCCCGACGCCAATCGCCGCGATGAATTCGCTCCCCGAAACGAGCATCGCCGCAACAAAAATCAACGGCGCTCCCCAAAAAGGCAGCCAGGAGTCGGCAAACATGCCCATGGCGACCAGCAGAGCAACAGCGAGGCCCCAGACGAGCAGATGCCGGGCTAAGGCAGGACGCAGGGCCACCAGCGTATACACACCCAACCCCAGGCTCAACAGCCCGGCCAAAAAAATGAAGACGATGAGCGAAAAGGGGTTTTGAGGCAAAGCCAGCCACATGGCCAGCCCGCTCGCGCCTATGAGCAGCATGGCCAGGCGGTTGGTTAGCTGGCTCCGCAGATCTTCCAAATTTGTCAGATCAGGTGCAGGCCAGGCGACCCGGTCCCCGGTTAATCTTAACATCTCTGATCCCTTTCAATTGTGACTTAGCGATATTGTATCGTTTAGTTACAGATAAAAAAACCGGCGACGTTCAAAAGAACCGGCGCGGACAGCAGTGGGGCATAATTCAGCCGTCGGAAGGGTCGTAAATTTGCAGCTTTGCTGCTGTTGCATTATTTCACTCCAGCGCAGCGACCCCTTCCATCTCAATCAGATTCTCCTCGCGGAAAAAGGCCGAGACCTCGAACAGGGCCATCGTTGGATAATGATTACCAAAATAGGCGCGGAAGATCCGGCCCAGCGGCTTCAGGTTAGCCACGTAATCGTCACGGTTGCGGACAAAAATATTGAGTTTAACAATATCCTGGGTGGTGCCGCCAGCCTCTTCAACCACCGCTTTAAGGTTGTGCAGAACCTGCTCAAACTGGGCCACTAAATCACCGGGGGCGACGATATGCCCCTGAGCGTCACCGGCGTCCTGCCCGGCCAGAAAGAGGAGCCGTCTGCCGGTGACTAAAATACCGTGATTGAAGCCTTTAGGGGCCGGTAAAGAAGGTGGGTTAATTAGGGTTAAGGTCATAGTTTGACTCCTTATAAAGAATGGGGGGTAAAACTGTTCCTGCCCTACGAGAGCAGATGACGCGCCAAAACATCTACCTCGCTTAAACTCTTGCCCGGTAAGGGCACCAGCACTACGCTATCGGCCCCGGCTGCCACCAGGCGCTGAACAGCCTGCACACATTCCGTGGGTTTACCTACAATCGCCAGCTTATCGAGCCATTCATCAGGTATCGCTTCTTCCAGGCGCTGCCTGCCCCCGTTTTCCCTCAATTCCCGGACTTTGGGTAGAATACCCAGCGGTACAATCTGAGCGTCAATTTTTCCGGTAGCGAGGGCCGCCGCCGCCAGGGGCCGTAACTGCTGGCGGGCAGCGGCGTCTACACAAGTAAAGGCAAAAACCGTGAGGCGATGAACAGCGGTTCGTCCTGCTTCTTGCTGCCCAATCCTGATCTGTTCCCGCGCCCAGGCCACATACTCCGGGGCGGCATACTCGGCCAGAATCGTGCCGTCGGCCACCCGCCCGGACAGCGCCAGCGATTTAGCCCCTCTGACCCCCAGTGAGATGGGCGGCGGTTGCTGTGGCGGATGCACCAGTTTGGCCCTGTCAAGGTGAACCTCCGTCCCACCAAACGTTACCTCATCGCCGGTCAGCAGCCGGCGTACGGTACCCACGACCTCCTCCAGGGCCTTAAGCTGGGAGGTAGGAAACGCGCCAATTTGCTTCATCCAACCGGCCACCCCGTGGCCGAAACCCGGCAAAAATCGTCCGGGGTAAAGGCGGGTCAGCGTGGCGATTTCCATAGCGGCAAAGACCGGATTACGCACGACAGCCGGCAGGATGCCTAACCCGACGGTGATGGAATCCGTACAGGCCAGCGCGGTTGCGGCGCTGGCGATCCCGCTGGTATAGAAACAATCCTCGACCACCCATAGTTCACCAAAACCGGCCTCTTCGGCCCGGCGGGCGAAATCGGGCAGATGTTCAGGGGCATGCTCACGCCTGAACATCACCCCCAGGTTAAAATCTCGTCCTGTCTCCATTTTTTAGGTAGTCCTTTCATTTATAGTCTGCATAAGGAAGACCATTGTAGCCGATTTGATCAAGAATTGACAAGTCTTTTTGACTATGCAGGTGGAACGGTTCTATTGCCTGACCTACGGTGAGAATATCCCGGCTCACTTGGCCTCGGGTAATTTTGGATTTGTCTCTGCTTTAACGCAGGCTAAACAGGTATTGCGGGCCAGTTAGGGTCAAACCAGTCCTGGTCAATTCACAATGCCTCCCGGTGGAACGCATTTTGGTGCGCTTGCAGCAACGTTTTCGGTGCGAGGAGTGGATATAGTAAGGGCATACTCTGACCCATAGCATGAACGCCTGAAGTACACCGGCAGAAAGGGCCATACAAAGATGATGTTACATCCGAATTTATTGTTAAAGCTGAGTCAACTTCAGCGTCAAGATCGGCTGCGCGAAGCTGAAGCCTGGCGGCTTGCTGCTGAAGCACGACAGCATCGAGCCAGGTTTTTAGGGCATCTCCTTCACCGCCTGGCAGCCGCCGCCAGGCAATACCTAAGGCTTCAGGCTCGACCCAATTCCGTGACGCCTGATCTGGCAAACTCACCCAGATAAGTAAAAAGATAGCTTGTAAGATAAGGAAAAAGCAATGAATCAATCAGTGACAGCTTACGATGTAATTATCGTGGGGGCGAGCGCGGGCGGCTGTACGGCGGCCATTCTGTTTGCCCGCCAGGGTTTCCGGGTGGCTTTGCTGGAACGCCATCGAGACATCAATGCCTACAAAAAAGTCTGCACGCACTACCTTCAACCCAACGCAGTGCCAACCCTGCAACGCCTGGGCGTTGCCGACGACATCGAGACTGCCGGGGGCATTCGCAACGGCGGTCAAGCCTGGACGCGCTGGGGCTGGCTGGGAGCCGGAGCCCGTAAGGATGGCAAATCTTACGGTTACAGCATTCGCCGCGAGGTCTTAGACCCGATCCTGCGCCGCCAGGCGGCCGCTACGCCAGGCGTTGATTTCAGGCCGGGAACGACTTTACGAGAGCTTGTTTACGTTAATAATCGCATCGCCGGTATCCGGGCTGAGGGGCCTGACCGGCAGCAGTTAGAACTGCGGGCGCAGTTGGTGGTGGGCGCCGACGGCCGTAACTCGCGCACCGCCGAATTGGCCGGCATGCCAAGCCAGATAAAAACAAACAACCGCTTTATGTACTTCGCCTACTTCCGCAACCTGACCCTGGCCACCGGCCAGCGGAACCAGGTCTGGTATCTGGAGCCAGAGGTCGCCTATGCCTTGCCCAACGATGATGGCTTGACCTTGCTGGCCTGTGCTTTACCCAAATCAAAGCTGGCCGAGTTCAAGCAAGACGTGCCGGGAAATTTTGTTCGGTTTTTTGAGCGCTTACCCAACGGGCCCAATCTGCGGGCCGCCGAACAGGTTTCAGAGGTGCTCGGCATGCTGGACATCCCGCTCATCTCGCGCCGGCCCACTGCCCCCGGCCTGGCTTTGGTCGGCGACGCCGCCGTAGCGCCCGACCCGGTCTGGGGGCAGGGCATCGGCTGGGCCATTCAGGCGGCGGAGTGGCTGGTCGAGGCTACGGCTGGAGCACTGGCGGAGGCGCACCCGGAGAAATTAGACCGCGCTTTGAAACGGTATCGGCAGCAGCAGCAGGCTGCCTTTGGCGGTCGTTTTGTCCGCGACGCTGATTTTGCCCAGGTTCGCCCCTTCAATCTCTTTGAGCGGCTTATGTACTCCGCCGCCGTGCGCGACCCGCGGCTGGGCCAATATACCGGCCCGCACACCACCCGCCTGGCCGATTTTCGTCACTTTCCGCCCTTCAAAGCGATCCTCCGCGCTTTGTGGGTCAACCTGACTCATCGGGAGCAGCCTTCCGGCTCGCTACCCGGACAGCGGCGGCAATTGCCAGCCAGCTAAACAAACTTATGAAAACCTACAGAGGTAAATGTAAAAATGAATGCAATTACAGATTATGAACTGGGCAAAGCTCTCCATAAAGAGCGCGAAGCAGAATTTGAGCAGTACTGGCGCTTGCGGGTCGGCGAGGGTATCCCTCAAGGCTCACCAAAGAAATATGGAGTTGCAGTGGGGGTAGGGAGCATTGGGCTGAGTGTGCTGACGATTGTTCACATATTTATCAGCTAAAACTGGGTAGGCAACAACATTTTGTAACGTCCTCAGTTTCAGGCTGACACGGTGTCCTCCAGAGGTTCGTCCAGTTCAAGCCGGTCCGCTATAACCGTGCCGAGGTAATTGGCCAGGTATTCCCCGGCCATCGAGTAAGGCAAGATCACCTCATTCACCCCGGCATGTTTCAACTCACGAACCTGCTCCGGCAAATCGGCGGTGGCAATAAGGGTGGCATTGGGCGCCAGGGCCCGGCAGGCTTTGACCAGGGCCAGGTTATTGATTCCTTTCAACAGCGCATCGGGGATGGTCGAGATAATGACCTCAGCATCTTGCAGGTGAACATGTTCCAGCGTGTCGAGATGACTGATGTCGCCAAAGATGCCGGCGACCTGCCTGTCTTGCAGCTCTCGCAGCGCTTCGACATTGAAATCCACTACCAGAATTTTATCAAGCACCTGCGGGTACTGCTCCGATAGGGTTTCAACCAGAGATTGGGCGCCGCGATGGTAGCCCAGAATGACAATAGGCCGGGCTTCGTGCTCGCCTGCCTCGGAGCGGGCCGCGCTCCGGCTGCGCCAGTGTAAGCGCTTTAGCAGATGCTCAAACTGATGGTAGATTTGGTAGTTGTACTTAATCAGGTACGACGAAATTATGGAAGTGAAAGCCATCGTGTAGATTAAAATGGCGAAGGTCAATTCCTGGATATGCCCCAGCCCCAGGCCGATCGAAGCCACGACCAGGGAAAATTCGCTCAATTGGGCCAGATTTAAGGAAGAGATAAAAGCGGTCCGCAGGCTGGCGCCGGTCTTTAAAGCCAGGGGCAGAATACTGGCAAAGCGGGAGAAGATGATAAACGCGCTCAAGCCCAAACTGACCAGGACCACCGAAGTTTCAGGGGCAATGATTTCCATTCCCAGGGAGACAAAAAATAAGGTCAGGAAGAAATCGCGCAGGGGCAGGGTTTTTGCCGTAACGTGAATACTGTAGGGAAAGGTCGAAATCGAAACCCCGGCAATCAAAGCCCCCATTTCTTTGGACAGGCCAATCAATCCAGCCGTCCCGGCGACCAGGGCCGCCCAGCCAATCGAGACAGACACAACCATCTCCGGCGATTTGGAGATCGACTCGAAGATATTTTTTAGGACATATTTGCTGACCAGAAAGCCAACCCCCACCAGCAGCGCACTTTTGAGGATTGCCAGGCCAATGAGACTGAATTGGAAGTTGTTGAAATTGGGCTGAAGCGCCAGGATGACGATGGCCCACAGATCTTGAATAATTAAAATACCGACCGACAGCTTGCCGTGCAGGGTATCGAGTTCAAATTTGTCGTTGAGCGACTTAATGACAATCGCCGTGCTGCTCAAGGCGCACAGCAGCGCCACATACAACACATCTAAGCCGCCCTCGCCGCTGTTAAAACCGGAGGCCGAGAAAACAGCCAGCCCTAACAAAACACAGATAACAAACTGGCCTGCTCCGACCACAGCCAGCCGCTTGCCCGAGGTGATGAGGGAGTTCAAATCCAATTCAAGGCCGATGATGAAGAGGAGCAGGATCAGGCCGATTTCGGAGATGACTTCGATATTTTCCGGTTCGGTAATCAACTGCCGCCCGATTTCCGGCCCGACGATGACCCCGGCAATCAGATAGCCCAGGATAATCGGCTGCTTTAATTTGTGGGTAATGAGACCAATGATGGTCGCCACCACCACGACAATGCCAATATCCTCGATAAGTCCGTGCATCTAATCCCCCTCTCACGACGACTCTATTTTGTTTTCTATTTTTGGAGAGCGCGATTGGCCCAACTCAAAATTTGCCGTATTATAAGCAGATAATCGGTCTGCACAAACTCACAGGGAGGGACTAATCCTGGAGAGAGAGTGGCAGCGCTTGCTTATCTGGAAGGGGGGCCAGATGAATTTTGCAACTGCTCCGGCTGCTTTTGTTATCCCGTACTGGACGCCGGACTTCCGGCAGACGCAGCACCACCTGGAAGCAGCATTAAACGGTATTTTTCAGCAGACAGACCCCAACTGGCGGATCGTGCTGGTGGATGACGCCTCGCCGGACCCGGAAGCCAGGGCTTATTTGCAGCAGCTCGAACGTCAGTATCCAGGCCGGATCCACGTCCTCTACAAGGAGACGAATGAAGGCGCGGGAGCGTCTCGCAACCTGGGCATCCACTGGGCGCAGCGCCAGGATGCGCCCCTCATCCTTTTCAACGACGCCGACGACCTATCCTATCCCCGCCGGCTGGAGGTGGTCCGGCGCGTTTTTGTCGAACGGCCCACCACCGGCGTCGTCTATTCGACGTTTCGGGTGATTGACCAGGACGGCCAGGAACTATCGCTGGCAGAAATGACCGGCTCGGTGGCGGAGGTCATTGAGGCGCACCGGCAGCACCCACCCCAGGGCGACAATGCCTGGATCGCCATCGGCACGGAAACGGGGTACATCAACCACACTTCATCCACTGCTGTCAGAACTGACCTCGCCGTTCAATTCCCCTTCCCGCCGGAGCGTGTCTCCGAAGACTCCCACACCTGGTTCCGCTACTCCGCCGGCGGCGGCCCGTTTGTCTACGTAAATGAGCCGTTATCCGCCTACCGCAATACGCGCGATAAAGCGGGTTCCAAATCGCGCCTGCGGGAAGGGGGCAAGCGTGGTTTTTACGCTACCAAAGCCAGGGTTGATGCCGAAGGATTTCGAGCAGCCGTGCAGCTTGCGTTGGCCCATAAAAAAATCTGCCCGGAGCAAACGGACGACCTGCTGGTCAAGTTTTACCTCAGGCTGGGCCAGACCCTGGCCAGGGAGGAAGAAGTTGAGTTAGCAGTGGAGCAGTTCCAGGCGGCGCTGGCTATATCGCCGGAGCTGACAGCACAATGGGTTAGCGAAAGAGGGGTAGCAGGACAGACTTGGACAATAGGCCGCAAATAAGGCTGACTTATACGGGTCTTTATGGTTTGGTGGACAAAACCTCAATAATTTGTCCGGCCACGGTCTGCCAGTCAAGTGACAGACCGGCGGCTGTGAGTTCGCCGGGCAGACGGGTAGTCAGCTCATCGAGGAGATCACGGGCTGCCTCTTTTGTTTCGGCAGTACCGGCCGGATGATGCTGAGCCAATGCCAGCAGTTGAGCGACGTGTCCCGTCTGGCCGGCCGGGAGTAATAACCTGGCTGCCCCAATAAAAACCTCCAGGGCAAAGGGGGCCAAATTGTGCCGGGTTGACAGCAGCAGGGCTTGCCGGTAGTACGCTCCGGCTTCGCTGGACCGAGTTTGCTTGGCCGCGACATGGCCCAATTGGCTCAAAACCCAGGCCCGATAAGGGTCGTGGCCCATGCCGGCCCACAACGCCAGGGCTTGCTGCAAACGGTGTTCAGCCTGATGATACTCGCCCTTGTGGTAAGCAACACAACCCAGGTTGCCCAGGCAGCGAGCTGTGTAGTAGGCATTATTAATTGCCTGTGACGCCTCCAGGCACTGGTTCAAAGCCCACTCCGCCGCCACGTAGTCGCCGGTCAGCCGTAAGACCGTGGCCACATCGTCGAGAGCAGCGGCGGACTCCCAGTGACTCCCCATGGCATCGGTAATGGCAATACTCTCCTGGAGCGTTTGCATAGCCGGTTCGTACTCGCCCTGAGCCGTTTCAAGCACGCCCCGTTCGCGCAGGGTATAGGCCAAACCGATTTGGTCATTAAATTCCCGGCTGAAACTGGCTGCTTCCTCAAGAAGCTGCCGCGTTTGATCATAATCCCCAAACCATAAGGTCAGGATGGCCAGGTTGCGATTGACCAGCAGGCGGCTGCGGCGATCGTCAATCTCCTGGCAAATAGCCAGGCTTTCGCGCAACGGCGGTTCTGACTCGGCCAGTAAGCCTCGCGCCGTTAAGCTGTTACCCAAAACAAACAGGCTTTTTGCCACCCCCCAGCGGTCGCCAATTGCGGAAAAAAGGGCCAGGCTCTCTTCAATGCAGGCTTCAGCCTCACTGGTCTTGCCTTGCAGAAACACAAGCCAGCCCAGCCAAAGCAGGGTGAACGCCTCCTGTTGCCGGTGACGCTCAGGGTGGGGAAACTGGCGCAGCAGTGATAAACCCTGCTCCATCAGGCTTTGACCCGCTTGCAGTTCACCTCGATGAGCGCAGAGCATCCCCTGGCTCGCCAGGAGGAAGCCCCTCAGGTTTTCCTGGGCTTCGACCGCCGCCCTGTCAGGCGCTGGGAGTGGACCAGTCAGCACGGCCGCGGCCTGCTGGAAGGCCGCTTCGCCTTCGTGCAGCGCGCCGCGCATCTCACTGTATAAACAAAGGCACTCGGCGGCTTGTTCGAGCGCATAGGCGTCTTTACATTCGATAGCTCGATGCCAGGCGGCGCGGATATTATCAAAATCAGTGGTGATTGCCTCCAAAGCTTCTTTCTGCCGGCCGCTTTTGATATCGGCAGTATGCTGGTGCAGAAAAGCGGTGTAGTAAGCATAATGGCGATCCTGGACCTGTTCATAGACGAGTGAGTTGGCCTGCAACTGTTCCAGGGAAAACTGCCGGATCAACTCGTGCATTTCATAGCGCCCGCTGCTGGTGCGGCGTAACAACGCCTTGTCCACCAATGATAACAGCCGGGGTAAGGTCGCCCCGGTCACGGCGTCAGCCGCCGGGCGCAGGCAGCCGCCGCGAAAGATGGATAACTGGCTCAGCACAACCTGTTCTTCCGGCAGCAGCCGCTCCCACGTTTGTTCAAAGACTGCTCTGACACTGCGATGCCGCTCCGGTACATTGCGCAGCGACGTGCTGAGGATATCCAGGTTGCGCTCCAGTTCCGCCGCGATTTCCCGGCAGGGCATCAGTCGAACCCAGGGGGCGGCCAACTCCAGGCCCAACGGCAGCCCATCTACCAGCTCGCAGATACGCACGGCATAGGGCATATCTTCGGCTGAAAGGGAGAAACTGGCCTTGGCCTGGCGGGCGCGCTGGAGAAACAGGCGCAGAGCGCTGTATGGCTCCAGCGCGGCTGAATCATCAACGGGGATCGTGTCGCCGGGCCGGGGGAATGTCATCCCCGCGACCTCGTTGCTCCATTCTTCCTGTAAATTCAGCCGCTCCCGGGAGGTCACCAGCAGGCTAACCCGGGGCGCTGTGTGCAAGATTTCCGAAAGCAACTCAGCCCCGCCTAAAAGATGTTCAAAGTTATCCACCACCAACAGTAAATTTTTCTCGTGCAGGTAGGTCAAAAGCTGCTCTTTTGGCTCTGCCGCTCCGGCAAAGTTAAAGTTCAGCGCTTCGGCTATCGCCGAGACGATGAACTCAGGCTCACTCACCGGAGCCAGCGAAACAAAGTAGACCCCATGCGGAAACGCCTCCAGCAGCGCCGCCCCGGCGGCTAAAGCCAGCCGGGTTTTGCCGGTCCCCCCGGGGCCGACCAGGGTTAACAAACGGCAGTCAGGCTCATCGAGCAGCAGGCGTCGAATTTGCCCGAGTTCTGCTTCACGGCCAATGAGGGGAGAAAGTTGTGAGGGCAAATTGTGGCGCGGCGTCCCCCGCTCGATAGGTTCTGGCCGGCCAGGCTGTTGGGGCGCAGCCTCAGCCAACCTGCCTGCTGCGGGCTGGGCCGACGTCTCGACCCTGGTACTGGCTGTCACATATTGTTCTGGTGGAGATGTTGTTGCCTGAAGCTGAGCTTTGGCCGGAGGTGACTCCCGCCTGGCTTTGAGGAACGGTTGCAGGATGCGTTTGGCTTTGATCGCTTCATACAGGGTTGTCGTCTCTTCTTCCGGCGGCAGGCCGAGTTCTTCCTCCAGCAGCTTGACGTACTCTTCGTACTGGCGCAACGCAGCGGCCGACTGCCCGGCCTGGTCATACACCTGGATCAACTGGCGCTGGGCCGGTTCGTGCAGGGGATCGAGCGCCACCCAGCGCCGGGCGTGCGGAATGGCCGCCTCGGCTTTGCCCTGGGCATGCAAACCTTGCACCAGCCGCTCCAAGGCTGACGCCAATTCTTGGCGCAGGCTCTCCGTTTGAAAGAACTGCCAATCATCAAATTCGGGGCTGTCCCGCAGGGTAAACCCGGCCAGAAAATCGCCGGTATAGAGGGCGGCGGCTTCGGCCAGGAGGGGCAGGCAATCGGCGCAAACGCTTTCTGCCGGGTGGTCGTGGCGCTGGCAAGTGGTCAGGAGACGCTGAAATTGCGCGGTATCTACCCAGAGGCCGGCCTCGCGGTTCAACTCGACCGTTTCCCGGTCGGCGCTGAGCCAGTTGCCGGGCAGACCCGTGTTGAGCGCCGCCAGATCCCGCCGAAAGTAGGCGCGGGCGCGCTGCTGGTCCAGATCAGGCCAGAAGAGGGTCGCCAGGGCGTCGCGGCTGTGGGGCTGGCCGGTCGCGGCCAGATACGCCAGCATGGCCAAAGCCTTGCGGCGTTGAAGATCTAGCGGTGCATTATCCATCTCCACCCGGGGTGGACCGAACAGATAGAGTTTTAATTCCCCCATTAGCTGTCCCTACCCTCCACCCCCATTATACCAAACACTGAACTAATCAACCAAACCCCTTCCATGGAGCGTTTTGTGGTGCGTTTACCGCCACGCTGCCGGTGCGTTGGGGGGATATAGTGGGATTAAATCATCACATTAAGGAGGACTTACCCATGCTACTGGCCAAAAACTTATCCCGCCCCGCGCCGAACCTGGATCAACTAGCCTTGCAGGATTTTGCCCACGCAGTTCACCGGGCACTCTGGCGGGACTGGTTGAGCTGGCTGATCCGCAAAAACAACAATCTCCTCCCCTTTGAACAGGTTCGCCGACACCTGTCCTTTAAGGGACAACACCAGCGCGGCTTATGTGCCGTTCCCCTGGACAAAATTGTGGGGAGCGTGAACCGTTATCACGACTTTGACCGGGCTTTTTTCCCCCGCCAGAGTCGCACCCGGGATCGCTGGCTCAGCATTAACAAAGCCTACTATCAGGACATCGCCCTGCCACCGGTGGAACTGCTCAAGGTGGGTGAAATATACTTTGTCAGCGATGGGCACCATCGAATATCGGTGGCGCGAGCGCGGGGGCAGGAGTTTATTGACGCCAGTGTGACTGAGATTGACACATCTGGGCCTATTCTACTCAATCTATAAAAGATGTGTGGAAAATACCAGTTAAACGTTGGGCTAAGGTACTCAGGTTAGCTGCTGAGCCGAGCCAGAGCCGCTTGACAGCGAGTCACTTCGACCTCGTTTCCGGCGGCCTGGAAACCGGCCTGAGCCTCTTTAAAGCAACCCACAGCCGCTTCAATCTCGCCTCGGGCAGTGGCCAATTCGCCGCGGGCCTGACTGGCCAGCGCCAGCCAAGTGCGGCTGCCGTAGCGGGTGGCTGCTTTGTCTAAGTGGCCGGCAAAGGTTTCTGCGCTGATCAGATTTCCCTGGGCAATGCGGATACTTACTGCCACCGGCAGCAGTAGCGACTCGCAAGTGCCGCAGTGTCCATGAGCTTCACTGGCAGTCAGCCCCAAGGTCAGGGATTGATCGGCGGCAGTCAAATCACCGGCTGCCAGCCGGTTGCGTGCCAGCGCCGCATAAATTCGGGTTTGGCAGTGTGAGCGCAGATGCGCTCGTTCAGCCGCCAGCACCCCCTCTTCCAAAATCGAGCGACTCTCCTCCAGCCGACCCCGGATTGTCAGAAGGTCTCCCAGCCGCTGGCTGGCCACCGCTTCACCAGAAGCCGCACCCAGTTGGCGATTCAGTTGAATTGATGCTCTGAGGGCTGCTTCTGCCTCTAACCAGCGTCCTACCTGATAATCAAGCGCCCCATTAACCGATTGGCACACGGCAATGGCCCGGGGAGCGCCCATCCGTTGGGCCTGCTGCAGCGTTTGATCCACCGCGTATTTGACCTCTTCGTAAGCTCGATCCCCATACAGGTGATACTCCCACAGACACAAATGAGCGTCAAAAGCAACGGAGAAATCAAGGTTAGTACCAATCAAGGTGGAACGTTGTGCTTCAAAGTCCAACCCTTCCTGCCATTTACCCAATGAATGAGCGGCCAAGGCCAGAACTTCATAGGCTCGAGCCAGCGCGTCAGGCGCATCCAGGCTTTTAGCAACTTTTAAGCAACGTTGAGCCACAGCATAAGCCTGTTGATACTCATCCCGATGCCAGTGCCACAACGCCACATAATATAACAAGTCTGCATATTCAACCGACTCCTCGACCGCTGCTCCCACTTCGGTTTGAGCCGCTTCCAGGTATGGTTGAGCAGCGTTCAAATCTCCGGTAGTAATCAGGACAAAGGCGGCTTGCAGATAAAGTTGTATTCTTTCTTTGGGGACGGGCTGCCAGTTTTCGCTTACCTCCAAAGCGAGCGCTTGTTTAACATAGGCCACCGCTTGGCTCGAATCGGCCAGAATATAATAACAGCGGGCCAATTGGGTCAGAATGTGCCAGCGTTGCTCGGGCTTAGCCAACGCCACTTCATCCGTAAGCTTCAGGGCCTGCTCAAAGTAGTTAACGGCCATTTCAAGGGCATAAACATCCATGGCTTTATGCCCGGCCTGAATCAGGTAAGGCAGTGCTTGGTCCGGCCGATCGCTTAGTTTGTAGTGAAACGCCAGCGATTCGACATACGGCCGGAGACGGTCTGGTTGGGAACCATACGTGCTTTCAATGGCCTGCGCCACCCGAGTATGTAACCAGGCTCGCCGGGCCTGGCTCAGTCCGTCGTACAGGGTATGGCGGATCAGGGAGTGGCGAAAACGGTAACCTGCTTCCGTTTCTTCCAGAAGATGACCTCTGAGGGCGGCATCAATTGCGTCCAATAACTCACGATCAGGCAAATCGGCAACTAGCCGTAATAGCGGAAAGAGAAACTCTCGCCCAATGATAGCTGCTGCCACGAGCGCCGATTCAATATTCGAGCCAAAACGGTGCATGCGCTCCCGCAGCAATTCCTGAAGCTCAGCAGAGACGGAGGGGGTAATACCCGGTCTCATCCGCCATTGGCCCGCCTCTTGCATCAGATGATCGGCCTTAAGCATGGCCCGGGTGATCTCTTGCGTGCAAAAGGGGTTACCCTCGGCCAGTTCGGTGATAGCCTTGGTGAGCGTCGGGTTGGCTGGGCCTTCCAGGATATGGTTGATGATTTGAGCACCGTCTTGCTCCGGTAATGGGGTGAGATGATGCACCTCGCTTAACTGCTCGCGGTAGAGGGCGTTGAGCAGGCGGTCGAAGGGTGAGGCAGGCCGGGTAGCTATGTCGGTTCGATAGGTGGCCAGCAAGATGAGGGGGGTCGAGCGGGTCTGCCGGGCCAGAAAATGGAATAGACTCAGGCTGGCTTCGTCGGCAGCATGCAAATCATCCAATAACAGAACTACCGGGGCCTGGGCGGTCAGGGTGGTCAGAAAAGTGGCGGTAGCCTTGAACAGGGCGGAATGTTCCTGTTGAGGATCGCTTGATCCCAGCGGTTGGTAGTGGGTAATGGGGTGCTGTTGGGGTGGACGGTGCTGCTCTGCCAGGTAACGCTCAAAGGCTTCGATGAAGGGTTGATAGGGTAGAGGCCCTTCCTCTTCATAGGCTGCGCCGATAAGAGTTGGCATACCAACCAGCGCGGCAAAGCGCAAAGCTTCATAGGCCAGCCTGGTTTTGCCCACGCCCGTTTCCCCAGCCAACAAGATGGTACAGCCCTGGCCCTGCCGGGCCGCCTGCATCCTGCTTTGGAGGGTCGCCAGTTCCGTCTTCCGTCCGGCCAGAGGGGTACTTCGTTCCATTTCAACGGCAATGGGCGCCGGGGGCAGCCAAACCGGTTTAGGCTTGGCTGCGGGCGGCGGCGACACCTGGCCACTCATAATCTGCCGGTACAGGGCTTCGGTTTTGGGATGAGGCGGCGTGCCGTGAACCGCCAACGCCTCAAGACAATCCTGATATTGGCGCAGGGCTTCGTGGCGGCGGCCGGCCAGGGCATAAAGCTGCATCAACTCCCGGTGGATGGACTCATCAGCCGGGTAGGAAGCCAGCAGCAGTTTCAATAAATCAATGGCCGCAGGATAGTCGTCCCTTTCCCGATGTTGGGCCACCCGTTTCAAGGCAGCTTGACGATCCAGATCAGGCGAGGAAGCAAGGGGAGAATTGGCCTCTTTCTGCTGGGCTTTCAGGAACGGCTCAACGATGCGCTTTGCCCTAATCGCCTCGTAGAGCGTCGTTGTTTCCTCGTCAGGCGGCAAGCCCAGTTCCTTTTCCAGCAGCGCCGTATACTCCTCGTACTGGCGCAGGGCTGCGGCCTTTTGGCCGGCTTCGCCATAGAGCTGCATCAGGTGACGTTGGGCCGGTTCGTGCAGCGGGTCGAGCGCTACCCAGCGCCGGCAATACGGAATCGCGGTCTCGTAGTTGCCCTGGCGGCTGTAGCCCCACACCAATCGTTCCAAGGCTCCGGCCAGTTTCTGGCGCAACTCCTCCATCTGAAAGAACTGCCACTCATCAAACTCTGGCGCATCCGGCAGAGTAAAACCGGCCAAAAAATCGCCGCGATAAAGCTCGACCGCTTCGGCCAGCAGCGGCAGGGTTTCCGCACTCACTTTATCGGCGGAATTGTCATTTAACGGGGTTCTGAGGTGCTGTTGAAACGCGGTTACATCCAGCCAGATGTCCGCTTCAGGCTGAGGCCCCACCTGCTCCCGGCTGATCTCCAGCCAACTATCTCCCAGCGCCTTCTTGAGCGACCACAGGGTGTGACGCAGATAAGACAGCGCCCGGCTCTGGTCAGCATCGGGCCAAAACAGGGTACCCAACGTATCCCGGTTGTGGCTCTGAGCGGTGACGCTTAAATAGGCCAGCAGGGCCACCCCTTTGTGTGACTCAATTTCAAGCGAGACGTCATCAAGCTCAATCCGGGGTGGGCCAAGGAAAAACAGCTTCAAATTTGCCATCGAGGCTACCTCAGCAGCCGATTATAACACAAATCAGTGAACTTACCTCAATAGACGTTTGTTTAAACGCCTTCTTACACGACCGATAGACGAGGCTGGGATAAACTGAGGTCAGATCAATCAATTAAACATTTTTTCAACGAAAGGAGCACCAACATAGCTAAGGATGTAATCGAACGAGAAGGGCCGGGAGCGGCCAACCCGAGTACAGAGGAAGTGCCGGCCATTTCAAGGATCGGCAGCAACGTCCTCAAGGAAATGGGAAAACCCTATAACTGGGTACAAGATCACACAATCAATATAAGGAGATTTCTATGAAACGCAAAATATTTGTAGGGCTGGGGCTGGTTGTGATCCTGATTGGCCTCATTGTAACAGCGGCCAGTGCCAACGGCCAGGCCGAACTGGCAAAAGTACGGAAGGCGACGGCCAAATTCCAGCGCGTCGAGGTGGCTCGGCAAGCGGGATACGACCTGCGCGAGGGCCTGGACCAGTGCTTCGAGAAACCTGGCGTCGGAGCGATGGGCTTTCACTATATTAACACAGAGATACTCGACCTGAAGCTGGACGCATTGCAGCCAGAGGCCATGGTATACGCCCCCGGGCCGAAGGGACAACTCAAGCTTGGCGCGGTTGAATACATCGTGCCGGCGGATAAGTGGGATGCAGCCGGTAATACCATGCCGCCATCCGTGCTTGGCCGCCATCTCCACCTGAACAAAGACCTGGGGGTGTATGTACTTCATATCTGGCTCTGGAAGCACAACCCGGCCGGGATGTTCGAGGATTGGAATCCTACGGTTTCCTGTCCACAAGCGGGAACGCCCTGATAACCAGCTACTGGCGAAAGTAAGAAAAACATTTTAAGTAAAAGGAGATCATAAATAATGCCGCTTTATATGGATATTCATAAAGGACTTGATGGCCTGACTACTGAAGCTGTCACCGGAGCCCACGCGATGGACTTGGAGGTTCAGCAAAAACACGGGGTGAAATACCTGAAATACTGGTTCAACGAAGCCGCTGGGACTGTCTTTTGCTTGTGTGAAGCCCCCAGCAAGGAAGCCGCCGAAGCCGTCCACCGCGAAGCGCACGGTCTCGTCGCCGACGAAATCATCGAGATCAAAGAGGGCAAGTAAGATGGCAGCAGGCCCCTGCCAGTACCGGCTAGCAGGGGCCTCTTTGCCCACCAGATCAACAACCCTCACGTTGGAGCACCCCACGTCTTGGAGCCGCCGTTTCTGATCCTGTTTGGTGCTGCGCCCGTGCCGGTACAAACAGAGGTTTGTTACTCCAGTTTACAAAGGAAACTATCAATGTTCTGGACCATCTTAAGCAATGCTTTCATTCTTTTCACCCTGTGCCTGATCCAGGTGTCCATCGGTACGCTCCGGACAATTATGATTACGCGGGGCAAGAGAATCTGGGCGGCGCTGCTGGGTTTTATCGAAGTGAGCCTGTGGGTAATCGGCGTCAGCCAGATCATCGGTCATCTGGATACCGTCTGGAATGTGATGGGGTACAGCGGCGGTTATGTCGCCGGCACGATGCTGGGCATGTGGTTGGAGAGCCGCCTGGCCCTGGGCTACGTCAATGTAGATATTGTTTCATCCAGCAGGGGGCCGGAGATTGCCCAGAAAGTGCGCCAGGCTGGCTTTGGGGCGACGCAGTTGCCGGCCCAGGGACGCTCCGGTCCGGTGCAGTGGGTCGGGGTGGTGGTTTCGCGCAAACAGGCGGCTCACCTGCTTCATTTGGTCAACGAGATAGATGGAGCCTCCTTTGTCACCATCAAGGAAGCGGGGCAGGTCATGCACGGCTACCAACCGACGCCGAAATAAAAACTAAAAACTCAGCCAAACCCCATGAAAGATAAGGACCTCATGATTATGATGACAACAAATGGAGTAACACGGGTGGAATCGGAATACCTGGAGGTGTTGGCCGTCCGGGCTACAGGAATTTAACCGTCAAGACACACTTTCAATCTCAACGAGTCTCAATGGTACGCTATCTGGTGCGTTTTGAGCTACGTTCACGGTGCGCCAGCCTGGTATAGTGAGAACAACATTAACCCATATTCAAACCAATCTGATCTAACAATGAAAAGGAGATAAAAAATGACGATTAAACGCAATTTATTCATCGGGACCGCCCTCTCAGCGTTGGCCGCCGGCACGCTGTTTACCGCAGGGCGCAATTCCAACCGTAAAGCGGAGACCGGCTGGAACCGGGAACAATGGCTCCGTCTCTTGAGCGGGGCGAACAGCAGCTCTCATATTCAACCCGATCCAGTTAGCCGGTCAGGCGCTCCGGCAGAAATCATCGGCCGGACGGATTATCCGCTCTACCGCTAAGGAACTATCAGACCCGAAAGGTCTTTGAAACCTTTCGGGGCGGCATCCAAAAAAATACGGAGTTTTTCAATGAGCACAGCATCTTTAATTTATCACTTTATACAACACCCACTTAGCTGGCCGGACTGGCTGGAGCGAACGCGACAACGCCGGGCCTTACACCAGGCCATTGCCCGCGTCTATCCGTCTTTTGCCCGGCAATACCCGGACTGGGTTGATTACTTCTTCGACGAGCCTTTTGTGCGTCAGCGCGCCTTTCCCCTTTTGGTGGAAAATTTGGCAAATAAGGCGATACCCACCCCTATCACCCTGGCTCGGATTTGGGCTGAACAGTTTACCTGGTCCAACCCGGAAGTGAAAGAGCGACACATGGCTCAACTCGTGCCGGTTGCGGCAGATTTCCTGCGCCGTCTGGACCAGGAACTATTCAATTAACTTGACTATGCTGACCCATTATCGCGCTACCATTGGCCTGTTAGGCCGCGATGCCCGGCTCTTGCTGCTGACCGTTGTCGTAGTCGGGTTTAGTTACATGGGGGTCTATGTGACTCTGTTCAACCTCTACCTGCTGCGCCTGGGGTACGGGCCGGTCTTCATCGGGCAGATCAATGCCGCGGCGCAGCTCGCGTTTGCCCTGTTCAGCCTGCCCGCCGGCGTTATGGGGAGCCGCTGGGGCAGCCGCAATATGGCCGCTGCCGGCCTGGGGGTAACAGCCCTAAGTTTAGGACTGCTGCCCCTGGCCGAATTTTTGCCGGCTTCCTGGCAGACCGACTGGCTGATGATCACCTTTATCACCACCTGGCTAGGCGGCGCCCTCTACCTGGTCAATAACTACCCCCTCCTGATGAGCCTCACCGGCCCCAAAGAGCGCCAGCACGCCTTTTCCATCCGGCAGGCGCTTACCCCCCTGGGGAGTTTTGCCGGCAGCCTGGCCAGCGGCTTTCTGCCCGGCCTCCTGGCCGCGACGATGGGCTTTTCACTCGATCAGCCCGCGCCCTACCGCTACGCACTTTTCAGCGCGGCCGGGGTGCTTGTTCCGGGGATCATCGCCTTACTGGCCATTCGCGACAGCCGGCCTCAGCCACCCCGACAGCAATTCCAGAAACGTGACCCTATCCCTGCCGGTTTGATTGCCTTTATGGCCGGGCTGATGCTGCTGCAGGTAGCTGCCTACAGCACCGCCGGCACTTTCTTCAATGTTTTCCTGGATGAGCATTACCACCTGCCGACTTCCTGGATTGGGGGATTAAGGGCAATGGGCGATTTGCTGGCCGTTCCCCTGGCCTTAGCCATGCCCCTGGCCATAGGGCGGTGGGGCAAACGCCAAACCATCCTGGCGGGAATTGGGAGCCTGGGCAGCAGCCTGTTGCTGCTGGCGTTTGCTCCCCACTGGGGGATAGCCGGCCTGGGATTCGTTGGAACCAGCGCCGCCTATGCCTTTCTGACTCCGGCGCTCATCCTCTGCCAGCAGGAAATTATCCCGGCAGAATGGCGAGCCACCATGTCCGGGGCGGTGATTATGGGCCGGGGGTTAGGCACAGCCGCCATGGCCGGGAGCGGGGGCTATCTGATCTCGCACTTTGGTTATCCCAGCCTGTTCTTGACCGGGGCGGCGCTGGCCGGGCTGGGAACACTTCTCTTTTGGGGCTACACCTGGGCGCCGCGCTGGCTGCTCACCCGGCAGATCGCCCGACCGACCCGATAGACAGAGCCATTCAGCCAGCAGGAGGCTGGCTGGTCAGCGGTAAACCTGCCCGGAATTCAGCCTCCAGATTTGTCGCAATTTGGCGGACAATCTGCTGCACCTGCAGCTCGTGAGCGGCAGCTTTTTCCTTTTGTTGCTGTGCTCGGTACAGATCTGCCAAAGCCGCATGGAGCTGCCACACCAGGCGAATTCGGCCATACCCCTCCGCCATTTCGAGGGCCTGCTGCAAAGTTGTAGCCGCTGTTTCTAATTGATCCAGCCTTAGCAGCGCCATTCCCCGCCAGTGAAGCGCTCGGGCCATTATTTCACGCAGGTCATGCCGCTCCGCCAGCTCCCATAGCTGCCCGGTATAGGCGAGAGCTTGCTGCGGCTCTCCCTTGGCCAAGGCCAGCTCGGCTAATCCCTCCAGACAGCGCGTAGCGTGGATCTCCATTCTGTGCCTGAGGGCATTAGCCAAAGCACCCTGCAACTCAGGCTCGACTTCCAGATGTCCCAGCCGTAATTGGCTGATCGCAAAATCGGCTTGCAGCCGGGGTAACCAATCACCCGCATAAGTTTGCTGGGCCAGGACAATTGCCTGGGTGTGGTCTGCTTTAGCCCGTTCAAGTAAATTGAGTTCCAGCCAGAGGAATCCACGTGCCCAGGTATAGGTGGATTGCAGCCGTTTAGCCCCGATCGTTTCAGTTAAAGTAATACTCTGATTGATGAAGGTAATCGCCTGCTGAAAATCACCTTTGCTGGCATGGTTAAGGGCTAAATGGGCCAGGGCAATCACATAATGCCAATCCAGATGGGCTGCCCGGCTAATTTCCAAGCCTTCTTTTAGGATTTGCTCTGCCCGTTGATAGTCAGCCACGCCGTGCAGCCCCTGTGAAGCATAGCCGATGTTATCTAAGTTTTCACACTCATAACTTTTATCTTGAACCTGCCGGGCTAAATTCAAAGACTCTTCATAAAGTTCAATGGCGCCTTTGGCATCGCCCGACAGCCACCGTGCTTCGCCCAACCCGTGGAGGGCTTGAACTGCAACCAGATTGGTCAAACCCAACTGCCGGCAGATAGTAACGGCTTCTTGATGGTAAATCAAGGCTTTATCGTTATAACCTTGACTCCAAGCAACCGTACCTATATGGTAAAGGGCGTCAACCACACTCTGCTGCTCTCCCTGCTGTCGGGCAAGTTTAAGCCCCTCTTCAAGATAATATAAGGCGCTGTCATATTGATCAACGCGGCGATAAACCTGCCCCATGTGGATGAGTAAATCCCGTTCCTTATCCTGATCACCTGCGGTTCGAGCCACCTCCAAAACGAGGGCCAGGTCGGCAACCGCTTCGTCAGCCATTCCGCCCATAAGCCCACGGGCTTTGCCGCGCTGCTCGTATAAATCGAGGACCACCTTCTGGTTGGCGGCGCCCGGATACTGCTCGGCCAATACGATAGCCCGGTCATAGAAATGGAGCGCTTCAGGCATCGCAAACAGCTTTCGCGCTTGCTCGGCGGCCAGAGCCAGATAAGTGATCGCCTTGTCCCACGTTTGACTCTTTTCAAAATGCTCGGCCAGGGCGCCCGGCGCATGATTACCCCGCGCTTCCAAAACCTCAGCGACCCGCCGATGTAATAACCTGCCACGCGCCGTACTCAGATCATGGTAGGCGACTTCCCGAATTTTGTCGTGGAAGAAATCATAATGATCATCTTCATCCTCGCGCAGCAGTTGGCGAGTAGTCAAATCCTCCACTATATCCAGCAGTGACAACTCGCTCTCAGCGGTCACGGCGCTTAAGACCGGCAAATCAAATCTTCGGCCATAGACAGCCGCTATCTCCAAGAGTGTGCGCGCTTGTTTTGAAATACGACGGAGGCGATTATGGACGGCTTCACGCAACGCTTCGGGTAGGGCCAGCTCGCTGGGTGCTGTCCGCAGCCGTTGGAGGTTGACCTGCCAAAACTGGTTATCTTCTTTGAGGATGTTCTGCTCTTGGAGCGATTGCAGGATCGAAATAAGAAAGAGCGGGTTGCCCTCTGTCTCATGATAGAGCCACTGCCCTAACTCGGCGGCCTGGGAGACAGGAGTGGGCAGCGACGCAACCAACGCACCGGCATCTTCCAGTGAAAGGCGATTTAACACCATATGCAAACTGTGCGGCTCTCTTAACAGGGTGTGCAGATAGGTTGAAAGCTGCTCATTGGCGGCTGCTTCCTCGCTGCGAAAGGTACCGATCAACAGGACAGGCTCGTTGGCGACGTGCCGCGCTAAATAAGGCAGAAACTGAAGCGTAACTTCATCCGCCCAGTGAAGGTCGTCAACAACCAGCATCAACCCCTTCTGCCCGGCGGCCGCAGTCAAGAACTGCTGCAAGGTTCGGAATAGACGGGCCTGACGAACCTGATCCAAACCGCTGGGCAGAGCAGGGAGATTCGGGAAGACCTGCTCAATTTCCGGCACGAGGAAAGCGAGTTCGGCCAGGGTACTGGCTGGGAGGTGTTGAAAGGTTCCGCTGGGACAACCAACGAGCGCTTGATAAACCAGGTCAATAACGGTCTGGTAAGGCACGCGCTGCTCGATCTCATAACATTTCGACAAAAGAACGACGACACCTTGATTCTGTGCAGTCCGAACAACTTCCTCGACTAACCGGCTCTTACCGATACCAGGCTCGCCTTCGAGCAAGACCACATAGCCGGATCTGCTCTCTATGCTTCTCAGCCTTTCAACCAATTGGGTGTACTCTTGCTCACGGCCAACAAAGGGCATTGTTGGTGAGGATAAGTAATGCGGCGAGGTTGGAACCGTAGAATCTGGGCGAGACGCCAGCGGCGGAGTTGGCAATATTGTTGGGTTAGACGGTTCGACTGGTTCCACTCCCAAAAATTGATACACTTCGGCCAAAAATTGCGGCCAGGCCGGTTCGTGTTCCAGCAAGATATGGTTTTTGCTTTCCAGCGGCACAAAGCGGGCGCCCGGTATTAGGCTCGTAATCAACTCACCTTCATCAAAGGGGATACGAGCATCGCTTCTAGCGTGCAGCACCAGTGTTGGTACTTTAACCTGCGCGGCCAGATTTCGCACATCAATGGTATTAAATCCGGCCACAATCCGCATGGCATTTTCAGGAGAAGCCGACATGCGCTGCAAATCGTTAAACCAGTGCTGCTGCTCCAGGCTGGCGTCGGGCATAAATAGAGTGGTAAAAACCTGGCGGAAGGCGGGATTTTCCTGGCCCCAGCCAATTTTTATGAGTTGGAGAAAAGTTTGTACTTCTTCAAGTTGCTGCGGGCTTAGATTACGTTTGAGCCGCCCCCGGACATAGCTGCCATACAAAATCAGGTGGCTGACCTTTTCGGGATGGCGAACGGCGTAAGCTATGGCAATCGGTCCTCCCTGAGAGAGACCGAGCAGGGGGAAACGTTCCAGGCCGGCGGCCTCGACCACCGTTTCCAGGTCCTGCACCCAGGCTTCAAAGGAAAAGTCGTCTATCTGCCAATCAGAGAGACCGCACCCCCGTTCATCGTATCGGACCAGGGTGTGCTGCCGGGTCAGACCTTCCAGCCAGTGCCGCCAGACAGGACTTTGCCAGTCATACTCCAGGTGGCTGAGCCAGTTGGCTGCTTTGACCAGGGGCGGGCCTTGCCCCACCGTCGCATAGGCCAGGCGGACCCCATCGGCAGTGTAGCAGTAGCGGATTTGCTGCGCCAGCGAGGGCGGCGTGGCAGCAGCCTCGGGAACTTCCAGCCTGACTGAGGTTGGGTCATCTCTTGTTAAGGTGGGTGCGCCGGCAGCGGCGTGGGAACTTTCAGTAGCCGGGGCTTCTGTTGGCGCGCCTGGTAATTTTTGCGTCTCAGCCTTTTTTCGTTCCGCCGCTTTTTTGCTCCGCTGCTCCTCCGCTTTGATGAAGGGGGCGAAAATACGTTTAGCCTTGATCGCTTCGTACAGGGTGGTGGTTTCTTCTTCCGGCGGCAGGCCGAGTTCTTCCTCCAGCAGTTTGACGTACTCTTCGTATTGTCGAAGCGCGGCAGCCGGCTGCCCGGCCTGGTCATACATCTGGATCAACTGGCGCTGGGCCGGTTCGTGCAGCGGGTCGAGCGCCACCCAGCGCCGGGCGTGTGGAATGGCCGCCTCGGCTTTGCCCTGGCTGTTCAGCCCCCGGACCAGCCGCTCCAGGGCAATCGCCAATTCCTGGCGCAGGCTTTCGGTTTGAAAAAACTGCCAATCATCAAATTCTGGGCTGTCCCGCAAGGTAAACCCGGCCAGAAAATCGCCGGTATAGAGGACTGCGGCTTCGGTCAGGAGAGAGACACACTCGGCGCAGACAATTTCCGGGGTGTGGCTGTGCGCCTGGCAGGCGGCCAGGAGGCGAGAGAACTGCTCGGTATCTACCCAGAAGCCGGCCTCACGGTTCAATTCGAGCGTTTCCCGGTCGGCGCTGAGCCAGTTGCCGGGCAGGCTGGTGTTGAGCGCAGCCAGATCGCGCCGCAAGTAGGCCCGACCGCGCTGCTGGTCCAACTCAGGCCAAAAGAAAGCGGCCAGGCTGTCTCGGCTGTGGGCTTGACCGCTGACAGCCAGGTAGATCAGCATCGCCAGGGCTTTGCGGCGCTGGATCTCAACCGGCGCACCGTTAAATTCGACCCGCGGCGGGCCAAGCAAAAACAATTTTAAGCCTGCCATCGGAATGACTCCTGTTGGGGAAGAGCCGAATTATAGCAGGAAATAAAAATTTCAACCAAATTGCTGGTTGGAACGCTTTCTGGTGCGCTTTACGCAACGTTTCCGGTACGTTGGGAGGGTATAGTGTAGGCATAATCTCAACTAATGAACTTTCTACCTCACCTATTCTAATGAAAAAGGAGGTAAGTATTAAAGCGAAAGGATTAAAGATGTCTGCCAAACATAACCTGTTTAATTTTTTAACCAGACCGGCCACCGCGGCCCTGCTCGTACTGCTCCTGGCCCTGCTCCTCAATGCTGCTTCTTTTGCATGAGAATGGCATCGGTCAAGTGGAGACTAAAGGTGACTGTTACTTGGTTAGCTCAGGAGAAAAGTGCCAGTCACCTGAGTAATAACAAAGACTCTTAATCATCAATCATATCTAAAAAATGAAAGGAACTAAACAATGACCCGCACCAAAACTATGCAAGAAATCCAGGCCGAGTACGAAGGCGTTAAAGAGGCCATCACCTCCTTGACTGCCGAACAGGCCAAACTGCAACACCGGCTGACCGCGCTCAACCTGCTGCAACAAGTTAAGCAGCATGGGATAGCCCGCGCTCAGACCACCTGGTACGTTGCCGGCGGTGAGAACTAAGAAACTCGTAAGAATTGGACAACCTCACCAGAACGCTCTGGTTTTCCGGCCACCCTGCGGATCTGAAGGCCAGAGCGTTTCTTTGGCAAACACTTTTTATCACACTGGGCGAGACAGGAAACAAAACGAGGTACCCCGATGAAGAAACAATCGTCACCTAACACCCAAGCTGCTTTTGGTCACGCTGTTGTCATCGGCAGCAGCATTGCCGGACTGACCGCGGCCCGCATCCTGAGCGACTATTTCGCCCGCGTTACTCTGATTGAGCGGGACCGTCTCCCGGCAACGCCTGACTTTCGTCGGGGCGCACCCCAGGGCCGCCACGCGCACTTATTGCTGCCGCCGGGCCAGGCCGTCCTGGAACAGCTTTTCCCAGGGCTGAACGCTACCCTGCTGGCTGGCGGGGCGACCTTCATCAACAGCGACCCGGAGACCACCGTTTTTCTCGACGGGGCCTGGTACGATGACCTGACCTGCTTGAGCTGCAGCCGGCCTTTATTGGAAAGTACCCTCTACCAACGGCTGGCAGATTACCCCAGCGTGCGCATTCTCCAGGGACACGATGTTTTGGACCTCGCTGTTGACCCGAACCACCGGCAAGTGACCGGGGTCCACCTGCGCCGCCGCGGGTCGAATACAAGCAACACCAACCTGCCGGCCCAACTGGTTATAGATGCCAGCGGGCGAGGCTCACGCGCGCCGCAGTGGCTAACCAGCCTGGGCTACACTCCGCCCCGAGAGACTATTATTGATCCGTTTACGGGCTACACCACCCGGATTTACCGGCGTCCCGCCGGTTTCACCGAGAACTGGGATTTGCTGCGAGTCCGGCGCACTCCGCCGGACGGCACCCGGGGTGGCTTGATCTCACCCATCGAGGACAACCGCTGGTACGTGACCCTGATCGGCATGTCACACGATTATCCACCTACCGACGAAGAGGGTTTTCTGGCCTTTGCCCGCAGCCTGCCCAGTCCAAGCATGTATGAAGCGATCCAGGGCGCAGAACCGCTCTCCAGCATTTATGGCTTTCGGAATACCGAAAACCGGCTGCGCCATTACGACGAACTGCCGCACTACCTGGAAGGCTTCCTGGTTTGTGGCGACGCCGCTTGCGCGGTCAGCCCGGTGCATGCCCAGGGGATGACCTCGGCCCTGTTAGGGCTGGAAGGGTTGGGCGACTGCCTGGCGGAGCAGCGCAGCCGGGGCAGCCTGGCCGGGTTAGCCCAGACTTTCCAACAGCGCCTCCGCCAGGCAACCCAGGGGGTTTGGAAATTGGTCATTGCCGACGATTTGCGCTGGCCGGCTACCCTGGTAACCGAGCGCACTGCTGGGGCAAGCCACTTGCACCAACCCAGGTTGGCGAAATTGAAGCGGACACGCTCCGGCGGGACAGCAGCAACTTTGTGACCACCGCATAAAGGTGAGAGTGGGCTGTCTACCGGCTACTGTCTACTATAAAGGAGGTTTTATGAAAACAAAAGCGTGGGGCAACCTGATCTATCCGCTGGCCCCTGGCCGGATTTCCGACAAGCCGCGGCAGCAGGGGTTAACTATGGTCCTTGACCGCTGCCAGGGCCTTAACGATACTCAAGAGTTACTGGCCTTGACCGGCGATTACATTGATTATATCAAGCTCAGTTTTGGCACCAGTGTGTTTGTGGACGAGAGCCTGCTGCGCCGCAAAATTGAGCTGGTGCGAGCGCATGAGATAGATATCTATCCCGGCGGCACTCTCATGGAAGTCGCCCTGTTCCAGGGTGTTTACCCCCAATTTGTCCGCCGGGCCAGGGCGCTGGGCTTTACCGCCCTGGAAATCTCTGATGGCAGCATCCCTATTCCACGCCCGGTGCGTAATGACTGCATCAAGCAGGCTCTTGATGCCGGCCTAAAAGTCATCAGCGAAGTGGGTAAAAAAGACTCCACCCAGTATATCCCCCCGGCAGAGCTGGCCGAACAGATCGCCAGCGACCTGGCCCTGGGCGCGGAGAAGGTCATTGTCGAAGCCCGCGAGGCTGGCCGGGGCATTGGCATCTACGATGAAGAAGGGCGGCTGCGCGGCGATGAGATGGCGGCTATCGTCAACTACCTGGGTGAGAACCAGGACGAGGTCTTGTGGGAAGCGCCACTATCCAGCCAGCAGTCAGCCCTGATCTTACGCTGCGGGCCGAATGTCAATCTTGGTAATGTCAAACCCAACGATGTTTTGGGGCTGGAAGCGATGCGCTGCGGCCTGCGCTTTGAAACCTTTCGTCATTTTGCCCCGCCTCAAGCGGAGCTGATGGCCTTGCCGCTATCGTTCGCCTCTGCCGCATAAAACTTCAGCCGGTGGTGCATTTTGTGGTGCGCTTTCTGGTACGTCTGCGGTACGGCTAAGAGGTACACTGGAGCTATAAAAAACAGAATTGATTGATGGGTACTTCAAATGACAAACAACGCCGGCAGTCAATCAGGAAAGGAGGGCGTTTGATCGAAATCGAATATGCTTATCTCAGCGGAATAGTAGTTCAGGGGGGAGGCGGGTCTGCTTCCAGGTGAAGTGCAAAGCCCGGCCCTCGACAATCTTAACAGGCTTTCATTAATAAATATCAAACAAATTACAGTGCTTATCAAAGGAGAAAATTAAAATGACCCCTCAAGAAACCAACGTTTATATGAAAGAAAAGATGGGCTTTCTGCCGCGCATGTTCGCCACTGTCAACCAGATTGCCCCCCCTGCCGGCCAAACCTTCGCCGATTTCTACGCCACCATTTTTGGCAACGGCGCCCTGCCCCAGAAAGTCAAAGAGTTGATGTTCATGTCAACCGGCGTGGCCTACTGCTCCCCGCGCTGCATCATCCACGTCCTCCCGGCCATCGAGGCAGGTGCAACCGACTCCGAGATCTTTGAGGCCGCCGCCGTTGGTATGATCGCCGCCGGTTTTGTCCCAGGTGGTCCTGGCATCCCCTACGCCTTTGAGTACGCCGCCAAGTGCATGGACATTGCCGCCAAGTATCGCGCCGGCGAGGAGTGGGAGTACCTGCCCGCGCCTAAGTTCAATCGCGGCGTTTACTAAAATCAGCAACTCTTAGAGATTGATTGGAGATTGGACTCACTGCCAATCTCCAATCTCTTATTTTTGTGGAGGACAAACGATGAATGATAATACCGCCTTGACCCAACTGCTCGCAGAGATGGCTCAACTTCGGCAGCAAATCGAACAGATGAACCAGCGTCTCGATATGATCTATGGCGCCGTCACTCGCCTGGCCGAGGCCAAAGCCACAGCGCCGTCACCCGTTGATCCGTGGGCCAAAGAAACATCTGCCTCGCAGCGAACTGCCGGGATGCCCTTCTCAGCCCAGGCACTGCTGGACCCCGGCAGTATGTTAGCCTCATTACATCAACACGCCGTCAAGTCGGGCCTGAAGATACCCACCGAATCGGTTGAGCGGCTGCAAGAGGGATGAACGATGGCAGCCATTCCGGCGGTAACGGGGGAATGTTTGAGCAGGATTAATTCGGTTTCATTTCCCAGGTGATTTGACCTTGACCATCACCCCGCCGCCTGACCGATAGAGCAGCAAGTGAGCCATCTAACCTTGTGCTTGTCTATCAGGAATTTTATCCTATAATGGATATGTCCGAATATCCGGCGGGCCAGGGGGATTAGATTGTGAGGCCATCGTCTGGGTTGTATACGACAAAAGATAACCTGCCGCCCCAACTGACGACATTTGTGGGCCGGGCGGCGGAAGTGGCCGAGCTGACGCGACTGTTGGCCGACCCAGCCTGCCGCTTGCTGACCCTGGTGGGGGTCGGCGGGATTGGCAAAACCCGGCTGGCGCTCCAGGTGGCCGGCCAGATGGCGGCCCATTTTGCCCGGCGCGTCTGTTTTGTCCCGCTCCAACCCATCCACTCAACTGAATTTCTCATCTCCGCCCTGGCCGATGCTCTGGGGTTTCCCTTAACCGGCCAGGCTGCCCCCCAGGTTCAACTGCTCAATTATCTGCGTGACCAGGAGCTTCTGCTGGTGCTGGATAATTTTGAGCAGTTGCTCAGCCAGTCCGACGAAGACACAAGCGGTGGAGAAGTCCTCCTGACCCTCATCCTGGAGACTGCACCGGCAGTCAGACTGCTCGTTACCTCCCGCGAGGTATTGAATCTGCAAGAAGAATGGCTCTATCCCGTGCAGGGTCTGTCCTATCCCGAACCCTTACTCCAGCAATCAGAGGAAAGTACCTACGACGCTGTACAGCTCTTTGCCGAGCGAGCCAGGCAGGTCCGCCGGGACTTTTCGCTGGCCGACGAGCAAGCCAGCGTCGTCCGCATCTGCCAACTGGTTGAAGGCGCACCCCTGGCCCTGGTCCTGGCCGCTTCATGGGTTAAAACACTTTCCTGTGCCGTTATTGCCGACGAGATCCAACAAAATCTCGACTTTTTGACGACTCGCTTGCGAAATGTACCCGACCGCCAGCGCAGCATGCGCGCCGTTTTTGAATATTCCTGGCAGGGCCTGAGCGAGCAAGAACAAAGTGTTTTCAAACGCCTGTCTGTTTTTCAGGGCAATTTTCGGCGCGAGGCAGCCGAGCGGGTGGCCAGAGCCTCGCTCATTACCCTCACCGCGTTGGCGGATAAATCATTACTGCGCTGGCAGCCTGATGGTTGTTATCAGATGCACGAACTCTTGCGTCAGTATGCGGCAGAGCAGTTGGTTCAGTCACCCCAGGATATCGCCCAGATATACGATTGGCACTGCGCCTATTACGCCGATTTTCTGCAGCGGCAGTATAGCGATATGATGAGCGGGCAGCAGCACCAGGCCCTGGCCGAAATAAAAATCGAGTTGGAGAATATCCGGGCCGCCTGGCATTGGGCAGTAGAGCTGGCCAAAACCACAGAAATCGAAAAGTTAGCTGACGCGCTTTTTGTCTTTTACCAGTTCCAAAGCCGCTATTTGGAAGGGCTGAATACTTTTGAAAAGGTTAGCCGCCGTCTGGACACGCCAGAAACAGGACCGCAGCAGGAGGCGCTCCTGGCCAAGATTCTGGTTTATACGGCCTGGTTGTGCATTCGTCTGGGCCGCTTTGAGCCGGCCAGAGCGGCCCTGGAGCGGAGCCAACTTCTCTATGCCCGGCACAACGTTCCGCCTGCCTCTGGCGCTGCCACCGACCCGCTCATTGTCCTGGCGACGCTGGCGCTGATTCGCGGGGATTATGTCGAGGCGGTCAGACTCGGCCAGGAAGCGTGCCGTTTGAATCGAGCGCACCACAGCCGCTGGAATTTGACCTTTTCCTACTACATTCTGGCCAATGCCGGCTTAGCCCAGGGTCAATATGAGGTGGCCGGGCGCTATGCCCGGCAAGCCTACAAGCGGGCGGTGACTGATAATGACCGTTGGTTTAGCGCCTACCTCCTCGTCATTTTAGGGGATATAGCCCGTGCCCAAGGCGACTATGCCCAGGCCCAGCAGCATTATCAAGCCAGCTACAGCCTCAGAAGCGAATTTGACGACGCGGAAGGTATGGCAGTGGCGCACAACCGCTTGGGCCAGGCTGCCCTGTTAGAAGGGAATTATACCCAAGCTCACCAACTGCACCAGCAGAGTTTAGCGATCTACCAGCAAATTAACGACAGGGGCGGCCTGGCGACCTCCCTGAACGGGCTGGGCGCAGCCGCCTGTGCCCTGGGCGATTATGACGCTGCCCGGCAATATTTTCAGCAGGCTTTACAAATCGCCAACGAGATTCAGTTTATGCCGCTGGTGGGCCAGATCCTCGCCGGGATTGGCCAACTGCTGCTGCATGTTGGAAAACGGGAACAAGGCGCAGCCGTACTGGCTTTTGTTCAGCGTCACTCCGCCAGCCAGCACGAAACAAAAGCCCAGGCCCAACACTTCCTGGCCCGGCATGGCATGAATCCCGGTTCCACGATCGAGGCCGGAACAGCGAGCACCCTCGAAGCTGTGATCGAGCTGGTGCGGAATGAACTGGCCGCGCTCGGCAAGGATGATGGCGAAGAATCTTTCCGCCATCCTCGCCCCTCGGATGGACACTCTCTCAACCCTCAGCCTTTAGTTGAGCCGCTCACCGCCCGCGAATTGGAAATCCTCCGTCTCATCGCCGCCGGTCACTCCAACCCGGAAATCGCAGCAGCCTTGATTCTGACCGTCGGCACAGTCAAAGCTCACACCCACCATATCTATGGTAAACTCAACGCCGCTAACCGGACTCAGGCCGTAGCCCGGGCCAGAGAGATGGGTTTGTTGCCGTAGAGGCTTGCTTGCTGTACTCCACGCCTCGGTTGCGCCGGTTGACCGAAGCAGAAGGGCCGGACTAGCACGACCGCCAAAGGCCGCCCCAGGTAGGCTTATACCCTGATCTTTTACCTCACTCAAATGGATAGCAAATTTTTAGAGTTCGGTACTACTAGAATAGCTCTTTTTATCATTTTAGCTCACCCACATGGGTGTATGTTGGGTGACAATAGAATGATATAGTATCACTAGAATGTGCTTCGAGTTTGTAAAAAATTCCTTCTGGTGTTAAAACCGATATTTCTGGTTAGATTATTTGGCCAAAAGAGGTAAACATGAGCCAGGTTAAGACATCTGTTATCGAGCAGGTGTTGGCAGGTGGGGGCGAGATGGGCGCCCTGATGCGCACAGTTGACTGGTCAAAAACGCTATTGGGGCCGGTCGAGCAGTGGCCCCAGAGTCTGCGCACTGCCGTGAGCATTTGCCTCTCTTCGCGCTTCCCGATTCTCATTTGGTGGGGACCGGACATGGTCATGCTCTACAACGATGCCTACCGGCCTATGCTCGGCGCTAACAAACATCCCGGCGCGCTGGGCCAGCGGGGCCGTGAGTGCTGGCCGGAAATCTGGCATATTATCGGCCCGATGCTAGAGGGCGTTTTGAGCCACGGTGAAGCAACCTGGTCTAACGACCAGATGCTGCCCCTGGAGCGCTATGGCTATACCGAGGAAACTTACTTTACCTTTTCCTACAGCCCCATTCGCGATGAAAACAGCATCAGTGGTATCTTTACCGCTGTCACCGAAACGACCCAGCGGGTATTGGGTGAACGGCGGCTGCGGACCTTACGGGAGTTAGGCGCGCGAGCCAGCGAAGGCAAAACAGCTACAGAAGCCGGCCAAATTGCGGCCGAAATCCTGGCCCTCAACCCGGCCGACGTGCCCTTTGCTCTGCTCTATTTGTTGGAGGCAGACGACCGGCAGGTCCACCTCGCGGGCGCAGCAGGCGTGGAACCTGGAACTGCGATCAGCCCCCCTCTGATAAAGCTGGCTGACCCAGCCGAAGAGATAGCCATCTGGCCGCTCGCTCAAGTGGTGGAGACCGGCCAAGCTGTCGTGGTTGACAACCTGCCGGCTCGTACCAGTGACCTTCCGCCTGGCCCCTGGCCCGAACCGTCGCAAACGGCCCTGGCCTTGCCGATTGCCGCCCAGGGTCAGCATCGTCCAACTGGCGTCCTCATTGCCGGTGTGAGTTCTCGGCGTGCCCTCGACGACGACTACCGGGGCTTTTTTGAATTAGTGGCCGGCCACATTGCCACCGCCGTGGCCAGCGCCCGGGCCTATGAAGCCGAGCGCCAGCGGGCTGAAGCCTTGGCCGAGTTGGATCGGGCCAAAACCGCCTTCTTCAGCAATATCAGCCATGAATTTCGCACCCCGCTGACCTTAATGCTCGGGCCGTTGGAGGACCTGCTGGCCCAGCCCGGCACATTATCTCCCCAGGACCAGGAACAGTTGGAAGTGGCCCACCGTAACAGCCTGCGCCTGCTCAAGTTGGTCAACACCCTGCTGGATTTCTCACGGCTTGAGGCCGGACGCATCGAGGCAGTCTACGAACCGACCGATTTAGCCACTTTCACCGCAGAACTGGCCGGCGTTTTTCGCTCCGCCGTTGAGCGCGCCGGCCTGAAGTTAAGCGTCAACTGCCAGCCCTTGGCTGAGCCGGTCTACGTAGATCGCGAGATGTGGGAGAAGATCGTCCTGAACCTGCTCTCCAATGCGCTCAAGTTCACCCTTGCCGGCGAAATCGAAGTCACCTTACGGCAGGGGGAAGTAGGGGCGGAACTAGCAGTCAGAGATACCGGCACGGGCATCCCGGCTGAAGAAATTCCCCACCTTTTTGAGCGCTTCCACCGGGTCAAAGAGGCGCGAGGGCGTACGTTTGAAGGCAGCGGGATTGGTCTTGCCCTCGTCCAGGAGTTGGTGAAGCTGCACGGCGGCGGGGTTCGCATCGAGAGTGAGGTTGACCGGGGCAGTACATTCATTGTGTCAGTTCCTTTCGGCAAAGCTCACCTGCCTGCCGACCGCATCGGGGCGGCTCGCGTGCTCGCTTCAACCGGCTTGCGGAGCGAGGCATACCTTGAAGAGGCGCTGCGGTGGCTGCCCAAAGATGGCGGGCAATGGGCAGTAAGCGGTGGGGGGTTGCCGGAGTTAGCCCTGCCGTTGGCGGATGATGGACAACAGACAGGGGACAACGCCCGTATTTTACTCGCCGATGATAACGCCGACATGCGCGACTACCTGCGGCGGCTCCTGGGGGAGCGGTATGAGGTTGAGGCCGTCGGCGACGGCTTGGCGGCCCTGGCCGCAGCGCGCCAGCGTAAGCCGGACCTGGTGCTGACCGATGTGATGATGCCGGTCATGGACGGCTTTGAGCTGCTGCGCCGCCTGCGGGCTGAGGAACGAACGCGCGAAGTGCCGGTCATTCTGCTTTCGGCGCGGGCGGGTGAAGAGTCGCGGGTAGAAGGACTGGAAGCGGGCGCCGACGATTACCTCATCAAGCCCTTCAGCACCCGCGAACTCCTGGCGCGGGTGGAAGCCCACCTGAAGATGGCCCGGGTCCGTCGAGAAGCAGCCGAGCGAGAAAGAGCGCTGCGCCGCGAGGCCGAAGAAGCGCAGGCCCTGCTGCACACCCTGTTGGAGTACGTGCCGGAAGGCATTACCATTGTCGGAGGTCCGCCGGATTTCCCGATCAAGGCTAACAGTGCCCTGGCCGAAAAGCTGCTCGGCCGCCCATCAGACACGCTCTTGGGCATGGCCGTTGGACAACACATTGAAGCGTATGGCGTGTTCCTGGCCGATGGGAAAACGCGCCCCACGCCCGAGCAGATGCCGCTGTACCGCGCCTCTCGGCTGGGCGAGACGGTTAAGAATGAGGAGTGGGTGATTGTTCGCCCTGACGGAAGCCAGATCATCGTCCTTGTTGATGTTAACCCTATCTGGACGGAGGATGGGCAGGTTATTGGGGCCGTCAACTGCTGGCGCGACATCACCGACCGGAAACAGCTCGCCACGGAACGGCAGGCCGCCCATGCCCAGCTTGAGGTTGAGCAGCGCCGGACCCAGGCGTTGTACGAGGAAACCGAGCGGATTAAGGCGAGACTGGAGCGGATTCTGGCCGGCATCAAGGACGATTTTGTGATGTACGACCACGATTGGCGCTACGTTTACGTTAATGACCAAGCCGCCCAAACGCTGGGCTATCCCAAAGAGCAGCTCATTGGGCAGCGCATCTGGGATTTGTTCCCCAACGCCGTTGACAATTTCTTCTACCAGCAGGTCCACTGGGCTGTCGCCGAGGGGCGAGAGATTACCTTCGAGTTCTACTACGAACCCTTTGACCGCTGGTTCGAGAACCGGGCCTACCCTATTGCCGACGGGCTGCTCCTTTTCAGCGCCGACATCAGCGAGCGCAAGCAGTGGGAGGCCCAGCGAGAACAGCTCCTGGCCCGGCTGGAGGCCGAATACGAGCGCCTTGAGACCATCTTACAACAGACGCCGGCGGGAGTGGTTATTGCCGCTGCCCCTTCAGGCGAAACCTTGCTGGTCAATGAACACGCCAAGCAGTTGACCGGGTACGGCTTTGAGGTCAGCACCGAAATCGAGCGCTATCAGGAGATACAACCCTTCCAGGGGCTGCATGCCGATGGTCGCCCTTATCAGGCCGAAGAGTGGCCGCTGTCGCGCGCCGTGCGCCGGGGAGAAGTGGTTGCTAACGAAGAGATCGAACTGCTGCGGGCGGACGGCTCGCAGATTATCCTTCAAGCCAATGCCACCCCCATTCGTAATGCAGAAGGCGAGGTTGTGGCCGGCGTAACCGCCTTTGTAGATATCACAGCCCAAAAGCAAGCCGAGCAAGCTCTGCGCGAGAGCGAGGCCCGCCTCCGCAGTAATGCTGAACGTATCGCCACTCTACAGGCGATCACAGCCAGGCTGTCCGAGGCGCTGACTCCCTCGCAAGTGGCTCGGGTTATCCTCGATCATGGTCTCTCCGCCGTTGGGGCCAGCGCGGCCTTGATTGCTTCACAGGGCCAGGCCGGCGCTGATTTCCAGGTGCTCGATTATTCCGGTTACAGCGCCGAAGCTATCACGCCGTGGCGCTCTTTTCCGGCCCATCCGGGGATACCGATGACGGATGTGGTCCAATCGGGCCAGCCTCTCTTTGTCAGCTCCGGAGAAATGGCGGCAGAGCTGTACCCCGCCCTGATGGAGGGTAACAAAACCGCAGATACCGCCTGGGCCTTGCTGCCGCTCAAAACCGAAGGAGGTATTATTGGCGGTCTGAGTATCGCCTTTGCCGAAGCCCGCGAGTTTAGCCCGGATGAACGCGATTTTATGCTGACCCTGGCCCGGCAGTGCGCCCAGGCGCTGGAGCGCGCCCGCCTCTACGAGGCCGAGACCATCGCCCGAACTGAAGCCGAAACGGCAGGAGAGCGGTTGGGTCTTTTGGTTGAGGCCAGCAGCGTTCTCATCGCTTCGACCAGCTATGAAACCGCCCTGGCTGACCTGGTTCGCCTGATTGTGCCGCGCCTGGCCGATTGGTGTGTGGTAGACGCGGTTGGTGAAGATGGACTCTTGTACCGCCTGGCGGTTGTTCACCGGGACCCGGCCAAATCGGACCTGGTCGAGGCGCTGCAGCGCCGCTACTCGGTGCTTGAGCCAAACCAGGAGCACACTATTACCAAAACGCTAAACCGCGGCCAATCCTGGTTCGACCCGGAGGTATCGGAAAACCGCCTGGCGGCTGAGGCGCGAGATGCGGAGCATCTCAGATTGTTGCAGGGCCTGGGCTTTGCCTCGGAAATGGTGGTCCCATTGGTAGCCCGCGGGCAGACTCTGGGCACGCTCACCTTTGTCAGGACGAGCGGGGAGCGGCGCTACAAGGCGGAAGATCTGTTTTTGGCCGAAGAGTTAGCCCGCCGCGCCGCCATTGTCGTGGATAATATCCGCCTCTATGAGGCCGAGCGAGCGGCTCGGGCCGAGGCCGAAGCCAGCCAGCAGCGTCTGGCGCTGCTGGCCGAGATGCGCGAACGCAACCGCATGGCCCAGGAACTGCACGATACGGTCGCTCAAGCGCTGGGGTACTTGAACCTGAAAATTGGGATGACTTACACCTCGCTGACCAGCGGGCATGGCGATACGGCCTTGGCCAATCTCCAGGAGTTGAAACAGGTCATCGGCGAAACTTACACCGACGTCCGCGAGGAAATTTTTAACCTGCGGGCTAAGGTGCTGTCGGGCCTTAGCTTTATGGAAGTGCTGAGCCGGTACATTGATAAGTACCGCCGCTTCTACAATCTGGATATCAGTTGATCCAGGGGACTGACCCGGCCCTATTTGAATTTCAGCCGGAAGTAACCACTCAGCTCGTGCGGACAATCCAGGAGGCGTTGATTAACATCCGTAAGCATGCTAAAGTCAATCGGGCCACCATCCGCTTAGGCCAGGAGGGGAACGCCCTTTGCATCAGCATCGAAGATCAGGGCCAGGGCTTTGATCTGGCCCAAAGCAAAGAAAAAGATTCGAGTTTTGGTTTGCAGATTATGCGGGAGCGCGTCGAGAGCGTGGGGGGCAGCATGGAGATCAACACAGCCCCAGGTCAGGGCACCCGGATTGTGCTGCGTTTTGGTAAAGGGTGAGGGAATAGATGCGGCGTCAATCAGGGCAACGATACCGGGGTCTGCGGGCACACCATCAAAGATTAAAGACGCAAATGACCACTTTACAGCAGGAACTAGCCGCCTGTAAGGAGGAGGCCGAGCGGCTGCGCCGGGCGATGGACAAGACTCAAATGAGCTACTGGCTTCTCTCGGAAAACGCCCGCGATATTGTGTTGTTTATCAGGGCCAGTGATGGCCGGATTGTTGAGGCCAACGCCGCCGCCGTTGCAGCCTACGGCTATGATTACCCCACGCTTCTCACCAAGACCATCTCCGACCTGCGCGAACCAGCCACGCTTAACGTCCTTCCTGAGCAAATGCAGCAGGCCGATGCGGACGGTATCCTGTTCGAAACCCGCCATTGCCGCAGCGACGGCTCTGTCTTTCCCGTTGAGGTCAGTGCGCGCGGAGCCGATGTGGCTGGAGAACGCTTACTCTTGAGCATTATTCGCGATATTACCGAACGCAAACAGGCTGAAGCGGCTTTGCGCCGGGGCCAGGAGCGGCTGCAGATGGTGTTGCGGGCGGGACGGATGGGCTGGTGGGAGCGCGATTTGCGCACAAGTGAAACCACCTGGTCCGACACGCTCTACGATCTGTTAGGCCAGGGAGCGCCGGGCAACCGCCCCAGCTACGAGCAGTTCCTGCAGCGGGTCCATCCCGACGACCGGCAAAAAGTGCAGGATCGAGTGCGCCGGGCCATTGATGAGGGAGGAGAGTACAGCGCGGAGTACCGGCTGGTCCATCCCAACAGCGGGGTTCGCTGGGTACTGGAAAAGGGCCGGCTTTTCTACGATCCGGCCGATCACTCGCAGCGCCTGGTCGGGGTGTCGCTCGATCTTACGCAGCGCAAATGGGTTGAGGAAGGCTTGCGCGAGAGCGAAGCTATTTTGCGCAGCTTTTACGACAATACGACCTTGCTGTTGGGCCTGGTCGAAATCGGCGCGGACGATATTCTGCATCTTTATGATAACCCGGCGACCCACCGCTTTTACGGGCTGCCAGCCGCCGAAAGCACAACCGGGCGTTGGGCCAGCTCCCTGGGCCTGCCGCCGCCAGCCATCCGCGAGTGGTTGAGCCGCTTCCGAGAAAGTGAGCTGAGCGGGCAGCCGGTCCAATTTGAATATGTTCACGACAGTCCGAATGGTCCTCGCTGGCTGGCAGCTACGGTAATCGTCATCGGGCCGGGTTTTTCCGGCCGCACCCGCTTCTGCTACGTCGCCGAAGACGTGACCGAGCGTAAGCGGGTCGAAATAGGCCAGCAGGTCCTGGCCGAGGCAGGCCGGCTTCTGGCGATGTCGTTCAGCGTCACGGACCGACTGGTCGAGCTGGCCGAAATCGGGGTAAAGGCTATCGCCGAGTGGTGCGCAGTGAATTTGGTCGAGGCAGACGGGACCATTCGCCTGGTTGCCGCCGCCCACCGCGAGCCGGGTAAAACGGCCTTGATCCACGAGCTGGCGCAGCGCTTCCCCCTTGATTTAACCATACCTACCCGCACGCCGGAAGTGCTGCGGACCGGAGAGGGCCGCCTGTATACCGACCTTTTCGAGGCTTTGCCCCCCGACCGCAGCCAGGATCCGGGATATCGCCAACTGCTGGCGCAATTAGGCGGCCAGACCATCATCATCGCACCGCTGGTCGCCAGGGAGCGGGTGCTTGGTTCCATCACCTGTGTCTCACGGCCAGGCCAGCGCTACGACAGCGAGGACCTGGCCCTGGTCGAGGAGTTGGCCCGCCGGGCTGCCTTGGCAGTGGATAACGTTCGCCTCTATGAAGCCGAACAGCAGGCCCGGCAAGAGGCCGAAGAAACTGTTAAACACAACCGGCTGGCTCAGGAACTGCGCGATCCCATAGCCCAGACTTTGGGGAACTTGAATTTGAAGTTCGAACTGGTCCACTCTCTGCTTGACAGCGGCCAGACAGATGCTGCTCAGGCAACCCTGCGGGAGTTGAGGCATGTTGTCAGCGAAACCTCTACCCTTCTTTCTAAGCTGCTGTAATGCCCGCGCTAATCCGTTTCAATTTGCCTCTTCTTAATCGGCCAATATCATGCTGATAATTATGCGGCTTCTTGTACTCGGTGGATAACCTTCATCAGAAGGTTTTGAGCCATTGAAGCCTCAGTATTGGACGCGGATTAAACGGATCAAACGGATTTAAGTCATTTTTATCCGAAAAATCTGTCGAATCCGTGCCCCATTTTATAAATTTATATCATTACACGAAAGGATTTGCGCCCTTGCCAGCACCGGCATCCCTTACCCCCCGTGAACGAGTTAAAACAGCACTGCGCCATCAAGAACCGGATCGAACGCCGGTTGATTTTTTGGCTACCCCCGAAATCTGGCACAGATTGGCCGAGCGGCTCCAACCCGACGCTGCGGCTGTGGGTCCTTCTGACTATTTTGACCCGGCCTGGGAAGCTATTCTGCGCCATTTTGAAGTAGACTGCCGTCTCCTCTCCTATGACCAATTCTTTAACCCCCCCGACTCCGTCTTGCGCCCTCAGGCCCAGGTGGATTGGTGGAGTTCCCTGAGCCGCTCCCTGCCTAACCGCATGTGGCGGCAGCGTCTGCCCGGCGGTGATTTTTACAGTCTGTGGGGGCAGCACATTCGCATCGTCAAAAATCCCAGTGGCGCTTACGAAGAGTTTGCCAGTTGGCCGTTGAAAAGCGCAGCTTCAGTGGCAGACCTCCAAAGCTTTCCCTGGCCGGACCCGGACTGGTGGGATTTCAGCCCGCTGCCCGCCATTATCCGGCAGTGGGACGCTCACCAGGAGTACCACCTGCGCTTCCGCATCGGTTCTATTTTTGAAACCGCCTGGCAAATGCGCGGCTTGCAGGAGTTCTTGATGGACCTGGTCATCCAGCCGGCCATCCCGCTCTACATTATGGACCGGCTCACCGAAATTTCGGTTGAAATTACCCGGCGGGCGCTGGCCCTGGTCGGCGACCGGCTGGATATGCTTTACTTTTACGACGATGTGGCCACCCAGAACTCGCTGATGATTTCCCAGGAAATGTGGCGCGAGTACGTCCGGCCGCGCCAGGCCCAACTGGTCGAGTTAGGCCGCGCCTACAACATCCCGATCATGTATCACTGCGATGGGGCGATCTACCCTCTCATCCCCGAACTGATTGAGCTGGGTATTGACCTGCTTAACCCGGTTCAGCCCGACGCCAAAGGGATGGAACCCGAACGGCTCAAGGCCGAATTTGGCGACCGGCTCAGTTTTCATGGCGGGATTGATATTATCAAAACTCTACCACGCGGCACAGAGGAAGATGTTCGCCGTGAAGTGCGCGAGCGGGTCCGGGTACTGGGCCGGCAGGGGGGATATATTATGGCCAGCTCCCACCATATCCAATCCGACACGCCGCTGGCCAACGTTTTTGCCATGTATGAGCTTGCCCTGCGCTACCGGCAGGAAGACAGCGCACCGGCGGACTGGAAAGCAGCTCCACAGCGCCAGGAAGTGGCCGTGGCCGCGCCGGAACTTGGGGCCGTGGCGCACGGCAGCGCCGAGGAACTGCTCGACACCCTTTACAATGCCGTGATTGATGGGGAGCGGGGCGAGGTCCAGGAGGTCGTGCCCCGGTTGCTGGCAAAGACTATCCCGCCTGATGTTATCCTCTACGAGGCGATGATTCCGGCCCTGCAGGAGATCGGGCGGCAGTTTGAGAGCGGCTCCTGCTTTGTCCCGGAGATGCTGGTGGCAGCCCATGCCATGCAGGCCGGGCTGGACATCCTCAAGCCGCTGCTGGCCCAAACCGACATCCAGCCGGTGGCCAGGGCAGCGATTGGCACCATTCAGAGCGACATCCACGACATCGGCAAAAACCTGGTGATCATGATGCTGCAAGGGGCCGGCTTTGAGGTGGTTGACCTGGGGGTTAATACCCCGCCGGACAAGTTTATCCAGGCAATAAACGAGGGAGCGCAATTGGTCGGCATGTCGGCCCTGCTGACCACGACCATGGTCAATATTCCGGCGACAATTCAGAAAATAAGCGAGGCCGGTCTGCGCGACCGGGTCAAAATTATCGTCGGCGGCGCGCCCATTACCCAGGAGTTCGCCGACCATGCCGGCGCCGATGGCTTTGCTGCCGATGCCTCACAGGCGGTGACGGTAGCCAAGGCGTTATTGGGGGTTAGAGGTTAGAGGAAGCTGCTACTTCAACTCTTCACAGGCGAGGCCATTCCCATCGGGGTCTAACTTGTGCGGGTCCTTGGATGGGCCGCCGGCGGCCAGAAAAACGGCTTGAGCTTCAGCCCAGGAGTTAAAATCGGTGCACCTTAACGGAGCGCCAAAAGGATCAATCGAACCCTTGTAATCAAAATTGATCTCAAACAGGCGCGGCAGGGTGGTCAGCACCGGTTGGTAAGGATTGAGCTGGACAAAGGCCACGTCCCATAAAAATTTACCCGCTCCCATCGCTTTGACCCCCGGTTTGCTTTTCAGGTAAGTGACCAGATAGGTATAAGTCCCGGTTTCAGCGTTACAGGCAAAGTTGCCATCCTGCTGGTTCTTGGCTGCATCCATCGCGCCCAGCGGGCCAAAACCATCCCGGGCCGGCCAGATACGGACCTCAAAGCCATAACCGGGAACCGGCTGGCACCTCTGGACATTGAGATCCCCCTGCCAGCGCCACTTGAATTCGAGCTGGTCAATATTAGAAGGAATAGACACGTCACTGTCCGGAGCCAGCAGCGTGATCGTCCCCTGGACGGGTGAGATGGCCAGCGGGGTAGCCGCCGCTGCCGGAGTAGGGGTTGAGGTTTCGCCCGGTGTAGCGACGAGGAGTGATAAAGGGGTAGCCGTTAAGGTCGGCGGTGGAGTGCTGGTGGCGGTAGGGGTGGGGGTCAGGGTGAGTAAGAGCGACAAGGGCTGGGTCGCCGTGGCAGTCGAGGTAGGGGTCGGGATGAGGGTGGCAGTTGAGGTAGAGGTTGGGGTAGGCGTAGCCGTGGCCAGGGAAACCAGCGTCACCTCAAAATTTATGACCACGGCCGGTTGGGTTGGCGTGGGGGCAATCGAGGCCAGCGGCCACCCGCCGGAACAGGCTGACAAGGACCAAGCCAGGATAGTCAATATACCTGGAAGTTTACCCCGCTTTAAACAACAACCCATATAATTGATCAAGCTCGCTTCTCCCATTAGTTTCCACACCGGGCGCAAAGGGTATCGGCTTTGATCGAAGCATGGCAGTGATCGCCTTCGTTTTGAACCCAGGCGAAACCGGCGCAGTGAGCCAGGGCGCACAAGCGGGCGTAACGATTGGTATCGGTCGGCCAGGTGGTCAGATCAACCGAGCGGCCTTCAAAGTGCAGCGAGACCCGTTTGCTTTCATCAGCCTGGCCCAAATCATGTTCCAGCGTCGAGTCGTAAGCATCCGTAACCCGTAACTGAACCTGTCCCCCCCACTCGGCCCTGACTAACTGGTTGAGCCGGTAGAGCGGCAAAAGCATATCCGGGTGCATCAAGAAATCTTCCTGGTAGGGCAGAGCTTCTTCATTCTTAAAGATGATGGTTGGATCGAGATTGCCTACCAACGAATGGTAGGCGCAGGATCCTGACTCGATCCGGCAGATCATTGGCCCGGCCGCTGCTGTTTCCGTTTGGGTGTAACTGCCGCTGGCCGAAAGATGCTCGTCCATATACAGGTCAGGGATCGGACAGGCTGATGCCGGCGTGGCAGTGGGAGTGACCGTCGGCGCGGGCCTGACGGTGGCCGTTGGGCTGGCGGTTGGGGTGCGGGTTGGCGGCCCTTCGGCAGCGGCCTCGGCGCAGGCGGTGAGGGCCAGTAAAAAAAAGATGGCGACCAGCCCCCTGGTTAACCCGCCAGAACTGCCTCCCCCACAATTGAGTAAAAAGAAGTTGAAAGTAAATTCCACACCCAGCCTACCAGGGAGTTTTTAACAGAATACTTCCAAGCGCCATCAACACCAACCCCAGCCCCACGAGCATTAGCGGTTGGTGCTGAGGCATACCTGGCCCTCCGGCGGTTGGCAGCGCCGGGGGGGTAGCCGCCGGAGGCGGGGTTGGAAGCGGAGCCGGAACATTGCTTACCCCAGCCTGGGGTGTATCCGTGGGCAGAGGCTGGGCCTGGCTGTAGTAGGCCAGGTTGACAATCGCCTGGCTTTGCCCGTCCAGATTAACAAAGAGTGGTCCCTGGGCCGGCGTGCCTTGACCCTCCAGCCGGGGTGAAACCACATAAGTTCCGGCCTCCAGGCCGGATAGGGCAAAATTGCCGTTCTCGTCGGTGCGGGCGACCGCCTCGCCTACGACTACCTCGATCCCCGCGCCAGGCCGGCCGCTGCTCAGGTCGGTCAGGGTGCCGGAGAGGGTACTGTTTGAGCTGGCTCCGGTCGTATCTAACAGAGTAGCCAGGGTCGGCGTTGGCAGCGGCGAGTCCCCAAGTTGGTAAGGTACAGGCGCTCCCTCTACCGGCCAAACCAGCCAGACTAACAACAGGGCAGCAGCCAGGTTGGTTATCAGGATAGACTTGGCCGATAAACGTCCCCCCCTTGGCCTGGTTGTGGAGGGATTGGCTTGAATCCAAATCGCGGTTTGTAGATCATAGTAATACCAGGCGCCACTTTGCGCTCCAATTTGCCAGTAACGTCCCTGGCTGTCGTGAAAACCCAGGCGATCCAGGGCCGCGGTAAAAGCGGCGGCGTCAATTTGGCCGGAGGCCAGATCACGCTGCAAGGATTGATACTGTTGTTCCAAAACTGCCGGATTCATAAGCTACATCCTATCGTGGCGCTCATGGGCATGGCGGGCTGAAATAACTGGCCGTGCTGGGGAGCGACTCGCCCTGGCCGTTGGAGGCGGTTACAAAATACATCTGCCCACAAGCGGCCTCATTATCAGTGTAAGTGGTAACCGCCGCAGGAACTTCAGCCGCCAATTGGAAGGAGGGGTAGCCGGCCGGCGAGCGGTAGATACGATAGCCGAGAACTCCATCGGCCGGATCATTGGCAGCCCATTCCAGGCGGGTCGTGTCGTCGCCGGGTTCATAGCCCAGCAAGCCGGCTACCTGGGTAGGAGAGCCGGAGGCAAGATCCAAACTCAGAACACTCAGCGGAGGGTTGGACGTGGTGGTAGTTCCGCCAAGGGGGCTAGCGTTTGGAATAATGGGCAAATAGGCTGTGGGTGTTAACAGGCTGCCTATCCCAATCGCGAGGGGGAGAGCTATCGTGTCGCTGCGGCTAACCGGGCAGGATTTTCCGGTAACGGTTAAGGTAACGGTATAAACGCCGCCGGTTGCGTAAGTATGCTGAAGCACCTGCCCCCGGGTAATAACATTGGTCGAATTATCGCCAAAATCCCAGGTAAAGGTGATGGCGTCACTCCCCTGAGCAATATCCCCGATAAATTGTATCGGGACGCCGGCGTCTAATGGAGACACGGGTTGAGTCGTAAATGAAGGGTTTTCAGGCCAGACACAGGCCAGATTTCTCACCCGGAAAGGCGGGCTGGCAGCGCTGGCGCTATCCCGCTGCACCGGCCCTGCCTTGTTCATCTGGGCAATTGTAATCCGGAAGCGGACGTCGTCACTGACGGCTTCGGCGGGAGCGTCCAAATCTTTCCAGGCGCTCCACTGGAAAGTACCCGCCACGCCCTGGCGCTGCGGAGTAACAATAGAGCCAGGCGCAGGGACGCCGGAAGCGGTAATCCAGGCGCTGCCGTTCAGCGAATACTGGTAGCTCAGAATTTTGACTGGATCGCCGGCCACATTGGTTGCGCTTTGGCGTGAACCGTCGGGAGAGAAGAGAGTAAAAGCAATAGGGATAGTTAAACTGTTAGACTGAGTAATCACGCTCCTCTTCCAGACCTGGTCTGGATTGCCCGGACGGGCGATGGATAAATAGGAGGGGTTATGCGGCAGCGGCATATACCGAGCGAAGTTACTATCATTAAGGTGGGCCGGTAAAACATAATTATTGCGGTAGAAACCACTTTGCCCAGAGCTGGCCACGGCCAGGTCCAGGTCACCATCGCCGTCAGCATCGCCCCAGGCAACATGGGGGGAGGCGTGGCTGCCTTGAGACTGCCACAGCAGAAATAGTTTAACGGAGCCGGGTGTGCTGTCCAGGTTGGCGTAAACCTGGTTAGGCTGGCCGTCATTGCCGACTGCCAAATCCAAATCGCCGTCGTTGTCCCAATCACCCCAGGCCAGGCTGGTGGTATTACGGGCTACGGGGGTAAAACCAGCAACCAGAGTCAGGTTTCCGCCATTATTCTGATAAAGCCGGTTGGGCTGGCCATAGTTACCCACTGCCAGGTCCATGTCACCGTCATGATCGTAATCGCCCCAGGCAACACTGCGGGTATTAGAGGTTGTTAAGCTCTGAGCGATCGTAAACGTATCTCCGCCCTCATTGCGATAAATTTGAATGGGCTGATCCTCGTTGGCGGCGGCAAAGTCGGGCAAAGGATTGCTATCATAATAACCCCAGGCCACCTGGCGGGTCTTGGCCGGAGCGGACGCCAGCCAGACCGGGGCAGAAGTATTTGTTTGCAGGCCGGCATTACCGTACAGCACATTAACGCCGTTAAAATTGCCGGCAAGGAGTTCCAGTTGGCCGCCGTTATCCTGATCAAAATCGCCAAAAACGAGGCTGTAGGTGTCAAATGACGGGCCAGATGTCCAGGTGGGGAACTGGCTGAAACCGGCATTGTTCAAATAGAGCTGATTTTTACCGGCACGACCAAAAGCAATATCCAGGTCGGTATCCCCCTCCACATTGCCAAAAGCTACACTGCGCCCGTTCACCAGAAAAGCCGGCGCGACCAGAGAAAAAGCGCCGCTATCACTATTGCGGTACAGCCTGTTCGCTGAAGCCGTAGCGCCCAGGAGCAGGTCGAACCTGCCGTCACCATTAGCATCACCCCAGGCCACGCTGCTGGCCGGCAATGAAGCGTCAACGGGGGTCAATTGGGTATCCAGGAAAGGGGCCGCCGTGTTAAAGAGCACACTCTTGGCGCCGAGATTAGCGACAGCCACATCGCGGTCGCCATCGTTATCATGATCCCCCCCCCGGATACTATAGAAACTGCCAGCGGCAATGGATAGCGTTGCCACCGGTACAGCCAGGTTATTAGGGTCATAAATTTTTGGAGGAGTATCACCCACCGCCAGCTCCAGGCCGCCGTCGCCATTGAAATCAATCCATTCGACAGCCCGCACAAAATTCAAGCCTGTGGAAATATCTGGGAGAGGTGTATTAAAACCACCCGCGCCATTATTGTGAAAAATCCGTACCAGCTTGCTGGTTTCCAACGCTGCCGCTAGGTCCAGAAATCCATCCCTATCATAGTCGCCCCAGGCGAGACTGTACACGGGTGAGCCGACCGAAGCGACGGTAATACTGTTAGTCGTATCCAAAAAAGGCGCGGCGCCGGTATTAATAAAAACCTGGATCAACCCATCCGATCTACCGGTTGCCAGGTCCGGCTCACCATTATTGTCGTAATCACCCCAGGCCACACTGCGCACAAATCGGCCATTACTATTTGGCATGAGACAAACTGTTTGGGCAGAAGTATGGTTGTTAAAAGTGCCGGCTCCATTCCCTCGATGCAAACGAGCTTTGCAGTCAGTGTTACTGCCTCCACTCCAGTAAACAGCCGTTGCCAAATCCTGGGTACCATTACCATTATAGTCGGCCGCAGCAACTCTAAAAAGACCGTCGTCCGAGGTAAAAGTTGTTGGTTGAGTAAAGACGCCCCCGTTCAAGCGGTAGACGGAATTATTTCCGACACAACCGCCGCCCCCGCATGTAAATGGTCCAACCACTACCAGCTCCAGCGAATTGTTATTAATTGCATCCACCCAGTGTACCCCAAAAACAAAACCGGGCTGAACCTGGGGCAACTGGGTGAAATGTCCCCCATCGTTACGATAGACCCTGGCCCCAAACCCGGCATAACCCAAAGCCAGGTCGAGATCCCCGTCACGATCGTAATCGCCCCAGTCCATGTCATAGGCGCCCCCCGGTTCCGTTGAGCAAAAAGTGGGCGCATTGGAGACCTGGCCTTGAGTCCCTGTACTGGGCGGGGAAACCTGCACCGTGGTGTTGACCGGATTACTCAGCTCAGACCCGGTCCCGCCGTTGTAGTAGACGACAGCATTATTGTTAAAACTGCTCCCATTGGCCCGGCAGATGACTCTCGCTCGAAACTGGCGGGTAACGGCCTGGCCTGTCGGTAATGAGCCAACCGTCCAGCTAATACTCTTGGTTTCTTTGACAGTCGCCAGTATATTACCGTCACGATCAGTAATGACCGTTGTTTCTGAAATAAATGTGGCCGTAAACCCAAGCAGAGACTGAAAACTCCCTTCTTCAAATGTATTGGGTTCCAGGATATCAACAATCTCGGTGCTGGTTAGGGTAGCGCCGGAATTATTTTGAACGGTGATGGTATAGGTGATCCACCCCCCGTCGGCCACGATACTCCCATCGCCGGCGGCGGCTGTCGTCGCCGATTTGGTGATTAACACCGTACCTGCCTGTCCGGGCGGCACAGCCGCGAGAGACTCTTCGTGGGAATGGATAGCGACGGGTTGAGTGTTGGCATGAACGGGTTGGGTCACACCCATTAAGGCACTCAGGGCCACGGCAAACAATCCAAAGGCTGTGCCTATGGCCAGCAGAACCTTACTCAATACCTGGAACTCAACCCGCCTCATTGATCTATACCTTTCATCATAAGCCCGTTTTCCTCATCCTGGACTACTCAAGGACACTGCGAGCTGAACCAACTGTTCGTGCTCGGTACTTCTACCCTGCTTTTAGTAATCACATCAATGTACACAGCAGTCACAAAGTAGCCTCGGCCACAGGTTTGGCTGAGACCCGAATGAGGCCAGGAAGAGGCATTCCGGTCCAGGGTAAACTCATCTACCAAAGGTTGATTGGGCGCATCACCGCTGTAGATTCTAAAACCTTCGATACTGTTCTTAAAGTTGGGGTCATATTTCCAACTGATCGTATTGACTCCGGCGCCCTCCTGGCCGTTAACATCAAAAGGCGCGGGCGGCGGGGGGGGCGCTTTTACCTCAAGCCTTAAAAAAGCATCCGTATCTCCGCCGGCGTTGGTCGCTTTGAGTTGAAACGTATTATTGGCCGTTACCGACGGCAAAATCTTAGCACCCTGCGCCGATTGGTCTCCCTGCCCGATCAAAGTGACCTTGTCGGCATTCCTGACATCCCAACTAAGCTGGACATCTTTGCCTGCGACCACTTCGTAGGTGGGGGGGCTGCCACCCTTAAACGTAACATCGGTGGGACTGCCGCCGTTGGGCGACGGGTCAGCCTTGAAAAAGGAGATAATTGGCCGGGGCACAGGTGTGGGCAGGGGTGTAGCTGTTGGCTCCGGTGTGGTCGTCGGAGTAGGAGTCTCCAGGGTCAACTGGACCGTCTTGCTGGCTTTTTTATCGCCGTTGAAGGCGGTCAGCACAAAGAAATTACGCTTATCGTTGATGGTTACATCCAGCGTACTTTTTGCCAGCAGATCGGTCACCGTGCCAAAGTCAGGATTGCTGATCTGCACATCGGTCACCGTGCCCAGAACCGACCAGCTCAAGGTGACTTTGTTGCCCGCGTCCAGCTCGTCTTCACCCCCGATAACAAAGTCATCGTCTGAGACCAGAAAATACTCGATCTCCGGCGCTTCCGGCTCCGGGGTGGCCGTCGGGGCGGGGGTGACAAAGACCTGCACAGCAATGGGTTGGATCGCCGATGAGCCTTTGGCCGCGTTTAAAACATAGGTGGTATTCTGCTGCGGTGACTGGCTGACGCTTTGAATCGGCGGCAGGTTGCCGCCAACGGGCTGGACCGAGACCACATCTGCCCCTTCCACATCCCATTCGACAATGACCGGTGTGCCCACAATAATAACCGAGGGGTTGGCAATGAATTTTTTGACAAACGGCGTCGGCACGGGCGTTGCCGTCGGAATGACGACTTTCACCTCCAGGCTGTCGGTGACATCGCCATAAATGTTGCGGGCTTCCAGGGTATAGGTGGTATCCACATTGGGTTTGGCCATACGCTGGCTGGTATGCTCGGTTGAAAGAAGCGTTTCCGGGTTGCCGTTGGTTCTAAGCACTAACTCTTCGGCGTCCACAACTTCCCAGGAAAGTGTCACTTCCTCGCCGTTAATGATTCCCTCTTTATCGGCTGAGAAAACGCGGATGATCGGTTTGACCGGCTCGACCTCGACCGTCACCTCTTTTGAGGCGCTGAACCAGCTCGGAAGGAGCGCCGACAGCCAATTATCGCCGCTTAATTTATAGATGGTGGTATTTTTAGGCGCAACAATCACCTCCCCTACCGTTCCGGCCAGGGGGCCAACGCCATTATCAATCCGCAGGTTGGTAAAGGTTGCGCCGCGCCAGCGCAGTTTCACCTCCTCGCCGGCCCTGACCATCTGGGGTTCGGCGGAAAAGAGGTAAATAGTCGGCAGGAAAATATAGACGATCAGCGCCACCAGCAGCAGCCCCAGCAGCGCCAGCGGCAGCGGGCCAAGCAAGGGCTTGGTTTTTAACTGGCCCAGTAAGGAACGCGGCGTTTGCTGTCCGGAAATAGCCGTGGTCGTAATGGTATAGGCATAGGTGCGCTTGCGCAGTCCGACCAGCCGGCGCGAGTAAGGCGTAATCCGCACCGGGATCGAGGCGGTTTCCTCCGGCATCAGGCGCAGTTCGGCCTGCTGGGCCAGGCCCACCGTTTCTCCCGGCACTTGAAATTCAAAGCTGCACGCCCGTTCGTCATTCATCCCTTCCAGCCGGAAAAAGGTGTCACTGTTGCCCCTGTTGTTGATCGTTACCCTGGAGTGACCGGAACGTTGGAACCAGGAAATAGTCTGCTGCTTGGGGTCCAGTTCATTAACGGCAAACTCGTAGTAAGGGTTGATGACCAGGGTCGCTCCCCGCTGGCTAAAGCGGCGAGGGTAGTTGGGTGAAGTAACCACTACGGCAAAATGATGCGCCCCGGCCCGGCTGCTGGGCACACGCGGCGCCGACAGGGCAATGGTGACCGTCACCCGCTCGCCCTCATTAAGATTGACATAAGGGGGGGAAACGACCACCCAATTCTCGTCCAGCCCTTCCACCCCAATCACGAAATTAGCGACAATGTCCCCCCCATTGATGAGGTTAACCTGGAAGGTGACCGATTGATCCACGTTAATCGTCCACTCGCGCCCGGATAATTCAGCAATGATAATCTCATCCGCATGGTCGGGCGGCAGCGTGGTCAGGCTGGCTACGGGCTGGGCGGTTGAGGACGCCAGGGCAGGCAGGGGCAGCGCTGCCTGAGCGCCATACGCGCCGAGAGGGGGTTCTTCGGGACGTGAGGGGGGCCGGGTAGGCAGCGGCCCGGTTGGAGGACGGACAGGGGCCGTTGGCCGGGACGGCAGCGGCGCAGTGGCCGGGCCAGGGCTGGTTATCGGGCCGGAATTTTCCACTAAAATGAGCGTGTAGCCGTCAAGCTGGATGTTGTCCCAGTTTTGGACAGGGCTGGCTGTATTGGCCGGTAACAATCGTCCGGCCAGGCTGGTGGTGTCATCATGACTCAGCAGCAGAAAATGGTAGGGTTTCTGGCGATGATCCAGCATTGCGTGAAATAGAGCGACCCCGGGGCTGTTAAGGACAATATCATTATCAGGGTGGCGACCAATACTGGTCACACCCTTGGCCGGATCAAGCTCATAAAATTCGACCATGCCACTGACACTAATAATTTCCAGTTGATCAAGCGTTGCCATAAGGTCCTGTCTCCCCTGAACGATGTCCTATTTTGCTCTATATGTCCGCAAATGTTGTAAAAGGATATGGGAGCAAAGTTAAAAAGACAGCCGCCACGAACCTGCCGAGCAGCGGCCAACCGGCCAACTCAGCCCCGGCCAGCCAAAGCATGCCATAACCGGCCAGCAGTACAATCGCGGCAATTGCAGCTGCGGCCAGTACAGCCGGCCACAGCCGGGCCAGCCAGGAGATCCCTTTGACATAAACCTGACCCTCCTCTGGCACAGATGCAGATTCAGCCTGTTCCAGGGCCGCCGACGTAACGACGAAATCGTAATCTCGGCTGCGATAGTGGTTGATCGGGTCAATCAGCAATTCACAGATCAAGGTTTGACCGGGTGGGACGAGCGGTGTTTCCATCCAGGTTGGGCCTGAAGGGCGCTCGGCGGCTTTAGCCTTGCTTTTAGCCTGGGGCGGGGCGTTAACGGCTGCTAACACCGGGCGCGAGGCCGGCGTTGTTACTGAAACCGGCCCTGTTCCGGTTGAGGCGGTCTGGGCAGGCGGCAGAGCCGGAGTGACTTTGGCGGCCGGGATAGCCCCCGGCGCAACTTTACTTACTTGGCCAGGCAGACGTTTGGCGGTATTGACCATCTGAATGGGAGCCCGGGTTGTCTGGCCAACACTTACCTGGGTGCTGCGGATTTGACCGGCTGTATTCCGCAGCGAATTACCCATTGAACCGGGCAGTAAGCTCCCCACCGCGCCCAGAATATCGGCCACCAGAGAACCGGCGCCCATGGCCCGGTCGGCGGCTTGTTGAGCGCCTGCCAGCGAATTTGCCGCCCCTGGCAGGTTAGCCGGCTTATTGGTCGTGCTTACTGGCGCCGGGCTACTGGCCGCCTGAGCCACTTCAACCGGCTGCGGCGCTTCGATATAGGTCATCACCTCTGGCTCGCTCGGCGAAGGGCTGGGCGACCATATGGGCAGGGGTGTTCCATTCAGCCTGAATTGAAACCTCAACAGCCCGGCCGGGTCGCTGGCTCGCAGGCCATAGGGGCCGGCGATATTGCCCTGGTTGGCTACTTCTACCTGAATCCGGCGCTGGCAGCGACGTTTCTGCCAGTTGACAATGAGCCGGAGCAAAAAGAAAATAAACAGGATGGCAATAATCGCCAGTAAGAGGACCAGCAGGATCAGGGCTAAGCGGGCTATAAATTCAGCTCGGTTGGGCGGGGGCGGCGGCGGAGCCAGAAATTCAACGGTAAAGCTGCCCTCAGCCTGCTGTCCTAACTGGTCCTCAACCCGCACGGTTAACTCGTGGAGTCCAACAGTATAATGGCTGGTATCAAGAGGAAAGCTGGAATGTGAAGCGTTGCTCTGGCCGATCCTGATCCCATCCAGCAGGAATTCAACCTTGGTGATGGGATTAAGAGCCTCAATATTCGCTTGAATGGGGATCTGATCGCCCACGGTGATTTTGGGTTTGGAGGTTGTTACCGTGACCACGAGAGGAGGGACAATATTCAATTCAACTTCAGCCTGGCCCTCATTGCCGGTCTCGTCCGTTGCTTTGGCGATCAACGTATGGCGGCCCGGTTTGACGGTGGTGCTGTCCCACTCCAGGCTAAAGGGGGGTTTCGTCACCGTTGCCAGCAACTGCTCGTCCAGGAGATATTCCATCGCGGCCAGGGGAGCTGAGGCGGTAGCCTGAGCCAGCAGTTCGACTCGCCCTCCGATGGTCTGTCCAGGGGCCAGGCGGGGCAGCGTCACCGTCACCGGGTTGGGCGTAGCCACAAAGCTCCGCTGAGTCTGTCCTTCACCCCTGACGTTAATGGCCAACTCGTGCTCGGCATTATCTGCCTCAAGGTCCGATTGGAAGGTGAGGCGATACCCCTGCCGGAGCAACTCGGCCACATTCACGAAGGTCGTCTCCATTTCGTCCAGATTCGCCAGCAGGATCGCCTGGCCCCGCGTTGGCCCGGCCAGCGCCCGCAGGTCGTTTGGCTGAACTTTACCGCCAAAACCAATAAAGACCAGGGGGATCCGGTTTTTCTGGGCCGTCTTAACAAAATTGTCAACCGTCAGGGTACCCCGGTTATCTCTGCTGTCGGTGACAACGATGACCGCCGGACGCCCTTCTGAGACACCGCCAGCCAGCTTGACCGCTTCGGCCGCGGCTTCATTCAAAACGGTGTAATCCCCTGCGCGGGTTAAAGCCGTCACGGCCGCCTGCAGTTCGTCCCCGTTACTCGTAAAATCGTGCACGACCTTAACCGTATCGGCAAAGGCGATCAAAGCGATTTTATCCTGCGGCTGCTTTTGCTCAAGTAAAGCTGTCAGCGCTTGCTTAAGGCTGGCCAGCGCCTGATCCGGCACGCTGGTGTCTACGGCCAAGACCAGGCGCAGGTCTTGCGGCACCTGCCCCTCTACTTTTAAAGAGTCGTGGACAATCTCAGTTCCATCTTCAAACAGGGCAAAATCAGCTTCGGTCAAATTCGGCACCGGCAAACCATCCTCACCGGTCACAGCAACATAGGCAGTCACCTGGGGAAAGGTCTGGCTGTCCAGGCGGGTTATGGTTACGAGCGGCTGGCTGGTTTGAGCCAGGCTGGCTGAAACCAGGCCGGCGGCCAGGACCACAACCAACAACAGTATGGCAATGACTCGCATCGGGCGCATCCGCGTCATCTCTTCTCTCTAATGCACCCCACCCCGAGGCGCACCTCCTCCATAATTATTTGCTTTCACTGTCAGCCCACCAATCCTCGTCTTGTGGCGCAGCGCCGGCCTGGGTTGGCGGCGCAGTTTCCCTGGCCGGAGCTTGAGCCGAGGCTTTAAGCTTGATCGCTTTGGGCTTGTCCTCTGCCTCAGCCGGGCCGGCTTCACTTCCTTCTCCCCACCAATCTTCGGCTGGCGGGTCGGCGACGGGCTTTGGCTCAATTTTTATTTTGGCTTGAGCGCTTGTCTTTGTTCGAGGACGCCGGGGTTTAGTCTCTGGCGCCGCAGGACGCCTCGCCTCATCTTTGACCGGAAGCATGGCGGGACCGCTTTCCTTTACCTGGGGCGACTCGGGTGCTGGCTCTGCCGGGCTGACCTCTTTCCGCATCGCAGGCGTCTCAGGTAAGGCGGGCTGGTCTGGCAGGCGCTCTGGCTGTTCTCCCTGGGGGGTGATGGCCGGTAACAGAGGCGAGCCGGATGCGGCTGCACTCGTCGCTTCCTCAGCAACCGGGGAGGTAGAAGGCTCAGCCGGTCTTACCGGCTCGGCCTGCACCGGCGGCGCGGGGCTGATTTGGGCCTCAACGGATAAAGCAGATTCTATCACTTGAACTTCAACCGGGGTTGTGGTGATCTCCACCGCCGCCAAATCCGGTTCAACGGGCAGGGCAGGCTGCGCCGCGCTGAGAGTGGATACAACCTCAATTTCCTGTTCTGCTACTGCAGGCGCGGCCGGACGCGCCGCTACCGGCGGGAGTTCTTTGGCCTCAACTTCAACCACTTCGACCTCATGGGAGGCTACGTCTTCCTTCGGCTGAGGCTCAGGCGATGCCTCTGCTGCCGGCTCAACCGCGCTGGGCGGGGGAGTGACCAGGGGAGATGAGCTAACCAGGGTGACTTGCGGCTCAGGTTCGGCCTCTGCCGCCCACCAATCATCGGCCGAAGTAACGGCCGGTGCAGGGTTAGATTCGGGAGCCGGGGTAGAGCTTCCGTTGGCTGAATTCGCCAGCGCGGGGGCGAGAGGCACAGGCAGCTCCGGTACCGGCTCGACCGCTGTAACAGCAACCGGTATTGATTCCGGCGCTGGCGGCGGTGCGGCAACCTGCCTGGCCTTGGCCTCATCGGGAATAAGGAGGCGCAGTTTGTGGCTGTAAAAGGGCAGTATCTGAATTGTCTGGGAGACGCTGACAAAATCGGCCGGGTAGGCATTGGGTGCAGTCGCGTGAATCTTGATGGGATAAGTGCCGGCGAGAGGTTTATGACCATAGTGGCGGATGAAGAGAAGGACTTCCTTTTCTGCCCCGGAAGATAACATCGGTCCTGGCTCAAGATGGTAGCAATCCGGCTCCAGCCCTTCCAATTCCAGGTTAATTTTTACCCCACCCTTATCGCCCAGATTGCGCACCGTCAGCACCCCGCTCGCCGACTGATGCGGCGCTATCTGAGTCCGGGCCATAAAAAGGCTTAAGCCAATCCGCTGGCCGGTGCTGGTTGCGGGCAGCGCTGCCGCACTCTGACCCTGGTAAATGAGGGTAAAATCGCCGACCTTCAACTTATCGCCTGCGGCCAGGTCGTGGGTGGCACGCGGGGGCAGGGTACGCTCACCGTTTGGGCCAAGAATAATATCGGTATAGCCCAAATTGACCAAGCGGTAGCTCTGGCCCCCTTCGGCGATAGCAATAAGCTGAATGTGCAGCGGGGCCACGCCGCTGCCATGTTTTTCCTCCAGAATGATGTCACTGCGGGCGTCGCTGCCGATATGAATGATATTCTTCTTTAACAGGTATTCTTTCTCCCAGCCATCCCGGTTTATAACAGCTAATCTACTTTCCTCACCCATCACGTTGGTCCCTCTCAGGTATTCGGCAAATCATAAAACTTAAGCTATCAACAAGGCCACATGGGCCAGCCAGTGCAGTTTTACTTCCAGTTCCTCGGCCAGCATAGTCTGGAATTTGGCCGTATCCGTTACCGGAGCGCCATCCAGGTTCAAAACCAAATCACCCTTGGCCACCGGCCCTGCCAGCAGCGCTTCCAGAAGAGCATCCCGATCGTGGCGGCCGTCGAGATGATAGAGCAAAAAGCCTTCAAAAGGGTCCAAATTGACCCGTTCGTGGCGCAGATTGGTCACTCTGAGGCCGGTTTCGACCTGCCAGCGGGCCACCGGACTGGCGACAGGCTGTTCGCTCACTTCCGAGACAAAATTCGGTGCATGCAGGTGCAGTTCCATCAGGTTTTCACTGTAACCATAGGCAGTAAGCATCGTAGAGCCGAGCACCTGGGCGTCTGTGCCGGTCTCGTCAGCCGCTCGACCCAGGCGCTCGTAGGCGGACGTCAAAAGCTCGCTAAACAACATGGACTGCGGCCAAATCTCGCTCAGATGCAATAGGGCCGCCTTGCTCACTGGGTGATCGGTTGACAAGGTCGCTTCGTCGGGGCCGCGAAACTTCTCGACCGAGATTGAGTGAATATCGGGTTGTTCCGAAACAGGAGCGGCCCGCGAGGCCAGGTAAAAGGCAGCCACCTGTTCGGGCCTGAGCTTGCGCTGCACAGAGATTTCCTGATGGCAGAGCAGGGTCATCCGAAAGGTGCGATTGTGCAAAAAATCCAGGTACTGCTCCACATCAATCAGATCGTTTGAGATGCGGTTGATGGTCTCGGCTACTTCATCCGGCAGATTGCTGGCCAGCATGGCTCCAAATTCGGCTTCGGCCAGAAATTGCAGGCCGTGGCTTTCAGCTCGCGCCATAAATTCATGGAAGTAAAGCGGCTCATTGACCTCGGCCAGCTCGTCGTGCAGAAACAAGGCGTCGAGCTTGGGGTTGGTCCCTTCCGACTCCCCGGTCAGCGACTGAGCATACTTTTTGAGAAAACCGCCGTAGGCGCTGTTGGCCGTCGGCACGGCCTCGGCGATAAATTTGAGCAGCCGGCGCGCCTCCACCGACCGCTCGTGGGGGTCGGTCATGTGGCGGGTATGAAACAGCATCATTTCCCTGGCCAGGCCAAGCATCCGCCAGCCGGGGTAGGTGTTGTAGCTGACATAAGCCACCCCCTGCGGGGCCAGGTTTTGCCGGCAGATTTCCATAATTTTATTCTGTACTGCCGGCGGCACCCAGGAATAGATACCGTGAGTGATGATGTAATCAAACTGTCCCCAGCCGGCATCGAACTCCAGGATATTCAACGGTTTGAGGGTAATATTCCGCAAGCCCAAGCCCGCAATCGCCGCCTGGCCTTCAGCAACCTGGCGGCTGGAAAGATCAATTCCCACAAACTCGCTCTCCGGCAGGCCATAGGCCATCGGGATGAGATTCCCGCCGCCAGCGCAGCCTAATTCCAGCACCCGGCAATGCTTGACCGGGGCCGGCGCCATTCCTAGCAGTGTGGCCAGCGTCGCCAGGCGATCGGGGTGGCTATGCAAGTAGGACAGGTGGGGGTAGGGTATATCGTCATAACTTGTATACTTGTTATGGTTCATATCTCTTTAATTGTGAATTGTAAATGATGAATTGTGAACTTCGTTAACCATTCACAATTGACAATTCACGATTTACAATTATTTCCCTGCTCGCCGCTGGCGTTCCAGGGCGTAGGAGATAATATTGCCGCCCCACTCCACCGCCGCACGGATCTCCTCACGGGAGGCCGGGCCGCTCCGGCGTTCCCCCTGCCACAGCCGGCCATACTCGCAGGTGCTGAAAATCACTCCCTCCCCAACCAACACCTGGGGTTTACCCTCGGTTTCATAGCCGGGCGGGGCTGCGCCAAACAGGAACGGCTCGGTCAACAAACGATGGCCGGACAGCAGGGTCTCCAACTCAAAGCCGCTCGTGCTCAGGAAATTCTTAAAGGCCGCGGCAGCTTCAGCATTGCTGGCTTCAATGAGCAGCGTGCCATGACCTTTTTGGACATAGTTGGTCAGGCCGTTGATCTGACCCCGGCTCAATTCAAATTTACCTGTCCCTATCAGATAGATCAGTGTGTTTTTCTCGACACCAGGGGCTACAGCCACGTCATCATTAATCAGCACCCGATAACGCCCGGAATAGTTGAGGGCGCGCGCCAGGTAACTGGCCCCCCGCCCATGCTGCTTGTCCCCTTCCCCCAAATAGCAAACGGCAACCGTGGTTTCACGGGGCGCGCCGACCTCCTGGCGGAAGCGCAAATCAATCTCGTTAGCGCCGGGGTTGCTTGGATTTTCCGCGTCATGAAAAGCAGCTTCGCGACTGTGCCGTTGGACGCGCGCCAGTTCAACGACCGGCGTGCCTGGCAGAGTCGTCCGGGCAAAAATAGAAAATTCGGTATGGACGTACATGACCCCGTCGGCCTGGCCTGCCCCATCGGCGGGCCGGGGGCGGCTTTCACCGTAACTGAGCAGGACGTAGAGCAGTCCCTCCATCTCATCCCCAATATCATAGGAGACCGGCTGCGGCAGCACGATCACCTGGCCGGTGGTATCTACGGCAATCCCCGGCAGGATGTAGACCGAGGTATCAGGCGGGTCGCTGGCAATTACATCCAGGCCGGAAATTATGCCCGGCCCGTGGCTGAACAACGCATGCAGCCGCTGTTGGTTGGTATGATATTCGTGCGCCTCTTCCCAAACTTCGGCGGTGACCGCCATGCCATTGTTGGCCTTGATCTTCTTGAGGGGGAACTGCTGTAACGCCTCTTCTCTGCTCACGGTTTTAACCTCTGTATTTTATATTGTTTCAAGCCGTAACGTATACCCGGTGTGAGCCGGCTTGCTGGCTTCGATAATCGCTTCGATGGTCCGCCGGCGTACCTGCTCCTGCCGCGCGTCTTCTTCCGGTCCCGCTCCGCTGACAATCGGCGGTAACCGTAAGATCACAATAAAGGTATGCGGCAGATTATCGCTGCCCAGAGCCACGCCGGGACCTAACCTGGCCTTTGGCCCCAATCGAAAATTTTCGGCCCGGCGCTCGACGATTTGAGCCTGCTCGCCGGTGTAGATTTCCAGGTACTCTTGCAGTCCCCGTTTGGTGCCTCGTTTGCGGTAGAGAGCGGCGGCGGACTGGAGCAAGCGCCGCCGTTTATCCTCCGGCCACTGCTCATCCAGGGCCAGGTCAATCCAGGAGGCCAGCCAGGGCAAAAAATCAGGCGTGGTCATGCGGGGATCAAAATAGAGGGGCAGCACCTCAAGCTGGCCCTCGATCGGCGCCCAGAAGCTTTCAAAGAACATCAGGAAACGGCTCATCAAGTCGTCGTCTTCGTAAATCCCCGGCAAATATTGCAGGTAATTCCCCCGGGTCGCCACGGCGATAATCAAGCTCTCTTCCGCCGCCGCCGCTTCACGCCTGCCGGTCGCTGCCGTCGCCACGGCCTCACTTTCCAGGAACTGTTCATAATCCAGCGAAGCAACCCGCGCCTGCACGGTATATTCATAACGGCTGCCGGCGGGTACTGACTGGCCCACCCGCCAGAGTAGCTCCGTCCCACCTGTCCCGATTTCGATCTCCGGCAAGATTAGCCCGACATGCCCATTGGACGAGACCGGCGACATCGCCCGGTAGCTTTCGACCCGCAGTTCCGGCGGCAGAGTCACGCTTAGGCTCACGTCAGAGAGCGTTTCGTGAGCCTCCAGCCGGGTGTAAAAGGTTACGCTTTCGCCGGGGTAGCGCCGGTTATGGTCGGCCACATGGGCGATGGTCAAGGGTGTCTGGTTTTGTGTCGTATTTGGCATAAATCTACTTTTTGACAAGATTAATAGGATTTACAGGATAAGGAGTTAAAAAATCCTTGTTAACCTTGTAAATCCTGTCTATAAATTGGTTTTTCACCGAGGCAGTGATAAACCACTCACAACTCCACCACCTGAATCTCATGCTCCAACGAGCACAACAGCGTATCGGCCGGGACGCGAACCATGCGCTGAGTGACCTGGGTCAAGGGTTTAGTCTTGGCCTCCGCGCCGTCATCTTCCGCCTGCAATGACGTTTCGGCGCTGGGGGTGACAGGCCGCTGGTGCAGTTGCACGTCAATAACGTGTTTGACGCCCGGAATTTGCTGGATCAGCGAGAAAATTTCGGCCACGTACAGGTCACGGCCAAAAGGCCAGCCTGCCCAATCCGGCCCCAGCAGGCCGTTCTGAGACCGGCTCTCCCCTTCCAGGGCCAGCGGCGAGATAAAATTCCGCAGGCTTTCGGCCACACGGGCGCGGACGATTTCGGGCCGGCTGTATTCTGAAGGGACAATCTCGGCATAGACTTTAATCCCAACGTAGTTCGGTTCCCGGATGCGCAGGGTTGTGGTCAGCAGCCGGTATTGGTCCAGATGGACCTCGATTTCGTCCCGCAGGATGGGTTCCAGGTAGAGCTTGGACAAATCGCCTGCCCGCAGCGCATCGCTGGCTGCCGGCACAATCAGCAGTTCGACCATGCCCGGGGGCAGCGAACCGCTGCTCGCCCTGGGCGCATTGCACTTGACCCGGGCAATGGCCCGGCTGGCGCCCTGGGCCAGGTCCTCATAATCTTCGGCGGTGACGGCCCGCTGCTGCGCCCGTAGCTCGCGCCGCGCTCGCAGCTTGACCTCGTCCAGGCTTTCCTGGTCGCGCCCGCCCTGGGCCCGGCGCAAATTTGTCACGCGATCTATGTAGGCAATGGACGACTTGAGGGCCTGGAGCTTGTCCGCCGGGACATTGCCGATGTAGCCACCCCCGTGCCGGTAGCGGGTAAAGCGGATCAGCCGGCCCGCTTCGGGCACGCGGCCATATTGGCGCACCGAGCCATCCCGCTGGCGCACCGCCGGGCTAAACGTCACCTCGCCGGTGGCAGTATCCAGGGTAAAGTGGCGGTCGTAGCGCTCCGATGTGGCAAAATCGGGCACAACCTGCCAGGGCACAAAGACAATTTCACCCGCCTGTTTTTCCTCTATCTCGACAGTTTCACCCGGCTGCAAGGCCAGCACCGGCGTATTTTGCAGCCGGAAAATCTGGCCAGGATCGCCGTTGCTGCGACCCAACATCTCGTCCCGGACGATGACCGCATGGGTAGCGCGGGTAGTCGCGCCCAGCGTATAGGCTTTGACGTCGAGAATACGGGGCGACTCGGTGTACATGCCCTGCTCGGGACGGCGCTGTTCCACCCGGCAACGCAGCCAAAAGGCGTTACGGCCGTAGACCTGGTCGGGGCGCAGGGAAAGCGGCAGGTACAGGACCAGCTTACCTTCGGGATTATTCAGGCCGCCGGTCGTATCTTTTTCGCCGGGACGGGTGCTCAGCGGCAGCTCTGCCCACTGGCCTTCCCCCACCGAACATTCCCACACCAGCGGCGGGTCTTCCCGCTTAATGCCGACCGCCTGGGTCCGCTCGCAGGTAAAATTGAGCTGGAGGATGTGGCCGCTAATGTTTTGGGTCTCGTCAAAGCCCAGGTAAAAGGTGTCACCCTGCTGGGGCCGGTCCTGGGTGAAGGCATAAAAGGTTTCAATCCCCAGGCGCGGCAGGTAATTTTTATTGAAGTCGGCGTCACGGCGAACCTGGGTCAATTGCGGTGGCACAATGGTCAGGCGTTCATCGGTGGTAAAGGTGATCTCGGCCTCGTCTTCGGTGCGCCGGGTGGCGACTTCCGTGCCTTGCGGGACGGTTGTCGTGGTGTTATCGTCCGGGCCAACCGGGAAGGGGGTTGACAGCCAGAAGGTCAGCTCGGTGCGGGCGCTGCTGGCCGGGCGGAGATGAATCCCCAGCAGTTCCATAAATTTGATATAATTTTTTTCCGGTACCCGGTTTAGCCGGTAGACGATCATCTCGGTCATCCAGGCAAACAGTTCGATCAAGGTAATGCCGGGATCGCTCAAATTGTAGTCGGTCCACTCGGGACAGTAACGGATGATCCGCCGCCGCGCTTCGTCAACCAGGTCTCGCTGGAAGCGCAAGTCATCCAAAATTGGTTCTGGTAAGGACATTATTAGTTAGCTCCTCTAAAATTAGTCGTCAGTAATCAGTAACCAGTAGCCAGAAAATTTCTCTGATTACTGGTTACTGACTGCTGGAATCTGACTACTCTTCTTCACCGGAAAGGTAGAAAGGATAAACAATGCTGCGTTCGTCGTGAGTTGCTTTGATGCGATATTTGATTTCAATGAGCATAGCCCCATCATGATGGGGGTCATCTAAAACATTGATTTCCTGGAGTTCAATCCGGGGTTCCCACCGGCCTAAGGCCTGCTCCACATAATAAATAGCCAGTCCCTCGGTAGCCGCATCGCGCGGGGCAAAGACCAGCTCATGAATGCGGCAGCCAAACTCCGGGCGCATAACCCGTTCGCCCGGCACTGTACCCAGGATGATCCGAATGGATTGCTGGATATCCAACTCGCCCCGGGCCAGGGCAATTTCGCCCCGGGGGTTTACCTGGAGGGGAAAAACCAGGCCTTGCCCTAAAAATTCACGGTCAATATGGAAATCTTTCACGCCCTACTCCTTACCCGTCATTAAGTAACCGTTAAGACGGCGCTGGCAAAACCCGGCAGCCCGCGCTTGTTAACCCCGGTCATATAAAAGTGGTGAGTGCCTGGCCCCAGCGCCGCCATAAACGCGGCATTCAGGGTCATCGTGACGACAAGAACCGGGCTGGCCCATTGGCCGCCGGCCGGGGCTACCACCACCCCCGGCGGGAGGCCGTTGGTGATATCCACATTGATTTTGGCCACCCCATTCAACAGGGTCAAAATCCACTTGAGCGGGAAGGCGCTGGTCAGGGTAAAAACCACCGGCAGCGCGGGCGGCATCATGGTGGTGGTGTTAAAGGCCAGTACCGGCGGCGCAGCCACGACCACCGGCTTGACCGTATCCTCCAGCTCCGGCTTGGGAGGGGGAGGCGGGCCGCTGGGCAGCGGCGCCGGCGTCGTGTTATCCATCACCTGATGAAACTCGGTGATGATCAAGGGCAGGCCGGTAAAGGTCTGGTTAAAATCGGTCGCCAGAACCACTTTGCGGCCGTTCACCGTCGTGGCGTTCAAGCCCATTGAACTCAACCTGTAGCCCACACACGGGCACAGCACAAACGGGCAGGCCAGCGTGCCGGTATCATTTTCTAACAGCACCGGTCCCCCGTTGACCGTCCACAGCGGCATCGTCGGAATGCTGGTCCCTTTGCCGCCGTGCGGGCAGGTGATAAGGGCGTTGGTGGTCAAAACTTGGGGCATACCTTACCTTTCACGTAATCTGCACCTGCCCGCCGCGCAGGGTCACCATGCGGCCGCCACCCTGCATCTGGATGGACTGCCCCTGGCCGTCTAACGTCACCTTTTGGCTGCCGCCGGCCTGAATAGTAATGTTATTGGTGGTCGTGTTGATAATCACGCTGTTGTTGCCGCTCTTGTCTATAATCTCAATTTTCTCCTGACCGGCGGTATCGTCCAGAATAATACGATGGCCGCTGCGCGACTTGAGGATGCGCTTATTAACTTTTTTATCCCCACCAACCGCCTCTTCCGCCGACAGCGGCGGCTTGTCTTTGCCCCACAGCACCCCCAACACGTAAGGCCGGTGGATGTCGCCATGCTCAAAAGCCACCAGTACCTCGTCATTGATTTCCGGCAGATAAAAGAAGCCCCGGCCGTCGCCGGCCATGGGCGAGGAGATGCGCGCCCAGGTGCTCTCCTCCTGTTCCGACAACCAGGGAAACTTCAGTTTGACACGTCCCATCCCCTCCGGATCGCGGTTGTTTGTCACCAGACCGATGGTCAAGCCGTGACCGTGCCCATTGCCGTTCTGCTGCGACAGCAGAAAACTCAGGGTGTTGGGTTTGCGCCCGCTGACGTTGAACGTCGTTTCATACCCGGTTTCCACGTTGTAGGTATGAACCGCCGCAGTGACAAAGTAGGTGCCGCTAAAACGGTCGCCTACCGCGCTAATTTGAACGGTGCGGCCGGCCTGCAAGCGCGGGTCGCCCATGCACACTCCATCCGCCTGAATAAAATCGCCGCTGATCTCATCCCAGAGCGCCTGGGCCAGCAGTTGCGCTTCACCCTGGGTCGAAATAAATTCATCCACCACCACCGCCTGGGCCGAGTCCCGGAAAATCTCTTTAGCCAACTGCCCGCCCGATTTCCCCACACCCACCGCCGGCATCAACTCGCCGCCGCTGGCCCGGCCAACGATGGCCTGTTTGGCCTTTGGGTCCCAGCCCCGCACAATCACTTCGTCAGCCTGATGCACGACTGTCAGGCGGGGCCGGAAGGTGCGCAAGTTGACCCCCCACTCCAGCTCTGGCCCCTGCCCCTGATTACTGCTCCCTTTGCGAAAATGAAGTGTTTTGTCTTCGACATAGAGCTGGTAACCGATCCGGTTGGCCCGCTCCAGCAAAAACTCCCAGTTGGTTTGATTATTTTGAAAAATATACTCATAGACCGTCGCCGTCGGGTCAGTCTGGACTTGCAGCCCGACCTCCTGGGCAATTTTGCGGGCGATTTCGCTGTCTTTGGTTTTCAAATAAGAGCGGCTCTTGCGGCCCCGGTGCAAACGGTGGGAGCGATCATAGCCGCGCACCCGCAGGGTCGGCTCGCCCAGGATGGTAAAATCCGGCTCCAGTGCGGTAATTTCGCCCTTGATTAATACCTGCTCCTGTTCGGCCCCTGCGCCCTGTTCGGTGGGCGCTTTGGCCGCAATCTCGACCTCCTCGCCAATCGCCAGCAGGGGAGAGTCAACCCACTTCAGACTTTTGTCGTGGAGGTGGATCATAAACATATCGGGCAGGTGTAAATCGTCGTCCACCACAATCTCGATCACATCCCGCATCAACTCTTCCATTTCCGGCTGCGGAATTTTCTTCCCGCCGATTTTAAGGAAAAATTGGGAGATCAGGACATCTTTCTTGGTCAGGGCTGTCGGAATTGCCGGGACCAGGCCCACCGCCGACGCCGCCAAATCAGAAACAGCTCCCGCCGCCTCTTGAGCGGCTTCAGCCGCGCCCTGCAAGGCTTCCTGGGCTGCGGCGGCGGCTTCCTGGCCGGCGGCGGCCGCCGCTTCCGCCGCCTGTTGGGCCGCCTCGACTGCCGCTTGGGCTGCTTCCTGGGCGGCGCTGATCGCATTCTGAGCCATCTCAGAGGCCGCGGTCACAGCCTCCTGCGCGGCCTGAGCGGCCTGTTGAGCAGCCTCTTGCGCTGCCGCCGCCGCCTCTTGGGCCGCATTCGCCGCGGCTTCCGCAGCTTGTTGGGCGGCTTCCGCAGCCTGCTGCACGGTCTCCTGCGCTGCCGCCGCCGCATTTTGGGCCGCTTCTTGGGCCGAAGCTACCGCGTTCTGGGCTGCATTCGCGGCATTTTGAGCCGCTTCCTGGGCCGCTGCCGCCGCATTTTGGGCCGCTTCCTGGGCCGAAGCTACCGCGTTCTGGGCTGCTTCCTGGGCCGAGGCTACGGCCTCTTGCGCCGCGCTCGCCGCCTGTTGGGCCTCCGCCTGGGCTGCACTGGCCGCGTTCTGGGCTGCTTCCTGGGCCGAAGCCACTGCCTGCTGGGCGGCCCCAGTCGCATTCTGAGCAGCCTGTTGGGCAGCCGCCGCCGCATTCTGAGCAGCCTGTTGGGCGGTCGCCGTAGCATTTTGAGCGGCCTGCTGCGCCGCTCCCGCGGCCTGCTGCGCCGACGCCATCGCGTTTTGGGCTGCCCCCTGCGCCGCCGACGCCGCATTTTGGGCCGCCGACGCTGCCGACGCTGCCGCTTGTTGAGCCGCTTGTAATGGATTATCCATCACATCTCCTTGGACGTAAGAGGGGAGTAAGGAGTAGGGTAATATCCCTACTCCCTACCCCTTACTCCATGCCTATGGCAAAGGTGTCAAATTCAGAATCTGTCCTGAGCGTAACGACTTGGGATTATCCAGATCGTTGGTTTCGGCGATGTGACGCCACATGGCCGGGTCGCCATACTCCTGGTAAGCAATCCAATCCAGAGTTTGGCCTTCAACCACCACCCAAATTTTTCGGGCTTCGCTGCGCGAGGTCGGATTTTGCGGGTCAAAAATCTTTTCATCTTTGTACTGTTGGAAGGTGACATCTAACGTGGCCCGCACCGGCGTCCCATCGTCAAGAAACATGGTGAACTTTTGGGTGATAGTTTTGATAACCGCCGTAAAAAAGCTCCCTTTGCCCCACTGAAACTGGACTTGCGGGGGTTCACCTTTTTTTGATTTTGGATTCTGGGTGCTGGAATTGACCATCATCATATCCCAGATAATGTTGGTGTACTGGCGAACGTCTTCATGCTTAAGGTTGTTTTGCTGATCCACATTGTTGCGATGGTTCGTCGTATCGAAGAAGAGTTGGAGTTTCAATTCCGCCGGTTGGCCGCCACCAAAATCAGTCTTACCCACATTTGCCCCCTTTTTGGGTTTGTTGGTCCACTGATTGGTTTTGCTCAGGGTGTATTCGTTGGGGTTAAACTGGCATTCAACCTCTTCCTTGGTGGCGATATTGCGGATGATGGCTTTAGTTGGATTACTGGGCATAATCTGACTCCTAAACTACTTCAATAGTTCCTGGGCTGCCGTTCCTGCTCGATAGCCAGCAGGCGCTTGATTTGCGGCAGAATTTGACGGGCCAAACGGTCCAGATCAGGCTTTTGGTCGCCGGGTTGGCCCTGGGTTGATGGGCCAGCCGCCGGGCTGCTTATCTCGGTAGATGCGTCAGGAGTTGCTCCGGCGGAGTCAGGGGTGGTCTCCTGGCGCTGGGCCACGCTCCTGGCTGCTGTTGTCTGCCGCTGCACGGGGGCCAACGGCAGCGGGACAACCGGCGGCTCGGGCGCAGCAGCCGTCAGCTCAGACACACCCGCAGAGCTACCCGTCGAGACAACAATGGGTTGCCTGACCTGCGTTCGCTGTAAAAAGGGCATAGCTGGCCGGCGCACCTGAGACCTTAAAACGGGTGGGGCCGCAGGTGAGAGGCGCGGTATTGCCGGTTCAACCGGAGAGGGCAGGGATGCTTCTGCCCGCCTCTCGCTTTGCCGCTGGGCGACCGGCCCGCTTGGTCCGGCCGAGAGCGATGGTCTTGCCGTCAAGGGTGTGGCGGCAGGCGAACTCCCCTCTTTTAGAGGGCCGGAAATCGAACCGGGAGTCGTCAGCGGCAAATTGGCTTTGGCCCGGGCGCGCTGCTGGATCACTGTCTCCAGGGCTGGCGCAGGTTGGGCCATCTCTAACGGCGGAGTTTCGCTGGCTGCCGTCTGGACAGGTGCAGCCAGCTCTGCGGGAGGCGCAACCGGCGAAGTTTCTCCCCTTTCCACAACCTCCCGGCTTACTATTGGCTCTGGCGTCGCCGGAAGGGCCGGCTCAACCGGGCGTGACGGCCCCGCCAGGGGTGGCGCGGCATTTTCCCGCTGCTGGAGAGGCGGCAGCTCAGGCTCGACAGGCGAGGGAGGGCTGGCTAGTTGTTGGTCCGGCAATGCCGGCTCCGGCGGCGACGGCGGCCGCGTAACAGGTGTATCTGTTTGCCGCACCGTAGGAAGTGGCATGTCGAGCATATCCGGGGCGGGCGGGGGCTGTTGTCCAGGCTGTGTGGGTGGCCCCAGGGACGGCTTCGAAACCGGCAGAGGCAATTCCAAACTTTGGGGAAGATTGACCGGCTCCGGCAGCGACGGTGAAGCCGGTTCCTCTGCCAGGGGTGAAGCAACAGGCGAAGCCGGTTCTGGCGGGCGGACCGTCTCTTCGCGGCGCTGAACGATGGGCTGCGGCGGCTCCGGCTGAACTTGCCGGGCAGCAGGGGGCAGCTCTGATTTAGGCTGCGGCTCAATCACTTGACTCGATTCCGCCGGCGTTTCTGGGACAGGCGGTGATGGTTCGCTCGTGAGGGTAGGGGTAGCCAAAGGAACTGAAGGAGGTAAAGGAACAGCAGGAGCGGAGTGCGCCTGGGAAATAGTCTCTTTTTCACCGGCAGCAGGTTGGTCTTGGGCCGGTAGGGGAGTCGCTTCGGGAGCCGGGGGTGAGGCTGCTTCTGCCGGAGGCATGACGTCTGCCTGGCGCTGAACGGCGGGACGGGAAGGCGCAGCTTGAGGGACAGCCGGGGGAGTCGCAGGTGACTCTGGAGGTGACGACGGTTCAGCCGAAGCTGACGGCTCGGCGGCCCGGCTGGGCGCGGGAGGCGGTAATTTTTCAACAACAGGCAAAGCAGGGGGCGGGGTTGGATTTTCGCTCTCTGCCCGGCTGGGGCCTGGCTGAAGCGGGGTCCGTTCAGCCGGAGCCGGGGAAACAGCGGGTGGTTCAAAAGTAGACGTTCCGCTTCTACCCGACGCTAACTCTTCGATCCGTGAAAAGCGCCGGGCGCGGGGTGACAGCGTTTTAGCCGGAGGCGTCGCCTGGCGTTGAACGGGTTTAGCCGGGGGAGTCGGACTCATGACACGCTTGACATCGGAGGGGAGAGAACGGGTCAAAGGCGGCGGTGCGGGACGTGGAGGCGGCACAGGTTCTGCGGTTGCTTCCGGCTCAAAAGATGGCTCTTCCGCTCTAAAACCGCCCGCAGCCGCAGCTCCGCTGAAGACCAGTTCAGTTTCGTCCCCACCCCCCAAGGAGGCGGTTTGGAGCTGATATTTGTCGCCCCACGGTTGAAAACGGTCCACAATGGCCTGGCTAAAGCGACCCGGCAGGGCCGGTTCCAACGAGCCAACATTTGGCTGCCAGATGCGGGTGCTGTCGGCCACGCGCTGGACTCGATTGACGACCGCACGGGCCTGCGTCGAGGTAAAGGTCATGGGCCGCTGCCCCAAACGACTCATTTGTCTGGTCCGGCCAGGCTGGCTCAACCAGCGCTGGACCCAGGGCGATACGGAGCGCTGAGTTTGGCGCACCATCGTCGTGACAGCGCGAACTATAGGGTTGGTTTGTTCCGGTTCGGCTTGACCTGGTTGTGTCGTTTCCATAGCATCGGTGACTTGTTACAAGTGACTTTTAGCGCAGATGGCTAAGGTTAAGAATGGGCGTCTTTCCCAATCTCGTTTCCCCACCGCCGCGAAACGTGGGAAGGTGAGACCAGGAATAATTATTTAGTTCGCGTTCTTTAAGCGTCTTTCCAGCCTTCCATTTCTAACCCGTGGTGAGCAATTTCCAGGGTTTCAATAGCAGCTTGATTGCTATCAGCTTTTAGTTCAGGGCCGACCCACTTTACCGGGTAAGCGTCGAAAACATTCCAGCGTTTAACTTTGGTTTTGCTGGCATCGTATAAAAGGATAGAAAATCTCTGCCGGCTGACCAGGCCATTGTTCGACCCTTCGTCAAACCATTTCCACAGTTCGTCGTCGGCCATACCGTGTTTCAGGGTCAGGTTTGAATACTTGGTGCGGACCGGCAACTTGTGGGAAAAATTATTTACCCCACCTTCTTTGTATTCAAAGATTTCTCGCTCGACACTTAAGCCGGTGCACTCGGTGAACCAACCCTTAATAATTCCCTCAATTTCGACGTAGAATCTGAAAGCGGCGACGTGATCTTGATTCAAGCGAGACTCAGTGTAACGAGTTTGTGCAGCCATTAAAACCTCCTCAGACCTGAGCGGCCAAGCCGTTCTTGCTCCAGCTTTAACTCCTGTTTCAGCAGCAGGTAGACTTTATACGCCAGAGCTTGCAGATTGATCTCTTCACCGGCAGGTGTACTCGCCGCCGCTGTAGCAGCAGGGGCCGCTCCCGTATCGCTGCTTTGGGGTAAATTTTCCCCGGAAAATTGTACGGATGACATCTGTTACCGCCTCGATGTAGCTTTCCTGATAACCTCAGTTCGGAGTTGTCTTAATCGCATCCTTCGATACGCCTTTCACTCCGTTCAAGGCTACTCAGGATGCGTTCATGAGCCGAAAATCATCCTGAGTAGGGCACTGGCCCGTATCGAAGGGTGATTTTCGAGCTAATTCCGAATTCAGATTGATAGAAACGACCGGCATTTGCCGTCACTTGCACCGTTAGATCTCAATTTACCCGTCAGAGGCTTGCCAGACGGCAGAGATTTCATCATCTCTGCCGTTTCCGGCAAATTACTGCCCGGCCGCCTCATTTAGCCTGCGATTGATTTCTGCGATTTCTTCAACCCAACGCTGCCGCGCCGAGTGCTCCAGGTTTAGGATTTCTGCCAGGGGCCAGTGAAAATGATAGGCAATGTAGGCTACCTCCTTGTGCAGGCGGTCAAGAGGGTAGCCTACAATTCCCCCCCCAGGCTGGCTAAATCCATCTCAAATTGAGTTTTACATTCCGGGCAAGTCACCTTGATCGCGCTGGTGCCTTCCTCATTGATCCGGCGATAAAGAGTCTGGAGATAGGCCAGGTCGGCGGCAAAGAGATTCTCGATAACGCCGGTAGTCACCTGGGGTAAGGTGCCCAGCTTGACAATCACCCGCGAGAGCAGAATGATGACCAGATAGGCTTGATTATTTTGCACCCGCATATCCCGCAAGGGAGCAATTTCATCCATAGCCGTAGCCAGGCGCATGATCCCGTGTTTGTGCAAGTTGCCGTCTTTATCAACGTAACCGCGCGGCAGGGTGAACTCGAACTCGGTTTGTAAGCTCATGCCTTATTTCCTGGCTATGAAACCCGCCACATGCCTTCGTGGACGATGGTTATTTCCTCGACGCCAATCTCATTGCTGTCAGATTTGACGCTGGGGCCGGTCACTTTGGAAGGCCAGGCGTTTTCAAAGTTCCAGCGAGCCACTTCTTCATAGTTGCGGTCGAACATGATGACGGAGCAGTTGGTACGCGAGCCTTTCATGTCGCCTTTTTCGACCAAAGCCCGCCAATCCCAAATTTGCATATCGGCGGTAACGCCCCGCTTGAGCGTGACATCCTGCCACTTCAGCCGGCCCGGAATTTTCTGCACAATTTCCTGACCCTTGTCGTTGACCACCTTGTGCTCGACAATCTCGTGCTCCGAGCCGATGCCGCTGGCCTCGGTGAAGTAACCACTCATCTTGCCTTCAATTTCTAGTCCAAAATTAAAACCAATTAGGGGATCAGTTTCCCGTCCAGCTTTTCCTGCCATAGGTTATCTCCTTCTAAGAATAGTGATCAGTAATCAGTCGTCAGTATGATGTAGTTCTCACGCCAAAACTGGGTTTGGGTATGAGAAAACTTTGGAAGATTGGGAGGCTGGAGGACTGGCAATTTTTCCAACCCGGTATCCTTCCCTATCCTCCAAAGCGATCCTACTCTGCGGCGTTAGGCCCAGCCCATTGGCTGATGCGGAAGATGACAAATTCAGCCGGTTTGACCGGGCACAGGCCAATCTCGATGACCAGCCGGCCCAGATCACGCGACTCCGGCGGATTGAGTTCCTCGTCGCACTTGACGTAGAAAGCTTCAGCCGGAGAGAGGCCAAAGAGCGCCCCGTCGCGCCAGACCATGCGCAAAAACGCGCTGACATCGCGCCGGACCCGCGCCCACAGTCGTGGCTCATTGGGTTCAAAGACCACCCATTGCGTCCCCCGTTCGATGGACTTTTCGATGAAGTTGAAGAGGCGGCGCACGTTCAAGTAGCGCCAGGAGGGGTTGCTGGAAAGCGTCCGCGCGCCCCAAACCCGGATGCCCATGCCGGGAAAAGCGCGGATACAGTTAACCCCATTGGGATTCAGCGTATCCTGCTCGCCTTTCGTCACATTGTAAGCCAGGTTGGTGGCGCCTCGCACCACCTCATTGGCCGGGGCCTTGTGGACGCCGCGGGTGTTGTCATTGCGCGCCCAGATGCCAGCCATGTGGCCGCTGGGCGGGATGTGAACCGGGCGGTTTTGCACCGGGTCCATCACTTCAATCCAGGGGTAATAGAGAGCCGCATAGCTGGAGTCGTAACCGGCGGTGTCCATGCGCCATTTCTTGACCTGCTGCGGGTTCATGCCCGGAGGTGCATCCAGAACAGCAACGCGGTCACCCATGCGTTCGCAGTGAGCAATCATCAGGGTCTGGACAGCTTTGACCATCGCCAGATCGAGCTTTTGGCCGGGCATGGGGGTCATCAAATCCGGCACGCAGACCATGGTAATATCGTCAATCGCCTCCAGCCCTTCCATGCCGGTGCGTTCCATGGCCTCACCCTGAAAATCTTTGTATTCAGCCGGGGTTAACAGATTGTTTTCAATGCTGAGGGATTGTTGCTGGGCGCGGGGCCAAACCTTGGCCAGCGGTGCGGAGGCATCTGCCACAAACACATTAACGAACTGGGGCGCTTTATTGTCCTTGAAAACGACGCGAACCGTTTTAGCGCCGCTCTCGTCAACCTCTTGGGCCAGAGCCACGTCGGGGATAACTTCTTTGACCTGCCAGCCGCCCCCGCTCCTCTCTCGTTCAACAGTCAGGGTAAAGGATTGCGGCCCGCTCTCGGCGACCGGTGCAGTTTCTTCAGGAGTCTCAGCCGGGGCAGCCTCACCTTCTTTGGGCTTGTCGCCTTTTTTGGTAGCAGCGGTTTTGGGTTCAGGCAACTGGGGGGTGTCAACCCTGACCCGCATCCGCAGCCCCTCAAAGCCGGCCTGTTTGGCCCTGACCACCAACTGGGGTTTTCCGTCTCCATTGAGCAGTGCTGCCTGGGCTTGAGGGATGGTTTTAACGCTGAGCACGTAGCAGCGCGTGCCGCCATTAAGAAAATAACCATAAACTGCATGGGGCGTATAAGCTCCATCCACAAATTGCCCAAACCGCTCCACGTACTGGCTCCAGTTTGTAATCAGTTGAGGTTGGTTGAGCAAGTCGCGGGTGACAATTTCACCATCAACCTGCTCCGTGTACTGGGCCTTTTCGGTGAAGCCGACAAAGGCAGCCATGGCTGTCCCAACCCCCTCGATTGGTTTAGGGCCACGATCTACTTCCTCGATGTAAACCCCCGGTGATAAATATTCTGGCATCATAACCTCCTTGGTTGAATGTATTTTCTACTTTACATGTCTGCACGCTGAGTAACCTATGCCGCGCGCGCCTGCTTCTCGCTGCCTAAAACTGGGATACAAGTTCCAAATCAATACTTTTTCGTTCTAATCCGGGTTTTTAACTACCCCTCCTTTCCACAAGGAACAGGTGAAACGTGAAGCGTGAAAAATAATACGCTAAATTCATCACGTCTCACGTTTCACCTATTGACCGCGCAAATAAATTATCTTTTACGACAATTCTTGCCGGCGCAATCCCCCTTAAACCGTCAAATCATAATCCGGGGCCGGAACCGTAATTTTATGCTGCCGTGGCTTCTGGCCCTCGGTGCTGATTTCCAGGGTATAATCGCCGGCTTTTAAATTACCCACCATAAAGCGGCCCTCCGCTTGCAACGGAATATTCAGCCCTTGTTCCACCAGGGTAAGCTGCACCTTGTCCAGCGGCATTTCGCTGCGCACCGTCCCACCGATGGTCCAGAACAGGTCAGCCGAAGCCGGGCTGGTCAGTTCATGATCTTCGGGATAGCCAGACTGGCCAATCCTGAGTTCGCGGGTGCGGACCAGCGGCGTGGTCAGCGGTTGGTACGGGTTAAGGGCCAGGGTAATCATACAGCCAATGGTCGGCCGCAGTTCGTTGTCCAACGCACTCCAGACCTCGGCCGGATTCCGTATTTCTTCCTCTTGAGCCACCATGACCGGGACTGGCACAGGCTGAGTTTTCAGACTCTCCGGCAGCAGGTCATCCGGCAAGTTAGGCAAGCGAAACAAAGCCATCAGAGTCCGGGTTAAGAGGCGATGCTCATCTTCAGGTTCAGCCGCCCAGGCTGTAATCATGTAATGCAAATCCACCCTCAACGGCTTGCGTCGCTGCGTGATCGTGCCATTCGCCTGGCGCTCAACCTCCCACATGGGCTGGGTTTGGCGCAGTTTATTGTTCTCGCGGATATCGTATAAATAGAGATTCAGCGTGGGCCGGTTGAGCCGGGCCGACCATTCCCGCTTGGGCTGGTCAAAACTGATCTCCACCTCGCCGTTTTTGATAGGAATCTCGCGGATGAGAAGTTTCCGCAAAGTCTCGTCCAGATCATTAATCATTCAACTTCACCTATCCTAATTCCTCTTCCTCCTCCGGCATTTCCTCACGCTGAAGGGCCTTTGTCTGGAGTTCGTCTTCCGGGAGTTCCTCACGCTGAATTGTCTTCATTTGGAGTTCGTCCTCCGGCATTTCCTCACGCTGGAGGGCCTTTGCCTGGAGTTCATCCTCCGGCGACTCTTCCCGCTGGACTCCGCTCGGTACTGTCTCAGAAGCAGCCGTGTTGTCCGCCGTCAGTGCTTGCTTGGCGACGGCGTCGGCTTCCTGCTCAAAGGTGTCGCCGGGCGGGTTGACCGTCATCCCACTGCTCCCGCTGACCCGGCCCGAACCCTGCTGAACGACGTGCGTCAGTTCATGGGCCAACAGCTCCTGGCCGCTACCCGAACCGGGATTGTACTCGCCCTGTTTGAAGAAGATGTCCTGCCCGGTGGTAAAGGCTTTGGCATTGAGCTGCTGGTTAAACTGGTGCGACTCGGCAGAGGTGTGCACCCGCACCCCGCTAAAATCATGCCCCATGGCTGCGCCCATCTGCTGCTGCACGCCGCTGTCCAGGGCCTGCCCGCCACCCCGCGCCCCGTTGATGCGCTGGGCGGTTTCATCATCCACCTGAAATGCGCCCTCGCCGCTGCGCTGGGCGATGAGCCGCTGCACCGCCCGGTTGCCCACACGCTGCTGCAGGCCAAGCAGGGCCGACGACTCTCCGCCGGGGCCGCCGTCATGGGTTTGGGCTGGCTCTGCCTGCTCCGGCTTGTGAATCTTGGCTTTTTTTTCGTCAGCGATAAGTTCTTGGGACATAATTGCACTTCTCCCCTTGTTGCTACAATTATCAAAAGCCAGCAACAATTCAGTTACAGTTTTTATCTGTTTTATCGAGCATCACCCAGCCGGACAGATTAGCTCTGGATAAAGCCATTCCACGCCGGTCGAACAACCTACCCGGGAGAACGCCAAGGCTAATCGGCAGACGCTCACCTTCGATAACAGCAGCCGGTTCTGCTTTGGGCTGGCTCTTTTTATCAGGTTGAGTCTCAACCGCTTGGCTTGGTTTAGCCAGCGCAGGTCAAACACGCCCTTGCTTGTGTTTGGCTAACGGCTAAATTTTGTTATTCCGTTTATTTTCGGCAAAAATGCAGCAACTTGAAGTTGGAGTTTTGTGGCAGAGAGTTCGTTAAGAACAAAGCTATCATATCATAAAAACTGTTTTTTTGCACTACTTTTTCTTAATAATTTTCAGTGCTGCCATGCAGTGATTGGCTACTGTACCAGCGCGCTGACGTTCAAAGAGACCTTCTGGCGCCGGCCTGGCTCGCGCTGGCGATTGTACTGCTCCTGCTCCAGTTGGACTTCTTTGATAAATTTCTCAAAAACCTCTTTAACCTGTGTCTCTGGTTGATTCACCAATCGCTTTTGGAGGGTCATCGCCCGGCGGCGAATCGTCTCGACCAGGTTTTCCTCATGGATTTGCATGGATTGAAGCACTCCTCGCCAACTGTTCTTAAGTACCTCCGGCGCATCTTTCCAGGCCGGGCCAAGCAGCCACTGTTGGGGCAGTTCGGTTTCATCCTCGAACTTATCCTCGTGAACAGGGAAAGATTCCAGAATTTGCAGCCAGCGCTCCCGCTCAGAATTGGTCGCCTTCTGCCAGTCCAGGTCAATCCAACGGGGCACCCGGATCTTGGTCAGTACCCGGATGTCCACCTGGGTAACAAGGCCATCCTTTATTTTGGGCTGATATTCGTACTTGTACTGGTACCAGTTGCGGTCATCCTGAATCTGGCGGACAACCTCGTCAACGGTTTCCCCCTGGAGGTCGTAATACTCAATTTCGGCCTTCTCGATTTTAATCTCGCCAATGGAAGGGGGCTGTTGGGCTTCCTCCTCTTTTTGTTCCTCCTCACTCTGGCGCTGCACCGGCGCAGCTGACTGAGCCTGATGCTGTTGGGCCAATAACTGCTGCACCGCCCGGTTGCCAAGTTGTTGTTGCAGCACAGCCAGGTGGTGATCAGCCGGTTTGGCCATGACCTGGCCTTCGTCGGGCAAGCGAGGGCGCTTTTTGATTCGTCGGCGAGTGAGAGCACGTTCCATAGGCGCTACCCTGCTTCAGGACCACACAACTTCCGCAGAAATTGTTTATATTTTCGAAGGGAGAGATTTTGGTTTAATTGAAGGGTCAACGATTATCCTCATTATAACATAAAAATCCAAATCTCGCGCCTTCATAAGGTGGATGAGTATTAATCCTGGTTAGCTGGAGCAGCCGGCTGTGATTCCTGCTCGGAACGGATGGCTACCCGTGCAATCAGGGCGGCCTGTCGCAGTAGCGTCCGCTTGGAGTCAGCCACCATCTTCATAATGGCGCCAGCGTCTAAGCCGGGGGTTTGGGCCAGGTAATCGTCGGCGTTTTTCTTTACAGCGTCCAGGATCGTCATGATTTGGCCGTCTAACATTCCCTTGGCCGAGTTAAGTTGTTCAGTGGCTCTGGCCAGTGCGGCTGGGTCTTTCCGCGCCGCTGCCAGCAAATCGGCCATGCTGTCGAACAGGGGTCGGATGCTCTTACCCCCCATATCTACGCCAAATTGTCCGGCTGTTACCAGAATCCGGTCGGCATATTTGGCCATCGCTTTGGCGCTCTTTTCCGTAAAGCCCTTGGTTGGTACATCGTCCAAAGCGTGCTGAAGCATGTAGAGGTCATCCAGCAAGGCCGTGTAACCCAGTGCAGGCGACATGGCCTGGTACGGACCCGATGGACGGAGGCCCTTTTGGGCAGAACCTGGCTCATGCCGGAGCACGTCGTCCATCTTTACACCCCACTCTTTGGCTAACCTTTCAACCTCGGCCTTGTCTGCACCCTGTTTTAACATCCTGGCCAGGAGATCAACTGGCTCGGCCGGCCTTAAATCAGGGGTACGCCGGGTCACATGCTTGGCTCCGCCGCCAGGCGTCATATAAGGACCAGGGATAGCGGCGTTAAGTTTACCCTGAAGCGCGGCCATTTCCTCGGCGATAGCGGCTTGGGTGACCGGATCGCCTTCTGCGGCCAGAAATCGCTTGTGCAGCACATCCAACTTGAGTTCCATTTGCCGGTAGATGTCTTCGCCAGAGGCCATATGGCGGGCTACATCCTCCATAGACACGCCCATCTCGGCGGCCAGCTTCTCCACCTCAGTCCGATCAGCGCCCCGTTTCATCATGCCGGCCAGGTAATCCGTAGACAGCCTGGTAACTTCTTTTTGCCGGGCGGCAACGTCGGCCATGCTAACCCCCATCTCTTTAGCCATGGCCTTCACCGCCTCGGGGTCGGCCCCGTCTTTCATCATCTTAGCCAGCACATTCAGTTCGCTTTCCTTGACAATACGTTTCTCGGCCTCTTTGGCTGCTTTACCGCCAATCTCTTTTAACGGCCCTTCAAACATGTGCAGGCGGGTTGGATCGGCAAAAATGTCAGCATCGAGTAAATCTCGCCAGCCGGGACCATAACTCTGCTCCATCATGCGAATGGCGGCGTTGCGGTGCGAGGTGGCGCTGGGTCCCAGGAAGCTGATATCTACATCACTGGTGAAACTGGGCGTGCCGGTGCGCAGCATGTTAGGTGGAGTAACATCTTCCAGGTCCGGCCCCATATCCACAGCTTTTTGGGACATCTTCTGGTTCAGCTCGTCAAATTGAGCCACCCGCCAATCCTGCATGCGCTTGCCCAGGGCGGCGCCTTCGGGCGTAGTCGCCAGGGTCTTGGCCGTTTTGGCCCACTTGCCGCCAGAAATTTGCACCAACGCGCCGGCATTGCCGCCGAGCTGGTCAAAATGTTTAGCCATCTCTTCAGCGTACTGTTTAGCTGCCTCACCGCCCTCTTTGAGCGCCTTCTCGCCCAACTCGTTTAGACTTTTGGTTAAAGCCTTAACTTCTTCTTTGCTCAAATGGGGGAAAGCTTGCAACACCTCATCGGCATTTTGCAGCAGCTTCTTGGCCAGCGTTTCCTGGGCGGCTGGAGCCGCCTTTTGGATGGCCTCTCGAACGGCCCGGTCGGCAGCCTCTTTGCCGGCGCCCTTGGCCGCCTTCCAGGCGGATTTGACCCCATCGCCCAGGAGAGGTATAAAGCCAATCAGGGCCATGGCTGTTTGCAGCTTGCCATCTTTGCCGCCCGTGTTCCACATCTTGTAAATCCCCACCGCCACATCGCGCGCATCGGCCACTTGACCCACCACCGGAATAACTCCCATCACAATTTGCCCAAAGGTCATAGAGGCGCTGGGGTCTTCAAAGGCGTCGCCCAGAATCGCCCCAATGGAGAACTGTTCAAGTTCGCTCAGTTCCTTTTTGGTGCGCCAGCCGGAGCCGCTTTCGGTGACGCCGCGCTCTAATTCCCGGCCATCGTTAGTGATAATGCGCTGGATGCCGGAAACCTGGTTACCTTTATCCAGCAAATAAACATAGCCGTCATCGTCCGGTTCCTTCATATCGTAGCAATTGAGATTGGGGTTGAGACTGAAGATGTGCAGCCAGTTATCCGGCCCGGCGACTATCATCCTGGCTCCCTTAAATTTGGCAAAGTCCATCTCCAGTTCCACCCGACCCTGCGGGTCATTGGCGTAGCCGGTAATAGGGCCTAGTTCATTGCCGACTTTAATCGTTGTATTCCAAATGTGCCCATAAGCTTCCCCGATCTTCTGGCCGGTGATGCTCAAGATTTTGCCGCCTGCCTGGCGGGCCAATTTCTCCATGTGAGATAAGATATCCTTCATTTCCCCGGTCAGAACAGCTTGATAGGCAATGTTAAACTTTTCAACCTGCATCACGTTCTTAAAGGTGATTTGTCCCCCCTCATGGTTCATGACCCAGCCGTTCGGCCCCCATTTATAGGTAAACAATGGTTTTGGCTCCAGACCCGCCCCAATGACCAGCCCTGTGGAATGGGTAATCAACGTTTTGTACAAACTCTCGCGAAAGGCAATCTCTTTGGTGTAATTGCTGGGTTTTTCCTCACCCAGGATGTCACCCGCTAACAAGCCTTCGGTGGGTATAACCAGGGCTTGGTTCTTATACAGAAAATCTTGATGGGGCGCCATCTCAGCCTGAATAGCCTCACGTTTTCTCGCGTCTTCAGATAGAATGCTGCCTTCGTACGGTTTCATCTTATCGGCCAGGCGCTCAAGTTCAAAACGAGCCTCAAAAACCTTCTGCAGGATAGCCATTTTATCGGCCGGCAAATTCAACCTGGGATATTGGGCGGCGACCATACCGGCCGCATCAGGGGCTTTGCCTTTGGCCGCAGGGCCAGGCGTGGGCGGAGCGGGTTGCCGGGCGATGACTATGTTTGGAGAGAGCGCCGACGACCGAGTGCCTAGCCTCCCCTTGGGACCACCGACCGCCGAGTCAAGGTTAAGCTCATAGGCTAATCCAGAACTCGCTTCTTCGCCGCCTTGCCTCATCACGACAGCGTCAGCCGCTTGTTCCGCCGCCTGCTCAAAACGATCACCCGGGTCACTCACGGACACGCCACCCGCCGTCGGCGTTCCCTCAACCGGTCCGGCAGCCTGCTGGACGGTATGGGTAGCTTCGTGGGCCAACAATTTTAGCCCTTCTGTGGAGTTGGGATTGTAAGCTCCCTCACGGAAGAAAATATCCTGGCCGGTGGTGAAGGCTGTAGCGCTGACCGATTGGGCCAACTCGTCCGCCTCCTGGTCGGTGTGGACACGCACAGCGGTCAAGTCGGCCCCCAAGCTGGCTTCCAGGCGAGGCTGCACTTGCGCATCCAGCGGGTGACCGGTGCCCGCAGCTTCGATTCGCTGGGCTAGCCCGCTGCCATCAGGTTGCTTCATGTCCGGGGTCGCGCCTGGCTCGCGGTAGGGCTGCACGGCGCGGGGTGGCGGATTGATCGGCGGCAGTAAATCTTTATAAGGCCCTTCGGGCATTTGACCGATCAAATATTTGTTGTACTGCGATACCTGCCAGTTATGTTGTTTGAGTGCGTCCGCTGTTGCTGCCACATCTTCCACCGGTGGCCGTTTATACACTCCCTGAAAGTCAATGGGCCGCCAATTGCCGGCCTCGTCAATCAAGCCCTGCAAATCGCCATGACAGTAATAGCCCTTCTCCCAAACCTGGTTGGCATAGGCCCGTACGTCGTCCAGAGTTTTGAGCTTGATGCTCTGAGCTGCTTTGCTGGCCTCTTTGGCGGCTTGCTTGCTGACCCCTTCGCTCATATCCTCGGGCATATCACCGGCAACTTTTTCCATGGCAAAGGCCCGTTTGCCCGGCCCCATATCCACTTCGCCGTAATACTTCGGTCCCATAGAGGTTTGCGCCGCTGCCGCCGCCCCTTCTTTTTCACGGGCAAAAACCTTCATCAACTCTTCGTCATCCGCCGGGTAAATTTTGATAACGACGGTTTTATCCGGCACCTGGGGAATATGCCCCTCAAAGACGCCACAGCCGGGTTTATTGGCCAGGCTGCCGGCAAAGCCGCCGCTCGACATCGGCTTATCTGGGTTGAGTAGCCAACCTTTTTGTGGCCCCTCCACCTGATTGACGATGTTGGATTTGGCCGGTTCCGGCACGCCCTCCAGGCTTTTCTTTAACTCATCGGCTTTTTGCTTGGCCTGGGCTGCCGCCTGGACTGCTTCTTCGCTGCCCTCCTCACCGATCTCACTGACAGCCCGGCGCGCCGCCAGAGCCTCGCGCACGGCGGGGGCGACTTGCTTAAAGGTTTTCAGCGCCCCGTAAACGTCCAGAACCGCACCCACAATATCAAGCGCCAGCCAGAAAAGCGACGGGTCTTCCTGCGAAATCGCTTTGGCTTTGTCCACGGCGCTGCCGTTCATGGCCTGGGCCAGTTGATAATCCTGCATCGCTTTGACCGCCTGAACGCCGCTAATAACCGCGCTACCCGCTGCTGCCGCCCCCACCGCCAGGGACACCCCCACACTGGCGCCGCCGGTCGGTAGCGCCGCTACCAGCCCCAGCGCAATCGAAACAGCGGCCACAGCCAGGTTAATCAACGCATCTTTACTGGCCTGGGCGGCCATTTTCTCCTCGACCAACTTATGACCCAGTGTGCCCGGTGTGTATCCTAACTGGCCCTTAACCCCGTTGGCAATGACCGGCAGTTTCCACACTTTCACTTTGTCGTCGGCGATGCCCTGGCGCACCTCATCAATATTTTTGAGTTTTGCGCGAATTGTCTCGGCAATCATGGGGCCGGATGCGCCGGGGCCTCGGGCCACCTGCTCCAGAGCCACGGCGCCGCCTTTCTCTGAGGCATAAGCCGCCAAAAGCGGATACTCCGCTTCTAGTTTGGCCCGCAGAGAATTATAGACAACTTCCTTGTCTCGAATCTCCACGCCTAACTCATCAAATTTCTTTTGATCGGTGATGATTTTGCCGCCGTGCCCCGCTAAAACCGGGGTCTCTTCGATTAATTCCTGCTGTTTGGTAATCAGGTCATCCAACTCTTTGCGCTTAGGCGCCAACTCCGCCGCGGCAGCAGCCATCCCCCGCGTTTTCTCGTTATCCTCTACCGTATACTGCCCCGTCCCCCCTTGCTCCATCTGGTGCGCTCGCTCAAGCCCGGTGTCACCCGTTATTTCACGCGGTATTTCGTGCAAACCGTACTTTTCAGCTTCGGCCTGGAGAATTTTCTCGCTCTCGTTAAGCATTTCACTGATGGCATTCAGACCCAGGCGTTCAAACTCTTCCATCAGCTTGGCGGCTTTGTTTTTTAATTCAGCCAGTTGGGTTCTCAAGCCGGCTTTAATCCGCTCGGCCAGTTGGGGATCGTTGGCGGCGGCTCCGCGCGGAGAACTGCTAAAATCATCCACAAACTTTTCGGCGTTGTCCATGCCGTGCCCAATCGCCACTTCTTCCAAAATCTGGCGCAGGTGTTCGGGGTCATCAGAGGTAATTTTGTCGGCTAGGGGGGCCATTGAAGCCGGTTGCCGTTGAATGGAAACCGCTCGCTGCACTGCCACGGCTCTGCCCCCTGGCAACCTTGCCTCTGCGCCTCCCCATGTCATCGCCTCATGGTCTGCCTGGCGCTGCACCACCGCTTCTGCCGCTTGCTCCGCAGCTTGTTCAAAACGGTCACCTGGATCACTGACCGACACGCCGCCCGCCGTCGGCGTCCCTGCGACCGGCCCGGCGGCCTGCTGGACGGTGTGAGTTGCTTCGTGAGCCAGCAGTTTCAGGCCATCGGTGGAATTGGGGTTGTATGTCCCTTCTTGGAAGAAAATATCCTGCCCGGTGGTAAAAGCAACCGCGTTAACCGATTGGGCCAGTTCGTCAGCCTCGCGGTCCGTATGGACGCGCACGTTGGACATGTCGGCCCCCAGCCCGTCTTCCAAGCGGCGTTGTATTGCTTCATCCAAAGGCTTACCACCACCAGCTTTAGCCTGGATCCGTGCGCCCATATCCTCGCTTGGGCCTGTTTCGCCAATTTCGCCACTGGCGGTCCGCTGGCCAGGTACAAAAGGTTGAGGCGTGGGCGGGCCGCCAATAGCCGAGGGCGAAGAAGGGCCAAAGCCCCAACTTGCCGGCAGCAGTTGGCCCACATCCACGTGCATGCCTAACATCAGGTTATCGGCGCTGGTATTTACTTCCAGACGCATCCAGTTAAGGCCGGGAACCGGCACGGTGCGCCCGTTGAGTTGATCTACTAACAACTGCCGGGCAGCCGGGTCAGACATCGCTCCGCCCAGCGCACCAAGGCCAATAACCGCCAGCGTACTCACCGTCGCAATCTGCCCACCGGTCCCCAGGTTACGCCAGTCATGGCTTACCCGGTCAAGCGCCTGGGATTGCAATGTAGTCAAAGCCGAATCAATGGCCGGGACGGCCAGAACAGCCCCCATTAAATCGCCGGCAGTGGCTGTACGAGGGGTATCGGGGCCGGCAGGCACAGTCGGGGCAGCCCCACTTGCTCCGGGTGAGGCCGTCGCCGGTGTTGTGACCGCACCAGGCGCGGCTGTAGGCAGTGATTCCAACTGGATTTGCGAGAGCGCGCCCCGCAGGTTGGCCGGGTCTAACTGCTGCTGGACATATTGGGTCATTTTGGCCTGAATTTCGGGATCAAGCCGGAGGGTTGTATCCATGCCCAAATTATAGCGCGAGGCCGGATCAGGCGGCTGCAATAAAGAGGGGGTGGTCAGGGTAAAGTTGGGTACGGGCGGTCGAGAAGTTCCATCACGTTGGACGGCCATTTTCTGCCCGTTTTTATCAGGCGGGGGTGGCGGCGGAGCCAAGCTGGGCGACCCACTGCCACCCAAAAATTCGTCGAAGCGGTCATCACCCGGCGATTCGGTGGCTTCGGCCTGCCGGGCGGCGGTAGGACTGGCGCTCTTCTTCAGCACCGAACTCCCGGAGGGTTTGGAATTACTGGGCGAGGCAGAAGTTGTCCGCTGATCGGGCTTAAGCGCAGCGACAACCCGCTGCAAGTGCAGGTTGCCCTGTGTCCGGCCAATCTGACCAGCCACGCCTTGCCGTTGAGCCGTTTGCAGGCGAGAGTCGCCCAGGCGGGCAGCCTGGGCTTCGATCGAGTTAGCCCCGGCGGCCAGCAGGCTATCAGGCAGGGGCGGTAGACCCGCTTTTTCGCCGGTCAAATCGGGGCTGAGAACCGGCGGCTGGACCTTGGCCCGATTTTTCTTATCCTGTTGAACTTCATTTGCTTGGTTCTGTTTGGGCATCAGCTTTTGAACTATTTTAGCACATTAGGCTTTGCTAGAGTTGACATTTCTTGCCAAACAAAAATTAACCGGATCAGTTTAGCCAATCTTCCACTCATTGGCCTCAATATACCCGGAGGTCATCGCCCCTAACGCCTCCCAGATCGTCACATAATGAGCCGCCAGCACATCACTGCCGGCAGACATCTGGCTGGTGGTCCACTCGTCCATGCTGGGCACTTTCAATTGGGCTGCTTCGACCAATTTTTTCCAGGCTTCGGGATTGTTGCCTTCGCGGGCGTATTCATCCGGGTTGCCCAGCATGTGACCAAACTCGTGTTCGGAGGTGTTTTGTTTGTTCTGCCAGTTGGGAGCTAACTCTCCCAAATCAATGCCCACACCCGATCCCGCCTCTCCTTCTTTACCCACCGCTGCCACATTGGCGATACCCGCGCCCTGCAAAATCGTCTTGACGGACTCGGCTCGCCGCTGGCTCAATTGACCCGGTTCATCGGCGGTAGCCATGCCGGTGACGATGATGGGTAACGGCGGTGCGCCGGGGGACAGGGGGGGCATCTCTTGAGCCACTTTTTGCAGTTTTTGGCGATAGGGTCCCGGCACATCAGTCTGCCCTTTGGCCAGGGGAATCCAGGTAACACCATTACCCGATAGGACACTCCACATGCGTCCCCGCTGCGCCTGAATAATATCTTCTGTTCTAAAATTCTGTTTGTCGGCGTTATCGGTGGAGTGGAGGGTGGCCGTGCGGGGGCGGTCGGCCGCCTCTTTACCTTCTTCGTGACTATGGTCGCTTGAGTCTACCCCGGAGCGGCGCTCAAACTTTTCTACGCCGCCGCCCACCTTGACCACCGAGGCATGGTAGTGGGCCTCGCTTTCCGCAGTGGGCCAAACCACAATCAAGGGCGTGGTCGCAATATCTTCCCAACCGGGTTTCGTGCAGCGAATGGGATGCCGGGCGCTCCAACGGGCCATAACCCGCCCGATAAATTCCTGCTGAAAATCGGTCTTTTCGACCTCGCTCCAGGAGTATGAGTCAATCACTGCCTGATTCTTCTCGCCTGCTGGCGGTGCGCTGTTCACAAAATCAAAATAGATATTGATTGTTACCATTAGTTGTCCAAAATTAGGTGAGTATTGGATGTCAAATTTGCCCCGCCCCGTCGAAGGGATGTAGTTGTCCCGGGCAAAGCCCATCCCCAAAAATTCAGCCTTTCGCTGTTGTTCCTTCTCATCGAGCTGCTTGGATGGAGTATGAGTTGGAGCAGCCGCAGCCTTGGCATCCGGCGAGCGCCGCTGAATGGGGGCCAGCGCCCGCTGCAAATACCGGTTGCCCTGCACCCGCCCAATCTGACTGGCGATAGCCTGCCGTTGCGCTGTTTGTAAGCGGCTATTATTTAGCCGGGCCGTCGGCGCTCCGCCACAGTCAGCTCCGGCGGCCAAAAAGCTGTCCGGGAGCAGAGACATGTTAACCGGCTCACCCATCAAGTCGGGGGTTAGCGATGGGGATTTGGTTTTCGGATGGTTCTGTTTATCAGCTTGGGATTCGGTAACTGGGTTCTGTTTAGGCATGAATTTGAGCCATCAAATAGGTTTTTTAAGAAGCATCGCTGCTCTCATCTTCCAACTCATTGAGCCGTTGTTCCAGCGCCTCAAAGGCAGGATGGGAGCGGGCCGGGTAGGCCCAATTGGTCACACGGGCCTGCTTTCCGTCCAGGTTCCAGGCATAAGTCAGCGCGGCGGTGTCGTGGATACCCTCTGCGGTCAGGTCAACGGCAGTTAAGAGGCCGCTGGCCCGGATCGCTTCCTTGGCCTGGGCCACCTGAGCGGCGGAGAAGCGGCAGACCGTCCACCACTCCTGCCCGTCATACGCCTCAACCCGGCCATCTTCATAATAGACCCGCCGGGTTTCAAAGTTCCGGCGCTGATCGCGGTAATGGCTGGCCAGATAACTGTTCTGCGGTAAAATCTCAGCCATTATTCCACCGTCCAATTTTTGCCGGTCATCTGCTTAATTGCTTCCAAGAAATAGACGTAATGACCGCGCTTGACCTGCCCGCCACTTGACATCATGCTGCCGGAGTCCTGCACCAGCAGCTCATTGGCAGTATCGGTTCCAAGGTGAGTCTGCACATCGCCATAATGTTCTGGTTCATCCCCAAAGAATTTAGGCACCCCTCCGTCCGGGCCGGGGGCTTCCTCGACATATTCATCGCCCAGGCCGAACATATGCCCGGCTTCGTGGGCGGCGACATTTTGGGTAACGTTGGTCCGGTTCTTATCCCGGACCGAGATATCAACCCGTTGAAATGCCTCGTCTTCAGTAGCGTGTTCTTCTCCGGCCGAAACTACCCGCATGCCGCTGCTCCAGCCCATATCCGCAGCCATGCGTTGTTTGACCGTTTCTGCCCGGCGCAGGCCCAACTGCTTGTTGAAGCCGCGGCTGCCTGATGAACTGGCCCGGCCCGCAAACACGGCCTCCCAATCACCACCGCTGGCATCAGGGCCAAGCGTGACCGCCACGCGGCGCAGTTCGCCTTCAACCTCACCTATTTGGGCCTCAAGGGTTGGCGTTAGCCCGGCGCTGCCTAACTCAAACGGCTTGATTTGCCGGACCATCTTCCGCGAATGGACCCCGTGGGTTTCCGGTTCGCTGGGGTCACGAATATCAAGGGTGGCCGTATCGCCGGAGACAAAGGAACGGAAACGAGGCGCATCTTTAGGAATCTTCTGGGCGGTGATCTTGGTGTGAGCCTGGCTGGGATCACTGATCGTCATCACATTAACGGCCACCCGGCAGCGATACTCGGCAAAGTTAGGATCGTTCAAGTGCAGCATGTGCTGGCCGCTCCAGGCCCCCATCACGCTGGACATGAAGTCAGTCTCAAATTTTTCTTTCTCCTCGTCTTTCCAGGTAAAATCGGCCAGTTGCTCGCGGGTAAAGCGGTGGGAGCGATAGGGTTCCTGGCGCATCATCGCCCGCGTAAACGGGGCATAGGTAATATGGACCCAGAGGTTGATATCCAGAGTGCCGATCACCGGCGCAGGCCCGGCCGGCGTATAACTGCTGTCGAAGCGGCTGCCCTGTTGGCTAAATCCCGCCTGGGTAAATGTCGGGCGCGGCGTCGCCGGAGCCGGCCCTGGCGGAGACACCCCGGCGTCATCCTGGCGCTGGACCAACGGCCGGTCCAGTTGTAGCTGTCCGTTCGCCTGGCCTTGACGATGGGCCATTAGCTGCTGCAAGTGCTGATTACCCTGGACTTGCCCGATATGGGCAGCCATAGCCTGGCGCTGAACATTTTGCAGACGCGGGTCGCTTAACCGGACAGCTTGACCGTGTAGAGAGCCATTTCCAGCCATAAACACGGAGTCGTCGGACAATTGACCAGGATCCGCCGACCCGTGCGTCAAATCAGGACGGGCCGATTCAATTTTAGGCCGATTTTTTTTATGGGCCTGGTCTTCGCTGATTTGTTGTTTAGCCATAAACAGCCAAACCCTTCTCCGGAATCCCTGGCTGCACTCTAGTTATAGCACCTCATCGTAAAGAGATCGTAAAGAGATCGTAAACCAGAGATTCCGCAAAATGATGGAGCTATCGTCGTGTTGTATAAACAACATGCGCCCAACGTTACTTCTTAAAAATCTCGACCAACTGGGCGCTCAAGGTATTTATTTCCGGGACTTGACATGACCCCTCGATAGCCACACTCCGGACCGTTTGGTCCTCAACCACCTGCATCCAGAGGGTATTATGGTCATCGTCAGAAGGAGCCGCTTGATAGCGGCCGGCCAGCCGTTCGAAGCCGGCGGCGGCAATCGCGGCTTTAACTGCCTCCATCTGGGCGGGAGTCAACGGCGAATCAAAGGTCCACTCCTGGCCCAGAGGTCGGGTTTCATACCGTCCATCGTTATAAATGCGATACCCGCCTACCCGATCCTGGACATCGAAAATCAAGGACTGCAATAAGACACCCGCCGGCACTTCTGGCGTTTCCATAGGTAGATCTCCTGACTGGCAAGCAGCAGCTCCCGGTATCTGGGTGGCAGCAGGCTCAACCTGGCTGCAGGCTGAGATAAAGAGTAAAAGCAGCATTCCGAGTAGACTGCGGTATAAATCCATTCCCAATTTATATCAGTCCGTCGTCCACCGTCTGCGCTCAGGCATACGCTGGACCATCCGGCTTGTTGTTGATCGGAAAATCGCCGGGACCGCGCGGTCCCGGACCCGGGCCGATCTGCCATTGGCCTTCTGTTTTGGTCATCTTGCCCAGGGCTTCCAGGAAGGTCACGTAATGATAAGGTTGAACCACCTCGCCGTTTGACATAATATTCTCGTTGTGGTGAGCCACAATCGGCTGCTGGCCGGGAATGAGCTTTTCGGCTAGAGCTGAGTGAGGCACCGCCGTCCCGACAGGCCGTCTGGAGGCCGGGTTGGCCGCGGTTGGGTCCGCGGTGGGGTATTCATCCCCCAGGCCAAAGATATGGCCGAACTCGTGCAGGATGGTATGCTGGCTGCTCTCAAATTTGCCGACGGTAATTTCGACATGCCGCCACTCGGCGGTAGGGCCGGCTCCTTCTTCACCTTTGCCCAGCACCAGGGGTTGTTTTTTGGGCCCGCCGCTGACAATCTCATTGCTCACCAGGCGAGCACGGTCTTCGGAAAGGGCCATGTTTGGCTCGGTATCGCCCTCTGAACTGGCATGGCCTTCCACGGTCACCGGAAAGGGAGGAATTTGGGGCAGGCCCAGCGTCTGGCCAAACTCTTTCAGTTTGGTCTTGTCTTCAGCCTTGAGTTCACTCTTGCCGAGGTCGAAGTAAATCTTGCCGGGATTCTTGGTGTCCACGACGTTGTAGGCGGCGCGGGTTCGCGTGCTCCGGGTGAAATCCTCTTTATCAGGATTGGTGATGCCGTCTTCGGCCGACTCCTGGAACTGGCCGACGCTTTGATTGGCCCGTCCGGGTGGAGTGATGCTTTCTTCCAGCCCCGGGTCTTTAGGCCATTTATAAACGGAGATAACAAACTGGGCCTTTTCGACCCCGCCCGTTTCATTTTCGGGGGCTTCGGCCACATGAATCTTGACATTCACATTGGGCAGGCTTTCCCAATAAGGTTTGGTGTTGTGAAAGGTATAATTTTCCGACCAGAAATCTTGAACATCGCCGACAGCTTGTTTTTTCCAGTCCTTGGTCTCATCCCCTTGCCACTGGAATTGATCCGGCGTATAGGCAGCGGCGGCGGCAGGACCGCCGGCTGTAGCCACCCAGGTGGGGTCGGCGGGATTGCCCGGCAAAAAATTGAAGCAAATTCTGACGGTGATATCCAGGTTGCCTTTAGCGGGATTGTATTTAGCGTCAAAGAGACCTCGCCCCGTATCGGGGTGGAAATTCTTAAGGCTGTACTCCTTGCCCATGAAGAGGGCCAGTTCTTCCTGGGCGTCCAGCCGGGCTTCGTCGGGCCGGCTGTCGGTGGCATCCCCAATTCGATCCTGCACCCAGGCGGCGGCGTCACCCAGCCAGTTCCGCTGAACAACCGCAGCAGCCGGCTGGGACGTGGACTGCGCCTCTTTTCCCGCCGTATCTCCGGGACGATTGCCGATCAGCCGTTGGACCTGTTGGTTGCCCTGAACCCGGCCCATTTGGCTGAGCAGAGCCTGCTGCTGGGCGCGCTGGAAGGGGTGATCCATCAAATCTGGAGCGACCGCTTCAGCCTCCCTGCCCTTGACCAGATCACCGGTCCCCGGCTGATGAGGGGACAACCGCCTGACCGGCTTGAGGTCGGGTCGTTTTTTTTGATGAGACCGAGTTTTCGTGAGTTGAGTCTGTTTATTCATAGCATCTACCACCGTAAAACTGCCTTCACGCCCGGATTGGCATGGATCTGAAAACCCCGGTTACTATCCTGCCCTGTTTCAAAACGGAAGCTGGCCGAACCTTCGACCGAAAACTGAAATCTTGTTTTAACTCACTGTCATAAGCCTGTTGATCATCGGCTCGGTAACTAATCCAGACCGAGTGCTTCCAGGTACCCGACGATCAGCGCGGGCAGATCAACATAGCGGTCGCTGCGGAGGATGCAATAGTGCTCGCTCTGGAAAGATTTGGCCTCGAAGCAGCTTCCGCCAATTGCCGGAGCCAGCTCTCGCCGGCCATGCAGCCCGCCCCCGCTCTCCTGATCCGGCTTGTTACGCCATGCAAACCAGCGATGCTTCTCGACTGCACCGGCGAAGCTATAGCGCTCCAGCAGCGCCAACACGTTCGAGCGGTCGGCTTCGAGGATGATCGTGCGCGCGGCTGCCACCGCCCGCTCCACCGTTGGAATCTCCTCCATCATCGCTTCGTAACCGCTCGACCGCACCAGCACCATGCCGGGAGGAGCGTCGCGGAGAAAGCCGGTCTGGACCGAAACCTCAGCCGCTGTGTGCCGCCGGAGCGCCTCGGCCAGTTGCTGATAACCCGCGAGCGGGTCGCCCCATTGCCCTTCGGCGCCACTGACCAACACGGAGTCGCGTTGGGGTTCGTAAAGGATCGTGATCGCCCGAAATGGCATCAGGGACCTCCTGAGAACGGCTTCACATCAATGATGATGTCATAGTTCCAGAGCACCAGATCATCGCGGCTGACCTGGCCCTTGCCGACGTCCTTTAGCAGCGCCTCGTGCTTGTCAACCACTGTCTGATCCACCGCCCGCTGGCCGCTGCCGGATTCGAACCACTCGAGCAGGTCCCCCAATCGCTTAGGAGCTATATCGCCGCCGACACGGGCCTTAACGATCGTCATGCCCGATTGCATAATAGAAGTCGAGCCGTACTGGTAGGAGTGGGTCTTGACAATTGCCTCGTCGGCCGTCATTCCCTGCTTCATCAGGTGGGCCAGTTCGATCACCGCCTTGACGTTCTGGATGGTGGTCATCTTGACCGTGTTCAGACCGGCGTAGTCAATCCCGAGCATCTTCATCTGCCTGATGGTGAGGTATGTAACCAGCGGCGTCCCCTTGCCCGGGCCGAGCATCGTGGTGCCCGGATGCTCGATCTTGTTGGCAAGCTCCTCGAGGAAGGCGTTCTTCATGAGCAGGGTTTTCGTCGCCGGATTGTAGGACCGTTCCATCCAGCCCGTCGCCACCCCTTTACCGTCCTTGGAAGGCCCGCTGACCTCGGTTGTGATACGGATGAACCCGGGGTAATCGGGGTCAAGTTCCGGCTTGCCGTCCTGGAAATTCCATTCTGGAATCTTGTGCTTGGGATCAACACCCTCATACAGCCCCTCGACCGGCTTGTCTATCCGCGGCTTACCGCCCTGCGCACCCTTCGTGTCCGTGGTGACCGGCTTGCTGACCCGCTCGGTGATACGGAACGGCATTTGATCCTTGGGGCTGATCTCGATAGTCCTGGCCCCGGTGAGCGGATCAGGCTCCCCGACCTGCCGGACCGGCACATTCTCGATATTGGTGTAGAAGTCAATGATCCGGGGCAGCATCCCCTCAGGGCACAGGAAGTTGTTCGCCGTCTGGGCTTCCAGCGACATGGCAATTTCCTGGCGGAGGAGTTCGATCCGGTTCGCCTCATGCTCACCCATCATCCGCTTGATCTCGGCAATGTCCTTGAGATTGAGCCCGCTCTCTTTACCTGCCTCTGCCAACTCCAGCCTCGCCTGGAGATTCTCGAGGAACTGGGCTTCCTTTTCCAGGGCCTTGTTGTTCAGCTCCAGCAGCCTTTCCAACTCGGCCCTTGAGACGCCTTTGCCCTTCGACGCCTCGAGCTTTTTGGCGAGCCTGCCCGCGGCCGCTCGCGCCCGGCGCACGTTGACAAGTTCGCCGTAGATCTGTCCCCTGAGCGTCACCTTGGCCAGAAACGGCTGAGCCATCCGTCCGCCAAGTGCCACCGCAGCGATGAAGGCGAGGTTGCCCAGCGAGATGTCCATAATCTCCTTCTCGGTCAGCCCCTCCTTACCGCCGGTCTTCTCACGCTTGGCTTTATCCGCCTCGTACAACGCAACGCCGTTGATGGCGACGAACTGCGTGGTGATTCCACCGAGCTTACCGATCGTGGAAGCCGCAGCAACCTCGCCGACAGCAGCCGTGTAGATCTTGCCGATGGCCTTGAGGCCGCCGAACATCAGGATACTCTTACCCATCTCGTCCACGAACCCGGCCAGCGTCGGATCCGTGCTAATGAGGGCAGTGGACATGGTGGTGAACGCGGCCGCCTCGACCACCGTAGCCACGCCGAAGCCGGCCGCGGCGCCCCAGGCCGCCCCTGCAAACGCCTCGACGTACGCGCCCAGTCCGCCCGTCACAATTGCGATCCCGACCATAATCCCGAATGTGACGTAAGCGTTCCAGGTCTGCTGGTCCTCGATGTGCCGGCCGATCTTCGCGAACAGTTCCGTCCACTCCTTGGACTTGGCCTTCTCATGAAGTTCGTCCTCGATCTTCCGCTTCTCGTCTGGCGTGGCCGCGGCCTTCCAGCGCAGGTAGATCGCCTTCCACTGCTCGTGCATCTGGGTCACGGCGCGTTGGTCTTCGCGCAGGAGATCGTTCGCGTCTACGTCGCCCCACAGGCTGTTCGCCGCTGCCCGGATCTCGCCCACCTTGGTCAGGTTTTCCTGGAGCGCCTGCCAGGCGGCCTCACAGTTGTCCATATTAGAGACGAAGGTGACCTCGGTGGACAGATCGCTGAGTTCCTTGAGGATTTGATCCAGCTCAGCCTTGGCTTTGTCAGGCTCCGTGAGCAGGACCTCTCGGACCCGCGCCAGCGTCTTGCGGAGTTCAGCCTCGCGCTCGGCCAGCTTGTAGGCGCCATAGCGCGCCGGGGCGTAGCTGCCCTTGGTGTCGCTGACCCCGCTCTTGCCCGTCTTTTCGATCATCGCCGTCTGGATGGCCGGGCGTAGCTGCTCAAGGACGGCCTCCATCATCTCGGCCGGGAACAGCTTTGACCGCATCTCGGCATGGGCCAGCTTCGCCCTGGCAGTCGCCGCCAGGTCCGAGCAGGCCGCAGCATCCACGTAGTCCCAAACAAGCTTGTTGATGATGAAGGCGGTGGCGGGGAATCCGGCGAACTGTTTCTCCAGATTGGCTGCGATGATAACGGCACTGCGGACCCTGCCCAGCACCTCTAGCTGAGCCTCAGTCTGGCCGGCCCAATTCGCCGCCGTGCCCGGACCTTTGTCGGCAGCGACAACCTTGGAGCGCTCGTCTACCTTCTGCCGGGCCGGTTCGAGCTGGCCGTCAAGGCTCCACTTCTTGACCAGGTCCTTCAGCCAGGCGAACTCGTTAACAATGAGGCGCATCCGCTCAATCACAGCCTCGCGGCTCACATCAGCCTTGGGTTTCACGCCCGCGGCCTGGTTGAGGGCGGCCTCCTCGCCAAACGGCCCGGCGAGCTGTTCCTGGGGGCCTTTGATCAGGGGGGCATCGGTGCCGGAGTGAAAAGGGCCGGAGTAGAGGCTTTTGATCTGCTCGCGGTAGCCCTGCTTGAGCTTGGGCCATTCGTCCGGCCCCATCTGGAATCCGAACAGCGGCGGCGCGGCGATGATCAAATAGGCCATCGTCTCGGACCCGTAAAGCTCATTGGCCACTTCCTCAGCGGTGGCCTTATCCGGTTGAATCACCCGGACCCAGTTGAGCTGCTTCGGCTGGATCTGGAGCATCACGGACCGCAGCTTGCTTTCGCCGATGTCGTGCTCACATGCCTCGGCCGGGTTGGCTTTGCGATACGCGGCAAAATCCACGGCCAGGTTGTCCCCCAGCGCCCTGATGACGTGCTGGTCAATCGGGTGCGAGGAGCGCACCGTCTCAGGGGCGGGCAGACGTTTGTAAGGGTCTGCCTGCTCCTGCTTGCCCTCGGTCTTGAGACGCCTCTCCTCGGCCAGCATGTTCTGGTTCCAGGCCAGCACCCAGCGCGGCACCACGCGGCCGAGCGAGGCGGTCAGGAGGCGGAGGTAGAGGTTTGCCAGTTCAAGCACGACCCCAAAATTCCAGTCCAGCGCCCGATCGGGTATGGTAGTGCGATCTCGCGCCTTGTCAATCAGGTAGTCAACGTTGTAGGAGGTATCGGCGCCGGCCGTGGTGGAGACGATGAACTCCCACGGATCATCGCGCTTCATGAAGAACTGCAGGCAGAACTGACCATTAAAACCGGCGTTCCCCGACCCGTGCCAGCTAACATGAGGCACGTCGAGCGGGATGTTCATCTTGCTCATGAAGATGTGCAATTCCTGGATGATGCCTTTGCCGTGCTTCTTGACATACGCCTCGGCGGTGCCGCCAGGTGACGGCGCGGGCGAACTGCTGCTCCCCGACGATATCGGACCCATGATGGGCCAGCGAGCGACCAGCGGGACCGCGCCCTGGGTGATCTGCGGCGCGAGCAAGGGGCTGCCTCCCTGGCTGCGCCGGCCCAGGTTTGTCGTGAGATTTTGGTTATTATTGCCCGGAGACCCACCCCCAGCCATAGAGAGCGGCTTACCGCCGCCAAAGCCCTCTCCCAAAAACTCCTCGGTGGTGGATTCTGCCGGATGGGATTGCCTGGCAGCAAGAGGACGCGGTCTTGCAGGAAATGAGCCGACGATGCGCTGCAAATGCTGATTGCCCTGCACCCGCCCAATTTGGGCAGCGATGGCTTGCCGTTGGGCAGGGTGCAGCCGTTTATTAGCCAGATGGGTAGCCTGGTTCTCAATAGAGCTGCTGCCAGCCGCCAGAAGGTCACCGGGTAATTGAGTCAAATCAGTTATCTTGCCGGCAAGGTCGGTGGCGGCCGGGGGTTCGACTTTCGGCTGATTTTTCTTGTCCGCTTGATTCTCTACTTTTTGATTTTGCTTGGTCATTGCCGGTCAACTACCAGCTTTAAGTCATCTTCGCCCACCAAGCGGCCCATTTTTTGCAGCTCGCGGCGGACACCGTGGAGAAGATGCGGCATCATTACCCGGCCGCCATCCGCCGAGGCCAGGAAGGCAGCGTTGATGATAACATTGCGAATGCTGCCGCCGGCCAGCTTGAAGCGGCGGGCCAGTAAATCAAAGTCGAGGTTGGGGTCGTGGGGCACCTCAGGCGGGAAGAGGGCTTGCCAGATGCGCAGGCGGTCGGCTTCTTCGGGGAAGGGGAAATCTACGGCAAATTGCAGGCGGCGGGTAAAGGCTTCGTCCAGGTTGGCCCGCAGGTTGGTTGCCAGAATAGTCACGCCATCGTAGGCTTCCATGCGCTGCAATAGATAACTGACCTCGATATTGGCGTAGCGGTCGTGAGCGTCTTTCACTTCGGAGCGTTTGCCAAAGATGGCGTCGGCTTCATCAAAAAAGAGGATGGCGTTGCTGCTGGCCGCCTCGTGGAAGATGCGTTCCAGGTTCTTTTCGGTTTCGCCGATGTATTTACTGACCACCGTCGAGAGGTCAATTTTGTACAGGTCCAGGCCCAACTCGCCGGCAATGACCTCGGCGGCCATGGTTTTGCCTGTGCCCGGCGGGCCGGCAAAAAGCACGGTCACACCCTGGCTGGAAGCCAGTTTGCTGCCCACACCCCATTCGTCTAACACTTGCGGCCGGCCCCGCACGGTAAAGATAATCTCCCGCAAAAGAGTCAACTGGTCGGCAGGCAGGATAATATCTTGCCAATCATAGCGCGGCGTAATCTTGCGGGCCAGGCTGCCCAGGTTAGGATTAGAGTGAGCGCGGGCCGCCACAAAGAGGTCGCGGCTTTGCAGCGAGTCGCCCCGCTGGGCCGCCATATCCTTGGCCGAAGCGACCGCATCACGAATTTGAGCGGTGGTCAGGAGGAATTGGCCGGCCAGAGCGGATATATCAAGTGAGGCGTGAGGCGTAGGGCGTGAGGTGGAATGGTTCTCCTCGCCTCCTCGCCTCTCCACCTCCTTGCTGCTTCCCATAAAATGTTGCCATAGAGCCAGGCGCTGGGAATAGGCCGGGATAGGAAACTCCAGCCAGAACAGGTGGCGATCTCGTTCCACGCCGCTGGCCGACCAGGCCGCTTGCCCGGCGACGATAGCCAGGTCGGGGTGAGCGCATAGTTCGGCGAACAGGCTGGCAGCCGGCGTATGCTCGCGGCGTTCGCCTTCAGCCGCCAGGCAGACATCCCAGCCGCTCAAGTAGGCAATAGCCCCGGTCAGGCGGGCATCACGCAAGGCCAGCCGTAGCGCGTGGTGGGGCAACAGATCAGCCTTGACCACTGCCGCCAGATCAACATGCAGCAACGGGCGGTTGAGGCGGGCAGCCACAAGCCGGGCCGTCGCTTCCTGGCTGGCCCGGTCAGGTCCATAAAAGACCACCAGGGGACGCTCACCCGCCCGGTCGGCCCAGGCCAGATTGCTCTGGATATGACCCGCCAGCAGCGTATCTGCTTCGGCAGAGCTGATCCGGGGCTGGAGCAGGCTGGCATGCGGGCCGAGGTCGCTGTGGGGCTGGTAACCACCCAGCAGCCAGGCCACGATGGCTTCATCGGGGGTAAGCGTTTGAGCCAATAGAGGCTGTCCTGGCTCAGCACTGCGCTGGAGCAGATGATAGGTGAACAGCGAGGCTTCGGGAGCAAAATGGCTGAGCAGTAACAACCGTTCCGGGCCGGGCGGCCCCAACAGATTGAGCACCAGGTTAACGGTGGGCCGCTTGCGGGTGACATCGTCCTGCAAGTAGCCAAAAAGGCGTTCATAGCGGAGATCGAGGGTGGGAGCCAGGCAAATCAGCAAAGCGTCAAGCTCAAAGCGGTTGAGACCAAAAGCGGCCGCCAGACGTTCCAGGCGCAGGGTGTGGTCACGCTGGCGAGCCGTTTCGCTGATAAGCTGCACCTGGCGGCTGGCTTCGGCAAGGGCGGCTGAGAAAGCCTGGACCTCGCCCGGTTCCAGGGTGGTAGTTTGGCCCCAACTGTAACCCAGTGGACGGCCTGACAGCGCCTCAGCCTCGGCGTCGGCTACGTAGAGGCCACGGAAGGCGTCGGCGGGGTCCTGTCCGGCCAACTGCCAGCGCCGAATTTCACGCTGGATGAGCAGATCAATGCGATTTAATTCAGCCCGAATATGTTCGAGATCAATATCAAGGGCGGCAGGCAGGCCCAAGGGCGGATGTGCCATGAGAGTCCCTATTTGCTGAGTCTCAGGTAATCAGAAAAGTATCGGAACCGAAATGCTGGCAGGCAGAGATTTTGCCAAGATGTTTAGGCCTGACAGCGGGTTAATATCGAAATTTCACAAAATCTTGTCTCTGATCGGGGTTGGAGACTCCAGACCTGCCTTTATCGGGTTTCGGCGGAACAGCCAGGTCATGAGAGGCGTGGATGTCAGAGCAGCATCAGCAACTTCACCTTGAGCGGTCATATCAGGTAAAGCCAAGTTGAGTATATCAACTTTTCAAGGAAGAGTCAATGGTTTCTGAGTTAACTCGGCACGATAAGTGCCTGTTCCGGTTACGATATTGAGGGCGTAGTAACGTTGTTTTTCCGGGACTTGCTCCCAGCCGCCCCCACCCTCAAAAACTTTACCAAGATTATCCGGTCCCCAGTTGTAGCCGACTAAGATCCACTGGGTATCGTAGTAGCCCCTGGCCCGGCAGTAGCTCCGCAAGTAATCCAGGTAGGCTCCGGCGACCAGGACATTACTGTAGGGATCAAAGGGGTCCGACACGCCCACTTTCGGCGCCCATTCATTCCAGGTGGCAGGCACAATCTGCATCAATCCCATGTCGCTGTCCCGGCCTACGGCGAAGGGGTTCATGCGGCTCTCGCGGTAGGCCAACTCGGCCAGCATGCGCCAATCCAGGCCATATTGCAGGGCCACCTTTTGAAAAATCTCCTCGTAAGTTAAGGCAGGCGTAGCCACGGGCGGGGTGTCTGGCGTAGGGGGAGCTGTCGCCGTGGGGCGGTAAGGCAGCGGCGAAGGGGTGGGTGTGACCAGGCTCAAAAACACCGGGCGCAGCCAGGTCTGCTTGATGAGCAGTTGCGCGCCCAGTCCAGCCAGGGTCACCAGGCAAAAGGTTATCAGTGCAATTAGCCAGGGGCCGATCAGAGGGGCGCTGCTTACCTGGCCGGAAACAGAGCGTGATGTCGGCCGCCCATCAAGCAAGGTCACGGTGAGGGTGTAGGGGTAGCTGCACTGGCCCGGCCTGATCCAGGGACGGGGGGGCGGCGTGATGCGGACGGGGATGGAAGTTGTTTGGCCTGCCGGCAAGCGTAGTTCGGCGGTGGCAACCAGGCTCGCCGTTTCCTCCGGAAGTTGAAACTCGAAGTGACAGGCTTTGGCCTCGTCAGCGCCGGACAGTTCAAAAAGGGCCGGACAGTTGCTTTTGTTGGTCAGGGTAATGGCCGTCTGACCGCTCTGTGAGAAACGGGGTAGATGTTGTTGTTTGGGGGACAGGTCGCTCAGGGCAAAGTCATAGCCGGGCTTGATAATTAAGAGAGCTTCCTGGGAGGCGCGCCAACCCGGATAATCAGACGAGGTGACGGTCACGACCAGAGCATGGGACCCGGCGGAACTGGTTGGCAACAGGGGTGGGGTAATGGTCAGCGTCACCAGCGCCTGTTCACCCGGCTTCAGGTTAACCTGGGACGGAGCGGTACTCAGCCACTCGGGGTCTACCCCCTCCAGGCTGACCAAAACCGTAACCTGGCCCGCGGTGTTGTTGGTCAGGGTGGCATGATAGGTGGCTGTTTGGCCAACCTCCACCCAGGCGTGGTGTGACGAAAGGCTGATCCCAACAGGGTCAGCGAGTCCAGGGGAAACAGGTGAAGGATTGATTGGCGGTATGGCTGCGGGACTATCAACCTCGGATTGAACCGGTAGTAGAATCAGGGCGTAATCGCCGACGTTAATCAGGTCAAGGGGGTGCAGTTCGGTTGTCGAATGGGGACGGAGTGGCTGCCCATTAAGCCGGGTTTCCTCCAGCGAGCTGAGGAGCAGCAGGCGATAGACGGGCGGGTGATAGTCGAGCATGAGGTGGAAAGGAGCAATGCCGGGGCTATTAAGCACCAGGTCATTTTCCGGGCGCTGCCCCAGACGGATGCGATGCCCGGGTTGGAGTGAAATAAAGCGAATCTCTCCATTTGGGCCAATAATTTCAAAGTGGGCTTGAGTGGTGGTTTGAGCCTGTCCCATACCTGCGCTTACTCTTGGCCAATTGTTCTTTGGAGGTGATTAATTCCGACAAATATAATCGCTGAGTGGCTTTCAGGCAAAAGTAGAGGCAGCATACAAGATAAGCGGGCTGCTTGCCGCAGGGACATCACCATAAAATTTGGGAGGGAGCATAGTTGTTTGGCGCTCGCTCTGTGTAAGCGTATAATAAAGCGGAAACAGCAGACCCTCCCCTGTTTTTAAGTGTCTGCTCATCCCACCAGGTGCCATGCGCTTTAACCCAGGGCAAATAGAGTCGAGTTATGAATCAAAACCAAATTCACATCCTCGAACCCAACGGTGTGCGTCGTTCCCGGCCCATTCCGCCCCAGGGACTCACCATCGGTCGTGGTTCTGAAAATGACATTGTCCTGGCCTACGAAGCAGTTTCTCGGGCGCATGCTCAAATCACCTTTGAGCAGGGATACTATTATGTTGTTGACTTCAAAAGTGCCAACGGTACTTTCATAGATAATCTGCGATTACCCCCCCAGACCCCCACTATTTGGTGGCCCAAACAGTCGCTGCGGATTGGCGGGGCCATCCTCACCTTAGAACTAGGTCAGGCCCAACGGCGACAGCCAGCTGATTTAGACGAAATGGAAACCCGCATCGGTTGGATGCCGGGAGAGGCACAACAGCCCGGCGCCAAAAGACCTCAGCAACTGGCGCTCATCCTCACGGTGGTGGGGTTGGTTTGCCTTTGTCTCTGTGCCGGGCTGGCGGTCGCTTCTTATTATTTTATGTCTCTTTAGAGTTATGTAAAGAGACTCCGCTTGCTTGCCCCTTCTCGCACATTTGTGCTATAATTTAATCATTGATGAACCTTATCTAGCCGGCTTTTTTACGGACGGGAGCAAATCTATGAGCACCGCAAATGACTCTCACGCTCTTTCCACCTTCGACAGTGAAGCCGCGGTTTTTCTTAAAACTGCGGGCGGGGGGCAGTCACAGCATACAACGCGCACTTATAGCCAGGGATTAGCCCAATTCAAAGCTTATCTGGCGGAAACCCAGGCCTGGCCAGCCGAGCGCCCGATCAGCGACCTGACCCCCGAAATGCTCCAGGAGCTGCCGACCTGGCTGCTCAAGCAAACCTATCAAAGAAATGAATTTACCGCTCCGGCTCCCCTGGCCGAAAGCACCCGGGCACTTTATATATTAACGGTAACCCGCTTTGTCCGCTTTTTGGTGCTGCGCAAACGGCTGCCTACTTTTGATTATGCCGAGTATAACCGGATTAAGGAAGAACTGAGCCAGGCCACCCGGGTCAAAAACCGGCCCATTGCCCAAAAGATTCCGAGCCAGGACATTGTGGAAGCCCTGATCAGCGCCGCCCGCGTCCCCCCGACCATTGAAGCTGATACGCCCCCGGCCTCCCGCCACCGCCTGACCCTGGTCTGGCAGCGGAATCTGGCCATCATCCTGGCCCTTAAATCATCGGGTATGCGCGTGGGTGAGCTGGTCAGTTTGAAGCGCGGCGATCTGGATGACGCCCGCCAGGGCGCCTGGGTCACCGGCAAAGGCCGCAAGACGCGATTTGTGGCTTTTGATCAAGAGGCCTGGCTCGCCATCCAAAGTTATCTGGCGCTGCGGCAGGATGAATCCTTGATGGTGCAGTTGGCCGTCCACCCGCTGTTCTGCCGGCATGATCGTTCGGTTAAGCCAGCCGCACGGTTCCCCTTGACCACCCGCTCGGTGCAGTACCTGATTGAGCAGTTATCAGAGCAAGCCGACATCGCTCGGCGCTTCAACCTCTCCCCCCACTCACTGCGACACTATTTTGCCAACGGGCTGTTGGAGTTCACCGGCAACCTGGCCCTGGTCCAGGAAGCCCTGGGTCATCAAGATCCAAAAACCACTCGCGTTTACACCAAAATCAAAGTGGATGAAATCGCTGCCAGCGTTCAGGCTATGTCCCGGCGGTCAAACCCCGAGGAGGAACGCTAAAGAACAACAAGGGGGTTATTGAGCCGGGCGAGAGGGTCAGTATCACCGAACTACCAACTAACCCCACCCTGGCCCCAGCAACGAATGTGCAGGTTACGCTGGGGTTGATTTCACCGCCACCCAGAATCCTGGTGACTTCCTATAACCAAATTAGTCGGGTCTATGATGATGTCAGACAGGCTGATGGGGCATTAATTAGCACCTTTCTGCACGAAGCGAAACTCCGTACTGCGATGAAAACAAGCTCAACGCCTGTTTGATTCTATCCGGCGTCCAACTATGGTTCCCCAACCTTAACTGCTCATCCAGGGAAAAAATCTACGGCTCGTTGAGCTTTTCTTTTCCCGCCGGCTTTCTTTCCTTTGTCGAAGGACCGCACGTTTTCCCGGTGTCCCCGCCCTACCCACAACGTAGGTTGAGGATACCGGATAAAATACGTTTTGATGTAGCGTTTGTTACGTTTCAGAAATTCATCAAGTCAAAGGTAAAGATGAAACCATTACACATCGAAACACCATTTTTCGAATCACGCTCCATCAGTCTTCAAGCCGGACGGTCTGTCTGGCTCAAGCTTGAAGCCTTACAACCGCCTGGCTCTTTCAAAATTCGCGGCATTGGCCGGGCCTGCCAGGAATATGCCCGTCACGGCGCCCATCGTTTCATCTCTTCTTCCGGCGGGAATGCCGGTATTGCCGTAGCCTATGCCGGACGCCAGCTTGCCATTCCCGTTGTCGTGGTGGTGCCTGAAACCACCACTGAACGAGCCAGGCAATTGATCCAACAAGAAGGCGCAGAGGTTATAGTCCACGGCGCTTCCTGGCAAGAAGCCAATACCTTAGCCTTATCTATGGTCAAAGAAACGGACGTGTTTATCCATCCCTTTGATGATCCACTGTTATGGCAAGGTCATGCCACTATGATTGATGAGATAGCCCGCTCGGGCCTAAAACCTGAGGCTGTTGTGCTTTCGGTTGGTGGCGGCGGGTTGCTGTCGGGGGTCATTGAAGGGTTGCATCGAAACGATTGGCACAATATCCCGGTGATCGCCGTCGAAACAGAGGGAACCGACTCTTTTGCCCAATCTGTTCTGGCCGGCCAGCGGATCGAATTACCGGCCATTACCAGCCTTGCCACCTCTTTAGGCGCGCGGCAAATCTGTGAAAATGCCTTTAACTGTAAGAAAATACACCCTATTTATAATGTGGTCGTATCGGATAAAGCCGCCGTGTCGGCGTGCCAGAAATTTATGATTGACCACCGAATTGTGGTCGAACCCGCCTGCGGCGCCGCCCTGGCCATCGTCTACGAACGGATGGGCGAAATTGAACCCTTCAAATCAATTCTGGTCATTGTCTGTGGGGGCGCGACCGCATCCATCGAGCAGTTAAACCAATGGGCAAAACTGTAGGCTCTGAGGGCAGGGCTGAACGTTTGGCCGCAACTGCATGGGACATTGAGGATCAGATTATGCCAGAAAGACTCAAAGACATCTTTTTTACCAACACGTTTGTCGAACAATTGGGCCAGGCCATCGGCCAGGTCTACCCGGAGTTCGATCAACAAGCGTTCACTCGCCTGGTTTATGATGACGCCTGGACGACCAGGGAACTTAAAGCGAAAATGCGCCATCTGTCGCGCTGCCTGCGGGCCACCTTGCCGGATGACTATCCCCAGGCATTGGCGATTCTGGTCAAGGTTGCCCCCTCCTTTAACGGGTTTGATGCGCTGGTCTTCCCGGATTATGTGGAATGTTATGGCCTGGACGAGTGGGACTTATCTATGCCGGCCCTGGCCGTGTTTACCCAGCAAGGCAGTTCCGAATTTGCGGTGCGCCCTTTCCTGCTGAAAGACCCAGAACGAGCGATGGCTTATATGTCCACCTGGGCCGAGTCCGAGAACCATCATCTCCGCCGCCTGGCCAGCGAAGGCTGCCGCCCGCGCCTGCCCTGGGGGATGGCCCTGCCGGCCTTCAAAAAAGACCCCAGCCTCATCTTGCCGATTTTGGAGAAACTCAAAGCGGATGAATCGGACTACGTGCGCAAAAGCGTGGCCAACAATCTGAACGATATTTCTAAAGACCATCCTGAGCTAATGTTGGCTATCTGTGAACGCTGGTATGGCCTGACCAACCAGACGGATTGGATTGTCAAACACGCCTGCCGGGGTCTGCTAAAAGCCGGCCACGAGCGAGCGCTGCGGCTGTTTGGTTTTGCCGGTCCCACGGGCCTGAGTATTGCCAACCTGACCCTGGACAAAACAGCTCTGCCTGTTGGCGAAACGCTGGGGTTTACCTTTGAACTGAGGGTAGAGGCCGAAGCGCCGCAGCAGGTTCGGCTGGAGTACAAGGTTCACTTTGTCAAAGCCAGCGGCAAATTATCGCCCAAGGTTTTTCAAATCCGGGAAGGCATCTTTGAGCCAGGCAGCCACTTGATTTCCAGGAAATATTCATTTGAGGACCGTACGACCCGCCAACACTATCCGGGGCCGCATCAAATTTCAATAGTAGTTAACGGAGCCGAAATGGCGGCTGCATCTTTTGATTTGGTGACTCCGCCAGCCAATTAAGTGAACGGGTTTTTGCCAGGATTAGGAGATTTTTTTAAGCTCATGGAGGTAAGGGCTAGACGACCCGGAGGGAGTGGTTCAAGCGGTGCAAGATAGGCTATGAATCATCCTGGGTGACTTCCTCTCAGCTAACCCCTCAATTAATTCAAATGATACTGTTTGTATCACAAATTGACCCTAACCAGTCCTTGTCAGGGTGGTCGGCTTTTCCTGTATAATAAACTTTATGAGCCTAAATTAACTAAACTGCTGTCCCTGTTGCCAAAATTCTTGGTACTCCTGTCATTCCTCACCCAACTTAGTTCCTGATGATTAAATATAATCCCTAAATCGCCACTTGCTTGCTATAGCCAAAGCGGAGGAGATATTTGACTGTATGACTCGTTATCGTGTAGCTGTGGATATTGGCGGTACATTCACTGATATTGTCGCCATTGATAACCTGACCGGAGCAGTTCACACCGGCAAAGTGCCTTCGACTCCCCAGGACCTCTCGGTGGGTATCCTTAACGGAGTCCAGCGTCTTGTGTCCGATTTTACCGAGATTGGCTTTTTCGTCCACGGGACTACGGCCGGATTAAATGCTTTTTTGGAACGGAAAGGCGCCCATGTTACCCTGATTACCACGGCCGGTTTTCGCGATGTCTATGAAATTGGCCGGGCTAACCGCCCCGACATGTACAATTTATTCTATCGTAAGCCCACACCCCTGGTCCGCCGCCGTCACATTTATGAACTTCAGGAACGCACCCTCTTTGACGGCTCAATCTTAACGCCTGTCAACAAAGAACATCTCGCTGAAGTTGTCGAACAAATTGCTGCCGGCGAATATGACTCGGTGGCTGTCTGCTTGCTCCACGCCTACGCCAATCCAGAGCACGAACTGCGAGTGGCCGAGGCCCTGCAGCGACGGCTACCCGAAGTTTCAATTTCGCTCTCGCATCAGGTGGCCCGTGAATGGCGGGAGTACGAGCGAACCAGCACGACGGTCCTCAATGCCTATGTCGCCCCGATTATTGAGCGTTATCTGGCCCGCCTGGAGGCCAAAGGTTCCGAGGCCGGTTTACACGCTCGCCTGCACATCATGCAGTCCAACGGCGGCATCATGACGGCTGCCGCAGCGCGCCAGCACCCCATCCAATCCCTCTTTTCAGGGCCCGTTGGCGGCACGATGGGCGGGGCCGGTTTGCGAGAGCAGCTTGGCAGCGACCATTTGTTATGTATAGATATGGGCGGCACCAGCTTTGATGTCAGCCTGGTTATCAACGGTCAACCTGATGTGACCTCAGAGACTTACCTGGAAGGCTTTCCGGTGCTGATGCCCATTGTCAACATCCATACAATTGGGGCGGGAGGCGGCTCCATTGGCTGGCTTGAAGCAGGCGGGTTGAGAGTGGGCCCACATAGCGCCGGGGCCGAACCCGGTCCGGCCTGCTACGGCCGGGGCGGAACTGAACCCACCGTAACCGATGCTAACGTGGTCCTGGGCCGGATTGACCCGGCGCATTTCCTGGGCGGAGAGATGCAACTGGATGCAGAGGCCGCCCGGCAAGCTCTGGCGGCGCTGGCCGAAGCCCTGGGGCTAACGGCTGAAGCCCTGGCCGAAGGGATGATTGATATTGTCAATGCCAAGATGGCGAATGCTATTCGCGCTATTACGGTCGAGCGGGGGATTGATCCCCGTCAATTCACCTTAGTGGCTTTTGGTGGGGCCGGGCCGATGCACGCGGTTTTCCTGGCCGAAGAGTTAAGCATTCCCCGCGTGGTTATTCCTTTATCGCCGGGGACCTTTTCAGCCTGGGGCATGCTGCATGCCGACATTCGGCACGACCTGGTGCGCAGTTTCTACCATCCCGTGGTGAGCATGACCGCCGCGCACGTGGAAAACGTTTTCAGAGAACTGGAAGCTGAAGGGCGAGAAATTCTTCAAACCGAACATGTGGATCGGGCGGCTATGGAATTTCGCCGCACCGCCGATATGCGCTATGTTGGGCAAGAGTATTTTGTGAACATTCCTCTCAGCGAAAAAGTAGATGGGGCAAGGTATACGGCCCTGGCGGAGCAGTTCCATCAGGCTTATCAGACTCGTTATGGTCACAGCAACCGGGAGGAGGCCATCGAGTTTGTCAATTTGCGGGTGAGCGCGGTAGGCCACCTGGGCCGGGGAGCTGCCGCGGCATTGGGAGAGCTGGCTGAACGGCAGGTCAGTTCAGCCAACCAGCGGCAGGTCATCTTTGGTCGAAAAACTATGGAAACCCAGGTTTTCCACCGGGCCGACTTGCAGCCAGGGGATGTTTTTGCCGGGCCGGCAATTATCGAGGAACCCTCCTGCACCACCGTGATGCCCCCTCGTTATCAGGGCAGTGTAGATACCTACGGCAATATTGTCATAACGCGGGGTGAGCATGCCTGATCCGATTACCGTTGAAATTTTGCGCAACGCCCTCAATTCCATCGCTCTGGAGATGAACGCCAACCTGGCCCGCAGCGCCTTTTCCCCCATTATCTATGAGATGAAGGATTGCAGCGTGGCCCTCTTCAACGAGCGAGCTGAACTGCTGGGCCAGGCTCCCGGACTGCCCATCTTCCTGGGTGCGCTCGACGAGGCCGTGAAGATTGTGGCCGGCCATTTTGCCGCGGGAGGTATTTTTGAAGGGGATATTTACGCCCTGAACGACCCTTACCTGGTCGGCTCGCACCTGAACGATGTCACCGTGATCTCGCCCATTTTTTATGAAGGAGAGCTGGTTGGTTTTACGGCCACCAAAGCGCACTGGCTGGATATGGGCGGCAAAGATGCCGGCGTATCGGTGGATACCACCGAAATTTATCAAGAAGGATTGCGGCTGGGTCCCATCCGGCTGTACCGGGCTGGCGAGCCAATCAAAGACGTCCTGGATCTTATTGCCCGCAATAGCCGCCTGCCTCGCTCGATCCTGGGCGATATGAACGCCCAAGTGGCCGCCTGCCGCACCGGCGAGCGGCGCTATCAGGAGCTTCTGAGCCGTTTTGGGTTGGCAACGGTCCGCGAAGCCACAGCCGAAATCTTTGCTCAGGCCGAGCGAGCTGACCGGGAAGCCCTCAACGCTATCCCGGATGGCCAGTACAGTGCCGAAGGCTACCTGGATAGCGACGGTCACAGCGATGAGCCTGTCTACGTGCGGGTTCAGGTAACCGTTACGGGTACCAATATCCATATTGATCTGACAGGCTCCAGCCCTCAACGCCAGGGCTGCACCAACTGCGGCTTTGCCCAGACCATCTCTGGAGCGCGGCTGGCCTACAAATTTTTGATCAATCCGCACCACCCGCCGAACGGCGGGCATTTTCGCCCCCTGACCGTGACCGCTCCGACCGGCACCCTCTTTGCCGCCCAGGAACCGGCCGCCTGCCTCTACTACGGCCCGCAGATTGGGCTGATGATCGAGCTGATTCTCCGGGCCATGGCTCAGGCGCTGCCGGGGCGAGTGCCGGCCGGCCAACCCTCCGACCAGATGAATTTTATTATGGCCGGACACACTGCGGCCGGGGGGCTGTTTGTTACGGGCGAGGCCAGCGCCGTAGGCTGGGGGGCGCTGCCGGACGAGGACGGCCTCAATGCCGTGGTCAATTATATGGCCGGCGACTTGAAAAATATCTCCGCCGAGGTCGAAGAGGCCAAGTACCCGCTGCGCGTCACCTGCCGCGCGCTGGAACAGGACAGCGGCGGCGCAGGTCGCTACCGCGGCGGGCTGGCTTTGATTAAAGAGTACCAGCCAACCGCGCCCGGCTGCCGCTTGCTGTTGTGGCTGGAGCGGACGGTCACGCCGGGGTGGGGCGTCGCCGGGGGCCGGGCCGGGCGGACGGCCCGCTGCGTGGTTGATCCGGGCGGCCCGTTGGAACGAGTCTTGAAAAAAGCCAATCACCTGCCTATTCCGCCTGGCGTAACCGTTCGCTGCTATACGGCTGGGGGGGGCGGCTATGGACCGCCCTGGGAACGCGATCGTCAAAGAGTCCTGGATGACTTGAGCGACGGCTACATCACGCGGCAAGTCGCCGAGACCGAATACGGTCTCCGTTTCCGAGATGGCGGCTTTGAGATTGACACAGCGGCCACAAATCAAGCCCGCCTCCGCTTGGCTCAAGCAGCGAAAGATGTTTGAATTTGACTCGATCTGGACAGGTGAATCAAGAACAAATGATAAAAGTTTTACCATAGACAAATTAGAGGAGGATTGAGATGCGTCGCTTAGCATTAATCGTAATTGTTGGACTTATCACACTGTGGCTGTCGGGTTGCGCTGCGTCGCAACCAGCCCCGGAACCGGCCCAAGAAGCCGAAGCTCCGGCGGTCACAGAGGAAGCGGCGGCGAGCGAACCCGCTGAGGCTCCCACCGAAGCCGCCGCCAGCGAAGAAGCCGCGCCAACCGCAGACGCTGCGGCCGCGACCTCCAGTGAAGATTCGGCTGAACCTATCACCATTGTTTTTAGCAACATCGCCGAAACGGCGACGCTGGACCCGGCGATTGCCTTCAGTTCCGATGGGTTAGAGTTTGTGCGGAACGTTTATGAAGGTTTGCTGGAGTATGTCCCCGCCAGCACCGAGCTTCGACCGGCCCTGGCCGAGAGTTGGGGAGTGTCGGAGGACGGCCTGACCTATACCTTTACCTTGCGCCAGGGTGTTAAATATCATGACGGCGCCGACTTTAATGCCGAGGCGGCCAAAATGGGTTTGGACCGGATTAAGGAAATCAATCAAGGCCCGGCCAGCCTCATGACCGACATTAGCTCGATTGAGGCGGTTGACGCCCAAACCCTGAAGATCACCCTGTCCCGGCCGAATGTATTCTTTTTGGGTGTTCTGCCGAAACTGCCTTTGGTCAGCCCCCAGGCGATTGAAACGAACAAAACCGATGCCGACCCCTGGGCCAACGATTTCTTCGCCACCAACGGCGTCGGTACAGGCCCCTACAAATTCGACTCCTGGAACAAGGGCAGCCAGATTGTCATGGTCAAAAATACCGACTACTGGCAGGAGTGGTTGCCCTTTACGGCTGACCGGGTCATCCTGCGGGTGGATGCGGACATTTCTACCGCGCTGCAACTCCTGGGGCAGGGCCAGATTGATATGCTGGGCGCGGTCGGGCCGGATGACTCCATTGCGGCCAAGGATTTGCCCGGGGTCAAGCTCGTCGAACAGCCCCAGTTCCAGGTCTCAATTCTAACCTTGAATACCAACAACAAGCCGCTGGACGACGTCAAAGTTCGCGAAGCGATCAAGTACGCCTTTGATTATCAAGCTTTTGCCGATTTCTTCCAGGGACTCGGCGAGACGCCGACCGGCCCGCTGCCCAAGAACGCCGAGGGCGTTGACCCCAGTTTGCCCGTGCAACAGCAAGACCTGGAAAAAGCCAAGCAGCTTTTGGCCGAGGCAGGCTATCCAGATGGCGGTTTTAAGCTGCGCTACCTGGGCCTGAAGGGGTTGTCGTATGAAGAGTTCGCCGGAACCCTGTTGCAGCAAAACCTGGCCGAGCTGGGCATTGAACTGGAGCAGATCCTGGTACCCTGGCCCCAGATGCCGCCGACCATGGCCGACAAGGCGACCGCACCGGATATTTCCTACCTCAATCAATCTATGTTCACCAACGATCCCACCTTTATCCTGCGCACTTCCTACTTTTCAGGCAACACCGCCGACAAGAGCGGCTACAACTGGTCTTACTATGTTGATGCCGAAGTAGATAAGTGGCTGGACGAAATCCCGACGATCCAGGATGAGCAGGAGCGCACCGAGGCGCTGTACAATCTCCAACAAAAGATTGTCGGGGACGTACCGGCCCTCTATGTCGTCACGCCGACCCTGGCTCAACCCGTGCGGGAGAACATCGAAGGGGCGGTGTACGAAACGCTGGATTACAACTACCTGGTGCGCTTCTTCTACGTGCAGAAGATGCCGCAGCAGTAATTGGAGTTGGCCGAAAATCATCCTTCGACGCGGGCAGTGTCCTGTTCAAGGATGATTTTCGGCTCAGTAGCGCCAGTTTATCACTTATGTTCCGTTACCTTTTACTGCGGTTAACCTGGATCATTTTTGTTGTCCTCGGCGTGGTGACGCTGACCTTCTTCATCTCACGCGTCATCCCCGCAGACCCCGCGCGGCTGGCCGCCGGCCTGAATGCCGGTCAGGAGCAAGTGGCAGAAGTCAGGCGTAACCTGGGGCTGGACCAGCCGGTTTATGTGCAGTACCAGCGTTACATGGCCGGACTGCTGCAGTTCGATCTGGGTAGATCCATTCAAACCCGCCAGCCGGTTTGGGATGACATCAAGCTGGTCTTCCCGGCTACCCTGGAATTGGTCATCTTCAGCTTTACGATCTACGTTATCCTTGGGCTGGGTATCGGTGTAGTCTGGGCCGTCTGGCCCGACTCCGTGGCGGCACTGCTGGCTCGCGTCGTCTCGGCGATTGGGGCGGCGGTGCCGATTTTCTGGATTGGGCTGGTCTTTCAACTGGTGTTTGGCACGCAGTTGGGCTGGCTGCCGATTGCCGGTCGCCTGGATTTGGCTGCCCTGCCACCCCCTCACGTGACCGGTTTTTACACCATTGATACGCTGCTGGCAGGTGATACCAAACTCTTCTGGGATGCGCTCCTACATTTAATCTTGCCCGTTGCCAGCCTGGTCTTAAGCTTGCTGGCCCTGGCCGCACGCCTGACTCAGGCGGCGGTGCGGGAAGAGCTGCAAAAAGGGTATGTTCGCACCGCCCGGAGCAAAGGCTTGTCGGAGGGCGCTCTGCTGCGGGGCCATGTACTTAGGAACGCGCTCAACCCGGTGTTGACCATGCTGGGGCTGCAATTTGGCTGGCTGCTGGGCGGGACGATCCTGGTCGAGGCGGTTTTCTCCTGGCCAGGCATTGGGCTGTACGCATTTGAGTCCTTCAAAACGTTTGATTACGCCCCGATTCAGGCGCTGACCCTGCTGATTACCTTTGTCTTTGTTTTTGTTAACCTGCTGGTAGATTTGACCTACCCGCTGCTTGATCCGCGTTTGCGGCAGTCCACTTAAACTTGAGCGTTCCTTATGGATGAAGCCATCAACATAACAAGCACCCTGTTCGGGCGGACTTCCCTGGGCGAGCTGCTGAAGCGGCGGGGCGGGCGAGTCAACTGGATTACGCTCTGGTCGGGCCTGGTGGTGGTGATTATGGGGTTGGCCATTATCTTCCCTGCCCTGCTGGCGACCCACGACCCGCTGGCTCTGATGGTCAGAGACCGCTTGAAGCCCCCCAGCGTTGACCACTGGTTTGGCACCGATGGAGCCGGCCGCGACGTTTACAGCCGCATGGTCTACGGCGCGCGTTACTCCATCGGCATGACCTTGATCGTGGTCCTTTCGGCGGCGGCGCTGGGCACGCTCTGGGGCGGGCTGGCTGGCTTTTCAGGCGGACGCCTTGACCAGATTATGATGCGGCTGGTGGATGTTTTTCTGGCTTTTCCTTACTTTATCCTGGCCCTGGCCGTCGCCAGCGCCCTGGGCCGGGGCATGGCCAGCGCGGTGCTGGCCCTGGTACTGGTCTGGTGGCCCGGTTATGCCCGTATGATTCGGGGACAGGTACTGAGCATCAAAAAAGAGCTTTTTGTGGACGCGGCCAGAGCGACCGGCGTACCCGGCTGGCGCATCATCCTGCGCCATATCCTGCCCCAAACCACCAACGAGCTAAATGCCCGCATCACCCTGGACCTGGGCTACGTGCTGTTGGCCCTGACCGGCCTGAGCTTCCTGGGCCTGGGCGCGCAGAATCCCACACCGGAATGGGGCTTGATGGTGGCCGACTCGCGCCTGTTTATTTTTCGGGCCTGGTGGTATGGCGTGCTGCCGGGGCTGGTCATCTTTTTTACCGTGCTGGCTTTTATGACCTTTGGCGATGCCGTGGTCGAGCGCCAGTTTCGACGTTGAGGCCAGGGATAGGCCGGAAATAAAACGATGGGTAAACTCCAGGGACAGGTCGCTATTGTAACGGGCGGGAGCGCGGGGATAGGCCGGGCTACGGCCAAGCTTTTTGCGGCGGAAGGGGCCAGGGTTGTTATTGCGGCCCGCCGGTCCGAGAAAATAGGCTCGGTGGCCGGAGAGATTGTCAAAGAAGGGGGCGAGTGCATGGCCGTGCCGGCGGACGTGGCCAAGCGGCAGCAGGTGGAACGCCTGGTGCAGGCCACGCTGGCTCGCTACGGCCGGATTGATATTCTGCTCAACAATGCCGGGGTCCTACCTTTGCCCGTGGCCCTGGCCGAGATGGCGGAGACCGAATGGGATGAGGTCTTTACCACCAATACCAAGAGCATCTATTACACGGTGCGCTCTGTCTGGCCGGCCATGGTCGAGCAGGGGGGTGGCGTGATCGTCAATACCGCCTCGGTGGTTGCCTTTCGGGGGACGGCGGGCCTGGCGGCTTACTGCGCTACCAAAGCGGCCATCGTTATGTTGACCAAGTCGCTGGCCTTGGAAGGCGCGCCGCTGGGTATCCGGGTCAACTGTGTTTGTCCCGGCTTCATTGACACGCCGATGAACAAGTGGTTAGGGTCGCTCCAGCCCGATCAGGAGGTCTGGCTCAAGGATATGCTGGAGCGCATCCCGCTGCATCGGACCGGCAACCCGGAAGAGATTGCCCGGGCCAGTTTATTCCTGGCTTCGACGGATTCGTCCTACATGACCGGCCAGTCCGTGATTCTGGACGGCGGGGTGTTAGCCTGACCGGCTCAGGGAGAGTGAAATGAGCGAGAGCCGGCTGGAAGGAAAAGTAGCCGTGATTGCCGGGGCCGGCAACGGCATGGGCCGGGCGACAGCCTATCTTTTTGCGGCAGAAGGAGCCAAGGTGGTGGTTTGCGCCCGCCGCGAGACGCTGATCGAGCAGACGGCCAGGCAGGTCAATGCGCATGGCGCGGCGGGGGTGGCGATTCAAGCCGACGTTACGGACGAGGCTCAAGCCCGCCGGGTGGTCGAACAGACGGTGGCGACCTATGGCCGGCTGGATATCCTGATGAACAACGCCGGGATGTCGGGCCTCAACGAAGCTACTTTGGTCGAAACGCCGGCTGAGGATTGGGACAGCCTGATCAACACCAATTTACGGAGCATCTTCTGCTGCTCAAAGTATGCCTTGCCGGAGATGGTTAAGGGCGGAGGCGGGTCTATCATCAACGTGGCCGCCGCTTTTGAGACGCGCCAGTGGGTCAACGCGGCCTATGCCGCCGCCAAGGGGGGCGCGGAAAGCCTGACCCAAAAGATGGCCCGCGAGTGGTTCCGGCACAATATCCGGGTCAACTGTATCAGTCCCGGCTCGATTCGGCGCTCGCCGGTCGGCTGGCCGGTACAGCCCATTAAGGAGCCACTGCTGCGCGGCGGGGAACCGGCCGACATTTTGCATTTTGGGGGGCGACCCGAAGACATCGCCTACGCCGCCCTTTTCCTGGCCTCAGACGAGGCTTCCTGGATTACCGGGCTGATCCTGCCGCTTGACGGCGGGGCCGCGGTCCGCTGACGGAGGGCAGCATGGCCGGTTTATTGTTACCCAACACGCACACCCATGTTTTGATTGCGGCTGCTATTGCTCATTTCAACGGTGGCTATTTTCAACAGAATATCCCGCCCGGCTGGATCACGGTTGACGCCGAGGACCGGCTGAAGGTCGAGAAGCGGATGATTGTGCAGGCGCTCGGCCGGCCCTGCTCCGACGAACTGTGGCAGTCGCTGCTGGTTAAACCGCAAGGGCAGGTGGTCACTCACAGCGACGATCTGATTGTCATTGAATAGTCAGGTTCAGATCGAGGGAAAGGAGGTAGAGCCGGGAGAAAAAGAAGCTTGGAGGATACCCGATCAGTATTGAAGCGATGTTGCTTTTAACTAAAGAAGGAGGAAGAACGTGAAAACTTACCATTGGGTCAAAACGACAGGACTGCTCATGGCCACCCTTTTTGTGGTGGCCGCATGTGGCGCGGCTGTGCCCACCCCTGACGCGTCGGCGCCCACAGCCGCGCCAGTCCAGGAAACGCCCACAGCCGCAGCAACAGCAGAACCCACTGAAGCGGCGGCAGAACCAGCCGACCCCGCCACCGAACCGGCCGAAAGCGAAGCGGCGGCCAGCACAGGGGAAGAAAATGTGCTGACCGTCGGCATCCCCGGCGACATCGAGACGCTGGACCCTTCGTTTGGGGCGGCAGAGATGGCCAACACCATTCTGAAAAATATTTACGATCAGCCGGTGCGGTATGTCCGTAAGGAAACCCCGGAGGGTTACATGATCGCCGATGTGACCCAGATGGAAGGATCGGTTTGGGAATCCTTTGAACTCCAGCCAGACGGGGTGACTTACAAGATCAAAGTCCGGCCGGGCATGAAGTTCCACGAAACCGGCAATGAAATTACGGCTGAAACGATCAAGTACAAGTTTGAGCGGGCTTTTGGCGTGGCGGTCAGCGACCAATGGGTGGCCAACACGGCCGGTGTGTCCAGTCTTGATCAGATTACGGTGGATGGTGAGTATGACCTGACCATTAAGCTCAACGCCCCCAATCCCCTCTTCCTGCCCCTCATGCGCGATCAGGATTTTGGCATTATAGACCCGGAAGCGATCGAAGCCAACGCCACAGCCGATGATCCCTGGGCCACGGATTGGGCTGCTAAAAACTACGCCGGTTCCGGCGAGTTTTACGTAGAAAGCTGGACCCCGGGGGCGGAGATGGTGCTGGCGGCTAATCCCGATTATTGGGCGGGTAAGGCCTGTTTCGATAAAGTTGTCCTGAAGATTATCCCCGATTCGGCGAACCGGGCCTTGCTGCTGAGCCAGGGCGCGATTGACATCGCGACAAACCTGAGCGTGGACGAAGTCGAGTCGCTGCGGGGTACGGCAGGGGTAAATATTCTCTCCATTCCCTCGCGCAACCAGGTGCTGCTGGGCATGAACAATGCTATGGCTCCCTTTGACAATGTGAAAGTGCGCCAGGCCCTGTCGCATGCTGTCCCTTATGAGCAGATTGTAGAGGATGTTTTCAAAGGTCAGGGCGCCGTGTCTCAGAGCAACTTTCCCCGCCTGGCCCAGTTCTTTGACCCAAATTACTGGCCTTATAAATATGACCCGGAACAAGCCAAAGCTCTGCTTGAGGAAGCGGGCATGGCCGACGGCTTCAGCTTCAACCTGGCCATTCCGGCCGGAGACGCCGAAATGGAAGGAGTGGCCGTGGTTCTGCAAAACGCTTTCCGCGACCTCGGCGTGGAGATGGAAATCGAAAAGCAGGCCGCCGGTCCTTTCTTTGAAGGCTTGAGCCAGCGCAGCCACCAGGCCTGGATGCGGACGGCGCTGAACTATGTGGATGACCCCTTCTACCACCTGTTCCTCTGGTACAAAACGGATACCGTCATCAACTGGTTCAAATATAGCAATCCGCGCATTGACGAGATTACCGACCTGCTGGCCACCGAGTTGGACCCGCAAAAACGGAAAGAATTGGCCAGCGAAGCCCAGAAAATCATCAATGAGGAAGCGCCGGCGCTGTATGTCGGGGAACTCAACGTTTTGGTGGCCATGCGCGATGACATCACCGGCTTCGTGCTTGAACCGGATCACCTGTGGTCGTTTTACGAGCTGTGCCGGGAGCAATAGTAGGCATTATCGGGGTGAAGGTGACAGGCACTTATCGGGCTAAGTGTTGAAAAGTGCCTGTCACCTGGTTTTTCCCTATTTCCGATAGAGTCTGGTAGCTGTGCTGAGGGTTGAGAGCAGGGATTGAAGAAACTCCCAATCTCTGCTCTCCCGCTCAAAGGAAAAATTGTTGATGCAATCTGTCTGGCAAGAATGGGGGCTTTACCTGGGGCGGCGATTCCTCCAGGTAATTATTGTGCTGCTGGGGCTGGCGGCGGTAACGTTTGTGGTCACTCGCTTTCTGGGCAATCCTGTTTATCTACTGGTCGGCGTCCAGGCCGACGAGAAAACCATTGAAAGCGTGACCCGGCGCCTGGGCCTGGACCGCCCGCTGTGGGAGCAGTATCTCACTTACGTGGGCAACCTGGCTCGCGGCGACCTGGGGGTTTCGCGCTTTACCTCCAACCCGGTTGCGGTTGATATAGGCCAGCGGCTTCCGGCAACCCTGGAACTATCTACCGCCGCGTTGCTCCTCGGTATTGCCTGGACCGTCCCCCTGGGGCTGCTGGCGGCCCGACACAAGCGAGGCTGGCCGGATCGCTTGGCGCAGGGACTGGTCGAAGCCGGCGTCGCCATTCCCAGTTTCTGGCTGGGCTTGCTGTTGATTTACCTGCTTTTTTATCAGTTAAACCTGTTTCCCGCGCCCCTGGGCCGGCTCGGCCCGACGGCCGCAGCGCCGCCGTATGTCACTGGTCTCTATACCCTGGATAGTCTGCTGGTCGGCGACTGGGAGGCTTTTCGCGCTGCGCTCAGCCACCTGGCCCTCCCTGCGATCACACTGGCCTTTACTTCCTGCCCGCCGATTTTACAGATTACGCGCAATGCGATGGTGGAAATTCTGCGCAGCGACTACATCCGGGCCGCCCGCAGCAACGGCATCCCTGAACGAACCATCTTTTTGCGCTATGCCCTGAAGAATGCCCTGCTGCCGGTGACAACCATGATTGCGATGACTTACGGCTACCTCCTGGGCGGCACCGTCCTGGTCGAGGTGGTCTTCGCCTGGCCCGGCCTCGGTCTATACGCCGTAGATGCCATGAACAACTCTGACTATGAACCGATTGTCGGCGTGGTTCTGTTAAGCGCCGTGGTTTACGTGGTTATCTACCTAATTACCGACATTCTGCACTTTGTGATTGACCCGCGTCTAAGAACGCAATAAAGCGTGAGGCTGAGGATTTTCTTTTCTTAGCCTCAGCCTGTGCGCCAGCCCCCTTTAGGGTAGCCTTCTGTTGTAAAGAGGAATCTGTGGAAAATACCGTACCGCACCCCCAATCCTTGCCGGCAGTTGATCCCGTCACCACCGAAATCATCCGCAATGCCTTTCTGGCCGCGGCGGAGGATATGCGGGCCACGTTGTGGCGCAGCGCCTTTTCGCCGGTGATTTATGAAATGAAAGATTGCAGTGTGGCCCTGTTCGACGAAAAAGCCCAACTGTTAGCCCAGGCCCCTGGCTTACCTTTCTTTCTCGGCGCGCTCAGCGAAGTGGTTCAGGTGGTTATCCGACATGTGGGCCGGGACAATTTTCATGAGGGCGACGTTTTCATTCTGAACGATCCTTACCTGACCGGCTCTCACCTCAACGATGTGGACATTCTCTCACCTGTATTCTACCAGGGTCACCTGGTTGGCTTTACCATTACCCGCGCCCATTGGCTGGATATGGGTTCCAAAGAAGCGGCCTATGCCGTTGACAGTACCGAAATCTATCAGGAAGGACTGCGCCTGGGGCCGGTCAAAATCGTGGAGCGCGGCCAGCTTGTGGCCGATATCGTAGACCTGATTGCCCGCAACAGCCGGCTGCCCTACTCGCTCAAAGGTGACATGCACGCCCAGATTGCCGCCTGCCGCGTCGGGGAGCGGCGCTACCGCGACCTGCTGGATAGATTCGGCCTGCCGGCGGTGCGGAGCAGCATGGCGGCAATCTTTGCCACCACCGAAACCCTGGAACGCGAAGCCATTGCCGCCATCCCGGATGGCCTGTACCAGGCCGAAGGCTATCAGGACAACGATTTTCAGTCGGATGAGTTGATCCCGGTCAAGGTAAAAGTAACGGTGCGGGGTTCAGAGATAAGCGTCAGCACCTATGGCTCCAGCCGGCAGCGCCCCGGCTGCACTAACTGCGGCTTTGTCCAGACGCTCTCGGCTATCCGCCTGGCCTGTAAGTTCCTCATCCGGCCTGACCTGGGAGTCACCGGAGGCAGTTTCCGCTCGCTCAAGGTCGAGGTCGAGCCAGGCTCGATTTTTGCCGCCCAGGAACCGGCCGCCTGTCTGCAATACGGGTCTCATACCATGCTGCTGGTGGATCTGATCATTAAGGCCCTGGCCCCCGCCCTGCCGGAGCGAGTCACGGCCGGCCTGCCCGGCGATGCCTGGAATGTCATCATCGTCGGGCCGCACCCCACGGAGCGGGGCCTGTTCATGTGCCTGGAGTCAACGGCCGGGGGCTGGGGCGCCAGCGCTCATAGCGATGGCGACAGCGGCGTCATCCACTTTGCCGCCGGCGACTTTAAAAACCTACCCATTGAGACCCTGGAAAGTAAATATCCGGTCCGTATTCACGTTTATGCCCTGGGCGTAGATACCGGCGGGCCAGGCCGGTTCCGTGGCGGGCTGAACATCGTCCGCGATTACGAAGTGCTGGCCGATAACAGCCGCTTGAGCCTCTGGTTTGAACGCACCGTGACGCCCCAGTGGGGCCTCTTTGGCGGCAAAGCCGGGGCTGTCCCCAAAGTTATCTTTGAGCCGGGGACTGAGCGTGAGCAAACGCTGCTGAAAATTAATCACCTGCCCCTGACGGTCGGGGCGCGGCTGCGGGCCTTTACGGGCGGCGGCGGCGGCTACGGCCCGCCCTGGGAGCGAGCGAGCTGGCGGGTGCGTGAAGATGTAATTGACGGCTATGTGAGTGAGGCCGCCGCCCTCAGCGACTATGGCGTCCATTTTAACGAGCAGATGGAAATTGACGAGGTCCGGACCCGCTTGGCCCGGGCCGAACTGGCGGAGAAAGCGTCGCATGAATAAAGTGTCTGCCCGGCCCGGACTGGCCCTGCCCCAGCGTCTCACCCGGCCCTGGCTGGCCTGGCGAGGCGCGCTCGCGCCGGTCTACTGGCTGGTGGCCTTCTTTGTCGTGATTGCTGTTTTTGCGCCCTGGCTGGCCACGCACGACCCGCTTGAGCCTGATCCGGCTAAAAGACTGCAACCGCCCTCGGCGGAGCATTGGTTTGGCACAGACTCCTTTGGCATGGATGTCTACTCGCGGGTCCTCTACGCCACCCGAACCGATTTTTCTGTTGCCCTGGCCGCCATCGCCCTGGCCGTGCTTATTGGCGTGCCGCTGGGAGCAGCCGCCGGCTATCACCGCGGCCTGATTGATGATTTGCTCACACGGCTGGTCGAGGTCATCCAGGCCTTTCCCCTGTTCCTGTTTGCGATGGTTATTTTTGCGGCGGTGGGCAGCAACACCTTCAACCTGATAGCTATCATCGCCTTCATTAATATTCCCATCTATCTCAAGTTGGTGCGCAGCGTGGTTTTGCCCCTTAAATCGGCGGATTTTGTGTTGGCGGCGCGCTGCGCGGGCAACTCGACCCCGGCGCTGATTCTAAATCATATTTTACCCAATGCTCTGGGGCCGGTTTTTGCCCAGTTCTCGTTGAGCTGTGCTTATGCCATCCAGCTTATCGCCGGATTGAGTTTTATTGGCCTGGGGGTCAAAGTGCCTCACCCGGAGTGGGGTTCGATGATCCAACTGGGCGCGTCCCATGTTGTTTTTGGCAGGTGGTGGCCGTCAGTTTTTCCAGGATTAGCCGTCTTTCTGGCTGTATTCACCCTGAACCGCCTGGGGCACCGGGTTCGGGATTTTTATACCAGAGAGGCTTGAGTGGACGACCTGCTGGCAGTTGAGGATTTAAAGGTAGACATTGGCCGCGAACCGCACGTTGTCCATGCCCTGCAGGGCATCAGCTTTGGCGTCCGGCGGCGCGCATTGACCGGCCTGGTCGGCGAAAGCGGTTCGGGCAAGAGCATGACCGCCCTGGCTATCTTGCGCGCTTTACCCGAGCAGGGGCGGCTCGTTGGGGGGCATGTCTGGTTTGAGGGCCAGGATTTGCAGCAGCTCAGCGAGGCCCAGATGCACCAGGTGCGCGGCCAGCAGATCAGTATGGTCTTCCAGAATGCCCGCTCGGCCTTGAATCCCTTGTTTCCGGTAGGCGAGCAGATTGCCGAGGTGTACCGCACCCACAAAAAGGTTGACCGGCATGCGGCCTGGGAAAAAGCAGTCGGCATGCTCGACGCGATGGGCATCCCGAATCCGGCCCAGAAAGCCAGAGATTACCCGCACCAGTTCAGCGGCGGCATGGCTCAACGGGCTATGGTGGCCATGGCCCTGGTTTGCTCGCCGCAGTTGTTAATTGCCGATGAGCCAACTACCGGCCTGGACCTGACCATCCAGGCCCAGGTGCTCAATGTCATCGTGGCCGAAATCGAGCAGTTGCAGGCGTCGCTGCTGCTGATCTCCCACGATTTGGGCATCATCGCCGAAATTTGTACGGACGTCGTCGTTATGTACGCCGGCAAGGTTTTGGAGAGCGGGCCGGTCGGGCCGGTCCTGCGCGCTCCGGCCAATCCCTACACCCAGGCGCTTATCGCCTCGTTCCAGGTGGGCAACGACCGGCGCATGAGCTTTATTCCGGGGCGCGTGCCGGATCTGGACACGCTCCATACCGGCTGCCCGTTTGCCCCGCGCTGCTCGCGCGCGGAACAGCGCTGCCATGAGGAAGCGCCCCTGCTGCGTGAGATCGAACCAGGGCACTGGGTGGCCTGCCATTTTGCCTGAAATGAATAACCTTGCGTTGCTCGAAGTCAAAGAGCTGGTCAAAACCTATAGAGTGCAGCAGGGACTGTTCCGGCGCGGCGTGTTGACGGCGGTGGCAAATGTCTCCTTTCAGGTCAGGCGCGGCGAAACGTTGGCCCTGGTGGGAGAGAGCGGCTGCGGTAAATCTACCGTTGGCCGCTGCCTGCTGGGCCTGACCCATCCGGATGGAGGAAGGATTCGCTTCCAGGGACAGGAGATCCAACAGCTCTCGCCCGGCCAATTCCGGCCGTACCGCCGGCATCTGCAGATGGTTTTTCAGGACCCGCTCGGCTCTTTCAATCCCGTGATGAAGATCAGCCGGGCGCTGCTGGAACCGCTGCGGCTGCGCCAGGAGCTGAGTGAAACCGAACGCCGGGCGGAGGTGGTCAAGCTGCTGGAACATGTCAAGCTGGAGGGGCGCTTTGCCAACCTCTATCCGCGCCAGATGAGCGGCGGTCAGTTACAGCGGGTGGGCATTGCCCGGGCGATTGCCCCGCAGCCGGAACTGATTTTTCTCGACGAGCCGACTTCAGCGCTGGATATGTCCATCCGCGGCCAGATTGTCAACCTGCTGCTCGACTTGCAGCAGGAGCAGAACCTCAGCTACGTGCTGGTGACACACGATCTGCGTCTGGTGCGCTCGATGGCCGACCGGGTCATCGTTATGTACCTGGGCCAGATTGTCGAGGAAGGGCGGGTCGAGGAGCTTTTTACCCAGCCGCTGCACCCCTACACCCGAGGGCTGCTGGCCGCGACGTTGGTGGGACAGCGGCAGAACACCCTTCAACTGAAAGGGGAAGTGCTGGCGCTGTCGCCGGGCTATGCCGGCTGCCGGCTCTACGCCCGCTGCCCCTTTGCCCGGCCTCGCTGCGCCGAGGAGCCGCAGGAGCTGCGGAACCTTGCGCCCGGACGCCGCGTGCGCTGCTGGCGCAGCGAGGAGATTCAAACGGAATTAGCTGTGGAGGTAAAAAATGTCCAAAATACTCTACCTTAATCCCGAGGAGACCGGCATCTGGAATGACCATTTCCAGCAAGTCCTCAGCCGGGCGGCCCAGCCCGACACCCAAGTTGTGGTCAAACACCTGCCTCTTGGAGAGGACGTTATGGGCCGGGTCAGCATTGCCCGCACCGGCAGCACCTACCCGCCCTACATTCCGCTCTCGCAAGGAGAGATGTACCGCGCCCTGATGGAGGCGGAGCAGGAGGGTTTCGACGCGGCGATCATCGGTTGCAGCGCCGATCCGGGGCTGGATATGGCCAAGCGCACGGTCGGCATCCCGGTCACGGCCCCCCTGGAGGCCGGACTCTACCTGGCGGCATTGCTGCGGCAGCGGGTGGCCGTCCTCATCCCCGCCGGATTCGACGCCGCCCATATCCTGTACGAAGACCTGGCCCATGCCTACGGCATGGAGCGGCGCCTGGCCTGGGTGGGTTATGTAGACGTGGAGTACCCGCCGGATGAATATTTGCAGGGCTTGATGGCTGACGACCCCAGCCAGGCGCGCGAGGTCATTCTGGAATGCCACCGCCAGTCCGTCCGCAACGAAGTGGCTCAAGCGGCCCAAAAAGCGATCCGCGAGCATGGGGCCGGCGCGATCTACTGCGGCTGCACCTTTTGGACCGGCATGCTCGACCCGCTGGCCGAAACGTTAGGCGTGCCGGTGATTGACCCCGGTATCGGGCCGCTGCGGGTGGCCGAAATTCTAGCCGATACCATGCGCCATCCCAGCACCCGGGAGCAGCAGCAACTTTGACTCCAGTGGACCCGGTCACCACCGAAATAATTCGCAACGCCTTTCTGGCCGCGGCGGAGGATATGCGCTCCACCCTATGGCGCAGCGCTTTTTCACCGGTCATTTATGAGATGAAGGATTGCAGCGTTGCCTTGTTTGACGAGCAGGCCCAACTGCTGGCCCAGGCCCCCGGTTTGCCCTTCTTTCTGGGCGCGCTCGGTGAAGTGGTTCAAGTGGTCATTGACCGGGTGGGTCTGGCCCACTTTCATGAGGGAGATGTTTACATTCTGAATGACCCCTACCTGACCGGCTCTCATCTGAACGATGTGGATATTCTCTCGCCGGTGATGTATCAGGGGCGGGTAGCCGGCTTTGCTATCACCCGCGCTCACTGGCGAGACCTGGGGGGCAAAGATGCAGCCTACGCGGTGGACAGCACCGAAATTTACCAGGAGGGCTTGCGGCTGGGAGTCGTCAAGCTGGCCGACCGGGGTCAACTGCGCGAGGATGTGGTGGACATCCTGACCCGCAACAGCCGCCTGCCCACCTCACTCAAGGGCGATATGCACGCCCAGATTGCCGCTTGCCGCATAGGCGAGCGGCGCTGCCGCGAATTACTCGACCGTTTTGGCCCGGCCACCGTCCGAAACAGCATGGCCGCCGTCTTTGCCACCACCGAAGCGCTGGAGCGAAGCACCATCGCCGCCATTCCCGATGGCGTCTATACCGCCGAAGGGTACCAGGACAACGATTTTCTGTCCGATGACCCCATCCCGGTCCGGGTGAAAGTCGTGGTCCAGGGGGACACGATGATCGTGGATACGTATGGTTCCAGCCGGCAGCGCGTTGCCTGTACCAACTGCGGCCTGGCCCAGACTCTGTCGGCGGTGCGGTTAGCCTATAAGTTTTTGATCCGGGCCGACCTGGGAGTGACCGGCGGCAGTTTCCGTCCTTTAAAGATTGAAGTGGAGCGAGGTTCTATTTTTGCCGCGGAAGAGCCGGCCGCCTGCTTGCAGTACGGCACGCACACCATGCTCCTGGTAGATTTGATCATTCGGGCTTTGGCCCTGGCTCTGCCGGAGCGGGTGGCGGCGGGCCTGCCCGGCGATGCCTGGAACGTGATCATGGTCCAGCACCGGCCGGACGGGGGTATCCGGGCAGCCTGGGGCGAAGCGACCGCCGGAGGTTGGGGAGCCAACGCCCAGGCCGATGGGGAAAACGCGGTTATCCACTCGGCGGCGGGTGATTTCCGCAACTTTCCGGTCGAGAGTATGGAGAGCAAATTCCCGCTGCGCATCCGGCGCTATGCCCTTGGCCAGGACAGCGGCGGGCCGGGCTGGCAGCGCGGCGGCTTGAACGTGGTGCGCGAGTACGAGATCACCGGGGACCATGTGTTTCTGAGCCTGTGGTTCGACCGGACCCGCACTCCAGCCTGGGGTCTCTTCGGGGGCCAAGCGGGGGCGGTCCCTGAGGTCATCCTGCACCCCGACACCGCCCAGGCGCAGCGCCTGCTGAAGGTCAATCACCTGCCGCTCAAGGCCGGGACCGTTTTTCGGGTGGCCAGCGGTGGAGGCGGGGGCTACGGCTCGCCCCAGGACCGGCCGGTGGAACGGGTGATGGAGGATTTGGTAGACGGCTATATCAGCCGCGAGGCTGCGGAAAAAGAGTACAGCCTGCCGGTGAAGATGCGCCAATGGCTGCAAGTTGATGACCAACAGCAAGCGGCTCGACCACGCCGGCGGCGTAAAAAATCAAGAGAAGGGTGGTGGTACGATGACGACGATGATGACTGACCGGCCCTTAGACCAGACCTGTGAAGGGCGGGTCCGGCGCGCCCAAAAACTGCTAAAAACGCACCGGCTTGACGGGCTGTACCTCGTCGCCGGGCCGAACATGCGCTATTTTACCGGCTACAGCGCCTACGAAGGCGGCTGGCCGGTCTGGCTGTCGGCCTTGATCCTGCCGGCTGAGGGCGAGCCGGCGCTGCTCATCAGCGACATGCATCTTGCCATTTATGAGGCGAAGGGTGGCTCGTGGGTTAAGGATGTGCGCACCTACATGGACGGCCAGCACCCGGCGGGGCTGCTGGCTGACGTGTTGAAAGAATTGGGCCTGGCCGGAGAGCGGCTGGGGGTGCAGGATAATATGTGGTTTGGCGACAGCGAGTTGATCCGAACCGCTGCGCCGGGCACGCAGGTCATCAGCGGTGAACCCCTGCTGGCCCGCCTGCGAATGGTCAAAGATGCTCAGGAAATCGAGCTGCTTCGCCGGGCGAACGATTTTTGCGGGGCTGGTTTTGCCCAGGCGCACGAGTCCGTCCGGGTGGGGCGGCCCGAGTACGAGGTAGGTCTGGAAATTGCCCGGGCTATGCTGGCGGCCGGCTCTGAGACCATAGGGGTTGGCGGCCACTTTCGCGACTGGTCCGGGCGGCAGTTTCAGTCCGGCGATGTGGTAGACGTTGATCTTGCCGGTAAATTCCGGGGCTATAGTTCCGACACGGCCCGCATGATCTTCATCGGCCGGCCGAGTTCCGAAGTGGAGCGAATGTACCGGGTGACGGTTGAAGCTTACCAGGCGACGCTGGAGGTCATCAAGCCCGGGCTGCCAGCGGAGGAAGTTCATCGCACCTGCGCCAACTATATGGCCAAACACGGCTACGCTCAGGTCTGGAAGGTCGGCCATGGGGTTGGCCTGGGGCCGGTGCATGAAGCGCCGCTGGTGGAGGAGGGCAACCAGACCCTGCTGGAGCCGGGCATGATTTTTACGGTAGACCCCGGCTGTTTTATTCAGGGCGGCTACAAGGACCTGCCGGTTCACATCGAGGATGACATTTTGGTGACGGAAACCGGAGCGGAGTCGCTGACCCGCTATACGCGGGAGATGGTAATCGTTTGAACCAGAATTTGGAGGGAAAATTATGGAACTATATCTGACCAACTGTTTTGTCATAGATTGTGCCGGCGATGAGTTAGAGCCGTATGCCGCCACAGTCATCATCGCCAATGGCAAGATTGCGAAGATTGAACGGGGTCACTCCGCGCCGCCGCCAGAGACGAACGCCGTTGATCTGCGCGGGGCGTACCTGCTGCCCGGCTTGTGGGATGTTCACTGCCATCCCAGCCTGATGATTCCCGATCCCCAGGGAGTTTCATACTTTCATATCGAAGCGGAGCGAACCCTGCTGGCCGTGCGCAATACGATGGCCGCGCTGCGGGTGGGAGTCACCGCGCTGCGGGCGGTCAGCGAGGCTAATTTTATTGACGTGGCCTTGCGCGAAACCTATGCCAAGCAGCAGCCAACCGGCTTGTGGAAAAAAGGGTACGAGGATAAAACCCTGGCCGGGCCGCGCCTGTTCTGCGCCGGGCCGGCTATTCGCATGACCGGCGGGCATGGCGCCAGCGGTCGGCGGGACACCGTTTATCTCAAAGAGTTTATTGAAGCCGACGGGCCTGACGAGGTGCGTAAGGCGGCGCGCACCTGCATCAAAATGGGGGTGGATTGGATTAAGCTTTTTATTACCGGCGGTATTGCCGGCACGCGGGAAAGCATGTACGAAATCCAGATGGCGGAAGAGGAGATCAGAGCGGCATGTGAGGTGGCGCACAACAAGGGGCTGAAAGTCACAGCGCACACCGGCTGCTCCGAGGCCGCCAAAATTGGGGTGCGAGCAGGTCTGGATTGCATCGAGCATGGCTATGAGCTGGACGACGAAGCCTGCGAGCTGATGGCCGAGTATGGCGTTTACTACTGCCCGACCCTGTCGGTGACGCAGGATGAGGCTTACATGCGCCGCTGGGAGTGGCCGGAGTACTCGATCCAGCGCGCCTTGGCCGGGGCAGAGATGCACCGCCAGTCGTTTCAACGGGCGCTCAAGGCCGGGGTCAAAATTGTTAACGGCGCAGACCTCAATCCCATTGCCGAAACGGCTATACCGGAGATCGAGTGGGTTGTCAAAGCAGGTATGCCGCCAGCGCAAGCGCTGGTCGCTTCAACGCGCCGCCCGGCGGAAATGTGCGGTGCGGCCAGTTATCTCGGTACGGTTGAAGCCGGCAAGCTGGCCGATTTGATGGCGGTAAGGCAGAATCCCCTGGAAAACATCGCCGCGCTCCGGCAGGTCGAGCTGGTGCTGAAAGAAGGTGAGACGGTGATGAATTGCCTGGGTGAAAGGAGGTGAGCCGAGAAAAGATGTTTGCCTGGAGTTGGAAAGCAAGGCATGACTTAACCCTAGATTGATACGATTTGATCCTTAAAGTGATACACTTAGGTCTTGTTAAGTGGGATTGAGCGTTTTATTATGGAGGCAGTCGCCCCACCGGGCCATATCTCCGGTGAGGAAAGATATATTTGATAGTTTCAATGGAGGAGACTAATAATGAATAAAATAATCAAACCTGTCAGTCTGGTAGTATTGTTGGCATTAATACTTACGCTGGCGCCGCTGCAAGCCCTGGCCCAGGCTGAGATCGCCTGCGAAAGCGATGTCATCGTGCAGGCCGACGATTGGCTCTCGAAGATTGCCGAAAAGGTCTATGGGGATGTGACGGCTTACCAGGCCATTGCCGATGCTACCAACGCCAAAGCCGCCAGCGACAGCAGCTACGCCAGCGTTGACAATGTTAACGTCATCGAACCCGGCTGGAAGTTATGCATTCCCGCCAGCGGCGATGTCGAAGCCATGCTGCAACAATCCGCCGCCGCCCAGGCTGCCTCCTCGGACCAGGAATTGGTCATCGCCATTGCCCAGGATATTGGCGCGCTCGACATCCGCAAAGAAGGCTCCGCCGCCAGCTTTAGCCTGTTGCGCCATATCTATGAGCCGCTGGTCTGGTTTGACGACGGCATGCAGCTCTACCCGCTCCTGGCCGAATCCTGGGAGCAGGTAGATGACACGACCATGCGCTTCAACCTCCGCCCGGGCGTCACCTTCCACAACGGCAATCCTTTCAACGCCGAGGCGGTCAAATACAGCCTGGACAAAGTTTTAGACCCCAACTTCCCGGCCTGGATGAACTTTGCCCTGGTTGACCTGGTCAAAGAGGCGAGGGTGGTTGACGAGTACACCGTGGATATTATCACCGTCGCCCCCACCCCCAGCCTGCTCTGGCGCTTGACCCTGCTAGACATGGTGGATCCCCAATACGCCGAAACCCCGGAAATGGATACCCGCCCCAACGGCACGGGTCCCTATAAATTTGTTGAATTTACCCCCAGCCAGCAGTTGGTGCTGGAGCGCAACGACGATTACTGGGGCGACCCAAGCAATTTCAGGAGAGTGACTGCCCGCATCATCCCCGAAGCCGGCACCCGCCTGGCAGCCCTGCTGGCCGGCGAGGTCCAGATGATCAATGCCGTTTCGCCGGAAATGCTGGCCCAAATCCAGGCTGCAGACAATGCAACTGTAACGACCGCGCCGACAGCCCGCCTGATCTACGTCTCCCTGCGCAATGACCGTCCACCCCTGGATAACGTTAAAATGCGCCAGGCCCTCAACTATGCCATTGATAAAGAAACTATTGTAGACACCATTCTGCAAGACATTGCGGTCGTGGCGAATAGCCCGCTGCCGCCCTCTTTGCGCGGCGCGCGCAGCGACCTGGCTTATCCTTACGACCCGGAGATGGCCAAACAACTCCTGGCCGAAGCCGGCTATGCGGGCGAGGAGATTATTTTCGCCCTGGGCGCGGGCCGTTATCCCAACGATGACCAGGTCGGCCAGGCCATCGCCGCCTACATGCAGGACGTGGGGATTAATGTAAAGTTTGAGCAGGGCGAGTGGGCCACCTTCAACACCGAAAACCGCAAAGGCAAGGAGTCGCCTTTTGACGCCTTCTTCCAGGGCTGGTCCGCCGACGCTCTGGACCCGGTGCTGATGCTGACCTTCCTCTTTAAATCAGAAAATACCGAGTCGCGCACCTCTTATGCCAATACAGAAGTTGATGCGCTGATCTCCGAGGCGGCGCTGACCAATGACCCGGCCCAACTGGACGACTTGTTGAGCGAAATCCAGGGCGCCGTCTGGGAGGACGCGCCGTTCGTCTTCATGTACATTCCCAAAGAAGTTCTCGGCATCAGCACTAATCTAAAAGGCTTTTCCGCCCGGCCCGACGAGTTCTTCTTCTTCAACGATGCCTATTTTGCTCAATAGTCCAAAAATTCTGGCGTGCAGACTTCAGTCTGCACGCCACTCTCGGATAAATTCCTGTAATTACGCAGACATGCTATGAGCTTCAGATACCTCTTACGCCGCACTCTGCAAGCGCTGCCGCTGCTGTTCCTGGCTTCACTCGTCGTCTTCCTGCTCCTTCACATCACGCCGGGCGATCCGGTGCGTTTAATGCTGGGTGAGCAGGCTTCGGATGAACAGGTGGCGGCGGTGCGGGCGCGCATGGGCCTGGACCGCTCGCTGCCGGAGCAGTACCTGAGTTTCGTCGGGCGGGCGCTCCAGGGTGATTTGGGTATGTCCATCCGGGCGGTGCGGCCAACGGCGGAATTAGTCTGGCTGGCCCTGCCCGCTACTCTCCTGCTGGCGGCGGCGGCGCTCTTTTTGGCCGTCATCATCGGCCTGCCGGTCGGCATCCTGGCGGCGCTCAGGCCGGGCAGCTTATTTGATAACCTGGCGCTTTTCTTGGCCCTGCTGGGCCAATCCATCCCCAGCTTTTGGCTGGGCCTGACCCTGATCTCCTTTGTGGCCCTGCGCTGGCGCTTGCTGCCCACCTCCGGCTATGGCGACTGGCAGCACCTGGTGCTCCCGGCCTGCTCGCTGGCCCCCTTTCTGGCCGGCATCATTATTCGGATCACGCGCACCAGCTTCATCGAGGTGCTGCGCCAGGATTATATCCGCACCGCTTACGCCAAAGGATTTGCCCTTTCGCCGGTGGTTTTTAGACACGCCCTGCGCAACGCGCTCCTGCCGGTTGTCACCATCCTGGGCCTGCAAACCGGCGCGCTGCTCGGCGGGGCAGTGGTGACGGAAACGGTTTTTGGCTGGCCGGGCGTGGGCCAACTGGCGGTCAACGCCCTATCTGACCGCGATTACCCGGTGGTGCAGGCCGTCGTTTTGGTCTCGGCGCTGATCTTTATCGGGATCAACCTGTTAGTTGACCTGGCCTACTCCATCCTGGACCCCCGCATCCGCTACCAATGAAAAAGTTCACCTATCTGAGCAGAAAGGAGTTTAATGGCCGCACATCCAAGCCGTGATTTGGCCGGCGCCCTCCACCCAACCGACCAAGTCCCTTCCTGGATGCAGCAACGACCTAACCGGGCGGTTCGCTTTTTGCGGCGAGCGGCGCTGCCCCTGGTTGGCGCAACCATTCTGGTTTTGATTATCGCTGTGGCGGTGATAGCGCCGCTCATCTCCCCGTTCGATCCTTATCGCCAGGATTTGCGCGGCCGACTCCAGTCGCCGGGCTGGGTTGATAAAGAGGGCCGGTCACACCTTTTGGGGACCGACCAACTGGGGCGGGACATCCTGACTCGTGTCGCCCTGGCTGCCCGGCTATCCCTGGGCATTGGCCTGGTGGCTGTGATGGGGGCCGGCCTGGCCGGGGTGTTCCTGGGCCTGGTATCGGGCTTTTACGGCGGCTATTTTGACGACATGATCATGCGTCTGGCCGATCTGCAACTGGCCCTGCCCTTGATCCTGTTAGCCCTGGCGATTGTGGCCCTGCTGGGGCCGAGCATCGTCAACGTGATTATCGTATTTATTGTCACCGGCTGGCCCGTTTTTGCCCGCACCGTACGCGCCTCGACGTTGAGCCTGCGCCAGCGCGAGTTTATCCAGGCCGCCCACTGCCTGGGCTGCTCTACCCTGCGGATTCTAACCTGGCATATTCTGCCCAACGTGGCCCGGCCGCTCATTGTGATTGCCTCTTTTGAATTGGGCAAGGTTATTATTTACGAGTCGTCCCTGGGTTTCCTGGGCATGGGCGCTCAGCCGCCCACGCCGACCTGGGGCAACATGATGGCCGAAGGGCGGGCTTACCTCGACACAGCCTGGTGGTTGGTGTTCTTTCCCGGCATCGCCCTGGTCCTGACCGCCGCCGCCGCCAACTATATCGGCGATGGCATCAATGAATTATTCGATCCGCGCAACAAGCGGATCTAGGTCTGACGGTGCAAAAAGGCCTGACATGAACTGGCTCAAAATTTTACACATTCAATGGAGGGAAAATAATGAAGAAATTAGCTGTTTTTTTCTTGTTATTAGGGATCGTTTTAACGTTAGCTCCAGCAGCCCTGGCACAGGCTGAGACTTTTTGTGAAAGTGATGTCGTTGTGCAGGCAGATGACTGGCTATCCAAGATTGCCGACAAATTTTACGGGGATGTGCTGGCATACGAGGCTATCTCTAAAGCTACGAATGCCATAGCGATCAATGATAGCAGCTATGCCACAATCTCTAATGTAAATATTATTGAACCCGGCTGGAAATTGTGTGTTCCGAGTAGAGCAGATGCAGAGACTCTACTGGCCAAACCGCTAACTCCGGTGGCGGGCGTACGCAGCGATCAGCCTCTCAAAGTGGCCTTAGCCGCTGAACCACGCTTGCTTGAGCCAACGATTGATACAATCAAACCCTCACTTTTAATAGACCTGACTATAATGGAGCCGTTAGCGATGAATACAGCGGAGGGAGGCTTTGTACCCTGGCTGGCCACCTCCTGGAGTCCGACCGCCCTGAATCGGTGGCGTTTGACCTTAAAAGAGGGTGTCCAGTTCCATAATGGTGAACCCTTTAATGCTGATGCCGTGCTTTACTCACTCAATGTTTACAAGAATACCGATGGGGAGGCTAAGGGCTGGTATGATTTTATCACTGGCGCTGAGAAGGTTGACGAGTTTACCGTTGACCTGATCACCGCTGAGCCAACGACCACGTTGCCGCCTACGTTAGCTTTCCTCTTTATTTTCCCGCCTCAATACCATGCCCAGTTAGGTTCAGATGAGTTTGGACAAAAGCCCATTGGAACCGGACCATGGCGATTTGTCGAATGGAACAAAGGGGTTGATATAAAAGTTGAGCCTAATCCTGATTACTGGGGCCAGAAACCCTTTGTCGGTGAGATTCATTTTCGCTGGGCGCCAGACCCAACCAGCCGGGTTGCCTTACTTGAAACAGGTGAAGTACATCTTGCAGAAAATATTCCGCCGGCATTAATTGATCGGGTCGAGAACTCCGGTATCGCCCGAATCGAAACAGTAAAAGGGATTCGTAAGGCGTTTTTGCGGATGAACCTGGAGACAGGACCGACCGCGGACGTGCGGGTGCGTCGAGCGTTGAACCACGCTATTAACGTCGAGGCGATCATAGAAACCCTTTTTCTGGGGCGCGCCTACGGTCGCGACACCGGTTTTATTCTTGATGGTATGGAGGGCCATCTTCCCGGAAGGCTCAAGCCATACGAATACAACCCCGACCTGGCTAAACAGCTTTTGGCTGAGGCGGGTTACCCGGATGGCTTTGATATCACCTTCCATCATACGGTAGGCCGGTACATCTTGGATGTTGAGTCGGCTGAAGCGATTGCCGCTCAACTTGGCGAGGTTGGCATTAAGGTGGAACTAGTGGGAATGGAGCCGGGGGCTTACTTTAGCAAGATATCAGCTTCACGGGTAGAGGGTCTCCACTTTGCCGCCAGCGCGCCTCTATTCTTGACCCCGCTTTATCACCCGTTGATTGAGTTTGAGCTGAACAAGCCCTATGGCTACGGGGCCAATGAGCAAACCGATGCCTTTACCAAACAGGTACTGGCGGAACTGGATACTACCGAACGAATAAAAGTTCTGCAGGAGTTTGAAGACTACGTTTTCTATGAGCATGTGCCCTGGGTTTGGCTCTGGCATTACCAGGATATTTACGGGGTAAGTAACGAGATCAACTGGACGCCTCGGCCAGACCAGATTATGAGTTTTGAGCAGGTAACGTTTCGGTAGATCACCTGATGACCCATTACATTTTGCGGCGTTTACTCCTTTCAGTCGTGGTGCTGTTTGGTGTAACTATCTTCGTTGCCGGCATGTTGCACATTTCTGGTGACCCAGTAGCCGTGATCTTAGAAAGCGGCATAGCCGGTAACGAGGAACGCGAGGAACTTCGCCGTGAGCTTGGCCTTGATAGACCCTTTCTTGTTCAGTACTTGGACTTTGTCACGAGGGCAGTTCAAGGCGATCTTGGCCGCTCGTTACGCTTTAGACAGCCGGCCTTAACCCTGGTTATGGAACGGCTGTCAGCGACCGTACAACTGGCAGTAGCAGCCATGTTGTTTTCGGTGGCGGTCGCCGTTCCCATTGGCATTAGCTCGGCTGTCAAACCTAATAGTGTTATTGATAATGCCGGGCGCTTGCTGACTCTAGCCGGACAATCAATCCCTCTCTTTTGGCTGGGTATCATGTTAGTTTTAGTTTTTGCGGTAAAGTTGCGCTGGCTGCCTGTTGCCGGCCGGCTTGAGCCGACCAGCATTATCTTGCCTGCACTTACCCTTGGGTTATATCCAATGGCCCGCATTGCCCGGGTCTTACGGGCCAATATGCTCGAAGTACTGAGCAAGGAGTACTGCCGTACGGCCCGGGCCAAGGGGTTGACCGAGCACAAAGTAGTTGTAGGACATGCCTTACAGAATGCTGCCCTGCCGGTTATAACCGTCATGGGCCTCCAATTTGGGTATTTGTTGGGCGGAGCTGTGGTTACTGAAACAATATTTGCCTGGCCGGGCCTTGGCTGGCTTTCCGTTCAGGCAGTCAGCGCCCGAGACTTCCCCCTGGTACAGGCGATTGTTGCAGTTGTAGCTCTAATGTTCATCTTTATCAATCTTCTGACCGACGTTTTATATGCTTATCTCAATCCGCAGATTCGCTACAATTAATTGAACAGAATCGAGATATGACTAAAGTATTTCCCTGGCCCATTATACCGAGGCTGCGTTCTAATAAGGTAATGCCTGTCATCGCTTGGCTTAGGCGTGACCGCACGGCCTTACTCGGTTTATTCCTGGTGTGTTTATGGCTGGTTATGGCCCTGCTTGGGCCATTGATGATAAGTACCGATCCAAACCGTCAGGATTTGTCGGGCGCTTTGCTGCCACCGTTTTGGCAACCGGGAGGTACCCCAAACTACCCCCTGGGGACTGATCATCTTGGTCGAGATATTCTGACCCGCATTATCTATGGGGCCCGAACTTCACTGCTGATAGGAGTAACGGCGGTGGGCCTGGCCGGGTTGATAGGTTCTCTGGCCGGTGTTGTCGCCGGAGAGTGGGGCGGCTGGGTCGATGAGGTGATTATGCGCTTGGCCGACATTCAGTTAGCCATTCCATTTATCTTACTTGGAATTACCGTTTTAGCGCTGCTGGGTGCGTCAATTTCGACAATGGTCCTGGTCTTGGTCCTGTTTGGCTGGGTGATTTACGCGCGCGTCGTCCGTAGTGACGTGTTGCAACTACGCGAGCAAGAATTCGTGCTGGCAGCTCGCGCTTCAGGCGCCCGACGATTACGCATCATTCTACGCCATCTTTTGCCCAATGTTACAAACCAGATCATCATCATCGCTACGCTTGAACTGGCAAACGTTATTATTCTCGAAGCGGCGTTAAGCTTTTTAGGACTTGGTATTCGCCCTCCCGATGTGAGCTGGGGAGCCATGCTAGCCAACGGCCGTGATTACTTAACAGTTGGCTGGTGGATTGCGACGCTGCCCGGTATCGTCATCACCTTGACTATTTTAGGGATTAATCTAATGGGTGATTGGGCCAATGATATGCTCGATCCGCGGCGTCGCTGGCGGTTAGAACTGTAGCCTTGAACAAATCGGATCAGGAAAGGATTGCCATGGCCGCTCGATTTACTATTCCGGGAAATAGATTAGCCCAACAGAGTGACTCCATCAAAGATGAGGTTGATGAAGCCGTTGACCGGGTAAAGAGACGAGCCGTCTTTAAGCCGGATCTGGAGGTTGCAGCCTTTGAGGCAGAATTTGCCCGCTACGTGGGGGTGAAGCACGCCCTTGCGGTTGCTTCCGGCAGTTTCGCTCTCCTGCTGGCGCTGAAGGCGTTGGATATTAAGCCAGGGGATGAGGTAATTTCAGTAGCCAACGTTGACATCTCTGTGTCGGCGCCTATTGTTCACGCGGGCGCGCGCCCAGTTTGGGTGGACATCCACCCCCGCACTTATAATCTCGACCCGCAGCAATTGGAGGCCAAGATCACCCCCAGAACCCGGGCAATTCTCGTGGTACACATGTATGGGAACCCCGTTGAGCTGAATTCAATCACCGAGATTGCCAACCAGCATAGGATTCCAGTGATCGAAGATGCCTCTCTGGCTCACGGAGCGATCTACCGGGATCAGCGGGTAGGCAGTATGGGCAAAATTGGCTGTTTTAGTTTCAGTCCTGGCAAAATTCTCGGCGCGTATGGTCAGGCAGGCATGATTGTTACTCATGATGCAGAACTGGCGCAGCGTATATCAATCCTGGCCAACTATGGTTATCAACCTTCGGCTATCGTCGCTATTCGAGAGGGCGCAGTCGGCGCTCGTTTTGATAGTCTGATGAACGGCTACAATGCCTGCATGGATGAACTACAGGCGGCGGTTTTGCGGGTCAAGCTGCGGCGCCTCGATGATTGGCTTCAACATCGCCGGAAGAATGCCCACCTTTACCGAGAGATATTATCCGATTTAGAACCCCGGTATCTCTTGTTGCCCCAAGATACGCCTCAGTCGGAACCGGTCTATCGGGTCTATGTCATTCGATCTCCCCACCGGGATGCCCTGATGCATCAGTTGGCTCAAGCCGGAATCTGGACAGGGCTTCAGTATGTACCCCCGCTGCACCTGCAACCTGTCTATCAACATCCAGACTATGGTCCTGGTTCACTGCCTCAAACCGAGCTGGTTACCACGGAGTTACTCTGTTTGCCGACCATCCCTGAACTGTCGGCAGAAGAGATTGTAAAAGTTGGACATGCCATTCGCCAATTTTTTCTAACATAAATTAAAGAAGGAGGCTTAAATGCCAAATAAGAAACCCATTGCTCATATCGCCTTTTCCATCTCGACCCGCCCCCAGCGCCCGGCGGAGGAAAATCCTATCTATCGAGGGGCGCAAATTGCTGTAGATGAACTGAAGCAAGATGGCAGCCTGCCGGTCCACCTGGATTGGAAAATCTTCGATGATTTTGGCAATACGGAGACAACCGCCAAGTTTGCCCGAGAAATCGCAGCCGATTCGAGCATTATCGGCGTCGTTGGGCCGATGGGCAGCAGCGAAGCTTTTGCCAGCGCCCCAATTTATAGTGAAGCCGGACTGGTGCAGGTCAGCCCGTGCGCTTCCCACCCCGACCTGTGCCGGCGCGGCTACCAGACCTTCTTCCGGTTGGTCGCCAACGAGAACGACCAGGGCGGCGAGTTGGCCCGTATGGCATATGGCTATCTCAAAGCCCGCCGGGCGGCGGTGATCCATGCCGATGACGCCTGGGCCGGCACGACCGCTGATATTTTTGCGCGGGAGTATGAAAAACTGGGCGGGCAAATTGTCGGGCGGCAGAAGTACCCGAATGGGGGGGATGACTTTAGCGAGGTCGTTCAAGCGACCGCAGCCGCGCAGCCGGAGCTGGTCTTTTGCGCCGTGCATCCCCGCGAGGGTCTCATGATTTCGGGCGGGCTGCGCCAGGCCGGCTTAAAAGTTCCCTTTTTAGGCACCGACGCCATGAAGACCGCTTTTCCGTTGGGCGGCGGCAAGCCGGAGGCCGAAGCTTACCATACCTATTCCGGGGCCGATTTCCGGCGGCTGGCCAGCGCCTCGGCCTTTCGCCAGGCTTACATCGCCCGCTACCCTGAGGACAGCACCTACAGCCCCGAAGCTTACGACGCCGTTATGATCATCGCCGAAGCCCTGCGCCGGGCGGGCGAGCCGGACCGCCGCCGCATCCTGGCCGAAGTGCGCGGCTTGCGGGATTACCAGGGGGTCAGCGGATTGATCAATTTTAGTCCAACCGGGGAGCGGATCGGGGCGCCCATCAGTTTTTATCATGTGGTCAAAGCGGAGCAGGGGCGAGAGATGGCCTATCTGGGCACGACGTTAGAGTTACTGCCGGCCGTCGAGACAGCCGGTTAACCATCTTGGAGTGACGAAACTCATTAAGTAATCTCGTTCCCAAACTGAGTTTGGGAACGAGATTAAAAGGTCAAAGCAGAGCTTTGGCCCTCCCTAAAATTCAGGAGAATAAATCTTTATGGCTAGCAAAACCTTTGTTAAATTTCCCATCGTAGATAAGCACAACAATTTTGAAACCTTTGTCCCGGTCGGAATCGCCAAGGGCCAGGACCCCGGCCCAACGCTGGCGGTGATCGGGGCGGTCCACGCGACCGAGTACGCCGCCCACGATGGGGTCGTGCGTTTCTGGGAGTCGCTGGACCCGGCTGAACTTTCCGGCACGGTGTACGTGGTGCTGGCAGCGGATGTGATGGCCCTGTGCAGCCATACCCAGTACACCAATCCGATTGACGGCAAAAATCTCAACCGGGTCTGGCCGGGCAACAAAGAGGGCACGCTGACCGATGTTATCGCCTATACCATTACCCAGGAGGTCATCAGTAAAGCCGATTATGTGATTGACAGCCATGGCGGCGAATTTGACGAGGCGATTGACCTGTTCATCATCACCCACAAAGCCGGCCAGCCCGATTTGGACCAAAAAACGCTCGACTTCGCCCTGGCCCTCGGTTTCCCCTTTGTCGAAGTGACCGACGCCCACGGCGCGGTTTTGGGCAGCGGGACTGGCGCGGCAGAGGCAGTGAAGAGCGGCCGCCCGGCTGTCACCCTCGAAGCGGGCGGGCGTGGCCTGCGTGAAGAGCGGCACATCTCGGCGGTCTTCAACGCACTCCAGAATGCCGTGAAATTCCTGGGAATCAAAGCGGGCCAGCCGGTCCCCTGGGCCGGCCAATCGGTCAAGCTCCATCACGGGGTGATTCTCAAAACCACCCACTTGGGCCTGTACCAGCCCGCCGTCACCGTCGGCGACTGGATTGAAAAGGAGGCCGTCTTTGCCCGCGTCTTTGATTTCGACGGCAGCCTGCTGGAAGAGATTCGCGTGCCCGAAGCCGGGGTGGTGCTGGATGTCATCAGCGCCCGGGGGATCAAGGCGAACGCGTTTGCCGGGAAAATAGGCGTGGTTTGAGAGGTGAGGAATGGTGAGGCGACGAGGCGAGATATGATTCGTCTCCTCGCGCCTTCGCCGCTTCTAAAATGGAGGGATTCGTGACTGTTCAAGGCAGAGTCGCCATTGTTACCGGCGGGGGCAGCGGTATCGGCGAGGGGATTGTCAAGGCGCTGGCCCGCGCCGGGGCGAAAGTCTGCATCGCCGATATCGCCCCAGAAGCTATGGAGCGGGTGGCCGGCGAGATTACGGCGGGTGGTGGGACAGCCATGGGCCTAAAAACCGATGTGAGCAGCGCCGAAAGTGTCACGACGATGTGCCAAAAGGTGGCTGACTCGTTTGGTCGGATTGATATCCTGGTCAACAACGCCGGGATTATCGCCCCGGAAGTGGAAATTGACGGGATGAGCGAGGCGACCTGGGACAAGATTTTGACCGTCAATCTGAAATCGCAATTCCTGTGCTGCCAGAACGCCGTCCGGGTGATGAAAAAGCAGCAGTACGGCCGCATTGTCAACATCGCCTCGCGTTCCTGGCTGGGCGGCCGGGGCCTGGCCAATTACGCCGCTTCCAAAGGGGGGGTCGTCAGTCTGACCCGCAGCATGGCTATTGAGTTGGGCAAGTATGGCATCACCGCCAACTGTGTTTCGCCGACGCTGGTGGTCACGCCGCTTTTCCTGAACATGCCCAAGGAAGAGCAGGCGCAGGACTTACAAAAAGCGGCCAAGAATCCCATTCCCCGCCTGGGTACCCCCGCAGACGTCGCCTGGGCCGTGCTGTTCTTTGCCAGCGATGAAGCCGAATTTATCACCGGGCAGCATCTCTACGTTGGCGGTGGGGCCGATTTGTGGACTTCGGGGACACTGTGATGATCATTGATTTTCGCGTGCAGCCGCCTTACAAAAGCTTTCTGGGGATTCACTTCTTCCGGCCTCGCCCGGCGGTGGAAGATCCGGTTTCCGGCAACCCCTTCGCCCTGGGCCGAATCACGCCGCCCTCGTTTGAGCAGCAGTCCATCGAGCTGTTTGTGCAGGAGATGGATGAAGCCGGGATTGACCTGGCCGTCATTACCGGGCAGCGCACTGGCCCCACAGGCCGCAGCGCCAGCAACGACGACATTGCCGAACTGGTGCAGCGTTTTCCGGGGCGCTTTGTTGGTTTTGCGGGGATAGACCCGCTGGAGCCGGGGGCGGTAGACGAGGTGCGCCGCAGTATCGAGACACTGGGCTGCCGGGGGATTGCCATGCTGCCCGGCTGGAGCGATCCGCCGCTCCACGATGACGACGAGACCGTCTATCCCATCTACGAAGCCTGCCGGGCGTTGGGGGTGCCGATGGTCATCACCAGCAGCCATTACATCGGCCCGGATATGACTTACTCGCTGCCCATTCATCTTCAGAAAGTAGCTTTCGATTTCCCGGAGCTGACCCTTATCATCGGGCACGCCTGCTGGCCCTGGGCGGTTCAAGCCTGCGCCGTCGCCATGCGCTGTCCCAATGTCTACCTGATGCCAGAATTTTACATGTACATTCCTGACATGCCCGGTGCAGAGGATTATATCAAGGCGGCGAACAGCTATCTGGCCCGGCGGATGCTCTACTCCTCGTGCTATCCCAGCCGCTCCCTGGGCCAAGCCCTGGCCGAGTTCAAAGCGCTGCCGCTCCGGCCGGAGTCTCAAGAGCAGATGCTGTGGCATAACGGGGCGCGGCTGCTGGGATTATCCGATTGATGGGGTACATTGAAAAATGCGCCTGAGAGATAAGATCGCCCTGGTAATTGGCGGGGGCAGCGGGATTGGCCGGGCCATCGCCGTGCGCTTTGCCGCCGAAGGCGCCCAGGTTGCCGTGGCTGACCTTGTGCCCCAAGCAGGTCAAGAAACCGTCCGTCTGGTTGCGGCTGGCGGCGGAACGGCCTCTTTTTTCGCGGTGGATGTGACCCGGCGGGAGCAGATTCGCACGGTGCTGGAGCAGGTTGAAAGGCAATTTGACCGGCTGGATATCCTGATCAACTCGGCCGGTATTCCGGGCCGGGGCCGGATTGAAGCGGTTGACGATGACCTGTGGGATCGGGCCGTGGCGGTCAACCTGTCCGGCGTTTTTTGGGCCTGCAAATATGCGGTTCCCCTGCTGAAACGGGCGGGGGGCGGCGTTATCCTGAATCTTGGCTCGATTGCCGGACTGCGCGGCTGGCCGGGCAGCGCCATCTACAGCGCCACCAAAGGCGGCGTGGTCATGCTCAGCCGCACCCTGGCCGCCGATTATGCCCGCGAAAATATTCGGGTGTGGGCCATCTGCCCTACTGCCGTAGATACGCCCATTTTGCACCAGTTTTTTGCCCAGGAGTCTGATCCTCAAACAGCGCGGCAGGCTTACGAAGCCAACGAGCCGATGGGTCGAATGATTAACGTCAACGAGGTGGCCAATGCGGCGGTATATTTGGCCTCGGCAGAGCACCCCCCTTACACCCCAGAGCCTTTTATTGTTTAGCCACCAAAAGTGCGTGGCTCATTAACACTATACCAATCTCCATTTGATCGTCGGGATTGGCAAATTCGGGGCTCCCCGCTACAATCGAATAAATGAGCTGGAGAATGAGTGGTTAAATCTCCAAACGACTGGAGGCAAATGATGTCAGACAAATCAGCCGGGTTTGAGCCCGTCTTCCACCGCCTAAAGACCATCTTGCAGCCGTACGAGTCGGCGCTTGTGCTGAAGGCAGATGGGCCAGCTAACTATTATCTGGATACCCCCTACGCCCCAAAATATGGTAAGGAACTGTTCTTTGGGGCGGTGCAAATTAAGAAGAACTATGTCAGCTACCACCTGATGCCAGTTTATATGTACCCGGATTTGCTAGAGGGGATCTCGCCTGAACTGAAGAAACGGATGCAGGGTAAGTCGTGCTTTAACTTCAAAACTGTTGATGATGCTCAGGTTGAAGAACTGGCTCTTCTGACCAAGCAGGGTTTTGCCAGGGTCAAGCAAGAGGCCCTGGCTTTTGGATAGGATAGCTGTCACTATTTATGGATGACATTAATCACTACTGATTCTTACGAATCCATGTTACACTGTTGTGGCAGCATCGGACAGAGACAAGAGGGCGACACCTTTTGACTCTCCTCCTTAAACCGGCAGGTACCCCCCCTTACCTGCCGGTTTATCTTTTCCCTACCTGGCTAACAGCATACTGCGCATCTCGTGGACACTTATAGGCAAAGGGTGATCGCTGTAAGCCAGTTGGCCGGTACTGGGATTTAAAGCCGCCTCCCGTCACATGGGCAGGTTCGAGCCGTCAGCCCGGCCCACCCGCCGGATGGCTAAGAGCAGGACTACTGCGATAAAAGGCTGTCCAAAGCTCAGGGCTGTTCCACAACTTTTAGCCCCCTGCTTCGTAAAGTAAGATAGCATTTCAATTCAACCGCTCCTGAAAAATCGTGATAGGCCCCTGGTGTTCAGCGGGTCTCTCTTCGAAAACAGGGTCGGTAAATCATCTAACCAAGGAGCAAAAATGACCGGGGAAAAAATTCGCACCGAAGAGTACCAGGTTACGGGTGAATTGCTCGTAGCCAAAATCAAAGAGTTGGTCCGCGAGGGCAATATTCGCCGTATTATCATCAAGAATGAAGAAGGCAAAAGGCTAATCGAGATCCCGCTCACTCTGGGGGTCGTTGGGGCGTTGCTCTTGCCGGTCTGGGCAGCGATTGGTGCGCTGGCAGCTTTGGCCGCCCATCTGACCATCGTCATCGAGAAGGTTGAGTAGGTAGCGATGATAGGACAGGCTTTGTAGGCTGGGCGCAGGCGAGGGAGTACGGGCAAGAGTCGTCGTGGATAGGCGGGTAGCCGTCATTTCCGCCCTGGCCAGAACTAGGTCTGGGCCAGCCGCCGCTAGGGGGTGAGCGCAGGCGGAAATGGACAGCAGTACCAGGCCCAAAAGCCAGGCCAGCAGTGCCGCGGGGCTAAAGCGCATCGGTCCTCATCTCTTGATTTCACGCCTGCATTTATTCATTGATGACCCAGGTGCCCGCCAGATAGTCGTGCAGACAACGGCGGTCCTGGCCAAAGATAAACAGGACGTCCACAATTGACAGAAGCCCCCCAACGAACGGGATTTGCCCGATCAGGCCCAGTACGAAATAGCGCAGTCCCAAGAGTTTGCCGAAGGATGGAACATCCCCATACTGGTCCACGATCCTCATTTTGGTCATGGCCTTGCCGATAGTCTTTCCTTCGTGATAGAGCAAATAGCCATTCAGGCTCAGAAATATAACCCAGCCGCCCACAAAAAGAAAGATTTGCTGGGCCAGGGTCAGCGGCTGCCCGCTAAAGGTGTGTTGGAGCACTCCCGTAAGCGACATGATTGGCACAAAAATAACCACCCGCCGATCAAGCTTTTGCCTTGGCCCAACATTCGGTAAATTTTATCGGGATTAAGGTGACAGGCACTTCTCGGACTACTGCACTAAACCTTGAATGATGTAAATCCGCGTTTGTACCTAATCTTTAAATCAATATAATGTTTCCTGTTTAACGTTATTATTCACCCAACCAATTTGGGCCACGGTGATTTCCATGAGTTTCAGCCAGTGGTACCAAGTTAGCGGGTATAGTGCGGAGTACAGCGCGATCGCTTGAGGGGGGGACCACATGGCTGATACTGTCCTAACCAGAGACCACCCCTCCACTTTGCTCCTGAGCACCAAATTATTCATTAGCTGATTGCCCGGCACAGGTGGCAGGATTTTCCAGCGGCCGGCTTTCTGTACCTGACTATGGGCGATTTGTTACGCGAGCGAAATGAGCTAGCGCGGCAGCGGAATACCTGGAAAGAGGGATCAGGTCTGGATTGTTGGTCGCGCTCCTCCAACAGACGTTTAAGCCGCTCTCGACCTCTGAGTTTAATGTATCTATCAAAACCCAATAATTTTAAGGAGAAAAATGATGACAAAGATAGCTATTCACGGTTTTGGCCGGATCGGCCGCTCGACTCTGCGGGTGGCGCTGCACCGAGGTCTTTTTACCCCCGCCGCCATCTCCGACATCAAGGATTTACCCACCCTGGCGGCCCTCTTTGCCGTTGACTCCAACTATGGCCGCTGGCCTGAAGCGGTCAAGGCCGACGAGAATGCCTTCAATATCGGCGGGCGGATGATTCCTTACTTCGACGCGGCCAAAGAGCTGCCCGACTGGGGGGCATTGGGAGTGGACCTGGTGGTGGACTGCACCGGCCGGGCCACGACCCGCCCTGGCGCGCAGGCTCACCTGGACCGGGGGGCGAAACGGGTGCTGATCAGTGCCGCCAGCAAATCTTTGCAGGATGCCGATGCCGTTTTGCTAGCCGGCATCAACCTGGACAGTTTTGACCCTGACCGGCACCGGATCATCAGCATGGCCTCGTGTACTACCAATGCCCTAGCCGCCGTGGTCAAGGTGGTGCTGGACAACTGGGGTATCGAGCACGGTTTCTTTTCCACCGTTCACGCCTACACCAACACCCAATCGCTCACCGACCAGCCGATGAAAGACCGGCGCGACTCCTGGGCGGCGGCAGAGAATATCATCCCCTCGTCGTCGGGGGCGGCCAAGGCGCTCAACTTCATCTGGCCGGATTTGAAAGTGACCGGCAAGGCTTACCGGGTGCCGGTGCGCACCGGCAGCATTGTCGAACTCAACGCTGTCACCGAGCGGCCGACCAGCCGGGATGAGGTCATCGCTGCGTTCCGCACCGCAGCCAGCACAGCGCCGCTCAAGGGAGTCATGGACGTACTGGAGGAGGAATGGGCCTCCAGCCGAATTGTTGGCGACCCCCACTCCTCGATTGTTGATCTGCCGCTGGTGCAGGTTTACGACGGTACCTTCATTTCGGTGGCGGCGTGGTATGACAATGAGCTGGGCTTTGCCAACCGGCTGGCCGAGGTGGCTCAGCGGCTGGCGGGGTAGGGCGGCCCATCCGGTTGGGGGGTGGGATCACTTGTGAGCGATGGTCGCTGTGGGGATTATCAGTACCAAAATCGGGGGCAATCTATCTGGGGCATACCCTTGCTGTTTTTGCTGGGGATGGCCGCTGGCTATGGGCTGGGCTTGCAGCAAGTTACCTTGCCGTATACAGAGGGAGGGATTCTACTGTCCGTGGTCGGTCTGGGGCTGTTGCCGGCCTGGCCCCGGCCGGCTTCGGTCTGGTGGTTTTCCCTGGGCTTCCTGGACAGTTCGACGGGACTGCATCTGGTGGGGTAATCCTGGGGCTTCTTTTCAACCGGGCTGAGCATCCGCTCCGTTCCTTCGCCCTCGCCGGAAGCGGAATTACCGTGGCCGGTGTTGTCCTGATGATTCTCTATTTGGCTCAGGTTCAGTTCATCGCACTTTTTTGATGAGATAATGTTGTTTGTTCCTCCCATCACTTCACTCCAATTACTTCAGAAAGCGTTCGGAAACTATTTCATTGGTCTGGCCCGCCCCGGCATGAATGCCAGGGCTATGGAACAGCGCCGGGTCAACCCGGCTTTAGCCCGATTAATCGGGCGCTGTGGGATAGTCCGGCGACTTTATCGCCGGACGAGCGCCGGTGGCAAGGGCGCCGCTGCGGGTTTCCGAACGCTCTCACCGCAAAATTAAAATTTCAACAGTGTCTCCTACCCGTGGGAGCTTGTCCCGATTTGGCTGGCTTAAGTGGCGTAAAATGGGGGGTACGTTTACTTGCGATTTATGATATAATGAGCATAGATTACCTCGCCCAGAAGAGGTTGGGCTGCGCGGGCGAATTTACCGCTTTTCAGGTTAAAAGAGTGTGATGTATTGTAGGGGAGATACCACTGATGCAGTCTGAAGATGTAGCACGCGAAAGCAACCAGTCGCGTCGAGCCGGTAAATTCAAAGCTTTACAGCAGCAGTTAGAGGAATTGCAGCAAAGGACGGAAGACCTGGTCCGGTTGAAGGCGACTTTCCCGGGTATCGTTAGCAGGGTGCAAGAATTGCTGGGTGATATTCAGGTTGAGTTGGGTGTTGAGGATGTCGGCTTAGGCCAGAAGGAGGTCGGCCCTGGGCAGAAGGAGGAAATAGTTGGGCCGGTTGAAAACGAGGATACCGAACGTCTGTTGATTGCTGAACGAGAACAGCGGATACTGGCCGAAACTTTGGGGGAAGTCTTTCTAGCGTTAACCTCACGAACCAGTCGCGAAGAGGTGTTGGATGAGATTTTGCGCCAGGCACAGCGAATTGTTGCCCACAGCGCAGCAAACATTATGCTCCTAAAATACGGTATACTCCGCATTGTCCGCTGGCAAGGATATGAGCCTTTTGGCAGCGAAAAATTGCTGGACAGTTTGGAACAATCCCTGCTGGACTTCCCTCTGGACGCTCAAGTTGTACAGTCACGGCAACCCTTGATTATCACCGATACATATCAAAATCCTCATTGGGTCACAGTCCCTGAGTCGGCCTGGATCCGGTCATTTGTAGCCGTACCGATCTGTTTGAGGGAAGGTGTGTTGGGATTACTACGGCTCGACAGCCATGCCATTGGGGCCTTCTCCCAGCAAGATGTCGCGCGTTTGCTCCCCCTGGCTAATGCCGCTGCTATCGCCCTTGAAAATGCCCGCCTCTATGATAAGACATGGCGCGAAGTTATGGTACGGAAGCAGGTTGAGGCTAAGGTTAGCCAACGTAATGCCCAGTTAATGGCGTTGCAGTATGCCGGAGCAGCGATAGCTTCAAGTTTAGATTTGCAGCACGTGTTATATGCCATTACCGTGGAGATGGTCAATCTGCTTCAGGGTGACAGTTGTACCATCTTTGAGTGGAACCAAGCCAGGGATACCATTTCGGTTATGGCCCAATACAGTCCTGATAAGCGGTGGACAGAGGGCCCGCTTATTGGCGATCACTTCCTGGCAACTTCCTCGTTGGGTAAGCAGGTCCTCCTGGAACGACGCGCCCAACAGAGGATCGCCTGTCAAGCTGAGCCTGGCTCCGCCGAATTAAGCTACATGCAGGCCGGTAACATCAAAACTTTGTTATTGCTGCCGATGGAAGTTCAAAACCAGGTTATGGGGTTGGTAGAGATAGAAAGTCGGCAAACTGAGCGGATTTTTACCGATGAGGAGGTAGGACTGGCGCAACTGCTCGCCAATCAAGCTGCCGTCGCCATCCAAAATGCCCGTTTGTATCATCAGGTGCGTTCGGAATTGATAGAACGCATTGAGGCCGAAAGGGAGTTACACCAGGTTGCCATCAAAAATCGGGCGATGTTAGATGCTATCCCTGACTCTTTGTTTTACTTTAGCCGGGAAGGACGATTACTGGACTACAAAATAGCGCAGGGTGGCGGACTGCCAGCAGGGGTGCAGGGTGAAACAAAGATTGGCAGAGATGTGGGGGAGATGCTGCCACCTGACCTGGCCGGCCTGGCTCTGGCCTATATTAATCAAGCCCATGATGCCCACACCGTCCCTGTTTTGGAATATCAACTGGCTTTCTCACCGAAGATTCAGTACTTTGAGGCTCGTTTTGTCGCCAGCGGCCCTAATGAAGTGTTGATGATTGTGCGCAATATTACTCAGCGTAAGCAGACAGGACAGGCATTAAAAAAATCAGAGGCAAACCTGAGAGCTATTTTTGATAACGCAGTTCAGGCATTTTTGCTGATAGACGCCGATGGCATAATTCAGGCTTTTAATAAGAGAGCCAACAGAGGCGCTCAAGCGATATTTGGTAGAGAACTAAAAGAAGGAAGTTCCTTTTTTGAGCTTATGATCGGGGAGGAATTAGAGAGCTTTAGACAAAATTTTAACGAAGCGCTGAGGGGCGCCTCGGTTAATTTGGAGAGGCGGATCAACGTTGGGGATGGAACCCATTGGTATGAAATAAATTTTAATCCTGTTTCTGCCGAAAACGGTGAAGTAATTGGCGTTTGTTTCAGCACGATTAACATTGACGGACGTAAAAAAGCCGTCGAGGCGCTGGCTGCGAGTGAAGCGCGTTTGCTGGCCGAAATGCAGAGTGTATTGGTGATCACTGAGGCCCTGGTAAGTGAAATCAATCTCAATAATCTATTGGAATTTATTATTACCCAGGCTGAACATCTGCTAAACGCAGATGGCGCCGCCGTTTTATTTTTGAGTGACGACGGTCAATACCTTGAAGTAGCGACACCTGGCCAGAGCTGGCTGCAAATCAGGCCGGGTTCGCGACTTTTGGTGGGTGGATCACTCGCTGAGCAGGCAATTCTCACGCGCCAGACTCAGACAAGCAATCACGTTTTAGGTGATAGCCGCGCCGCCTCAATGCTGGCTCTTTTGGAGTCAGCCCGCGTACGTTCTCTGTTGTGCGCCCCGCTATTAGTCCGAAGTAAAAATTTGGGTGTTCTGCTTATCTGGAGCGAGCATGAGCGTGATTTTGACACCCAGGATAAGCGACTGGCAAATCTGTTTGCCAATCAAGCGGCTCTGGCTTTGCACAACGCCCATCTCCATGCTCGCAATCGCCAACTGGCAGTAAAACAAGAACGCCATCGTCTGGCCAGAGAGCTTCACGACTCGGTGACGCAATCGCTTTACAGTATTGGCTTGTCAGCCCAGGCCTCTTTAAGATTACTGGCACAAAATGATGAGAGAAGGGTTGAAGAGCCGATCAAATATATTCACAGCCTCTCGCAAAGTGCGCTGACCGAGATGCGAGAGCATCTCTATCAACTACACCCAACCGTCCTTAACACCGATTTGGTCGAGGCGCTGACAGAACACTGCCATAGGCTGAGCAAACAGTATGCCCTGTCCATTAAGTTCAAAGCCGAGTTGGAAACGTCTCTTACTTTTGACCACCGGGATGCCCTATATTTCCTGGTCAGAGAGGCTTTGTGGAACATTATCAAACATGCCAAAGCCACCCAGGTAAATATCACGCTAACCCAGGAGAACAACGAAGTTGTCGTCGTTGTTAAAGATAACGGCGCCGGTTTTGAGCCGTCAACTCTGGGCGGCGAGACGATGGGCTTAAGAAACATGAAGGAACGAGCCAGGCTGTTCGGAGGGAGCTTTGGGATACAATCCAGGCCAGGTCAAGGAACTCGTCTCACGGCCCGGATCCCCCTGGAAAATCCGCTGGAAGATTAAGCCCGTTTAGCTTTCTAACCAATTTCTAATAAATTCAAACCAATTTCTAATGAGATTCAAACGAGATTCTCAGGAAAATTTACCGCATCATGTGTTAAAATTCTGTAGTACACTTCCAAACCTTCAGCAGAAGATGTCTTTTCTCCCGGGTATTTAATTACTCCCGGTCTCGTTTGCCCTTACCCTTAAAAACTATAATAACGCATAATAGCTCGTCCCATTCGGAGAAGAAAATGGAGCGCATTCGAGTTTTGGTTGTGGACGACCATACGGTTGTCCGTACCGGAATCCAGATGCTGGTGAGCACCGAACCAGCTATTCAAATAGTCGGCGAAGCCAAGAATGGCCGAGAGGCTATCTATCTGGCCCAGGTTTTACAACCAGATATTATTGTGATGGACCTGGTAATGCCCGAGAAAAATGGGATAGAAGCAATAGCCCAAATCAAGCGGGATTATCCCGGGATAAAAATTCTTGTTCTGACAACTTTTGAGGATGAGATCCAAATCAATGCGGCGCTCGAAGCGGGTGCAGATGGGTATCAGTTAAAAGATGCCAATGGCGAGGCCTTGCTGCATGCCATTCGGGCCACACAGATGGGTGATATGCCGCTTCATCCGCGTGTCGCTCGCTACCTCTTTAAATTTAAAGCTCCAAGAGAAAGCATTTCTCTAAGCAGGGTTAATGGATTGACCGAGCGAGAGCGCGAGGTGTTACAGTTGATAGCCAGAGGATTGGGCAACAAGGAAATAGCTCAAATCCTAAATCTAACTACAGGTACGGTCAAAATTCATGTCAGCAACATTTTGAGCAAGTTGAAGGTCTCAACCCGGACCGAGGCCTCTGTGCTGGCGGCACAAGCAGGATTGGTCACGTTGGAAACACAAAAACCGCATGGCAGTAAGCCAGATGGCTTACGCTATGTGGCTTAATAACGAGGTTAAGGTTTAGCCAGGGGTTATACAACAAATATATCCATCAGTACTGGGCAATAAGGGAGAAACTATTTATACTTTAATTCTGTTATAGGCTGCTCATATACTTTATTGTATACCCATGCAACAAAATTGAGCTGACCTCCACTTAAGAAGCCAGCTCATCTTCCAAAATCAGACTAAAACATTGCCGGCATGTTTATGACCAGTAAACATACCGGAGGCACTGCGGCTGCGTTTTTAAGCGCATGCGTGCGCTGCTCTGCGTCTGACCTTTTTAAATTCTAGCAGAAGTTGGTTGTCATGTCAACTCAACCTAACGACGGAATGCTAACAAATGAAATGCTAACGGTCCAGGAAGTAGCCATCTATTTGCGTGTCAGTCGTGTTACGGTATGGCGTTGGTGCCAACAAGGGATTATCCCTGCCTCTCGCTTTGGGCGGAACTGGCGTATTCGCCGGGTTGACTTGTTATTTCTGCTAGAAAGGTCCTCTCCCTTAACCTCGACCCCGGTATCTCATCTCGATCCAGACGACAAAAGCAATATCGAAACTCAGGAATTGCCTATCTTAGTTTTGGAGTTAGACGAAAATAATATGGGCTCAAACTTAAATGGGCAGCAGGTTTGAGAATGAAGCAGTGGTATACCCTTTACACCAAGCCCCATGCTGAATATCAAGTAGCCGCAGCTTTACAGCAGCGCGAAATCGAAATATATCTGCCAGAGATTAAGGGCGTGAAACCAGGTCAGCGAGGTCAAAAAAAACCCTTCTTTCCTTGCTACCTTTTTATGAATGCTGATTTTGAAACCATCGGGCTGTCGTTTGTACAATGGACGCCGGGCTTGCGACGAATTGTGACTTTTGATGACCGGCCTACACCTTTACCTCATGAGATTATCAGCTTTTTCCAGCGCAAGCTGGGGGAAATCCAGACTAACGATAGTCTGCCGATCCATCCCTTCGAGTTGGGGGATGCCGTCTATATCACCGATGGTCCGTTTTGTGATATGTTAGCCATTTTTGATGGCCCAACCACCCCCAGCAAACGAGTGCAAGTCCTATTAACCATTCTGGGCCAAGTCAGCCGGGTCCAAATAGATGTGGGCGATCTGGAAAAAGCGCTTCCTGGAACGGAGGCGCCACTGCGTCCACGTCCCCGAGGTACCCGCGGTCAGGGCCGTTATATTAAGGGAACAATTTAGCAAGTCTTATTATTTACTTGCCAGTCCCCTTATTTTTCTCGCCAAGCACTTCTTGTTGTAGCCAACGCTCCGAGAGGTGATGATATCTTTCCTTAACTTCGAGATCATAGGTCTCGGAACGGCGGAGCCTGTCTGAGTATTGATGAAGCCGGTTTTTATTTATTGCCCGCAGCGGTCAGGACGTATGCGCCCCCGGGACAGACACCTCTTCTGAAATATCCGCCGTGGGAACATTTGTCGGCGATAAGCGCCATTACGCCAGAGGGGAAAGTTTTGTATGCTTGTCAAGAAGATGGTGAACAATGAGTGATAACAACTCTAAAAACAAACTGGAAGGAGCTGACCTGAAAGCCAAGATTGTCGAGCCACTGGCGGCGCGGTCGGCTACGGAAAAGGAGCGACAGCAGGACTGGCTTCAACCAAAAAATCCGTTTCATGAAAGGGAGCAGTTCATAGCTTCGTTTGGGACAAAGAGTGAAGAGCGACACATAGTAGATCAACCGCCTCGCGGACAGACATCCGAATTGAGCAGCATGGCAGCGTATCCCCAGCATTTAGATACGTTAAGTCAAGCAAAGGAACTTAGACAATATCTCCAGATTATTTGGAAATGGAAGTGGTTAATTATCGCCAGCACATTGGTAGCGGCTACTGCCAGCTTTGTGGTTAGCAGTTTTATACTCCCGCCCGTTTATCGTACCTCGACCAGACTGCTCGTCGAGGCTAGCAACGAATATTCCTTTTCCGAAACGATCGGTAATTTAACCATAACCTACCAGGAACTATTAGACAGACGTCCGGTCATTGAGGCGGTGGCCCAAGCTCTTGATCTGGATCCAAACGAAACCGCGGAAAAGATTCAGATCCAAGTGCTTCCTGAAACTCCGCTAATCGAATTAACAGTTGAGGACAGCGACCCACGGGTGGCAATGGAAATCGCCAATCAGATAGCCGTGGATTTCGGGCAGATTGCGCGGAATTCGAGATGGGTGCCGGGCAGCAAACTCGTTGTGATTGAGCAAGCAACTCAACCTCGGGCACCAGTCGCGCCCCGGATACTGTTCAACACGCTGGTGGCGGCTTTAGTAGGTTGTGTGTTGGCTGCTGGCGCTGCTTTTCTGATAGAGTATCTCCGGGTGCCTTAGAGAGAAGTTATTGAACGGTTATCCAATTAAGCAATATGCGAGATGATGATATATGGAAAGCTCAGTTAAAGAACCTGTTCTTTCAGTTTGGCGATCACGCTTCCAACAAGTTTCCGGGGCGACATTAGCACTCACTATTACAGGAGTATTGACACGGGTCATTACGCTTCTGACCCAGGTGATTATCGCTCGGGAATTTGGCCTGGGCATAGATTCTGATGCCTTTTTCGTTACATTGAGTATTCCAGAGCTTTTCATTAGTTTTGTGGGCTTCGGCCTTAGTATGGCCTTTATCCCTTTGTATACCAAGTATCGCGCTACCCGGGGAGAGGACGAAGCCTGGACCCTCTCCAGCTCTTTTTTTGTCCTGGCCACCTTTGTCTCGATCATCGTTGCGGCAATCGCAGTGGCAGGCGCCCCCCTTATCGTTAGCTTGATTGCCCCTGGTTTTGATGGCTTGGCAAGGGAAACTGCCATTTCGTTAGTCCGGATCATGTCTTTATCTATCATCTTTCTTGGGATGGATGCAGGCCTGCGCGGTTTGCTTCATTCCCATCGCGACTTCATCGTCCCAGAGCTAGCTCGTGTGGTCTATAACATCACCCTGCTTATCTTTGCTTTGACCTTAAGTAGTAAATTTGGTGTGTTCGTCCTGGCGTGGGGGATAGTATTGGGTGCGTTTATCCAGGTAGCGATCCAGTTCCTGGAGGTGTTGAAACAGGGCCTTCTAAAACTGACTTGGGCATTTGATCGTGCTGGAACCAAGGAAATAGCAAGACAATTGCTTCCATTCGTGATTACTGTTTCCGGACTACAGATTATCTACATGATAGATCGGATGGTAGCTTCCGGCCTACCAGAAGGCAGCATCACTGCTTTGGAATATGCCAGCCGAATCGTGTTACTGCCTATAGGTCTTTTTGCGAATCCTTTACGGACAACGCTTTTTCCCAACTTGTCTACCCTGGCCGCACAAAGGCAGCTACAAGAGCTTAATGAGAGCGTGCTGACCGGGTTGAAAGTTCTGCTTTTTATCATCATCCCAGCCTGTGTCGGAATGGTTGTCTTACGCATCCCGTTGACGCAACTCTTCTTTGAGCGGGGAAACTTTGACAGCTTGGCTACCCTGGCTACAAGCAAAGCCCTATTCTACTACGCCAGTGGCATTCCCGCTTTTGCCGTGATATCTGTACTTAACTACGTTTTTCTCTCTCTGGGTAACGCCCTCTCACTGATTAGTAAACTCAACATCTTTAATTGGCTCACTAATCTGTTGTTCAGTCTAATCCTGAGCCATTATATGGGGTACTATGGCATTGCCCTGGGTACGAGTATATCTGTAACGCTAACCATGGTCTTAATGATATATTTTCTCAAGCGCCGCCACCTCAAGTCGTTGAATGTGAGATCGTTGTTGAACTCTGTTTACACAGTAACCCTCGTTTCCGCCATAATGGGGGCTTTGCTCGTGTTGTTACTGGAACTGTCGAACCATATCCTGGTTCAACTGCCGCTCTATTATCAGTTCCTACAGATGGTTATTCTGATCTTAATTGGCGCGTCAACCTACCTGATTATCGGGTACAGACTCAAATTAGAGAGTTTGATGATATTAACAAGAGCTTTCCGTAAACTTATATAAGATGGCACTGCTAAAGATCTGGATCCAAACTACTCCGAGTTCCATAGTAAACACAAGATGGTTTGGCATCTTGCTATATTTCATTGTTATTTTGGGAGCCGGGTTAGCGGGCAGCCTGTTTGCCGGGATTAGCGGGTTTTTGGCCGGTAGGGAAGTATTAATTCCCTGGGCAGTATTGGGTTTAGGGCTGGTCCTATTTCTAAGTGTGCTCAAGTTCGACTTCATGGTCTTAATGAGCTTTTGTTTATTTGGGGTGGTGCGAATAGAGCCTGCGCCGACGGATATGTTTGTGATGCTGTTATTCCCCATCGGTATACTGTCCGGGAAGCTATCGCTGAAGGTGCTCAGAGATTCCCCTCTAATCCATCTGCTGCTCCTGGGCTATATAGTTACCAATTTCATCTCAATGATTTATGTAAACGAAGTTATTGAGGGGGTACGTTACCTGTTTATCACTGGATATTTGATCGTTCTCTTTTACTTTGTAAAGATGTACGCCACCTCATTTCAAGCCATGCGCGCTGTGATGATCGGGTATCTGGCGAGCGCACTGGCATCTGTTTTTTTGATTGCTTTGGGTTATCTTGGTATAGGAACGGACATATTTCTTGAATTTAACAGGGCCTCAGGCCTGTTTAAAGACGCTAACGTCTTTGGGCCGTTCCTCATTCTGGCGATCTTGTTCTTGATTGATGAGGTCTTGCAGCCACAATTTTTTCGGGGATTTTTTGTGGCTAAGATCTTGGGCATCATCGCATTGGGTGCAGGCGTTTTCCTCTCTGGTTCGCGAGCGGCGTGGGGCAACCTGACTCTTGCCCTGCTCATTTACCTCATTCTGACGATAAAATCCCGGCCGAAAATCATCGCCCATGTGCTCATCGTGGCTATTATAGGCTTGGTGTTTTTGCCGTTTCTATCCACATGGCTGGGCTCCCTGGAATTTATACAAGGATTTCTAGAGGATAGAGCCAAGTTCCAAGCATACGATGTCTCCCGTTTTGGCCGGCAACTGGAAGGAATTCAGGTAGGAATGACCCACTTGCTTGGATTAGGGCCGGGGATGTGGTCCAGTGCTCATAGTCTATATGTGCGCACCTTTGCCGAGAACGGGATTTTTGGATTTGCCACCCTAATGTTTTTACTGCTGGTTTTATCAATAGGTACATTTTTCCGCGCCTTTCAGGAAATCAACAAACCCTTCGGTATCTCAGCAAAGATTGTACTTGGATGCCTTCTAGGTCATTTAATGAACAGTTTTGTGATTGATACAATCCATTGGCGTCATTTTTGGTTCATTCTGGCTCTGGCGTGGGTAACAATCACGACGGAGACTCAGGCCTTTTCGAACTATTCGAAGATAGGAAATCATAGAATCGAATGAGAAGCGTCAAGCATTTTATGTTTTGGGTAAGTTTCCTCATTGTTATGCTCCTTCTTGTCTCAGGACTCTATGTAGGCACCAACCCCGCCGAGAATGTAGTAGTCGCCAGTACCACTAAAAGTGTATCTCCGGCCAGCCAGGTATGTGTCGGGGTCTTGGCAAAGCCCTTTTACGGGGTGCAATATGTTTTTAGTGATGAATTGGAGACGGTCCAGGAGCTGGGGGTAGAGGTTGTGCTGATGAATTTTGATTACAGTGAGGGACCACTTGAATGGCTGGCCTACCTGGATGAAGCGCAGGCACAGGGGATACGTGTTATCGCCTGGCTGTGGCCGCCGGGATGGAATTGGAATGGGACTCGGTGGCAGATAGACAATCAAGCCAAATTGTTTATCCAAACCGTGTCTGGGCACCCGGCCCTCTTGGCGGTCTACTCTTTGCACGAACCTTACTGGATGGATTGCGAAGGATGTGGTTTGACCACTGCCGAACAGCAAGCCCTCTATAAGGCCATCAAGGCCATCGCCGATGTGCCTATCTATTCAGAGGTAGACAGCATGTCCTTCTGGACAGCACGCGGCGAAGAAACAGCCTTTGCCGATGGAATCTGTGACTATTGTTCAACCTGGTATTACCCGTTCAAGGAGGGGGGCGTCTATGAGAGGGATGAATTTATCGCTCAGTTGACGGCGGATCTGGCGGTCGCCAGGGAGCGGGCGCCTAACTCCAAGATCATCTGGACGATGCAGAGTTTTGAGTATACCCCGGACGAACTGCGAATGCCCAACGCGAACGAGATGAGGGACTTGGCTTCAATCGTCTACTCTACGGACATAGACGGAGCCTTCTGGTATTCGTGGCTTCCCGCCGCCGACACCTACAGCGATGAACTTTCCAATCACCCAGAACTCTTCCCGGTGGTGAGGGAGATCTATAACAAGTTTGTCCTGAAGGCAAAGGATCCCTACTGTAGCTACTTGCCTGTTATTTCGAAGTAATCGGAGACAGTATCTCCGCCCGTGATAAATCGCTGGGCTATCAAACTGTGCCCGATAAATCGGGCTGAAAGCGGATTTTTAAGCCGGATTCATCCGGCGCAATTCAATAGCGCGGCGATTTATCGCCGTGCGGACATCAATGCCAGGCGTAATGACGGGAATCATCCCAAATAATCTGTTTATAGAACATTTGTAACCACGTTATGTGGGCAATACCCGAATTTGATCATGGGAAGGTAAGAATGATGGCTTATAACGATCAAGCCTCCTCAAGCGGCCCGAAGACAAGGCATCCTGATTTTGGTGCTCTAGTCATTTCTCTGGACTTTGAAATCCATTGGGGTGTGCGGGACATATGCCCCCCTGGTGGAAAGTACCAGCAGAATCTATTGGGGGTTCGACGGGCAGTCCCGCAGATGCTTGATTTATTTGAGGAATTCGGCATCGCCGCGACATGGGCAACAGTTGGCTTCCTGTTCGCCAACTCGCGTCAGGAACTAGAGAGCTTCTCCCCAACAATACGCCCGGAGTATGAACACCCGCGTCTATCCCCCTATCAAGAAACTATTGGAGAAGGGGAAGAAGATGACCCGTTTCATTTTGCTCCCAGCCTGATCGAGGCTATTTGTAAACGACCTCGCCAGGAGATCGGGACCCACACGTTCTCGCACTACTTCTGTCTTGAGCCTGGACAGACTCGGGCCGCCTTCCGGGCTGATTTGGAGAGTGCCGTGGCGATTGCCCGCAAATACGGCTTTCAACTTCGTTCGATCGTCTTTCCGCGCGAACAGTTCAACCCCACTTACGCTGACTTGCTTGTAGAGGCCGGCATCGTTTGTTATCGGGGGACCGAAAAGAGTTGGATGTACAGACCCCGTACTGCGAATGAGCAAAAGTTGTACGTGCGTGGTCCCAGGCTTCTAGATCGTTACCTAAATCTATCCGGGTTAAATTTGAAATGTTGGGATGATGTACTTGAAAAAAACGGGCTTTGCAATGTTTCATCGAGTCGTTACTTGGCGCCCTACAGTCCACGTCTGAGACACCTCGATTCGGTGCGCTTAGATCGTATTGTTAAGGGCATCCAGGCAGCAGCGATTGGCAGGAGGATTTTTCATCTGTCCTGGCACCCCCAAGACTTTGGATCTTACACAGATGAGAACATAACGTTCCTCAGAAAGATCTTAACGGCATTTACTCGTTGCAGAGAGGAGCATGGGATGCGTTCACTCGCCATGGCAGAGGTTGGAGAGATCGTGAAAGGAAGGGGGAGTCTCGCTGAGAGTAGAAACGGTAGTGAAGCAAGGGGCAATCAAATTCAGTTGCGGGTGGAGAGAGTATAATGCGAACCTTACAGCTTATTGGTAACTCTGGCTATGGCGGCGGGACGTACCTCGTTCTAAAGTGGTGCCGTTATCTTGTTGAGAGAGGTTGTCAGGTAGACGTGCTTGGCACGGACCCGACGACGGTCCGGCTGCTGCGCGAGATACCGGGGGTTCAAGTGATAGACAGTATTTATATCCCGCGAGACATAACCCCGGTTGCTGATTTACGGGCGTTTTTCCAACTGATCTCGTACCTGCACAAGAAGCAATACGAGGTAATACATACGTATACCGCAACTCCTGGTTTCCTTGGCCGGATCACCGCACGTCTGATCGGCACGCCAGTGATCGTACATCACCAAGCAGGTTGGGTTGTGACCGAGTTCTCTTCGCCGCTCGAACGTATACTGTATACCCCGCTTCTGAATCTGGCTGCTTTCGCTTCTACCAAGACCATCTGCGTCAGTCACGCTACAGCCCACCAGGCACGCCAGTACCATGTTGCACCCGCCCATAAGCTGGTCACTATCTGTAATGGGATTGACCCTCAACCGCTCATCTCAGCAGCCCAAAATGGAGTTGGAAAGGCTCTGCGACACGAGTTGGGCATTCCCGCCCATTACATGTTGATTGGCAGCACCGGCCGTCTGGCGCCATCGAAGGAATACGATACATTGATCCAGGCCATGGTATCCCTCAAGTCGCTGATCCCGAATGTGCCTTTTATGCTGCTCTTGGCGGGTGACGGCCCGGACCTGCAGAAGCTAAAAGGTTTGATCCACGATCTGGGTCTCGGCGAACAGGTGCGCCTCCTCGGTTTCCGCGGAGACATTCCGGCCTTTCTGGGGGCGTTAGACATCTTTGTCAGCCCTTCCCGTTGGGAAGGACTGTCCATCTCGCTGCTGGAAGCCATGGCTGCTGGCAGACCTATCGTTACTACGTCCATTTTACCCAATGCTGAGCTGATTGAACCTGAGGTGACCGGTTTGCTGGTCCCCATCAAGTCCCCGGAGTCCATTGCCCGGGCGATCGCCCGTTTTGTGCAGGAACCAGAGCTGGCTCAACGCTGTGCGAGTACCGCCAGACAGCGGGTGTTGGAATACTATAGTATTGACCGCATGTTTGAGGAGACTTGGAACCTGTATGTTGACTTGCTGAAAGCAAAGCGACCGGAGAAAGTAAGTGTATGAGTGATAATGTTATTGGTGATGTTCAAACTCGCCTGTTGGAATCCTTGCCTGTTTGGTATCCAGATCTCAACCACGGCGATTTCTCGCTGACTAACATTCAGGAAAAGCGATTTCGGTGGTCTCACCATCACACGCTTGATATAAGGGATGAACGTGGGCGTTGTGAGCGAACGATCCTGGTCAAACGCTCACGCTCGCACAGCACAGATGGAGATGCACAAGATATACGTCATTCCTCTGACGCGCTGATGCTCGAGTATCAAGCCCTTTCGCTGCTATACCAGCACTTCGGCGAAAATAAGATTGAGGGTATTACAGCAGTGCGCTCCCTGGCCTACTTTTCCGACACAGATACTCTGGTTCTTGAGTATGTACCGGGCAGTGACTTGCTGGCTATAGTACGGCGTGCTGGGAGACCCTGGACAAAGCAGTCGGTTGTGCAAACTAGCGCCAAGGCCGCCTATAGGGCAGGGCGACTCTTGAGTGGGATTCATCAAATAGAACAAGGGTGTTACCCCAAAAAAGAGACTTTCAATGGTGAAGAATACTATCAAAGGTTACAAGAGAAAAGTGAAACCTTGCTCAGCCTTGTATCAGAAGAATTCAGCCGTAAACGGTTACTTCTGGTCAAACAAGCCGTTCAGGAACTTGCGCCGATGCTTCAGGAGAAGACCATTGTCAGCCATCTGCACCGTGACCTTAATCTAGACAATTTTGTGCAACTGCCTGACGGACGAGTTTATACAATAGATACCACGCTTTATCAAGTGGGATCGGTGGAAGAGGATATTGCCTACTTTCTTGTAGGATTAGATACGTTAAAGCAGAGAGTGTTAGCTGGTGATCTAGCAATTCGGTCTTCCACTATAGACGCCCTGAAGCAGTCCTTCCTTGACGGATACTGTGCCAATGGTCACTTCTCTTCTCGTATCTTGTTGCTTTTTAGCTTGCTTGAATTGATGCAGCGTTGGATTGACGTGCTTGACGCACTAACGCGTCAAGCACCAGACATTATTGCTTCCGCTATCCAACGACTCCGAATCAATCCGTTTATGCTCGCTTACCTTGATCATATCTGGATTGATGTTCAAAAAGAATGGGGAACATTATGAAATGAACACTTATGAGGCAATGAGCTACTATCAAAGTAAAGATATTGCCCAACATGTGATCTCTCCCCCTGTTCGATGCTTTCTGTGTAACGCGGACCACGAAATCGTTACAGCCAGATTTACCCAATTATATTCCCAGAAGGATGCGGCGCCCGTCCCTCTGTACTGGTGGGAGTGCCGCGCCTGCGGGGGCTGGTTCGTCTATCCGGTTCCGGCGCCGGAAGTCATCAAACGGCACTGGCTAGAACGGTCCTACCAGGATCCCGCATCCGAGATCAAAATCGCCCAGCAGAAGGATGCGGTCCAACAGCGTATTCTGAGGGGATTATCCCGCTGGACAGATCCGGGAACACTGCTTGATTTCGGCTGCAATTTTGGTCAGTTTCTGGTTATGGCCCGCCAGGCCGGCTGGACACCCAGCGGCTTCGATCCGTACGTAACGGCGGCGGAGAAGGCTCGCGCGAAGGGATTCGAGGTCCACTGCGGGTGGAACCTTGAAGAAGCCGGTTTCCCGGATGGTCATTTTGCAGCCATTACGGCGAACGATTCCTTCTACTACGTGTGGCACCCCTACACGATGCTTGAGACCTTTCACCGTCTGCTCAAGCCAGGCGGGGTCCTGGCTATGCGTCTGGCGAACAAGCGCTTTGCCTGGGGACTCGCCCGGGCTTTCTCGGCAGCCGGCCCGGTACGCGACCTCAGAATCTCAGAAATGCTCATGGGGCAGTTCCACGGCATCGGCATGGCCCCGCTCAGCCGGATCTTGCAAGACGTGGGATTCGATCGTGTCCGCGTCGAATCCCACGCCATGACGGCGTCGTGGCACGATTCATCCTGGAAAACAAGGATTGTCTATCTAGTGGCTGACATGCTGTACTTCACGTCGCTCAAGCGGGTCAATCTTTCCCCGGGTGTCCTGCTTTTTGCCCGCAAAGCCAACTGATTAAAGGGAGCACCATGAACGTTGAAATATTTGCAGAATGGTTGCGCCGGCAGGGCCATTATATTGTTCGTACCGCCAGCAGCCTCTGGTATGATGCCGGGCCTCGGGTCTACGAAGCCTTTCCTTTCCACTGGACTATTCAACCTTCTGAACAGGAACTTGAGGAGTTTCTGACCAAAGAGCGAGCGGTAGGCCTGCGCTACTCCTCGCCAGTGGATGTGCCACAAGGCAAAGCCAGCTATCACGTTATATTTGACAGAGGCCCTTATGACCTGGAAGTGTTGAGCGCCAACACACGTAGCAGAGTTCGCCGTGGCCTGAAACGCTGTAAAGTTGAGCGCATATCTATGGAGCGACTGGCACAGGAAGGATGGAGGCTGCAACAAGATACCCTGGAACGCCAGGGCCGTAGCCGTCACATGAATCAGGACCAATGGCAGCGAATGTGTCTCGCCGCCAGAGGCTTGCCAGGATTCGAAGCTTGGGGTGCGATCGTGCAGGGAGACCTGGCCGCAACCATCTTAACTGCTTGTGTTGATGATACGTGCAAAGTACTCTCTGCACAGAGTCACCGACAATATTTCAATAGTTATGTTAACAATGCTGTGTCCTACATAATGAGCCACGAGGTGTTATCACGGCCCGGTATACGGATGGTCTTTTATAGCCCTGAGTCGCTCGATGCTCCTGCCAGTGTAGATGAGTTTAAGTTCCAAATGGGCTACACCACAAAGCCGGTGCGGCAACGCATCGTCTTTCACCCCTGGTTGGCGCCTGTTTTCAACAACGCCACTCATGCAGTTCTTAAGCAATTACTCCGTTGGTATCCAAATTATCCTACCCTGTCCAAAGCCGAAGGTCTGCTCCGCTTCTACCTCGAAGGAAATCGTCCCCTAAATGAGCAAAACTGGCCTGAGCGTTTAACTCACCTTAATGAAGAACTTGCTTGAAACATAGTTCTTTTTGTTAAACGCTAAAACAAAAATAGTTGTAAGCCTTCCAGCGTAGCTGACTATGTTTAGGAATGAAAACAGTTATGCTGGTGCTTGCTTTATTTGTATTTTTTAGTGGAGGTTACCAAAATGATCAAACGCTCATTTGATGTTATTTTCGCCAGTTGTGTACTTTTAATAACTTGGCCGCTGATCTTGCTTGGCGCCCTGGCAGTAAAGTTAACGTCCTCAGGTCCAGCTTTTTACCGGGCTAAACGGGCCGGGTTCGGGGGCAAGCCATTCGATATGTTTAAACTCCGCACAATGTACATCGGCATGGACAACGTCGACCGCAGGGTCACGGCGGAGCGCGATGATCGTATCACGCCCGTCGGAGCACGACTCCGGCAGTTCAAGATCGATGAACTGCCACAATTTTGGAACGTTCTCACTGGAGACATGTCAATCGTCGGCCCGCGACCCGAGGACTGGGACATTGTTCAACGACATTACACGCCTGAGCAGTGGCGTACCTTACAGGTCCGTCCCGGTATTGCCTCGTTAGCCGAAGTGCGCTGGTACCCTGACCTGACCTATCACGACCCGCCACCGGCAGGTATAACTATCCAGGAATGGTATCTTGAACGTCATCTCCCGGCCCAGTTGGCCGAGAGCCTACGCTACGTAGAACAACAAAGCCTTTGGCTGGATTTAAAAATAATTACCCAAACAGCCTTTTGTGTCTTGGTTCACTCCTGGCTATTGCCACCTAGAAAGCAACTGCTTCCGCCGCCGCAGTACGTGGTTAAATCGAATTGACGTGACGTTCATTGTTTGAGGGATTTAATAATGTCAGTTTGTGTTATCAGTCAGCCTCGATTCTTTCCAGGTTTACATTATCTACACCGAATGATGGTGGCCGATGTTTTCGTGATCTTTGACACGGTCCAATTTACTCCACGCCACGAGGAGAACCGGGCCAAACTCAAAACGCCACAAGGACCTCAGTGGCTGACTGTCCCCATGCGTAAATTTAGCCGAGAACAGCGCATCCTCGACACTTACGTTGACAACAGCCAATCCTGGCCGGGTAAAGCTGTTAAAACGCTAAATACCTTGTATAGCAAAGCGCCATACTATGAGACCTACGCCGCCGAGATCTCCGCTATCCTCGAAGCATCACCCCAGACCCTGACGCAGCTCGATCGTGCCTCGTGGGAGCCTGCCCTGAAGCTGCTGGGGATTACCTGCCAGTTCACCTACGCTTCCGAACTGCCCGTGTCAGGCAGAGGGCCGCGGCTGCTGCTGGATATCTGCAAGTATCTTGGCTCCGATACATATCTCTCCGGCGCCTTTGGCCGGGACTATCTCGACATCGCGGAATTTGCTGCCGAAGGCATTACAGTTAGGTTCCACGAATACAACTATCCGGTCTATCAGCAGTGCTTTGGCGATTTCGTGCCCTTCCTTAGCTACCTCGATATGCTTTTCAATGTTAATCTGGAACGGGACAAGGTTCTGGCTGGCGGCAAGATGCTGTCAAACTGATGGAATCTGTAAGTGACACTTATGCCAAGATTTTATGAGGGATTTTCTGAAATTTATGATGTCAAGTGACCCAGAGCGATGGTAATGCGCCAAGGAGGTAAACTTCTGCGATTAGGGTGTTCGCTTTTGGGCCTGAGCTTGCTGGTGTGTTATCCCTTGCGTTGGTGGGTCGGGGACCGGTGGTTTCCCGTACGGCTGTTCAACTACTTCGCGCCCTGGCTGTTGGTGAGCGCGGTCCCGGTTCTGGTTATTGCCTGGTTGGACCGGAGGTACAGGAAGGAGTGGTTGATTATCGCCACCTTGATGATACTGATGGACCTTCCTTCGCTCCTTCTTTTTTTGCCCCAGCCGCGGGCAGAGCCGGCGGCCCGCCTAACGTTTAAGATGATGAGTTATAGTGTCTGTTCGAATAATCACAATATTGAAGGGATCATTCATGTTATCCGGCAGGTGCAGCCTGATCTGCTGCTCTTGCAAGAGGTCAGGCCAGACGTAGCGGGTATATTGCGTCGGGAATTAGTTGACCTCTACTTAACAAGCGCCGGTGATTTCCACTTTCTCTACGCCCCAGAAGTGGGGCAAGCGGTGATCAGCCGCTACTCATTAACCTCGCTGGGCGTGGCCCCGGAGCAGGGCAGGGTCCAGAAAGTAAGGATGGACACACCAGGGGGTTCTATAACGGTGTGGAATGTACATATCGTACAGCCAGAAATCTGGATAGAACACTACCAGGAGTTTCTGGCGTTAGTCGAGGCGTTTCAGACAGTTGACGGCCCGTTTATCGTCGCCGGTGATTTTAACACAACGGAGCAAACCGAAGCGTATCGTTTAGTGGCCCGGCATTTGTATAATGCTCACCGGCAAACCGGCTGGGGGTTTGGTTTCACCTTTCCGGCCTCCTCCCCCGATCCGGATTGTTGGGTAGATGAGCCTGTAGCTCCACCCATTTTGTGGCCGTTAGTACGTATTGACCATATTTTTTTCAGCGATCATTTTTTTGCCCGCCAGGCGGGTACGCTGGCCGGGTCTGGAGGCTCGGAACATTTGCCGGTGGTGGCAGAGTTGTCTCTGAAGAATTGACCACAAATAACACGCTATTCTATTGAAATTAAGCTGCTAATTAGAGAAAGGATAAGCTCATTTTGAGACAAATTTTAGTCATAGCCGCTCATCCCGATGACGAAGTTCTTGGCTTAGGGGGGACGATGGCCTGTCACATATCACAAGGTGATCAAGTGACGGTGCTGATCGTCACCGATGGGGTCACTGCCCGCCATGATGTAACTGAACCGCAGAAAGCAGCAACACGCAAAGCCTGCAGCGAACTGGGAGTCCACAACGTCCACTTTGCCAATCTACCCGACCAACGCCTGGACAGCCTTCCCCTGCTGGAAGTTATCAAACCCATCTCCAACCTGATTCAAGACCTGCGTCCTCAAGTCGTTTATACTCACCATCGCGGTGATGCCAATCAGGATCATCGGGCTATTTTTGCAGCGACCTTAGTTGCTGTACGACCGTTTGGACACAATCCAGTAGAGCAAGTGTTGTGCTATGAAGTAGCCTCATCCACAGAGTGGGGACCGCCTTTCGCCGAGTGGGCCTTTCTCCCTAATGTCTATGTGGATATCACCGCTACACTGGAAGCTAAACTAAGAGCTTTTGAAGCCTACCGGCAGACCTTTCAGAGCGAGATAAAGCCTTTTCCTCATCCACGATCACCTGAAGCTGTTCGTATCTTTGCCCAACAACGCGGCGTTACGGTGGGCATGCAGGCAGCCGAAGCCTTCGTTTTAGTCAGACAATTAATAAAGGAACATTTGAATGGACACTAAGATACCGGTTCAAGAAATTGCTCGGGAAAGTTTTTTACCCTATGCCTTGCCTTTTATAGGAGAGGAAGAGATCTCCGAAGTAGTAGATTCGCTGCGCTCCGGCTGGATCACCACCGGCCCTAAAGTCAAGCGTTTTGAGGAAGACTTTGCCCAATATGTCGAGGCCCAACACGCGATAGCGGTCAACTCCTGTACCGCCGGCCTGCATATTGCTTTGACGGCTTTGGGAGTAGGTCCGGGTGATGAAGTCATCGTTCCAACAACGACCTTCTGCGCCACGGCCAATGTGGTAGTCCACCTAGGCGCCCGTCCGGTCCTGGTGGATGTGGGTGAGGATTTTCAAGTATCTCCGGAAGCTGTTGAAGCTGCCATCACACCTCGTACCAAGGTGCTGATGCCGGTTCACTTCGGTGGTCGGGCTTGTAACCTGGAGACCATTTTAGATATTGCTGCGCGTCATAATTTAGCCGTGGTAGAAGACGCCGCTCATGCTGTCGGGACTACCTACCAGGGCCACAAAATCGGTTCCGATGCTTTACGCCGCCCCAATTTGCGCCAGGCCACTGCTTTCTCCTTCTATGCCATCAAAAACATGACAACGGGCGAGGGAGGAATGATTACTACGACCGACGACGAGCTGGCAGATCATATGCGCTTGCTGACGCTGCACGGAATGAGCCGTGACGCCTGGAAACGCTACACCAGCGCCGGATCGTGGTACTATGAAATCGTAGCCCCAGGTTATAAATCTAACATGACCGACATTCAGGCGGCTCTGGGCCTCCACCAGTTACGCCGCCTGGACGGCTTCATCGAGACTCGCCAATGTTATGCCCGTTACTATGATGAAGCCTTCGCCGGTTTGCCTGAGCTCATAATCCCTACCTCTCACCCAGATCGCCCTCATATTTATCACCTTTATGTTATCCGCCTAAAGTCCGAATGCCTGACAATTGACCGGGCCGAGTTCATCGAACAACTGAAAGCACGTGGCATTGGCACTAGCGTACATTTTATCCCCGTTCATCTCCATCCTTTCTACCAGGAAAATTTCGGTTACCGGCGCGGCGATCTGCCGCAAGCGGAAGCGATTTACGACAGTATCGTCTCTTTGCCACTTTATCCTCGAATGACAACGAAAGATGTTGAAGATGTGGCTCAATCTGTGCGCCATATCATTAGTGTACACCGGAGGTGACATTATGAGATTAGCGTTTCGTTTACCGATTAATTCTGAAACCCTGATGCGTATTGCCGCTGATATGATCATGGTCAATGCTGCTCTGCTAACTACGTTGGCCGCGCATTTTCTATGGGTGGTCGGCATCCAGGGAAACGCCCACTTAGCGCACCCTCTTTTCCAGGATTTTGTCCAGACCTATGTGGGTAGTCTTTTACTCTTGACTCCTATTAGCCTTATTGTTTTCCATTTGAGTGGTTTCTATACCCATAGTCGTTTTTATCAGGATCGCTATAAAGCGCTGGTAATTACTCAAGCTATCAGTTTGAGCTATCTGCTGTTTAGCGTCCTGATTTTTCTTTTGTGGGATGTAATCTCGCTCCCGCGCAGCATTCTGTTACCGGCCTGGCTCTTGACCGTGGTATTTTTGGTCGGCGCTCGTTGGTGTCTGGATTACTGGAGTACATTTATCTGGTCAGAAGAACGTCCGGCGCCGAAATCCGCTGACAAGGGCCGAGATAAAAAAATACTGGTTATTGGTGGGGCCGGCTATATTGGTTCGGCCCTGCTTCCCAAGCTGCTGGACGCAGGTTACCACGTGCGCCTGTTCGACTTACTGCTGTATGGGACAGAACCTATCCAGGGGTTTCTATCCCATCCCCACCTGGAAATCGTGCGAGCTGACTTCCGCCAGGTAGACCAAATGGTCCAGGCTATGCGCAATGTCGAGACCGTCATTCATTTGGGGGCCATTGTCGGTGACCCGGCCTGTGCCCTGGATGAGGAATTAACCATTGAGATCAACCTGATGGCAACGCGGATGATTGCGGAGATTGCCAAGGGCAGTGGTGTCAGCCGTTTCATTTTTGCCAGTACTTGTTCCGTTTATGGAGCAAGTGACGAAGTACTGGACGAACACTCGTCACTGAATCCAGTTTCACTCTACGCCAGGAGCAAAATTGCTTCAGAGAAAGTCCTGGTGCAAATGGCTAACGATCACTTCGCGCCGGTAATTTTACGCTTTGGTACCATTTATGGCTTCTCTGGCCGGACCCGCTTTGACTTAGTCGTCAATCTGCTGACAGCCAAGGCAGTTATGGAAAATCAAATCACCGTTTTTGGCGGTGACCAATGGCGTCCCTTCTTGCACGTTGATGACGCGGCTCTGGCCCTTTTCGAGGTTCTGAAAGCGCCCCTGCCTTTAGTGAACAATCAGATCTTTAATGTTGGTTCAGATCAACAGAATCTTACCATCCACCAAGTGGGCGAGATCATCGCTGGTCTGGTTCCAACTGCCCGGCTTATAAGTATGGGCCTGGATGGCGACCAGCGCAATTACCGGGTCAACTTCAGTAAGATTCGCAGGACCTTGGGGTTTGTGCCTCAATGGAGCGTAGAACAGGGTGTACAACAAGTGATGGAGGCAATCCAGAGCGGTAAAATCCTGGACTACCAGAATGAAGAATATAGCAATGTCAAGTTTCTTAGTAGTAATAATAATGTTATTTCTCACCTTCTTCGCCGACAGAACGGCTGGGCCTACGATCTGCTGAACGAATCCCCGCCCAAGTATGAGGTCTTGGCTGTGGCATGATCTGAGAATCGTTGGTGATCTGTTGGGCCTGGTTGCGGGCACGAAGATAATTTTTAGACGACAACAGAAAGCAAATATTCCCGTGACAAACAAAGGGCTAACCTATTGGGTTAGCCCTTTGTTTGTTTTTAAATTCCGGCAACAGTAATTCAGGAATTTAACCGGGGAACCATTTTTCTCAGAACGACTTAACTATCCCCCCAAATCTCACGGGCGGTATCAATGACCAGTTCCAGTTTCGCCCATTGATCGTCGTGGGTCATTTCGTTGCCATGCATCGTGCTGGAAAAACCACATTGCGGGCTGAGGCACAGATGATCCAACGGCACATATTTGCTGGCTTCCTCGACCCGTTGGATCAATTCCCGCTTTGGCTCCAACTCGGGCCGCTTGCTCGTTATCAGCCCCAGGACGACGGTCTTGCTGTCCGGCACAAAACGCAGGGGTGCGAAATCGCCGGAGCGTTCGTCGTCATACTCCAGGAAATAGGCATCCACGTTCAGCTCATTGAAAAGCACTTCGGCGACCGGTTCATAGCCCCCTTGGGCGAACCAGGTGCTGCGGAAATTTCCCCGGCACAGATGGACTCCCACCGTTAAATCGGCAGGACGGTCATCAATTACGGCATTGATCAGGGCCGCATACGTTCGAGGTAACTCATTGGGATCGTCACCACGCTCCACCGCCCCGGCGCGCATCTTGGGATCGCACAGATAGGCCAGATTGGTGTCATCCATCTGGATGTAGCGGCAGCCGGCCTGGTAAAGGGCACTGATTTCGTCCCGATAGCACTGGGCCAAATCTTCAAAAAACTCGTCCATATCGGGGTAGGCTTCGATGTCAATCGCTTTACGTCCGCCCCGAAAATGAACCATCGTCGGGGAGGGGATAGATACTTTCGGCGTCTGGCTGACCTGCGATTTGAGATAGTTAAAGTCATCAACCTGGATATTTCTGGCATGGCGCAGTTTGCCGGTGACGCTGAGTTTGGGCGGGGTGAAGCCAACCTTTTCCTGGGCATCGGAACTGGCGGCGATGGTGCCGGTAACGGTCACGCCATCCAGTTGTTCCAGAAAGTCGAGGTGGAAAAAGGCGCGGCGAAATTCGCCATCGGTGATGCTTTTTAAGCCGATGGCCTCCTGCTTTTTAACCGCCTCGCTGATATACTTGTCTTCGACCTGGCGTAACTCGGCTTTGGAAATTTCGTTGTTCTGATAGCGCTGGCGAGCGTCAAGCACCGCCCGGGGTCTGAGCAGGCTACCGACATGGTCGGCTCGGAAGGGTGGATTAATTTTTGACATAGTTGGTACCTCCTTTATTCACACATGGCTAAATAATTATCTTAATGTTGAAAGCGTTCGGAAACTACTTCATTAGCCTGGCCCGCCCCGGCATGAATGCCAAAGCTATGGGAGAGCGCCGGGTCAACCCGGCTTTAGCCCGATTAATCGGGCGCTGTGGGGTAGTCCGGCGACTTTATCGCCGGACGAGCGCCGGTGGCAAGGTTCCGCTCGGGGTTTCCGATCGCTCTCAATGTTCTTTAGGAACCACACAGTCGCGGCTACTCGGCAGACCGGGATTCCCCTGAAACCGCCTCCAGTTTTCCAGCCGGCGCGTCGGTTGTCTTGGCGGCGTCTGAGCCTTCCAGCCGGCGAACGCGGCGCCAAAGGGAGGCCACGGTGGGGATCACGCCGCGCGGCATCCTTAGGAACAGAACAATGATGAGAATTCCGTAGGCAACATGCCGTAGCTGGCCGAACTCGATCAGGACCTCGTCAACGAGGGTGAAGGTGACCGCCCCGACGATCGGGCCGAACAGGGCGCCGATACCGCCGAAGGCCAGCATCACCAACACGACGACGTCCACCTCGCCGAATCCGAAAGTCGTCGGGCTAATGCGGCCCTCGGTGAAGGCGTAGGTCGAGCCGGCCAGGCCCAGCATCGCCGCCCCGATCAGGGCCGCGTATACCCGGTAACGGGCCACGTCCACACCGGCCAGCTCGGCAGCGACCTCGTCGTCGCGCAGGGCGCGAAACGCCCAGCCGATGTGAGAGCGCCGCAGCAGCCCGTGGACCAGGAGAAAGACGAGCATGAGGGCGAGCATCAAATAATAGGGCGGGATCCGGTCCCGCAGAAAGGTGTCGGCGCCGCTGTCAATCAAGCGACCCGTATCCCCACCGGTCAGGTCGCTAAGGCCGAGCACCAGGGCCTCGAACGACAGTGAGAAGATGAGGGTGATGATCCCGGTGAAGATGACCCCGAGGGAGCGTCGCACCGCGACGAAGCTGAGCAGCCCGCCGGTGAAGGTAGCGGCGAGGGTCGCCACAAGGATGCTGACCACGATGGGCAACCCCACGGTGTCGGCGAGGATGGCCGCGCCGTAGCCGCCGACGCCGGCGAGGGCGCCGACGCACAGGAACAACTGCCCGGTGCTGCCGAAGATTACGTTGAAGCCAATGGTGTAACAGGCAAAGGCCAGCCCGAGGACGGCGACGCCCATGAGCACGCGCGAGTCGCCGAGCCAGAGGGGAACCAGGGCAAGCGCCGCTCCTGCCGCGGCAATGGGTAAAAGCAGGGCAGGGAGGGATCGAATGAAGTGCGCCTCAGTCCCTCCAATCACGGAGGTACCGGTCCCATCGGTGAGCCGCTCCCTCATTCCTTGACTCCCAGTAATCCGGCCGGGCGGATGAGGATGGTCACCGCGGCTGCCCCGAGCAGGATGATCAGCGATATGTAGGAACCGATAAGGTCGGCGGCGACGACGTTGACGACCCCCAAGATGATCCCCGCCAGCAATGCCCCGGCGACGCTGCCGAGACCACCGACCACAGTGACGATGAGGGCAAACACGGTGATGGAGAGCCCGGACGTCACGTCCACCGGGGTGACCATTGACCGGGTGACCGCCACCAGCGCAGCCAGGACACCGCTCAAGACGAGGATCAGGCGGAGCATCCGGTTTGGATAGATGCCGACCAGCCTGGCTCCCTCCTCGTCTTCGATCACCGAACGTACCGCCCTCCCCAGAGAGGTATACCGGAAGAAGACAAAGAGACCCGCAAAGGTGACAAGCGTAATCGCCGAAGCTACCAGGCTTCCCCGCCGCATGGGCACGCCCAGAATCTCGACGGCCCCACCTCCGATGTGCAGGGTCAGGGCTTTCAGGGGATAGAGCCAGTTGAGGAAGCCGTCAACGATGAAAGACACCCCCAGCGTGAGCAGCAGGCTAAGCAGGACCCGTGCCTCAGCACGACGGCGGTAAACAGGACGGAGGAGGGTCGCGTCGAGAAGTAATCCGAACACACCACCTGCCAGCAACCCAACGCCCACGGCCGGGACCACGGGAACCCCGGCGTCCATCGCCAGCGAGATGGTAATCGCAGCCGCCACAGCCATCTGTCCATAGGCGAGATTGAGGACTCCGCCCAGCCCGTAGACCAGAGTGAGTCCCGCGGCGAGGAGGCCAAACTGGAGCCCGAGCACGATGCCGTCGAGGATGTTGGCGGTCATGTTACACCTAAGTAAGCGCTGCGGATACCGGGATTTGCCGCCAGCTCTTCAGTCGTCCCCTGGAGCCGGATGAAACCATTCTCGAGGACGTAGCCGCGATCGCTGAAGGCCATAGCCAGCGGAACCTGCTGTTCGGCGACCAGCACGGTCAGCCCTCGCTCCCGCAACATGCCGAGGGCCTCGTAAGCCGCCTGAGCCACCAAGGGGGCCAGCCCTGTACTCGGCTCGTCAAGCACAAGGAGTCGGGGCTTTGACATCAACGCGCGCCCCACTGCCAGCATCTGTTGCTCGCCGCCGCTCATCGTCCCGGCGTATTGCCGCCGCCGCTCGGCCAGAATAGGAAATAGATCCAGGACGCTCGATATGGTTTCGGGGTCGGGCCGGCGTGGATACGCCCCGAGGAGCAGGTTCTCCTGAACGGTCATTCGGGGAAACAGATGACGCTGGGCGGATACAAACCTCAGCCCGAGCCGGGCGATGCGCTCCGCTGGAAGCCCGGTGATGTCGTCACCCTCGAAGAGAACCCTCCCTGAAGAAGGCGAGAGCAGCCCGCACAGCGCCCGGAACAACGTCGTCTTCCCCGCGCCGTTAGAACCGATGATCATGACCGCCTCACCTGGGTTGACATGAAAGGTCACATTGTGGATGACATCGTTGCCCTGGTATCCGGCCGAGAACCCCTTGACCTCAAGCATGTTTGATCTCCTCGCCCAGATAAGCCTCGATTACTGCCGGATGGCGCATCACATCTCCCGGCAGACCTTCGGTCAGGACATTCCCGAAGTTAAGGACCACCGTTCGCTCCGCCAGGCGCATCACCGCCTTCATGACGTGCTCTACCCAGATGATGGTCACGTTGAACTGATCACGAATCGTCCGGATTATTTCGATGGAGGCCTCCAACTCTGCATCGTTGAGGCCTGCCATCACCTCATCGAGGACGAGAAGCCGGGGTTGTCCGGCGATAGCCCGGGCCAATTCAAGGAACCGCTGCTCGTGCAAGTTGAGATTACCGACCGGGTCGTGGCTTCGGTCGGCCAGGCCGACGAACGAAAGCGCCTCACCGGCCAGCTCGAGGGCCTGCTCTTCCTCGCGATGTGCTCCCGCCCTGCCAAAGAGAGCCCCGAGAACCACATTCTCGAGTACAGTCATCGTGGCAAAGTGGCGGGAAGTCTGTTGCACCATGGCAACTCCCATCTGGCGAATGCGGTGGGGAGGGTGATGGGTGATGTCCTCGCCAGAGAACCTGACGGTGCCGAAGGTCGGCGCTTCGAGACCGACGATCAGCTTGAGCAGCGTGCTCTTGCCGGCCCCGTTGGGGCCGACGATGGCCAGAATCTCGCCATCGTCAGCCTTCATGGTCACCCCGTTGACGGCGGCGAGACCTCCATAGTGCTTTACCACCTGCTTCAACTCGAGGAGGGCCACCTGGCGCTATTGCCCCGGCTCGTAGGGCTTGAGCGGCTCGGACTGGCTCAGCAACTCGAACCACCAGTCGCCGGCTTCATTCAACCCCTCGGGAGCTGGCCCTTCACTGATAAGGGTGAAGATCGGCTGGGCCTCGGCCAGCTCGCCCCACTCGGTCCAGCTCAAAGGGTGGGCATAGCCCGGCATGTTGAATTCGTTGTTATGGAGATACTCGGCGATGGCCACCGGGTCGTCGCCAACCTCCCCGACCGCCTGGGCGACCATCTGCACGATCGCATATCCGGCGACGGCGTCATCCGACATGAGCTTGTTGTCGGAGAAGGCCAGGTAGCGCCTGGCCAGATCGGCATAGCTCTCACTAAAGTAATCGGCGCAGGAAAAATCGCTGTAGCGCCCGATGGCGAGGTCCTGCAGGCCTCCAACCGCCAGCTCCGGTGGTATCCAGGCGCCGGTGACCGGCACGTCGTGCAGGTCCGCCGACAGGGTAACGATCGCCGCGTTACCCGGCGGATGGCCGGTGGCCACGATCAGCTCGGCCCCGAAGTCGGCCATCGCCCGCACAAACGGGGTAAAGTCGGTGTTCGGCGGAACCGGGGCGACCTCGATGGTGTATTCGATGCCCGAACCCTCGAACGTATTCTCCATGGCCGACTTGAACGACTGCCCCCAGGGGTAGTCGGCGACAATGGCCCCGACCTTGGTGAACTCCTGCTCCTGGGCGTACTGAAGCACCGGCCCAGCCGTCATCGGTGCGGCCGGCAGACAGGTCCGGAAGGTGTACCGGCTGTCCCGGGTCAGGGCAGCCTCTGTACCCGATTTCACCAGGAAAGTCGGCATCTGCAACTGCTCGGCGGTCGCAGCGACCGGCGCGCCGACACCACTGGACAGGATGCCGCCGACGGCGACCACGCCTTCTTCGACGAGCCGCTCGAAGCGGTCAACGCCGATGTCGCCGTCGTTCTCCGAGTCCTGGACGATGATCTCGATCATGCGGCCGTTGACTCCGCCGGCTTCGTTGATTTCCTGGGCGGCGAGCGCCATCCCGTCGCGAACCTGAACCCCCCACGGGGTGAAGGTGCTGGTCAGGTCGCTTAACTGGCCGATCTTGATCGGCTCCGATGAGGCTCCCTCGGCTGGCTCCGCAGCCTCAGTGGCAGCCGGGGCAGCCTCGGTTGGCTCCACCGCTTCAGTGGCAGCCGGGGCAGCTTCGGCTGGCTCCGCAGCTTCAGTGGCAGTCGGGGCAGCTTCGGCTGGCTCCACCGCTTCAGTGGCAGCCGGGGCAGCTTCCTGGGCGGCCTGAGGCGTCGCGCCACCGCCGCACGCAGTTACCACCAGCGCTAAAGCTGCAAGCAACGGTAGAAATACGGAACTCCAATGTTTCATCATTTCCTCCTCCTTGTTCTACATTTTTCCAAGATTTTGTTTTATCAGGTAAACTTCACCGTCAAGGGCGGCTGGCCAGACATCTCCAGGATAAACGTGTCGCCGGCCACCGCCGGGAGAGCGCGGGCTAACGCGCCCGAAATAACGATATCCCCCGGCTCAAGCCCAACCCCGAACCCGACCAGCTTGTTAATCAGCCAGGCGACAGATTTGGCCGGGTGGCCCAGAGCCGCCGCTCCAATGCCTTCGGCGGCGGCTTCACCGTTTTGCTGGATGATCATGCCCAGCAGCCGCAGGTCAGCTTCAAGCAGTTGCCTGCTCCACGGGCCGACGGCAAAGCCGCCATAAGAGGCGTTATCGGCCACGGTGTCAACCAGCTTGATGCGCCAGTTCTCAATCCGGCTGTCAATAATTTCCACCGCCGGGGCCAGGGCCTCCGTTGCCGCCAGAACCTGGTCCCAGGTTACGCCGGGTCCGCGCAATCCCTGCCCTAGCAGAAAAGCGATTTCGCCTTCCAGGCGGGGCTGAAGGAATGTATCAATCGCTACCTCGACCTGTCCCCCTTGTACTTTATAGTAACGCGACCCCCAGAGCGCGCCGTAATCCGGCTCGTTAACCTTGAATTGCTGCTGGATCGCCGGGCTGGTCAGGCCAATTTTGCGCCCCATGATCTTCTCGCCGTGGGCCAAACGCAGCTCGGTCCAGCGGGTTTGAACGGCATACGCTTCTTCTACGCTCGCCAGGCCGATGCTCTCACTCAAGGGCGGGATCGGGACGCGTTTTTCCCAGGCATCATTGAGCATGTGGGCCAGTGTTTCTACAGATAGCTTTGACATAAGCTGTTCACCTCTCCACAACCATTGCGACTACATTTGCCCGGTAAAAAAGTCCAGCAGAAGCCGGTGGAAACTTTGGCTGCGTTCAACCTGGACCCAGTGGCTGCATTGGCCGTAAACGTGAAGCTGCACGTTGGGCAGGCGCTGCGCCAGATAAAGACTCGTTTCCAGGGAAACAATGGCGTCATCGCGGCCATGCACCAGCAGCATGGGCTGGTGCATACGGCTCAGGGCGAGGTCAGGCACAACCAGTTCGTCCAGCACTTTTTGGCGGGGCGCGGGGAACATGGCTTCAAAGGAACGGCGGACGTCAGGCTGCATCGCCGCCTCAAAGCGGGCCTGGGCAATCGCGTCCAGGCGGCCGCTGACAATGCTGGCATCGTAGACAAACCAGGTGATGACCTGGGCCATGGTCCGGGGCGAAGGATCATTATAAAAGCCCCACAGCCGGTCCAGGCCGGGGGTCAGGCGGCAGGGCGCGCCAATGGCGCCCATCAGCACCACCTTAACAAACCGCTGCGGCGCGGTCAGCAGCAGCGGCAGGGCAATCGCTCCGCCCATAGAATTGCCGACCAGGTGGACCTTGTCCAACTTTAACTCATCCAGCAGGGCCAACTGCTGGTCAACCCAGCGGCGCATCCACTCCTGGATGCGGGTGGGCGGCGGGTTGGGGTGGTCACTTTCGCCGAAGCCGATCAGGTCGGGGGCCAGGCAGTCGAAATGCTCGCCCAGGGAGGGCAAAGCATACTGCCAGTTCGACCAGCCGGTCGCTCCGGGACCGGAGCCATGCAGGAAAAGGATGGCCTCATCTTTTCCGGCCCCGGCGCGGTTGAGAAATGTCGCCCCGCCGGCGGTTTGAATGGTGGCGGTCTTGTTTTCAGCAGCCATACGAATTATCTCCTCGAAAATAGCCCTCACCCCCCCAACCCCCTCTCCCGCTGGGAGAGGGGGAGTCGCGCCAGCGACAGGGGTGAGGGCTGTTTCGTCGCTGACAGTGTGTCACAGGCTCGTGGCCATCCCTCGAAAATAGTAGACGGTAGACAGTAGACAGGGCAAGTGATGAACCCTGCTACTTGCTACCCTGCTACCTTTACTTTTGATTCGACGCCAATTCCAGGGTGACATCGAGAATCCAGTCCTCCTGACCGGCGACAGCCTTGCGCCGCCCCAGTTCGACCAGGATGTCGCGCGGATCCACGCGATATTTCTCCCCCAGCCGTTTGGCGTGCAGCAGGAAGGTAGAGTAGACACCGGCGTAGCCGAGGGCAATCGAATCCCGGTCGGGAATGGGCTGGAAGGGCATGATCGGGGCGACCACAAACTCGGCCGCATCCATCAGGCCAAAAACATTCAGGCCGGGATTCAGGCCCAGTTTGTCCAGCGTGGCCGCCAGCAGTTCGGTGGCCGCGTTGCCGGCTCCGGCGCCCAGCCCGCGCAGGGTGCCGTCAATCTGGTCGGCGCCGGCCTCCACCGCCGCCAGGGTATTGCCGATGGCCAGGCCCAGGTTGTTGTGGGCATGAAAGCCAACCTGGACCGAAAGCGACTCTTTCAGCGCCTTAACCCGTGTAGCCGCATCGGCGGGCAGCATGGCCCCGGCCGAGTCGACGATATAGACACAATCCGCGCCGTACGATTCCATTAACCGGGCCTGCTCGGCCAGAAACTCCGCCGGGCGCATGTGGGCCATCATCAAAAAGCCAACGGTTTCCAGGCCCATCTCTTTAGCCAGGCCAAAGTGCTGCTGCGAGATGTCGGCCTCGGTGCATTGGGTGGCAATCCGGACCACCTGCACCCCCCGCTCGACCGCCTGCTTGAGTTCCTGCCGGGTGCCGATGCCGGGCAGCAGCAGGGCGGCAATTTTGGCCTGTTTGGCCGTGCGGCGCGCTTCTTCGATCAAATCCAGCTCCGAAACACGGGAAAACCCGTACTGGAGGGAGGAACCGGCCAGACCGTCGCCGTGGGTCACCTCGATGACCGAGACGCCGGATTCATCCAGGGCTTTGACAATGGCCTGTACCTGGTCCCGGGTAAACTGGTGCCGCATGGCGTGGGAACCGTCGCGCAGGGTGGTATCCGTCAGACGAACAGACGTCATGGTATCATCTCCGGGGCAGAGCCATGCTGCAATAAATGCTGCGCGATCATTTCACCCACCCGGCGGGCTGAGGCGGTCATAATGTCCAGGTTGCCGGCATAGGGGGGCAGGTAATCGCCCGCTCCTTCAACTTCCAGGAGCAGCACCACCACCATTTTGAGGCCCGTAGGGGTCTCGCGCTGGTCGAGGACGGGCGGGTTTTTGAGCCGATAGCCCGGCACGTACTGCTGGACTTCGGCCACCATCTGTTTCACTGACTCAAAAACGGCCGCTGCGTCAAACTCGTCAGCCGCCGGAATGAGGTAGACGGTGTTGCGCATCAGAATGGGCGGGTCGGCCGGATTGAGGATAATGATGGCCTTGCCTTCGTGGGCGCCGCCAATGACTTCCAGCCCACGGGCGGTGGTAAAGGTAAACTCGTCAATATTCTGGCGGGTGCCGGGGCCGGCGGAGCGGCTGGCGACGGTGCTGACCATCTCGGCGTAAGCCAGCGGCACGATTCGGCTGGCAGCATAAACCAGGGGGATTGTCGCCTGGCCGCCGCAGGTAATCAGGTTAACGTTCGGCTGGTCCATATGTTGGGTCAGGTTTACCGGGGGAATAACGTAAGGGCCGCGGGCGGCGGGGGTCAGATCAACCGCAATCCGCCCGGCCTCTCGCAGGGCCTGGGCATGGCGCACATGGGCAGAGGCGCTGGTCGCGTCGAAAACTATCTTCAGTTCAGGGTTGGCCAGGACGGCCTGGATGCCCTCATGGCTGGCCTCAATCCCCAGGGAGCGAGCGCGGGCCAGCCCCTCGGAAGCCGGCTCGATGCCGGCCAGCAGGGCCAGCTCCATCGGTCCCGGCTGCTTCAGCAGCTTATACATCAAATCCGTCCCGATATTCCCCGATCCCAGGATGGCGACTTCAACCCGGCCGTTACTGACTGCTGCCATGCGAGCTTTTCCGCCTCTCTTTCGCCAGCTCAATGTAGCCGAGGTTTTTGGAGACCTGCTGGCAGGTGCTGATAATCGCCGCGCGGTACTCATCGCTACTGCGCCGGAAGCGATAGGCCGGCGCGGCCAGGCTCATAGCGGCAATCACCTGCCCGGTATGATCCCGAATCGGGGCGGCGACGCAGCACAGGTCGGGGAGCACCTCTTCCAGGTCGCAGGCATACCCCTGTTTGCGGACCCGGTCCAATTCGCTCTGCAATTTATCAATGGTGGTGATAGTCTGGCTGGTGAAGGCCGCCAGGCCCTGCTCTTCGACAATTTGGAGCACCCGCGGCCAGGCGCAGTGCGCCAGCAGCACCTTCCCGACGGCACTGCCATGGGCCGGCAGCCTGGCTCCCAGGCCGGTAATGTCTACCCTGACTGCCTGGTGGCCCTGGAGTTTATCGGCATAAAGCACCATGTTACCATCGAGCACAGCCAGGTGAATGGTTTCGCGGTACTTCGCCTCTAACCGTTCCATGGCCTGTCGCGCTTCAAGCCTGAACTCGGTGCTGTCGAGCAGGATCTGGCTGTAGGTCAACAGCCGCCAGCCCAGGCAGTAGCGACCTGTATCGGTGTGGCGCAGTAAACCAAGATGGGTTAAAGTTGCCAGCAGGGCATGGGCGCTCGACTTGGGAATTTTGAGCGAAGCGGCCACTTCGCTGACACCCCACTCCGCACTTTCGCGGTCAAATAGATCTAAAACCTGGCCTGCTTTTTGGACGGTGCTTAACATGTTTGTCCCCATGATACAAGCCTACCTCAGCGTCCGATCTCCGCCAGGCTGTGACCCGGCACCACCGGCGTGCCGTAACGGTAAAAGGTCTTGGGTAACTGGCCGCCGTACCAGATGCTGCTCTTCTCCAGGTCCACTTCGTTGGCGACATCCCAGACCACGGTCTGCCAGTCCGGGTCAAAAATCAAATAGCCGGTATCGCCAAACAGTTCGATGCGGTTGCCGCCTGGTTCAAAGCAGTACAGAAAATAGGCCTGGGTCGTCCCGTGCTTGCCTGGACCGGCCTCGATCCGCACGTCATACTCGCTGAAGATATCGGCAATATCGAGCAGGTGCTGGGGGACGCCGTACCAGTAAGCGACATGATGAAACCGCCCGTGCGAGCCGGTCGCATCCCGCATCAAGGCCAGTTCATGGACCAGGGCGCTCACGCTCAGCCATGCCCCTACCTCTGCCCCGCCATCGCCGATCTTCTGCTCACGCAGCCGAAAATCAAGCGCCTCGGTCATGAAACGGCGATTCAGCGGGACATCACTGACCATCAGATTCACGTGGTCAATCCGGCGCACCGGCACGCCGCGCAGAGGCCGCCGGGAGGGGCGGTTGCGCAGCTTACATTTTAATTCAGGGGAGGCTTGAAAATAATCGAGCTCCCACAGTATCTTCATGGGGTGCCCATCGGGGGTGCGGAACTTATAAGCTGAACCGTGAGCGTAATCCTGATCGGTCCAACCGAGGCCCAGTTCAGTGGCTGCGATGGCCTTGACCCGCCGTTCCAGCGCTTCGCGCGAGCAGGCGCGCCAGGTAACTTCTTCAAGGCCGGGTTGGGCTGCTTCGGTGATTTTGAGCGTGTACTGGTAAAAATCTTCGTAGGCCCGCAGGTAAACCGACTGTCCCTCGCGGTGGCTAATCTCCATACCAAGGAAATCGTGGAAAAAGGCGACCGACTCGGCTGGCCGGGGCGAATAGAGCGCGATACTGACCAACTGGGCAAGGTCTGTATTCATAGTCCCCCCTTGGACTTTGAAAATAGTGGACGGTAGTGAGTAGGCAGCAGCCAGAAAATTATCCGCTCCTGCTACCCTACTATTTTTTGGTGACTTGCAGCTGCGGTGGAAGAGATGTTAGTGACGTGACAAAGATGTGCGGATACTTCTATTATACAGGCCCGCGACAACTTGCCAACCATCGTGTTCGTATATGCCGAAAATCCGGAGCGTATTCTGAAAAAGTTTCCCTTAAATTCGGAATAACTGAACAATTCCCTTGCTAACAACCGATCTTTTAGTGATACTTAAGGCATCGTCAAAATCAGCCCAAGAGGTGCGAAGCGCCTCAGTAGCCAACGTTAAAGGTGAAATTTATGAGTCAAAGTGACACTGATCATCTGTCGCAGAATGCGAGCCTCCCCCCCTTGCAGATGGACGAGGCCGAAGTCGAGGCGCTGCGGCAGGTCTACACTGACCTGATCGGCTTTGTTCCCCCCCGGATTCAAGCCCGGACCGATTTGCTGGCCCGGTTGGATCCCGAACTGCTGGCCATGCAGGAAGCCGTTCGCCTAAAAGCGATGTATCCCCCCTGTTTTGATACGAAGACGGCCCAACTGATGCTGTTTGGGATGCTGCTCATGACCCTGGCCGACGCCGCGCGCCTGCACGCCATTGCCGCCCGCCGGGCCGGGGCAACCTGGGAGGAGCTAAGCGCCGTGGTTAACCTGGCGTTTCTGTTTCGCGGTTTGCCCGCCGCCAACCTGGGCGCGCAGATTATCCAGGGGATTGCCGAAGCAGAAGCCTGACCAGTCTCGTTCCCAAACTGACGCGAAGCGTGGGAACGAGACTGGGAATTTAGCTTAGTTTTTGATGAATTTTTCAAAAACCGAGCCAAAATCTTTGAGCATGTAGGTGTCGTGGGCCTGCTTCAGCCAGGCAAAGGCATATTGATTGATGGCTTTGAATTGTTCTTCGAGGGTGGTTGAACTGGAAGAACGGCCGAGGGAGTTTGAGGCCGTCTCCAGGCTGTCCTGAGCATATTGCAGAAGTTTCGCATTTTCTCGCTGGAGTGACCCAATTTTGATCAGGGCCTTGTACAGGTCTTTGAGTTCTTCCATATGCTTTTTGTTCACGTCAATGGAATAGGCATGTTCGCCCATACTAAACTTAATCTCGATGTCCATATCCATCGTACCGGCGGTTTCCAGGGCGACATCCTCGATGACGTGGTGGTGGTAATCAAGGCGTCTGAGCGTGCGTTTTTTGCTCATTGCTGAGGTTCCATCAACGTGGATCAGGGCTTTGTTGGTAAAGCAGTATTCATCTGACTTGGATTTGATCAGGAAGAAGATTTTTTCTCCGTCCTCGTGCATGACGTAATCATCGGACTCGACCTTGTCGTAATCCTGCGGCCTGATCACCGCACCAATATCACTCAGGCCAAGCGCATCGGAAGCAAGCTTTTTGAACATGAATCGTTTTCTCCTTTAGTGTGAATGATTTTAGTCCCGATTTGGGTAAAGAGTACCGGCCCTCTGCACGCTGCCGCACTTTTGCGCCGGTAATAGAAACGATTAATGACTCCCCTCACCTGCCAAATCTAATTCTACTATGGAAATTCCAGAATAGGCAACTTGGGGGTAAAAATTTCCCGATAACCGGGCCGAACTGGAAAACAATCCCTCTCGCTTACAATTAAATCTTTATGACATTGCCAGATTATTTGAGGTAGGCTTATGAGCAAAGTTACTCTCCCTGGTTGGCGGAGTTGGGGTTATGAATCGAGGAAGACCACCAGGCGGTTGGGGTGAACACCGACTCTGAAGAGGGCAGGAATAACTAGCCCGATGAAAATGGCCTTCAAAATGTTACGACCCCAAAATCCAGGAATAGGAGCCGTTATAACCTCCGGTAGATAAACCGTCGGTCCGTACATTTCCATCCGTCGGGCCAAATCGTAATCCGCCAAAATCTCATAGGGTTGAAAGCCACCCAGGGCCCGAAAGACTTCCCGGCGAATAAAAATGCCGCTGTGACCGTAATAGTGGCCCCTGTATCGTTGCTGCTTGATCCAACGCGCCAGCCAGCGGCTGAAAAGCGTGTCTTTATCAAATTTTAGATGAAAATTGCCGCCGATCATTTGGGGTAACAGGGTCAGGTTCCGCTCAATCGCCGGCAGGATGTTGAGCGGCAAGCGGCTATTGGGCCAGAGGAAAAGCAGCACCTCACCCCTGGCGGCTGCGGCCCCGGCATTGAGCAGTGGTCCACCCCTGGTGTCCAGCAGCGGAACAATCTTGACCTCACCCTTAATCAACCCCAGTGTCTGATCCGTGCTGCCTCCATCCACAACAATCACTTCAAAGTCGCCGGACTGCTGCCTCAGATCAACCAGGGTAGCGGCAATGGTTCCCTCATTATTTAAAGTCGGGACAATAACGGAGATCAGCATGGGTCTATTCCGCGGCGATTTGGGCCAGCCCAACCGGATCGAGGATGTCAATTTGCTTGCGGCCAATCCCAATCAAACGCCTGGCCTTGAACTCATTGAGGGTTTGGGTGGCCGTCTCGCGGTAGGTGCCAATGGCTTCGGCCAAATCCTGGTGAGTATAACCGTGGATGCTGCCACCCTGTTCCTGGTGTAGGTGTAGCAGCAAGGCGGCCAGCCGGGCCGGGATGCCTTTAAAGGCCAGGTCTTCCAGCCGGGCTTCGGCTGTATTCAGCCGGTCGGCCATCACTTTCATAAAACGCAGCGCCACCACCGGTTTGCTGAGGATCAGGCGCTCCACATCATGGCCGCTCATCACGCACAGCAGGCAGTCTTCAACAGCTTCGGCAAATTTGCTGTGCATGCCCTGGCCGATGATACCCATTTCTCCAAAAATTGTGCCGGGTCCAAGGGTGGCGACCACCAGCTTTTTGCCCTCGGGCGAGAGCCGGTAGAGCTGCACCCGGCCTTTTTTCAGAATAAAGAGGACCTCGCTGGCATCTTCGGGCCGGTAAAAAATCTTACCCCGCCGGCAGGTGCTCATGGTGGTGGTGTGGTCCATCTCCTCCATTTCCGCTGGGGATAGCCCTTGAAAAACATCCACCATACGCAGGTAGTTTATTTTTTCGCTGGTGTCCATAGGCTTGGCTCATCCGGCTACATGGGATTAAGTCTGGCCTCGTTAGCCCATTGGGCTATCTCGGCCGGGCTGGGCGTACCGAGCGAGACGATGCGATTGTTGAGCACGTAGGTTGGGGTAGCAAAGACTGCTTCAGGCACGCTTACACCGGGTGTATCGAGGTCAATGATTTCTACCTCAAGGTGGGGATAATCCTGGGCCACCTCAGCCGCAATGCGGCGGGCTTCAATACAGCCAGAGCAGTGCTCGGTGACAAAAATCTTTAAGACCGGTTTCATGCCAGTAACTCCATCCCCTCTTGAGAACTCTCAACGAAGACCCATCTTGCCCTATTTTCAGCTTCAATTTTATCACAACCACGGGATCCAGGTAAGTAAGGGCGATTCCAAAAACGTGTGGCGGCAGGACTAGCCACCATAAACCATCGTATCCGGCCTAAAAGCAGCCCAGGCAAACCAGAAATGCACATGGCTCAACATTGGCTGAAGTTGCTTTCCGGCTAACTCCCCTTTGATCGCTCGGCCAAAGACATCCCATTCGCTGCCGGTTTCGTTATCGGCGATGGCTCCATCCTTGTAGCTAAAAGTCAGGGATCGTCCGTCCACCTCAGGAATGAACATGGCGGCTGAACCCACTTCTCTGGACTCGGCAATCTCGCCTTTATCAAGCGCGGACACCTGGCCCGGCTCGTAAAAGATGACAATCTGCTGGTCTGCAAAAGTATCTTCGATCACACCCTTTTCGGCGATGAGGGATAATGGATAGGCCGCTGCACTTTTACCGGAGAAAACGCCCAGCACTCGCTCAGTGGCTGGCAGGCGTGGATCAGGTGTGCCTGAAAACAGGAAAGGTTGAGGTGAAGAATCATAGCCTACATAGGGATTTTGACCATAGGGGCGACCCCGGTTAGACAGCACCGTGCCGTTGGGATAAGCGGCTTTGAAATCCTTCCAGGCGACCAGTTGGGCCGGGATCAGTTCAAGCTGCGTACCGGTCAGATCGCCGACAATGGCCTCACCGGTAAACTGCTGCCACCAGGAGAGAGTTTTGTTGTCCCACATAATCAAATCACTGTGGCGCAGGTTGCCGGAGACGCCAAACCGTAACACCTCACCGTTGACCTCCCGCTTAAACACAACCGCCGCATTGCACAGCGGGCAAAAGGTCACAGCGACGGGGACGCCGGCAATCTCGTCATTGGCAATCTCGTGGCGAGTGAGAATCGCCAGCGGGTAAGCTTTTGCCTCATCCCCGATGGCCAGAGCGATGACGGGTTGTACATCCGCTAACCATTCGTCACCTTTAGCGACGGAGTCAAAGATAGGGTCGTCAATGGGTGGGATGCCGTCCGGGGGTGGACCGCCGGAGAGAATATCCTTGTAGTCGGCCCTATGTTTGCAGAAGTTGGTTTTGAGGCCACTGTTAGGCGCAACGATTTCCGCCCCGGCATACCGGGCCAGGTTTTCCGCTGTCCAAACGTCCGGGGTAAATCTCAGATTGATTCCAGCAAAAGGATCGGTACAATCGGCAGAGTGAACGCCGGCCTCCCGGGCTGTCTCTGTTTTTGCGGTATCAATAGGATTTTCTTCCGACATTTCTGCTTTACCGGCGCTTTCTTGAACTGCTTCAGATTTATCGGCTGAAGCTTGAACCGCCTGACTGTTTTTATCCCCGCTTACGGTAGCTGGAGAGATAACTCCGCATTGGGCCGCAACCATTGTTAGTGTCAAAATAGCTGAACCAATCCAGATAAAATGCTTCATCTTATTCTTAGGCCTTTCCATAAAAATGCCAATGCGTATAGTTTTATTTTACCTGATTTTAAATGCCTTGAGTGTAAGATAGCTTACAGAAATCACCAAGTTGTTAGCCTAAAATTGCCCGTATTAAAGTTCATCCAAAACTCTCAACCAGATGATTGAGAGCAAAAATTCTACTAAATTTGATGGAGGTATGAGATATGTCTAGCACAACTAATCATTCAATTCAAACTCAGGGTCGTTCGATGTCAACAGCCATAAAGGCGGGAGCCATCGCCGGGTTAGGCGGCGGGCTGGTCTTTGGCCTGATGATGGGCATGATGGGAATGCTGCCGATGGTCGGCATGCTGGTCGGGCAAGAGAATGCCGTTGTGGGCTTTATTGTGCATATGATTATCAGTGCATTTATTGGAGCCACGTTTGGGGTCATTGTCACCCGTCTCCCCTCCGGTTGGGCCACCGCGATTATTGGCGGAGGGGTTTATGGTGTCATCTGGTGGGTTCTGGGTGCTTTGATTCTCATGCCGCTCATGCTGGGCATGACCCAGATGGTGTTCATGATTGGCGGCCCGCAATGGATGAGCCTGCTGGGGCATGTCATCTATGGCGTTGTGACCGGTATTTTATTTGTGCCCTTGAACCGGCGGTTGTAAGTAATTCGCCCATAATCCTTAACATTCCCAAACAACAAAAGTCCTACCTTTAGCGGTAGGGCTTTTTAATTTCAAGACAACTTTATGAAGCGATATGATGAATCCCAACATTACCGTTTATGGGTCACCCAAGACCCGCCCCTGTTTCGTGATGTGACCATAATTGGCGCCAAGCTATATTGAAAAACAATCCCCCCGCTTACCACTAAACTTTTAATAAATTTATTAAAATTACTCAATGTTTAGGTAGATGCCTACGCTGCCACCAACCAGTACGATGCCGTCATTACCGACAACGAGGCGGGCGCTTACCAGGCGACCACCTATCTCATTGAAAATGGACACCGGCGTATTGCCATCGTCGGCAGCCTGCCCGCTCTTACCCCAGCATTCAGGAACGCCGCAGCGGCTACCTGCGGGCGATGACCGAGCATGGCCTGGAACCCCACTTTTGTAAAAACTCATTCAAAATTATAGTGATTTTGCTTGCAGGGGTAAGGGAAAAACGTGAGGAAGAATTTGACAACCCGGGGCAATTGGAGTAATCTGGAGGTAATTTCTGGGAGCGCTCCCAGAAGAACAGAGCTGATCTCCTATATCCCAGGCAAGTTAACGGCGTTTATTTCGTTAATTTCTACAATTCTTCAAGTATTTTCTCAAAAAGCGTCATAATTCTTGTTTTTTTAGCGTATTATTGGGAACGCTCCCAGTTAGGGCACCGATGCCAATGGGTAAACTAACGCTAGAACAGATCGCAAAATTATCGGGAGTATCCCGCTCTACGGTTTCCCGCGTGGTTAATGACCACATCAATGTTAAGCCCCAGGTCCGGCAAAGGGTCTTAGAGGTTATTGCCGAAACCGGCTACCGGCCTGATCCGGCCGCCCGCTCTCTGGCCGGCCAGCGCTCCGGGATTATCGGCCTGGTCATCCCCCGATCCGTCCAATTTCTGTTCACCGATCCTTACTATCCTCGCCTGCTCCAGGGTATTGCCCAGGCTTGTAACACGCACGATTACATCCTGTCCCTCTTTTTGTTTCACACCGAAGACGAGGAGCAAAAGCTCCTGGCCCGGGTGATGCGCAACCGGCTGGTAGACGGCATCATTGTCAGCGCCTCGCCGCTCAACGACCCATTAATCCCCCAGTTACTGGAAAACAAGCTGCCGTTTGTAATGATCGGCCGGCCCAGTTACCCCGCACCGATCAGCTTTATAGACGTGGACAATGTGGCCGGGGCTTACAGCGCTGCCAGCCATTTGATTCGTTTGGGCTACCAACGGATCGCCGCCATTACCGGTCCGGTTAATACGGCTGTCGGTCTTGACCGCCAGCAGGGTTACCTGAACGCGCTCAACGAGCGGGGCCAGACGATTGATAAATCACTTATCGTCGAAGGTGATTTCACCGAAATGGGGGGTTACGTGGCTATGCAGCGGCTGCTGCCCTCTAAGCCGGACGCTGTTTGCGTGGCTTCGGATACGATGGCCCTGGGCGCCTTACGCGCCCTGCGCAGCGCCGGGGTCGCTGTGCCGGGTGAGCTAGCTGTCATCGGCTTTGACGACTTACCCGCAGCCGCTATTTCCGACCCTCCCCTGACCACCATCCGCCAGCCGATCCGGCGGGTCGGCGCCCTGGCCGTTGAAAACCTCATTGATATCCTGAAGAACGGGGCGGAACCCCCCCGCTGCGTGATTATGCCAACCCAATTGGTTATTCGGAACTCGTGCGGTTCAACTTTATACGAAGATTGAGCCAGAGGAGGTGAACTTGGATAAAAGAGGGCGCATATAAGGAGCATTTGCCGCTCACGCCGTTAGCGAAAGGAGGTTGATGACCCAACAACTTATTGAGCGCCAACGTGCCAATTTCCATGAGCTGAAAATGTTTATAATTTTTAAGGAGAATGAAAGAATGAAAACTCGAATAATCCAACTTTTAACTATCGTGGTGGTTCTATTCCTGGTCCTGATTGCCCTGGCTCCCGCCCAACCGGCTGCCGCGCAAGAACCTACGACTTACGAGCGGAGCGAAACCCTCTATACCGGCGGCGTTCAGTGGGGCCCGCCCACCGGCTATAATCCCTGGAACTTAGGGAATTATGCCATGGGCACCTTTGGCCTCTGCTATGAACCGCTGTTCATCTACGATCCGCTGGCCGACGAATTTACCCCCTGGCTGGCGGAGAGCGGCGAGTGGACCAGCGACACTGTCTACCAGGCCAAGATTCGGCAGGGTGTCGAGTGGTCCGACGGCGAACCATTCACCGCTGAGGACGTGAAATTTACCTTTGATGCCGCCAAAGACGCGCCGGTCAGCATCAGCCCGGTCTGGAAGTTCCTGGGCAGCGTCGAGGTAGTGGATGAGGCCACCGTCGAGTTCACCTTCAATGAAGCCCTCTACCAGGGCTGGTCATACTACCTGTACTCAACGCCGATCGTTTCAAAGCATCGCTGGGAAACCAAAACGGTAGAAGAGATCACCTCCGGCCTTAACGAGGACCCCGAATGCACCGGGCCTTACGTCGCCGAAACCCTTGATCAGACCAAAGTCGTCTGGTTAAAGCGGGACGGCTGGTGGGCGACAGCGGCGCTGGGCCTGGACCCCAAGCCCACGCGGATTGTTGACATCGTCAACAGCGGCAATAACAACGTCGCGCTGGGGATGGTTCTCCAGGGCCAGTTCGATCTGAACAACAACTTCCTGCCGGGCATCTCCCAGCTCGTCCAGGGCGGGTACGGGGTTAAAACGTACTATCCTGAAGCCCCGTACCATCTCTCCGCCAACACGGCCTGGCTGCTCATGAACCTCACCAAACCCCCCATGGATGACCCCGCCTTCCGCCGAGCCGTGGCTTATGCTATTGACGTCAGCCAAATCGTCAACGTGGTCTACGGCGGCATGGTTCTGCCGGCCAATCCAACCGGACTACTGCCGAACTGGGAGAAGTACATTGACCAGGCGGTGGTGGATGAACTGGGCTTCAGCTACGATCCGGACATGGCCAAGCAGCTTCTCGCCGACGCCGGTTACACGGACACCGACGGCGATGGCTTTATCGAAACACCGGATGGCGCCCCGATCGAGCTGAAAATCAACAATCCGAACGGCTGGACGGACTGGATGGAGTCGAACCGGGTCATCGTCAACGGCCTCCAGGCTGTCGGCATCAACGCTCAAACTAATTTCCCGGACTTCCCGGAGTATGTATCTCAGCGCAACGAGGGCACGTTTGACATGATGATCGCCAACGATGCCCAGATTGCCAACACCCCGTGGCGGTACTATCTCTGGATGGGCCGGAACCCGATTGCGGACATCGCCACGATGCAGGACGGCAACTACGGCCGCTACGACAACCAGGAAGTCTTCGATCTGACCGACCAGCTTGACAAGACCCCGGTTGATGACGTGGAGGGCATGCAGGCCATCATCTCCCAGCTCCAGCGGGCCTATCTCACCGATATGCCCTTGATCCCCCTGTGGTACAACGGGATGTGGGCCCAGATGAACGACACGGTCTGGACCAACTGGCCGTCGTCCGCAGAGGGCGCTCCCCACTGGACGCCTTCGACCTGGCGCGGCTACTGGAATATGACGGCGATTCGGATGCTCGCCGACCTGGAGCCGGCGCCGGAGGACTAGGATTCCCTTATCGGCCCTCCTGGCTGCGTTCCAGTTTTGCGAGCGTATGCGAGCGCAGCTATAGGGACACTTCACGATGCAGTTCAACACCTGATGTCGTGAACCAGACCCGCCCCTCCTTCTGAGTTTGCGGGAGGAGGGGCGGTATTTTTTAGAAGGAGGCAATGTGGGCCGCTACTTCAGAAGAAAACTCCTCATTTATGCCCTCACGTTTTTTGTTGCCGTGACGATTGATTGGATGATTCCGCACTTTATGCCCGGCAACCCGGTTGACGTATTGATGGCACGGGCCGGTTCATTCGCCGAGTCGGCTGAGTTAATGCACGATTACTACACTAAAATCTTTGGCCTGGATGTCCCTCTCTGGCAGCAATACCTTAATTTCTGGATCGCCCTTTTTCAGGGTGACCTCGGAATAAGTGTGTATGTGTTTCCGGTGCCGGTAACAAGGGTCATTATGAGAGCCGTGCCCTTCAGCCTGCTGCTGCTGATCCCGGCGATCTTGTTGAGCTGGTTAGCGGGCAACTGGTTCGGCGCTTTCGCCGCGCGCTCCAAACGGCTGGACAACACCGTACTGCCGCTGGGGTACATCCTGACGGCGACGCCTTACATGTGGCTGGCGATGATCCTGGCCTGGGCGTTAGGCATTGTGGCGGGTATCCTCCCCATTTCGGGGGCCTACAGCAACGCGATGAGTCCGCATCTCTCCTGGGCCTTCGTCTGGAGCCTGCTGCAGCACTGGTTCCTCCCCTTCGCCTCCCTCTTCCTGGTGCAGTTTGGGGGATGGGCCATTGGCATGCGGAACATGATCATCTATGAACTCGAAGCGGATTATTCCCATTACCTCGAAGCGCTGGGAGCACCCAGAAGGCTGGTCAGAAAATACGCTTTTAGAAACGCGGTCTTGCCCCAGCTCACCGGGCTGGCGCTTCAGCTTGGGGTCATTGTGGCCGGCGCCCTGGCCACCGAAATTGTGTTTGCCTACCCCGGCATCGGATACCTGATTCTGCAGGCGATAAACACCAGGGATTATTTCCTGCTCCAGGGGTGCTTCCTGTTCGTCATCGTCGGGGTGCTGCTGGCCAATTTTGCGATTGATATCGCTTACGTGTTCGTTGACCCGAGAACCCGCTTGGGCATGCAAGGTGAATCCGCATGATAAACCTGAAGAAACATGAGATCCTCTACTTTGCTCTGAGGAACAACAAACTCAAGGTCGGCCTGGCCATTCTGCTCTTTTTTGTGGTGCTGACCCTGGTTGGCCCCCTCCTTACGGACTACGCCCCCCTGGATTATATCGGGCCGGGCGCCGCTCCGCCCTCCGCCGAATACTGGTTCGGCACGACCACCTTTGGGCAGGACGTTTTTACCCAGTTCGTCTACGGCCTGAGAGCCTCCTTCATCGTGGGAATTATCGGCGGCGGCCTGGGCACGCTGTTGGGCATCCTGGTTGGTTTTACCGCCGGTTACAAGGGGGGGATGGTTGACGAAATCCTCAACATGATCACCAACATTGTCTTGGTGATCCCCACGCTGGCCGTACTGCTGATCATCGTCGCTTATCTTGAAGTGCGCGGCGTTCTGGCCGAAAGCGTCTTTATCGGGCTGACCTCCTGGCCCTGGGCCGCCCGGGCCATCCGGGCGCAGACGTTCTCGCTGCGCAGCCGGGATTTTGTGGATCTGGCCAGGATGAGCGGCATGAACTCGATGAAGGTCATCTTCACCGAGGTTGCGCCCAACATGATGTCCTACCTGCTGCTGGTCTTTATTCTCCAGTTTGGCGGGGCGGTGCTCGTCGCGGCCACGCTGGATTTCATCGGGCTGGGTCCAACGGATGCGATGTCGCTGGGGCTGATGATGAACAATGCGGTCCTCTGGGGCGCGCTGCTGCTGGGCATCTGGTGGTGGTTCATCCCGCCGGGGGTGGCGATCACGGTCATCGTCGGCGCGCTGTACGTGATGAACGTGGGGCTGGACGAAGTCTTCAACCCGAAACTCAGGGAGATGTAGAACTATGAGTTTACAGGTAGAAAACCTTAGAGTCTATTATCAAACCCTGCCGGGGGAGGTCAAGGCCCTGGACGGCGCGACGTTTAGCGTGGCCGATGGCGAAATTATGGGCCTGGCCGGCGAGTCCGGCTGTGGCAAGACCACCCTGGGCTACAGCCTGATCCACCTGACCTCGCGCATGAAATATGCCGGCGGCCGGGTATCCCTGAACGGCGAAGAGCTGCCGATCTGGGACACGGAGAAGATGAACGCCTTCCGCTTCAAGAAGGTTTCGCTCATCCCCCAGTACGCCATGAGCGCTATGAACCCGACCCGCAAAATTGGCAAGATGATCGCGGAACTGCTCGAATCGAGAGGGGTCAGCTACAAAAGCATGCTGCCGGAATTAAAGCGCCGGCTGGACCTGGTCAAACTGTCCCACGAGGTACTGAAGATGTACCCGATCGAGCTGTCCGGCGGCATGAAGCAGCGCATGGTCATGGTGCTGTCCACGCTGCTGAACCCCTCCCTGCTCATCGCCGACGAGATCACCTCGGCGCTGGATGTGTCCAGCCAAAAGGCCGTCGCCGAGATGCTGGTCGAATTTCGCAACCGGAAATGCTGCCAGAGCGTCATCTTTATCACCCACGACATGTCCATCCTATACCAGATTGCCGACAGCATCATGGTTATGTACGCCGGAAAGCTGGCCGAAAAAGCCTCGACCGAGGTGATCATCAAATCTCCCCGCCATCCGTATACCAGGCTGCTCATTTCATCCTTACCGGAAGTCGGGGTGAGGTATGCCGAGAGAAAACTGACCGGCATCCCCGGCAACCCGCCGCAACTGCTCCATCCGCCCGGCGGCTGCCGCTTCAGAGAACGGTGTCCGGCTGCCTTTGAGAAGTGCGGCGAGGAACCCCCCTTCGTCGAGGTCGAGCCGGGTCACTTTGTGGCCTGCTGGCAGGAGGTCGAAAAGAATGCTTGAGCTGCGCCATATCTCAAAAGTCTATAAGATTGGCGCCTTTGGCGGGCAAGAACTTCACGCCGTCAACGACGTCAGCTTCGACATCAAAGAGGGTGAAGTTGTCTCGCTCATCGGCGAGAGCGGCAGCGGGAAAAGCACCATCGGCAAGATGATTTTACGGCTCATCCCGATCACCTCCGGCCAGATTATCGTTGACGGGGTTGACATTTCCACCCTCAAAGGCGGGCTGAAAGAGTATTACCGGAAGGTCCAGGGTGTTTTTCAAGACCCCTTCAGCTCCTATAACCCCATCTTCAAAGCGGACCGGGTTTTCAGCATCATCAGGGAGGAATTTTTTCCGGGCGTCAACGGCCAGGAATGGCGTAACAAGGTCAACGGCTCCCTGGAAGCAGTCGGCCTGAACCCGGAGATTGTGCTGAACAAGTTTCCCCACCAGCTCAGCGGCGGGCAGCTTCAACGCCTGCTGATCGCCCGCGCCCTGCTGCTGGACATCAAGTTTTTGGTGGCCGATGAAATTATCAGCATGCTCGACGCCTCGACCCGGATTGACGTGCTCAACCTGCTGGCCGACCTCAAAACCCGCGGCCTGTCCATCCTTTTTATCACCCATGACCTCTCGCTGGGTTACTACATCAGCGAAAAATCGGTCATCCTTTACCGGGGCTGTGTGGCGGAGGCGGGGTCAACCGAGAAAATATACGCCCAGCCGCTCCATCCTTACACCCAAATGCTCATGGCGGCGGTGCCGCGCCTGGATAAGAAGTGGGAAGAGGCAGCGGTGGAACTGAAAACGAAACCGGCTGAGACCGGCTGCGGCTGCGTCTATTACGCCCGCTGTCCAGTGGCCGACAAGGCGCTGGGGTGTGACAAACACAGGCCGCCGTTGTTAGAAGTTGAACCTGACCATGCGGTCGCCTGTTTCCACTATACCAAAGAACGGAGTTACTCATGAGTTTACGACAATTTCCCGCGGGATTCCTGTGGGGAGCCGCTACGGCGGCCTACCAGATCGAAGGCGCCTGGAACGAAGACGGTAAAGGGGAGAGCGTCTGGGATCGTTTTGCCCACAGCCCTTACAAAATCTTAAACGGCGATACCGGCGATGTGGCCTGCGACCACTACCACCGCATGCCGGAAGATGTGGCCCTGATGAAAGAACTGGGCCTGAAAAGCTACCGCTTTTCGATTTCCTGGCCGCGGGTGCTGCCGGAGGGCCGCGGCCCTATCAACGAGAAGGGCCTGGATTTTTACGAGCGGCTGGTGGACCGGCTGCTGGCGGCGGGGATTACACCCAATGCCACCCTCAACCATTGGGATTTTCCCCAGGCGCTGCAAGACCAGGGCGGCTGGCCCAACCGCGACAGTGTCGGGTGGTTTGCCGACTACGCCCGCCTGCTGTTTGACCGGCTGGGCGACCGGGTCGCCACCTGGGCCACCCATAACGAGCCGTGGGTGATTGCTTTTATGGGCCACGCCTGGGGAGTTTTTGCGCCCGGCCTGGCCGATTACTCCCAGGCTTTCCGGGCGGCGCATCATTTGCTGCTGGCCCACGGCCAGGCGGTCCAGGTTTTTCGGGCGGGAGGCTACACCGGTGAAATCGGCATCGTTTTGAACCTGGGCCACCATCTTCCCCTGAGCGACGGCGAGGCCGACCGCGCCGCCTGCCGGCGGGCCGACGCGGGAACTAACGGCTGGTTTCTCGACCCGCTGTTTAAGGGGCGCTACCCGGAGGAGCTGTTCGCGTGGATTGGACCCCATGCGCCCCCTATTCAAGACGGCGACCTGGCTTTAATCAGCCGGCCCTTTGATTTTCTGGGCATCAATTACTACATGACCCACGGGGTGCGCTTCTCGCCTGAGGGCGGTCTGTTGAAAACGGCGGCGGAGCAGGTTTCCGCCCCAACCTGGGGCCAGACGACGATGGGCTGGGGGATCAACCCGCCCGGATTAACCGCTCTCCTGCTGCGGTTGAAAGAGGAGTACGGCAATCCCAAGGTGTATGTCAGCGAGAACGGCTGCGCGCTGGAAGATGTCCCTGATGAGCGCGGCTTTGTGGCCGATACTGGGCGCATCAACTTTTTGCGGGCCCATTTCCTGGCCGCGCACGAGGCCATCCGGGCCGGGGCCAATTTACGGGGCTACTACGTCTGGAGCCTGCTGGACAATTTTGAGTGGGCGCACGGCAGCAAGCAGCGTTTTGGCCTGGTCCGGGTTGATTACGCCAGCGGCCAGCGGACCCCCAAGCAGAGCGCCCATTGGTTCCGGGAGGTCATAGCCCAGAATGGGGTCCAGGAGTAGGTTATAGAAAAAAGAGCCGCCGGTTCCTCTAACCGGCGGCTCTTTTTTTCTCTTACCTCCTGAACAGCCAGGATTAGGGATAGGCGATGTTGCGAGCCACCCGCCGAGCGTTAAAACGTCCGGCTGCCATAGATGGAAGCCTGTTGAAGCAGGCTGGTGAACCGCTTTGAAACGGTGGGTTAAGAAGGCTTCGATTTCGGTGCCGCTCATCTCCTGGGGATGACGTTTGTGATGAAAGAGGATGAAGCGTTTGATCCAGCCGAGGTAGGCTTTTTCAGCACGGAGGGCGTAATGGCGCTGCCGCATGGGGCTGCGGACCCGGTCAAGAAGTTTAGGGGCTGATGTTCCAGAGGGCAATCTCCTGATTGAAAAAGAAGTTAAATTAGGATAAAATGAGATGAAATGAGCCGATACTTGTCCAGATAACACGAACGTATGTTCGGATAATATCACAAAAACCAGAAAAAGCGAATCGGTGTGCGGATAATCTGGTAAATGGGATAAAAGGCGAATCAGGATGCGGATAAAATCGGTCCAGCCACAATATCTGCACGTTCATTCGCTTAATAAATAGTTAGGTGCGCAAATAATCGCAACAAATTTGTGAGCGGGGTAACTACAAACAAACAACTTTGAAATGAAAATAAATCAAGAATGAAGGTTACAAAAGCTAGTAAAGAAAGAGTTGCATATCATGAAGCCGGACATGCTGTCATGGCTTATCTTATGGGATTTAAAGTCTCAGAGATAAGAGTTTTTCCACATGAAACCTACGGTTATGTGGGAGATATTGAGAGCAATAGTAGTGATAACCCTTCTTCATTTGAGGAAGCAGAAAAATCCGTTTGTGTATATTACGCTGCTGAGGCGGCAGAGATTATAAAATATGGCTCTTTAGCCTCCCGTCCGTGGGGGTTAGGAGTGGACGATAAAGTTAAAGCAGACGAGTTGTTAAAAAAATATCTCACTGGAGATGACAAAGAGAAACAAAAGCATCTTTTGAGAGAACATGCAAAAATATTACTAAATGAAAATTGGTCACTTGTAGAGGTACTAACTAACATTTTGGTTAAAGAGGATAAATGTTTTCTTAGTGGAGAAGAGATTGTACAGATTATTTGTGACCCCAAAATGGATACATCTTTATTATGAGGAAACATTTGTTAGAGAATGCAGTCAACAGAGCACTACAAAATATAAAAACAGCAGATAAGACAGTTACCTTCCTTTTAGAGTATGCCGATAATGAACGCCCTGGTGGTACTAACATGTATGCTATCGAGGCTTCATTTCCGCGTTTAGAAGCTGCTGTAAAAGATGCATTAGAAGCAGTTCAAGATATTCGAGAATCACTAAAGAGTTTTGAACTTGATAAGGAAGTGCCTATAAGGGTATCACTATTTGTGGGAAAGGCTATTGAGCGAGCAATATCGAGCAATCAAGAAGCCCTCAAGTTATTTCATGAGATGCCCGAAAAGAGAGGTTTCTGGAAAAGTTTGCACGAGTGGCCTGACAAAAGAAAAGCAATCAAAGCTAAATTAGAACTCTCTTTAGAAAAAACGGCTAATACATTAGTAGATATTAAGAAATCGCTTGATATATCTGAAGAGGATACCTCACAATCACTAAATCGACTTGCAAAAGATGTTATCCTCGAATTGAAGAAACACTTAACTGATATTGGAGATGAGAATAGTATTGAATTTATACAAGAGGCTATTGCTTGTTTTGAAAATAAACTATTTCGAGCAGCAGTTGTTCTGTCTTGGGTAGGTACTGTATCTGTGCTTCAAAACCATATTATCAATAAACGATTAACCGATTTTAATATTGAGGCCAAACGTCGTAACCCAAAATGGCGAGATGCCCAAAGTGTAGACGATTTAGGTCAGATGAAGGAATCTGAATTATTAGATGTATTAGAATACCTATCAGTTATTGGTAATAACGTGAAGCTCGAACTTAAAAAATGTCTTCAACTCCGTAATAGTTGTGGGCATCCAAACTCATTATCTGTCGGCCCTAACCAAGTTGCTGCTCATTTAGAGACATTGATATTAAACATATTCTCAAATGAAAATCTCGTAACGTAGGGGAAGCGCACCTAACAAGCGGTTCTTAAGAAACCTTGCGTCGGGGGTTGGGGTTGAAGGGTTACAATATCTAGGGTAGGTGGGACAAGTAAACCGCACTATCTAGGGGTGCGGTCAGAGGATTTTAGATCGGTCTTGCCGCAGGTCAACCGTTTTCCAACTCAAAAACCCCACCCTATTTTCAAGGTCAGGCGGGTCTGGCTCTTCTTTATTCGTCTTCTCGGCCGTTCCCTCCAAATAATATGGAGTAGTTTCTTAATCGGGGTCGAGCAAGCTCGCCGCCAGGGGGCAAATCACCCTTGAAGCAGGAACCACGTTGCAGCGCGAGGCAGACCGGGGTAAACGGTCGTCATCAGGGCTTGTATCGGTCTTATTTTTGGCCTCAGCCAGAGGGTATCATAGCCGGCCGGTCAAATCAGCCCGCACTCTTCTCAATCTTGAAGTAAAACAAAGAGAAATCAGCCATGAAACAAAAACCGCCTTCACAACCGATGAGTGCGAATAAATTAGGTTTAGGAGTTGCAATCGGCATTGGAATCGAAGCCGTCCTCGGTGTGGCACTAAACAAGATTGCATTAGGAGTGGGATAAATGCTGGACGCAATTATTGTCTACGGTCACCCAACCTGCCCAGCCCTCGGGCCAGTCAAAGGGCTACTAACACAATCGAAGGTCAAGTTTGAATATATTGACATTCATCAGGATAGCGTTGCCGCCGATCGTGTTCGCGCTATCAATAACGGTAATGAAAACGTACCTACGCTTGTCTTTCCCGATGGTAGCACTTTGACTGAGCCGACTGTTGGAGAACTCCAGTCTAAATTGGAATCCTTGGGATATAAAGTCGGCCCTGTCGCATGGTTGATTGGCAACATCTGGCCTATTTTTTTTATAGGTGCTGGTGTTCTGATCGCCGTTCTGATCACCGTGTTGCGCTTTCTCGGAGTTTTTTAGAAATGCGGTTTGCGATGCTTGGCAATCACATACTCCCACGCCGCCCAAGTTACAGTCGGCGGGGCCATCGCTGACCCCGCCGCTGCTTCCGAACCGGAGAGGCTGCTGCTTCCCTTGGGCCCGGTATCCATTCGAGGGGTTACTACGTTTCGCTTGACAATGTAGCCTGGCTACGTATCCATTTTGGACCGGGCCTGATTAACCAGCGTTGGCCCGTTCTGCTTGCCTGACCTGAGCTTGCACGCGACCGCCTGGACTCGGCATTCACGTGGACTAAAGACAAAATTTTATGGTAAAAAAGGGAGACATAAGAATGCTCAAGGCAAGTAGTGCAAACCAGCGGCTTATTTCTACTGCTGTTATGATTTCGATTGTCTCGCTCGTCGGCTTCGTGCTGTGTTTGATCTTTCAGTGGCCGTCTCAATTCGTCTTAGGCGAGGTGGCGGACTCAAGGGTAACACTGTCAGACATCGTTTCAGGAACGGCGCTATATAATATTGCTCAACAATATTATTTTCAGGAACTTATCATGTATTTTGATTTACTGACTGTACTTCTTTTTGCTTTGATTTGGATCTGTATCGTCACGTTTCTTTGGTTGAAGAAAAAGAAAAGCCTCGTATATTTGATATTCTTCACTATATTCTACGTCTACATAGTTAAGGTTCTGGATTACACACTATTTCAATTTCAATCTCTAATTCTTCTAAAGTATTTTATGCCAGACCTTATCCTGAATGGACAAACGGTTGGAAAAGATATTAATCTTATCCCGCTTATCACACTCACCCCTCAGGATCTGAAAACATCGCTTCTAAACATTATGCTTCTGATTCCATTCGGCTTCGGACTGCCGTTCATTACGAATTTGCGCATGAAGAAGATAGTTGTTATTGGTGCACTCTTTAGTATCGTTATCGAGTTTTTGCAGTTGATAACGGGATTCATAGCAAAAATTACTTTCCGCATTGCCGACATCAATGATGTGATATTCAATATAGTTGGTGTCACAATCGGCTATATTCTATTTGTTGGATTCGTACGTATCTATCGCCCCATATCTCACCATAGGGAAATATCAGCGAATCCGATCTTGCGATATATCGCTGAGCGACCGCAGATTGACGAAGAACAACTCACGGGTTAATTTATAAAAAGACACGCTTTGATTTTGTGATTGATATTAGCAAGGCTATTAATGTTGGAAGGACTTCTTGCACTTCTGCTGATTAGTAGCTGCACGGTGGGCATTACTTCACCCGTAGTGTCGCCAATTGTAGTCTTAGTTTTGTTGGCTTCCGCCACGCTCAGGTCTAAAGTTACCCCTTTCTTTCGAGTCGCTATGATTACTGGTCTGCTGCTTTTAGTCAGTTACAGCGGGGCCTACAGCACGCTGCACCTCCAAAGCCAAGAGATGGTGGTCGTCGTTGGGAGTTTATGTTTTGTCATGATGGGTATCCAGCTTGGTATTATCCTGCATGGTAAATCAACCCCAACCACTGGTTGGTTAGCAGTCATCGGACGCTCTGTGCTTTGGAGCTTCGTTGTTGGGTATCTGATGTTAGGAATAATGGTTCTCTTGTTATTTCCACTTCGAAATTCCTGGCTGGCATACTTATTTGATGCGCTTGGGGTTACGATGATATTCTATCCCGGCGGGCTGTTTTTAGTGGCTGCTTTGGCTGCCGGGTTCACAAAACTGGGCCTGGATTACTACCAACGTCGAAAAAAGACAAAGCCGCCCTGATTCAGACTACCCTTTTTAGGTAACTACGAGGCTAAGGGGAGGGAATGGAGGCTTTGGATTAACGGTTGGGCTAACAATGAGTGTTTCAACCCGGCTTGTTACTCCTGCACCCTTCCACCATCCCTTGCCGGTGAAATTGGCGCTAATATCCACCTGCCGGGAAATGACGAAGTGAGTTCCGTCTTCGCCCCGGCTAACCGGTCAGAGCTGGAGCAGTTTGGGGGCCGGTTAGAGAAGATGGGGTGAAACGGCTCCTTTGACTTCCCGCAGGGCCTCCAACTGATCCTGCAGGCGGCGAACTTCCTCGTCAACGCCGGCCAGGAAATGCCCGTAATCGGCCACGTAGCTGACGGATTGGCCGGCCAGGATCTGGGAATAGACCGTGCTGAGCAGAGCCAGGGTGTGTTCGATTTGAACTTCGGCCTGGCGCATGCTGGCGTCGAGGCCTTGCAGTAAAACGAGCTGGCTGCGGCGATTGGCCAGGGTGCGCTCCAGTTGGGCGCGGAGGGCAGCCTCGCCGGTGCGGGCCAGTTGAGCCTCCAAAGCGGCCACGCCCTGGGGCACCGCGGCCAGCTCCTGGCGAATGAAATCATCGCGCCGCAGCATCGCCAGGCGCTGGACCAGGTCTTGAATGGTCTCCGTCCAGGCGTTGACCTGGGCAGCCAGCGGCGGCCCGCAGCCGGAGTGGTTTCTGTTCGGGCTGTGCTTAAGCGCCTGATTAATCTGGGCCTGGGTGCGCCGCGCCTGGGCCAGCCAGCGCTGCAACTGCTCCTCTTCCCCGGCTCCCCTTTGATCTTCGGTAAAGACCTGCCAGACCAGGCCCAGGCCCCAAACCAGGGCGACGAGCGCGGTCAGCCACCAGCCCAGGTGGAAAAAATAGGTCAGGCTGGCCAGGCAGGAAACAGTGGCGACATACCAGACCGGCTGGCATAAAAACCAGCTCCACCCCAGGTATGAACTTTCCATGCGGCTCACCCTCGCCGATATTTGCCGGCTTCCCAGTACTGGCTCCATCAGGTTCAACGCTCCCCTAAAGGCTGGGGGGGCGGTCCGGCATCTGCGGGAATGGGCAGCCCGTCGGGCAGGCGGCGCAGAGTGCTGCACTGGACGGTTGTGGCTCTATCCCAGGCGTAGGCCGGGTTCGGCGGCGGCTCTTTGAGCCAGCGTTTGGCTCCATTCTCCAGGGCATAAATCGCGGGGCTGTTCTCGCAGCGGAGCAGGCGGCGGACCGGCTGGCCCTGTCCCAACTGTTCAAGCAAGCTGTCCTCAACCTGGACAACGTGCTCCAGCCTGAAGCGCCCGTCAAACGCCTCCGGGCTGCTGAACGGGCGCAGTTTGTAATCTTCTACCAGGTATAGCTGCGGGCCGCTGCCCTTGAGCAGCAGGCCGTCGTGGATGACCAGGGCCGGCGACTGAGGAACCAGTTGGGCCAGGCCGTGGCTGTAATTGCCCAGCGGAATATTGACCAGCACCAGCAGGACCACCAGCACGATCACGATCTGGGCCAGGCTGCGGCCCATGTGCAGGCCGGGTTGGGCCGGCGGGGAGAGTTCAGTTGGCTCGGTCATAGGCGGCTCCTTACTTGACAATGATAAAACCCAAAATTTCGCCGGTACTGGCTAAAATGTCGGTATAGAAATTGCCGCCAATCTGGCGGATCAACTCAAAGGGCGAGCCGGGATAGCCGACGTAAGGCCGCAGCGTCCAGGCCATCTGGCTGCCGACAAAACTGTAAAGCGCCAGCCAGAGCGCAAACATAAACCGCCCGTTTTTCATGGCGTGTCCCGGCGTGCAGGCCGAGACGACCTGCACGCCCCGGTTCAGGCAGCCCGCACCGCTGCTCCCGACAATAACAAAAAAGAGAACGTTGAGCAGCTTAAAAAACTGGTACGAGTCGGGCGCGGTCAGGATGAAGAAGAGCGTAATGGGAGCGAAGCTGAGCAGCAGCACCGCCGTCACCGTGATCGCCGCCAGCACGAGCATGATGCTCTGGCTCAGGCGCTGGTTGGCCCCAAAGAGGATGTTGAAGAGGTAGAGCGCCGGGGCACAGATCAGCAGCGTCGCCAGGAAGAGCAGCGGCAGCTTGGCCGCGGAGCTGAGGCTCTGCCCCAGGCTGTGGGTTGAGCCTAACAGCCCCCCGTAGAGGGCCAGGCAGACCAGGCTGCCCAGCAGCATCACCCGCATTTTCTCCCGCAAACCACTCCCCCGGCCAATCTCGGCGAAGAATTGATCCGGGTCGCGCAGCAGGTGTTCAATGAGGGCCAGTTCTTTGAGCCTGGCCCGGCCGGCGCCAACCGGCTGCCTGGGAAAAACTTTTGGCTGGATCACCCGGCTCTCCCTACATCACCACAAAGAACCCCAGCAGCTCGCCGATGCTCCTGAAAATATTGGCGTAGAAATTGCCGCCGAGATCGCGAATAATTTCAAAGCGGGCGCCGGGATAACCGACAAAAGGCCGCAGGGTCCAGGCCATCTGGCTGCCGACAAAAGCGTACAGCAGAATCCAGATACCCAGCACCAGCCGCCGCCCGCGGTGGCCCCGCTCCTGGTCGGAGGTCCCCACGACCCGCGTGCCCTGCACCAAAAACAACATCCCAACAAGTGCCGCCACGGTGAAGAAAAAGACGTTGAGCAGCTTAAAAAATTGGTAGCCGCTGGTGGTCAGCATAAAGAACAGGGTAATCGAGGCAAAACTGAGCAGCAGTACCGCCGTCACCGTGATCGCCGCAAGAACCAGAGCGATACTTTGATTGAGGCGCTGGTTTGAGCCAAAGAGGATGCTGAAGACGTAGAGCGTCGGCAGGCAGACCAGCATGGTTGCCAGAAAGAGGAGGGGCAGCTTGACCGCCGAACTGAGCGCCTGGACCAGGCTGTGGGTCGAACCCAGCACCGCCCCATAAACGGCCAGGAAGGCCATACTTGAGACCAGCATGGCCCGGATCTTCTCTGGCACGCCTACCCCGGCGCGGATCTCCTCGAAGAACGGCTGGCGCTGGCGCAGGATAGTTTCCACCACGGCAAAATCCTGGCTGAGTCCGCTGGACCACTGGCCGATTTGTTTTTGGCTAAGGCTTTTGTTGCTGTAAAGACTCATGAGAAGACCTCCTTGAATAAGACGGCCGGCGGCGGACCGCTGACCGCCAAAAAGTGTCGCCTGGCAGGGGCCGGCGGTCATCCGGGACTCGGCTGACCATTTATTTTGAGCTTACCACCCTTCCACTCCGAAGGGTGGCAGTAGGACTCCGAAAGTCACTCCAAATTTCAGTTGGCTAAAAAGGGGAAGGTATAGAATAACTCTGGGCTAACAGAGGGGATGCCGGAGGCGCCGTAACGTTACTCAGCGTGAGAAATCGGTTCTAAAACGCATCCTGAGTAGGCCAGGCGAAGCGAGGACCGTATCGAAGGAGCATTTTTGGGCTAAGCGAATAGCAGCAAAACCTAGCCGGCGGCCTCAAACCAGCGCCGGATCAGCTCCACCTGAAAACGATAGCCCCCCTTCATCGTTTCAAGCAAATCACGCTGCAAGAGAGCAGCCAGCACCTGATCGAGTTTTTCAGCGCCAGGAACGTAGCTGGCTAAATCGTCTCGACTGATCACAGTTCCTTCGCCCTGCCGGGCCAGGCAGCGCAGGAGGCTCACGCCGGCTGCATCGAGCTGATTCTGCTGGATGTCGCTGAAGAAGAATGTGCCGCTGCTCAGGACACGCGGCACAGCCGCCTCGACATCCTCCAGGCGGGCCAGCCGGCGCAGGGCCGCGTCTTGCTCATTTTTCAAAGTCACCAGCTCGTAGCAAAGCAGTTGCACCAGGGCCGGATGGCCGCGGGTCAGCTCCAGCACTCGCCGGCTGGCCTCCGGCTCGTAGCGCAGGGAAAAGTTTAGGCTGGGCCGTTCGACGAGCTGGCGGGCCTCGTCTGGCTCCAAATAACCAATCTTGACCACCTGCACATTGATCAGGTAACTGGCCCAGCTTTGAAACTCTTCCAGGGAATGAGAGCCGGCCAGCATCACCTTGAAGTGAGAGCGGTGCTGGATCATGTGGCGCAGCATGCTCAAAACGTCGGCTACGTCGAAGCGGCCCTTGTGCAGCACGCTGTCCAGCATTTCAAATTCGTCCAGCGCCAGGAGGGCAATGCTGTACCCTTGCGCCTCCAACGTCCGCTCGACTTCGTCCAGCCAGTCGTTAAAGCAGGTAAAGGGACTGGCGGCCAGGTTCTCGCGGCTCAGGGCGGGCAGCCTGAGGCTGCGCTGCTTTTGCGCCGACCGGCTCATCCCGGCGGCCAGGTTGTAGAGGAAGTCGGGATAGTCGCCGGCCAGGGCGATACGCTGGCCGTCTACAAAGAGGGGGAGCATCGTACTGGGCAGGAGCCGGCCCAGGTTGCGCAGCAGCGAGGTTTTGCCCATGCGCCGCTGGCCGTAAAGCAGCAGCGGCGGGCGGCGGCGGTCCAGGAGAAGCTGCTCAATGCGGGCGACGATATCGGTCCGCCCGACGAAAATGTCTTGCTGCTCCGTCAGCGGCACGCCGACGACATAGGGATTGTCAAGTTCCTGGCTGCGCTCGACCGCCTCGGCCAGCCCGCGCCCATAGCCGGCGACAAGCTGCTGCCAGCCGCCGGCAATCGGATAAAAACGAGCCGCGTAAGGTTCGCTGCTGGCCGTCAGTTCGCGCAGCAGGCTGTTCAGCCGATCTTCAATCGAATTGAGGGCCAGGCGCTGGTGGTAAACTGTAGCCTGGTTAAGCCCGGCTTCGACATCCTGGCTTAAGCGGCTGAAGTGGCGCAGCAGTACACTGGCGGGACCGGTCAACGCGCCGGAGACCAGATGATGATGAATCTGACCGACGGCCGTGATGTCCTGAGCATTTTCCAGGCGGCGTGCTTCCAGCTCAATTTGCACTGCCTGGGCAGCCCAACGTTGGTGGCTTTGGCTGAGATACGCCAGCGCCGCCTGTCCTTCATCGGGACAGCGCGCCATAACCAGGAGCAGATGCTCGTCCAGGCCCACCAGCGGCAGGCGCTGCCCCTCATCCCAGAACGCTGAGTGCCAGCGCAGCAGGCTGCGGTCTTCGCCGCGGCGTTCGTCGAGACGAAAAAGAATGAGGTTCCAGGCTGCCGTGAGCGGGTAAAGGAGTACGGGTCGCCACCAGGCCCAGGTAAAGCCCAGGACAATCCCGCCCAATCCCAGCGGTAAAGCCGGCCAGAGGGGAACTTCGTTCCGAAAGACATGCCGGCCCCAACTGCCCAACGCCCCGGCCCAGGCTCCGGCTCCCGGCCCGGCAATTTGAGCCGCCAGCACATAGGGCAGCGCTACCGTAACCCCAAACGAAGTCCCAAATAACAACCCGGCGGCCAGGCCTCCCAGCGAGCTGCCGATATTGCTATTTACACCGAGTGCGGCCAGGCCGTAAACCAAGCTGACGCTCATCCCGCCAGCCAGACCGGCGGCGATCCCTCTCCGCCAGCCCAACACTGCGCCAAACGATGTACCCACGACAATAGCCCGGGCCAGCCAATAGCCTTGTTCCGCCGGCAAACCAACCGTTAACCCGGCCAGGGCGGTCAAACCAAAACGCACCCCTTCGATGGCGATCACCCCGATCAAAACGCCGATCACAATCCCGCCTACCTGAGTTCGTCTTGCCGCACCCCGGGGGGCGACAGGGGAAATTGGCTGCGATGGCGGGCTGGCCGGCCTTGAGCTGGCCAGATGGCTCGTGATGCTGCCCATGATGCCCAGCCCGGTCCCAATCGCCAGCGGAACCACCAGCGCATCGTCTTCTACCCAACTGGCTATAATTCCCACCGCGACTCCGACCGCAGTGCTGCTCACTATCCCCGCAGCGACACTCACACCTGCGCCAATTATCAACGCCAGCGTGACCGTGATGGCGACGACATAAGCCAATGTCCCTGCCGCCACCTCAATAGACCCGCTCTGTCCCCACAGGGTCAAGCCGACCGGCAGCCCAACCAGCAGCGGTAAAATGAAACAGGCTTGGAGCAGCAACCGGCGCAAAAGCGGTAGCCGCCACCGGGCGCGGCCTACGTGGGCCAGGGTGAAATCAGGGTGGAGGGTAGAGTCGAGCCGGGCGAGGTGATACCCCCAGGCCGCAGGGTGGAACAACAACCAGAAGAGCAGGTGCAGGCTGCCCAGGAACAGGTTGGGGTGTAACTCAGGGGCATCGGTGTAAGCATTTTTCAGCATGCGGCCTCTAACAGATACTGAAAAGGCGCTGTCCGGCTCAAGCCCTCGGCCCGCCACGCCGGCCCGGACTGGCCCTCTTCCAGAGCGGTCAGATAGGTGTCGCCCAGGATTTGCAGCAGCACGGGCCAGCGCCCGCTCTGGGCCAACATCCACTCAATTTCGGCGGGTGCAAAAGGTTGTGGCGAACTGGCGAGCAGTTCCCGCGCTTCCGCTTCGCTGAAAGGCCCCAGTTTCAGGGTATGGCCGAAGATATTGAAGAAGGGAGACGGCTTGCCATATTCGTGAGCCAGGAGGGCCGGCGCTTCGTGCGCGGTCAGCAGAAAGCCCAGCTTGCCCTGCGTATAATTACTCAACGAGCGCAGGCTCCACCAAAACTGCTGATCTAACTCCGGGGAGGCCAGCCCGGCCCCGATTTCGTCCATCAGAATCAGCGCCGGGTTCTGGAGATATTGGCCAACCGTATCCAAAAAGTTACTTAGGTCGCATGGCTCCGGCACGGGCAGATCGAGGCCGGCCAGCAGGTAGCGCAGCAAACGCTCCGGCTGGCCCATGCGGGCGTCCTGAAAATCTACCAGCACCCAGCGATACCGTTCCGGCTGAGGCAGCCAGTCGGCCCGCTGCCCCGGGCGCAACTGCGCAGAAGCAGCGCTCGTAACTTGCTGGAGGTAACGCAAAAGGGAGGTCTTGCCGCTGCGGGGCAGGCCAATCACCGCCACATTTTGCAGGGGAAAGCGTTTCCATAAACCAAAAATGCGCTTCAATTCCTGTTCCCGGCCAAAGAACTGGCGGGGGTGGGTAATGGGCGGCCCGACCACAAACGGGGCGAATTCCTGGCGCGGGGGATAGAGTTCGTTCGCCAGGGCAGCCGGCTGGGGATGTCCGGCGCTGGCCAGGAGCTGTTTCAATGCCTCTGGAGTCAACCCGTTCCGTTTGACCATTTCGCGGGCAAGGTTTTCCAGGTCTTCCAGGGCTGCGGGGATGTTGCCCTTGCGCCAGTACTCGATGCAGGAGCCGCCTTCCCGGCCCAGGGCATAGCCTAGCTCATCCTGCACCAGGCGGATGGTCTTTTTAGTAACCTTCGTCTCCCGAATGCGGATCGTGTGCACCGCTTCGGTCAGTAACCGGGCAAACTCCTGCGCCGAACCAGCCATGCTCGCTCCCTCATGCAACGCTGACACCGCTTATCGTATCATAGGCAGAGGGGTCCGTCAACTGCGTTTGAGGGGTCTTTGGGCAGACCGCAGAGGTTTTGGAACCCTCTGCGGTCTCTCAAAAAATCGGGGGCGCTCCTCAACTCTGGCCTGATCCACCCGACATGTGGTATAATCCTACCCTACTCAGTCATTGATGGTTTTTGCCAGCCTGCCCAAAATGGATACAACGCAAGTGGACCTAACTCTGACCACCCCCGCGCTGCTCTTCCCGGCGATTAGCCTGCTGTTGTTAGCCTACACCAGCCGCTTCCTGACCCTGGCCAGCCTGATGCGCGAGCTGTACGCCCGTTACAAAGCCCAGCCCGACCCCAGGATCAAGGGCCAGTTGGCCAATCTACGCTATCGCATTAGCATCATTCGTAACATGCAGATCTTCGGTGTAGCCAGCTTCTTTGGCTGTGTCTTGTGCATGTTTGTCCTCTTCGCCGGGCAGGTACTCCTGGGCAAATGGATTTTCGGCGGCAGCCTGATCCTCCTGCTCATTTCCCTAGCTTTATCATTACGCGAAATTCAGGTCTCCATTGACGCCCTGACCCTGCAAATCCATGATCTGGACGAGATTGAATCTGTTTGAGTAGAGTAACTCAAGATTTGAAACAACCAAGTGATATTGCGTGATGCGTGATTCGTAATTCGTAAATATGACCTCACGCATCACGAAGAACGGTAATTTATTTCTCTAGAACTACCTGATGGGGAGAAAAAATAATGACCACCTCACTCTCAAACAAAGTCTTATTTGCTACCGGCGCGGCGCGCGGCCTGGCCAAGGCCATCGTCGCCCGCTTTCTGCGGGACGGAGCCA
>JAHDWA010000004.1:0-17441 GCA_023382535.1 Anaerolineae bacterium | reverse complement strand
GCGGCGCGCGGCCTGGCCAAGGCCATCGTCGCCCGCTTTCTGCGGGACGGAGCCAGCGTTCTGGCCTTCGACTCCAACGCCGAAAACCTGGCCGGCGCGGTCCAGGAGTGGGCCGCGGGCGAGCGGGTCATCTCCTGGACCGGCGATGTGCGCCGCCGGGCCGACATCCAGGCGGCTATAGAAGCGACCGTCGAACGGTGGGGCCGGATTGATGTCCTGGCGAATGTGGCCGGCATCGCCCGCGAAGATCACTTCCTGGATATCGAGCCGGAGGATTGGCAGCGCATCGTTGACGTCAACCTGACCGGCGTCTTCAACGTGGCCCAGTTGGTCGCCCGGCAGATGACGCGGCAGCCTGGCGGGGGCGTCATTATCAACATGGCCAGCAAAAACGGCATCGCCGCCGAGGTCAAATACGCTCACTACAACGCCAGCAAGGCCGGGGTTATCCTGCTGACCAAAACGATGGCCCTCGACCTGGCCGATAACAACATCCGCGTCAACGCCGTCGCGCCGGGTTACATCCTGACCCCCATGGCCGCCGAGATTGACCCGCCCGATTTTATGGAGTTCTACCAGGAACGGCTGATCCCGCTGAACTGCCTGGGCAGCCCCGAAGACGTGGCCGGCGCCTTTGCCTTCCTGGCCGGCGACGACGCCCAATTCATGACCGGCCACACCCTGGTCATTGACGGCGGCCAGACCTGCGGCGATGGCCGCAAACTGAAAGCCTATCCCGTGGCCGAGGGCCGGTGAGCCGCCCCAGGCAGCTCCGCAGCGCGGAATGGTTCGCCCGGAACGACGAGATGGGTCTGCGCCACCGGGCAGTGCTCGGCGCGATTGGCTACGATATGGACCGCATTGCCGGCCGGCCCATTATCGGCATTTGCAATCCCGCCAGCGACTTCAACCAGTGTGAGATCGGCTTCCGCGAGCTGCTCCCGGCGCTCAAGCGCGGCGTCAGCGAGGCGGGCGGCATCCCCCTGGAATTTCCCAGCATGACCCTGGGCGCGGATTTGCTCAAACCGGCGGACATGCTCTACCGCAATCTCGTCGCCATGGAGGTCGAGGAGACGGTGCGCGGCTATCCGGTGGACGGCGTGGTGCTGCTGTGCAACTGCGACAAGACCACTCCGGCCCAGCTCATGGCCGCCGCCAGCGCCGATATTCCGGCCGTCCAGTTCTCGGCGGGGCCAAAAGCAGTCAGCTACTTTCGCGGCCAGCCCATCAGCAGCGGCACCGACCTGTGGAAATTTTGGGATGAGTACCGCATGGGGGCGATGGATGAGCAGGAGTGGCGGCAGTTCGAGGCATGTATCGCCTGCTCCTGGGGCGCCTGCAACGAGGTCGGCACCACCTCGACCATGACTGCCCTCTCCGAAGCCCTCGGCATGATGCTGCCCGGTTCCAGCAGCATCCCCGCCCAGGACAGCCGCCGCCTGGTCGCCGCCGGAGCCGCAGGCCGGCGCATCGTCGAAATGGTCCGCGAAGATTTGCGCCCCAGCGCCATCCTGACCCCGGCTGCCTTCGAGAACGCCATCCGCGTTTGCGCGGCGCTGGGCGGGTCAACCAATGCTATCATTCACCTGACTGCCATCGCCGGCCGGCGGCGGATTCACCTGCCGCTGGCCCTGTTTGACGAGCTGTTCGCTGCCACGCCGCTCCTGGCCGACCTCAAACCTTCGGGCCGCTATCTGCTGGAACATTTTTACCTGGCCGGCGGCCTGCCGGCCCTGCTCAAACAGCTTGCCCCGCTGCTGCACCGGGACTGCCTGACCGTTTCCGGCCAGACGGTGGCCCAGAATATCGCTACGGCCCGCTGTTACGAGCCGAAGGTCATCCGTCCTCTCGACAACCCGCTCGATTCAGGCGGGGCCTTGGCCGCGCTGACCGGCAACCTCATTCCTGCCGGGGCCATTATCAAAGTCTCGGCAGCCAGCCCGGCCCTGCTCAGCCATACCGGCCCGGCCCTAGTTTTTGACAGCTATCAAGAGATGCTCCAGCGGATTGACGGCGACGAACTGGAGGCGACAGCGGAGAGCGTCCTTATCTTGCGGAATGCCGGGCCGTGCGGCGTGCCGGGCATGCCAGAGTGGGGACAGATTCCGCTGCCCCGCAAGCTGCTCCGGCAAGGCGTGCGGGATATGGTCCGCCTCAGCGACGCCCGCATGAGCGGCACCAGCTACGGGACCGTCATCTTGCATGCCGCGCCCGAGGCGGCCGTCGGCGGGCCTTTGGCCGTGGTGCGCAGCGGCGATCTCATCCGCCTGGATGTCGCCGGGCGGCGGTTGGATGTGTTGATCTCGGAAGAGGAAATACAAACCCGCCTGGCGCAGTGGTCGCCCCAACCGCAGCGGCATCTGCGCGGCTATCCCCGGCTCTACCTTGACCACGTCCTGCAGGCCCATGAAGGCTGCGATTTCGACTTTTTGCGCCCTGACTCGGATGAGGCGCTGCACTTTGTCTTGCCGCAGGTGGGCCGGTCTTGAGCTAACTGAATTCGCGCACCCTTCGATACGCCTTTCGCTTTACTCAAGGCTACTCAGGGTGCGGCAATGAGCCAAAAATCATCCTGACGCGAAGCGGGCGTTAGCCCATATCGAAGGGTGATTTTCGAGCTAATCCTGAATTCAGCCCGTATCAGCAAACTCGGTCCGGCTGATGATTTCGTCCTGCAAAGTCTTATCCAATTCGGTGAAATAGGCGCTGTAACCGGCGACCCGCACCACCAGGGAGCGATATTCTTCGGGGTGGGCCTGGGCCTGCCGCAGCGTTTCCGCCGAAACCACATTGAACTGGACGTGGGGGATGCGCAGCTTGCCGAAGCCGCGCAGGAGCGTGACAAACTTCTTGAGCGCCGCCGGCCCGGCAAAAAACGAGGGCAGAAACTTCATATTGAGCAGCGTGCCGTTCGAGGCCAGTTTGAGGTTGATCTTGCCGACCGAGTTGAGCACCGCCGTCGCGCCCCGCCGATCCCGCCCCGCCGACGGCGATAAACCCCCATCGGCCAGAGGCGTCCCGGCGCGGCGGCCATCGGGCGTAGCCCCGACATTCGCGCCCATCGGCACGTGGGCAGAGACGGTGTAAAAGCCCGGCTGGTAGACGCCGCCGCGAATCGTCGGGTACTGGCCGACCAACTCACTGTAGCGATTGCCCCACTTTTGGGCGTACTGGTCCACCCGGTCGTCGTCATTGCCATACTTGGGCACGCGGTTGATGAGCCGCTGGCGCAGCACCTCGCGCCCGGCAAAATCTTCTTTGAGCGCGGCCAGCAGGTCCGCCGCCGAGAGCCATTTTTCGTCAAAAACGGCCTGGCGCAGCGCGGCGAGGCTGTCGGCTACATTGGCAAGCTGGACCCCCTGGACCCCGGAGAAATTGTAATGCGCCCCTCCGGCGGTCACATCCAGCCCGCGTTCGAGACAATCCGAGATGACCAGGGATAAAAACGGGGAAGGGTAAATTTCAGCGTGGATGGCATCTACGATGTTGCAGCCCTTGACCATCAGCCGGACAAAATGGGCCAACTGTTCATCATAGGCCGCTTCCAATTCCGCAAAGCTGCTCATCTGCTCCAGGGAGGGCGTTGCCAGGCCGATCTGCTCCCCGGTCTGCGGGTCTTTGCCGCCGAAGAGGGTCAGTTCCAACACGCGGGTCAGGTTGAACATGGCCGCGTCGCTCCAGCCCAGCGCCTTGCCAGGAGTGGACAGTTCGACGCAGCCAACAACGGCATAGTTGAGCGCATCGGCGGGAGCGACACCCCGGTTCAATTGAGCCGGGATAATGACCTCGTCGTTGAAAACCTGCGGCATGCCGCTGCCCCGGCCAATGACAAAAGCCGCCGCCTGCAAAAACTCCTCCGGGCTGTTAGCGTGGAGACGAATAGACAGGTTGGGCTGGGTCAGCCCCAGGTCGGCCTGGGCGCGCAGGGCCATGTAACTGAGGATCGTGGTGGCGTCGCCGCCATCGGGCCGCTGCCCGCCCAGGACAATATTGAAGCCGATGGGAAAACCGGCAAAGTAGCGGGCGCTTTTACTGCTGCGCAGCAAGACCACCTCGCTGAATTTGAGCCACAGGTATTCCAGCAGCTCCTGGGCCTGCGGCAGCGTCAGCCGGCCCGAGGCCAAATCACGTTCCAGGTAGGGCAGCATGTATTGGTCAAAACGGCCGGGCGAGAAGCTGCTGGCATTCGACTCAATTTGCAAGAGCACAAACAGGAACCAGACCGCCTGCAGCGCTTCCCGGAAATCACGTGCCGGATGTTCCGCCAGCCAGTCGCAAATTTCGGCAATTCGGCTGAGTTCCTCTCGCCGCGCCGCCTCAGGGCAGGTTTGGGCCAGTTGCCGGGCCAGGCCGGCGTAGCGCTGCATCAACTCTTGCGCCGCTTGCAAAGCAATCAGGCTGGCTTCGTAAAAGATTTGCTGCGCTTCTGTCTGAACCTCAGGCCGCTGCCGGGTTGCCAGCACTTTCTGGCGCAGGCCGCAGATACCCAGGTGCAGCCAGATCTCGACGTCCGGCAGGATATGGCCCTGGGCGTGGTCGGTCTGATTTAAGGAGAAGGCTTTCCCCCGAACAGCCCGCCCCACATCCTCAGGAATACGCGTGGCGACAATATCTTCCAGCGTCTGGCCCCGCCAGTAGGGAAAAATCTCGGCCCGCAGTTCCTTGATTTGGTCCGTGTTGATCTGAAATCTGTCCTGCGGACGGGTCGGCAGACTCTCCAGTTCTCGATCCACCCACTCGACCGCGCCCTCCGGGGCAATGACGCCCATGCGCGGCCCCACCGAGCGATTGCCGACAATCAGCTCGTCGGGATGGATGGCCAGGCTCATCGAGCGAACCAGGTGCAGCAACATTTTAGCCCGGCGGAGGGCGATGGGCTGGCCCTCCGTAGCCCGATAACTCTCCGTAGCGAAACGGGCGCGCTCCACATCAATCCAACGCTCGGTTTCAAACAGCCGCCTTTTGAGCCGCGCCGCCCGCTCTGAGGGCCGGGTAGTTTCCCACTCGGCCGGGGGAAAGGCGCAAATGGGATCAATCTGTTGGCTCACCTGCGGCCTTCTTCCAACAGAGCCTGGCGAGCCAGCCAGCCGCAGCCCAGAATGGGGCCATCGTCGCCGAGGCCGGCCGGAGCAATTCGCACCTTTTCGGCCACGGATTGAAAACAGTAGTCAGGCACAATCCGGCGGGCCGGCTCCAGGAATAAATCGCCGGCTTTGGCGACACTGCTGCCAATCACGTACAGGTCAATATCCAAGATCATCGCCAGCGAGGCGACGGTAATCCCCAGCGCCTCCCCGGCCTGGGTCATGACCTGCCGGGCCAATTCGTCACCCTGTGCGGCTAACTGCGCCACCAACTCGCCGGTGACAGGCTGGCTGGGCGGCGGTTGTTGGGTCTGGACCAGCAGCCGCTCATAGCGCCGCACCAGGAAGGGGCCGGACATGAACGACTCGACATTGCCGTTAATCCCGGAACTGCCTTTTTCGCCGTCTCGGTCAATGGTCACGTGACCCACTTCGCCGGCCGAGTTGTGCAGGCCGCGATAGAGCTGTCCCTCAATAACAATGGCCGCCCCCACCCCCGTCCCAACCACAATATAAACCATGCTCCGCTCGCCCCGGCCCACGCCGTAGTAATACTCGCCCAGGGCTGAAGCTTTGGCATCGTGCTCCAGCCGCACCGGCATGTTCAGCCGCTCGGCCAGCATCCGCCGCAGGGGGACGTTGCGCCAGCCGGTCAGGTTGGGCGGATCAATGATCATGCCCGCCTCGTGGTCAATCGGGCCGGGGCTGCAAATGCCGACCGCCGCGATTTGTTGGCCTGGAGGCAGCTCCTGAGCAAATTCGGCGATGCTTTGAGCGGTACGCTCAACCGCCGCCTGGGGACCTTCAAGGACATGGGTGGGAATGCGGCGGTGGGCGACAATGTGGTCGGAGGGGTCAATGAGGCCCAGGGCGATTTTGGTTGCTCCCAAATCTATCCCGACGACCCAATCATTCATGGTACACCTCGGCCACGTCCACCCAGCGGCCCTCGTCCGAAGAGCAAGCGGCAGCTTCCATGACCGCCTGGATTTTCAACCCATCGGCCATCGAGGGCGCAGCCGGGGTATCATCGGCCACTGCTTTTAGAAACTGGTACTGGCACTCGGCATGGCCGCGCACAAAGCCGGGGGCCATGGTCCAATCGGGTGATTTTTGACCGGCATAACGCTGGGCCGCTTCGATCTTGCGGAAGCCGCGCAGCCCGCCAAACGGCTGGTCCGGTTCGCGCACGTCGTACACTTCCAGAAAGCTGGGATCGGCCAGACTGAAACGAATCGCCCCCCGGTCGCCAAAAATCTCGATTTGCAGATCATTGGTTGCGCCGGTACCCATCCGCGAGGCTTCTACCAGCCCCAGCGTACCATCGGCCAGGCGGACATGCAGCAGGGCCAGATCGTCCACATCTACCGTGCCCTTCTCCCCCGACCCGGCGGCGAGGGGTCGCTCCTTGATCAGTGTTTCCAAGGTGGCCTGGACCGAGCTAAAATCACCCAGCAAAAAATAAATCAGGTCCAGCACGTGCGCGCCCAGGTCGAATAGCGCCCCCCCACCCGAGACCTCTTTGCGTAGCCGCCAGGAGAGCGGTTTGTTGGGATCAATGTAACTGGCGCGGTGGTAGCGCCCGCGAAAAGAAAATACCCGGCCTACAAAACCGGCTTCGATCAACTCGCGGGCGCGGCTGATGGCCGGAAAGAAGCGAAAGTTGAAGGTCATCTGGGTTTTAACCCCGGCCTTCTCCACCGCCTCGACCATGCGCTGCCCCTGGGCCACGCTCATGGCCAGCGGCTTCTCGCAGTAGATGTGCTTGCCGGCCGCCGCCGCCGCCAGTACGATTTCTTCGTGGCTGTAGTTAGGGGTGCAGCAGTCAATGGCGTGCACGTCGGAACGGGCCAGGAGTTCGCGGTAATCGGTTGTCCAAACCTCACAGCCGATTTCGCGGGCCGCCGCCTGCGCCGTTTCCGGGCGGCTGGTCGCCACGCCGACGACCTGGAAGCTGTCGGCGGGCAGGCCATAATGAAAAGGGATATCTCGATAAGCCATAGCGTGGACCCGGCCAATGCCGCCATAGCCAATCATGGCAATACCAACTTTTTTCATGCGTGTTTACCTCGTTGACCAATAATCAATGACCAGCGCCTTTTCGAGATGCGGTTTTAGCTTTTCGACAAACGCCTGGTGCGCCGGGTGGGGTAAGTAGGCGTCGCGGCCAGCCTCGGTGAGGAATGTCACCAGGAAACAGTGGGTAAAGCCCTGGCTAAGCTGCTCGACGCTGACATCCGTGCCCCACTCGAAATCGTGGACAGCCTCGATCTGGCCCGGTAAATCGGCAAAGGCTCGCTCGATTTCCTGGATTTGGGTCAGGGTCGCCCCCTGTTTGAAGCTAAACAAGACTACGTGGCGCAAAATTCTGGCCGGTCTCTCCGGCTGGTGCTGACTCATAATGTAAATCAATCTCCCTTTAAATTCAAAAGTGGGCTGGCGATTTAATGAACGCAATCCCACGTTCATCGTGCAAATGCACATTCATTGTTCAATTGCACATCAAGTATATCATTGGTAAAAATAGTTGTCAAGCATCCACTCTTGCAGCTTATACCAACTGTCCTTTCAAGGGCCATATTTCTAACGCAGAGAGCGCAGAGGACGCCGAGATTTTAACAAGAAAAACCTCTGCGCTCTCTGCGTGCTCTGCGTAATTTGTGACCCTTGATTGGCAATTGATATTAAGAGGGTTTAATTCCGCTCAAAGAGGACCACGGCCACGCCGCCTCGGCCCACTTCCAGAGTGGTCGAAACATCTACACCGTCGGCGGTGAGCTGGTACTGGCCGGGAATGAGCGGGGCAAATTCGCAGAAGTAAGGGCCGTACTCCGGCTTTGAACCGGTCAGGCAGGTGGCCCGGTAAGGATTACCGGTCGTGACCATCGTCAAGTGGACCGGGTGCCTGAGCAGCCCGTCCACGCTGACCCGAATCACGGCGAACCAGTTGCCCGGAAGGGTGATATTGGTCGGGACCCGCACCCGCCAGGTGGCACTCGGCGGGGTTGGCGTTGAGGTTGCGGTGGGAGCTACCGTGCCGGTCGGCGAAATTGTGACTGAAGGCGTGATCGTCGGCGTCTCTCCCGGCGAAGGGGGTGTCCCGGTCAGGGTTGGAAGGGGAGCAGGTGGTGTCTCAGTCGGCGTCGCTCCAGGCAGGGTTGGGACCGGGCTGGGCGTCAGGGTGGCGGTCGAAGAAGGCGTGGGCGTCGCCGTAGTCGTGAGTGTGACCAACGGCGTTGGCGTGGCGGTGGGTGTGGGCGGGTTAACCGGCTCAAACACAATTTCCGCCAGCGTGCTGGAGGGTAAATCAAAATCAAAGCGGGCTGACAGGTTGGGCACCGTCAGGCTGTAACGTCCGGGGTTGACCGGGGCAAATTCCAGCGCATCCGGGCCGTATTCGGGTTTAGAGCCAGTGGAGGCCGTAACCCGCCAATTCCAATTAACCGCCGCCAGCGTGACCGGCATTTGCTTTTGGCCGCTTACCCAGACGCGGGCGATACTCGACCAACCCCCAATCCGCACCATCCGTTTGATCCGGCCGGTCCAGCCGGACGAGATAACCGGGGTGGGAGTCGCGGTCGGAGCCGGCGACATGGTAGGCGTTGGGAGAGAGGTGGCTGTGGGTGAAGCCGTGGGCGTCGCGGTAGGGGTGGGCGTAAAGGTTGCTCCAGGGACAGGTGTTGGGCTGACAGTGGCCGTAGGAGTTGGGGTGGAGGTGGGGGGAATGGTCTGACTCTCGTCAAAAAGCACTTCGGCGATGGTGCTGGCCGCCAGGTTCAAGCGAAAGGTCGTGTTCAATCCCTGCGGGGTAATCAGGTAGACGCCAGGCGCGAGCGGGGCAAACTCCAGCGCGTCAACGCCATACTCCGGCTTTGTGCCCACGTAGCCAACGGTGCGCCAACTGCCGTTTTCGGCGGCAATGGTTACGGGCAGCCCGATTTTATTTCTGACCCAGATGCGGGCAATGCTCGACCAGCCGTAGATCGGGATAGTGCGGAGCAGTTTACCCTGCCAGGCCGGGCTGGGCAGGGGGGTCGGGCTGGGGCCGGGCGTCGGCGTAAAAATCGAGCCACCCTGATATTGATAAGCCCCCAACTGGTTATTGTTACTATCGTAAACCAGAACCGCCATCTCTGCCGGGGTTAAATTGGGCAGCGCCAGAACAGGCGAGGCATAGGGCTGGCCCGGCTGCAGCGAAACCCCGGTATCAAAGAGAACTTCATTCGTGGCGCGGCGTAATAGTAAGATGCGCCCTCCCAACGTCGGGCGGGTAACGGCCAGCCGCAAGCGGGTTTGATCTCCGTTGTCTTCCAGGCGCAGCGCCAGCCGGTCATTGGCCCAGGTCAGACTGCCCAGGCCGGCCACCGGATACCAGCGCTCCTGCCAGCTTATGGTGGTATGCGGTTCCAACCGGCGGGTATCGGCAAAAGTGGGTGCCGCGCCGCCGTGGATTTCAACATAGCTGGAGCTGTCGTCGGTGTAGAGATCGGGGGAGAGGGCGTTGGGGCCGGAACCGAAGGCGAAGAATTTGGCTCCCTGGGCCACCTGGCTGTCGTAGGTCCGCACGACGCCTTCGTCGTAACCTTCGTCGTAGATGGCCTGAAAATCACCGGCCGCACGCGGGCGCTGGAAAAAACCGTACCATTCGCGCCAATTGCCCAACAGACTCCAATCAACGCTGTTGTGCACGGGCCAGCCCGCGGCAGTCCAGGCTCCGGGCAGGCGGCGGTCGCCGGTAGAGTGGACTGTCACCTCATTGGTGGGCATGATGATCCGCAAATTGGGGCTAACCCCGTTGGCCGCTCCGGGAGCGAGCATGGCGTTCAGCCAAAATTTGTAATCAATGGGGGCGGCCGTGGGATTCTCAAGGGTTGGGGCAACCTGGAAAAAGGCGGCGTCATCCGGCAGGGTGACAGCCACTTTGGCCCGCAGCCGGTCCGGCGCGGTCGAGTCCCAGAGTTCGACCATGGCCCCATCAGGCAGGTCGGTTATTTGATAATTCCAGGGAATCCCCCATTCGTAACCATGCTCTTCGACCGGCAAGCCCCACTCCATTCCGCCGGCAGCCAGCCACCAGCCCATCTCGGGCGGTCCCCACGGCGATGGTTTCAGCACCGGGTTTTGATAAAACATGTTGTTGCCGGTCGGTTTGAAGATGGCCTGGTAGATCCGCCCGCCCAATTCGGGCATGAGGCTCAGCTTGAGATAGTCATTTTCCAGGATAATCAGGTTAAAGGTCCGGTTGACCAGCCGCCCGCTGTCGTAGCGGCTGCGATCCAGCCTGGCATAAGAGATGTTATAGGTCGGGTTGAGCGCGTAGGTGAGGGCCTGCTCCACCGGGTGGGTAGGGAGGGTGATCGTGGCAAAGCTGACCGCTGTTTGGCCGGCAGAGAGTGGTTGGGCGGCATTTTCTGCCTGCGCAAGAGGCTGAAGCGGTGAAAGAGAAGGAGCGCTGGCAGCGACGATCATAATCATGAACACCACCGCGCTAACGAATTTTGATGACCAAAATGGGTAAATAGTCTTCATAAAGAACCCTCCAAGCCACGCGGCCAAACAAAAAAGAGGCTGCCAGGGCCAGATAATTTCTGAGCCGCCAGCACCCCCTTCTATTGAGGTCAACGCATTTTAGTTCATTGCTTTGTTAAATTTCTAATCCAGTTACCACCTATATTTGTATTATAGCACCGTTCGCTTGGCAAAACCAAACAAAGCGGGTAAAATTGGCCGCGTCAGGAGAGGGGACATGCCTAGATCAGAGCGACTGCCGACGCAGAAGCTGCCGCTGGATGCCGACTCGCAAAAAGCTGAGGCCGAAACTACGGCTTTGTGCCCCTACTGCAAACAGGAACTCCCCTCCGCCACCGAGACCGCCTGTCCTCACTGCGGCTTACCCATTCGCCGGCGCAAACGCCAACGCCAGATTACTACGCATGGCGGCGCGCTGGCTAAAGTTGTAGTTCACCTACCGGGCGAGGCCGATAAAGAGTTTTTTCTTTCCAAGCCGATCATCACCCTGGGCCGCCACGCCGATAATGTGATCCAGATCAACTCGCCGATTGTCTCCAACGAACATGCCCGGATTGAATATACCAGCAACGGCCACACCCTGACCGATTTAGGCAGCACCAACGGCACCCGGGTCAACGGCCAGCCGCTCAGCCCGCACAAACCCCGGTTACTCACCGCCAGCGATATTATCCGCTTTAGCGACGCCCGGGGCAACTCGGTCAAGCTGACCTATGTCATGCCCTCCGGTTTCAGCCACGTTGACGTCAAGCACGCCGGCCAATCCTACCAGATCGAATCCGAAATCGCCTATATCGGGCGCGGCTTTGACGCCCATATCGTCCTGCCGCACCCGACGGTTTCCTGGCAGCATGCCAAAGTTACCCGGCGTGAGGCCGACCAGTACCTCATCGAAGATGTCAGCACCCATAACGGCACTTTTTTGAACGGCTCGCCTCTGCCGCAGGCCCAGCTCCTGGAGCGGGGCGATGTTATCCAAATCGGCCCCTTCAACCTGGTTTACCAGGGCCGCGGCCTTTTTTCGTCCTTTGTGGCCGAACGCAACTTTCGCCTGGAAGCGGTCAATCTTGAAAAAACGGTTTACGGGACCAATCTCCTGGGCCTGACCGATACCAGCCGGTCCCACCAGCTTTTGCGCCGCCTCAACCTGGTTATCAATCCGCGCGAATTTGTGGCCCTGGTCGGCAGCAGCGGCAGCGGCAAAAGCACCTTGATGAAAGCCCTGCTGGGTCTCAGGCCGGCCAGTGGGGGCGTGGTCCTGATCAACGGCGACAATTTGTACGAGCACCTGGAAACTTACCGCCACCTGATCGGCTACGTGCCCCAGGACGACATCGTTCACGCCCAGCTCAAGGTTCGCCAGGCGCTGCGCTACGCCCTGCAATTACGCCTGCCGGCGACCCGGCCGGCCCACGGTGAAAAACAGATTGACGAGGTTTTGGCCAAAGTCGGTTTGGCCGCTCAGGCCGAGACCTTGGTCGGCCACCTGAGCGGAGGGCAGCGCAAGCGGGTCAGTATTGCCGCCGAACTCCTGGCCGATCCCTGGATTTTCTTTTTGGATGAACCCACCTCCGGGCTTGATCCTGGCCTGGAAAAGCTGATGATGGACACCCTGCGCCACCTGGCCGACGAGGGGCGGACAATCGTTTTGGTCACGCACGCCATCAGCCACATCGTTGATCACTGCGATCAGGTCGCTTTTATGGCGCGCGGCGGAGAGCTGGCCTACTTTGGCCCGCCGGAGCAGGCCATCGAGTTTTTCAAGGTTGATAACTTTCCCGACATTTTTACCACCCTCTCACAAACCTACAGCGGGGATGAAGCCATCCCTCCGGAACTCAAGCCGCTGCTTGATCCACAGGTTAACGGCAGCTCCACGCAGCCCACGCTCCCCGTCGAAGCCGGCTCGCTCTGGGCGGAGCATTACCGCCAGTCGAAAATCTACGAAAAATACGTCAGCCATCGCCAGAGCGGCCAGGTCGTCCATCCCATTCCTGCCGGCCGGGCCTCCATAGCCGAGAGCGCCCAACAACAATTTGGCCAGTTCAAAATCCTGGCCCGGCGCTACCTGGATTTGATCCGGGCCGACCGGCTCAGCCTGTGGGTTCTGGGCGCGGTCATGCCGCTCATTGCCCTCTTTTTGCTGTTGATCAGTCCCGGTCAAGCTCTGGTGGGCGATAATCCTACCGGGATCAATGCTATTCTGGAAATGCGGGGCAGTTACAGCGTCGCCGCCGAAACGCAGACCATTTTGTTTATCATGGCCCTGGCGACTTCCCTGCTCGGCCTCTTTAGCGCCGCCTATGAGCTGGTCAAAGAAGAGGCCATTTATCGCCGCGAGCGCATGCTGGGCCTGCGCAGCATCCCCTATTTCGCCTCGAAATTTGGGGTGCTGGGCGCATTTATGGCCGTCCAGATTGTCCTGTTTTTGCTGATCCTGGCCTTTAACCTGCGCTTCCCCGCTTCGGGCGTTATTTTTTGGGCGCCTCTGGAATATTACATTACCCTGCTGCTGGCCGTCCTGGCCAGCACCGCTTTAGGTCTATTCATTTCGGCCTCGGCCACCTCCAAAGATATGGTCACTTACCTGGTTCTGATTGTCATCCTGGTGCAAATCGTCTTTTCCGGGGCGATTTTTGAACTTTCACAGTTCACCGCGCCTCTCTCCTACCTGACCATCACCCGCTGGGCGCTGGAGAGCCTGGGCATCAGCACGAATATTGAACATCTCAACAGCTTGAGCCAGGTGCGGGTGGAAAACGTTCTGGACACGGGGCGAGGGCTGCAAACGCTGGTCAAAGATGTGCCGACCCCGCTCACTTTTTACATCAATTACACCCACAACGGCCTGGCTCTTGGCTCGCGCTGGCTGCTCCTGCTGGCCCAAACGCTTATCTGGAGCTATTTAGCCGTCTGGCAAATCAGGCGCAAAGACGAGATTTAGATGAAGCGTAAATCATTCTCTAACTTCATCCCGTTAGTTATTATTGCTGTCATCCTGGTAATAGGGATAGGGAGTTATTTATTTGCCCAGGGCACCTTCTCCCCTACCCCGACTCCACCGCCAACCTCGACGCAGCCGGTGCTACAGATTCCCCAACTGAACCTGACCCCACCACCCTCCCTGTCCGAGCTGTCCCGGCAGGTCGCCGCCGACTACCCCGAGTTAGCCAAAATCCTCGACAACCCGGAACTCGGCTCCGTTTACAAGGATTTTTACATCACCTACCAGAATGCCGGTCAAGAAGCCGCCCTGGCCCTGGCCCGCCAGCGCGGCATCCTCAACGAAAATGGCGACGTGGTTATGACCCTCATCCTGGATTCGAGCGAACAAACCGCCGAGCTGGTCTCCGAGCTTGAAGCCGAAGGCGTCATCGTCGAGAGCAGCTACCAGGACCGGATCAATATCGTCATCCCCACCGGCCTGATCTTGGAGCAAATTGACGCCGCCGAGCCGAATCTGGTCGTAGACCGGATTTCTAACCTGGAGCACGTCATCAGCCTGCAACTGCCCAACAAACTCGCTCCCGACCAGGGCGCGTTCCCCGGTGAGGGGGTGGCCGTAACGATGGCCAAGGACTGGCAGCAGCAGGGCATTACCGGCCAGGGGGTTAAAGTCGGCGTGCTGGACCTGGGCTTTGCTGGCTACGAAAAGCTGCTGGGAACAGAACTGCCGAAAGACGTGGTCGTTTCGACGTTTGGCAGCACCGCCCAATTTGGCGTCCAGATTCACGGCACGGCCTGCGCCGAAATCGTCCACGAGATGGCCCCCGACGCGCAGCTTTACCTGGCTTATTTCGACGGCACGGAGGTGGCTTTAGGCCAGGCGGTGGATTGGCTGCTCGGCCAGGGCGTTAAGATCATCTCCAACTCGACCAGCATCAGCGGCCTCAGTCCCATGGACGGCAGCGGCTTCGCCGCCGACATCGCCAACCGGGTGCACGATGCCGGCGTTTTCTGGGTCAACGCCGCCGGCAATCGCGCCGACGAGCATTATCGCGCCGTCTTCAAAGATACCAACGGCGATACCCTGCATGAATTCGCCCCGGATGTGACCGGCCTGCCCTTCACGATGAAAGGTGGCACAGCCAGTTACCTGATTCTGAGCTGGAACGATTGGCCGGCCCACGACCAGGATTATGACCTGATTTTGTTTGATAAGAGCGGCAATTTTTTGGCCAAAGCCGAAGATTTTCAAACCGGACAGCCCGGCCAAAGGGCGGCGGAAGTGATTTCCTACCAGTTTGCCAAAACTGACACCTACCTTCTGGCCATCCAAAATCGGGAGGGCAAAGCGCGCGGCGACGCCACCCTCGACCTGTTTGTTTACAACGGCCAACTGCCGCCGGAGTTTATGGCGCCTGAGGCCAGTCTCGGCACGCCGGCCGACGCCCGCGGCGCGTTCACCGTGGGCGCGGTCAAGTGGTCGAACGATGTCCTCGAACCTTACAGCTCACAGGGTCCCACCAATGACGGGCGGATCAAGCCGGATCTGGTCGCTCCTTCTGCCGTCCAGAGCGCTTCCTACAAGCCTTTTTTTGACGGCACTTCTGCCGCCACGCCCCACGTCGCCGGGGCGGCCGCCCTGACCCTACAAGTCTTCCCCAACTTTAGCCCGGACGAGATCGCCAATCTTTTCAAAAGCCGCGCCATCAAGCTAGACGATACTCTGCCCAACAACAGCTTCGGCGCGGGCCGGCTCAACCTCGGCCCCTCGCCCGACGTGGCCCAGTAATAATTCATCGCTGTCCACCAAGGGCTGGAAGCCCCCGGCTACCATAGATGAAAACCGCTTAAAAGCGGTTCAGCAGCCTGCTTCAGCGGGCTTCCAGCTAGGGTAGCCGGGCGTTTCAACGCGCGGCGGGTGGCGTGGCTGAGGTGATTTTGTAATTACCAAATGCTCTCCTTATTTTTTTCCCTGTGTCTACCCGCACCTCCGGTGGGGCAGGTGTCTGGGTGAATCTGCGGACCCCTCTTCAGTTCCAGCTTGTCCGGGTTAGGAGTTAAGAAAAATTGAACCACATCAGTCCTCACATCTACTGGCTTCCGCCTGATTCTAACACCGATCGGCCCGTCTTGGGCGCGGTGGCGGGCGAGCGGGCCACACTCCTGGTAGATGCCGGTAACTCGCCGTCCCACGCCCGGCTGTTCCTGGCCGAAGTGGCCCGGCTTCAAATAGCTCCGCCTCAATTCCTGGTGCTGACCCACTGGCACTGGGACCATATTTTTGGCGCGGCGACCATCGGCCTGCCGACCCTGGCCCACGAGGAAACCCGGCGTCGCCTGGTGGAGATGGCCGGCTGGGACTGGAGCGATGCCGCGCTGGATGAGCGGGTGGCCGCCGGTCTGGAGATTGAGTTTTGCCGGGACATGATCAAGACCGAACTGCCCGACCGATCCGACCTCGTGTTGCGCCCGCCCGACATTGCCTTTACCGACCGGGTTGAACTGGACCTGGGCGGCGTCAGCGCGCAGCTCATCCACGCCGGCGGCGACCACGCGGCTGACTCCATCATCGTCTTCATTCCCAAGGACCGGGTGGTTTTTATGAGCGACTGTCTGGCCCCCGACCTGTACCAGCAGCCGCCCCGCTACACTGCCCGGCGCTTGTTCCCCTTGATTGACCAACTTCTTGGGTGCGAGGCCAATTTCTACCTCATGGGGCACAACCCGGAGCCGGTCAGCCGGGCAGAGATGGCAGCCTACACCGGCCGGCTCAAGCTCATCGGCCAGCTTGTCGAACGTTTGGGCGACGACCGGGCGGCTGTTCTGGCCGAGCTGGGCCATTTTGACGAGGATGATGAGGAAGACCTGGACTGTTTTCTGGCGGGATTAAACGCAGGTCCGCTTGAAGCGTGACCCACTCTCATTACCGCCAGCTTAACACCTGCTCGTCCACGAAGTTATACGTGAACGAAAGCTGGTTATTGATCTCCTCCGAAAACATCGGCTGGGGATTGCTGCCGTCGGCGTTCATCACCCACACTTCCCAACGACCGGTACGGTCCGTCAAAAAGGCAATTTTCGCCGCGTCCGGCGACCAGGTGGGTGAAACGTTACGCCAGGGCTTGGCTTTATCGGGCATGGCCGTGACCCACAGTGGAGTCTTGGTCAGGCGGACCCGCCCGCTGCCATTGGCGTTCAGCCGGTAGATGTCGGTGCCACCGCCCTGATCCATTGTCACCAGCAAAAAGCGGCCGTTCGGCGAGAAGACCGGCGAGCTGTCTCCGATTTCGTCAGTCAGGCGGCGGCTGGTCTTCTGGCTAATATCAGCCTCTACCAGGCCCATGCCGCCATCGGAAATGATCCGCCAGGGCTGAGCCGGGTCCCAGGTGGGGCGGAAGGCGTAAGTACCGCCATCCACATCTTCAAACTTGCCGTCGGAGATGTTGACCACCCGCAGCCCCCAATGCGGGTCCGGCGGCAATTTCCAGCACAGCATTGCTTTCACATCAAAATCCTTCATATCCACGTGAATCTTGACTTTGGGATCGCCGTTGTGGTCGGTGGACACATCGGCATTCCAGGGAATAGCCGGATCAGGATTCTTTAGCACGTCGGCACAATTAGTTTCAGGGCTGAGCCGCCCTGCGTGCTGGAAGTTGAGCACAATCTGCCGGCCATCCGGCGACCAGGCCGGGCCTTTGGCCTGCTTGGTAAAGCCCAAAATCTGGCGTTCCTGGGTTCGGTCAAGGTTAACGGTCCACAACGAGCCGCTTTCACCCTGCCAGCGAGTGAAAGCCACCGTCTGCCCGTCGGGCGACAGGGCCGGGTCAAGGCCGGAGGTCAGGCGGCGCAGTCCTGTCCCATCCGGGTTGATGACCATAA
>JAHDWA010000003.1:45760-412946 GCA_023382535.1 Anaerolineae bacterium | reverse complement strand
AGGTGTAGGTCGCCGTTTGGCCGGGTGTCTTGATCTCGCCGCCAATGAATTTGCCAAACTCTATGCTGCCGCCTTCCACGACCGGCGGATTGATATCCCAAATGACAAACTCGTACTGGGGCACGTTCTCGCCATCCGGATCAACCGTTAACGTGTAAGTCCCGGCCTGTTCCAGCGTGATGGGTCCCTGGTCGTTGCTGTAAATGTTGAAGACCTCGGTCCGGCCGTCGGGGGCGGTCAGAATAAAGTAGGTCCCCTCGCTCGAAGATTGGAAGTCAAAGTAGATCGTCTGCCCGGCAGTGGCCTGAAAGGTATAGGCGGCCGTATCTTCAGGCGTGGTAATTTCGCCGGAGACATACTGCCCCAGCGGGATTTGGCCCTCGGCAGTAACGGCGCCGCCCGGCTGAGACGGGGTAGGCGCATTGGGCAGGGCGGCCACAACGTCATTCACCACTTGCTGAATATCCTCTTCGCTCTGGGCATCGTGATACTCGCCGCCCGCAGCAGCGGCCATTTCGGCAAGTTGAATCCGGTCGCCCTCGCTGACCCCCAAACCAATCAACTGCAAGTCGAATTCAATACCCAGGCGCTGGCTGAGAATTTTCAACTGTTCGACAGAATCAGCCTCGCAGGTATCGAGACCGGCGCTAATGATAATCAGGGTATTATGGGTATCGCGGGTCAGGTCAAAATCGCCGATGGCCTTGACAATGGCCTCGGTGAGAGGAGCTTCACCGGAAGGGTTCACCCCGGCCAGGGTATTAACCAGGCGCGCGCCCTGCTCGGTGGCCGGCTCGACCAGGAGTTGGGTATCCTGGCAAGGGTCAGCGCCAGACGCGCCGCTCCCAAACACCCGCAGGCCGGCATTGACGTTGGCCGGCAGTATTTCCAACTCTTTAGCCAACGCAGAGCGGGCAATATCCATTTTGGTCCGGTCGTTGATAGTGTCATTCATGCCCTCGGAAGCGTCAATGACAAACTGCCACGTCGCCAGCGAGGGAGCAGGCCGCAGCCAGAAATAAGCCCCTACCCCGGCCAGGCCAGCAAACAGACACAACAACACCAGTACACCTGCGCCAATCAGCAGCCAGGGAGTCTGGCGCTGCTGGGCCTTTTTCTTTTTTGGCCGCGCCGCGCCGGGGGTGGTGGTTTTCTGCGGCGGCACCTGGGTGGCCTCTTCGTCGGGGGGCAGCAGGTCGGGCGGAATAGGCGCACCGGGGGCCAGGTTCAGGCTGCGCCGCAGACTATCCACAAAGGCTTCGGCAGTTTCGTAGCGCTGGGCCGGTTCTTTGGCGGTGGCCTTGAGGACAACCCCTTGTAACACGTCAGGAATATCAGGGCTAAAGTCACGGGGCGGCGGCAGCGGGTCATTGATAGCCTTGAGCATGACCGCCAGCGGTGTGTCGGCGCTGAAGGGCACCCGCCCGGTTAACATTTCATACAGCACAATGCCCAGCGAATAAATGTCGGCGGCCGGGCCAACATTAGACTCCCCCCTGGCCTGTTCGGGTGACATATAGGTGGGCGTGCCGATACCCACACCCGTTTGAGTCATCCGCTCTTCCAGGGTCAGCATCTTGGCGATCCCGAAGTCCATGAGAATGGCCTGTCTCTCGGGGGTCAGCATAATGTTGGCCGGTTTGATATCGCGATGGACCACACCCCGCTGGTGAGCGTAGCCCAGGGCCGAGGCTATCTGCTCAAGGATGGTGACAATCTGGCTAAAGGGGCGGATCTGGCCATGCTGGGTGAGATACGATTTCAGGTCCTGGCCCTCGATGAACTCCATGACCATGTAGTAGAGGTTGTCCTGCACCCCGAAATCATGCATCTGGACAATATTGGGGTGGCGCAGGGCGGCGACTGCCTGGGCCTCACGCTGAAAACGCTCTTTAAAGCCTTCTTCGGTGACAAACTCAGGGCGAATGACCTTGAGCGCCCGGTAAACGGCCAGGCCGGTGTGAAAAGCCTTGTAGACGTCGGCCATGCCGCCCCGACCCAGGCGCTGCACGATTTGATAATGTCCAACCGTCTGTCCCACTAAATCGGCCATACCCTCGCCCTCCTGGTTTTTAATTTACTTCGACGTTGAAAATTGTAACCACTAATACCTAAACCGTCAAGAGCCGGACAAAAATAGGCAGGGTATGCTCAAAAAAGGTTTGTACTTAAAACAGGATAGCCGAATTTGGTTGGCAGTACATCAGCCGAGGGAGAGATATTGAGGGTATAAAAAGTTAGCCTCCTTTACCCAACCAAGGTCGGAGGCCGTATCTGACTCATGACAGATCGCACGGGTCAGAATCATTACGCCGACTTATCCACTACTCGTCTTTTTCTACCCATTCATCCCCTTGCTTCTCATATTTCTTCTTCACCGCCGCCCAGGCCACCCGGTGGGCCGTTTCTTCGCGCGAGGCATCGCCCCGGCGTTCTTCGGGTTCGTCATACTGCTCCCAGGCGCTATTATAAGCGGCCATATAAATCTCCTGGGCATGTTTGGGTAAATTATCCCGAACCGAGTCGGGTAGGTCATTTAGTTTTTCGTAAGGCATTTTAGTTATCCTCTTCTATGCATTTTTAGCTAAAGGCTCGCGGGTCGGTGGTAACGAGTTTTTTGGTTTGCGTTCCTAAGTGGTTTTAAGGGTTTCTTTTGGCCCCCTGTTGTTATGTTGTTTCTTGGCGCGGGCCTCTCGTTTGGGTTTTTTCTTGAGCTTGACTTCACCATTATCATTTTGATTACCCAGGTCATACTTTTTGCGCACCCGCTCAAATTCCTGCTGCAACTCCTCCAATTCCTCGTCGGCCATGTCTTCCAGGTCAATTAAGTTGTTGCGGGCGCCTTCAACCGCTTTAAGCAGCTCATCAAGTTTTAGATGGATGGCCTTGGCATCGCGGTTTTGCGTGTTCTGAATGAGAAATACCATTAAAAAAGTGACGATAGTGGTGCCGGTGTTGATAACGAGCTGCCAGGTATCGGAAAAGTTAAAGATGGGACCGGACACAGCCCAGGTCGCAATCACGATGACCGCAATAAGGAAGGCCCAGGACGAGCCAACAGCGTTAGAAGCAGCGTGTGAAAATCTACGAAAGAAATCATTCATCGTTACCCTCTACTTTGCGGATAATTAGTTCAATCGCCGTTTTTTGTTTCCCTTAATTCCCAGGGGGAGGTGTCCCTGTTGGTCCGGCCAGGGACAAAGCTTCTTCAAGCGCCTGGCCATTCAGAAAGATGGCTACTTGGTCAACGGTAGAGAATTGTAGAGCCGTTGCTTCAAGCTGTGCCTCAAAGCGAGGCAGATCACATACGCCGCCTAAGGTGTAACGGCCGGAAAGATAAATCGTGGCCCGGCCATTCGCCAGCCCAATATCGTCAATCTTTAGGTCCGATTGATAGAGCGCATTGTATAGCCCTGATTGGCCGTCATACTGCTCGCGCAACGACAGCAGTTCGTTGAGAGATGCTCGCAGCGGGGCAATGGTTGGGGTAATCTCACGTTCAACCGCGATGAGACTGTCATCACAACCAATTTTTTGGCCGCTTTGTCCGTTATCTCCCAGAGCGACGAGGTAAATTTGGACATGAGTAAATCCCCCTTGACCAGGTGGCCGGGGAGTTGGGGTGGGCAGCGGTTCTACCGTCGCTGGAGGCGGGGCGGCTGCTGGACCGTTGGCGGCCGGGAGAGTAAAGCTGTCAACCAGGCCATTAACGTTGACCGTATAGGGTCCGGGTGGCAGGCCGTTCACGTCGAGCGGAATGACTTCCTCAAAGGGGACAACGGCCTGGGCGCACATCAGGTCCGTCCGCGAGCGGGTAGCCAACCGGACTTGAAACGTATTGCCGTTCCGTTCGACCAGGGCTTGATCAATCTCGCTACAACTATCGGGCAACCTACCTTTGGCCACCGCCTGCACTTGAACCGGAAATGACTCCAGGAGGCGAACCTCGATGCTCTCGACCGCAGCCTGACCATAGGTATATTCGTTGGGGGCCGCGGGGGCTGGCTGGTTACTGCCCGCAGGTGGGGGAGGATTGGCCCTGAGCGGTTGTTCAGGATCTGAGAGCAAAGGGGTCGCCGGAGGCGGCGTCGAAGAAGCTGGCCTCGCGCCAATCTCAGGGAGGGAGGCTGCACAGGCCGGACTCGCCAGCATTAATAGAGCAATCAAGAAAAATGGTAGTGTGTTTTTCATACATCTTAACAGGCAACTTTGTTCCCCTGGCGGAGCTTCCCGTTGCAGTTTACCTCACTCTAACGCTACCAATATTTGTTTAAATTGCCCATACCCATTCGAGTTACTTGCCCATAAAAAAAGAGCTATCTTTCGACAGCTCTCGTCACTTTTAATTACTCAACTGGGCTACTACTTTTGCAATCTAGGAACAGCGGACCAGGACCAAGTTCTACTGCCCCAGGGGATCATACGGATTGCCCAAAGTTGGGGCAATATTGGAGAAGTCACCCCGGGTGAAGTAATCGTTCACTGTGCCGGCCACCAAAATCACCAAAAACAGAAAGCCAACCAGAGCAAACACCTGGGTCAGCCGGCTGCTGTAGCGCAGGTGCATGAAGTAAAGCATAATCAGCGACGTTTTGGCCATAGCAATCACCAGGGCGATCACATTGTTGAAGGTTCCCAAATCGAAGAAAGCCGCGCCCACCGTCGCCGCCATGAGAACCATTAAGGCGACAAATACGCCCAGGTAAACTTTTATGGGAACTACGTGGTGTGCCATTAGTGCCGTCCTATTAAGTAAAGTAAGGGGAAGAGAAAAACCCAAACAATATCCACAAAGTGCCAGTACAGGCCGAGCATCTCAACAGGGACATAATTTTCGGGGGGGAAGGCACGCTGCCAAATACGAACCATAAAGTAAATGATCACGCCGGCCCCAATGATCATATGCAGCGCGTGAAAGCCGGTCATGACAAAATATAAAACAAAGAAGAGTTGGGCATGGAGCGGGTTAGCTTCACCCTCGTACATAAACCCACTGCCGGGCAGCAGGTGCTCTTCATACTTATGATAGTATTCCAGCCCTTTGATGCCCAGAAAAGTCGAACCCAGGATCAGGGTCACGAACAAAAAAGCAACGGCGGCTTTGCGCTGGCCCAATTGGACACTCCGCACGGCCAGGGCCATGCTCAGGCTGCTGCACAGCAGCACGACGGTATTGGTGGTGCCCAGGTAAATGTCCAGGTGGTGGCTGGCTTCGGCAAATTCCGCGGCGTAAGCTCCCCGGTAGATAATGTAAACCAGAAACAGGCCGCTGAAGAACATCACTTCGGTGACCAGGAAAATCCACATACCCAGGGTATTGGTCTCGACCTGCTGGTCCATATCAGTAAAGTGATGGGCCAGGGCCGAGGCGTGGCTATCGCTCAAGGTTGGTTCTCCTTTCAAGACCCCACCCTAATCCTCCCCGCTTTGGGGGAGGGAAGGGAGGGGATTTTGTCATTTGGCTGCCGGCGCTCCGGCTCTGGCAGAATCTAAGTCGGTATCTTTAAGCTCCTGTTGGGTGGCCGGCGGGTCTGGCTGATACTCGTAAGCTTCCCAGGTGACAACCGGTATTTCATCAAAATTGTGGGGTGGGGGAGGAGAAGAGGTGGTCCACTCCAGACCAACCGCCCGCCACGGATTAGGCCCGGCCACCTGGCCGTAACGCAGTGACCACATAAAGTAGATCAGGGGCAGCAGATACCCCAGGGCCAAAATCGAAGAGCCGGCTGTGGACATCACATTGAGAACCTGGAACTCGTCGGGGTAAACGTGGTAGCGGCGCGGCATGCCCAGGTAACCCACCAAAAACTGCGGAAAGAAGGTCAAGTTGAAGCCGGCAAAAATCAGCCCGGCCGAAAGCCGTCCCCACCATTCCGGGTAGAGCCGCCCGGTAATTTTGGGCCACCAGAAATGAAGCGCGCCAAGATAACCCATCAGCGCTCCACCCACCATAATGTAGTGAAAATGGGCCACCACAAAGTAGGTATCGTGGACATGCACGTCAATCGCCAAAGCGGCCAGGTAGAGGCCGGTCAACCCGCCAATAGTGAACAGACCGATAAAGCCCAGCGCATAAAGCATGGGGGTATCGTAGGAAATCTGTCCTTTATACAGCGTCGCCGTCCAGTTAAACACTTTAATAGCCGATGGGATAGCCACGATGTAACTGAGGATTGAAAAAATCATACCGGCATAAACCGACTGGCCGCTGACAAACATATGGTGGCCCCAAACCAGAAAACCAATCACGGCAATGGCGATACTAGAAAAAGCGATAAAATTATAGCCAAAAATACGTTTGCGCGAGAAGCAAGTGATCAGCTCGCTAATGACCCCCATGCTGGGCAGAATCATGATGTAGACTGCCGGGTGCGAGTAGAACCAGAAAAGATGCTGGAACAGGATCGGGTCGCCGCCCAGGGCCGGATCGAAAATACCGATCCGAAACAGGCGCTCAATGGCGACCAACAGCAGGGAGATGGCCACCACCGGCGTCCCCAGGATCATAATCAGGCTGGTGGCGTAATGGGCCCAGACAAAGAGCGGCAGCCGGAACCAGGTCATGCCCGGCGCGCGCATCTTGTGAATGGTGGCAATAAAATTGATCCCGGTAAAGATCGAGGAGAAGCCGGCGAAAAAAGCCCCGATAGCAGCGAGGATGACGTAGCTGTTGGAATAGGTACTGCTGTAGGGGGTGTAGAAGGTCCAGCCGGTATCCACGCCGCCCAGGGCCAGCACGGCAACGGTAAAGATACCGCCGACAGTATAGACATACCAACTGGCCAGGTTGAGCCGGGGAAAAGCCAGGTCTTTAGCGCCGATCATCATGGGGATGAGGAAGTTGCCCATGGTGGCCGGGATCGAGGGGATCAGGAAGAAGAAAATCATGATGAAGCCGTGCATCGTAAAAACTCGATTGTACATGTCGCCGGTCATCACATCAGCGCGGGGAGTCAACAGTTCCAGGCGGATGAGCATGGCATAGATGCCACCCAACATAAAAAATATTGAAATTGAGACCAGGTAAAGCAGGCCGATCCGTTTGTGATCGGTGGTTAATAACCAGGATTTTACGCTGTAGTCAACGTTGAGATAATGTTCATGAGAGGTCACCAGCCCCTTTTGGCGGGGACGGCCTTGTTCGCGTTGTGAGGTGGTACCAAGCATTATTGTGCGCCTCCGTTCGATTCACTTCCGGCCTGTTGGTCGTCATTTGCTGTTAAAGATTTCAAATAAGCCACCATTTGCTGCAAGCCTTCATCACTGATTTGTCCCTGATAGGTAGGCATGATCGAGGGATAGCCCGCCACAATCTTGGCGCGGGGATTGATAATCGACTCGCGGAGATACTCTTCATCGGCAGTAACGGTCTGCCCACCCTCTAACTGGACCTCCTGCCCAAACACACCCACCAGTGAAGGGCCGCGGCCTTCATTATCCGCTTGATGGCAAGTAGCGCAGCCAAGCTGTTGAAACAGGGCTTCGCCCGCCTGAGCCAGGGGCACATTGCCTGTCCCACCACTCAGCCACTGCTGATACTCCGCCTCCGGCATGACAATCACACTGCCCCCCATCTCCGCGTGATCTGTGCCGCAATATTCGGCGCAGAAGAGGTGATAGGTGCCGGGTTGGGTAGCCTGAAACCAGATACTGGTGTAACGGCCCGGCAGCACGTCTTGTTTGACCCGGAAGGCCGGGATATAAAAACTGTGGATGACATCCTGCGAGGTCATAATCAGGCGCACCGGGCGGTTAATGGGAACGTGTAATTGATTGATTTCTTCTTGCCCTTCGGGATGTTGAGCCTTCCACATCCACTGCCGGCCGACGATGTAAATTTCAAGCGCGTTAACCGGCGGGCGATACAAGTCGAAGTAAGCTTTTGCTTGAATAACAAATACACCCAGGGCCAGCAGCAAAGGCACTACTGACCAGAAAAGCTCCAACTTTCTGCTCTCGAGAACTATCCCTGAACGATCGGCATTGGAACCGCGCCGGTATCTAATGGCAAAAAAGAGGATAAAAAACAAAACGGTCAGGGCAAAGAATAGACTCAGGCCGGTCAGTAAGAAATAAACGGCGTCCACGCCACCGGCAATGGAGGACGCTTGATCTGGAAATAACGGAAAATCCCACATAATCTTTTCTTATAATCCTTAATCCCAGCCTAAAATTTGTAGGTTTTTGATAAAGCCGGATGGTTCAACGTTCGCGCCCGGTCGCGCCGCAGCAACACCGCCACAAACACACCAATGGCGCCGATGGTGATCAGTCCGGCCAGACGGATAATATTCATAATTGTCAGCGTGTACTCGCCTACCAGCGGATCGTAGTGATAGCACAGCAGCAGCAGTTGGTCTACCGGCGAGCCAATCTTATTGGCCGCCGCTTCGACCAGTCCCAGGCGCAGATCTCTGGCCGGGAAGTCAATCCCGTAGAAATAGCGGGCGATCTTTCCTTGCGGCGTCACGACCATGATCCCGGTTGGGTGGGCATACTCGTCCTTCTCCTGGTCATAATTGTAGTGAAAGCCGGCCGCCTGGGTTAACTGGTCAATCGCCACCTGCTCGCCGGTGAGGAAGTGCCAGCCGTCGGCAGCGCCGGGCCGCTGATACTGCTCCAGATAGACAGCTTTTTTAGCCGCCGCCAGGGCTGACGTTTCGGTGGGGTCAATGCTGACGGTGACAATCTCGAACTGGTTGCCCGCATCAAAGGTCAAGTCATTCAGGCTGGCCACCAACCCATTTAACACCAGGGTACAAAGCATCGGACAGTCGTAATAGGCAAAAACCAGGATGACCGGCTTTTGGTCAAAATAATCGGCCAGCTCCACCGATTGGCCGGCCTCATCCAAAAAGGTCAAGTCCAGCGGAAGCTGCTGGCTCAACTTCTGCTCAAACTCGACGCCCTTGATGACCTCATCCGCCGGGTGCGACCCATCGGCTTGAGCGGGCGCGGCTCCGGGTAAAAAGATAGCGGATAGAAGATAGAAGATAGAAGATAGAAGATAGAAGACAGAGGATAGAGAATGATTTACAGATCTAAAATTTTCAGTTTTCCCGACTTGACCCTTTAATCTTTGACGTTTCACTTTTTTACTTCCAACCTTCCAGTCTTCCACTCCTCCAACCTTCCGCTTTCTTTGTCACTCTTCATCCTGCGGGCGAGTGGGTAGCCCTCGCTCCAGGGTCAACTCAATGGCCCGCTCGATCGGAATACGGACCACCCCGGCTTCCTTGTCTACCCAACCATAGCTGTTCAAAAGGGCATCCGTCTCATCACTCTCCCGCCGCATAGACTGCTCCGGATCGCGCTGCAAAAGGGGTCCGGGGGGTAATCCCTGGGCTTCCTCCAGCAAAGGGGGGGGCGGAGCGGTACGAGCCGCCGTGCTGGCATTTAAAAACCCGTACATTAAACCGACCACTCCCACAATAGCTCCAACGACAACGATCAGGATTACGGTCAACCAGACCAGGTTGCGTAAATTAATATCTCTAACTTCGTAGCCCAGTTTCAGGCTTTCCTCAGGAATGGGTTGAGGTTTGTGTTCTTCCATAATCCAGCAATTTCTCCTCTACGCCGGCATCATAAAGAGGTAATAACGATTGCTTTTTCAACTGCCAGATAAACACGGCCAGCCAGAGGCCGCCAACAGCAATGGGCGCAACAATAAGCAGCCAGTCGAGATAAAAGCTCTCGTGAAAGGCCGGGATGATCAGCCAGTACAGGTCAACCAGGCGCATCAACAAGACCAGGCCGGCCACGTTGACCAACCAACTGATCCGGCGTTTGACCGTCCGCGAAAGCAGTACCAGGAACGGCGCAAAAAAGTGAAAAACGGTCAGCAGCAGGCCGACGACTTCCCAGCCGCCCGTGGTGCGGCGGTAAATCCAGGGCGTCTCTTCGGCCAGGTTGGCGGACCAAATAATTAAATACTGCGACAGGGTCATGTAAGCCCAGAGCATGACCCCGGCCAGCAAAAAGTTGCCCAGGTCGTTGACATTCAGCGTTGAGACGACTTCCGCCAGCGAAGTGCGTTTCATCAGCCAATTCAGGGCGATAATGGCAAAGGCAAAAGCCGCCGCCACGGCACCGGTTGCAAACATAAAGCCGTAAATTGTCGAGAACCAGTGCGGCTCAATGGACATCATCCAGTCAATCGAGGCAAAGGTGACGGTCAGCCCAAACGCACCCAAACCCAGCCCGCTGATGCCGCGCAGGCGGCGGCCTGTAGCCAGGTCAAACGATTGATCCAATTGGAGCAGCCGCCGATTAAGCAGAAAGGCCAGCCCAATCCAAACGACAAAGTAGAGCACCGTGCGAGCGATAAAAAAGGGTATATTCAGGTAGAGCGACTTGTGCTGCAATACTTCGTCGTGAGCCACCACGTCTGGGCGCGCCCACTCATAAAGAGCCGGCAACCCCAGCAGCAGCGGCAAAAATAATACGGCTAACAGCGGCAAGGTCAACATGCCGGCCCGCAGAATGCGCTGAGTCACGTAGCCCCAGCCGCCGCCGGTCATCGTGTAAATCATTAAAATAGCCAGGCAGCCGAGGGCTACCTGCACCCAGAGGATATAGCCGACCAGGTAAGCCGGGAAAAACTGCGCCGGACTCAAAAACCAACCGATCACCAGAAGAACCAAACCAACGCCTCCGACGATAAGAGCGAGAGTCTGTAAACGATTCAGGACAGGTGGAATTTGGTTCTGACTCATTGGCCTGGCTCCTCTAATCTACCGCGCTGGTCGGGAGGCACGTCGTCCATCGTAGCATTTTGACTGAGTTGCAGCGCCTTGATATAGGCAATAATGGCCCAACGATCTTCCGGCGGAACCCGTGAGGCGTAGCTGTACATCACCCCAAAACCGTGGGTAATAACATCATAATAATAACCGGGCGGTGCTTCGCGCAGGCGATCAATGTGGAACGAGGGCGGCGCCTTGAAGCCCCGCTGCACAATCATTCCCTGGCCATTGCCCAGGCGACCGTGGCATGGCGAGCAGAAAATATCGTACTGTTGATGCCCGCGCTCCAGGACCTCACGGGTAATCTCAACCGGGAAAGCATCCACCGGCGTATCATCCTCATTCATGCCCTGGTACAGGGCCATATCCAGATCAAGGTTTCCCCGAGAAACGGTATCAGGCAGCAGCGGCCGGGAGGCCTGGCCATCCAGGAAGAAATCGCTGGATTCCAGCGGCTTGACTTTGGCCTGATCGCGCATATCGTACCAGCAGCCGGTGAGGAACAGCAGGCAGGTAACAGAAAATAGTAGATAGTAGATAGTAGATAGTAGATTGTGAGTAGTGAGTAGTGGGTAGAAGTTAAAGTAGGATTTGAAATTCCCTAAGAATCTCATAAGTGCCTCACTTGGCCGCTTTGCAGAAAATGTCAGCTTTTTGAATCATTCGGTTGAGCATAGCTCCGATATATTGCCAGGCTTGATCTAACTCCATGTACAGGTCACGATTGATATAGCTACATTCACGGGCATGATCAAGCCAGGCTTGGGTTTCCATTGCTTCGCCAAGAGCCTTATTTAACTTGTCCGAAAGCGTTCGGAAACTATTTCATTGGCCTGGCCCGCCCTGGCATGAATGCCAGGGCTATGGAACAGCGCCGGGTCAACCCGGCTTTAGCCCGATTAATCGGGCGCTGTGGGATAGTCCGGCGACTTTATCGCCGGACGAGCGCCGGTGGCAAGGTTGCCGCTGCGGGTTTCCGAACGCTCTCACAAAAGCAGCTTCATACCTTCTTTCGGAAAATCTCTGCTGATTACAAAAATCCTCTTGGCCTGTTCAAGCGCCAGCTTATACACATTCAAATCTCGAAAACTTTTAATGACCCGTATTGCTCTTTCGCCATCCTCCATAACGCCTTCCATCCTTCCACCCTCTATCCACTATCCTCTATCTTCCATCTTCCTCTACCCCGGGTACTTGTACCGCTCTATCTCCGACACTTTTTCGGGATGGAAACTTTCAAGAAAATTCCTGGTTTCTTCCAGGTCAAACTTCGGGTCTCTGGCTTCTATTTGTAGGAAAAAGCGGTCCCGCGTGGCTGCCTCAAAGCCGGGCACGCCGAAGACCGGATGGTAGGGCTGAGGCAGCCCGTTGAGGGCCAGCATCCCCAGCACGGCGGCAAAAGCGGCCAGCAGTACCGTTGTCTCAAAGGTGGCCGGGATAAAAGAGGGCCAGCTATGGTAGGGACGCCCGCCCACATTGAGCGGATAATCAATCACCGAAGCGTAATATTGCAAAAAATACCCGCCGATAGCGCCCAGTATTCCCCCGGCCAAAACAATATACGGCAGGCGCGTGCCCCGCGCGCCCAGGGCATGCCCTACTTCCTCGATGGGATACGGAGTATAGGCATCCATCCGGCGGTACCCGGCCTCGTGAGCCTGATGGGTCGCCTCAATCAAGGCTTCCGGGGTGGTAAACTCTGCTAACAGGCCGTAGATCGTCGTGTCTTTCATACGTTTTCACTCTCCGGCACCAGTTCGCGCATTTCAAAAATAGAAATAACCGGCAGCACCCGGATAAATAATAACAGCAGAGTCAGAAAGAAACCGATTGTGCCGATGAACATGGTCCAGTCGAAAATCGTGGGGTAGTACATGCCCCAGGAAGAGGGCAGAAAATCGCGGTGCAGACTGGTCACAATGATGACAAAACGCTCCAGCCACATGCCAACATTCACAATCAGCGAGATAATAAACAAGACCAGCAGGTTGTTTCTGATCCTGCGGAACCACAGCAACTGCGGCACCAACCCATTGCAGAAGATAAGGGCCCAGTAAAGCGGTGCGTAGGGACCCTGCATGCGGTTAAAAATGAGATAACCTTCATACTGATTGCCGCTGTACCAGCCCATGAACAGTTCCATCATATAACCGTAAAAGACGATCAGGCCGGTGACCAACATGATCTTGGCCATGTTGTTGATATGGCGCATGGTGATAAAATCTTCCAGGCCGTATACCCGGCGCAAGGGAATGGCCAGGGTCAAGACCATGGCAAAACCGGAGAAGATAGCTCCGGCCACAAAGTAAGGCGGGAACATCGTCGCGTGCCAGCCAGGGATAACACCCGCCGAAAAGTCAAGGCTGACCACGCTGTGCACCGACACGACCAGGGGAGTAGACAGCGCTGCCAGCAGCAGGTAAGCCGCATGGTAACGATTCCAGTGGGCGGCAGAGTTACGCCAGCCTAAAGCAAAAATCCCATATAAGATGCGCAGGAGAGGATTTTTGGCCCGGTCGCGCAAGGTGGCCAGGTCGGGAATTAGACCGGTGTACCAGAACAGGAACGACACGGTGGCGTAGGTTGAAATGGCGAACACATCCCAGACCAGCGGGCTGCGAAATTGGGGCCACAAGCCAAAGGTGTTGGGATAGGGCATCGTCCAGTAAAAGAACCAGGGACGGCCCATGTGAAGCAAGGGGTACAGCCCGGCACAAGCCACCGCAAAAAGAGTCATCGCCTCAGCGAAACGGTTGATCGAGGTCCGCCACTGCTGCCGAAAGAGCAAGAGGATAGCCGAAATAAGTGTTCCAGCATGGCCAATTCCAATCCACCAAACGAAGTTAACGATGTCGAAACCCCAGCCAACCGGAATATTGATACCCCAGATACCGACGCCCCGGTACAACAAATAGGCAATCGTGCCAAACAACATAGCCGTTCCCACCGACGCCAGGGCAAAGGCCATCAACCAGGCCAGGGGGGTCCGGCCCGACAATACAATCGTGCTGATCTTATCGGTGACTGAGCCATAAGTATAGCCCGGCCCGATGACCGAGGCGGGCAAATCCACCTGTGAGGTTTTCTTTAACGACTCCGATGATTGCATCAGCTTATTTCACCTCCCAGTTCACCGTTGGGATTCTTAACTTCGGCCAGGTAGGTGGTCCGAGGTTGGGTGTTCAGTTCGGTTAGCAGCCCATAATTTAACGGAGTTGCTTTAGACCGGGCCACTTGACTCTCCGGGTCATTGATATTGCCAAAAATAATTGCCTGAGTTGGACAGGCCTGCTGGCAGGCAGTCAGTACCTCGCCATCGCGAACGGCCCGGTTTTCCTTTTTGGCCTCGATGCGCGCCGCGTTGATGCGCTGCACGCAGTACGTGCATTTTTCCATCACGCCCCGCTGGCGCACCGTCACATCAGGATTCATCAACAATTTGAATACCGGCACATCTTCATTACTGTACTGGAAGAAATTAAACCGGCGTACTTTATAGGGGCAGTTGTTGGAACAGTAGCGCGTCCCTACGCAGCGGTTGTAAACCATTTCGTTCAGCCCTTCTGAGCTGTGGACAGTTGCACCTACCGGACAGACCGGCTCGCACGGCGCTTTCTCACAGTGCATACAAGGCACGGGCTGAAAATGAGCTGTTGGATTATCAAGTCCCCCTTCAAAATAGGTGTCTACCCGAATCCAGTGCATCTCCCGGCCCCGCGCCACCTGGTCCTTGCCAACCACCGGAATATTGTTCTCCGCCTGGCAGGCGATGGTGCATGCATTGCAGCCGATACAGGTGGTCAGATCAATCGTCATGCCCCAGGCATGGCCGTCATACTCGTACTCCGGGTACAGCGAGACATGCTCGGCCTCTTCGCCTCCCCCTGCATGCGCCTGGGCAAAATCAGGCTGGGCCTGGTACTCTTGCAGCGAGGCCGACTGTACCAACTCGCGGCCCTCCATTACAAAATGTCCCTGCGTTCTGACCAGGGCATAACTCTCGCCGGTTTTGACGATTTCCAGGCCCGTATCAAACCAGGGCGCTTCGGAAGTGCGCAGTGCAGAGGCGTTAAAGCCAGCGCCGGTCCCCACTTGTCCCACCCGGGTACGTCCGTAGCCCAGGTGAACGGTGACGGTATCATCGGCATGGCCGGGCACAATCAAGATCGGCGCACGCACACTCCGCTCGCGATAGCGCAGCTCGACGACTTCTTCATCGGCCAATCCCAGCCGCTCGGCAGTGGTCGGGCTGATCATGGCTGCGTTATCCCAGGTCAGCTTAGTGATGGGTCGGGGCAGCTCTTGCAGCCAGCCATTGTTGGCAAAGCGACCATCCCACAGCGACGGATCAGGCCGAAAGACAAGTTCCAGGCTCTGCGCGTCGCCCGCTTCTGGTGCATCGCCAAAATCAGCTTGCAGAGAGACCGACCGGGTGGGCAGGGCCGTATCCTCCATGAACCCGTTGTGCAGCGCTGTCCGCCACATCGCTTCAAAATCGCCGCTCGGGTTCTGCTCCTGCCAATAGCTGCGGACCAGGTCAAGATTCGACACCCCGGTTTGGCCGAGAACTGCTGCCAGCAGCTCGTAGGGCGATTTACCGTCGTACAGCGGCGCAATAAGCGGCTGGATCAGGCTGACTGTCCCATCGTAGGCCCGCAGGTCGCCCCACGTCTCCAGAAAATGCAGCCCCGGAATGTGCCACTGGCATAGCTCCGACGTTTCGTCTTCGTACAGACCGAGACGAATCCGCGTTTTAACGTTAAACATGCGCTCGGCAAATTGCAGGTCAGCAGGCGCGTCGTAAACCGGATTCTGGTCGAGAATAAGCAACAACTGCACCTGCCCGGCCTGCATCTCGTCGGCCAGTTCTGTAAGTGAAGCCATATCATCGGCCGGATTCGCAGCCACCGGATCGGTATAAAATACCGTCTGCCCAACATTGCCCAGGGCGTCATTGATCGCATGAGCAAGGGCATGGACAACAGGCGGCTGCTCATGACCGGCGATGACCAGGCTTGAGCCTCGATTGGCTTGCAGATCATTCACTACGGCGTCAATCCAGCCGGCATGCTCGGCTAATTCTGTTCCCCCGGCCCCCACCCCGACGGCCTCGGCCACAGCGCGAGCAAATAGCTCCACCTGGCTCGGCCGCAAAGGCAGGCGATGATCGGCCTTAGCCCCGGTAATCGTGGGTGTGCTTTCGACGACATACAAACGATTCTGGGTCGTTTGGCCGGTCCAAACCCGCCGTCCATCGCTGAAATCACGGGCATAGCGAATATGCCCCGGCCCTTCTAGTAAAAAGTTGGCGTCAAGCGAGAGAATAACCTCGGCATTGGCCAGGTTGTAAACAGTCTCAACATCTTCGCCAAAAGCCAGGCGTGCGCCGGCGCGGGCATTATCCTGTCCGGCTGCTTCGTACTGGTACCAGCGGGCTTGCGGAAATTCGGCCAGGACAGCGTCCAGTTGGCTGGCCAGGGTGGGCGAGGTGACCAGGCCGGTCAAAATCCGCAGTCCGGCTCCGCCACTATTTCGCTGATCGTCCAGTTCAGCCTGTAAATTTTGCAAAAAGGTATCCCAGGTGCTGATGCGGGTGCCAAAGCGGGTTACGACCTGGGAGCGGTCCGGGTCGTACAGCTCCAGAATAGACGCCTGGAGCCAGACGTCAGACGAACCGAGGCTGGCCGGATGGTCCGGGTTGCCTTCAAGTTTGGTAGGACGCCCCTCGTGATTCTCCACCAGCGCGCCGATACCGTAGCCGCTAAAAGGCATGGCCGTGGCATAAAACAGCGGCTGGCCGGGGACAAGCTCTTCGGGCTGGCGGACATAGGGCAGAATTTTCTCCGCCGGTTGGCCGGAACAACTGGTCAGTCCGGCCAGGGCCAGCGAGGCGCCCATCAGCTTGAAAAAGCTGCGGCGACTGAGCTGGTTGCTCCACTCGGCGGCGCCCTGAGGAAACTCCCGCTGCAAAAACTCCTTAAAGGCGGGTGTTTCAGCAACTTCTTCCAGGCTGCGCCAGTAGCGCCGGCCTTTGGCTTGGGCCAAACGAGCACGGATTGCAGACAAGTCCAGAGTTTCTTTTTCCATATCCCTTTGATTATGCCTCGTTCTAATAGTGGCAGACCGAACAATTGGTCAGTTGCTGTACCTGGATGTTGTAAGCTTCCACCAATTCCCGCCCCAGGGCTACCTGGTCTTCTGGCGGTTGGTAGCCCATGGTATAAATTTCCTCCACCGGACGGATATAATTTTCAGGGTGGCGGTGGCAATCCAGGCACCATTCCATATAGAGGGTATTTGCCTTGTAAGTGAAGGCCATCTGATCCACCCGGCCATGACAGGTTTCGCAGCCCACACCCTTGGCCACGTGAATACTGTGGTTAAAGTAGACAAAATCAGGCAGGTTATGCACCCTAACCCACTCAATCGGCTGTTCCGTCTGAAAACTCGCCCGAACCGGTTCCAACACCTCGGCATTGGTCCAGATTTGAGAGTGGCAGGTCATACAGGTTTCGGTGGGTGGAATGCCGGCAAATTTGGATTTCTCCACTGAAGTGTGGCAGTAGCGGCAGTCAATGCCCAAACCGCTGACGTGGTGCTCGTGGCTAAAGGGTACCGGTTGTTCCACAAAGACCCCTACCCCCGTCATGTAAGAGGAGCGGACAAAAGCCATAATCAAAACGGCCGCACCGGCCAAAATAAAAACGCCGCCAAAGATACTCACTTTAGCAATGGTATTGGTGCTAGGATGAAAAATCTGAGCCATTGAGGAAGCCTATTAAATAACTTCTTCGGGACAATTAAATTGGTTTGGGAGAATACTGAACTGTACGACCTTAACGGGGGGTGCTATGCTACGACAGCATCACTTAAAGACAAATGCTGCTATCGTAAACCCCTTATTTTTCCAGCATCGGAAAAGATATATCGCCGCCGGCACCAGTTGCAGATCGGAACAGATGAAAAGGATAGAGAATATCAATTGTAGTTGGCTGCTTCTACTCTAATATACTCGACAGGCTGGGTTAGGGCAAATTTACACAGCAGACCTGTGTAAAATTACACAAATAAAAGGTGCTGGATAATTTTAACAATTACGACCCTATCACTATTTTTTGGGTCTGCCCACACCCATGAGAGTTATCTTTAGGTCCACAAGAGTTATCTTTTAGTCACCCACTTGGGTGATGACGGCTAGCTCGGTAGGGTGAAAACCTATCACTTAAGGTGCGGTTCCAACAGTTACCCTTATTTGGCATTTTGCCTGTCTTGCTATATCTTTCAGCCGCAATGACAATCCCCACACTCGGATCTAACATCATTATCAGGATCGGACAGAACACCGGGATTCTGCTGCTGGTCAATATTGCCGGCGCGGTTATGGGGTTTTTGATGGCCGCTGTGCTGGGGCGCGGGTTGGGCGATGCCGGCTTTGGACAGTACAGTTTTGTAATGACCTGGCTGTCCAGCTTAATGCTGTTCACCGAATTTGGTTTGAGTACCGTCATCACCCGCGATATTGCCGCCCGGCCGGAGCAAACGCCGCGCTACCTGGTCAACTCACTGGCGAGCAAAAGCCTGTTAAGCCTGCCGGCCATCCTCATTCTCCTTGTATTGGCTCCCCAATTGACCCCCGATCAGAATCCCCCGGTCGTTACCGCTTTGCGCTGGGGTGTTATCTTTCTATCCAGCGGGCTGGTTTTCAGTTCATTTACGGCTATCTTCAGGGCGCACCAGGTGATGACCCCCATCTTGTGGCTCACCCTGAGCGGGCAGTTTGTCCTCCTGGCCGGGACATGGGGGCTGGTATTACTCCAGCAACCTTTGTTTCTAATCATTGCCTGGGCCGGATTGAGCCAGGTGGGACAATGTTTTCTGGCGTTTGTTTTCTATCAGAAATTAAAGCGGCCCGGGCTGGAAAAGCTGGCGGAGGGTAATCCAAAGGAACTCATAGGAACTCAAGGAAATTTAGATCTTCTTCAAGTGCCTACAAGCTCCTATGAGCTCCTGCCGGCAGGAAGCCGGCCTATTAGCGGGGCCATGATGCGCTCTCTCATCATCAGGGCCTGGCCCTTTGCCCTGGCCGGCATTCTGGCGGCGCTACAACTCCGGGTAAACGGGCTGATTCTGGCCTATCTCCAGGGAGACCAGGCACTTGGCTGGTATGCTGCCGCCTACCGTTTTGTCGAAACTGGCAAGCAAGTGCCGGCAGCCTTTTATTCAGCTATGCTGCCGGTAATGGCAGCGATGGCCGGCACACACAACACCCGTCAAAGCCTGGCGCTTCAAAAAACTTTGGCCCAGTCGCGGCTGGGGTTGTTGGGCTTTGGAGCCTTCGCCTCTGTCGGAGCGTTGTTGTTGGCGCAGCCAATTCTGCACCTCACCTACGGCCCGGCCTACGAACCGGCCACCTCGACGCTGCAAATTCTCACCCTGACCCTCATTCCTTCCGCTCAAAACAGCCTCTTGATCATTTATCTGTATGCCTGCGGCGATGAAAAGTTTGTCAATCTACTCACGGCGATGGGCATCGTCGTTAATTTGGGGTTGTGTTTCTGGCTCATCCCCGCCTGGGGGGCAGCCGGCGTAGCCCTGGCGCTCCTGCTGGCCGAAAGTATGCTTTACCTGCCCTACAAAATGAGAGCGGCGAAACATCAGCAGCGTGAGGTCTGATCAAGAAAGAGTTATGCCAGGTTCAAGCGTCACCTTTTACGTTTCACGCTGGAAAACAGGTATGATTCTATTTCTAATCGCCCTGGCGATTCGACTTGGCGTCATCCTATTCTGGCAGTTCGATGGCCTGTACGGTCAAGATGCTTATGCCTACCTTCAACAGGCTCTGGCCATTATCCACAATCTACCCCAGGGCCAACCTCCCCCTCCTGATTTTTTCTGGCCAAATGGGTATCCCCTCCTCATCGCCTTTTTCACTTTGTTTGCCGGTCAAACTGCCTGGGCCGGTCAACTGGCAGCGTTATTAAGTGGAGCGGCATTACCCTCCCTGGTTTTTCTGTTATATAACGATCTTTTTCCCTGCTCTATTGAATTTGATAGTAATTCGGTTATACGAAGCAACTTGGGGGGGCTATGGGCTGGCTTGATAGTGGTTTTCGCGGGGCAGCCCCTTCTCTCTTCTGTCGTGATTATGGCCGACATGCCGGCGCTATTTTGGGCCACCCTGGCCGCCTGGCTGGTTGTGCGGGCGGTGCATTCTGAGCAGAGGAGCAGGGGAGCAGAGGGGCAGGGGAGAATTTTCTCCTCTGTTCTCTCATTTTTAGCAGCAGGAGCGGCACTGGCCCTGGCAGTTATCTCGCGCTGGTTGTATATTTTGGTGGCGCCGGCCCTGGGTCTTTACATAATTTTCAATTACTGGAACACCCGGCAGGGCTTGAAAGCAGGCTTGGCCCTGCCCAAAGCATGGTGGGTCCCCGCGTTGGCTGCCGTTCTCAGCGGGTCAATTATTCTGGCTCCCCAGTTGGGCTTGAGCCTCAACAAACCGGAAGGATTGGCTCATAGCTGGCTGTTGGGATGGAGCCCGGCCAACTTTCTTCGCCGCGAATTTGAAAACATTGACGGCCACTTTATCTATCAACTCCCCAACTGGATTTTTTACGCCCAACCGGCGGGACATCCGGCTTATATTTTTCCGCTGTTGGGGCTGGCCTCCGCCTGGGGTGTCTGGCGGCTGGGACGGGCCAGGCAGTGGGGACCGCTCATTTTACTGCCAGGCTGGGCCGCGCCCGTCTATCTCTTTTTGGCTGGAATTCCTTACCAAAATTTCCGCTTTGGCCTGACGCTTTACCTGCCGCTGGTACTTTTGACCGGCTTTGGCCTCAACGACCTTTTTAGTAGCGGGGCAGGGCTGCGGGGAGGCAGAGGCGAATTCACCCCTGTCCTCCTACGTCTTCACTCCCCTGCTGTCCTCAAGACAATTGCCGCTCTCTCCTTAGTCGGGACGCTGGCCTGGGCCTACCCGATGCTCAACAGTTTTTTGACTGTGCAAAACCGGACTAAAATCATTGCCCGCCAGGTTGAGCAAGCGCTGCCCCAGGAGGCCAGCCTCATTACCTTCGGTTTGACCCTAACCGTGCAGCACTACACCCGGCTTAAGGTACTGGAACTCTTTTTCCTTGATCAGACCTCACTCAAAACCCTGGCTGGGTCGTCAGACCCCCTTTACTTACTGCTGGACTTGCCAGGAATCGAAACCCAGTGGCGGGGCAAAACGCCTCAGCTCAATTACCAATGGCTCAAGGAAAACAGGAAGCTGATCAAAATTGGCGAGTTTCCACCGTACACCTTGTTTAAAGTTGCCAGGTAACAGGCTGCAGGTTACAGAACTTATTGGGGTACAACCTGCTGCCTGTTACCTGCTACTCTGCGCCCTGCCATGAGAGTTGCCATAATTACCCCCGGCTTTAGCGCCCACGCCAGTGATTGGGCTATCCCGGCCCTGCTGAACCTGGCCTGTGCTCTGGCCCAAAAGCATGAAGTCCACGTCTTCAGCCAGCGCTATCCGGCTGGGGGCACTTATCGCTTCAGCGGTTTAGTCCATCATGCCGTTGGCGGGGGGCAAGAGTTTGGACCGGCATCGGCCCGGATTTGGCTGCAAACCACCCAGGCCATTATCCACCAGCACCGCCAAACACCCTTTGACCTGCTGCATGCCTTCTGGGCCGATGAGGCCGGTTTTTCAGCGGCGCTGGCCGGGGTCTGGCTTAAGCGGCCGGTCGTGGTGAGCCTGGGCGGCGGCGAGCTAACTGACTTGCCTGACATTCATTATGGCGCGCAGCGATTTCTAACCCGGCGTTTGACCACGCGCTACGCTCTCGAAAAAGCCGCCTTGGTAACTGCCGGCTCCGATTATCAACTCAACCTGTGTCGCGCTCATGCTGTGCCAGAAGCTAAACTCCACCTTGCCCCCTTGGGGGTAGATACCCGTCTCTTCCGTCCCGTTGACTCATCCCCCCAGAACCGTTCGCATTCGGGGATGCTCACTCCGCCGCTTGATCAGCCCGTGATGGTGCAGGCAGCTTCCTTGCTGCCCGTGAAAAACCAGCATTTGCTCTTAAAAATCTTGAGCCTGGCCAAAAAGGAACTTCCTCGACTTAGGCTGAATCTGGCCGGGAGCGGGCCTTTGCAGGCTGAACTGGCGGGGTTGGCCCGCCGGCTTGATCTGGAGCAAAGCCTCGTCTGGCGGCAGCAAGTCGCTTATCCTGCCATGGTTCAACTTTACCGGGAGTCGCACCTGTACCTGCAAACCTCGCGGCATGAGTCACAGGGCATGGCCGTGTTGGAAGCAATGGCCTGTGGATTGCCCGTTCTGGGCACGCCTGTTGGGGTCGCCCTGGACGTGGCCTGTTGGCCGCCCCAGGCTTCTGCAGAAGCTCTGGCGGAACAGGTGATCGAAACTCTTGGTAACGCCTCCCGCTATCAGGAACTGTGCCGGCAAGCCCGCCAGATGATCGAAGCAAAATACAGCTTACCCGTCACGACAAACCGTTTCTTAAAAGTTTACGCTGTGGCCTTGAATCCTCCATAAATTTCCCCTCACCCAATATCTTTCAAAATAAGCCAAAACGAAGTGCATTTCGTCTTCTGACGAAGTGTCCGAAGTGGGGAGAATTCGGACTCCTCCTCGCTAACCTTAAAATCTACTATTCATCCGAAATCTATGTAGTACTTTTCAAAACCAACTGTATATAGAGGTGAAAATATTCGTCCACTTTAGTTAAGGAGGCCCTGATGATTAGCACCAAGATTCTCATCAAGATTATTATTTGTATTGCGGCAGCCGGCAGCGTGGCAGTGAGTGTTTTAGTTGCGGTCGTTATCACCCTGGTTCGACCGACATCGGCGAGCCAACCAACTCCTACTCCAATGGCAACAAACTCCTCTACCGTAGTGGCCACAGGCACGCCCACCGCCAGCGGAACCATTACAACCACACCGGTAATGACGACCACGCCCGTAATGACAGTCACAACGGCACCAACAACAACGGTGACTCCCAGCCCGGAGATGACAGCCACGCCTATCGTGGATGAAATCATCATCGTCGTTACGGTCCAGGTTGAAATCCCGCCTCAACTTGAGCCGGGCGGCGGCGGTGGCGGCGGTGGCGGTGGCGGCGACGATGGTGACGGTGGCTGCGGCAGTTGTGGCGCCGGTGGTGGCGGTAGTGATGGCGACCATAACAAAGGCCACGGCAACGATGCCGACCATGACGACGACGATAACCCCGGTAAAGGTAAAGGTGGTCATGGCGGCGATTAACCCTTGAACCTGATCACTTTTGATCATCAAAATGGATAACGGGAGACGTTGCCGGTAACGTCTCCCAGTTAACTCGTCACTTCAGAGGTAAGGCAGCAGGGATAGGCTAAATATCGAGAGAAAAACGGAAAGCGTTAAAGATGGAAAGGGTAGAGATGGAAGATAAAAATTCTAACTTTGAAGATGAAGAGCAAGAGGCTTTGGCGCTGTTGGAGTCAATCAAAAAAGTGCAAGACCAGGAAAAGAAGCTGTTAAATGATAATGCCTTTGTTTATTTCTGCCTCTGGCCCGGCCTCATTCCTCCCCCAACCTCTCCTGCCAGCACCAGCCAGCGACGAGTTAAAATATATCCATTTCCGGCAAAAGAAAAACGTTAAAGGTTCTTTGATGGCTGGGAAGAAAGAGTTTGCCAAATGTAACCAGGCTGGCTAAAGTTAATAAATCAAGCTCTTACGATAGGAGGCAGCCGAAAAGCTGGGTGACATCTTCTTTGAATTTCGCTGCCCTGTTTGATACCCATTATCCCAGACTCTATGCCTACGTTCGCAGCCAGGTGACCGACCGGGAAACAGCAGAAGATCTGACCGCTGCTGCCTTTGAGCGCGCTTTTAGCCGGAGCCACAGCTACGACCCGGCCAGAGCATCCTTTGCCACCTGGCTCTTTCGTATCGCTCACAATTTGGTCGTCAATCACTATGCCGCCACCAGCCGCAAACCCTTGCCTTACGAACTGGATGAAGCAACCGAAATTTCAACCACCGACCTCTCACCAGAGCAGCAATTTCTCCGCCAGGAGCAGCAGCAAATTTTGGGGGAAACTATTGCGACCCTGTCAGAGCGCGATCAAGAGATTATTCAGCTCAAATTCTACGGGCGTTTAACCAATCGTGAAATCGCCGAAGTGCTGGAACTCAACGAAAAGACGGTCAGTGTCATTATCTTACGTGCCTTGCAAAAATTAAAAGTCCGACTTGGAACTCAGGAAGCCCCATGACCGAAGAAGAACTGGCCGATCTCTTAACTCAACATCTGGACACATTGTTAGAAGGTGGTCCCCTGCCGGAAACCCTGCCGCCGGAAGTAGCCGACCTGCTGGCAGTCGCCCAAAACCTCACCGAGACAGCGCCCAGGCCGCGCCCGGAATTCGGACCTGCCTTGAAAGAGTCACTGCTTGGTCCGGCGGTGGGCGGTAATGGGGCGACACCCTCAGCCGGTCCAACATTTGGCAGCCCTCTTGTAGTGGTGATAATTGGTGTGAGCCTGCTGGTCGGGGCCGTGATGCTGGCCCTGCTGACCAATATCATTATCTTCAGAAATACCGGTTCAGATGGCGGAGCAACGCCAGCACCCATTCAAACCCAAACGACGCCCACTCAACCGGCCACAGCACCCTTCACCCCCACCCTCACCGTTGAACCCCCTGTGACCAGCCAACCTACCGCTGCCCCATCTACACCAGCTATTACGCCTACGCCGGTCGTAGACGTTTTGCCGGTTATTACCGTGACCGTCGAAATTACCGTCCAGCCGCCGGCCCTGGTTCCTGGCTCCGGTGGGGGCAGCGATAATAACGGTGGAGCTGGCAACGAAGGAAGCGGCGGGGGTGGCGGCGGGAGTGACGGCGATCAGAACAAAGGCCACGGCAATGACTCAGACCATGATGACGATGACAATCCCGGCAAAGGCGGCGATTAGGCCCGTGGTTAAGTAACTTTTTTGGAGAGTCATCCCCAGGCAGCCCACACCACGGATAACGGGAATATCTTTCTGCGGTCGGCGGTCTATTTATAAAGGAGTGCTCACGAACCTGTGGTACGCCACCAAGGATGAAAATAGAGTCCAAAGCTTGCTTTGGTTTATTGGCAAACCGAGGTTTGCACTCCAGGTTTATTTTCGAAGGAGGTACTGATGGACTCAAACGAGGTCCAAAGCCCAGCAGAATCAACCCCTAAAAAACAAAATGCGGTCAAAGCCTGGTTATGGCTTTTGCCTGTTTTGATACTCTGTACCTTAGCCCTCTGCATTGTGGCTACGAGCCTGTTCTTTTGGCAAAGCCGCAGTAATCAAACGGAGGCCAGCACTAAGCCGGTCTCTGAAGTTGTGTCGCAAAATCAAGGGGAGGACAATCTGGTTGCTCCGGCCAGTCCTACAGCCACTCCCATTGCCCTGACCTCGCTCGCCAAGCAAGCCGGCGCTGTTCCTACCTTCATTTGCCCGGATGATAATAATTCGACTGCCTATCAAGCTGCGACCGCCCCGCTTTTGAGTCCGATCAGCTTTGCCACCCGCCAGGGAGTAGATGGCTGGCCGTTGGATCCCACGCTGCAATTTACCACTGCCGTCACCACCGTGTTGGCTACGTTCAGCTACGATGGCTTGGAAAATGGGCTAACCTGGGAGCGAGTCTGGTATTTTGGCGACAAAGAGTTATCTCGAGGCAGCGGCGTGTGGGATGCCGGCCCGCGAGGCAAGCTGACCGTTCAGGTCAGGGCTGGGGAGGGCGGCTTTGCTCCCGGGGTCTACAAATTGGAAATCTATGGACAGGGCCAATTGCTCAGCCGGGGCACTTTTTATATAGTTGCGGCGGATACTCCCACCCAGCGCCCCGTCCAGGTAGCTTACACTACCTGGGATGGACATGCCCACCAACTCAACCTGCTCGATTTAACCACCAATCAGACCGAAACCCTGGTGACTGCGGCGCGCGGGCCGGCCTGGTCAGCCGACGCGATTGGCCTGCTGTTTTTCAGCGAAGGCCCCTTGACCGGAAACGCCGGACTACAGGTATTCAACATGGGCCAGCGCAAGGCTTACCCGCTGAACCAGGAAAGCTTACAACCCGTCGCCTGGTCGCCTCACCGCACCTATGTCGCCTCCACAGCCGGCGAAGAGCCGGAGTCCCACCTGGTCATATGGGATTTAAACCAGAACAAAACCTACCCCGGCCCTTTCGGCGCTGATCCAGCCTGGTCACCTGAAGGGCAGCGGCTGGCCTATCGCGGCTGCTCTGGCGAGGGTTGGAATATCAGCACCCTGGAGGTAATGGGGCCGGTTTTTGACACCACCAGCATCCGCCGGCTGACTCAAGGGGATGATAGCCAGCCGGCCTGGTCATGGGATGGGCAGCATATCGCTTTTGTGCGCCGCGAGGGCGACAACCAGGATATTTACGTCATGGCGGCGGACGGCAGCAGCCTGAACCGCCTGACCAATCACCCGGCGGCGGATGTCGCGCCGGCCTGGACACCCGACAACCGGCTGCTGTTTCGTTCCCTGCGGGATGGGCAGTGGGCTATTTATGCCATGAATTTAGATGGCTCCAACCAAAGCCTGCTTGTCACCACCCCCTCAGAAGCCAACTGGCAGCCCGACCGCCTGGCTGTCAGCACCAATGTCCTCATCATTACGCCAGAACCGCCCAAACCGCAGCCGCAGATACCGGCTGGCCACGGTCTGCTGGCCATCTCAAACCAGAAAAACAACGACGAGATGACCTTCACCATTGACAACAAAGAGCACAAAATCGGCCCCTATCAGCTCTGGATGCTGCCCCTCAAGCCCGGTCACTACACCTGGACAGCCAGTTGGCCGGGCAAAAACAGCCGCACCGGCATCGCCGATATTGCCCTGGGGCAGGTAGCCTATCCGGTTGTAGAACGTTAATCCAGGCTTCCAACTTCCTTGCTTTGTTACCGGGTCTATGTTAGAATTCCGCCTGACCGAGAGAGACCCATTCCATCCCCAATCCATCGATTCAAACCGTTATAGACCCGTTCATGAGCAAAACTCAAACTTATCAGGAAGCCTGGTTTCGGCCAATGGGCTTCACTTTACGTCTGCGCAGCAACAGTCCAGCCATCATCGCCGCGGCAGAAACATCCTTTGGTCGCTTTGGGCCGGCCCAGCCCGCCGAGTCGCCTGACTTGCGTTTTCGATTGATGGCCTATAACTGGCATGATCCTCCACCCGACGAACCATCTTTTCGCCTGGAAGGATCGCTCCTTTACCAAACCATCGGTCGTGACTCAGCCCTGGTCGCCAACCTGGCCAGCGGCTTTGCTTTCGGTTATTTTTCAGCCCCGGTTCTGGCTAATCCCGCTTTCTTTCGCTGGCACTTTTTGGAGCTGGCTTTTCTAATGATGCTGGAGTGGCGGGGCTGGATGGGTGTTCACGGAGCGGCGTTGGCTAAAAAAGGCCGGGCCGTGCTGCTCCGGGCACAGAGCGGCGGCGGCAAAACGACGCTGGCCTATACCTCCGCCACCCGCGGCAGTTTCCAGGCGCTGGCCGAAGATGTCGTCTGGCTCGACAGCCAACGTGATCTGTGGTGGGGTATGCCCTGGAGTTTTCACCTCTTGCCCGATGCCAAAAAGCTGTTTCCTGAACTCGCAGGCTATGAGCCAGTGCTGCAAACCAACGGCGAGATGAAACTGGAAGTCAATCTGGAAAGCATCCGGCCGGGCAGCACGACCGTTTCGGCTCAGCCCAGAGCGGTTATTTTGGTCGAGCGGCTGCCCGGGGGGAAAAGCCGGCTGGAACCAATCCAGGCGGTTGAAGCCAGACGAGCCTGGCCGTCGGGCGCAACCGGCCTGGAAATGAAGCTGCCCCATCACGCCCAGCACCTTGAAAACCTGTTCCAGCACAAAACCTACCGGCTCTATTTTGGAGATGATATTCAGGTTGGCGTAGATTTGTTAGAGTCCGTGTTTATGGAATAATTTTGTCGGGATTAGAGACTTACACTACCTTTGTACTTTTTGAATAGAACGCTGATCTTGTAGATTTACGCAGATAAATTCAGGAAAATCTGTAAAGATCAATCAAATCTACGTTATCTGCGTCCTTTTTTAAGCCTGGCAATTTAGGTTTTAAACAACAATAGAAAGGATAAGATTATGCGGATTGGATTGCAGATTCCCAGTTTTACCTGGCCCGGCGGCCCGGCCGAAATCGGCCCGCGCCTGGCCGAGATAGCCAGAACCGCCGACGATGCCGGTTTTTACAGCCTGTGGGTGATGGATCACTTTTTCCAGATCCAGTATGTCGGCCAGCCCGACGAGCCGATGCTCGAAGGTTATGCCGCGCTCAATTATATGGCTGGCCTGACCCGGCGAGCCAGGCTCGGCACGCTGGTTACGGGCGTGGTTTATCGCCAGCCCGGCCTCCTGGTCAAAACCGTTTCGACCCTTGACGTACTTTCCGGCGGGCGAGCCTACCTGGGCATCGGCGCAGCCTGGAACGACCAGGAGGCGGTCGGGTTGGGCCTCCCCTTCCCGCCGCTCAAGGAGCGATTCGAGCGGCTGGAGGAAGCGCTTCAGATTGCCCATCACATGTGGTCGGGCAATCGAGAGCCGTACCAGGGCCGGCATTACCACCTGGCCGATCCAATCAACAGCCCGCAGCCGCTAAGCCGGCCGCACCCGCCCATTCTGGTCGGCGGCATGGGCGAGAACAAAACCCTGCGGCTGGTGGCTCAATACGCCGACGCCTGTAATTTTTTTGCTGCTTTGGGTCAGGACACCCTGCGACAAAAGTTCGACGTGCTGAAACGGCACTGCGACGCCGTCGGCCGGCCCTACGAGGAAATCGAGCGCACCGCCCTGGGCACGGTCAACCTGACGGCCGGTGGGATGAGTGCCGCCCAGGTCATCGAGACATGCCGCGAGCTGGCCGGCGTGGGTATTCAGCATGTCATTTTCAACATGCCCAATGTGCATGAAATCAAGCCGCTTGAGCAGTTTGGCCGGGAAATTATTCCGGCGGTAGCAGAGTTTTAGTCATTGCCGAGAAATGACCTCTCTGGCTCAACTCTGCGCGGCTATGGCTGAATGGCTCAATCAAACTGAACCGCACAACCCTGATTGGTCTGCCGAAACATGGCAGACCTTTCAATTTGCCAGCCGGGTGCATGGCGTCGCGCCGCTGCTGTACCTCAAATTGACCGGTGTGCTCTGGCTGCCGGAGACCCCGAGAACCTGGCTGGCCGAACAGTACCAACTCAACAGCCAGCGTCTGGCCAAAATGCACGGCGAATTAAAGGCGATCCTGGCCCTGTTCGGCCGGCAGCAGCTTCCGGTGATGCCGCTCAAAGGTTCGATCTTGTCCACAGCCTACTATGCTCAGGCCGCCCTGCGCCCCATGGCTGATCTGGATTTACTCATTCGGCCGGAAGATTTTAGCACAGCCGCCCAACTGCTCGGCCAGCTTGGCTATGAACAAGAGGTCGTCCACTGGAAACACACCGAGTTCAGCCGGCCTGACAACCGCCAGGTCGTCTCGACTGCCGGGGAGCATCCCGACAACCCGCGCAAGTTGGAGATTCACCTCCACTGCCGGGAAATCTTCGGCGGGCCAACGGTGGAGCTGACGGGACTGATGTGGCGCAGCGCCACGCCGGGAAGTCTGTTAGGCGAACCGGCGCTGCTGCCCAAGCCCGACGCCCTCTGGCTTCACCTGCTGGTGCATGCCACGTATCACCTTTGGCAGGGCAAAGGCCGCCTGCTTCACCTGGCAGATTTGACCTTGTTGTTACCCCATCTCAGCGACCCTCTGCCCCTGTTAAATTCCGTCGAAGCGCGCTTTACCTACCCCGGCCTGGCGCTGCTAAGGAAATATTTCCCTACCACCCTCGACAATTCTTTACTGACCAGCCAACACAAGCGCGTGTCACCCTCCTTCCGGCGCTGGGCCGAGTCGCGGGATTTGGTCAACACCTCTCACCTCAACCCGAAACCGGCGGGGCTTTACCTGCTCAAGGCCCTTCAATTTACCGAAGGCCGCCCCCGTGAAATCGCCCAGGCTCTTCGTTTCGCCTTGCTGCCCAGTCTGGAAGAAATTGCCCTGGATCATCCCCGCTTGGCTCAGTCCAAAGCGCCTTGGCTGGCCTACTTTTTGCTGCCGCTGGATTGGGCCAGGCGGGTGACGGGCCGGTGAGTGGGATACTCAGCCCTCTCAAAATTTGGACAGGGTGAGCAGAATGTGCTAGAGTCAGCTTTTATGAACCCGTCTTCCCAGAACTCCGCTCTGGATTTTAACCATTTGCTCCTGGCCGAACTGGATGCCCTCTACCGTACAGCTCGCTACCTGACCGGCGACCCGGCCCTGGCCGAGGACATCGTTCAGGAGGTCGCGGTTAAGGCCATCCGGGCCAAGGCCACCTTTCGCGACGAGGCCGATTTTCGCCCCTGGATTTTCACCATTTTGCGCCACACCGTGAGCGATCACTATCGCCGGCAGGATGCCCATCCCACGCCCCTTAGTCTTGAGGATGATGACCTGGAGCTGGTGGCCGAGGAAACACTGGACAAAAATCTTTTTGACCACCTGCTGGATGAAGAAATCACCCAAGCCCTGGCCGAATTACCCGCCGAAATGCGCCTGGCTGTGCTCCTGGCCGATGTCGAGGAGTTTAGCTACCGGGATATAGCCGAGATTCTGGGCTGGCCGCTCGGTTCCGTCATGTCACGGCTTCACCGGGGGCGGCAGAAACTGCGGCAGCTTCTGCTGACCTATGCCAAAAAGAAGGGGTACCCGGCATGATCCCATTATCCCCCAAGGACTCGCCTATGCTATATGCTTATCTGGATGGAGAGTTAGCCGAGGCTGAACGCCGCGCTTTTGAAGCGCGGCTGGCCGACAACCCCAGCTTAGCCGCCGCGCTGGAAGCCGAAAAGCATTTCCGCACTGGCTTGCAGAAGCGAGTGGCTCAGGTTCAAGCGCCGGCCTCACTCCGAGCCGCTGTGCAAACGACCCTGGCCCAACCCGTTCTGTCCCCATCGAGCTGGCAGCGATTCCTGGCGTGGTGTTCTACGCCCAAACCCTTACGCCCGGTCACCGCACTCCTCTATACCTTAATCTGGCTGGTCCTGCTGGGTGGAGTTTGGTGGGGATTAAGTCCTTCCGCCCCCCCAGAAACGCCGACCTATATTGAATTAGCAGATATCCATGCTCTTTACTTTGAGCAGACCCCGGCCCTCGACGTGTCTGTATCACCCCAAGAAATTGGAGATTGGTTTAAAAATCGTGTCCCATTCTCGGTCAGCGTCCCTCTCTTGGACGATTGGACTCCGGTTGGCGCTCGATTGGGTGAACTGCACCGGCGAGGCGCGGCCCATATTCTGTACCAACGACCCACCGGTGAGCGCCTTTCACTCACCTTGTTTACCCCACGCCCGACCGACTTTCCCCCTACAGCCGAAATTCGCGCTGCCGGCCAAAATTTCTTTGTCGGCGATAACGGCCAGCATCGCACCGTGTTGTGGCAGACAGGGGATGTTGGCTATGCCCTCATTGCCGATGTCCAGTTACCCGTAGAAAATCAACTCACCCTGGCCGCCGACCTCCGCCGGCAATTACCCTAATTCGGTGTTCGCCGGGAATATTTTGCTTCCTTGTTGCGTATTGTATTGTGTGGTATATAGTCGGCAACCAATAATTTACGTAACAGGTGATAAAGGAGTTTAAGATGCGTTTGAGATTGTTAAATCTGTCTCTTATTATCGTGGTAATGCTGGCAGTAATGCTGCCAGGGACCACGGGAGTCCTGGCCCAGACCGCGCCAGCTAAAGCCCAAGCGGAGGTCATTGCGGCGGCGCTTAATGTGCGGGAGGGGCCAGGGATAAATTATACCATCCAAAAGGTCGCCAAAGCGGGCGATGTATTTGAAATTGTGGGAACCAACTCAAACCGGAGTTGGGTCCAAGTTGTCATGGCGGATGGCAGCAAAGGTTGGATTTCGGCATTACCGGCTTACACGAAAGCATCAGGGTCGCTTGATAACGTGGCAGTAATTCAAGCAGCGCCATCCGCCGCCGGAGTGGCGGCTTCGATTAGCAGCGGCGGGAAATTGGTCCTCATGACCAGCAGCGGCGGCGATATTTACACCATCAATGCCGACGGCTCCGGCCTGCGACTGCTGACCCGTAGCGGTCTTGATCCGGCGCTTTCGCCCGATGGCCAGCAAGTGGCTTTCACCCGCTGGGGACCAACGGAAGGCGTTTATCTGATCAATATAGATGGTTCCAACGAGCGGCAGGTCCACGCCGGGCCTCAGCCCAAGTCGCCTACCTGGTCGCCCGACGGCACACAGCTTATCTTCAACTTGCAGCGCGGCGGCCGGTTAGACGTTACCCGGGAATGTCAGTTTTCCAGCGAAGACAGCTCCGACGACGCGGGCTTGCCCCCCGATGCTTACGATATTAGCAAGGACACCATTCCAGAAAACAAAAAAAACCAGCGCTATGAGTATTGCTATTCACTACCCGCCAAGCCAGCCTGGCAACTGCGCAAGCTCGATTTAGCCACGGGCCAGTATCAGGATCTGAGCAGTGACTACAGCAGTTTTGGTCCGGCCTGGGACCCCCGCAATCCCTGGCGGGTCGTTTATTCAGGCGATGTCAGCCTGGTCCAGCTTGATGTTAACCAGGATACCAGGACGAGCCTGATTGAGGGCAACCTGGATCGCACCCCGGCCTTCTCGCCCGACGGAACCCGGTTAGCCGTCGCCCACAAGGGGGTCAACGATCAATGGGTGATTGAGGTGATCAATCTGGACACAGGGGAAAGGCTGCAACTGGCTAACACCGGCAACAACGTCTCGCCAGCCTGGTCCCCCGACGGTTCGCAGCTTGCCTTCCTGTCTAACCGCAGCGGGCAGTGGGAAATCTGGGTCATGAATGCCGATGGCAGCAACCAGCGACCCATGTTCGCCCCCGGCACGCTGACCGGAATCTCTCTGCAATACAATTTTGTAGACGAACGAATGATTTCCTGGAGCAAGTAAGGCTAGTCATTCTTCCGGTTCCCAAACTCGAGTTTGGGAACCAGATAATTTTAATCTTGCTAGCGGCCCAAAGCCGCCAAATCCGCTTGATACCCAGCGCGTGCTTCCTCATCGGGAGCGTATTCAATAGCCAGTTCATAGTAGCGTTTAGCTACGGCCGGATTGCGGCGATTTTCGCGGGCCAGGCTGGCGTAGAGGGCATGGTCAACGGGCAGGGCCATATCCTGAATTTCCTGGAGCAACTGCGGTGGGTTCGTGTTAGGACCCAGGTAGTAAACGTCAATAACCGGGTCAAAAACCATGCGAATAGCTCCCTGCTCGCCCAGCCAGGCCCTGATTTTCAGCACTTCATCCCCCAGATAACTGCTAAACACACTGACAATCACCCAGCTCCGCCGGCTTTGGGCCACTTCGGCCTGGATAGCCGCCAGCGTATCAAAACTGTTTACCTCAGCTTGGGCCGGCGGGTAATACCAGTTCAGGGTTGACTCGGCGTTGACGGCCATAATGGCGTCATCCGCCTGGGCATTTTGGGCTAAAAACTGGCTTACCAGGCGCCAGTTCTCGTTTTTCTGCTCGGCATACAGGCCGCTTAAGCCGGTGATTGAAGCCAACAAGACCAGACCGCTCAGTATTGTCAAGGCCCCTTTTGAAATCCAGCCCGGTTCGGCGCACTTAAGCCAGCGCGGTAAGGCAAACAGGCCAATGGTCAGCAAGGCCAGGTAAGCCGGCAGGATAGAGATGATATAACGCGGCGAGAAAAAGGTGCCGCGATAGACCAAAAAGGACACGATTGCCACGGGCGGAATGATCAGCCACAGGAGCAGCAGCAGGCTGAGACGGTATCTGTTTTGGGTGAGTAAAAAAAGCAGCCCCAATCCGGCCAGCCCGTTGAATAACCACAATGCCGGTTCATAAGCGCCAGCGCCCAACGGGGTCAAAATCTCACGCTGCACAAAAAGGCTGTCCACCTGCGGGCCGGTCCCCTGGTTTGGTTTTTGCTCGGCTTCGACGGTAAATTTTTCCGGCTCGGCGACGGCTTTACCAAACTCGCGGGTCGAATAGTAAATAGTGCTGCCATAGCCCAGCGCCAGCAGCAGCACCAGGGCTACAATTCCCGTCCCGGCGAAGGCAACAAGAGACCTGGCTGCCTGCCGGCGCTCCCTACCAAAGATAAAGTCGGCGACCGCCCAGAGCAGAAAAGGAACAAAAAGCACGATCGCAAACAGGTGCGCCAGCACAAAAACCAATACCCCGGCTTGCAGCATGAGCAGGTAACGGCGGCGGCCCGTGGCGCGAAGCTGCCACCAGGCATAACTCGCCAGGATCACTCCTAACAGAACCAGGGCATAGGGCCGGGTCTCCTGGCTGTAACGCACATGAAAGGGGGATAGGGCCAGCAGGGTCATCAAGAGCAGTCCCTCACCCCGGCCGAACCACGCCCGGCCAAACTGATACACCAGCGGCAGGGTCAGCGTTCCAAACATAACGGCTGGCAAGCGCACCCAGGCGTCTTGGCGGCCCAACAGAATCCAAACGTGCGAAATTAAGTAATCCAGGGGGACTGCTGTATGCCGGGGTAACTGGGGCAGAATAGCTGAGAGCGGCCCCTGGGCAATATCCAGTTGCAGCAGCTCGTCAAACCAGAGGCTCTCCCGGCCCAGGGCGTAGAGGCGCAGGGCAAAACCGGCGGCAGTGATAAGGAGGGCGACATATACTTCTAATTTCCTATTCATTTCGCTGCCAGCGCATTCAAAGCCGCCTGATACTCTGCCCGCAGTTCGTCCGACGGGGCATGCTCGATGGCCAGGTGGTAATATTGGCGGGCGATATCCGGCCTGGAACGGTTCTGTACGGCGAGACTCGCGTAGAGAGCGGAGTTGACCGGCAGGGCAAAGCGCTGCGCTTCGGCGAGGAGCTGATCGGGTGTGGTATTTACGCCCAGGTAGTATACGGATATCAGCGGGTCCAGCTCAAACTTGACCGCCCCCTGTTCGGTGAGCCAGGCTTCAACCCGGTCGTCTACCGTGGCGGAAAAAATGCTCAGGATGACCCAACTGCGCGGGGCCTCCGCCGCCGTTTCCCGAATTTCGTCCAGCGTCCAAAAGTAGTTAGGCGCAGCCCAGTTTTGGGGGTAGTACCAGTTGATGGCCGGTTCGGCCCGCATGGCGATGACTTTATCGCTGGGACCGGCATTTTGGTTAATAAACTGGCCGACCAGCCGCCAATCCTCCTTGCTTTTACCGAAATAAAGTGGTTCCAGACCGCCGCTGAAATGGATTAAAACCAGGCCGCCTAACAGCAAAAAGGCCAGCAGCGATAACCAGCGTGGTTCGGCGCATTTGAGCCAGCGCGGCAGTGCCAGCAGCCCCAGGCTCAACAGCAGCAAGTAAGCCGGCAGGACAAAAATAATATAACGAGCGGCAAAAAAAGCGCCCCGGTACACCAGAAAAGCGACAACGATGACAACGGGTAAAACCAGCCAGAGCAGCAAGAAAAAGCTAAGGTTGTACCGTTTCTGGGCCAGGAGGTAAACAAACCCCAGGCCGACTAACAGATTAAAGAACCAGAGCGAGGTGTCGGCGGCGCTGCTGCTCAGGGGCGCCAGCACCTCAAACTTAATAAAGTCGCCGTTCACTTCCGGGCCTTGCCCTCTGTCCAGTTTCTGCTCCGGCGCTGCCGTAAATCTGTCCGGCTCAACCAGGGCCTCGCCAAAGCCCTTGAGGGTATAAAACAAACCACCCCAGCCCGACAAGAGCAACAGGATCAGCGGCAGGATCAGGGTCGCCAGGAGCAATCCTGTAAGTCTGGCGGCCTGCTTGCGCCTGGCTTTATGGACGAAGTCTATGGCTGAAAAAATGAGCAGCGGGGCCAGGATAGCCCAGGCAAAAAAGTGAGCCAGCGAAAAAATCAAGACCCCCGCTTGCAGGCGGAAAAAATCAACCCACCGGCTGGATTGGCGCAGCCCCCAGTAGCCAATCAAGGCCAGGGTCACGCCCAAGACCACCAATGCGTAGGGCCGCACTTCCTGGCTGTAGCGGAGATGAAAGGGAGAAACGGCCAACAAAGCCAAAAGGAGCAAACCTTCCATCCGGCCCAACAATCGCCGGCCCAACTGGTAGGCCACCGGCAGGGTCAACGTCCCGACCAGCACCGCCGGCAGGCGCGTCCAGCCCTCCCCCCGGCCCAGCCAAATCCAAAAATGGGCAATCAGATAATCGAGCGGTACGGCCGCATGGCCGCGCAGGCGCGGAAAAATCGTCGCCACACCCCCCTGGCCCGGCGGCAGGCCCTGGGCAATATCCAACTGCAGCAGTTCGTCGTACCAGAGGCTTTCGCTGGCCAGGTGATAGAGACGCAGGCCAAAACCCAGGGCAATGATGCCAAAAGCGGCGAGACGAACGATTTGGCGGGAGTTAGGGGATGAGAACCGGGAGTAGGATTTCTTATTTCTGATTTCTACGTTTACCTGGCTTATCATCTAATGAAACTGTCGTACCAAACCTGGGTACTCAAGACTCCCATAAGCAGCGGCCCCAGGTGAGGCTGGCCGGCCTGGTGCGCCCGGCGCAAACCCTGGACAGCAGCAGCGTCAAACAGACCCGTCTGCCGGAGCGCCTGCGGTGAGAGAGCCGCTTCCGCCCAGCCAGGGAACCGCGCGGCGCGCAGCCACTGAGCATAGGGCGAGGCCAGCCCTTTTTTGCGGCGCGTGCGCGTTGCTTCCGGCAGAAGCCGCTGGGTCGCCCGGCGTAATAAATGCTTTTCAGTGCCGCCCTTGAGTTTGAAATGCGCCGGCAGGGTAGCACAGAACTCCCACAGGCAATGGTCCAGATAAGGCACGCGAGCCTCAATCGAACTGGCCATGCTCATTTTATCTACTTCAAAATTGATAAAATCCACCATGCGGGTCTGGCTCTCCAGCCACGTCGTTTGGTGCAGCGGGACCTCATTCGGCAGGTCGCCTACTATTTCGGCCCAGTGCGCCGGGATTAAACTGGCCCTTGCCCCGTTTGCCCGACTCAATTCAGCCGTCACTTCAGTGGATAGTATGGTTTGGCGATAGCCGTTACCCCCGATTTCCAGCCAATCCCGGTAGCGGGTGGGGATGTCCTGCGCGCCCCGCGACAAAACTCGTCGGGCCGCGGCCGACATGGGCAGCGGAGAGGCCGCTAGCAGCCGGCGCAGGGCTGCCGGCCAGGCCAGCATGGACCGCACCAGCGCATCTCCCCGATGCCAGTGGTAGCCGCCCAGCAGCTCGTCGGCCCCTTCGCCGGTCAGCACGACCGTCAACCCGGCCTCCCGGCAGGCTCGATACAGCTTGTAGATGGGCAGGGCCGTGGCCGAGGTTTGTGGCTCTTCCAGGTGACGCATGACCGTCGGGTAATTGTCGAAATCGGCGGCAGTGAAGGTGATGGGCTGGTGTTCGGTGCCGATGAATTGGGCCAGGCCCAGGGCCAGGGCGGCTTCATCATAGGCGGCCTGCTCAAAGCCGATAGAAATAGTTTTTAAGACTGCTGGCTGGTCGCCGAGCGCCCACGAGGGGTGATTGACAATTGACTGCTGACTGCTGACTGCCTGTGCCCGCCAGGGGATTGACTGTTGACCGACTTTAATCAAGGCCACCAGCGCCCCCGAGTCAAGACCGCCGGAGAGCAGCGCCCCCAGTGGAACCTCGCTCATCAGGTGCATGTGCACCGACTCCTGCAGCAGGGCCAAAAATTGCTCGGCCGCCTCGGCTTCCGAGATGGTCCGATTCTCCTGGTAGCTGAGCTGCCAATACTTTTTTAGCCGGAAAGCGCCCCTCCGGGCAATCAGAAAATGGGCCGGCGGCAGCTTGTAAATACCTTCAAACATAGTTGCGGGGCCGGGCACAAAGCCCAGGGACAGCATAGTCTCGAGGGCAGATAAGTTGACCCGGCGAGGAAAATTGGGCTGGGCCAAAATAGCTTTGATCTCGGAAGCGAAGATGAGCCGGCCTCCATGTTCGGCGTAATAGAGCGGCTTGATGCCAAAACGGTCCCGCGCCAGGAAAAGCTGCTGCGCGCCCTCGTCCCACAAGGCCAGGGCAAACATACCCCGCATCCTTTGCAGCACCCCCTCCGGCCCCCAGGCTTCGTAGCCATGCACAATCACTTCGGCGTCGCTGTGGCTTTTGGGCCGGTGTCCCAGGCGCTCCAGTTCAGCGCGCAGGGATAGGTGATTGTAGGTTTCGCCGTTGTAGACCACATGGATTGAGCCGGTTTCATTGTTGAGGGGTTGGTCGCCGCCCACCACGTCAATGATACTCAAACGGCGCGCTCCCAGCCCGCAGATGCGCCGGGGGGAGAGATATGTTGCTCCTTGATTCGGCCCCCGATGAATAATTGTTTCGATCTGGGCCTCAAGCTCTGGGGCTTGGATAGGTTCGCCGTTCAGGGCGTAGATACCGCTAAGACCACACATACGATTTTGGATTTTCGATTTTAGATTTACGATTTGTCACTATTGGGGCTACTTCTTTCCCTGTCTACTGTCTACTGTCTACGTGTTCACAATCTACCGGATAAGCGTACATTTCCACAAACCCGGCATAATTCTGGGGGTCTTCGTAAAATGGTTCACCGTTTAAGGTCAGCCAGGCATGCCCCCCGATGCCGCCGCCCTCATGATCGTTTTTCAGCCTGGCTCCAAAAACAATCCTGACCGGCAGGCCGGCCTGCCGCAGAAAATGGTAGCGCAGCAAAGAACGCCGCAAACAAAGGCCCAGCGGCGAGTGGAGGTGCCAGGCCGCCACGGCGTCGGCCAGCCGGCGAATATCGTCGAGACTGAGAGCTGTTAGGTCTGAATTGGTTACACAAGTCAACTGCGCCATCATCTGGGGCAAAGGCTGGTTGAACTGTTGGGGAAGCGCCCGGCTGAAAGCAATCATCCGGGCGAGGAGGTTTCTTTTAGGTGCAGCCGGGAGGGCAGAGACAATGGTGCGGGTATGTCGCCCGCCTCGGATCAGACGCTTAAACAACAATCAGCCCTTCGCGCTTAAAATCAGCCGCCAGTTCTAACAGGTCCGCCTCAACCACGCCAGTCTCGACCTCATATTCGCCGGCAATCAGCCGGGCGCAGTCGGCAATGGTCCGCTGCCCGTCGAGCAGCTCCCAAAACATCGTCCCGGTATCGTTGAGCGAATAGTAGGAACCGGTGTTTAAGTTGATCAGAATTGCCTCATCGCCGACTCCCTGGTGGGCCGCGTTGGGGCTGTGGCGAGGCTTGTCCGTCACTTGCATAACATGCTCCTTGCTTGGGTTGGCGTAGAAGGGCCTAAATATAAATCTATCAGCCGCTTTTGTCAAAGGATTTTTGAAGGCCGAGTAAAGAAAAAGGCCAGCCCAACAAGAGCCAGCCTTACCTGGAAAAGTCAATGAAATTCGAGTATTTGCGGCGAAAGTTTTTGAACCGGGTAACTCTTGTGTCCCGCTTGATTATCCGGTTGCGGGCCGTTCAGTGGCCTTGTCCAACTGCCAGCGGCGGCTTTGCCAGCGCCGGATCCACTGATCTATCAAGCTCTGCTCTGTTCCCGCTGCCGCAGCCACGGGAGTCAGCCGGGCCTGCCAGCGTTTGAGCCAGCTATTTTCCCCGGACGATTCGGTTTTGATCGAAGCCATCACCCGGATCTGCCCCCGCCGGTCGTAGCCGATGATCACATCTCCGCAGGTGTAGACTGGCGGGAATGTGCCCGGCACGCTCTTGATATCGTGAAATAACTCTTTTAATGCCCGTTCGTTTTCTTCATAACTGCCCATCATAGCCTCTCCGTTCTTCTCAGCGTTCTCCGCCAGTCCCCACTGGCGCTCCTAAAGCCTGATGAACCTTCCCTGGCTTTATTGTAACACTGCTAGGTTTGAATCCGGTTTGTGCGGAGAGGACGACGGCAGACCGCTGAGATAGTTCGATGGCCAGACAACAAAGAGTAATACTCTGCCAATGTCCGCCTTGAACTGAAGTTCAGGCTACTATAAAAAGTCCGTTCAAACGGACTGGTTGCGCCGTACCCAGCTTCAAGCGACCGCCTATGAGTCAGTTTCTAACCAATCTTGTGCCTACTAGCCCAGAATTTCAATTCAGGACGACACCTTGATCAGGGGAGTGCGCTTTAGCGTACTTAAGGTATCAGCCCTGAATTTTAATTCGGGGCGAACTCAGCGGTTTCAGCCTTATCAGCATTTCAATGGTTCCAATTTGACCCCCTCCCCGGCCCTCCCCCTGAATGGGGGAGGGAGTCAGAGGCCAGAGTTAAGAAAATGGGGACACCAGCACTCGAAACCCATAATATCTATACCAATCTCTCTGGCCATTTCTATCCCGGTAAGTGCAACGCATAATGGGAATACGATTGAAGAATGAACCCCCACGCATTACTCGATAACCAGTGGCTTCCACATCTTCCCGATCATCCACAGGATTATAGGGATAGCCAAAATCCGGCTTCACCCAATCCTTCCCCCACAAACTCCGTGTCCACTCCCAGACATTGCCGGTCATATCCAACAGACCGTAAGGGCTGGCCCCGGCGGGATAAGCGTCTACCGGCGTCGTACTGCCTTTCCTTCCTTTGGCAGCATTACACCGCTTAGCGTCCCATTGGTTGCCCCAGGGATAGATGCGGCCATCCGTACCTCGGGCGCCCTTTTCCCACTCGGCTTCGCTGGGCAGACGGTAGGGTTTGCCGGTCGTTTCAGCCAGCCAACGACAGTAGGCTACGGCATCATCCCAGGATACACCCACAACGGGATGATTTTCTTGATCATTTGGTGGTTGGTTGTTCTGCCAATGCTCTGGCGGTTCGTGTCCACTGGCCTGGATGAAAGCAACATATTGAGTGTTAGTCACCGGTGTTTTGGCCATGTAATAGTCAGGCAATGCTAAAACGTGCTGAGGCTGCTCGTTTTCCCGCGCACGTTTATCCACTTTGGGATCGCTGCCCATCAAGAACTCCCCGGCGGGGATGAGGATCATTTCCGGCTCAAAGTCGAAGCGGCGGGGCAGGATATGGGGGAGAGGGGTCGGGGGTTGGGGGTCAGTGGTTTTCTGCTCCGGCTTGGTTTTATCCTCCTGGCGGCTCAAGCGCTCGCGGAAGTAGGCCATCGCTTCTTCATCTCTCACCCCGCCAAGATAACGATCGGCGGGAGGAACTTTTGGCCTTGGCTTTTTCTTGCCGATAACAGGCTCAACCTTCCCTTTGGATTCTGTCTCAGCCTTAGCCTCAGCCTCTATCTTCGCCTCCGCCTTTTTGCGTAAAGACCGCACCAAACGTTCGTAGCCCTTCGGGTGAAAAAAATCAACCCAGTGCCATTCACGCAACATTTCAGGCACAATACAATCCTCTAGCCTGAGCGGAATCAAAAAGATGGATTCTTCTGGTTGTTGCTCCGCTACCTCCAACGCGAACCTGATCTCTTTCTGAACATAACCCGCTTTCGTAATGGATTGACGAGAAAGACAAACAATTACCAAATCGGCAGACCGTACTGCTTTGGGAATCTCTAATTGCCACTTCTGGCCAGGCAGTAAATCTTCTTCATCCAACCAGGGTTCAAAACCATCAGCCAGGAGGCGATGGTACAACTCACGCACTACTTCCTTATCGGCAGAGGCATGACAAAGGAAAATCCGGAGGCGGTGAGACGAAACCTTAGACGTAAGGTTTACCTTCACTTCGGAGGTTTCATACGGTTGATTTGTTTCGTACCGAACCGGATTTTGTTCTCTAGCCCAAGCTAAAAGTTGGTCAATCAGCATTTGCTTTTCAGCGTGAGCCAGTAATTTTTGCACAACATCGGTTTTGTCAGTTTTTTGGGTTAATTGATGGTACACTGACCTAAATTCAGGGGAGTCGAAACAGAAAGCGCGCAGTTCATCATCCACAAAACCTTCAATTAGAAGTTTACGTATTTTGGCGAAGTCGTAACTTTTGGACATTTTCTAGTTATTCTGCCTATTTGACAGCTTATCTTTACCCATTATACTGCCAAACACACTATCTCACAAGGGATTTTTTAGCGATGAACCTGACCCAACCCACCGCCCCGCCCATTGTCGTTGACCTGCACGGGCTGAAACTGGCCTTTCAAAGCCCCGACCTGCCCCTACGCGAGCGCTTCGAGGAAGTTTACGGCCATTTGCCGCGCCTGAACGGAGCAGGCAGCGATGTCTTTATCGGCTGGCACATCCACAAACTGCCCAGCGCACCGCCTCCCCCACCGGGGATGCCGGTCATTTCGGAGGGGCCGCTGGTGGGCTACTACGGGCAGGGCCACCTCGTCGCTATTCGCATGCCCAAGTACGGCTTGATTACGGTAGATTTGGACCAGCAGCGGCTGGTGGGCGCAGTGACGCGCAACACGCTGGAGGCTTACGGCGCGTTCGAGGATGTCCTGCTGATTTCGCTGGCCCCGCTCTACCGCCGCCGGGGCTGGTTTCCGCTGCACGCCTTTGCTAGTCTGGCCCCCACCGGCAAGGCCGCCCTGATTTCGGGGCAGATGGGCGCAGGCAAGACAACTACCGGCCTGGCCCTGTTGAATGCGGGCTGGAAGCTGCTCAGCAACGACTCGCCGCTGTTGAGGCTGCGGACCGATGGGCAGGTAGAGGCGCTGGCTTATCCGGGCCGCTTGAGCGCCTTTGATGACTCGCTGGCACGATTCGAGGGGCTGCGGCGGTTTATTCCAGTAGAGGCTGAGGCTAAGGCTGAGGCTGAGGTAATAGATTTATTAGCTCCGGCCGGGCCGCAGAAACGGGTCTTTCGGGCGGAGGAGGCCTTTGCCGAGCCGTGGGCAGCTTCGGGTGTGGCGGGCGGCATCTTCTTTCCGCAGGTGATCCCGGGGTTAGGCCAGAGTGAGCTGGTCGAAGTCAGCCCCAAGGAGGCCGTTTTGCAGCTTATGCCCCAGGCTATCGAGGGCTGGGACAAAGCCGCCATCGGCCAAACCCTGTACCTGCTCGGCAAACTGGTCGAGCAGGCGCCGTGCTACCAGTTGCGGTTGTCACCCCGGGTGGAGCAGTTACCGGCTTTGATTGCCAGGGGAATGTAGCCTTAAACAAAGCGTTTGAGATGCTCATTCCAACCAACCGTGACGCGCTCTTCAGCGGCGGGGCTGTCCAGGCGCAGGCCAAAAACTTGACCCAGGGCGCGCAGGGCTGCCTGAGCCGCCTGCACATCTTGCCCTGCCTGGCCGGCCTCGATGATTTCCCCGGCCAATTGTTCCAACCGCCCTATCGCTGCCGGCGTGTCCAAATCGTCGTCCATCGCTTTGCTAAACGAAGCTTGAACCGCGGAGACATCCAGGGCCGGCCCGCTGCCGCTAACGCTGGTCACGGCGTCGCGCAGGCGTTGCGCCAGCCGTTCCGCCTCTGCCAATTCTGCCAGATCATGGCTCCAGGCAGACCGATAATGATGCTGGCCCAGATAGAGGCGCAGGGCGTCGGCCGACCACTCCTTTAGCAAATCTCTGACCATCACCAGGTTGCCCAGGGATTTGCTCATTTTCTCTCCTTCATGCCCCACCATGGCCGTATGCAGCCAAAAACGCACAAAGGGATGCTGCCCGGTAGTTCCCTCGGCCTGAGCAATTTCGCTTTCGTGGTGCGGAAAAATCAGGTCGGCGCCGCCGCCGTGCAGATCCAGGGTTGGGCCCAGCAGGCTGGTAGACATGGTGGAACACTCGATATGCCAGCCAGGGCGACCCATGCCCCAGGGACTGGGCCAGGCTGGCTCGCCGGGAGCCTGGGCCTGCCACAATACAAAATCAAGGGGGTGACGCTTGTGCGGGTCGTCTGGCCGGTTGCCATGTTCGTTGGCCACGGGAAGCATGTCCTCGCGCGGCAGATGGCTGAGTTGGCCATAGGCCGGCCAGGCGGCTATATCAAAGTAAACATTGCCCGCCGCCTCATAAGCCACATCTCTCTTCAGCAGCTTTTGAACCGCTTCGACAATACCGGGGATAACGTCGGTGGCGCGGGGGTAATGGTCGGGGGCGCGGACATTCAACGCCTGCATGTCCTGAATAAAATGGGCCGTCCAGCGGTTGCCAAGCGTTAGCCAGTCTTCGCCTACCTCCCTGGCTTTGCGCAGAATATCGTCGTCAATATCGGTTACGTTCTGAACGTACCGCACCGGGAACCCACGGAATTCAAGATAACGGATGAGAACGTCAAAAGCGGTATAGGTAAAGGCGTGGCCCAAATGGGTGGTATCGTACGGAGTGATACCGCAGACATAAATGGTAATGGGTTCCTTTTGCGGCACAAAGGTTTCGATATTTTGAGTGAGCGCGTTATAAAATTTCATAGTCCCTCATGACCAGTCATTCTTACGGCTGATAGCATACCTAGCCAGCTTTAAAGTAGCAAAAAAGGCTCGATGAAGCAGCATCGAACCTTTCGACAATAAAAATTAGCTTGGATAAGCCGATTTAAGCCTCCGGCATGACCCAGCAGGCGTGCGGAGGAAAGGAGACGGTTTGTGATTGGCCGACCTCGGGCAGGTTGAGCTTGCGTTCATTCAGGGCATCCAGGGTAACAGTGGCATCGTTCAGGTTAACTTCCATCCGCACAATCGAGCCCAGAAACGTGACAGTTTTTACCTCGCCCGTCAACTGATTCTCACCCTCGTGCTGACCCAGGTGCAGTTCTTCGGGCCGGAGCATAACCCGGACTGCCGCGCCATTACCGGCCTCGACCGGCGAGGTGGTGGTGAGATACTGGCCGTTGTGAGCCAGGAGGCCCTTGGCCGCATCCACTACCTTGCATTGAAGCTGGTTCAACGTGCCGACAAACGAGGCCACAAACTGGGTGCGGGGGAAGTTGTAAATCTCAAAGGGCGTGCCGACCTGTTCCATTTTACCCGCGCTCATAACCACAATTCGATCCGACAGCGATAACGCCTCTTCCTGGTCGTGCGTCACATAAATGGTGGTAATGCCCAACTCTTGCTGGATACGCCGGATTTCGGAGCGGAGTTCAACCCGGATTTTGGCGTCGAGGGCTGACAGCGGTTCGTCCAGCAGCAGCACCTGCGGCTGGATAGCCAGGGCGCGGGCCAGGGCCACCCGCTGCTGCTGGCCGCCAGAGAGTTGATAAGGATAGCGGCTACCGTAGCCCGGCAGGTGAATCAGGGACAGCATCTCTTCGACCCGCTTTTTGATCTCGTCTCCCGGTTTTTTGGCAATCTTCAAACCAAAGCCAATGTTGCCACCGACGGTCATGTTGGGAAACAAGGCATACGATTGAAAAACCATGCCGACGTTGCGCTGGTTAGGCGGCGTGTAAGTTACATCTGCGCCATTGATTTTAATGGTGCCGGAAGTAGGTTTTTCAAAGCCGGCGATCATACGCAGGGTCGTTGTTTTACCGCAGCCACTTGGCCCCAAAAAGGAGATAAACTCACCTTTCTGGACCTGGAGGTTGAAGTTTTCGACAGCAACAAATTGGCCGAAACTTTTACGCACATTGGTCAATTCAAGAAAAGCCATAATCCTACTTCCGTTTTTGGATTTTAGATTTTGGATTTTATGGCTTAAATCGTAAATCTAAAATCTTAAATTTTTAGTGTGTACCCGCCAGGCTACTCTCCTGACCACGCCCGATGAATTGGATCAGGCCAATACAGACCCAGGTCAAGGCAAAACTGATGATAGCCAGAGCAGCCGGTTCATAAGCTCGGGCTTGCCCCAGCAGCACCAGGTAAGGGGCAAAAGCCGGCCGGGCCAGGAAAGTCGCCAGCACATATTCCCCCATAACGATGGCAAAAGTCAAAAAAGCGCCGCTTAACAAAGCGACTCGCACATTGGGAAAAATGACCTGAAACAGAATTGTCGGCCAGCCTGCACCCAAACTTTGGGCTGCTTCGGTTAAGGTGCGGACGTCAATAGCCCGCAAGCCGGTGTCAACAGCACGGTACATATAGGGAAAAGATAACACGGTATAGCCGGCGATCAGCAAGATATTGGTGGTAAAAGTGTTCCCGGTCAGGGCCAGGGGTGGGCGGCTAAACACCCTGATCAGGCCGAAGACCAACACAATCGTGGGAATCACAAAGGGCATCAGCGTCATCAACTCGATGATGGGGCGCAGGTGGGGCAGACGCAACTGCACCCAATAGGCTGTCGGCACAATAAGCAGCACGCTAACGACAATGGTCAGCGTAGCCATGAGTGCGGAAAAGCTAAAGGTATCCCAGAATCTGGGGTCCTTAAACACGTTTTCGTAGGCCAGGAAACTCAAGGTGTCTTTCCTGGCCCTCAGCGAGAAGAGAAAGGTACCCAGCAATGGCAGGATAAAGTAAAGCCAACCCAGGCTAACCCAGAACCAGGACCAAAAACTGCCTCTTTTCATCGCAACCACCTTTCCGTCCGCCGTTGCAGCAAGGAGTAGCCGGTGATCGAGACCGCCATGACCACGACCATTCCCAGGGCCAGGGCATAACCCAGGCCCGGATTATTCAACACATCGCCGCGAATCTGCGCGCCGATGACAATGGTCGCCAGATTTAAGGAAGTACTGGCCAGGGCTGCCGCGGTCGCATAGGCCCCAAACGAGTTGCCAAATAAGAGTATAATCGCCCCCAGCAGCGAAGGTAACAAGATCGGTAAAGCCACGTAACGCCAATATTGCCAGCGGCTGGCCCCCAAATTTTCCGAGGCCTCACGCCACTCCCGCTTGAGGCCATCCAGCGCCGGTGAAATAATCAACACCATCAGCGGCAATTGAAAGTACAAATAGACCAGGCTCAATCCCCAAAACCCATAGAGATTAAAGCCCATATCGTAGAGATTCAAACCCAGTATCTCTCTGAATAGAACGGTGATAAATCCAACCCGACCGAGGGTAGAAATAAAAGCAAACGCCAGCGGCACACCTGCAAAATTGGAGGCCACTCCGCAAAAGGTCATCAATGCCGTGCGTATTTGCCGGGGCAGGCCGCCAAGAATGACCGCATAAGCCACCAGAAAACCAAACACGCCGCCGGTGATGGCTGTAACCAGGCTAATCTGAATACTGAGGGAATATGCGTTTAAGATAAAAGGCTGAAAGAGACCGATAATATTGTCGAGGGTAAAGTTGCCCTGCCTGTCTTGAAAACTGCCGGTAAAGAGAGAGGCAGCCGGTAACAACATAAACAGGACGGCAAAGAGGAAAAAAGGCACCACACCTACCCAGGCCCAGGAAAATCCACGGGTAACCTCGCTGGCTAGGGGTGCGCCGTGCGATTCTGACACCGCCGCTTGTGACACTTTTAGGTAGCTCCCTCTCTAAGAATCTGGGTGCGACATACCTCTCCAGGAGGTACATCGCACCTCAGATAAATCAATTATTGAACGTCAACGTTAACAACCGAATCCCAGTTTTCGGTGATGATGGTCTGGGCATTCTTTAGTTGTTCTAAGGTCGGGAAGACCGCTTTTTCGTACAATTCCGCTGGCGGCAATTTAGCAGCCAGATCAGCCGGGATGACCCCACGCCTGGCCATGTCAAGATAGCGAATCGGGTGGCCGTAGCCGCTCAACCAGACCAGTTGGCCTTCGTCAGAGTACAGGTACTCCATCCACAGCTTAGCCGCGTTCGGGTGGGGCGCGTAGGCGCTGATACCCTGGACATAGACGCCGCCCAGGACCGCCGACTGGGGAATCACGATCTCAACATTGGGGTTGCCGGCGAAGTTGTCCCGGTCGGCCAAAGCCAAATAATCCCATTGCAGGGTAATCGGCGTTTCACCACTGGCAATTGGACCTGTATCCGCGATAACCGGCACAAAGTTGCCCATCTGGTTCAGTTCGGCGAAGAATTCAAGCCCGGCCTGGGGCGCCGTGTTGAGATCGCCGGTGCGGGACAGGCCCGCCGCCAAGACCGACTGAATGGCCTGGCTAGAGGTGCGAGGATCGCCGGCCAAAGCCACCTGACCTTTGTACTCCGGCTTGAGCAGGTCGGCCCAGTCCTGGGGCACATTTTGCACCACGTCGGTGTTGACTTCAATCGCCAGCACGCCGTAGTAATCGCCATACCAGTAACCTTCCGGGTCCTTCACTTCTTGCGGAATAGAGGCCCAGGTGGAAACCTTGTAGGGCTGGAGCAGTCCTTCTTCTTTGGCCGCGGGACCAAAGGCAAAGCCGACGTCAACCACGTCGGGCGCTTGCGGGCCTTTGTTGTCCTTGTTCGCGCGAATGGCTTCCAGTTCGTCGCCGGAACCCGCGTTCGGGTCGAGCTCGTTGACTTCCAGGCTATATTTGGCCTTGAAATTCTCGATCATGATGCCATAATTGAGCCAGTCGTGGGGTAGAGCGATGGTAGTCAGCATGCCTTCTTCTTTGGCGGCAGCGATCAGGGCGTCCATTTGGACCGCCGTTTGCTCCGCTTGAGCGCCGACGGCGGCCTGGGCCGACTCAGACGCAGGGATGCACAATTTCCAGCCCGGTTCGATGATGTCTGGATTGTCAATTTTGGCATAGCTGCTGTCGGTGGCGTTCATGGCATTGGTGGCGTCGGCGATGGCCTGGTAAGCCAGCACGTCGCCGTAGAATTTATCGGCCAGCTTCGACAGCCAGTCGTCGGCCTGGACCACGGCATCCTGCTCGCAGACCACTTCCTGGGCCAGCACGGCCGCCGGAGCCAGGGTCAGGAGCAAGGCCAGAAGCGCAATCAGACTCACCACATTCATCATTCTTTTCATGATAATCTCCTCCAAATTGAGAAATAATGAGTTTTGTTTTTACCTACATCCCTATGCAATCCTTCTACGGTAACTCTCTGTAGCGGTTATACCCCCTTTCCGGCTCAGCGCACGCGGTAGACTCTATCAAACGCCATTTAACCCGTTTTTAAACCAGAGTTAAAATGGCGTTAAAGATACGTAAACCTTTATTAACAATCGGGATCGTCGGTCAACTCTAAATTGTGATTTGGGCTGAAATTTAATATATCGGAAAATAGCCTCCTGTATTCGCGGCAATCCTATTTTTCTAAAATTATCCAACACATCAAGAAGACTATTTTGTGCCGCAACATCGTTGTTACATTGGGTTGTATTTTTGAGATTAGGAGGGGATAGCAATGCGTATTATAATGCATTATGTTTTGCCGTGTCAAGCCTTGACGAAAAAATGAACGAAATCAGCGCTGCCGAAAAATACAGCCAACCGGAAGTGGTAACTTGTTGGCAGAACCTGAGCAGGCAGGGTCTGCAAAAGTGCGAGCAAGAAATGATGGCCCGCTACTTTCCAGCAACCGGCCGTCTGCTCGATGTTGGCTGCGGGGCGGGGCGGGCGGTGCTGGCCTTAAACCGGGCCGGGTATACAGTCACGGGCATTGACCTGAGTCTGCCGATGCTGCTGGCCGGGCGCGCTCTATCATCCACAGCGGAGTTCAGCGCCGCCAACCTATTAACTTTACCCTTTGCTGATAACACCTTTCCCGCAGTGTTTATGTTCTTCGGCGCGCTCCAGCACATTCCCGGTCGAAACAAACGCCGCCAGGCCATGACCGAGTTAGCCCGCGTCACCCAACCGGGCGGGCGGCTGGTTTTGGGCCTGGACAACCTGGCCCCCGCTTTAAGCTGTTATGGTTACTGGCTCGTCGAAAAACTGCGCAGACCTGCCCGATCCGGCAGACCGAACCGTACCCACCAGCCCTCTGCCGCCGACACAACCCTGTGGAGCCGCGAGACGCGCCGGGTTCACCCGTTGGTCTGGCATTCTCGCGGACTGGCCCGGACTCTGCGCTGGCGCACCTGGCCCGGCTTGGTTGATCGGGTCCGGCAGTTTTACCCTAACGGGGCCGAGCCAGGCGACACCCAGGTGGCCCAATTTAGCCTCAACTCCACCCCGGGACTGGTCTATTACCACCTTTACCGGGCTGACGAAGTGGCGGCCGACGCCGCCAGCGCCGGCTGGCGGCTGCTGGGCCATCACAGTGGCACGGAGTTAAACGAGGACCGGCTCTATCCTTCTTACATCCGCCGGCAGGATAAACAGCAGTTCTTCGCTTTTGAAAAGTAGAAACGGATTTCCCCCGGTCAGATGAAGAGCAGTTCAGCGATAAACCTGTATAAAAAGTTTTACAGCGATCTTCAATTCGAGCGCGCCGGCCTGTTTCAGGCGGTTCAAGAGAAGTACAACTGTCAACACGTTTTATATCCGGGCAGCTTCGTTCATATCACGCCTTCTTTCTTTTTCCCTCATGTCGTTTACATAGACCGCGACCCCAAGGCGCAGGCCTTCTTTGCCGACAGGGACAGCGTTTCAGCTTATATCAACAGCCGTAAGACCTACAAGCGGTCCGCCTATTTCCGCTTCATTGCCCAGGACTATACCGCAGCAGTGCCCCGGCTGGACGAAGGATTTGATCTTTTGATTTCGCTTTATGCCGGGAGAATCTATCCGGCCTGTCAGAACTATCTCAAGCTGGGCGGCCTCCTGCTGACAAACAACCATCATCACGAGGGCGAGGAAGCGGCAGGTCAAGGCGAGTTCAAGTGGGTGGCTGTGGTGCAGTTTCGCAAAAACAAGTACACGGTCGTTGAAGAGAATTTGGATAGACTTGTGAACAACCAGACCAGGACAACCAAAGCCAAACGCTATCTCAAACAAAGCAATTATGGGGTAACGTATACCGAGAATGAAGTTTACTACATTTACCAAAGAGGATAAGGACGTAGCTTGTTGGATTCACTCTCTCCTGTCAATTTTGCTACGGCGCAGCACGCCCCGGCCATAACTGCCGACCCTCTCGGCTACATAGCGTGGATAGAGCAGCGGACCCAGCCAGCGTCGGCGCAGCTTATACTTGGCCGCCAGTTGCTCCACCGGCGGTAAGGCGGCAAAGCGGACAATCCCCAGGCGCTCCCCTATTGACCGGGCCGCCAGAAAGGTCAATTGATAATCCTTGCCCCTGTCCCGCCGCCGGAAGTCGCCGGTAAGGACATCCCTTGCGCCCTCTCCGGCCAGCCAGGTGCGGAAGCTGGGCGGTGTGGTTGCTTCCAGCCGCTGCCACCCGGACGGAGGCGGCAGCGGCGAACCAAAAACCCGCTGGGCCAAAAAGAGCGAGGCGTAGACAAAGCGGCTCACCCCGGCCTGCTCGGCCTGGCGCAGCACTTTCTCCCAATCCAAAGTAGCTGCCGTTTTTTGAGCCAGGCGGGCCAGGTCCAGCAGTTGGTTCAGCCGCGCTTCCCGCTCAACCAGGTGACCGGCAAAGTGCATGGCCAGGTGGATGAGCATCGCTTCATCCGCCAGACACTGCATGGGTACGCCGGCAATGGTCCGGGTCGGGGCGTCGGCCCAGGGATCGGGCAGTTGGTGCACCTGCAAACCGCGCCAGCCCTGCTCCCACAGGCGCACATGCAGTTCGACTGGTCGGGGATACAGCGGGTCGAACAAATAGCCGTTCCACTCGTAGCCGTTGTTGCGCCACAATGACGGCAGATGTTTCTCCACCCACTCGTCTTTGCCGGGCAGGGGTCGAAATCCGGCGGCTCGCAGCGCGCGGTGGCCTGCTTCGGCCTGGTCGGCGGGGACGAGAAAATCATGGTCGTACAGCACCCGCTGGGCCGGGTCGGGGTAGAGGGTTTCGATCAGCGACCAGCCTTTGAGCAGGAGGTGCGGCACGCCGGCCCCGGTCAGAAGCCCGTCCAATTCGACCAGCTCCTGGCGAATGTTCTGATTACGGGCAGCATTGTCGGCGTATGTCTGGGTCATTTGCTGGCAGACGGCGGGCGGCAGCCGGTCAAGCTGCCCGGAGTCCCGCCAGATCGTATATAATAACGGCGTCAGCGAGTGGCCGTCGGCGTGGTGGAGCAGTTGCGCCCAATCCACCGCCCCTTCAATCGGCGGCGCGGGCGCATCGAGACGAAGACTGTTCGCGATGAGTTGGGCGGCAGCCAGTAAAGTCATTTCCTAACGTTGAACACTCCCGTTCAGGATGCGATAAACGATGACCTCGTCGCCAATATAGACGGGCGTCAGGCTGACCGGAGCGTTGGCCGGGTCAAGCAGGTGCGCCAGTTGAGGGCGCAGGTCAGGCGTAGTGTACTGATCCAGCACCAGATAATCGGCCCGGTGGGCAGCGGCATAAGCCAGGACACCCTCCAATTCGGCAAAGGGCAGCCAGTCCCAGACCCCGTTGGCATAAAAGGCGACCTGCCGCTTGCGGGCCAGAATGTGCGCGCCGGGTGCAATCTGCTGGCGCAGCGCCAGGCCGGCGGTACGATACTCGACCGGGCGGGGGTAGAGAAAGGGACCGACCAGGCTGGCCAGGGTGAAAAGGGCCAATGTGGCCACGATGAGCGGCATGGCCGCGGAAACGGGTCGGGGAAAGAGGGGCAGAGGGATGTGGGGCAATTTTTCCTCCAGCCACGTCCAGCCGCGCGCGGTGAAGATCATGAGGATAGGCAAAGGGATCAGGAAGTAGCGCGGGTCAACCACCGAAGCCGGGATGAAGGCCAGCGGGATCAACAGCGGCAGCAAAAAGAGAGCCTGCTTGCGGCCCAAGGCCCACAACCCAACGCCAGAGGGCACAATCCAGATAATCGTCATAAAACCGAGCGAGGTGAACCACAGGCGCGCTTCCAGCAAAACATTACTGGCGTAACGCTGCAACGCCGCGCTGCGGCTCTCCCGGACCACCTCCGGCGGCCGGGTGGGATTAGCCAGCCACAGCTCGTAAGGTTCGTAAAATGATTTTTCAAAGGCAAAGGGGTCGCTGGCAGACGCGTCAATGGCCGCCGCGTGGAGTTGGGTCAGCATGGTTTTAGGGCTGAGGATCGAGCCGGTGTGCTGGTACAGGTACAGCGCATACGGCACGGCAAACAGCCCCAGCCCGGCCAGAAAGACCAGGACTGGCCCCACCGCCGCCCGACGCAGTACCAAAACGATGATTCCTGCCGCCACCAGCCCCAAAATCACCCCTTCCCAGCGGACCAGGTGGGCCATGCCGATCAACACCCCGGCCAGCCCAAAAACCCATAATTTACGGTAAGTAAAGCCCCACCACAGCAAACCCCAGGCAATGTACAGCAACAAAGCATAGGGCTGCTCGGCCACCGACTCCAGATTCCCTTGGGCTAGCACCAGGGCCGGATGCAGGGCCGTCAGCAGGCCGGCCAGCAGCGCGGTTTTGGCGCCGCTGAGTTGGCGGGCGAGCCAGTAGACCGGCAGCGGCAGCAACGCCCCAATGACCAGAATATTCAGCCTGGTAGGGAGTTCCAGGCCGCCACCCAGCCAATAGACAGCGGCGGTGAAGAAGGGGTAGCCGGGCGGAAAATCAATCTGAGTGGTCAGGCCGTCGCCGGTATAGCCCCGTCCGGCAGCCAGGTTTTGGCCGAGGGTTAGAAACAGGCCGTCATCACTGCCAATAACAAAACGCACCGTCGCCGGGAGGATACGGATGGCGACGGCGACGACGAGTAACAGCCAGATCGGCCGGCGCAAAAGGGGCTGCACTATTTTCAAGCCGCGCCTCCAAACCGTAAGCGAAAAATGTAGGTTATCGTCGCCCAGATGGTCCGGTAGCGGGCAAAAATATTAAAGGCCGATTTGGATTGGCCATGCAGGCGCTCGCCAAAGAGCACTGGGACAGTTAAGACCTTCAGCCCCGCTTGCCGGGCGCGATAGAGCACGTACAAGTCGAACTGGAAACCGGCCGGCGGCCGGGTCAGGCGGTCCAGGTGACTGCGGTGAAACACTTTGGGCTGGGCGTTGATGTCGGTTAAAGGAGCCAGCAGGATAGTTGAGGCCAGCAGGCCCATGCCAGCGGTAATCAATGCCGCACTGTACTCTCGCCCGCTGCGCCGGCCTTTGACCAGCGTTTGGTCCGGATTGGGCGCAGTTTTAAGCCGATCGTAAGCCCTGAAGACATCCGCCGGGCTGCACTGCATATCGGCGTGGGAGAAGGCGACAAACTTGCCCCGGGCCGCCTGCAAACCGGTATAAAGACCGTGCCCGTAACCCCGATTCTGGGGAACCCGCACGGTGCGGGCAAACGCCAGCTCAGGCCGGGCCAATTCTCGGGCCAGCACTTCCGCAGTAGAATCGGTTGAGCCGTTATCCACCAGAATCAGCTCCGCCGGCAAATCCGGCCAGACCTGACGGTAGCTCTCCAGCAGTAGTGGCAGGTTGCCGGCCTCGTTGTAGCAGGGTAAAACGATAGATAGACAGATGTTCAATGACTCTTCTCCAGAATAGTGAGCGAGGGGGCGGAGGAGCAGGGGGGTGGAGGGGAAGTTTCACCCCTGCCCCTCTGCTCCCCTGCTCCCCTGCTGAAACCGGCGGTCGTTCCGATACGGATGCTGCGCCGCCCGGTCAAAGTAGGCTGCCCAGTACTCGTAGCTGCGCACGTCGTCGGGGGTGCCGAAACAGATGTAGTGTTGCACGTCAAACAACCTGGCCCGCCGGCCCTGTTCCAGCAGCACCTCTATGGCCGAATCCACATAGAATTCGTTATTGACCTGCCGATTCTGGGCAATTAGGCTGTCGGCGGCTTCCAGGAAGAAACGAGCCTGGCGGAACCAAAACGCGCCGATGATGCCGGGGTCATGCCGGACATCATCGTGAAGGGGTGTTTTGCATGAAATGCGTTGGATTTCACCATCGGGCGCCGCTTCAACCCAGCCATATTGGTACGGGTGGCGGTTAGCATGGGGATGGTTACGGAAGGTCCAGACCAGGCAGTCCACCCGGGGATCGCTCACCAGAGCAGCGTAATGGGCTTGATCATAGACCAGGGCGGCGTCACAGGGCGCAATCAGCAGCGGTTCGTTCGGGTCGAGCCGGTCGCGGGCCAGCAAGCAGGTAACAGCCTGGCCTGCCGTCGGCCGTTCCACCGGCAGAATCTCGACGCGGTGGCCGTTGCTGGTCAGCACGGGGCGGAGGGGAGAGGTTTGCAAATGTTCGGTCCGGCAGGCGGTCAGCCAGAGGCGAGCCGGGGGAAAGGTATCGAGCGAACGCTGGACCATCGGCTGGCCGGCTACCGGGACGAGTGGTTTAGGATGGCTATAACCCTCGCGGCTAAAGCGTGCTCCGGCGCCGGCCATGGGAATCAAATTAATCCCCGGCAGCTCCGGCAGGCTTGGTTTCCACTGAGCGTAGCGAGCAAAGTAGTCTGACCAGGCTTGATATTCGGCCAAATCTTCGGGGGTGCCCCAGTGGATGAACTGCCCAACTTCGTAGACATACACCGGCAGGCTGTCTTCGACCAGCAGGTTGTAAGGGACGCTGGCAAAATATTCGTCTTGGGTTTGCAGGTTACGCTCAACCGCCCGGCGAAAATAGTGCTTGAGCAGCGCGCCACTGCGGAAGTAGTAGGCCCCGGTCGAGGCATACTCATTCATGCGCTGCTCGGTAAAGGCCCGCTTTTCCCGAATTTCCAGCAGCATGTTGTTTTGTTCCCGAATGTAGGCGTAGAGGGTTGGCCCCAGGCTGTGCGGATGAAAGCCGCGAAATGCGATCAGGCAACCGGCGCAGTCGAGTTGAGCCATGCGCTGTTTGAAGTCGGCGTACTGCCACAGCACGGCGGCGTCGCAGTAGTTAAGGATAACCGGTTCATCATCCTTGATATATTCGGCAGCGGCCAGGGCGGTGCAGACCGGGCCGCCCTTGTGCGGCTCAATGCCGACGATGGTTGCGCCGGGGACCAGGCTTTTCAAGACCGAGCGTAAGGGTGTCTCTTCCAGATGCGGCTGGGCGCAGATAAACAAGAATTCGTGCTCGCCGGGAAACATGCGCACCACATGTTCGATCATCGGCCGGTCATCTACTTTGACGAGCGGTTTGATTTCTTTGTAACCGGCCCGGACGAAGCGGGTGCCCGACCCGGCCATGGGAATAATGATTTGCATCGCTTCACTCTCCTCCTAAGCTCCGTCGGCCAAAACGAACCCTTGCCCCCCGTGTCCATAATCAAACAAGCGCCGGAATTTCAGGTGCGGCTGCTCTGTTTGAAATTGGCAGAAGGCTCCGGCCACGCCCTCTTTTTGGCTGCCCCGGTAGGCAAAGTAATCGTCCAGGATGAGCACCGTACCCCTTTGCAGCGCCGGGGCCATAAAATTGAGGGCAAGCAGGGCCGGCGTGCCCAAGTCGCAGTCTAACAGGGCGACACTGATTTGCTTAATGCCAAAATCGAGGGCAGTTTTGGTTTGAATTGTCTCTTCAAAATACCCTCTGACCAGGTGCCACTCCGCCTGGCCCTTGAAGTGCCGGTCAAGACGCCGCCGGGTCTGCTCATAGTTACTGGCGAAGTCACCCTCTTTGAAAAAAGGGTGCTGGTCGCGCGCGGCGAAGTACCTGAAGCCCTCAAAGGAGTCAAAGCCCCAGAAGGCGCGCCGGGGCGTGTCAGATGCGCGGAAGCGCCGGTCATTTTCAAAGGCGGCAATCAACGACGTGCCTTCGAAAACGCCAAATTCGAGGTAGTCGCCGGCAAGCTGCTCCAGAAAAGCAAAGTAGAAGGCTTTTTTGATGGCCTGCGTTTTCTGAACATTGTGCTCGATGGCCGGGTGCAAGGCCGAGACCCATCTGACGACCAGCGTTTGCAGCCAGTGAGAGCGCTTGGCGATTTCTAGCATTAATGTAACCTTCACAATGGGAGTGTCAAAGCTACGCTTTGACCGGCAAAAGCAGAGCTTTTGCACTCCTACTTACAGCCAATCGTCGCAAAAGTCCGTACAGACGGCGTCAATTGGCATATCCCGCAACTGCTGGCGAAAGGATTGGATCATCTGGCGCGGATGCTTTTGCAGCTCCGGCGAAACCAGGCAGATTTTGAAATGCTCGGCCAGGCGGCGGTAGGTTGCCGGGTTGAGCGGCAGGTGAGTGAAGCAGTCTACCCAGACCCAGTTTACTTTATCGGCAAAGGCCAGGGCAAATTCTAACGGTTCAAATTCGGAGTAGCGCACCGCAATCTGGCGCACCCCGCGCCGGGCCAGGTTGACCAGGGTTGGGTTAGCCAGATCCAGAAAGAAGTAATCGCGCACGCCGTATTTGGCGGCCAACTCTAAGATCCGCCCCTCCAGGCCATCACACTTGACATTAAAAATGATCAGGGTGTGCCGGTAAGCGGCCAATAAATCTTCCAGCCGCTCCCCGCTTTGCAGCGGGTCGTGAGCCAGGCGCAAATCACCGTCGTAGTCGCGCACGTCCACTTCAATGCCGCGCTGCGGAGGCACTCGCCGCAACTGTTCAAGGGTGTTGACTCTGTGTTCGATCAGCAGCATGCCGCTTCCCCTTAACCTCCCTAATTTAGCTCAGCCCGTTGAGCGCCGAAAGAATCCCCTCCGGGTCTGATCCGATTTTCAGGCGGTACAGGCTGGCCGTTTCGAGCAGAGCCTGCAAGGTGGCAGTGTTATGCTCCAGCCGTCCCGGAATATCCCAGTAGACACTGTTGGCAGCCAGGGTGGGCCATGCTTCAGCGACAGACAGCGGCGCAACCTCAGTTTGATGGATTCCACTCCGTTCCACCAGGCAAAGCTGAATAGATTGCGGGTTGAACAGGGTTTCGGCCAGGCCATCCGGGTGGGCAGCCCGCAGGTTGACCACCGTTTTGCGCTGTTCGCGGACCTTGACCGCCTGCCCGGGGTAACCGGGAAATAAGGCCAGAACATCATCGCGCAGTTTAACCTCGCCGATGGGATAACCACCCGCAACAAAACCTGATCCCTGCTGGCGGAGCAGAGCCATGCCGTCGGCCAGAAAGACGTAACCTGCCCGCAGCAGGTACAGCGCCGTGGTGGATTTGCCGGTGTTGTGCGGGGCAACCATCAGGATCAGGCGCTGCCCGGTTGGATCAAGCACGCACGAAGCGTGGAGCATGGCCCACTCGGTCAGGATGAAGTTGAGCAGGTAATGGTCAATTATGTAGCGGCTGACCAGGCGAGTTTCGGCGGCCAGGGCCGGCGATAAAAAGGCCGCGGCGGTGCGGGTGGGTAAGTGGGCAAAGGCATGGCCCCACGGCCCGGCAGACAGGCTGATCCAGTCGTCTACCCCGGCGTACTGCAACCCTTCCGGCAGATCGGCGGGGAGGGTTGGAGTATCAGTTCGAGTTACAACCAGTTGAATCTGGATCGGAGTGAGGGGTGGGGGGGTGGGGGTTGGAGGCAGGCTGAAACGTCCCGCCGATAAATGGGCCGCGCTTAAAACTTCCGGCCGGTTGGCCGTAATCCTGGCCGGAATGCCGAAAGGCGTAAACTCAAAGGACTCGGTCTGGGTGTTGGCCTGGCGAGACCAGAAGTCAGGGAGTAAGGAGTAGGGACGCAAAGCGGGGAGTAGGGAGTTTGAATTTTGAGGCTTTAAATTCTTGAAGTTTATCATTCGTTCAAGTCTACCAGGGTGTGGATATTACCCCGGACCTCGCTTTTGGCAAAACGGCTCATCATTTATCCTTCAAACTCCGCCAAGAGGGGCAAGTGGTCGGAGGCGGTACAGACCGTATGAATATCGTCAATCACCCGGCTGGCTTGCAAACGAGTCGCCATTGAGCGGTCGGCCAGAATGTAATCATAGCGGGTCGTGAGGTTGCCGGGCATCCAGGTGAAACCATCCTCAGTAGGATGCAAGTGGCGGAAACAGTCGGTGTAACCGGCCATGAGCAGCCGCGGCAGGGCCAGCCGGAAAATGATGTTCAGTTGCAGAGCCATCAGCCGCCGCATCCGGGCCGGGTTGCGGTGCTGTAAGACCCGGTCGCCGGGGGCGATGGCGTTCAAATCACCCAAAATCAGGTGCGGCCCCGGCTGGCGAGTCTGAATAATTTGCAGCAGTTTGCCGAGCGCCTGCCAGCGCCGGATTTCAAAGGGCAGTAACAGGGTCGGCAGGAGATGGGCATTGTAAACTGAAATCGCCTCTGCCGGCAGGGCCAGTTTCGTCTCAAGGACCGCCTGGGTGAGCGGCGGCCGGCGATAAATCTGCCACTCCAGGATGGGGAAGCGGGACAGAGTAGCGATGTGCCGGTCACCACTGCCCTCGGCCCAGATATGGTAAAAGCCCAGCCGCTCGGCCAGGGCCGCCACGACCGCCGGGTCGTCGGCTTCGGTCAGGCCGACCACATCCGCTCCGACATGGGCCAGCACGGCGTGAATCTCTTCCAGCCGGTCGGCTCCACCGAAATACAGGTTATAGGTTAAGACACGAAGCGCAGCCATGATGTTTGTAAACCAAATCCATATTTGTCCCCTGGAACAGGTAGGGGCGGACGGCCGGCCGCCCCTGCAAATCAAGGCAGATACGCTTTCGGGAACTTGGCGACAACCGTGTAACAGGGATCAACAAAGTTGCCAATCCGCATCGTGCCGACCTGGGAATTGAGCTGCCAGGCTTCCTCGCGCTGAAAACCGTATTCGTCCACCAGCCAGCGCAGCAGCTCCATTTGAGCCATGCGAACGCAGTCGTCCAGGGGGCGAGTGCTGCCGGCGACCATAATATGGGTAGAGTCTTCCAGGCGGGGCCACTCCGCCTCGACTCCTTTGCGGACCTCGATGTCCAGGGTAACTTCCGCCGTTACCTCCAAAGCGACGCCGTTGAGTTCGCCATCGCCCTGCCGGGCATGGACATCGCCAAAGAGCAGGTAGGCTCCGTCTACCCAGACGGGCAGATAGAGGGTTGTGCCTTCGGCCGTATCGGGACAGTCCATATTGCCGCCGTACTCGCCGGGGGTCAGGGTCATTTCGACCCGGCCAAAGCGCGGGGCAACGCCAATCGAGCCGATAAAGGGCTGGAGCGGTACTTCGACCCGCTGCAGACGGCTGTTGGGCATGTCCAGGATACCGACATGGCGGTCACGGTCAAGCTGCCATTCATACCAGACCAGCGGCACGGGCGGGTTGTAAAGCAGGCGGCGGCCCGGCGCTTCGCCGGTGAGGCAGCCAAAATAGGAGTTTTGCCGGCTGAGGGCAAAATCGCGGGTCAAGCGGATGCGGCGAATATGCACCGCCAGCAAGTCGCCGGCCCGGGCCTCTTCCACGTAAATCGGGCCGACCAGGGGATTCGACTCCCGCAGAGCCGTACCCGGCGCGCGCTGCTTCATCGTTTCCGTCAGCGGGCTGCGCTGGGCATCATAACCGTAAGCGTCACGGGTTTCGGCCACCAGCGTATCGCCGCTGCTGAGACGCAGGGCGGGTTCGTGCGGGCCGAAGGTGTAATAGTAGGTTTGCGGTTCTAAATGATGGATTGTCATAGTTTTCCTCGATTAAGGGAAGGGGAGTAAGGAGTATGGAGTAGGAAGTAGGGGAAAAAGCCTACTCCTTACTTCGTACTTCCTACTCCCTATCAATTATCTATCTTTCAGCCTGTAAACAAACTTCAAGCCCGACCAGACCTCGTCCAGCGCTGCCACTTTGACATCCACCAGCCCACTTTCCAGGCCAATCGCCCGGATGATGTCTTCGGTCAGGTTAGTCTCTACCCTGGCTGAGCGCTTGGGCCAGGAAATCCAGAGCATGCCGCTCGGAGCGAGCGCCTGCTTGAGCTGCGGAAATTCGGCGGCCAGGGTCTCGCGGCGGGTGGTAAAGAAGTGGATGAAGTCGAGCGGGCCGGCCAGGGTATCGGCAACAATTATGTCCTCAGGCAATTCTGCCAGAGTTTGGGTGTAATTCTCCGGCGGGTTCAGGATCATAACGCGGAAGCCAGGCTTAATTCCCAATTTTTTTACCAGTGGAGTTTTAGAATAACCGGCCATCTTTCTCTTTTTCGGAACGTGGTGCGTAGTGCGTAGCATCTCCTAGAGAACGCACCACGCACCACGCACTACGTACTCCGCCCCACGCTTCATCCATAAATCTTCTGCATCAAATGAATATCCAAAAGCCGGCCGAATTTGCGCCCCACTTCGCGCATCACGCCAATGGGAGCAAAGCCGGCCGCTTGGTGCAAACGGACACTGACCTCATTTCCCGCCGCAATCCGGGCGATCAGCGTATGCAGGCCCGCTTTTTCACCCTCAGCTACCAGGGCTTCAACCAGGCGCTTGCCAATGCCCTGGCCGCGCTGGCTGCTCCGGACGTAGAGCGAAATCTCGGCCGTGTCGGCGTAGGCCAGGCGGTCGGACCACTTGCTCAACGAGGCCCAGCCGACCACCTGTCCGTCCACTTCCGCCACCAACACAGGATGCCGGGAGTCGTGAGCGGCCAACCAGGCGGCACGATCGGCCTCACTTTTTGGCTCGGTGTCGAAGGTGGCGACGGTGGTTAAAATGGCCTCGTTATAAATCACGGTAATAGCCGGGATATCGGCCAGTTGGGCCGGCCTGACGGCAAGCGTCATCAGATGTCCTCTCGACCCCGGCGCAGTTTGCGATATTCGGTGTAATCCGGCAGCAGCCGCTCATAAGCAATCCCCATGAGGGGTGAAGAGATCATAAAATCGGCGGTAGCGCGATTGCAGGCCGTGGGAATATTCCAGACGACGGCCAGGCGCAGCAGAGCCTTCACGTCGGGGTCGTGCGGCTGGGATTCGAGCGCGTCCCAGAAAAAGATGATAAAATCAATCGCGCCGTCAACGATTCTGGCCCCAATCTGCTGGTCGCCGCCCAGCGGGCCGCTTTGCAGCTTGTTTATCGTGAGGTTCAGCTCTGTCTCCAGCAGCCGGCCGGTGGTGCCGGTGGCATAGAGTTCATGCTGGGCCAACACCGGCTGGTTATACCTGGCCCATTCCAATATATCGTCCTTTTTGTTATCGTGAGCAATGAGAGCGATCTTCTTTTTTGGTTCAATCGTTAAGATTTTGTAGGCCATAATGTTCCTATCTTTCCTCCAAAGCTTGCCCTTTTCTCAAGCCCGGCTTAAACTGAGTTCTTCTATGTCCTATTACTAACCGCCAAAAGGTAGCAGAGTAGCAGGTTGCAGAACCTATCTGACTACTGATTCCTATTTTCCAGGAGACCCAAGTGCCAAGAGTCAAACTTCAACCCCAACCAAAGTACGAATTTCATTATGAAGTGACGCTCCAGGTCCGAGATATTAATTACGGAGGCCACCTGGGCAACGATGCTCTGGTGGGACTGCTGCATGAGGCTCGCATCAACCTGTTACACAGCCTGGGGTTGAGCGAAATGAACCTGGGCGACGGTCAAACCGGGATCATTATGGCCGATCTGGTGGTCAACTTTTTGGAAGAAGGTTTTATGCTGGACAGATTGGACATTGACAGCCACATCGGCGAAATGACGCAGCGCAGCTTTCGGATTTTCCACCGGATAACCAGGGGAGATAAAATCCTGGCCCTGGCCGAAACCGGTCTTGTTTCCTTTAATTACGCCGAGCGAAAAATCGCTCGAATTCCCAAGTCCTTCCGGCAAGTTATGATAAGCGATTGATGTTTTGCGGTGAAGAAGTGAAGAAGGGCTTTTTACTTCCGGCTTATTATGAAGGGCTTTTGAGTTTCAGTCAAATGCCCGGCCGATTTAAGACCCTTTACTCTACTCCATTTTGAACTAAAAAGCTCCCAATTTCTAAAAGAAACGGGAGCTGAGTGATATTGATGTGACGGGCGAAACTGCGGCTCATTACCTGCCGTTACGTTCAATCGGCAGGTTAGCGGCGGCCCAGCCTTGATAACCGGCGTGCATTTTGATGACGTTGGGAAAGCCTTTAGCCTGCAAAACGCTGACGCCAATGGCCGAACGATTCTGGGTGCGGCAGTGGACGACCACCGGTTTGTCGGTTGGGATTTCGGCGGTGCGTTTGGGCAGATAACCCAGCATAATGTGCTTTGCTCCGGGCAGGCGCCCCTCGTTCCATTCGCTCAAGGCACGAATGTCCAGCACGGTAACTTCACCCTTGAGGACCTGGTCGGCAATCTCGGTCGGGGTGGTCGTCTGATAACTCTGGAGTTTGCCGGGCCAGGCCGAGAGCACGGCAGGCTCAAAGTAGCCGCCGATATTGTCCAGGCCAACATAAATCAGGTCGCGTACCGCCTGCCGCATGATCGCCTCGCTGCCAATCAGATAAAAGGTTTGGTCATAGCCCAACAGCCAGCCGGCCCAGTTGGTAAAGGATTTATCCAGGGGGATATTGATGGTGCCGGGAATGTGAGCGGCGGCAAATTCATCGGAGGAGCGGGTATCCACAACTACGGCCCCCTGATCCAGAACTTGCGCCAACTGGTCAACGTTCAGTTTGGCCGGTTGGGGCAGTCCTTTCAAGACATTCCGCTCCACCTTGTTCAGCTTTTTCATCATCGCAAAGTAAGAGGGGGCTTCCGGCTGGCCGGAGAGCAGCGCTTTCACAAACTGATCCTCATCCTCGTAGGCCATAGCCCAGTTGAACAGCTTTTCATAGCCGACGGTGCTGGAAGGAATCGCGCCCAGGGCTTTGCCGCAGGCGCTGCCCGCTCCGTGCGCCGGCCAGACCTGGAGGTGATCCGGCAGGGCCTTGAAGCGTTTGAGCGAATGGAACATGCGGCGCGCGCCCGGCTCGGCGGTACCTTTGATGCCGGCGGCTTCTTCCAGCAAGTCCGGCCGGCCTACATCGCCGACAAAGACAAAGTCGCCGCTGAAGATGCCGATGGGTTGGTTGGCCCCGGCGGTGTCGGTGACGAGGAAGGAGATGTGCTCCGGGGTGTGGCCGGGGGTGTGCATGACTTCAATTTTAATGTTGCCGACCTTGAAGATATCGCCGTCTTTGACCAGTTGGTGGTTGTACTGTGGCGCAAACTCGTACTTCCAGTTCTCGTCGCCCTCATCCGAGAGGTACAACCTGGCCCCGGTACGCTCGGCCAGTTCCCGGCTGCCGGAAAGGAAGTCGGCATGAATGTGGGTTTCGGTGGCGGCCACGATTTTCATCCCGTTTTCTTCGGCTGCTTGCAGGTACGGTTCGATATCGCGGGCTGGGTCAACGACCAGGGCTTCCCCCGTTGCCTGGCAGCCCACCATGTAAGAAGCATGGGCTATTTTGTCATCGTAAAAATATTTTAGCAGCATTGCACTTTCTCCTTCTTGCTCGAATATAACTTCTGCTGATTTTCTAACTCTAGCCCTTTTTTGTAAAAAGTGAATAAGAAAAATGTAAGAGTTGTGTAAGGGTCTAACCAATTTACGATTTCAGATTGACGATTTACGATTAGGAAGGCTAAATCTTGTTCCTAATCGTCCTAAAGGATACCCTTGCGGTATAAATCCAAAATCGTAATTCTTTGCCCGGATGAAGGCGTAAGTGGCTCGTTGGCTGATTCGGCTAATGCGGCAGCTTGGGCTGCAGCAGGGCGTAAACATAGGCTCCGACGAGGGCAGCTCCCAGAGTCACCACGGCGGCATATTCCCCACTGCCAAGCTGGGCATAGATCGGGCCGGGACATGCGCCGGTGATGGCCCAGCCCATGCCGAAGATAATCCCGCCGATAACCATCCCTTTCTGGAAGGGTTTGGTTTCAATCTGGATTTCCTGCTGATCCACCGTTTTCAACCGGAACTTCTTGATCAAGTAGACCGACAGAGCGCCAACCACCACCGCCGAAGCAATCACCAGGTACATATGCGCTTCTTCAAAGCGGAACATCTTTTGAATCCGGAACCAGGACACGACCTCGGATTTAACCAGCACCAGCCCAAACAGCACGCCGACAATCAAGACGTAGAGTTGTTGAACAAGCGTATCATCACTTACTCTGGCAGGATTACTCGCCAGGTTGTTCTCTTCGAAACTCGCTTGCATAGTTATCCCCCTAGAATCCTAATACGTGAACCATGAACAGTCCCCCGATAAAAAAGCTGATCGTAGCGATCAAACTGGGCCAGTGCAGGCTGGCCAGACCCATAATCGTATGGCCGGACGTGCAGCCACTGGCGTAGCGCGTCCCAAAGCCAACCAGAAAGCCGCCCACGATTAACAGGGCCAAACCGCGCCAGCTATAGTAGTCGGCGGGTAAAAAGGAAACCGGCTCCACCGACAGAAGCTGTGCGCCGATAAAAGCGCCAAGAATTACGCCCACTACCAGGACAAGCCGCCAGTGATTCCTGCGCCAGTCGTAGTCTCTAAAATAAGACAGTTTGCTGTTGGGTGAACACATAGCCCCCAAATGCTGAAAACTGGTGGAGATGCCAAAGCTTTTCCCGGCCAGCAGCAAAAGAACCGGCACCATCAAGCCAATCAACGGCCCTGAGACATACCAGGGCCAGGGTTGCCAGATCCAATCCATTTGAGTATCCTCTCCTCCCTTTTTATGCTGAGTTGAAAATTTTTCCCAGAGTATATCCGGCGTGTGTAAAAATTGTGCAAGAGGAATGTAAGGAATGGGTAAGGATTCTCAACCTGTCCTACTCTACGGCCACAGGATAGCCAGCCGCTTCCCAGGCCAGCATCCCCCCTTGCAGATTGTACACTTCCGGGTAGCCCATATCCTTGAGGATGCCGGCCGCAATCCGGCTGCGCCGGCCGCTGCGGCAGACCAGCACAATCAGGCGATCGGTGGGGAGGGTTTGGCCTTCCCTGGGAATCCGGCGCATGGGCAGCAGTTGCGCCTGCGGGATGTGTCCCCGCTGATACTCCGGCGGTTCGCGCACATCTATCAACAAAATGGCCGGACTGCCGCCATTTTGATGGAGGCGAGCCTTCACTTCGCTGGGGAGCCACGATTGGATGGGATAGTCAGGCAGCATAGCCGCTTCGGGAATTCGGGAACCGTAGGACCACTTAGGCAGCGCCTGGCATTCGGCAAAAACGCGCCGTTCGCACTCGTAAATGCAGACCGATGGCTCCAAAACCCGGTGAAACAGGTGAGAAATAGCCTCATCTCGCTGCAAAATATGAGCAGCGCCTAAAAACTGGTCAAAGCCAATGGACTGCATCTGGCGCTTGACCGGGCGGCGGACGCCGGCCATATATACATCGCCGCCACGCCGCCGGTAGAGCCGCACCACCGTTTCGAGCATCTGGATGCCGCTTACATCACAGTAATCAACCAGATGCAGGCGTAATAATAGAAACTGCTGGGAAGGGTGCTGCTCGAGATTAGCCCGAATCGCCCGCTCTACGTGCTGCGTGGCCCCAAAATAAAGCGGACCGCTGACCGAAATGATTCCCAACTGGGGGCAGACCGGCTGGTCTTCGACGTAGACAAAATGTTGAAAATTCTCATCCGGCACCACCGGCAGCACCTGCGGCTGGGAAGTCTTGACCAGAAAGCGAACAATGGAGACGACAATACCAGCCAGTACGGCAAATTCCAGAGGCAAGAGTAGGGTGGCCAGGATGGTCGCCAGCATGATCACGCTGTCGCCTTTAGAAGCCTGCCAGATCCGCTTCATCTGGCGGTGGTCAACCATGCTGTAGGCGGTCAACATAAGTACCCCCGCCAGAGCTGTGCGCGGAATAAGCGCGGCGTAAGGAGCCAAAAGCAACACCGCCAGCAAAACGAACAGCCCGGCAAAAACATTGACCAGCGGGGTACGCGCCCCGGTGGCGAAATTCACCCCGGAGCGGGTAAACGAGCCGGCGCAGGTATAGCCCGAAAACAGGCCGGCAGCAATATTGGCTAACCCCTGCCCCACAAACTCCTGGTTGCTGTCCAGGCTTTGGCCGCTTTTAATGGCAATCGCCCGGGCAATAGAGGTGGCCTCGACCAGGCCAATCACCGCCACTGCCGTCGAACCAACCAGCAACTTCTGGATGAGCGCAAAATCGGTCAGGGGTAAACTCAGCAGAGGTGGAAAACCATGGGGCAGATCGCCTAAAATAATGACCCCTTGCTGCTCCAGCTTAAACAGACCAACCAGCAGGGTGATGGCGCCGATGGCGATGAGCGGGCTGGGGAGGCGGGGGTTGGCCCAACGCGCCCCGACGATGAGGCCAATAGTAGCCAGGCCCAGGGCCAGACTCAACCCGTGGGTCTGTCCCAGATGCTCCAAAATCTGGAACAGGGTCACAAAAAAGTAGGGCGAGTTAGGAACCTCAAGGCGCAGTAGAGTTTTGAGCTGGTTGGCAAAAATGAGCAGGCCCGCCCCGGCGGTCAAACCGATGATGACCGAATCCGAAACAAAATTGACCAGCACCCCCAGCCGGGCCAGTCCCATGAGCAGCCGGATCATGCCGACAATCACCGCCATGAGGGCGGCGGCGACGAGGTAATCAGAGGTGCCTGGCTGGGCCACCGCCAGTAAGGTAGACAGCACCAGCAGGGAGGTTGTGTTGGTTGGGCCGGTGTTGAGGTGGATAGACGACCCCCACAACGCGCCGACAATGGAAGCCACGATGGCCGTATAGAGGCCGGTCTGGGGCGGCAAATCCGACAGCAGGGCAAAGGCAATCGCCTGGGGGAGGGTGACAATGGCCAGGGTCAGCGCCGCCAGCAGGTCTGGTCGCAAATCGGCGCGGCGGTAACTACGGACAATTTCAACCGGGCGGAAGAAGAAAGCCAGTGTATCGGCCAGCCAATGCTGCATGGGGTTGGTCCCAGCCGTCCGGCTCACTGCCGCCAATTCATCCTCCGCTGATAATAATCCTTTCTCATTATGAGAATTAATATGCCTTTAACTGCCAAACCTTGTCAAGATTCTCTACTCACTCCTCAGGCAATCGGGAAACCGGCATTTCGGCCGGCGCAGCTTCCGGCCTGTTGGCCCCATTAGGTTGGGGCTTACTCACTGCAGCCGCAGCAGCCTCCTGGGCCGCACCTGGCGGCAGCCGGTAAGCCTCTCGCTGCGGGCGGAACGGCCGTAATAACCAGTAAGGCCGGCGGGCGCCGTCGGGCGACACCTGAGCGGCAGGCCGGGTCATGGCCAGCCACTCCCGGTAGATGGCATGGGATTTCTGCGTATCCACCAAGATGTCGCCGTAGCTGTCCCCGGCGGGCGCTTTTTCCAGCTTGACCTTCTGATGCCAGCAGTGCATGCCGCTAATGGGATCGGGGTGAACCGGGAAGGCCAGGTTTTGATGCACGCCGACATCCTGCCACCAGATGCGCTGTGAGTCAGGGTCGCTGCTTTCAAAAGGCTGCGCCCCACTCAGTTGGCGCATGCGCCAGCGGCCCTCGCCGTCCGGCTGCAAATCCACCAGGGCCGACGACCAGCGTTCCATGCCTGTTTCGTGCAGCCGCCAGCGCCCCATGTGATGCGAGCAGGCCGCCACACCGGGACGAATTCCTTCCGTTACCCAGCACTTGATGACAAAATAGCCAATGTCAGTGGTCACCCGAACCAGGTCGCCCGTATTGACGCCCAGCCGCCGTGCATCGCTCGGGTGAAGCCAGAGCGGGTTTTTGTGGCTGATCTCGTTCAGCCACTTGCTGTTGCCGGAGCGGGTATGGATCATCGTCGGCAGGCGGAAGGTCGGCAGCAGCACAAATTCGTTGGCGGTTTGATCAAGATGGTCGGGATGGACGTGACTCTTGATGTAGCCGGGAACGGCCTGCTCCGGCCAGCCCCAGTCGGCTAGGGTGGTGGAGTAAAACTCCAGGCGGCGGGAGGGGGTATCGAAGCCGCGCACCACCTGTTCGCCGACCTTGAGGCCAATGGGCCGGCCTCGCTCGTCGCCGGGGAAAGCGGGATAGGGAGTGATATTGGCCCCCGGTTTGGCCGGCGCCTGGGTATAGACAATACCAGACGTGGGATCCGCACTGGCGTTGTCCAACAGCTCAGCCGCCACCGGCTGGGCGTAGGGCTTTTCCGCACCCTGACGAATCTCAAAAGCGCCATACTTGCTCATATACTCGTAGGGAGTCAGCCCCTCTTTGGCCGCAGCTTCCGGCAGGCCAGGCACGCTGTTTTCAAACATCCAGCGGTAATATTCCTGGGCAGTGATTTTTTCGCTGGGCCGGTAGGGCGACTCAAAATAGTGGCGGATACCCAGCGCGCCATCGGGATCAATCCGCCACGAGAGTTCAATCCAAAATTCTGTCTCCTCCCAGACCTGGCCGGGGTTGGCTTCGTAGCTGTACTCGACCGGCTGGCCCAGCCGTTCCAAAGCGGCCCGGCGCACCGGCTGGCGAAAGGCCAGCCAGGCTCCGGCATGGGTCTCCTGGCTCATGGTATCGTACCGTTCCGGCGCGTGGCCCATGGGCAGGACATAATCGGCGAACCAGGCGGTTTCACTCCAGGTGGGCGTCAGGCAGGCATGGACCCCCACCATCGACTCGTCGGTCAGCATTTCCAGCCACGACATGCCGTCAGGGTTGGTCCAGACCGGGTTGTAGACGCGGGTAAAGTAGGTGTCAAGCTTGCCCCGGCCCTCCTTCAAAAAGTGGGGGAGCAGGTAGCTCAGTTCAAAGAAAGTCAGGGGATACTCTTGCGGCCAGGTCAGTTCATTCCAGCGTTTGGGGTGGGGCGCCAGCTTGTACGGCCGGGGCGTCCATTTGTCCCAGGCGCTGGCCGAGGTGCCGCCGCTGACTCCCACCGATCCGGTCAGCACGTTGAGGAACCACAGGGCGCGGGCAATTTGCCAGCCGCCCAGATGGCCGGCGGTAGCACTGCGCCAGGTGTGGGCGGCCAGTTTGCCCTCACAGCGGGCCACTTCCTCGGTGACTTTACGGATTAAATCAGCCTCGACGCCGCTCTCGGCGGCGGCAAACTCAAAGGTGTAGCTGGCGTAGATTTCCTTGAGCTTGGCTTCAAAGGTTTCAAAAGTACAGGGTTCATTGGGCCACTCGTGGCGCAGGTATTCGGTCCAATTGACCCACGTTTGGACAAAGTCTTTGTTGTACTGGCCGGTCTGGATCAGGTGATTGGCAACGGCCAGGAAGATAACGGCCTCGGTGCCGGGCCAGGGCGACAGCCAGTAGTCGGCGTGGCTGGCCGTGTTGGACAGGCGGGTGTCAATGACGATCAATTTGGCCCCGGCCTGCTTGCCTTCCAGAATCCGCTGGGCGTGGGGGTTGAAGTAATGGCCCGTTTCCAGGTGCGAACTGAGTAATAAGATCACGCGGGCATTGGCGTGGTCGGGCGAAGGGCGGTCGAGGCCCATCCAAAAGGCGTAACCGGCCCGTCCCCCGGAAGAGCAGACATTGGTGTGGCTGTTGTGGCTGTCCACGCCCCAGGCAAAGAGGACCCATTCCATCAGCCCGTCGTGGCCGGGGCGGCCGACGTGGTACATAATCTCGTTGTGGCGCTCTTCCAGAAAGGCTTTGCGGATGCGCCCGGCCAAATCGTCCAGCACTTCATCCCAGGTGACGCGCTGCCACTTGCCCTCGCCGCGCTGGCCAACCCGCTTGAGCGGGAAAAGGATGCGCTCCGGGTCGTAGATCTGGTTGTGGGTGGCCGGCCCCTTGGCGCAGTTGCGCCCCCGGCTGCCGGGATGGAGGGGGTTGCCTTCAAACTTCTGGATTTCGAGGGTTTCTTTATCTACGTAGCCCAGCAGGCCGCAGGCGCTCTCGCAGTTGAAACAGATGGTGGGTACGAGCATGTAATTGCGAGGCTTTTTCTTCGGCCAGGCTTTGGGATCGTATTCAACCCAGTCATCCCACTTTTCCGGCGGAGGGTAGCTGACCAGGTTGGGGGAAGGGGGGAGGGTTGGAAGGTTGGAAGGTTGGAAGGTTGGAAGATCAGAGATGGCAGCATTACCGTTCGGTTGGGTTTGTCCTGTGGCGGCTATCTGGTCAATCGGCTCAACTTGAGGGGTGTCTCCCTTCATTTGACCTACTGAGGTGGCCCAGGCTGGCTGTTGGGTTTGGCTCAAATGAGTCACTGCATTGAGAAAACGGGTCAGTTTTTCTTTCATCAATCTCTCCGGATAGGAGTAAGGAGTAGGAAGTAGGGAGTAGGGGTCTGGGGAAGTTATCCCTCTACTCCATACTCCTCGCTTCGCGTCCCTACTTCCTGCTTATGAATTGGGTATCTCCTGGGGGGCCATGACGAAGGCATATTCAAACAAATACAGGCCAACAATGGTCATTATGGCCGCAAAGGCCAGTAAGCCCGTCGGAGGAGAGGGGGTCATCAAACCACCAACGAGCAGTAGAACCAGCGGCACCAGATGGCCTAAGCCGATGGAACCCGCCCAGAAATAGTTTCGATACCTGCCGTGACTGATGTCGTGCGCGGCGCGGGCGGCGACTTCGGAGGCGTGGGGCATGCCAAATTCGCCGAGCAGGGTCACAAAGAGATCCACGACCAGCGATACGCCAAAAATCCAGGTTAAAGCGGTGGCCATCGCCGGAGCCAGGGGCGCCCAAAGCCCCAGCGCCAGCAGGGTCGCTGAGCCGACCATGACTGCCTGGATAACGAGGTGGGCCGGCAGCAGCGTGCTCTGCCACAGGTCGCGCCCTTCGGCCTGGCCGAACAGGAAAGCAGTGTAAATGGCCGCAGCCACCGCCAGAACAAAACCAATCGCCAGCAGCGGCCGGCGGGTCATCGCCGCGATGGCCGGATCTACCAGTCCCATATAGGCCGCGCCCTCAATCAAGAACCACAGGCTGACGACGAGGGTAAAGCCGATCAGGATGAAAGCCCCGCGCGTCAGCCACGAGCGCCACTGAGGCCGGGTCAGGATGGTGTAGAACTTCAGCGGCTGATCAAGGTCCAGCACCAAAAGCAAAGTTGTGAGACCGATAAACAGAAGAGAGGTAAAACTGCCGGCCAAAGCCAACAGGGGATTGAAGTCAACCAGGTTCAGTCCAAAGAAAATAGCCAGGAGCGCAAAGAGGCCGCTGCCGATGCCTTTTGTCACCAGATAAGCCGGCACCGGCCAGTGCCAGGGAATTTTGTGCTGGGCGTTGTAGGTGGTCTGCGTCAAATGTTCGGCGATACGGCCTGCGCCCAGATGGATCGGGCCGTGATAGCCAGTACCTTGTTGTTGAGGGGTGCGGATGGGCACGCCGGAAAGGGATTTGAGATTTGAGATTTGAGATTTGGGATTTGGGATTGAGTCGTGGTCTGAGATCAGCGAGTGGCCGTTGCGCTGAACGGCTGTCAGGGGGATGATTTCATAGCGGCCGTTGGTTTGGCCGTTGGCAGAGGCAGCCACGCTTTGTTCGGAAACCAGGTCGGTCCACATAAAGCTGGCCTGGGTGGCGGTGGGGGTCAAGCCCACGTCGTCGCCGTCAATATAAAATAACTTGGGGGCGGTGCCCTGCTCCGGCTTGCGCACGCTGACCTTTTCGTGGGCCAGCAGGTGGCGAATGTGGCTGTTGGAGTCGTCCAGATCGCCGGCGATAATGGACTGGGTCGGGCAGACCACAACGCAGGCGGGCTGCAAGCCGATGTCGGTGCGGTGGGAGCAGAAGTGACACTTGGCCGCCGTCCGGGTTTCGGGGTCGAGATAGATGGCGTCGTAGGGGCAAGCCTGCATACAGGCTTTACAGCCAATGCACACGTCGGGATCAAATTCGACAATCCCGTCGTGGCGCTGGTACATGGCCGTCACCGGGCAGATGCGGACGCAGGGCGGGTTGGCGCAGTGATTGCAGCGGCTGACCTGGAAGTAACGCCGGCTGTGAGGATATTCGCCCTTCTCGACGTACTTGACCCAGGTGCGGTAGACCCCCAGCGGCACCTCGTTCTCAGACTTGCAGGCGGTGCTGCAGGCGTGACAGCCAATGCAGGTTTTATTGTTGATGACAAAGCCGTAGTTCATCCACTTTCCCCCCTCAATTTTTTTCGTTAAACGCAATTCAAAACTTGCATGGCCTCGTGAGTGCTCAGGTGGATATGATCCGGGCCTATTTTGTCCACAAAGCCAATCGCCTTGAGCCGGTCCATCACCGGTCCTTTTATCTCAGCCAGGTGAAATTCCACGCCTGCAGAACGCAGCTCTTCGACCAAGGCTGCCAGGGTTTCCAGGGCGCTGGCGTCAATGAAATTGATGGCAATGCCGCTAAGGACCAGGTGCTTTACTTCGGGCCGCTCGGCGATGATGCCCAGGACGCAATCTTCCAGGAACTTGGTATTAGCAAAATAGAGGCTCTCGTCCACCCGCATCGCGACCACATGCGGACAAGTTTTGACAGGGTGGCGCAGAATATTGCGGTAAGTTTCGCTCTGGCCCAGGCGACCGACGACAGCCACATGCGGCCGGCTGGTCCGCCACAGAAAAAGAAGGATGGTGACGGCGACACCCACCCCAATCCCAACCTCGACCCCCAATGCCAGCACCGTCAGAAAGGTGACAATCAGTGAGGCCGCATCCGCTTTGTTGTAATGCCAGACATGCCTGAGTGTCGCCAGATCAATCAAACCGACTACGGCGACAATGATGATCGCGGCCAGTACTGCCTGGGGTAGAAAGTAAAAAAGCGGGGTTAAAAAGATGACCGTTAGAGCAATCAACGCGGCGGTAATGAGGGAAGCCAGGCCGGTATTAGCTCCGGCCGCAAAGTTGACCACCGAGCGGCTGAAGCCGCCCGTAACCGGATAGCCGCCGGTCAGCGTTGCCCCCAGGTTAGCCGCGCCCAGGGCAATTAATTCCTGGTCGGCATCTATTTTTTGCCGCCGTTTGCTGGCCAAGGATTTGGCCACAGAGATACTTTCCATATAACCCACGAAGCTGATAGCCAGCGCCGTAGGCAGAAGAAGCTGCCACACCTGCGGGTCAAGTAGGGGCAGGGTCAAGCCCGGTAAACCGGCGGGCACCTCGGCGACAATTTTGACGTTGGCCTGCTCATGCAGGCTCAAAGCCCAGACGAGTCCCGTTCCCAGCAGGACCACCACCAACGGCGCGCTCCGGGTCAGGGGCACAATCAGGCGTTCAGACACAGCCCACCGTTTGAGCTGCTTCCCCAGCCCGTACTTGAAATAGAGCAGAACCCCTACACTTCCCAGACCGATGCTCACGGTAACCGGGTTACTTCCACCCAGGCGTTGAGCGAGATGAAACAGCAGTTCATAAAGCTGCTCCGTTTGCGGGATGGACACACCCAGCAGGTGCTTGAACTGGCTGAACCCAATCACAATTGCAGCCGCGCTGGTAAAGCCGGACAGAACCGGGTGGCTGAGAAAATTGACCAGAAAGCCCAGCCTGACCAGGCCCATAACGACCTGAATCAAGCCCACCAACAAGGCCAAAGTCAGAACCAGTTGGATGTAGGTGGCACTGCCCGGTTCAGCAAGAGGGCTGACCCCGCTCACGACTAACAGGGAGACAATCGCCACCGGTCCAACGGCCAGAGTCCGGCTGGTGCCCAGCAGTCCATAAATTATCAGGGGCGCAATACTGGCGTACAGACCCACCTGGGGCGGAAGTCCGGCCAACAGGGCATAGGCCATGCCCTGGGGCACCAGCATAATCGCCACGATAATACCGGCCATCAGGTCCCCGACCAGGTTAGCTCGCTGGTAGTGGACCAGCCAATCTAGAAAAGGCAAAAAACGGCTGAGAGGCGATTTCTCAGCCCGACGTTGTATTGGTGCGGAGCTTACCGCTTCCAGTGTGGCCATGTCGCCCACCTCTTATCAGGAAACCGGAGCAGACACCCGAAGTCTTGCAGGCCCCAGATGCGTTGAACCATTACTTAGGCAGCCGGCAAACCGGCCTGGCGCCAGCTAATCATTCCTCCCACCAGGTTGGTAACATTGGTGAAGCCCCGGCTGGCCAATTGTTCACACGCGACATGGCTGCGGTTGCCGGAACGGCAGACGCAGATGATGGCCTGGTCCTTGGGCAACTCCTCACTTCGCTGCAAGAGAACCGGCAGCGGTAACAAACGGGACCCGCGGATATGACCATCATAGCGGTACTCATCGGGTGAGCGCACATCCACTATCACCAGCGATTCGTGATTCTGCAAGCGCTGGTACAGTTCTTGAGGGGTTGTGGTCTGAATTCTACTGTTTTGTCGGGAAGAGGGCGTCGCCTGCCGGTAACCAAATAAGCTTTGTAACATTTGTTTAACTCCGTCGGATATAGATTGAATGAGAAACATATCAGTTTACAAGTTTAACGATAACAAAGCTTTGTAAAAGCAGGATAAGGTCAATGTAAGGATTGTGTAAGGGAAGATGGGAGAATTGGAAGTCAGAAGCGATTAGGCGGGGCCAGCGGGAGGGTAAAGGTAAACGTGCTGCCCTGACCAGGGCCGGAGCTGGCGGCGGTCAGATCGCCACCCATAGCCCAGGCCAGGTGACGGGCAATGGTCAGGCCGATACCGCTGCCACCGCTGGTTCGGGAGCGTGACCGGTCTACCCGATAAAATCGTTCAAAGATGTAGGGGGCTTCTTCGGCGGGAATGCCGATACCGTTATCCTGCACCTCGACTCCAGCCAGGCCGTCGTTTACATCAACCCGAATGGTAATACAGCCGCCGTCGGGGGTATAACGAATGGCATTACCGACCAAATTGATTACCACCTGGGCGGTGCGGTCAGGGTCCGCATAAACGGAGATTTCGAGCAGAGAGTGTTCGGTGACGATTTCCAGGCACTGGGCCATTGCCTGGGGTTTGAGTTGAGCAACCACCCGCGTGACAACGGGAATAAGATCGAACGTTTCCAGTCGAAGCGAAAATTGGCCGGCTTCTACCAGGGAGAGAGCCTGCAAGTCATCCACCAGGCGGTGCAGGCGGCGTACTTCCTGCGACATCTGGGCAAAGGTTTCCGGATCGCTGCTGAAAAGGCCGTCCAGCAGCCCTTCCAGGTAGCCTTCCAGGCCGGTCAGCGGGGTGCGCAGTTCGTGGGCCACATTGTTGATGAGAGCTACCCGCTGCTGTTCCACCTGCTCCAGGGATTCAGCCATTTGGTTAAAGTTAGTAGCCACCAGGGCTAATTCCGTGCTGGCTGGAACAGTCACCCGTTCACTGTAACGGCCGCTGGCAATGCGCTGGCTGCTGTCCGCAAGCTGCCACAGGGGCCGCAGAATCTCACGGGCCAGAAAGAGGCTGGTCAACAGTCCGGTCACAATAGCGCTCAAGGCAGCAATCATAAGCGAACGAAAGACAGCATCGCGATAAAATGTTTCCACCAGGCCGGCGATTGTCCGTTCAATCTCGGCATGGGACTCAGCCTGGGCCAGGATTTCAAGGTAAGGCTCTAAAACAGCGGGCATCGTCCGCAGCCGGATGATCTCGCTGACCAGCGACAGCGTAAGCACCCCGACAATAACCACCAGCATGTGCCCGGCGATAATTTTCCAGCGAAGCTGGCGCCAAAATTTCATCGCCGGGTAGCCACAAATTTGTAGCCGACCCCGCGCACAGACAGAATCAGGCTCTCGCCGGTGGCTTGCTCCAGCTTGCGGCGCACCTGGCCCACATACACATCTACCACCCGGTCGGTGCCGTAGAAGTCCATTCCCCAGACCCGGTCAATTAACTGTTCGCGGGTGAGGACGCGGCCTGCGTGACGCGCCAGTTCAAGCAGAACTTTAAACTCGGTCGTCGTCAGCTCAAGGGCCTGCTCCGGCGTCCAGACCTCGTGGCGGTCCGGGTCAATAGTTAGATGCTCAAAACGAAGCGTATTCGCGGCTGACTCGCTGCTCCGGCGCCGGCGCAAAATCGCCTGGACTCGCGCCACAAGTTCGCGCGGGCTAAATGGTTTGGTCAGGTAATCGTCGGCCCCCAGCCGCAGCCCGGCCACCCGATCTGCTTCTTCGGTCCGGGCAGTCAGGATCAGGATGTAAACATCCGACGCCTGCCGCAGCCGGGCGGCAATTTCCATACCGTCCATGCCGGGCAACATCAAATCCAGGATAATCAAATCCGGCTTAAGCTCCTGGGCCAGGGTTAATGCCTCGGGGCCGTTATCCACACAAACTACCCGGAAGTTTTCACTCTCCAGGTAGGTGCGAATTACCTTCTGAATGCTCAGCTCATCCTCGACGACGAGAATAGTGTTGGCAGCCATTGATTTTTATCCTAACTTTAAAACGGCACTCCGGCTGCTTGAACCAGGATGGCACGCAGGCCGCCCATAGCTTCGATGATTAAGAAAGCACTGGCTAAACCCATTACGCCGGGTAAGGTTAAATCCGACCAGGTCCGTGCAACTCCTTCGCGGCGAGTCAGAATCACCGCCAGCATCGTTCCGACAATGCCCAACATCAGCACCACGCCAAGCGTACTCAGGAAAGCTAGAGGATAGAGCAAAAATGGCTGCTGCCAGAGCACAATAAGGATGATGGCGGCTGCTCCGGTGAGAAAAAACAGCAACTCTTTAAAGTTTTTGATGACCGGCTCATTCTTAGCGATATTGGCATGCCACAAAGCGCCGTTCAAGACCGGATACACCAGGGCGCTCATCGCCAGGCCGTGCAGTATGCCGGTGGTTAAACGCAGCCAGTTTTGCGGCTCGTAGAGGTGCGGCATCTTGGGAAAAAATGAAAGATAGGAATTGACGCCATCAATGCCCATCAGCCCAATGAAGGCCATCAAAGTTACTAACACCCCGGTTGGAGGTAATTCAACCGAGTGATACCGCTTCATCAGGCTCATGCCCATGAGACCCAGGAGCGCTCCCAGGTAAATGCCGGTACAGCGAGCGCACAAGGGCAGGCGGTGGCCGTCTAACTGAAACGAGCGAGCTGGAATTTGATGGCAGATAGCATAACCGATCGCATGCGTTTTATCAAGCAGAGTCACCGGCGGCGAAAAGAGAAAAACAGCGATAACCAGGGCCGATACGGCCAGCATCAACGGCTGGTATCGGGTCAAACGAGGTCGGGGGATGTTAGAATTTGACATTGATTCTGCCACGCGCCGATCGTATTGTACCATAAGGGTGAAAGTTATCACAAAACACTGACTTTGGTTCTGATCTGACCAGGCGGAAGGCTCTAAGCTCTACGCCCCACCTAGAAGCCGTTCCAGGTGGCTCTGTACCTCCGGCCATTCCGTATCTAAAATCCGATACCAGGCTGTGTCGCGGTTGCGTCCCTTAACGATGAGGTGGCTGTCCTGAATTCCTTCAAACGTAAAGCCCATGCGCAGCGCAGCCCGGCGGGACCGCTCGTTGTGAGAGTGACACTTCCACTCCAGGCGGCGATAGCCCAGCTCAAAGGCGTGTTTCAGCATCAGGTAAGTCGCCTCGGTGTTGGCGCTGCTGCGCTGGGCGACGGGGCTGTACCAGATACTACCCAGTTCAATCTTCAGATGGGCCGGGACGTTATTCATGTAATTGGCCACGCCGACCTGCCGGCCCGTAGCCAGGTCGAAGACGCATAAACACAGGCCGTTGGCAGCATTCACCTGTTCCTCCAAGCTGGCGCTGAAATCGGCCAGACTGGCAAACGGGCCGTTAAACATATAGCGCCAGATCAGGCTGTCAGCGTCATAAGCCTCAATCGAGCGCTCCCCCAAAGTGATGGGGCTGCCGTTGGAAAATTCAAAAAGAGGCGGCGCATCGCGCTCGACGATGAGCGGTTCCAGGCGGACAAAGCGCCCGGTCAGTGTTACCGGCGCAGGTTTGAGCGACAACTGTTCACGCCGGGCGAGAACCTCGGCGGGCAGGACCGGCGGCAGGGATGTTTGTGGCATGGATCTCTATCTCCTTTTGCTAACCGTGAAAATTTGAGTAAGCACACGGGCGATATTACACTCGAAGCGCGTTGAAAACAAGAAACAGTCTCTGGCCGAGGGGAAGGCCGGCAAGATTTTGACAAGTTGGAATCTCCATGTTAATATGGGGGCACTTGTAATAACATTTTGAATTAATTGTTATAACAAATAATCACAGCAACAGCCCTCCATGATGGCCGATCTACACCAGCCAGGACCCATAGATCGAACTTTGCCTGTCCCTCTTTACTCTCAACTTAAAGAGGCGTTACTCGCTTTAATTCAAAACCACGCGCTGGTGGTGGGAGATGCCATTCCCAGCGAACAGGAACTGGGACGAAGGTTTCGAGTAAGCCGGATTACAGTGCGCCGGGCGATAGATGAATTGGCGCGTGAGGGGCATCTGGTTACCCGGCAGGGCAAGGGCACCTTCGTCGGCTGGCCCAAGATCGAACGCCCCATGAACCGGCTAAAGAGTTTTTCAACTGCCACCGCCGAGGAAGGCTACCGGCCCGGTTCACGCTTGCTGGCCTTGCGGCATGAAAAAGCCAGCAATGACGTGGCCGTCGCTTTGAAGGTCGAAAAAGGCCAGTGGATCTGGATGGTTGAGCGCCTGCGGCTGGTTGACGACGAACCCCTGGGTGTCTCGGAAGTTTACCTGAACTTGCCGCCCGAATCATATCTGACTCCTGCTGAACTGGAGCGCGAAGGGTCCCTCTGGTCAATTTTGGAGAAAAAAGGCATCGTGCTGGCCCGGGCCGCTGAAACTATCCAGGCGGTCTCAGCCGAAGCCAGGCATGCTGAATTGCTTCACATCGGAGTAGGCACGCCCTTGCTCCTCATCGAAGGAACGGTTTACACCGATACGGCGACCCCTATCGAGTATCACCGTATGTTCAACCGGGGTGACCGCTATAAGTATTCCGTTCATCTCACACGTTAACTGTTTTTAGCTGAGCCTGACCGCTCAAAAAGGAGGCAAAGATACAAAACTACATCTCTACAACCGATTCAGAGTCTATCCAGAAATAGGGGGTGTTACCTTTGGTCTGCCTACTCAGGTGGGCCGGAGTTTCCACTCTGTGGATGCCTGGATAGGCACCTCGTCAAAGATTTATTTTTAAGCCTCAGAAGGAGGAAAGACTGTGCAACCCAGAAGATTCTATTTTGCGTTGGTAGTAGTGTTGGTACTCCTGGCCCTTATGGCCGCCCAATGCGGCGCTGCTCCGACTACGGCTCCGGCTGCTCCCCAGCCTGCCGCTACCGAGGAAAAAGCAGCGACAGCAGAACCCGCCGCCCCTGCGGCCACCGAAGAAGCCGCCGCAGCCCCCGCCGGCGACAAACCTTTTGCCGGTACACAGTTGGTTCTGGCCTCCATGACCGACCAATACGTGGCGGCCTTCCGGGCCCTCATCCCCAAATTTGAAGAAGAGACCGGCATCAAAATCACCATGGATGAGTTGGGCTACGTTGACCTGTACCAAAAACTGACGGCTGATTTTGTTGGTCATACCGCCAACTATGACCTGATGACCGTTGACATCGTCTGGAGTGGGGAATATGCCGCCAACAAGTACACCCTGCCCCTGGATGACTTTATGGAGCGCGACAAAGATCAGTTGCAGCTCGACGACATCATGCCGGTGTCCTGGACCCTGGGCGAATATGAAGGCAAGCATTGGGCTTATCCCCTGGCCGGCTATGCTAACGTCCTCAACTATCGCAAAGATGTGCTGGCCGAGGCTGGGATCGAGCCGCCCAAGACCCAGGAGGAACTGCTGGTTGTGGCGGAGAAGCTGACCAAGGCCGATCAGGATTTTTACGGCGTCGCCCTGTTAGGCGCCAAAGGCTCGGCGGTAGCCCAGGATTATATGGCCTGGGTGCAGCAGTTTGGCGGCTCTATCCTGGATAAAGATGGCAAACCAAAACTCAATACTCCGGAGCATGTAAAAATTCTGGAGCACTTTGGCTCGCTCTTTAAGTATGCCCCCCCCGGTTCAACCGACTACTGGTGGGATCAGCGCGAAACCGCGTTTCGTTCCGGCAAGGTAGCCATGATGGAAGGCTGGAGCATTGCCCGCGCCGGTTACGAAAACCCGGAAATCTCCTCGATTGTGGGCAAAGTTGATATTACCCTGGCCCCCGTCGGCGAGGGTGTCGAACCGAAGTACGGCTTTGGCGGGTGGGGTATCGGCATCAACGCCGACTCGACCGAGCAGGAACAGGAAGCGGCCTGGGAGTTCATCAAGTGGCTGTCCAGCCCCGAAATCCAAAAGGAATGGATTCGCAACGACGGTGCGCCGATCCGCCGCAGCACCCTGACCGACCCCGAACTGAACAAAGAGTATCCCTGGTTCCCCCTCCTGCTAGAATCATTTGAAAAAGGCGACGGCGACTACCGCCCGCGCATTCCGCAGTACAGCATCATTCAGGACGCATTGGGCACGGCGGTCAATGGCTACCTGGTAGGTGAGATGTCGGCCCAGGAAGCTTTGGACCAAGCCCAGGCTCAAGTTGAAGCGAATATGAAGTGAGTTCCAATTTAAAGACCCTAAAGGTCGGCAAGTCCTTTAGGGTCTTCCTCCCTCTTGTGCCCAAACTGATTTTGGGCACAAGAGATGCTCCCTAAGGATTTTAGAGTGACTTCACTATCCGAAAGCCCAAAAGTTGTCAGGACAAAAACATCCTCGCTATTCGGCTGGCGGCGCTACGTCCCGGTTGAATATCATTATCTGCTGCTGTTGGCGCCGCTGCTGCTGTTTGTCTTGGCTGTCTCGATATATCCCCTGGCTTTTTCTTTTTTTATCAGCTTTTTTAAGTATCGCCTAACCGATCCCAACCAGGTCAAAACCTTTCTCTGGTTTGATAACTACCTCAATGCCTTTCAGGATAAACAGGTTACCGGGGCGTTGAACGCAACGCTGATTTTTGTGGTCGGCACCGTCACCAGCGAAATTGTGATGGGCCTGGCTCTGGCCCTGCTCCTCTCCGCCGAAACCCGGCTGATGCAACTTGTCCGCTCGTTTCTGCTCTTGCCGATGGCTATTCCACCCCTGGTGGTCGGGTTGGTCTGGAAATCGCTGTATAACGTTGATTTTGGGGTTATTCCCTACTACTTCAAGCTCTTGGGGGTGAACATGGGCCGGGGGCCGCTGGGCGAAAGCGCCTGGGCCATGCCGGCCGTCATCCTGGTTGATCTGTGGCAGTGGAGTCCTCTCTTGATGGTTATCTTCCTGGCCGGTCTCAAAAGCCTGCCCCGCGAACCCTACGAGGCCGCCCTGGTGGATGGGGCCAGCCGCTGGCAAAGCTTTTGGTTTATCACCCTGCCTTTGCTCAAACCGACGCTGCTGGTTGGCCTGCTGCTGCGGACCATGCAATCATTCAAAGTTTTTGACATTATCTATGCCACCACGGCTGGGGGACCAGGCAGCGCCACTACTGTCCTGAATTTTCACATCTACACGGTGGGCATGACTTTTTTTGATATGGGTTACGCGGCTGCTTTGGCCAATATTCTGCTGGTGGTAGTGGCTGTTTTATCCATTTTCTATATCAGAGTCTTGGAACGGCAGAGGCTCTAGGGGGCCGGGTAAAGATGAAAACAAACACTTTTGAAAAAACAGTTCAAAACATCGCTATTATCCTGGTGATCCTCTTTTTTATGCTGCCCCTGTTTTGGTTGTTCACCACCGCCTTTAAGTTTGGCCGGGAGGCATTTGCTATTCCGCCCAAGTGGTTTATTTTTGAATACACTCTCAAGAACTTCCAAGAAGTCTGGCAAAACTCGCAGATTACCCTCTTCTTGACCAACAGCATCATTATTTCGGCCGGGGCTACTCTGCTGTCGCTGCTGCTGGGTGTGCCGGCGGGCTATGCCATTGCCCGCAGCAAATCCCGGCTGATCAATAGCTCATCCTATTTCTTTTTACTGCTGTTGATGATCCCGCCGATCGCCATGCTCATTCCCTTCTACCTGCTTATGCGCGACCTGCGGCTGTTGGGCACTTATGCCGCCGTCATCCTGCTCGACACCGCCTTCGACGCCTCCTTTGTCGTTTGGATGATGCGCAGCTACTTCAAAGATGTGCCCCAGGAGATGGAAGAGGCCGCCCTGGTAGACGGGGCCTCTCACCTCCAGGCTTTTTTCAGAATTGCCCTGCCCCTGTCGATTCCAGGTATAGTCGCTTCAGCGCTGTACTGCATTATCTTCTCCTGGAATGATTTTCTGTTCGCGCTCATGCTGACCTCCCCGGCCACCAAAACGATGCCCCTCGGTATTCTGGCCACCTTCAGCGCCGTCGAGATCAGTTGGGGCCGCATGGCGGTTATGTGCATTTTCGCCATGATCCCGGCCATGTTTATCTCTCTGTTCCTGAATCGCTACTTTGTGCAAGGCCTGACCATGGGCGCAGCGAAAGGATAAAATTTGTAGGACAAGCTGTTAGCTTGTCCTAATTAGCAAACTAACAGTTTGCTCTAAAAAAGTGGAAAAGGTTACGCTAATGACTACCCAAACCATGCGCCAGATGTGGTGCGAAAAACCGGGCCAGTTGGAAATCCGCCAACGGCCCATCTTTGAGGTCGGCGACAACGAGGTCCTGGTGAAAGTTGCCTATACCGGCATTTGCCCCTGGGATGTGCGCGCTTTTTCCGGTAAATCCTCGTCGGTCGCTTTTCCCCGCGTGCTGGGCCACGAAAGCTCCGGCTATGTCGTCGCCTTTGGCTCAAAAGTCAAACATTTGACCGCCGGCCAGCCGGTAGCCGGCGATTTCATCGTCAAGTGCGGGACATGCCTGGCCTGCCGCCGGGGGCGGCCCAACCTGTGCCGGCGTCCGACCTACCAGCAGTTTAGCGGCGGTTACGCCGACTACATCCTCCTGCCCCAGCAGAACATCTACCCGCTTCGACCCGCAACCAACATGCAAGCGGCCGCGTTTATGGAGCCGCTGGCCTGTGTGGTCCGGGGACAGGATATGCTCCACCTTCAGCCCGGCGAGGTCGAATTGGTGGTGGGATTGGGGCCGATTGGCTTGATGCACATGCAGGTCGCCCGGCTCCACGGCGCGCGGGTCATCGCCGCCGACCTGATTCCGGCCCGCCTGGAAAAAGCCAAGGCACTAGGCGCGGATTGGATCGTCAATTCCCAGGAGAAAGACCTGGGCGCGTTTGTCAAGGAAGTGACCGACGGGTGGGGTGCAGATGCGGCGGTTATTGCCGTTGGCTCTGCCCGGCTGGTCGAACAGACCCTGCCCATGCTGGCACCCGGCGGGCGGCTTAACATCTTCGCCGGAATTTATCCCCGCGATGAACTACGTCTTGATCCTAACCTGATCCATTATGGCGAATATATCCTGACCGGCTCCTCCGACAGCGCACCGGTAAATATGCAGCGTGCCCTCGACTATATCCAAAACGGCCAGGTAGATACGGCCAGTCTGGTCAGCCATTTGCTGCCCCTGGAGGAATTGGGACGCGGCCTGGAAATGGTCAAGAACGCCGAAGGGCTGAAAATCATGATGGAAGTCAACGGCGCAGCAGCGCAAGATGTCGAAAGTTGAAAGTTCCGGGTCTTGGCTTTGAAACGTGAGATACCCCCCTCAACTCTAGCCATAGATGTTGGCACATCGGCGCTCAAGGCAGTGCTTTACACCGCCGACGGCCAGGTATTGACCACGGCCGCCCAACGCTACGATTATCGTATCCCGCAGCCGGGCTGGGCCGAGGCCGACCCCCTGGTGTGGTGGTCCGCCCTCGTCGCTGCTCTGGCTGAGTTACGGACGGCAGGCTATGATTTGCAGGCCGTACAGGCGCTGGGGTTAACCGGCCAAATGCACACGGCCGTCCTGCTCGACGAGGCAGGCCAGCCCCTGTCACCCACGATCCTCTGGCTGGACCGGCGGGCTACAGAGGAAACAGCCGAACTTCTGCACCATTTGAAGCTGCCGCCGTCACAGCTAAATTCAACCTACACCCTGCCCAAACTGCTCTGGCTGGCCCGCCGCCAGCCGGAGGTGCTGGCCCGCACCCGCACCCTGCTCTGGCCAAAAGATTACCTGCGCTACCGGCTGACCGGCCACATGATAACCGACCTGACCGAAGCGGGCGGGGCGGCCCTGCTGGATTTGGAACAACGGACCTGGGCCACAGAACGGCTGGATTGGCTAAATCTCAGTCCCGTTGTTTTGCCGCCCCTCCAACCCGCAGAGGCCGACGCCGGCCCGCTCCTACCCCACGTAGCCGCCAGCCTGGAGCTGTCCCCCACGACTAAAGTGATCGTCGGCGCGGGTGATGTGATTGCCTTATTGGGCGGCGCTCCGCCCAAGTTGGGCCGCCTGGCCTGTTCCCTGGGCAGTTCGGGCATGCTCTCAACGCTGCTGCCCGCCGACCAGCCCATTGACGTCTCCTGCCAGCGTCTGTATATCTACCCGCTTTTACCTTACCGCCTGCTCAACGGGGTTCTCTCAACCAGTGGGGCGGCGCTGACCTGGGCCTGGCAGGCGCTCTACGATCCGGACACGCCCTTGCAAACCATCCTGGATGCTGCCGCCCAGACCTCCCCTGGCTCTGAGGGCCTTTTCTTTTTGCCCTTCCTGGCCGGCGAGCGCTGTCCTTATTGGAACGATGCGCTGCGCGGCAGCTTTTATGGGTTAACTTTGACTCACCAGCGGGCGCATATGGGCCGGGCTGTCTTAGAGGGCGTCGCTTACAGTCTCCGCCGGCTGTTGGAAATTGCCGAAGAATTGGGCGCAGTTATCCACGAACTAGCTCTGGCCGGCGGCGGCGCTACCATCTCTGGCTGGCCGCAAATCATCGCCGATGTTTGCCAGCGCCCGGTGCTGCTCTATGCCGGTCAGGAGACGGTTACTCGCGCTATTTACGCCTACTGCGCCACTGCCCTGGACCCGGCCATCTCTTTTGACGAGGCCCTCAACCGCACCTTTGCCGAGCCTCAACCGCTGCATCCGCGCCCGGAGTTGGCCGCGGTGTACGAACCGATTTATCGCCGCTACTGCCTCCTGGCTGATTTTGCGGCTGATGCTCTGAAATAGAGCAACTTATCCTACAAAATCTATTCCTGCTATCTCGTTCTCAAACTGACGTGAAGTGTGGGAACGGGATGGATCTATTCGTGAAGGAGTTCAGTTTATGACAACTGGAGAATCAAGGCGGCTGGGCCGGTTGCTGGTCGGCCCGCATAAGCGTTGTTTAATGGCCCCCCTGGATCATGGCGGCTGGCTTGGGCCAAAAAAGGGAATTGATCGTCCCCGCGCTATTACCGAGGCGGTGTTAAAAGGCGGCGCCAATGCGCTGCTTATCTCGCCTGGCTTTTATCGGGAAGTCGCCTCGCTTGTTCCGCCGGCAGCCGGGGTGGTGCTGCGGATCAGTCTAACTGCCGGATTGAGCCAGGAGGGCACTCAGGAAACGCCGATTGCTTCGTTGGAAACCGCCCTGCGCATGGATGCTGATGCCATCGCCGTCTCAGTTTTTTTTGGGCGGGCCGGGGATATCGAGATTTATCGCTGGTTAGCCAGTCTGGTTGACGCCAGCCAGCGCTACAATATGCCTGTCGTTGCCGAGATGATGCCGCCCGGCGACCGCGCCTACGACGTTGAAGCAATCGCTCACGCGGCGCGGATTGGGATGGAAATTGGGGCTGATATCGTCAAGACCAACTACTGTGGCAACGTTGAGGACTTTAAGCAAGTGGTCACGGCTGCGCCCGTGCCCATTATCGTGGCTGGCGGTCCCAGCCAGGGTAACGACAATTCCACGACAGTGCTGGCTCGTGATGCTGTTGCGGCGGGGGCGGCGGGTGTCGCCATTGGCCGGCGGGTCTGGCAAGCTGAAGACCCGCAAGCAGTTACAGCTCAAATTTATCAAGTTCTGTTTGGCAGTTAAAAGCCGGCTGCAGCCATTTTTCCCCATAATCCCGCATGGCTTGCAGCAAAGGCAGCAGCGCCCAACCCTTTTCGGTCAGAGAGTACTCGACGCGCGGGGGGATCTCAGCATAAGCTCGACGCACGACGAGTCCAGCCGCTTCCAGAGTACTCAACCGCGCCGACAAAGTCCGCGGACTCACATGACCCATTGACTTTTGTAACTCGCCAAACCGTTTGCAGCCTGTCACTAAATCGCGAATAATGAGCAAAGCCCACTTATCGCCCAATAAGTGGGCGACGCGTCCTACGGGACATGCTTCCATCGAATGTACCTCCCTCCAACTACTTAGCCCGTTCTCGGGTTCCCAAAACTTCTTTACTTTCTTGTTCCCAAATTGAGTTTGGGAACAAGAGGGTCACAAGAAAGCAACTTCGCTTAGCCTAAAGCCGGCAATCTACAACTTTAGGATGATGCGCCCTGTTCCCAAATAAGCTATACTGTAATCAGGCTACTTCCCAAATCACCTGACATTCTGTGGCAGTGGGCCACATTGTATCACTTTTGCTTGATCTTGTAAAGTGCGCTTGACACGTTAAAGTCCGTTTGTATAATTACTATCTTATTGGTAGTTATTTTCAAGATAGAAGTGTATTGAACGTTCAAAATGAGATTACTACCGAGTTTTCCAGTTCCTCCTCGACTTCCGGCCAAGCATGCTGCAAGACCATCAGTTTGGGTCCGCCTAAACTTCTAAAACCAAACGTAACTGAGTTCCTTAACTTTGTCGAACCCTGGCATTTCATTCGTCAAATTTGCCAGTTTATACGCCCAGGGATCTGAGATCCTTTATTTGTTAAAATCAGTCCTCCAGGAGGTGGTACTCACAGCCTGGATGACTTATAGCTGTTGAAATTATGCTTATTTTGTTCTGGATCAAGAGGAGGAACCGATGAACTTCCGACAAAGCCGGCTATTATGGCTTCGGATGGGCTCGATCTGGTTGGTTTTAATGGCGATTCTTCTGGTCAGCGAAGTTGTGCCCGCTTGGGGGGTAGGCGCAACATCAGTCGCGGCCAAGGAGAATACGCCGGGCCAAACGATTACTTTTTCTAAGGATTCGCAGGCGCCCACGCAGCCTTTACAAATCAGCCTCACCAGCCAGGTTGCGGGTGGGACTATTCGCTACACGACCAACGGCGCCCTACCCGATGCCAACAGCACGCCGTACACCGGCCCGTTCACCGTTGACAAACCGACCGTTATTCGCGCGCAGATTTTTAAAGATGGGTCAGCGGTGGGCGATGTTTACACCAAATCTTATTTGGTCATCAATTACGACCAAACCATCCCCGTCATTTCGATTACCGCCGACTGGAATGACCTGAATACCCTCCATGCTTTTCCTGAAGAGCGGGGCACCGATTGGGAGCGCCCGATCAATATGGAATACTTCGCGCCCGGCGGACAGGTTCAATTCAATGTCAAGGCCGGGATTAGAGTCCACGGTAACTTCTCCCGCCTGTACAGTCCCAAAAAATCTTATCGCATCTACTTCCGCAAATCTTACGGCGGACCTGGCAACCTGGAATATCCTCTTTTTCCCGATAGCCCGGTGACCAAGTTTGATAAACTGGTACTAAGGGCCGGCTTTCAGGATACCTTTTTCCATCGCGGTATTCCCGGCCTATCGGATAAACATCTCTCCGCCAGATACATTAACGACCAGGTGGTGCGCAATCTGCACCGAGACATGGGCCAGCCAATTGCTCACGGCTCATGGGTGCTGCTCTATCTTAACGGCGAGTTCTGGGGTCTGTACAATTTGACCGAGCGAATTGACCAGCAGTTTCTCCGCTCCTACTCCGACAAAGACGCAGAATGGAATATTATTACCAAAGAAAGCGGCTGGGAAAATGGGGTCTGGTATAACCGGGAAGAGGTCAAAGAAGGCGATTACGCCGGCTGGTTGGAAAACCAAAATTGGGTTGGCAGCGCCGATTTTTCGGTCCCCGGCAACATTGGCGTGCTGCAGAACCGGGTAGACCTGGAGAATGTCTTTTCCTATCTATTTTTAGAGGCATACGTACAAAACTTGGATTGGCCGGATTCTAATTGGATTGTTTACCGGCGCATGGATTCGGGCGCCAAGGCCAATCAGGGCAAGTGGCGGATGATGGTCTGGGATGCTGAAACCACGCTGGGCAGCGCTGATGGCGGCTTTAAGAACGACATCAACACCCTGGAGCGAGCTTACAGCCCGCACGACAGTATCACCCGCATCCTGGAAAAACCTTTTATCAAAAATTGCTGGTTAAAAGTTCAATTTTGGCAAAGGGCGCGAGAATACCTGGGCGTGGAGAATACCACCAACCGTCCCTCGAATGAGGTTGGCCAGCTCTCAAAAGAGCGGGTTAAAGCGGAAATTTTAAAACAGGCGGAGATTGTCAGGCCGTTTATTGCGCTGGAAGCTGCCCGCTGGGCCCCGGATATGGGCGTGGCCAACTTTGACCACAGCGTGCAACAGGCTCTGAATTTTGTGGATGAACGGCAAGAGGTCATGCTGCACCACCTGGATGTAATGCGCAATCAAACCTTTACGAGCTGCCAATAAGGAGTCAACGGATTAGCATATGAACAAAAAAAGAGGGCAGCAGTTCTTCTTCTGGTCGGTTATTCTCATCTTTCTGGTGCTGAGCGCCGGGCAAATATCGAGCGCAGCCGCTAACCAGAAAACAAATGGTTTGCTGATTAACGAATTTATGGCCGATAACGAAAGCGGCCTCACCGACGAAGACGGGGATTACTCAGATTGGATCGAAATTTATAATCCCGGCAATACAGCCGTCAACCTGGGGTCTTGGGCTTTGACCGACGACCCCGACGATCTGCAAAAATGGCCCTTTCCCGATGTTACCCTGGGCAGTCATGACTATCTGGTGGTGTTTGCCTCGGGCAAGGATCGCCGCGCCAGCGGGCCGGGCGCCGTCCTGCACACCAACTTCAAGCTGAGCCAAAGCGGCGATTACCTGGCGCTGACCAACATTCTGGATGACCGGGTGATGGATGGAGTTGGCCCATTGTACCCGGAGCAGTTTGGTGATATGGCTTATGGGCGGTACGGATCGGCACTGGCTAATGGCTACCTGGGCCGGCCCACTCCTGGCGGAGCCAACGATGAAACGGCGCTCTGGGCCGGGGTCGTTTCGCCGGTGCAATTTAGCGCCGGGCGGGGTTTTTATCATGCGCCTTTTACGGTTTTTCTAACTGCGGACACGCCCGGCGCGACCATTCGTTACACCACCGACGGCAGTGAACCGAGCGAAACCAACGGCAGCATCTATGACGAGCCTATTGCCGTTAATACAACCACCGTCCTGCGGGCGGCTGCCTTCCGGCCCAGTTTTTTGCCCTCTACCATTGCCACCCAGAGCTATGTTTTCCTGGCTGACGTGCTTGCCCAGCCGGCTACCCCGGCCGGCTTTCCGGCAAGTTGGGGGGCACAGCTCAGCACCGACGCCAGCGGCCAAACAGGCGTCACGCCGGTTAGCGCCGACTATGAGCTGGACCCGGCTGTGGTCAATGAGGCCCGTTATCAAGATACCCTACCCGAGGGTCTTAAAGCGCTGCCGGTTATGTCGGTGGTAATGGCCGGACAAAGCTTTTTTGACCTCCACACCCATTCTGCTGATGGCAAAGCCGAGTGGGAGTACCCGGTTTCTATCGAGCTGCTCTATCCTGGTGGGGATCAGCCGGGCTTCCAGGCCAATGCAGGCATCAGGCTGCAAGAGGAAGCAGAACAGGGTGAGTTTGATCCTAAGCGAGCTTTCCGGCTGTTATTTAAACACGAATATGGCCCGACCAAGCTGGAGTATCCCGTTTTTCCCAACTCACCTGTAGACGAATTCGACACGCTGGTGCTGCAACCCGGGACTCTGAGCGAGCCAACCGCTTATACCCGCGACACATGGCTGCATGACGCCCAAATCGCCATGTCAGGGCTGGGTCCCAGCAGTAGCTTTGTTCATCTTTATCTCAATGGGCTGTACTGGGGGGTATACCGGCTGGCTGAAAGACCGGATACTTCATATATGGCCGCGTACCTGGGCGGTGAGAAGGAAGATTGGTTTGTTGCCACTCCTGATGGGCCGTTCAATAAAGAGGAGAATAGCGGCATTGATCGCTTAGATTACCTGTTTACTACCCTGACCTTTGCCGAGCAGTTTGAAGCCGGCCCGGAACGGAGCGATGATTTGGCCCCAAAATATGCCGAAGTCGCCTCGTACTTCGATCCGGTTGAATTTAGCGATACAATGATCTTGAAGTGGTATATCCAGCTTCTCGGCTGGCCGGAGAATAGCTGGTACGCCGCAATTAACCGGACCGACTCGGTCGGCCGGGGGAAGCTTCTCCTCTGGCCTGAAGTAGACAACTCTGCTTCTCCAATCAGTACGCCCATAGCTGCGGAGCAGCCGAGCAGCTCTCAGTTCGGTCTGGTGGACTCCCTGTTTCAAACTTTGCTGGAGAATCCTGATTTCCGCATGCAGGTAGCCGACCGCCTGTATAAACATCTGTCGAATGAGGGTGCTCTCGCTGACGCTTCTGCTCAGACTCGCTGGCTGAAACTAAGTCAAACCCTTAACTACGCCATGATAGCCGAAGCAGCCCGCTGGGGCGACGCCGCTCCAGGCTCACCGCTCTCTCACGATGCCTGGCGTGAAGCCAATAAAGCTGTTTTTAACCAAATGGACGGCCAGGCGGCCAAAGTAATTGCCTGGGCGCGGGAAGCTGGCTACTATCCGCAGATTGATCCACCCCTCTTCAGCCAGGAGGGTGGCCTGGTTAAATCCGGCTTTAGCCTGAGCATGTCCCTACCCGACAAATCACTCGAGGAGGGCACGATTTATTACACTACCGACGGCTCCGACCCCCGCCTGCCTGTCACCGGCGCAGTTGGTCCGACCGCCCAGGTATACCAGGGACCGGTCCTCCTCTCCGGCAGTGCCCAGGTCAAGGCACGAGTGCTGCTAGACCAGCCGTCCGCCAGCGCCGCGCCGGTTTGGAGCGCCCTGCACGAGGCCGGCTTTAGTGTGGTCCAGGAAGGCCAACCTCTCCGCATCACCGAAATTATGTACAACCCGGCCGAGGGGGACGATTACGAGTTTATCGAACTGAAGAATGTGAGCAGCAGTGCAGCAGACCTGTCTAACGTGTCCATTGACGAAGGCATTTACTTTAGCTTTCCGTCGAACACGCCGCTCCTGGCTCCGGGTAACACCCTGATCCTGGTCAGCAATCCGGCTGCCTTTGCCGAATTATATCCCGGCGTGCCTATCGGCGGCGTCTATGATGGTCACCTCTCTAACAAAGGCGAAAAAATCCTGATGACCGACGCCCAGGGCGAACCTTTGATCGAAGTAACTTATGACGATGCGAACGGCTGGCCGGTCAGCGCCGATGGCCGGGGAGACTCGCTGGTATTGGTTGAACCCGACGGCGATCCGAACAATCCCCAAAATTGGCGGGCCAGTACGGATGTCAATGGGTCGCCTGGAGGGGATGAGCCTGGGCCTGAGCAGACCGCCTTTCAATAGCGGACCAGAGACCTGCTTTTATTCCAGGTTAAAATCCACAAATTGCCGGTCGTAGAGCCGGCGATAGAGACGGTCCTGGGCCAGCAGATCGTCGTGGCGTCCCTGTTCGACGATACGCCCGGCCTCTACCACACAGATGAGGTCAGCCTGCCGCACGGTGCTCAGCCGGTGGGCAATGACAATAGCGGTTCGGCCATGCATGAGCCGCTGCAGAGCCTCCTGGATCAGCGCCTCGGTCACTGTGTCCACGCTTGAAGTCGCTTCATCTAGAATCAGCAGGCGCGGATCGGCCAGAACGGCTCGGGCAATGCAGATTAACTGGCGCTGGCCAATGGACAGGTTGGCCCCGCCTTCCAGGATGGGGGTTTGATAACCTTCCGGTAAGGCTGCAATGAACTCGTGAGCATTAGCCAGGCGGGCCGCTGTCTCCATCTCTTCGTCGGCGGCGTCAGGCCGGCCAAAACGAATGTTGTCGGCGATTGTCCCGGAGAAAAGAAATGGGTCTTGCGGGACCAAGCCCATTTGCCGGCGCAGGGAATGCTGTTTGACCTGGCGGATGTCCAGCCCGTCAATCAGTACTGCTCCCTCGCTCACCTCATAGAAACGAGCCAGCAAGTTGACAATAGAAGTTTTGCCGGCGCCAGTCGGTCCCACCAGAGCGACCATCTGCCCCGGCTCTATGGTCAGGTTGACATCATGCAGAACCGGGCTGTCTTCGCGATAAGAGAAGGAGACGTGCTGGAGTTCCACTCGGCCCACAATCGGCGGCATGTCCGTGGCATCGGGGCGGTCAGCCACTGCCGGAGGGGTGTCGAGCAAGGCCAAAACCCGTTCGCCGCCGGCCATCGCCGCCTGCATGGTCGTATAAAGCTGGCTGAGTTCCTGGATTGGCTGGAAAAAGCGGGTTACATAGGCCAGGAAAGCGACAATGATCCCCAGCGTGATCTCGCCGCGCATCGCGGCCAGGCCGCCCGACCAGAGCACAATCGCCGTGGCCAGCATCCCCAAAAACTCAACTGAGGGCAAGAAGACAAAAGAGAGTGACATAGCCGCGATAGTCGTATCCCGATTAGCCCGGTTAACGCTGTCGAATCGCTCCAGGGCTGCTTCTTCCTGGGCGAAAGCCTGGATAACCTGCATTCCGGAGATGTCTTCGGCCAGGTCGCCCACCACGGCGGCGATTTTGGCCCGCGTTTGCCGAAACGCCTCTTTAGCCCGCCGGGCGAAAAGATAGGTGGCCAGGGCCATGAGCGGCAAAACGCTAAAGGTCAGCAGGGCCAGCCAGGGACTCAGCGAGAGCATGACGACGACAATTCCCGCCAGGATGAGGGTGTCGCCGATCAGGGTAATCAAACCCTGCGACAGCAGTTCGTTAATTACGGCCACATCGCTGATGACCCGCGAAATAGTCACGCCAACAATGTTGGTGTCATGATAGCCCAGCGGGAGCGTCTGCAAGTGCCGGAACAGGCTGGCGCGCAGGCTGGCCAGCACCCGCTGCCCGACCCAGGAGAGGAGGTACTGTTCTCCCGCCGAGGCCAGGTAAATGGCGACAAAGACTCCGGTTAGTAACAGGCCGGTCCGGGTCAGCCCAGGTATATCGCCCTGAGCAATGTTCTGGTCAATAGCTACTTTCATGAGGTAAGGTGCGGCCAGGGTTAAGGCCGAAGCGACCAACATCAAACCAAAGGCGGCGACCATGCGCCTCCAGTGAGGCCGCAGAAAGACCAGCAAGCGCAGGACGATGCGTCCATTGAACGCCTGTCCCTCCTGCTCCTGACCAAAGTTGGCAATGGCGCTGCGGGGGCCGAGTTCGGCTCCCGCCGAACCGAAGGAAAAACTCATCGCTGCTCCTGGGGCCGCAACTGGCGGTGGTAGATGTCCGCATATAAGCCGGAAGTCCGCAGGAGTTCCTGGTGAGTTCCTCTCGCGGCAATACGGCCTCGCTCCAACACCAGAATCAAGTCGGCCAGACGTACCGTGCTTAACCGTTGGGCGATAATAAAAGAGGTCCGGCCCTGCATCAAGCGTTCGAGAGCCATCTGGATAAGACGCTCGGTTTCGGCATCAACACTGGCCGTGGCGTCGTCTAAAATTAACAGGCGCGGATCTTTCAACAGAGCGCGGGCAATGGCAATGCGCTGCTTTTGCCCGCCGGACAGCGTAATGCCGCGCTCGCCGACATAGGTCTCGTAGCCCTGCGGGGTCTGGCTGATAAAGTTGTGGGCCTGGGCCGCCCTGGCTGCTTCGATGATCTCGGCCTCGCCGGCCTCGGGCCGGCCAAAGGCAATGTTCTCCCGGATGGTCGTAGCAAAAAGTGTGGTTTCTTGCAAAACCATCCCAATCTGGTCCCGGAGCGAGTTGAGGATGACATGGCGGAGGTCGTGACCGTCGAGGGTGATACGCCCCCTGGTTGGATCGTAAAAGCGGGGAATCAGGTTGATAATGCTTGACTTGCCGGAGCCGGTTGCGCCTAACAGGGCAATCACCTGGCCGGGTAAGGCTTCAAAAGTGATCCCGTTCAGCACCGGATGGCGCGGAAAGTAGGCAAAGGAAACGTCCTCGAAACGAACGTGTCCCCGCACCGGCGGCAGCGGCAGGGCGTTTGGCGCCTCTTGCACTTCTGAGACAGCATCCAGGATTTCAAAAATGCGCTCGCCTGCTGCCATCGCCATGGCGATAGCGGGGGTAATGACACCCATACGCCGCACCGGCTGGAAAAGCTGGCCCAGGTAGGTCGAAAAGGCGACCAGTTCACCCAGGCTCAGTTGGCCCCAGATGGCTAGCAGCCCTCCATACCAGATGATGAACACAATACCGATGTTGGCAATCAGGTCGAGCAAGGGCAGGTTGACTGCCTGCAGACGCGCTGCCTGGGCTGATAGGTCGAACCAGCGTTCGTTTTCCCGATCAAAGCGGTCAATCTCAGCCTCTTCCTGGGCAAAGGCTTTAACTGTGCGCGCGCCGCGCAGATTTTGCTCCAGCCGGGTTGTCAGGACCGCTGTTTGATTCTGGATAAGCGCCGAGAGCGGCCGGGAGCGACGCCCAAAGTAAAGAGCGCGGTAGCCCAGCAGAGGCATCGTTGCCAGGGAGAGTAAGGCCAGATGCGGGTTCATCCAGAGCAGCACCACCGCCGTGCCCAGCAGCAGCACAGCGCCTTCAACCAATCTGAGAGAGGCCCGCCCTGTCAAAAAGCGGACCCGCTCGACATCCTGAATGGCGCGCGAGAGGAGTTGGCCGGTTTCGGTGCGGTTATGGTAAGCAAAAGATAGCCCGGCCAATTGGCGATGGAGAGCGTTGCGCAAGTCGTAGGCTACCCCCTGCGAAGCGGTCTCGGTCCAGCGGCCTTGCAGCAGCAGGAGGACTCCCCTGGCCAGGGTCAATCCCAGCAGGGCTAAAACCGCCTCACCCAACAGCCGGACGTCACGGCTGCCAATCCCCTGATCCACAATCCAGCGTATCAACTGGGGGATAACCAAGCTAAGCCCGGCAACGCCCAGCAGAGTTAAATAAGCGCCGGCGGTCAAGCGCCAGTAGGGGCGCAAATAACTGAAACACCGCCACAGGATACGTCCCGCCCCCAGTTTAGGGAAGGGAACAGCGATGGTATGATTGGTTAGCTGCATCGTTCAATTTGACCTGCCTGACCTGTTACGATTCCTTAACTTGTACCCAGTAAGTATACCTCAACAAACAAAAACCCCTCACCAGCGAGGGGTTTCTTAAGCAAAGCGGGAGGTTGTCGAGTCTGGGGAAGTTTCATCGCGGGAAAATTTGATAGAGAACAGGTTATGGCCCCAACCGGCGATACGTACCCTCTTCGCCGGAGGTGAGGGTGAAGGTCATCGTCACGCCTCCCGTCTCATCCTCAATAAACTGGAGGGGAGTAGCGATGCCGAAGCCGTTGTTGATGACGTACTCTCCGGCCTCATCCGCTTGCAGCAGCCGCCACTCATAGGGGCCGCGGACGGCCCAGAGGGTGTTTCCATCCCTCAGTTCGACCCGCCAATCACCCTCGTACTGGCCCGGATAGGAGGCCACTTCAGCCGGGTCAACCAGCGGATTGAGGGGCGCGCGCAGCTTGGCAATCGCCTCGAGAAAGTCATCCCAATTCCCCTCGAAGTCCGGCTCCTCCTCATTCTCAAAGTCGTAAAGTTGGTGTAACAAGTGATAGCGCAGGCTGTAGCTAAAGCCCGTGGAGATCAGGCGATTGCTCAGCACAACCAGGCCGACGTTAGCTTCGGGGATAAAGGCGATCATAGCCTTAGAGCCTAACACGTCGCCGTCGTGCCAGATCACTTGCACCCCCTGGTAATCCTCGATAAACCAGCCCATGCCGTAGCTGAGTGTCTTGGTCACTCTGACCGCCGGCTGCCAGGTTTCGGCCAGATTTTCCGCCGAAACCACCCGGGTTCCATCAGGAGCCACGCCCCGACCTAACTGCGTCATTACAAAACGGGCCATATCCAGGGCGTTGGCATTCGCGCCTCCCGCCGGGGTAATGTTGGGATCGGCGTGAAAGTGGGTCGGCACGACCTCAGCAGACAGGGTAAAATCGTGGGGCGTGGCGTGGTTAGGCTGGGCCTGAATCGCGTCAATTGACGTTGAGGCGCTGCTCATCCCAATCGGGTTAAAGACGCGCGCTTGTAACAGGTCGGCATAGGCTTGCTGCAAGTTCCCGTACTGTCCGCCGGCGGCCAGCGCCGCAATGTATCCCCCGGTGGCAACGATCTGGTTGTTGTAGTGATACACTTCTCCCGGCGGCGTCACCAGCGGCAGATCGGCCAGCGAAGCCATAATTTGCTCGGCAGTCAGATCGGCGCCGCTCCAGACCAGGTCAACCCGGGGCGCACCGCTGCTCATGTTCAACAAGTTGCGGAGCCGAATTTGGGGAGTGATCTCCGGGTCAGACAATTTGAAATCGGGCCATAATTCAACTACGGGCTGGTCCCAGGCCAGGATGCCCTCATCCACCAGCGTCGCCATCAGCAGTGAAGTCATGGCCTTGGTGGTTGAGCCAACGGCGAAGACCGTCTCCGGGGTAACAGGTTCCGGTTTACCCAACTCACGCACGCCAAAGCCCTTGGCCAGGAGGATCTCATTGCCCTGCACCACTGCTACCGCTGCCCCCGGAATGCGGAAGCGCTGACGCTTTGTTTCGATATAGCTTTCAAATTCGGCCAGAAGCTCCGGGGTGAGCGGCTTGGCCTCCGGCGGGCCGAGAGAAATACCGCCGCCGAGCAGTCGCTCGGCTTCATCGGGATCGGGAATCCATAATAATTGTCCCGCTGAAAGCTGATCGGCATTTTCAATCTTGGCGAAACGGCTATCCTGAGCGGCTTTGGCATTGGTAGCCATTTGAATAGCCGGCCAGGCGGCGTAGGTCTGGTAGAACTGCTCTGCCAACCCCATCAGGGAGTCTCCAGCCTGCACCAGATAAGCCTGCCCGTCGTCCTGTTCCTGGGCTGCAACAATGCCGGTGGCAGTGACAAACAAAGACACAAACATTAAAACTTTAAATATTTTTGACATAGGATAAATAAACCTAAATTACTGTATATTGCGTACAGTGAACGGAACACGCAATACGCAACTTGACCACCTACTCCGTAATTCTAAACACTCCCCCATCGCTCCGGCCAAAAACTTCGGGGAAGTACATCTGCTCGGCGTGGGTGGGAATGACCCGGTATTCGCCGGCAACAGAGGCGCGGAGGGTATAAGTGTATTCGTAAGTGCCCTTGGGCAGGAACGTGGCAAAGAGCACAGCTTTTTCGTCGCGCAGTTCGCTGTGGGTGAAGTACCACCAACCATAACCTTTGCTCGTATCATGCTCTTCCACTTGGGTCAGGCCGGCATCCGGCGCCAGACTGGTAGTTGCCAGGCTGCTGTCCACGCCTTCCGCTCCAGCCGGGAACGGATCTTCGACCAGCACGTAGTGCAGATCGGTCGGGGCGACGAGGGTCAGCTTGACTTTGATAAAGTCGCCTACCCTGGCTTCGGAGATAGCACCCCCTCCCCGGCCCCTCCCTTCGGTCGCCTCAGAGGGGGAGGGAGAAAACAAGCTGTACTGCCGCGAGACATAGATGCCCCGGTCAAGGGCTTTGATCTCCTGGACCGGCTTGTAGTAGGTCAGATAGGCGGCGTAATAGAGCCGGCCGGTCTCATCGGCGCTGCCGGCAGCGGCATCCCGTTCGACAGCCAGGCGGTTAACCCTATCAGCCAGCAGCTCTTTCACCTCGACTTGCAACTGCTGGGTTTGCTCCAGGTTAGTCTGATCCACGCTGCCCTGGCCGAGTTCCGCCCCGTTGAGCGAAACCTGCCAGGCATAGTCGGCTTGCAGTTCGCCGCTGACAACCAGCCAATCGGTCAAACCGATAATGGCCCAGGCATTTTCCTGGGTCGTCGCCCAATGGCCGCCATTCTCTCGAACGCTCATCAGCCAGCGCACCGCTTGCGGCAACACCCCCCCACCCTGCCCTCCCCCCTGAGGGGGGAGGGTTAGGGAGGGGGGCTGAATCCGGGACAGGGCCGCGATAACGATGGCCGTGCTGCGAATATCGGTGTTCATAGCGTAGTAATCTACGGTTTGCTCTTCCCAATGCGCTCCGGTCGCGCTGACAATCGCTGCATCGGTGATGTCGGCCAGCAGGGTGTTAATCTGCTTGGTCTCCGGGTCGGCCACATACATGGACAGGGCCAGGAAAGCCCGGCCAAAAATGTCGAGTTGCTGCCGCTGCTCAAACAGAGCCACGCTGCGGCTGAGATCGCTGGAGCCGGCTTCAGCTAGAACATACAGGATGAAAGCCTGCCGGTTGCCCTGCCACGGCGCGGCAATGTCCTTGGGTGCAATCATATTGGCCTGGAGATAGGCAATGGCGCTGTCAATCACCGTCTGGTCCACCGTAAAATCGGCCCGCCGCGCTTCGACCAGGCCCAACAGGACGTAGGCGCTCACAAAGGGGTCGCTGCTATCCTGAATCCACCAGCCCCAGCCGCCATCCACGTGCTGCTGGCTGTATAAACGTTGCAGTCCGGCATTGACGACCTCCGGCAGTCTTTGGGCCAGTTCGGGATTTTCCAGCTTCAATTTTTCGTAGGCGCGATAGGTGAAGATGTTGGGCAGGAAGCGGCTGACGGTTTGCTCGACGCACTCATAGGGGAAATGCTCCAGGTAATCCAGGCCCGGCCGCATCCCGGCGGCCAGGCTGGGGTCAAGGTTGACGGTCAGGCTGCCGCGGGAGGGATCAAAACTGCGCGGCAGAGCAATCCCTTCAAGACGCGCCCCGTCCTCGTCAAGCGTGCCCACCGTGGCCACAGTTTCCGGCGTACTCAAGTGGTAAATCGGCAGCTCAAAGGCTACGGCATCGCCGTACTCCGCCGATTTCGCGCCCATGGTCAAGCGGGCCACTTCGGCCTCTTCGACGGTGATGGTGTAATCCACCCGGACCCGCTCCCCGGCTTCCAGTTCAAACGGGGCGGCATTGCCGGCCACCGTAATTCCTTCCGCCGCAAAGTTGGGTTCAACCTGCAGGGTCTGGTCGGTGTTGTTCTGGACGACCATACCCAACTGGACTTCGTCGCCGGTGACAAAGAAGCGCGGTGTGACCGGGCGCACCAGCAGCGGCTTGCTGCTGACAACTTCCACCCGGCTTTCCCCTACCCGCGTCTCGGCTCCGGTGACGCCCTTGCCGATCAACACCCAGGTGGTCAGGTTGTCGGGCAGGGTCGCTTTGACCGTGCCCCGGCCGTTCTCGTCGGTCACAAAATCGGCCACCCACAGGGCGGTGTCGGCAAAATTCTGCCGGACAGACTCCGGGCCAAGCTGGCCATCGCCGCCGCCGCCGCCTTTCTTTTCATCCAGGGAGCGGTTGATCTGGTCAAGGGATAGGGTCAGGCCGCTGGCAGTCTGCACGTTCAGCACCCGCTCGTACCAGAAAGCGTCGAGCAGTTGCCCCGGCTGGTCGGGCATCAGGGTCAAGACTGCTTTATCAATCAAAGCCAGCGATAATTCGGCTTTGACCGGCTGGCCCTGCATGTCGGTCACGCTGACCTGATACTCGGCCGTGTCCCCCGGCAGGTAGGTCTCGCCGGCGGACTTGTCGGGCGTGAGGGTAATCTTTAATTCTTTCTCGGCCGGGTTGATCGGCAGCCGGACATAGCCTACCCGAAAAGCCGGGAGCGGGTTGGTCTCATCCATGCCCTTGATGATGACCACCGAGACATAGATGTTGGGGATCAGCTCCTCGGTGATGGGGATTTGCAGTTGGTCGCTGTTGGTTGTCAGTTCGGTCAGGAAATGGTCATACACGTGGCCCCGCTCCAGCGTGACCAGGGCGGTCACCGTGCCGCTGAAGGGGTGGGGAATCAGGATATTGGCCGTATCACCGACATTGTACTGTTTCTGGTCAATCACCAAATCAATCCGGTTGTTGTTTTCCTGGCCCCAGTTGACATACTCGGAACCGCTGACCCAGATAAAGGTGGCGGTGCGGATTTCCTGGCCGTTGTTGTCAATGGCGCGAGCGTAGACTTTGTAGTTACCGGCTTTGTCCGGGACAAAATTGGCCACGGCTTTGCCGTCCTGGCTGGTGGTGACAGTGGTGGTGAAAACGGCGATATTTTCGACAATGTTTTCCCAGTAGTAGGCGTCATTCGGGTCATTGGGGTCTGGCGCCGGGTTAAGCTGCTGGACGCTATAAAAGTTGTGTTCGGCCACCACCACTTCGACTTCCCGGTTGGGCACAGGGTCGCTGTTCCAATCCACCACCAGCACCTCCACCGGGTTGTCCGCGCCAACCTGGCCGACGTACTGCTCCGGGCGCAGGCCGATGTAAAAATCACCCTTGTGGACAATAGCCCTGGCCTGGTTGGCGACTTCCTGGTTGTTAATGTCGGTCACGGCTACATCAAAGGTAAACCTCTGGCTGGCTATTCGAGTCGAAATATCCGCCGGGACTTCAAAAGTGAAGCGGCCTTCGGCGTCGGTCACGCCTTCCCCACCGGCGATGCGCTCATTGTAACCAACATCGTAGTATTGGTCAGGCCGGCGGTTGAACTCCTCGACATCCACAAAATCGTAATAACCGGGGCCTCCATATTGAAAAGCATAGGGCACGGTCAGCAGGGTCCAGCGTACCTTGGCGTTAGAGACCGGGCCCCCGGCAAAGAACTCGGCGCTGGCGCTGACTTTGATGGTCTCACCCTGGCGGTATTCACTCTTGCCCGTCACCGCGTTAACCAGGAATTCAGGCCGGCGATAAGCCGAGACCTGGAAATTGCCGTAGAAAGTGACGCCCTCGTAGACCGCTTGCAGAGAGTAGCTGCCCAGCCCGGCCGTGTCGCCCAGCTTAAACTCCCCGTTGAAGGTACCAAAGTCGTTCAGCGGCAGTTCTTCGTTGTAAACCTGCCGATACTGCCCATCGAAAATCTGCACCGTGGCGGTAGGAACGGTCGGCAGGCTGTAACGGGCGTCGTCGTCGGCGCGGATGATGCCTTTGAAGTAGACGGTCTGGCCGGGCCGGTAGAGCGGGCGCTCGCTGTAAATGTAGCCGTTATACGGGCCGCCGTAACGAAAACCGGTAAAGCCGGAGCTGTAGAGATTAAAATCGTAAGAGTTGATCCCGGCGCTCCAGCTCGTGACGCCCACAGCAAAGTTATCGTCCGGTTGGTCAGGGTTGCCGGTAAAGACCACCAGCGAAACGGGCGACCCGTCGGGCAGGGGTTCGTAGGTGAAGGTCGCCACGCCCTCGGCGTCAGTCTGGGTTGGAGTCCCTGCCTGGCGGTTGACCAGCAGATTGATCGGCGCGTTGGCCGTTGACTGTCCGCTTTGCAGGTCGGTCAACCAGGCCAGGACGTCGCCCGTTCCCTGCTTCAAAGTGATGTTCTTCTTGCTGACAACCAGCAGTTGGCGGTCAACGGACTGGGTTGGGTCGGCGTTTTGAGCCTCCGGGTAGATATTTTCAGGCGGAGCCGCCGCTTCCAGGTAGTACAGGCCGGGCGGAAGGGCCTGGCCGTTCGCCACTGCCTGGCTGACATCCACCTTATAGACGTAATTCTCGTAAACGGCCGGATCGGTGGCCTGGCTCCACGCGCCGACGAGTTTCGCAGAGTCGGGCTGGAAATTGCTCCACTGCTGGTAGTCGTCCCAACCGGCAAAAGTCCCTTCACTGAGCTGCAAAAATTCGTCTTGCGACAGCCGGTAGAGATTAAAATTGACCTGGTTAACGTTGCGGACGGTCATGTAGACATAGGTTTGGGGCTGGTAGCCGTTGTACATAGCAATCTTGGGGCTAACCAGGCGCACATACGGGGTCTGCTTCAAGGTTTTCCAGGCAATGGTGATATTCTTGTTCAGCGGGTGGCCATAGCGGCCTTCGATACTGCCGCGCAGGGTGACACTATACTCGCTGTTCTCCCGGCGCGGGAAACCGAGATTAACCTGGGTGTCGTTCTGCGACCAGTAGGAATAAACGTCGGTGGCGGTAATTGGGGGCGAGATAATAACGGTTTCACCGACGACAAAGGTAGCGGGATTCATCGGCGCGTTGAAGGTAATGTCCAGCCCCTGGTAAATGTCGGCAAACTGCTCCCCGTTGGCGGGATTGGTGCTGGCGACATCCGGGTACGGGGTCACGGTGAAAGTGGCGTTGTAGTCGCCCTGGGTTTGAGTTTGGTCCAGCGCCCCCGCAACTCCCTGAGGTAAAATAATCTGGTAGCTAGCGCCGAATTCCAACGGCTCTGCCGGGGTAAAGGTGACCGTCTCCGCGCCGATGGGTTCCAAATCCGGCGGGATGGGCTGTCCCTGCGCGTCGTATTCATAGATAATATTGCCAAACTCGTCGGTCGGCGGCGGGGGCAGCATACCCACTTCGGCCCAGGCAAAGGTCCCGGAAACGGGCTGGCCGGTTTGCTCGTTCAGCAGCAGTAAATTTTCCTCGACACTCGGCCGGTCCATCGGCTGGTTGAAGGTAACGCTGATAACCGGCGTTGGGCTGACATAAAGGTCATCCGCCGCCGGCACACTGCCGACAACGGCCGGGCTGAGGGTCGTGAAGGTCCATTCAAAATCATCCTCCAGCACGGCCTGCCCAAAGACATCAGTCAAACCCCGGGACACGCGGGCCGTGTACTGGGCGGCCGGCTGAAAACCCTCTCCGGTCGGGGTGAACTGGTAGATAGAGGTGTTGAGCCATTCGCCCTCGCCGGGAACTTGCGGTACAAAGGTGAGCGGGTCAGGCAGACCGCCCCCGCCGGACTCGATGGCGCCCAATGGCACAACCGGCCGGTTGAAGAAGACGGTCACGGTGGTAGTGGGCAAAATCTTGCTGGTATCGGCCAGGGGTTGGACATTGACCACTTCCAGGAAACCGGCAGCGTTAAAGCGCAGTTCAAAGGGACGCGGCAGGGCCAGGCCGGCCTGGCTGGTGGCCGTTTCGGCGATGCGCACCCGGTAACGCTGGCCGCGTTGGAAGCCGTCTTGCAGGCTAAAGCGCAGAGTCTGGTCGTCAACCCAGTCAAACACGCCGTCAATACTGGCTCCCGGCTCGATGGCGAAGGCTTTTTCAACGCTGGCCCGGTCCATGGGCTGGTCAAAAGTGATTTCGATGGGCGCATCGAGCGACTGTTCGGCCCCAACTTCGGGCACGGTTTGCAGGACCAGCGGGGCAATCGGTTCGAGCGGAATCGTCGGGGTAGGGGTGAAAGTAGGCTCGACGGCTGCTGCCGGGGTGGCTGCCGGCGTATCGGTTGGAACGGCCGCTCCAGCCTGGCTGCTTGTCTGGGTTGGGGGTGCTGCGGTTGGACCGGCTGGCGCACTGGTGGAGCTGGGTTCAACCTGGGCCATGGGTTCGGCCTGACCTCTACTCCAGAAAATCGCCGCCCCGATGAGGGCAATGAGCACCAGGGCTGCTACAGCCAGCCACCAGCGCGAGGTCGGCTTTGTTGCATCAACGACTGTTTGTTGAGTACCGGCAGCAAGCTGCGGCCCGGTTGGCGGCGCGGAAGCAGAGGCCAGCACAACCGGGACAGGGACATAGGCCGTCTCGGTCGGCTCGTCCATATCCTGGCTGAGGAGAATGCTCGGTATTTCGCTGCGTTCTTTGGGTTCGGTCTCGCTCAGGGCAAAAGTGGCCCGGCCAATGCGCAGCCAATCCCCAGAATTGAAGGGCTGGCTCTCCGGGCCAACCGGCTGGTCGTTCAGCGTCACGCCGGCCATATTGCCGGGGTTAGACACCAGGCAGTGCTGCCCGTCGAATTCCAGCCTGACATAGGGCGAAGTATTAAGCAGCTCGCTGGCCGGCGTCGCTTCGTCTCGAGCCGGTCCAAAAATTAAAAGCCCCGGCTTGAGGCGGTAGGCCCGTCCTGCCGAGTCAACCAGCCAGACGGCAGCAGAGGGGGTGACCAAAACGGCGGTATCGTCATCCGGCAGCGAGTTCAGCATATTCTTGAGGGTTTGCTGCCACAGGGCCACCGAGGCCGGCCGGTCGGCCCGCTGGACTTGCATGGCATGCTCGATGGCCGCCGAAACCTGGCGGCTCAGCTTGGGGTTGACTTGATCCGGCGGCTCGAATTCGGCTTCACCGGCCATTAAGCTGACACTATCCGGCGGCTTTTTGCCGGTGAGAATTGCGTAGAGAGTCGCACCCAGGGCGTAGATGTCGGAAGCCGGGGTGGTGCCGGTGCCGCTGTACTGTTCCGGGGGAGAAAACCCGCTGGTGACGCCCCGCGCGCCGGTGTCGGTCAGGCTGTCGTCGTGGCCGACTTTGGCAATACCAAAATCCACCAGCACCGCCCGGTTATCGGGGGTAATTTTGATGTTTTGCGGCTTGATGTCGCGGTGGATGATCGGCGGGTTTTGCTGGTGCAGGTATTGGACGGCCTCGCAGACCTGGATGAGGTAATTCAAGGCTTGCCGCTGGCCCAAAGGCTGGCCCCGTTTGGTGACCATCTCCCACAAATCCTGCCCCTCGACAAAATCCATCACCAGGTACTGCTGGTCGCCCACGCTGAAATGGTTGATCACGCGGGGCAGGCTGGGGTGGTGCAGCCGGGCCAGAATCCGGGCTTCCTGCTGGAACTGGCGCGTGCCATGAGGAGTCTTGAAGAAACTCTCCTTGATCGCCACTGGAATATCGAGGATGAGGTCAAAGCCCCGATAAATAGCTCCCATCCCCCCCTGGGCCAGCAAGCCCTCGATGCGGTAGCGATTTTCCAAAAGTGTGTTGGCGGATAACGTCATAAATCTGTCCTTATTCGTGGTACGTGGTACGTGGTGCGTAGAAAACTTATTTCACGCACCACGGATCCTATACAAAAATTACGATTTATTTACAAGATTTTCGGGAATTTTGCCTTTATATGGTAGCACAAGGGTAGAATTTTTCCTAAACGGCTTAGCTTTATCTGGCCGACGGCTAGGGCAACGGTTGAGCGTAGGATAGACGTACAAAGTGGGCAAATGGTTCCAAAATTGACCGAATAGGGTATCCCTCCCATTGACGTACAGGCTATTACCTTTTATACTGGGGGTATCAGTAGGTCCTTCACTATTCAGACTGCGGGACCCGGCTCTTTGCAAAACTACATTGAACCGTCACAGGATGACTAAGCTGACCGGACAAAACCTTGTTTGAGAGGAAAAAACTTACCGATGAGGTCTGAAAACACAACTTTATCTGGCTCACTCAAGGTTTTCTTGTGGCTCATTGGGGCTGTTTTTGCCATAGCGGCTGTTGTGCTGATTATTTCGGCCACGTCCGCGGCAACCGCGACCGGCAGCGCACCTGCTTTAGCGGTGACGCTGGTGAACGGCCCCAACACCGGGGTCCTGGCTGCGGGCGAGCAGCGCTGGTTTCGGTTGACACCCCCCAATCCTCAGCAAGCCGCCACCCTGGAGCAATCCCTCACCCTGATTTTTACGCCCGACGATGGCCAGCGAGTCAGGCGGGTAGCCGTGCAGCTTTTCGACGAGAGCCAGGTGTCGCTGTTTTATTTTGGCGACAGCAGTCATATGGCCAATCTGGGCGCAGGCCAGGTTGTCTCGCGCGATAACAACCCGCTCACAGGCGAATTACTGTGGACCGGCTGGCTGTCAGGCCAGAGTCGTTACTATATTCAGCTAATCAACGGCAGCGACTCAACCATTGACTACTGGCTTTTTACCGATAATGTGGTCAGTTATCCCTTGGGCCCACCCGCAGTGACTCCTCAGACAGCGATTCCTGCTATACCAGAGATAGGCGCTGATCCCGGCAGGCCCTTGCCCCTGTCGTCTCCGGTAACGCACAGCTCGCTCAAGCCGGGGGGAATACACTGGTACAGCTTTAGCCATAACGATCTCGCCAACCCAAACCAGTTTCAAAATCTAGATTTCACTCTCTTTTTCACCCCCGCCGATGGCAATCACCAACAGCAGGTTAATTTTAAGCTCTTCCCGCCTGGCGCCGTAAACACGTGGCAGCGAGGTGAGGGTGATCAACTGATCAATTTTGGGGCCGGTATGCTGGTTTCGCGGGATGGCAATAATCTTACCGGTGAACGGTTGTGGAGCGGCACGGTCATCCGAGGTGAAACTTACCTGCTGGCTGTAGAGAATGGGACAGATATTCCGGTTGACTACTGGTTATTTGAGGCCGATGTGGCACAGCCTCAACTTGATCCTTAAAGAAAGTATCCCGTCTCAAAGGATTTTTGTCTTCACCCGGCCTGTGCTATACTGTGGTTACTAAAATCATTACTGCCATAAAGCCGGGTGTTACCATTAGCAAGATCCTTGTTATTGAAGATAACCAACAAAATGCGTTGCTGATGCGGCGCGTCTTGGAGGCTCACCATCACCAGGTGATCCACGAGAGCGAGGGCGAAGCTGGCCTGAAAACAGCCATCGAGGAAGTGCCCGACATTATTTTAATTGATCTGGGCTTACCCGATATTGATGGCCAGACTCTGATCGCGTTTATGAAGCGCGCCCCCGAACTGAAAGATGTCCCGATGGTAGCGGTCACTGCCTGGCCCGAAGATACGGCCAGGCAAATGGCGGAGGCTTACGGTTGTGATGGCTTTATTTCCAAACCCATCAATACCCGCACGTTCCCGGATCAGATTGAGGCTTTTATCACCAAAAAAGCCTAGGTTCAACCGATCTACGCCGCTTAAATACCAAATCCTTCCCCAAGGACTCGCCGGCTGTACTTCCCCCGATGAGTTCTATTCCCCCTCAGCGAATTAAATATGCCTATGTCAACTCCTGAAACCACAGTTGATCTGATTCCCGCCAGCGATTTCTCTTACGAGGAGTTGACCGAAGCCTACAACCATACCCGCGTTGATTATCTGGTGCCAATGCCGATGAATGCGGCCCGGCTGCGCGAATATGTCGAGATTTACAATGTAGATATGGATTGTTCAGTAGTCGCCGTGGATGGCAACGAAATTTTGGGGTTAGCCATGTTGGGCAGCAGAGAACAGCGGGCCTGGATCACCCGGCTGGGGATTATCCGCGCTAAGCGGCGTCAGGGGACAGGCTGGCGGCTGGTAACCCATCTCTTGGAGCAGGCGCGCCAAAAAAGTAAGGATTATATCATCCTCGAAGTGATCAAAAATAACACGCCGGCCTTTAATCTTTTCCTCAAGGCCGGCTTTCAAGTGACCAGAGAGCTTCTTGTTTTGCGCCGCCCGCCTGGTCCTCCTAAAATTGAAGTCCCGCCCGCAGAATTTCGTACCCTCGGTTATCCCGAAGCGCTCCACCTCTTAGAGAACCGGTCTTCTTCCCCTTCCTGGATTGACGAAAAAGAGTCGTTGATTAATGCCGGTAATCTGGCTGCCGTTTATGCCATTCTAGAGGATGGTAGTAAAGGGTGGTTGGTTTACCAAAATACAGTCTTTCAGTTGGGACGTTTGGTCATTCAAACGGATGAAGGAGATCCCCATAAAGTCGGGCGGGCATTGCTGCATCACCTTCATCATGTTCACCCGGCGCAAGATACCAAAACCGAAAATCTGCCCAAAGACGACCCGCATTGGCCGGCTTTCCAGGAACTGGGCTACCTGGAAGTGTTTGACCGGATCGAAATGGTCTTGCCCCTCAAAAAATAGCTACCCTGACCTTCCGCTCACCATGGCGGATTTCGGTTTCCACTTTTACTTCTAGTTTTTTAATCAGCTTCATCAGGTGAATGTTCTCGGCCAGCACCCAGCCGGCAAAATGGGTAATCCCCAGTTCGCGGGCTTGCTCTGCCAGTTTGGTCAGCAAGGCCCGGCCCAGTCCCTTCCGTTGAAAATCATCTCTGACCACAATGGCCGCCTCTGCTTCCTGGTCCTGCAAGGTGGCCCGGGCAAAACGGGCCACACCCACAGCATGCTCCTCGCCATCCGCCTCAACAATGGTCGCTACGACAGCTACGTGTCGCTGCGGATCCAGATTGGAGAGGAGGACTGCTTCGCGCCAGACCTGCTCTTCCGGAACTCGCTCCGTATACAGGTGAAAACGCAAGCGCCGCGTTTCGGGCGAAAGACGATGGAACAGGTCAACCAGCAGCGCCGTATCATCCTGTTCGATAAGCCGGAACTGGACTGTTTGCCCGGAAGGGGTCGTATAAGAACCAAGAATCTCCAATAATGATTACTCCTACCAAGGCACATTGTAGCAAATCTACCGCTGAGGACAAAAAACAACTCATCAGGTGACTGGCACTTTTATTCTGAGCTTATCAAGTGCCAGTCACCTAGTCCAAAAAATCAGGCTTGGGTGGACTCTGCCGTTAATCCATGTTATATTGCCCGCAGCAATTGGGCTTGGTAAAGTGAAGAAAGGGCTGAAATGGAATACAAAAGATTGGGCCAAACCGACCTGAACGTGTCGAGGCTGTGCCTGGGGACGATGACCATGGGCTGGACTTCCACCAAGGAAGCCTCTTTTGCAGTGATGGATCGCGCCCTGGCCAGTGGTATCAATTTTTTTGACAGTGCCGATATTTACTCCTATTGGGCCAAGGACAACCCCGGCGGGGTGGCCGAAAGTTGGATTGGCGAATGGCTGGCTGCCCGGAAAGTGCGGGATCAGGTTATTATTGCCACCAAAGCGCGGGGCCGCATGTGGGAGGGGCCGGATGGCGAGGGGCTGAGCCGCAGCCATCTGCTGCGAGCGGTGGAGGACAGCCTGCGCCGGCTGCAAGTCGAGACGATTGACCTCTTTCAGAGCCACTGGCCCGACGAAAACACGCCCCTGGAAGAGACGTTTCGCGCCTTTGAGGAAATGATTAAACAGGGTAAAGTCCGCTACCTGGGCTGTTCCAACCATACCCCGGCCCAGTTGGAAGCGGCGTTAGCGGTATCGGCGGTTCACCAGCTACCCCGTTATGAGTCGCTCCAGCCTCACTACAACCTGGTCCATCGCCAGGAGTATGAAGCCAAGTTGATGGCCTTGTGCCGGCGAGAGAAGTTAGGAGTGATTCCGTACAGTCCCCTGGCCGGTGGTTTTTTGACCGGCAAGTACAAACGTGATGGTCACATTCCGGCGCAGAGCCGCGGCGCCGGCAACGAGCGCATGCGTAATTACACCAACAACGAGGGCTTTTCCCTTGTCGAAACGCTGGCCGAAATGAGTCAACTCTACAGGGCTACCACGGCCCAGATGGCCCTGGCCTGGCTGTTGGCCAATCCGACAGTAACCTCGGCTATCATTGGAGCTAACACGGTAGAGCAATTGGATGAACTCATCCCGGCGGTCAATATTGCTCTATCCCCGGCTGAGAAAAGTAGGTTGGACGAAATGAAAAGCCCGACATAAAGGAGGAAATGGGGTGAGGAAACGAAGAGGCGAAGACACGAGGAGGCGAGGACACGAAAAGAATCTGCCGCCTCATCGCCTCACCCCTCCTCGCCTCTCGACAACAATGGATTTTACCCGCACCGATCTTGAGTTTGCCCGCGAATTGGACCATCAGGACGAACTGGCTCCGTTTCGCGATGAATTTGTCATTGCCGAGCCAGACTTAATTTATCTCGACGGCAATTCATTGGGGCGGCTGCCCAAACGCACCGTTGATTTCATGCGCCACGCCGTTGAGGTTGAGTGGGGGCAGCGCCTGATTCGGCTGTGGAATGATGGCTGGATTCACTCGCCCACCGAACTGGGTGCAAAAATCGCCCGGCTGGTCGGCGCACAGCCCGACGAAATTATTGTTACAGAGGCAACCTCGATCAACCTGTTCAAGCTGGCAGTCGCCGCGCTCCGGGCCAGGCCCGACCGGAGCAAAATTCTCAGCGATGTTTTTAATTTTCCGTCTGACCTGTATATTTTGCAGGGTATTATTGACCTGCTGGGCCAGCGCCACCGGCTGGAACTCATTCCCTCCGCCGATTCAATCACCGTCGAGCCGGCAGCGGTCAGCGCGGCGATAGACAGCGATACTGCCCTGGTCAGCCTGACCCACGTGGCCTTTAAAAGCGCCTTTATGTACGATATGGCCGCCGTGACCGAGCAGGCCCATCGCGCCGGGGCATTGGTTTTGTGGGACTTGAGCCACTCGGCGGGGGCCGTGCCGGTTGACCTGAACGGCTGCCAGGCCGATCTGGCCATCGGCTGCACCTACAAGTATCTCAACGGCGGACCGGGCGCGCCGGCTTTTCTTTACGTGCGGCGCGATTTGCAAACCCGGCTCAGCCAGCCGATGTGGGGCTGGTTTGCCGCCAAGAATCCCTTTGCCTTTGATCTGGAGTACACTCCGGCAGACGACATCGCCCGCTACAAGGTTGGCACCCCGCCGATGCTGTCCATGAAAGCCGTCGAGCCGGCGCTTGATCTGCTGCTTGAGGCAGGTATGGAGCGGCTGCGGGCCAAAAGCATTCGCCAGACCGAGTACCTGATTTTCCTGGCCGAACAGTGGCTGGTTCCGTTGGGCTTCACCATCGGCACGCCGCGCCAGGCTGAGATCCGCGGCTCTCACGTTTCCATCCGGCACGCCGAGAGCTACCGGATTAACCGCGCCTTGATCGAAGCTGAGCCGCCCGCGGTCAAGGTTATCCCCGATTTCCGCGAGCCGGATAATATTCGCCTGGGGATTGCGCCCCTTTACACTACCTTCACCGATATTTATCGGGCGATGGACCGGCTGCGGGAAATAGCCGAGAAACGGATTTATGAGCAGTATTCGGCAGAGCGAGGGGTAGTTACCTGACCCATTTCACTGTATACCCACTCTTAACCGATAAACCAACTCTCCCCCCAGCCAATTGGCGGCCAAAACGGCGACGACGCCCAATGCCATCAGCCCCAGGTAAAGCCAGCGCCGGCTAACGAGGACATCCGGCCAGCGAAAGCGCATGTACAGGACCAACCCATTGAGGATGAGTAAAGCCACTCCAGCGGTAATGTGGCTATTCACCGTGTCACGGCGCGGGTCGGCCAGCTCAAGCTGATTCTGGTCAATAAGTCCGGTCAAACTCGCAATCAGGGTAGCCAGCCAACTCAAGACGAAGCTCCAGTAGGCAAACCGCTCATAATCCGTTTGGCCGCGCCACAAATAGGCAAGGGTCAGCAACACGCCTAGCAGATAAAACGCGATGGGGAAATGGACGGTCATGGGGTGGATGGGGTGGCCGAAAAAAGTCATAGTAGATGGTAGATAGCAGATGGTAGATGGTAGATGATTCAATCTACTGTCCACGAGCTACTATCCTCTATCCTCTATCTTCTATCCTCTATCCATGGGACTTCCTACTTCCTTTGCCAACGTGGTTTGACGCCCGGCTATGTGCTCTTCGTAACGGGCCAGGGCAAAGAGGAGCGAGGAGAGGCGGTTCAAATAGCGGATCACTTCCTCATTTTCAAATGCTTCTTCGTGCATGAGCCGGGCGACGCAACGTTCGGCGCGGCGGATGACCGTCCGGGCCACATCCAGCCAGGCGCTGGCCAGGGTGTCGCCAGGGACAACAAATTGAGTCAGGGGAGGGATTTCGCCTCCCAATTTGTCCGTTTCGGCTTCGAGCCAGGCCACCCGGTCGGCGGTCACCTGGGTCGGCAGTTTGACTCCCGGCGCGGTGGCTAACTCGCCCATCAGGACCCAGAGGTCACGTTGGGCTTCCAAAATCAGTTTCTTGGTGCGCTCGCTGGATGTAGGGTCGGCCCGAACGACGCCCATAAACGAACTGGCCTCGTCAACGGTACCGTAGGCTGCCGGGCGCAAATCATACTTGGCCACCCGCTCTTTGCCCAGAAGACTGGTATAGCCTTCGTCGCCGCTGCCGGTGTAAAGAATCGTTTGTTTAGGCATCTTATCTTTTTACCTTATCACCGGCCAATCTCTCCAGGGAACGGCGTACCTGTTGGCGGACACCCGGATGCGGGTCTTTCAGCAAAGATGCCAGCGGTTCTCGGGTCAACGGACTTTTAAACCTACCCAGCACCTCCGCCGACCAAAAACGCACGGCCGGTTCGGGGTCTGCCAAAGCTTTAATTAAAGCCTGGGTCGCCTTGGCCTTATTTAACACCCTTAGCTCGTGCTCGGCGCACATCCGCCCCAGAGCGATCGCTGAACCATAACGGGCGTCAGGGTCTCCGTCATTCAGTAAGGTTTCAACCAGGGCCTCGACAGCCTCATCCCCCATCTGATTAAGCTGGAAAATAGCAAACTCATGGTTTTCCGGCTCATCCAGAGCTGTGATAAGCCGCTCTAACCGCTCCTGCTGCTGGCGCGCTTCCTTTTCCTTCAAAATCTCAAGCCGCTCGGTCTGCAAGCGGTGCCGGATCTCCTGCATTTCCAGGCGCTTGGCTCTGGCTCGTTCAAGGTGAGCCCCACAATGGGCACAGTAAACCACATCTACTCGATTGGTAGTCTGGCACAGCACGCAATCTACCTTGAGCGATACCCCACAGTTGGTACAATAGCGCATCTCCTCGCGGTTGGGGGTGTGGCACTGGGGACAATTAACCGTCTGATCCGTAGCCAGATCGGTTATCAACAGGGCGGACCCGCAACTGGGACATTCGAATTTCTTTTGGGGTAAGAAATCACCGGAAAGAGACCCCCCACAACTGGGACAGGCAAGTCGTTCAATTTTCATGGTGAGACCTCAGTAGTTGTGACCGCCGACCGTGGACGGCCGCCTACCAAAAGCAGGATGTTGAGTAATCTGTAATCGTCACCGGTCGGCGGTGGTGGTTATGGGTTCCTTCAAATTATGCCGTTAAATCAAGGAGGTGTCAACCGTATTATCACCCCAAGCGCAAATTCGCTGCCACGTCTAGTTCCCAATCAGCGACATGCCCTTTTTGCAGCCGCCAATAGGCGGCTGCACCAATCATCGCGGCGTTGTCGGTGCAGAGCCAGAGCGGCGGCACGCGGACGGGCCGGCCGGCGCTGGTCATCATTTTGTTACGTAACAATCCGTTGGCCGAAACACCGCCGGCCAGCAAAATCTCGGTCGCATCATGTTGTTCTGCCGCAGCTAGGGTTTTGCTGACCAGAATATCCACCACGGCCATTTGAAAGGAGGCGGCAATATCGGCCACGGGCATGGTTCGCAACGGGAGTTGGGCACGCGCCGCCCCAGCATGAGGTAGATTCTCGTTAGGGGCATACTTCTGCACAACCCGTAAGACCGCCGTTTTTAACCCGGAGAAGCTGAAATCAAAACCATCTCCCAGCCGCGCCCGGGGGAAATTGTAGGCATTGGGATTGCCTCCTTGAGCCGCCTCCTGGATGGCCGGCCCTCCCGGAAAACCAAGATCCAGCATCCGGGCGACCTTATCAAAGGCTTCACCCGCGGCGTCGTCGATGGTCCGGCCCAAAATCTCGTAGTCACCGTGGTCACGGATGAGTACCAGTTCCGTGTGTCCCCCGGAGACGATCAAGGAGAGCACCGGAAATTTGATTTCAGGCGGCTGGCCCTGGCCCTCGGCGTCGAGCCAATTGGAGTAGAGATGTCCTTCCAGATGATTGACCCCAATCAACGGCAGGCCCAAAGCCAGGGCAATGCCCTTGGCCGCATTAACCCCCACCAGCAGGCTGCCGGCCAGGCCAGGCCCATAGGTGACGGCCACTGCCTTCAATTCATTCCAGCCGGTGCGAGCTTCAATTAAGGCGTCCTGAATGACCGTGCCGATAGCCAAAATATGCTGGCGTGAGGCCACTTCGGGAAAAATGCCGCCATAGCGCCGGTGAATATCAATCTGGGAGGCGACCACATTCGATTTAATATGATAACCATCCTCAATTACCGCCGCCGCAGTCTCATCACAGGAAGTTTCAATAGCCAAGATTTTTGTCATTCTCTACTCGTTCCAAAACAGGTAGCAGGTTGCAAAAAATCGCCAGACTGCTACCCTACCTAGATTCTCCCCTCGCGCCATGCCGCTAACGTATCGAGGTTGGATTGAAAAGCAATGTTTTCCGGCAGCTCATCCGGGCCGAAAAAGGCCACCGCCTCGGCGTCATCACCGGCCTGGGCCGTCCCGTCCACCACGCGACCCTTATACATAATCAGCACCCCGCTGCCTCGATAATTTTCATAATAATACACGTCTACGAGTCCGGTAATCTCCACGGTGTAGCCGCTCTCTTCCTGGCACTCGCGTATGGCCGTTACCTGGGGCGTCTCGCCGATTTCCATAAAACCGCCGGGCAAGCACCAGCTCCCCCGGGCCGGGTCGGCGTTGCGCTTGACCAGCAAGACCCGGTTATCGTCGCTGAGGGCCAGCACGGCTGCCCCAACTTTGGGATCAATGAATTGGACAAAGCGGCACTCCGGGTCGGAGCAGACCCGCCGCAGCCGACCGTAGGCTACCCGGTCCACCATCTCACTTCGACAGCGTGGGCAGTAACGATAGCCCTGCCGCAGCGAGGCGGCTTCTTCAGCCGTAAGGGTGATTTCTTCGTTCGTGTCGGTCATAATGACTCGTAAGGTGAAGAGAGTGGAAGATAGAAGATAGTGGATGGTAGATAGTAATGAAATAAGGCTATCTTCAATCCTCTATCTTCTATTCTATCTTCTATCCACTATCCTCAATCTACAGCTTTGCGAGCCGCCCAAATGTTGCATGTCGGCGCGGTGATTGGGGTGACGCAGCCGGTACCCAGGACAAAACGCCAGCCACCGGTGGCTTCAAGAGCCGCTTTGGCCTCGGCCTGGACTGTCTCCGGCGTGCCGCGCAGCATGGTTTCCCACTGGCGCAAGCCACCACACAAAACTTTGTCCGTCCGGCGCATCGCTTCACCTAACGAGGGCGGCGTCTCGACATCGTGCCAGTTGATAACCTGCACCGGGTACTTGACGACCAGATCAAACATCACATTGACCCCGTGCAGGTGCAGCAGGTTGAACCACATCCCCTCCGTCGCGGCCAGAATTTGCAGGTCAAGCGGCTGGCAAAAATCGCGGTATTCCGCTTCGGTCAGAAGGTCATAACTGGCGTGCTGCACGGCCAGAAAAATACCGGCCGCCCGGGTTGACCGGCGCAGCGCCTCGATGAAGCGCAGGGTCGACTCGGTGATAACAGCCAGGCCCATTTTGACGGCATCCGGATATTGGCGCATATCGGCCAGCAGCCGTGGCCCGGCCAGATTTTTGGCCTGGGAGAGCGGGTTAAAAATGGTCTGGATAAAAGGCGTGTCCTCACCCAGGGCGTCGCCAATGCGCTTGTTGGCTTCAATCACCTCGCCGAACAAGCCTTGATCCGGCTCCAAGGGTCTGAGCTTCAGCCAATCCTCTGCCGATTGGATGACCCGCGGCCCCCATTCACGGGTACCCTCTTCATTGCCCACCCAGTGACTCTCCGCGCCGTAACCAGCTACCATAAAATCGCTGCTGGGGGTCACCTTGATAAAATCAAAATCAAAGAGACCCTGAAATTCCAGGTGAGCGCGGGCCAGTTCCGCGCCGTAACGGTCGTCAACCGGCCAGTGCCGCCACAGGGCCACCGCGGGCCGGTCAACCGGTGCGCCGGCAAAGGTCGCTTCGAGGCGCTGACGTTTGGTCATAGGAGAAACCATAGATTCTACTCCTTCATCACACCCTGTTAAGAATCAACAATTCACAGAGGTCAATTATTTCTATTACCCCAACCTCAACTCATCCTTTACCGTGCGATAGAGCGTATCCGCCTTGAGTTCGCCCAACGTGTAGCATGGCCCCTGCAGCTCGTCGGCCAGACCCTGGGCCAGGCCGCGGTCAAAGCTGGCGTGCTCCATATTGATGACGACGGAGCGGATGCCCTCTTCCTCGATCATCTTGGCCACCCGGTGGGCTTCTTCCTGGGCCGGCAAATCGGAGACCGAGACGTTGCCCGCGCCGTCGGTCAGCAGAATCATCATGGTCATAATTTCGGGGTGGAGGCGTTTCTGCTGGGTCAGCACCCGGTGAGCCAGCAGCAAGCCGGCCGAGAGGGGCGTTTTGCCGCCGACCGGGACATCGGCCAGGGCCTGCTTGGCCAATTCAACGCTGGAGGTAGGCGGAAGCACCAGCCGCGCCTCTTCTTTCTGGAAAACGATCAGGCCGACCTGGTCACGTCGTTGGTAAGCATCCAGCAACAGGCTCATGATCGCGCCCTTGGTCGCTTCCATCCGTTCGGCGGCGGCCATACTCCAACTGGCGTCAACCACAAAGAGGATCAGGTTGGCCGCCCGGCGCACCCGGACTTTGTCCTGAATATCCTGCCGCTCGACAGCCAGCGCCCGTTCGGAACGATCCCGGCTCAGTTGGAAAGGCGCAGCCGCGCGGAAGGTGGCGTCAAAGGCCACATCTTTGGGTTTGCCTTGAGCGGGGCGCGCCTGGATGTAACGGCCCCGCTTGCGGTCGGTGCGGGTGTAACTTCGTTTACCCGCCGTCTGGCGGGTCATTTTATCGAGAGGGGTTTGCAGCCGCCGTGTGGCAAAATCCTGGCCAATCGTAATGGGGGTATTGGCCTGGCTCTTGTCCCCGGAAGCCTGGTTGGATTTATCCGGCTGCGGCGGCAGTCCCTGGGAGGGAGGAATTTCCTGGCTTGAACTGGGGTCTACCGCCTCAGAATCGTTTTTTTTTCCTCAATCGTACTTTGGGCTTCGCTGGAAGTGGCCTGCTGCTCGGCTTTTTCAGTCGCTTCCTCGCGCACCTGCTTGAGGCGATCTTCCAGGGCCTGGAATTGCGCCGTTGTGTCCTGGAAGGGCTGTCGCTTGAGCCGGTGCGGGAGGGCCAGCTCTGCCGCCATCAAAATGTCGGCCAGGGTAATCTTCTCCCGGTTGTTGAAGGCAGCATGGGCCAGCGCCGTGCGCAAAATGACAATATCGCCCCGGTGGCCGTCAACCTTCATTTCGGCCATCAATTCGGCGATGGTATACAGGTCACGCCGGTTGTAGACCACCTTGGGCAGGGTTTGCCGGGCCTGAATGATTTTCTCGGCCAGTGCGGCTTCTTTGGGCTGCCAATCCCGGTAGAATTGTTCGGGATTCCGCTCAAATTTGAGGGTGCGCTCCAAAATTTCCATACGGGCCGCCGAGTCAGAGATGCTCTGGATGTCCACGCACAAGGCGAAGCGGTCGAGCAGTTGCGGGCGCAGGTCGCCTTCTTCCGGGTTCATGGTACCGACAAAAATGAAGCGGGCCGGGTGGGCAAAGCTGATGCCTTCCCGCTCGACCACGTTAATACCCATCGCCGCCGAGTCGAGCAGCAGATCAACCACGTGGTCATCCAGCAAGTTAACCTCGTCAACATAGAGCAGGCCCCGGTTGGCCGCCGCCAAAACGCCCGGTTCAAAATGACGCTCGCCCTTTTTGATCGCCTTTTCAATATCAAGCGTCCCGACGACACGATCCTCAGTGGCGCTGACCGGCAGGTCTACAAAGCGGATGCGGCGCTTACCTACTTTCAACTCCTGGACGTGCCCCTGCCGGTCCTTAGCCCAATCTGACCAGGTATCGGGGGCATTAGGGTCATCGTTAAAGGGTGAGTCAATAAACACGTCAATATCCGGCAACAGCGCCGCCATGGCTCGCGCCGCTGTAGATTTGGCTGTACCGCGTTCACCGCGAATGAGCACACCGCCGATTTGCGGGCTAATAGCATTTAAGATCAGGGCCATTTTCATACGGTCTTGACCGACAATGGCGGTGAATGGGAAAATTGAGGGCATGTCTTTTACCTGTTTCTATACAAAGATTGATGCGTGTTGCGTGTTGCGTAAAAACGGAAAACGCAACACGCAATACGTTAGTCTTTCTCTTCCTGTCTTTCTTTCTGTGCCTGGGCAATAATCTCGTTTGCCACATGGCTGGGCACCGGCTCATAGTGCGACAGGGTCATGGTGTATACCCCCCGGCCCTGGGTAATCGAGCGCAGGTCGGTGGCGTAACGCTGGACTTCGGCCAGAGGCGCCTGGGCGGTGATGATGGTGTTGCCTCGAACCTGTTCCATGCCCGACAAACGGCCACGACGGGTGCTGAGATTGCTGGTGACATCGCCGGTATACTCTTCGGGGACGGTGATGGTCAAGTCCATAATCGGCTCCAGCAGGATAGGGCCAGCCTCTTTGAACGCCAGTTTGAAGGCTTCGCGCCCGGCAATCTGGAAGGCGATATCTTTAGAGTCAACCGGGTGCTCTTTGCCATCATAAACAGCCGCTTTGACGTCCACCACCGGATAACCGGCAATAACGCCCTGCTCCAAGACTTGTTTAATACCTTTCTCAATCGAAGGCAAAAACGGCTGCGAAATTGAGCCGCCAAAAATTTCGCTCTTAAACTCAAAGCCAACACCGCGCTCTAGCGGCTCAACCCGGAGGTGAACTTCGCCAAATTGGCCCGCACCACCGGTCTGCTTTTTGTGGCGATATTGAGCCGAAGCCTTCTTGGAGACAGTTTCGAGCATGGGGACTTTGGGCACAGCGGTTTCGACGCCTAAACCAAAACGCTGGCTCATGCGCTTGACCGCAATATCTACGTGGGTATCACCCATCCCTTCCAGCAGAGATTGACGGGTAGCCGATTCATAGCGATGGCGCAGAGTCAAATCCTCTTCGGCGATGCGGGCCAGGCTTGGACCCAGTTTGGCCGAGTCGGCCTGGGTTTTGGGGCTTAAAGCCACGGCATAAACGGGTTCAGGATATTTTACCATCGGCACGGTCAGTTGGCGAGCCTTATCGCACAGGGTGTCGCCGGTTTGGGTATGGGCCAGTTTGACCACACCAACAATATCACCGGCTACGGCTTCAGCCATCCCCACCTGTTCCTTACCCCTGGGCGAGAAGAGGCCGGCAATCCGTTCTTCCTCGCCGGTTCGGCAGTTGAACGCGCGCGAGTCTCCTTTGAGTGTCCCTGACCAGACCCGCAAATAGCTCAACCGGCCATACTGGTCATTAACCGTTTTAAAGATTTGAACAGCCAGAGGTCCATTTGCCGCCGCCTTGAGCGTTTCCTCAGCCCCGGTCTTGGCGTTGGTGACCGTGATTTCGACCGCCGGGGTGGGAAAAGTCTCGACAATGGTATGCATGAAACCGCGCACGGCCACATTGGCCGTAGCCGACCCGCAGAAAACTGGCACAATTTTTCGGGCGGCTAAACCCGCTTGCAGACCGTGGTCAATTTCGGCTTCGGTTAGAGTTTCGCCATCAAAATATTTCATCATTAATTCATCGTCGCCCTCAGCCGCATATTCGACCACCTGGGTGCGGTACTCTTCGATTTCGGCGGCCATCTCGGCAGGCGGGGCGCCGGGTTTGCCGCCGGTATGGGCCGTTTGGGTAATCATATCCACGACCCCTTCAAAATGGTCTCCCTTGCGAATCGGCAGTTCCATCGGCACAAAGGTCGCCTCGAAGGTATCACGGAGTTGTTGAATCACTCGCCGGTAACTGGCGTTCTGCCGGTCCATTTTATTGAGGAAAATCGCAATAGGTTTGTGATTGTCTACCGCCATCTGCCAGGTCAATTGAGTGCCGACCTCAATGCCGGCGGAAGCGTCTATCACAATCACGACGGTATCGGCCACATGGATCCCGCTGAGCATTTCCCCCTGGAAGTCGGCGTAGCCGGGCGCATCCAGAATGTTAATTTTGTAACCTTCCCATTCACAAGGAATGACAGACAGGTTCAGCGACATGGTCCGGTGGATTTCTTCTTCGTCGTAGTCGGAAATGGTGTTGCCGTCTTCGACCCGGCCCAGGCGATTGGTCGCCCCGGTGTTATAAAGCATGGCTTCAGCCAGTGAGGTTTTGCCGCAACCACTATGGCCCAAGAGAACCACGTTGCGTATTTTGTCTGTTGTGTAACTGCCAGCCATCAAAATCTCCTTAAAACGCGACTGTGCGCGAGATGTATAGTACTTCAGTGTACGAGAGGTGTATGCCTGCTTCTATAGGCACGTCAGATAATTCTAATGCAAGTGGGGGCACTTGCCAAATTTGAATTGATAAGGAGTATGAATTATGTTCTTCTTTACCACCGGTAAGGCCGCCCCACCCGTGCATTTTGACAGCAAGCGCCAGGAGGCCCGCTTTACCCTACGCGACAAAAACAATCGCTTTTACGTAGTCACCACCAGCATGGAGCAGTATCAAACCATCCAGGAAAACCAGGATGCTGAGATCCTGGTCATTGGCTCTGTTTTCTCGTTTCGCTGCCAGGACAAGGATTGTCGTAATTATCGCGTAGGGTTCAAGCCCATGTTGCTGCTGCCTTTGAATGGCAATATCGAGGAGGCTGAGCGGATCACGGCCCAGTTGGTCAAATATACCCTAAAAAGTGTGACAAATGGGGATTGACCGGCCTCCCAAAGTAGTGTAAAATAGAACAAATAATCGAATAACTCAGTTTAAAGAGGCTGTTGCCTCCCAATCTTGCATCACTCGCCCCTCAAAAGGCGATCAATTTAGCAACGGCCCCAGTATTAGCGGATCTTTCCGATCCTGCTTTGCTGGGGCCGTTTTTGTTTGTCGCTATGACCCTAATCAATCTGTTCATCGCTGGCCTGCTGGCCTGGTTTGGTTACAAGCTCATCTGCCTGGCAGTTGAGGCTTTCAAGCTGGCCTTACGGCAAGCCGATCAATTGGAGCGGCAGTTTGGCCCAAACATTTGGGCCGCTTTGCTGCATCAATTGGGGCTTGATCAGGAGGGCCGTGATGGCTGATTGGGAAAACTCCCTTTCTGTGCGTGATGGGGTCTTTGCTCAAATCTTCATGCTGACCCTGCTGGCCCTGATCGCTTACCGGGCCTGGTGCGCGCCTCACCCCCGCCGTAAATGGCTGGCTCAAACTGCCGGCATTTTTCTATTCGTGGCCCTCTTTATCACCAGTATAGCCAATATCATCCTATGGACACCCTGAAACGCCATCCCCTGCTTTGGGTTACCGCCCTGGCTGCCCTGCTCAGGCTGCCCACGCTGGCCGTCGAAAGCCTGTGGTATGATGAGACCTTTACCGCCTGGCTGGCCTCCCTTCCCCTGAATAATTTAATCGCTGCGGCCCAGGGCGATGTACACCCCCCGACCTGGTATCTCCTCGAATGGTTGGTTGTACACGCCCTGGGCCATAATGAAGTTGCCCTGCGCCTGATTTCAGCATTGGCCGGGATTGCCCTGGTCCCCGCCGTGTGGCGCTTGGCACAGACGACAGGCTTGGACCGGGCGGCCCAGGGGGCGGCTGCCTTGGTGACAGCGGTTGCCCCCTTTGCCGTTTATTACAGCCAGGAGGCCCGCGCCTATTCGCTGTTGTATTTGCTGACCACGCTGGCCACCATCGCCCTGCTGGAGCGGCGCTGGGCCTGGCTGGTCATCACGGCCACGGCTGCCCTTTACCTCCACAATCTGGCCTGTCTCTACATCGCCGCGCTGGCCTGGCTGGGCTTGTACCATCATCGTGGTACAAAGGGCTTTTACCTGGCCTTTACAGCCATCGGCCTGGCCTGGCTGCCCTGGGTCATCTGGGGGTTGATCCCCCAATCCAGTGTTATAGCAGCCAGCGGCTTTTGGGTCAGACCGCCCACTTACGGCACGCCGGTTTACATCCTGACCGCCTGGCTTTTTACAGAAAAGGCCAATCTCCTGTTTGCTGTCACCGTGCCCCTGCTGGCCCTGGCTGTTTTGGGGCCGTTTTTGTTCGGCGACAAAAGCGGCGCCCGCCCCAAAGTTGACCTGCTGGCCCTGCTGATCATCCCCCTTGGATTGGCTGTCATCGCCTCCATGCTCTTCAATCCCATCCTGGTGGCCAGGGTGATTGGCTCATCGGCCATTATCCTTTACCTGCTCATTGCTCCCCTGCTGCCCCGCGCTCCTGCTCCGCTGCTGGGCTGCCTGGTCCTGGTCCTGATCGCCTTTTATGCCACCTACTGGGGCACCGACCGGATTGGCCGTTACCCCTGGGATTTTGGCCTCCCCCCCAATGTGGTCATTGAACCCACCGATGGCATTTTTCACGCCAATTTGGCGACTTACATCGTCTATCACTATTACCTGCCCGATGTTGATCAGGCCGTGTGGCAACAGGCTAACGATCTCAGCCAATCCCTGACCGACCAAACGAAAATTGCTATGCAGATGGAGCAGGCCCAGTTTGAGGATGTGGCGTGCAGCCATCAACGCTGGTGGGTGACGTTTTACGAAAATCCGACCACCGGCCCGGCTGAACGGGCTGAAATAGCCCGGATCGTCAAGCAATACCACGGCAGACAGATGGCAACCATCCTCAAAAATGAGTTGGTCAATGCCCGGATCTATCTGCTTCAAAATGTTTGCTCACCAACAGCGGAGGTTTACCCGTGAAACGTCTTATTTTAGTTCTTTTGATGGGCCTGATTTTTAGCATGAGCCTGGTTTATCCGGCTTTGGCCAGCGATCCCTTTGTAGGGGAAGTGACAGCTTACGCCGGGAGCACCCCCCCAGCGGGTTGGGTGCTGGCCGATGGGTCCAATATGTCTGCCACAGATTACCCAGAGTTATGTGATGTATTAGACGACGAGTATGGCACTCTGGGTGTGCCAGAGGGCTACTGCAAACTGCCTGATCTGAGGGCAAAAAATATTATTGGCTTTCATTCCGGCTCCTCCCCCTTCGACGGAATGGGCAATACAGGAGGTGGAACCAGCCACACACTGACCGTTAACGAGATGCCATCGCATCAACACACTAATGCGCTGTACCTGCTCGATGGGTCTCAGTTTTACACAGGGGGAGCAAACCGGCCCCTGGTAGGAGCATCCGGCAGTCGTTGGCCGATTGCAACTATTCCGGCCCAGGGCGGCGGCCAGCCCCATAATATTATGGATCCGTACATCGTGTTACGGTACATCATTTACGTGGGTGGTGCGGCAGTCCCTACCCCAACACCCACCCCCACGGCTACAGCCACGGCCACCCCGACAGCCACCCCGACAGGAACGGTGACGATTACTGTTACCCCCAACAGTCTCTATCTGCCTCACATTGTTACCAGCACCCTAAAATCAGGAACCGTGTTGAGCATTCCTGAGCAGGTTTCGTTTGGCCAAATTATTGTCAGCGGCATTGTGGTCTCGCTGCTGGCTGCGTTTGCCCTGGATTTCATCTTTCGCCTGGTGTACCGCCGATGAACGTGATCACCACCACCCTCCAAACCAGCAACACCCTGACCATCACCCCCAGTTTTGACAGCGGCGATTTGCTGCTGGCCAAGCTGCTGCTGGCCCTGCTGGCCGTGTTTGTGCTGGATTTCATCTTTCGCCTGGTGTACCGCCGATGATGGAGCTATCACCCGAAACCCTGGAATTACTGCAAACGGCTATTTACAGCGGCGCTGTTGTCTTTGTGGGGATGCTGTTGGTGAACGGGGTTAGTGACCTGGTTCAGCGTTTGTTTGGAGAGGAGTGATGGAAAATCTGTGGCCGGATCTACAGGAAACGTTCTTTCTGCTGTTGGGGCCGTACATCGCCGCGCTGCTGTTGCCGGTTTTTATCGGGTCCGGCTTGGTACTGGCCATCCTGATGTCATTTAGCCGGTTCTGGAGACCAAAGGAAGTAATTGAGGTCAAAATGAACCGTGAAGAATGAAATTTTTCAGAAAGGAGGAACCCGCAATGTCACTTGATCTTGATTTTACGGCCATCTTCACTTACGCCAATCAGTTTTTGGGCGCGTTGTGGCCCATCATCGCCCTGGCGGCCGGCGTGGCCTTTGCAATTTATTTGGGCAAGATGATCATCGCCGTGTTCAAGGGCGGCTTGGGGTAATCGGCCCCTTCGTCATAGTTGGAATTTAGACAGAAAGGAGGTGAGACTATGAGTTTGGACCTGGATTTTGATGCGATTTTTACCTATACCAACCAGTTCCTTGGGGCGCTGTGGCCCATTATCGCCCTATCGGCTGGTGTGGCCTTTGCGATCTACCTGGGGAAACTGATCATATCGGTTTTCAAGGGCGGTCTCGGTTAATCCATCCAACAGCGCCCCGGCTGCTGGAAGAAAGCCGGGGCGCTCATTGAGGTATCTATGTCTCGCACTTCACGCCTAACATCTCTCGCTTTGCTGCTGGCCACCCTTCTGGCCGGCCTGTTGCTTTGGCCTGCCCTGGCGCTGGCTCAAGACCCCTGTCCGTTTGGCAACGATTTCTCATCGGATCCCGGCTATGAAACCATCACCGATATGTACTGGAATGGTGATTACTTTGATGACATCAACGTGGAGGGGCAGCCCTCCTATGATGACGCCAATGAACGTTTGGAGGTTTACATCCCACCGGGCGGCCAAACCAATCGAGGGGGAGCCTCGTTTATCATTCCCTTTGTCCACACGGTTGAATATGGGGATGCTATCACCGTTTGGGCTGCTTCTGCCCACCCGACAGCCAGCCCCTACCTGATTGTCAAATACAGCGATGACACTTACAGCGCGACCGGCCCACACGTCAACGGCTCGTGGACCTTGGAGCTGTCCACTGCTACTTTCAGTCTTGACGTAGGTAAAACCATTGTCGAGATCCACCTGAACGGATCTCACTTTGGTATTTTTGGGGGGGGGAACATTTATTTTGATGACCTGTCAGCCAACTTTTGCAATGATGAGGAGATAAATTCTCTCTGCCCCCTGGTGGCAAACTCACATTTTGCCAACGATAGCCAGTGGCTGCTGACCAATGGGGCCAGCATAACCACCAGCATCCTGACCCTGCCTGTTGACGGTGTGGCCGCTCAAAACCTCAATCTGACCAGCAACCGGACCTATAATGCGGTCATCTCGACTACTGCTGTGGTCAGTGGAACCGCCAATCTTGATGTCCGTTTGGGCACCCAGAGCCAAAGCCAGGAAATATCAGCAGCCGGGGTGTACACCCTGACCTTCACCACGGCCACCCTGGGCGGCCCAATTGCGTACATCATCGAAAACACCGGCCCTGATGCCATTGATCTGGACGTTACGTGTGTGTCCCTTCAATCGTCGGGGCAAACAGGGCAGGGTGAGTGCCTGGCTCCTACCAACGGCACATTTGAAGATGACAGCGGCTGGAACTGGTATCGAGGGGCTGAATGGTTCTACCCCGGCAGATATGCCAGCCTGCCCCTGGCCGATTATGGGATGATCGGCACATCTTCAACCTACACCATGCCCACGCTGGCCGTGGGGGAGCACCTGCTGCTTGGTTTTACCGCCCGTGGGTTAGACGACGGCGGCGTAGTTTCCGGCCAGATCACAAACGGCGGTTCTACTGTTGAGTTTAATTATTCCACTTACGAGGCTGAATACAGTTATGAGGCCAGCCTGGACACGCTGGCTGAAGAAACCGGCGTTCAGCTTTCGTTTGTCAACCCCGGCGATGTCATCACCGATGTGCTGAGCACCTCCGATGTGGTGATGGATAATGTCTGTGTGTTCATTGCCAATCGCGGCCCTAATCTCCCCACCCCCACTGATCCCGATGGCATCACCCCCCTTGACCCTAGGCTGCAAGGCTTCACGAGCTGCGGCGATCTGGATGGCATCTGGGCCGGCTTTGGCCTCAATATGGCCCAGTACCGGGCCGATTATGCGGCGGGCACCTCGGTTTGGGATCCGTTGGGATGGGTGCCCTGGCTCATCTCTGCAATTTTTGTCAATCTGGCAAGCTGGGCCTGTTTCTTCTTTGCCGCTTTCCTCAATCTGGTTGACCTGGTGACGTATTTCCTCAACAGCGTGATGAACATCGGTAACTGGCTGGTCAGGATGTGGCCGCTGTTTGTGGCCTGGCTTTCCGGGTGGAATGATTGGCTGGCCGGCAGCCTGGCTAACATTGCCAATGCCATCGGCAACACCCTGGCCGCCTGGTCCAATTGGATAGGCGATGCTTTGTGGGCCACATCAACCACCATCGGCCTGACCCTGGCCGCTGCGTCTGAGTGGTTGGGGAACAGCCTGTCCAGTCTGTCAGACAGTATTGCCGCATTTCTGAGCGATTGGTCAAACTGGATTGCCGAAAGCCTGGCTAACCTGTCTGATTGGATCGGGGCCACCCTGGCCACGCTCTGGGACTGGCTGGCCAGCTACTTCCTGAGCCTGAACGGCTTGCGGGTTGTGATCAATTGGTTGATCCTGGCCTGGAACGTTTTCCTGGCCGCGCTCGGGTCGGTGATCAGCGGCATCCTGGAGACGTTGATCAGCATTTGGAATGACAGCCTGTGGCCTTTTTTGAGTGAGGCCTGGGCCTGGATTTCCAGTATGCCGGCCACGATTGCCAGCCTGTTGGTAGATTTTGTTGGGGCTGCCTGGGAACTGCTGAAAATGATGTTCCTCTGGCTCTGGGAGAATGTTGTTTCGGTGGCTCACACGCCCCTGACTTTTTATTATGCCTTTGACAGCGGGATCAATGCAGATCCTTACGGGCTGGTCAGTTGCGTTGGTGCAAATTTCTGGTGCACCTTCCTTTCCGGGGTGTGGCTCATCAACCAGCTCATTGCCCATTCAACCCTTTATCCCATCATCATCGTTGGGATCATTCTTAGCACACTGTGGATCCTATGGGACAATTTCAGAGAACTCTTTTTCTCGCCTATCGAAATCAGGTGATCGCCGTAGCCCTGGGCCTGGCCCTGCTGCTGCTGGCTTTACACGCTCTGCCTGTGCTGGCTCAAAGCGGTTGCACGGGCGATCCCTGTGTTTTTAACACGCCCACGGCCACCCCCACCAAAACACCGGCCCCCACCCCTGGCCCGGGCACCCCCACCCCTGTACCTATGCCCGATGCCTCACCCTTTCCCCGCCCCAATTATGGTATTCCCACCAGTATCCCGATGATGAGCTTTCCATCAGCCCCCAGCCCGATCAATATTTCTATCCCCGCGCCCACGGTTGACCCCTGGATGACGCCCGAGGCGCTGCCTATGCCGGGTGTGGTTTCAATCACTCTATTGGAAGCTCCCAACGCCATTTCCCTGGGGAATATCAGCCTGACCGGCACCGAGGCCATTTCACTGGAAACCATCAACACCAGCCTGAGTATTTCGTACAGCACGCCGTTAACCCTGGGAGCAGGCAGCCTGACCGGAACTGCCGGCTACACCTTTGTCACCGGCCTGAATGACGACGGCCGGGCCATCATCAGCGACGTGGTTTCCTACACCAACTATCTTTCGGGTGAAGTGACGGCGCTCCAATACAGCAGCACCTTGACAATTTCGACCGCGCCGGATTGGTATGCCCCTTTTCTCCCACGGGAGATGGCTAACATTGGCTGGACATTTGAACAAGTTGACGAAAATTCAACCCTGCGTTACAGCCTCAACACCTGGTCTTACCTGTTCGGAGCGATGATCGCCATGCCCATTCGCCTGGCCCGGACGCTTCTGGAGCTATTTCGCTTTATGGGGCCGTTTGGCCTTTTCCTGCTCTGGCTGCTGGTCATCATGCTGCCCGCCGTGTTGGGTTTCAAAATCCTGCTCTTTATCAAAAACACCATCATTCGCATCATCAATTTCATCCTGACCGTGCTGGACTGGATTTTGAAGATCTGGAGCGCCGTGCCCTGGTACTTTGGAGGCCCAGGATGAAACTATTTTTGAGACCCTACTTTTCCCGATCTGTTTGCTGGAGCAGCTTTTCACGGCCCCAAATTGGGGCAGCCAGGCTCACCTGGTTGCCGGCACAATGGCCCCAAATTGTTGTTATTTGCGCTTTGGCGCTGCTGGTGTTTGCTGGCCAGGCCCAGGCCCAGGAGCCAACCCCCACGCCCAATTTTGACAATCCCTATGACTTTCAGCCGGTTGACTACGAAAGCGGCGAAGCGAACCCGGCCCTGACCGGCCTGGGAGAAATGATTGCCAGCGTTAGCTTTATCAACCAATTTGGCTCTGTGGCCGTTACGGTCTGGTCCATTTTGGATGGCTTCGCCGGCGGCGGCGTGCTGGGTTACTTTGTGGTCATCCTGCTGGGCATTGTCATCATCAAGTGGGTGGCCGGCTTTGTTTACAGCAAGCCCATCACCGAAAAATTGGACGCCAGCGCGGCCGCCGACGTGGCCGGGGATATTGACCCCGAGCTGGGCCGCAAGGCTAAAAAATTTGTCACGTTTATGAAAAAACGACCCAGGTTCTAGGAGGCCCCCCCAATGTGGTCAAAACACCAACCCCCAACGCAGTATCCGGTTGCCGGCCGTATTCTTAACCGTCACAGGCGAGGCCGGCCCCGCTTCAAAATTCTCCAGCGGCTCAAAAGCCGGGCCGTCAAAGCCATCATCCCCATCGGCGTTTTTAGCCTGATCGGGCTGGCCGTGTGGCTGGCCGATTGGTTTGGGGTGATCTGATGAAAGTCAGACATCTACAACCCGGCGAGGAGCCGATGGCTAATGTTCACCGTGGCGGCGGGATGGACGATGGGGTCAAAAAGATCATCATCGTTGGGCTGGTGATGGTTATTCTGGTAGCTGTTGGCCTGTGGGGTTGCAGCGCCCAGAAAAAGGCCAAGGCTGAGGCTGAGGCTACACCCACCATCGTAATGATCCAAACCGTTGGGCCGCTGCCCACCCCTGACCCCCCAACCCCTGACCCCCAACCCCCGGCTGCGCTTGAACCGGCCCAGATTGCGGGCACGGCCACCATGCAGGCCGCGCTCAATCGGCCGGCCGGAAACCCGGCCAATTCACCGTATCTGATCGGGGTCATCACCTATGAGCCTGGCTGTGTAGTCAGCAATTTTGGCTTTACCACTGCCGGCTATGAGGGTCTGCCCTACTATCTCTATCCGCAAGTTCCTTTGGATCGTGACCCACTGATGCAGATGGTTCAGGTCAGGGGCTACATCCAGGAGTTCAAGGAGTGCCAGTACCCGGTTTTGATGGTCAGCGAATTGGTTTGGTTGAACGGCACGGCCACCCCCGCGCCCATTGCCCAGGTCATCAGCGGAACCATCACCGGAACCGTGACCACAACCAACACCTGGGGCCTGGCCGCTTACGGGCTGCCTACCCCGGATGGAGACGTTACGCCGGTTTATGATGCCCGCTACGATCCTAATTCGTCCCATTACATTGGCTCAACGGTCACACCGTACCCCACCTACACCCCCTACCCGACCCCAACCTCTTACATCCCCCCGCCCCGCTCCGATCCCTACAATCCACCCGACCCAACCAAAGCCCCCAAGCCGACCAAAACGCCAATCCCCACCCCCACCCCCACCCCAACCCAGGCAGCCAATCTGAGCGGTCTGGTTGTTTCCATTGGCGGCTGTACAGCCACCAATCTGGCAATTCAAACGGCTCCGGGCCAAACCGTGCCCCTGCTCCTGTCAGGAGCGCCCCTGCCGGTTTCCGGCAACCCGGTTGGCTACTACGTGCTGGCAGCCGGCGTGCTGGAACCGGTTTGCGGCCAATCGGGCCTGAAAGCCAGCAGCATTAGCTGGTATCTCAACTCGCCTGATTTTACGCCCACCCCCACCGGCACCCCCACCCCAACTGACACACCAACCCTGACCCCCACGCCCACTGACACGGCCACTGCCACCAGCACCCCCACTGAGACACCCACCCTGACCCCTGACCCAGTGGTGCCGACCGCCGAACCCACCGAACCTCCAACGCCATGATATTCCCCAAGCCTTTTATCCAGATTGGCCGCTGGCTGATTTATACCCACGAAACGCCCGACGAAAAGGAAGAAAAGCGGCAAATCGCCCTGGAGAAGAAATATCGGGCGGCAATCCTCAACGAGCAGCGCCGGGAGGTCAAGTACCTGGCCCGCCAGATCCCCATCTGGCTGGCCAAGATGGGCCACGCCTATTGGTACAAAAAATCCGAGAAAGAACCGATGATGGGCCGCTTCAATCCGATCAAAATCAACCGGATTGAAATCGGGGAGGATGCTTACTTTTTCCGGGTGGATACCAAGCGGCTGCCCAGGGGGGTACTGGTGGCTCATCTAAAGGCCCCAGAAGTGGTTGAAACGCTGTCACACGCCTGTGACAGCCAGGTAAGGGTAAGCGAAGGCGCTACGGGCTTCTGGTACGCTGTAGAGACTCGATATGGGCGGGGCAACATTCCCGCGCTGGTTGGCTATGCCGAAATGCTGAAACTGATGCCCCCGGATGCTGCCCCGCTGGCCTTTCCCCTGGGAATGGGCGAAAACCAGCGGCCCCACTTTTCCGATCTGGACAAGGTTTACACGCTCCTGATCGGCGGCTCCAAGGGCACGGGCAAATCAAACGAAGCCAATGTCATTCTATGCACGCTGATAAGCCGCAACTCACCCAAGAAACTGCGGCTCTTTTTGACCGACCTGAAAGGCGGCATTGAATTTTACGACTACGGCGGGATCCCGCATTTGGGCGGCGATGTCTATTGGATCAACGAGGAGGCTGAGGCTGAGGCCAAGGCTGAGCGAAGAAGCAAGAAGATCATCGTCAAAGTGGCCCCGCCCGATTACAAGCCCAAGGCGGGTGAACGGCTTGAACCGCCGATGGGCCAGCAGGTGCTAACCGACCCGGTTGAAGTGCTGCCCGTGCTGGCCTATTGTGAGGCTGAGATGGATCGCCGCGCCCGGTTGATCGCCCCCACCGGGGCCAAGAATATCCTGACTTACAACAAAAAGCACCCCAACAAACAGCTTTCCCATTGGCTGGTGGTCATAGACGAATTAGCCACGATGATGGAGGATCCCCGCTACAAGGCGGCGGCCAAGCTCAGCCTGAATGAGCTGGCCCGCAAAGGCCGGGCGGTTGGCATTTACATCATCCTGGCCACCCAAACCCCTACCAGCGACATTGTGCCGGCCCAGATCGGCAACAATATGGACGCCCGGTTGGCTTTTAGATGCGGCAACGGCCCGGCCAGCGGGGTGCTGCTGGGCGACGGCCAGTATGACGCCGTTCATCTGCCCCCGGTTCAGGGGCGCTTTGTGTGGAAGTGGGGCACCGACAAAATTCAGGTTCAGGCCCCGTTTATGGCCGAAAGCACCCTGGCTGCCATTATTGCCGATGTGCGCGCCGGTAAGTTCGTTGACGCCAAAGAGGCTGAAATCGCTCAAAAGGCCGATTATCTGTTCAGGTTTGCCCTGCAAATGCTGAAAGGCGAGTGCCAGAGCAAACGGCTTTACGCGATGGTCAAGGAGCAGGGCATTAAGCTGGCCGATGTTTACAGCATTTTGTCTGCCTACGAGGTCAAAGCGGACGGCAAGCCGGAAATCTCTATTGACGGCGAGCTGTACGTGCTGGCCCCGCCGATCAACGCCCGCCGTATCCCCCGCTGGCTGCTCCCCGTGGCCGATTGGGAGGCCCGCAAGCATCCCAACCCTGAATACAATTTCGATCTCGTGACTCGAAGCTCGAAACGCGATTTTGCATCAGCCCAGGTATTGGCCGATCCTCAAAATCTGGCTGGCCCATCGGGAAATAGCGAAATAGCGATTTTGGCAGATTTGCCGTTTGAGCCGCTGGCAAATAGCGAAATAGCCCCTAGCGCCAATGGCGTAGGGACCAATGGAGCAGGGGAGCAGGGGAGCAGGGGAGATTGGGACAATCCCGCCCCTGTCGCGGCGCTGGCCAGCGATGGCGACGACCCCAACGAGGATGACGATCTGCCGGATTGGTTGAGGGATGATGAGGACTAACACCCTGGCCCTGCTGCTCCTGTGGCTTACTCTGACCGGGAGCTATGCCGGCTGGCGCTCCCCTCTTTTGTGGGTGAATGTTATCGGCTGGGGCCTGCTGCTGGCCTGGATGATTGGACAGGCGGCCAGGAGACCCCTGGGGCGGGTAGAATTGGCCCTCATGCTCTTTATCACGGCCCTACTGGTCAGCACGCTCATCACCGGGGCCGGATATGCCGGCATAGGTAGAATTGCCGTTTGGTTTGCGTATCTAGGCTTTTATTTCCTGGGTTCTTACTGGACCGATGCGGAGATCCACCGGGCCGCTGCCCTGGCCCTGGTCCCTTATGGACTGGCCTCATTTCTCCCCTGGGAAAACCCCAACGTGATTGCTTTCAACCTGTTGGGCCTGATCCTGCTGGCCGCGCCGGCCCTGGGCTGGAAACTCTACAGCCCCTTTTATATTCTCCTGGCCTGGCCGCTCAACAGCGTGGGCGGCTGCCTGGCCGGGCTGATTGCCTCCAGGCCCTACGCTTTACGCTTTACGCTTTACGCCTTACTTCCTCTGACCCTGATCGGCTGTTGGCTGAACCCCACCGGCTACACCTACCGGCTCCAATTCTGGGCCGAAGCCTGGCAAAACTTTTTGCTTTTCCCCATTTGGGGAATTGGCCTGGGCAATTACCACCTGGCCGGCTGGTGGCACGCTCACAACATCATTGCCACCACTGCCGCCGAAACCGGCCTGATCGGCCTGGCCGGCCTGGCCGTGCTGGTTTGGTCTATCATCCGGCGCTGGCTGGCCCTGCCTGCCTGGGCTGCCGCCGTGGTCCTGGCTTACGGCGTTTGGTCTTTAGTGGATGAACCGCTCCACTTCTGGGGAGCGGCGTTTATATTCTTTTTAGCCCTGTCGAGAAAGGAACAAGTATGGAATTGATCTACCCGGTTCTTTTAGGAATTTTCGGGGCCATGTTGGGCCTGACCTTTGCCGATATTGACCTGGCTCCACCCCTCCCCCTCAAACATCGCTCAGCCTGGACCCACGGGCCGCTGGTGCCGGTAGGAATTGGCCTGCTGGTCACTGCTTACCCGTCAACCTGGCCCTTTGCCGTTGGATTTCTGGCTACCTACGCTATGCACTTGGTTGCGGATATGTTTCCCGGTTCGTGGCGGGGATCGGCCCTGATCAACCTTTACCCCATCCATGGGTCACTGCCGCCCCTGCTCTCGTTTGTCTGGCTGGCTGGGGGAGTTGGCTATACCTTTTACACCTGGATGGCTTTAATCAGCCTACCGGTAGATTGGCTTTGGCCTATTCAATTACAGGAGGTTTTATGGAAGTTCTAGGCGCTTTGTTAATTGTCTGTGGTTTGCCGCTGGCCCTGTTCCTGGCCGGTTGGGTCAGTTGTTACCTGCTGGTGGTCAAATATCGCTTCCACGTGGAACGGCGCTGGGAGACCGGAGAAGCCGCGGTCAGATCGCGTGAAGTGGAGTGGCAGGCGTGAATATCATCACCATTGAGTTTCAGGAGCAGGATGCGTTCAGGCTGCTCTGGCTGGTGCAGCGGGAAGCGGCCGAGGGCAAGATTTGGGATCGCTACTGGGAAACCCTGGCCGGGCATATCCGGGAGAACATCATCGGGGATTTAGAGCACCTGGCCCAGATTGAGTACCAGGAGGCGCTGGCCAGAAAGTGCAAAATTGGGGCCGTGAGGCAGCCTGCCGGCTGAGCCTGGCTGCCCCAATTACCCGGCTAATTCCCACTGGCCGCAAGCGTTAAATTGAGGGCAAAGCCACACCTCACGGCCAGAGTTTTTGTAACCATCAGGAATTGTGGCCCTGGCCATCTCAACCCTGTGTTGGGAGCAGATGGGCGGACCATCGTCAATGGCGATTTGCAAATAGCGGCTGCCACCCGTTCCGGCCGCTCTCATCCGGTTGGCGATCTGAACGGGGTCATAGGGCAGCTTGCCGCTTAGGTCGGCATTGCCGACGACTTCTAACATTCCGGCCGGTTTCTTTTCAATTTGGGGCCGTGTGGCCGGCGGGATCTCATGGCCGGCAGTCTCAACTTGGGGCCGCTCGATCTGTTCGGCGACAGCGGCCGGGGTCTCAACTTTAGCTTTGGGGGGAGAAGGGGAGGGTAAGGATACTACACCCAAAATTGAACCGCAGTGGTTACAGTAGACCAGGCCAAATTGGTCAAAGCGTTGGAGGGCCAGGCAGGCAGGGCTTTTAGCCTGGCAGGCAGGGCAGTGGGGTGTTGTCATCGTGAGGGTTCCTTTTCGTAGTTGGGAGTTTCATTTTAGGACTTCTCTCTGAGTTCTTTTCTTTGTTGTAACTTTTCGGCCACATGGCCAAGGAACTGGCTTCGATATTCACTAAGGTTGAACATTCTCTTGACCACGAATACCAGATCTTCTAAAAGCACATGGACATCTTTAATATCACTCATTTCAGCCACTTGGTTCTGGACAAAATCAGCCATTTGATGACAACCCCGCCGGTATGCTAATTCTTCATCATCGGCCCGTTGTTGTTCTTCTGGGATCATTTTCTTAACTCCTCATAGAGAATTAACCAAGTCCTGATGGTTTTGAGTACTGCCAATTTGAAGTCATCTCCTGTGCCCTGTAGAGCTTGATAAATCTCTGCGTCTAAGCCTTCCAAGTCACTTGAGGCTGGTATGTGAAACTTACTCACATAACCTGCCCGATCCCATAATTCAACCCAGTCCACTCTAAGAGCACGGCACAAACCTTCTGCTGTCTCCACGGTGGGCGGCTTTAAATCATTTTTGTACGCGCTGATTGTTGCGTGAGAAACACCGGCCCTTCTAGCCAATTCACGCATAGAAGTAATCCCAACTTCATTCATTCTCTGTTCTACCCAGGTCCAAAAAGTGGTTAGTTTTTCTGACATCATGCCAATCTTAACACACATACTGGTCTGTTTAACAACCAATTATTGGTAAAAATTATTGACAATTCATAATTTTTATGATAATGTAATGGTTAGTTTTTTATCCAAATTATGGTTGTTTTTCTTTACAGGAGGTTCTATGAGCACCAGCCAGGTGACGATCTCCGTCGTCGTAGACGAGGAGACCCAGCGATGGTTGAAGGCCACGGCGGAGCGTTTGGATCGTTCCGTTTCCAGCGTGGTCCGCACCATCATTTCAGAGTATCGGGAGAAGCAGGAAAAGCTGCTCCCACCCACCTATTTTCCCTTGCCCGGCAACGATTATTAGGAGCTACGCCATGACAGACTTTATCCAACAATTGACCGAGCAGATCAACCTGCTGCTGCTCAGTCAAAACATCAAAGAGCAGGTGCTACCCCAGCGCACGAAAGAAATGGTCATCAAAGCGGCCGATGAAACCCTGGTGGCAGCCACCCGAGGCCGGATGAAAAATCAACACCTGGAGCGGCCGGAAATCGGCTACGTCGTGGCCGCGCTGGTCTACGATCAGCCGGGTTTCAACCAACAGGCGCTCAGCCGGAAAACAAGGGAGTTTTGAGCGATGAACGTCCAAGAACTCAAAGCCGAATTGAAGAAACTTGATGACCAGTGGCAGCAGATCCACGCCGAGCACAAGGCGGCGTGTGACGCCGATGAACGCGACGTGGTGGCTGGGCGGCTGGATAAGGATGTTTACCTCCAGCGTGACAAGGTGCGCGCCGGCCAGGTCTTGGCTGCCAAAGCGGAACTTTCGGCCCTGGCCCAACAGTTGGTCAAGACCTGGGTTTGCAGATTTGAAGCTTTGCCGGTCGGGGCCTACTTCAACCTGCTGAATGACCAGTTCTATCACGACTACCGCAAAATCGAAGACCATCGCTACTGCCTCAACGCCCACAATCTGACCACCGGCCAAATCTGCTGGATTGCCGAAACCGTAAGCGTCGTCAAGTGCGAAGGGTTCAGCATCGCCGAAGAATTTCAGGCGGCCAGAGCTGAGTTTGATAGGCTGGTCAAGGAGGCGCTATGACCGCCCAAATCCCTCCCCACCTGTTCAAAAGTCACGAGTGGCGCGCCGCGCTGCTGATCCTGGCTAACACCAGCATCAAGAAATTCTTCACCACTGAATTTTGCAACCTGGAGCATGAGACGATTGATTTTCGGAAGATGCGCCGGGCCACCACCAGCAGCAGCGACAAGTGCCTGGTTGACCTGGCCGCCCACCTGTTCAACGTCTGGCAGTACCCCAAGTTCCCTAGGGAAGCGTTTTACAACCTGGACAGCGACAACAAAGCCTGGGGCCTGCTGGCTATTATGGAGCGTCACGGGGTTCACCCGGATGATGTAGCCAGTCGCTACAAGAAATCGGTAGGTGAGAAATGAGCGAAATAGCCTGCGATGTGTGCCATCAACGGTTAGAAGATTGTGAGTGTGAGCCAGGATTTCCCGACCTGCTCTTTTGTCCCGTCCAAATCTATGACCCTAAAAATTACGACCCAAAAACTTGTCAGTGTCGTTATTGCACTGCTGAAAGGGAGAAATTTAGCATGAATGACCAGGATGCTCTCAGATGTTTGTTGGCGTCTCTCCTTATCTTCACCGAAACTCAGCAGCTATTCAGTGACGAGTTTTGGAACGAAATGACCAGTTTCCTCCACGATGGTAGAGACGTTTCCCCGGGGTCAGCGTGGGATGATGTTACCCTTTTCTATGAACGGCTGAAAGAGTTTGCCCAGCAGAAGGGAGTGCAACTTTGACCACTTATCGCGTTTTTCCCACGGGCGAAAAGCCAAGCACAACAGATGATGTCACTTACCTGGAGGCCGACAGCGACGAAGAAGCCCGCGCCAAGGCCCTGGTTGAAGCTGACTTAACCGAGGCCGATCTCCCCGATTACACCGTCGCTCCCCTGCCCACCGAAATGGAGAGCGAGTGCGTTTGCAGTGAGCAGCCGGTTTTGTTCAAGCGGGGTGCTACGGATTATCCGGCCCATCCTCATATTTGGGTGTGCCAAAACTGCCACGCTGAATTTATTGTTCCCCCCGATGAAATCAACTGGGAAAATGAGCGGATGTTCGCCGAAGGGTACGTGCCTTGTGGCTGCGATCATTATGACATTCGCTGTCGCTGTGAGGGAGCCGGCTGGTATCGCCCCGGCGATGATGACGATAACGGCTACGTGGCCCGGTTTGAGGATGATGACGACGACAGCCACGGCGGCAATCCCTACTACGAAGAGGATGGCTATTACGAGATGGATGATGAGGAGGATGACGACAGCGGCGATGATGAGGAGGATGACCCCTACCTTGATGATCCCTACTATGATCCAAATTTAGAATTAGAGATGGGAGATTGACCAATGTCTCAAACCGAACAAGACGTTTTCCCGAATTACGTGATACCCCGGCTGGTTGATGGCAAAAGCGATCCGCTTTTTTATCGCTCCACCAAAATGATAGAGAAACTGGGCCTGGATACTCCCCAACCCTACTTTCTTGGCTGGTTTGATTTAGCCCAGGGCAAAGGGTGTCACTTTGTCGCCAAAGTGTTCCTGAACGAAAGGTGGGTACTCGGACGATACCTGCTTGAAGCCCCCAAAGATAACTTTAAGGCGAAGTTTGAACAATGGACTTCTGAGGGAAATCAAGTTGAACTTTCCCGTGAAGAATTTGACCGGGCTTATAACGATTGGTTATCAGCCAACCATCAAACCAAAGTTCAAGAGTGGTGGTTACAGGATTAAGGAGGTCATCATGCTAGACAATAAGGTCAAACTCATTCAAACCAACATCCAGGCTGCCCAGGATCACCTGTTGGAAATCGAGGCGGCCATGCGCCTGCTGGAGCAGAAGGGAATGTATCCCGCCGTGCCCCACTTCCAATGGCAAAACCGGGGCGGCGACGGCCAGTACCTTTACTGCATCTTTCGCCAAAACGGCAACGGCGACTACACCGGGCCGGATGGCAAGCGCAAGCTCTACATCGGCGCTGATGAGGCCAAGATCAAAGAGGCCAGGCGCCTGACCCAAAACCGGGAAAACTGGGAACGGCTCAAAGAGCACAAGAGCCAGGTAACGATCTGGATCAACGGCTGCCAGGGCCGCCTGACCAGCCTCGAACGTGAAGCCGACCGGGTGTTAGAACAAAGCCAGAAGTTCCCCAAATCCAATTTGACTAAAATTGGGGCCGCGTCCAGTCCGGACCAGACCGAGATCCAGCCCCAACCAATGAAAGGATGACCCAACGTGATTACCTACGACACCATCAAGCAATTAGCCAGAGACCATGGGATCACCATAGCTGATCTGTGCGCGCTCTCCCCTAAAAATGACCCGTTTTATACCGGCAGGCCCAGCGAAGTGATCGCCGCCGAATGGTTTGCTGAATTGTGGAACAAATTTGGCTACCGGCGTGGCGTACACCTGCGGCGGGTGCATTATCAGATCGTCAGTCAGAACCCGCCTGTCAACCGCCCGGATGGCTCCAGGTATGAAAATACCGAAACCTGTTGGGACTATCTCAACGAGGCCGCCAAATGGGCCAGGTATCTTCACCTGGTTAGCCCGGCTGCTTTTGTGGATCGGCGAAATCCAGAGGCCGTTGTCAATGCCTACTGGCCCAAACCGGGTGATTGGAACTATGAAGATCCCACCCCCGATTATAGTGTGACCGAGTGGGATGATGAGGAATATGAACTGCCTGAGCTGCCCGCTTTGCCCGGCTTGCCGGAAGCCCTGCCCGATCTGCCCAGTTTTGAGGTTAGCGGCTACCAAGGCATCCAACAAGCCTTTCACGTGGAGGTGTGGTGCGAGAAAACCACCATGAACGACGTGTTGGGGCCATTGTGCCAGCGTTATGGGGTCAACCTGGTTACAGGAGCAGGGGAGCTATCCATCACTGCCGTGGTGGATTTTATGCGCCGCGCCCAGGCTGCTGAGCGGCCAGCCCGTATCCTGTACGTGAGCGACTTTGACCCGGCCGGAATGGGGATGCCCATTAGTGTGGCCCGCAAGATTGAGTATTTCCAGCGTAACGAGGGCTTTCACGAACTTGACATTCGGCTTCAACCCGTGGTGCTGACCACTGACCAAGTTGAACGGTACACCCTTCCCAGGGTGCCTGTCAAAGATACGGATCTGCGCAAAGCCAACTTTGAGGCAGCCTATGGTCAAGGCCAGGTTGAGCTAGACGCCCTGGAAGCCCTTTACCCCGGCGAATTGGCGCGGATCATGCGTCAAGCCATTCTCCAATACCACGATCCCACCCTGACCGGGCGAGCACTTGAGCAGCGTGAGGCGCTGAGAGGGGCTTTGCGCGGCGAAATAGAAGCAGTTCTTGAGGATTACACCCCCAACCTCAATGAACTTGCCGCTGATTATTTTGCCTTAATGGCAAATTTCAATGTCACCCGTGAGGAGTTTGCTGATCTGATCAGAGACTTCCAGCCCAAGATAGATGCCTACCAGGAACAATTGGAGGCAATCAAGGATCGTTGGGGGGAAGTCTATGATGATATTCGGCTTGATTTGACCCTTAAGCAATTTGACTTGGGCGAACTTTTTCCTCTCCCGGAGCCGAATTTGCCAGAGGAACCCGATGGCAGCCTGTATGACAGCCGCCGTGAATACTTGGATCAATTGCAAGCCTACAAAGCCCAACGCTTCAACATTGGGGCCGCTAACTCATAGCTGAAGCATGAGAACACGGCCCCAATCACACACCAGGTATCACTATGGAATTTGAAGATCGTGCCATCATCCAGCAATACAGGTCCGACCTGGAAACAGAGATCCGGCATTGGTACTTTGTCAACAGGGGCAAGAGCCAAAAGGACTTTGGCCCTCTGGCCCGGCAGGCCGAATATTGGTGCCAGCGCAAAATCGAGGCCCTGGGCTACCACGCCGCCCTGACCCCCCGAAACTCCCCTTTTGACCTGTGGGCCTGGGATGACCAGGGCAACGCCGCCCGGATCGAAGTCAAGTTCAGCCTGTATTATCCCTTTTATCGGGGTGGCGGCCGTTTCCAGGCCCGGTTGCGCAACCACCAGCACGATCTGGTCATCTTCATTGCCAGGAACGGACGGGACTGGCCCTTTGTCATCCCGGCCAAGGCGGTTCCTCCCACAAATCTAACCATCTGGTCAGCCTGCCCAGGCGACAGCAAGCCCTGGAAACCCTACCTTGATGCGTGGGACCATCTTCATCAAGCGATTGCCAGCCACCGGCCTGTGGGCTGGCAGCTCCCCTTATTTCAGTAGCCAAAGGAGTGCTATGTCAGAAATCCTATCAGCAGCCCTTAAATACCTGGAGTGCGGCTTTTCCCTTTTTCCCCTGGCCTACCAGACCAAAGACCCCAAACGCACCTTGCTCCCCAAGATCGAACACCCAAAACGGGGTCTAATCCCATCCTGGCAGCCCTTTCAAAAAGAGCGGCCCACCGAGAAGCAGATCAAAAGCTGGTTCAATTTTACCCAGTTAAACATCGCCCTGGTGATGGGAGAAGTCAGCGGCAACGTGTTTGCCCTCGACTTCGATCAAGAGCAGGCTTACTTTGATTGGGTCAAGGAACATGCCCAACTCAGCCCTGAGCACACGGCCACGGCTGAAACCGGCCACGGCTTTCACGTGCTGGCCCGGATGCCCGGCCCCCTGCCTCGATCCTGGAAAATCTTATTTCGGGGCATCCACATTGGAGAGACGCGCGGCGAAGGCGGTTACATCGCCGTGTGGCCTTCGATCCATCCCAGCGGCCGCCAATACTCTTGGATCACACCGCCCTGGGAGGGTATTGCCGAAATCTCCAGCCTGGCCGATGTAGGTATCACCCGCGCTGTTGAGACCCCGGCCGCCCGGGCGGCCGGCGAGATCCGGCCCCAAAACGGCAGGCATCCCCTTCCCCCACGAACCCGCGCTTTTATGGCCAGCGGCCACCTGGGCCAATCGGCCCGAGGTGTCAACGACGAACTGTACCAGGCAGCCATCCAGCACGCTGCCGCCGGCTACAGCGAACAGGAAACCCTGGAGGCGCTCATGCCGGTTGCGCTCAAGTTCTACGTGGGCACCGGCGCCGGCAACACCGAAGGCCAGGCTGAACGCACTATCAAAAGCGGCTGGAAAGGGGGTCAGGGGAAAGAACCCATCACGTTGGGGCAGCCAGGCGCTCTGGACCGCGCATCGAGCGGCCCCAATGGTCACGCTGTTGAGACCCCACCCCCCCCAGATCCGGCGCTGGCCAGCGATGAAGGCGGCCCCAATGACATCCAGATCCCGCCCGGCGTTACCCTGGCCCTGCAAAAGCCTGAAAAGGGCCTCAAGGCTGCCTACAGCCTCAAAAACGGGGAAATGGTCTATACCACTTACAAACAGGTCAAGGATGACATCATCGCGCTGGAGAAGATCATCCCTTTTTACGGCCAGGTGACGCAAAAGCTGACCTTGTTTGATGAGGCCACCCAAACCGTGATCTACACCATTGAAGGCAAAAAAGACGGCAAGCCGTACACTGCCGAAATCACGGCAGTTGATTTTGCAGACGGCAACCGGCTGTATTCTCGACTGCTCAACTACCTGCCCGGCAAGCCCCCACCCATTGACCCCCCACTGATCACCCGCCTGGCTACGGCCATCGCCGCCCTCACCCCGGCAGAGGAGATGAAAGAAGTGAAAGCGATCACCAGCACCGGTTGGACCCCCGATGGCAAGGCGTTTGTGCTGCCTGGGGGAGCCATCGGCCAGAGCGATTACCAGTGCAAACTTGACGCCGAATTGGCCAAGGAGTTTGCCGCCTTTGGTTTCCGGCGCAACACCCCGGAAGAGAACAAAATCGCCTGGGCCGGCCTGATGGCCCTCAACGAGATCTATCAGCACGATGTCATCTACACCACCCTGGCCCACGCCTTTTTGCCGCCCCTGCTGCGCTGGTTGGGGGATGAGGCCCGGTACTTGTACCACATCCACGCTGATACCGGCTCATTCAAAACCGAGTTGGCCAAGCTGCTGATGGCCCTTTACGGGCCGGTTGGCAGCGCCGCCCTTACCTACAAGTGGTCTGGCACGCCCTACGGAGCGGAGGCCCGCGCCTATGCCCTGAAAGATTGCCTGATGCTGATTGACGATCTCAAGCCGGGCACCATCACCAATGACGCGCTGCCCAAGTGGGTGGCCTTTGTACAGGCGGCCGTTGATGCCCAGGGCCGCAAACGGGCCACCATCACCGGCAAGGCGGCGGCCAGTCTCCCACCCCGCGCTTTGCTGTTGAGCACGGGTGAAGCCGTGCCAGAAGCCGGGGAAGCCAGCTACAGCGCCCGGATGTTGTTAGGCCAGCTTGCTAGCCAGCCCACCGGGGTGCGCAACACCAAGCTGGATGAAATCAAAGCCACAGCGCCCCTCTTTTCCGGCCTGATGGCTGCCTACATCCAATGGCTGCTGGACGGCGATGGCCGGGGCAGCCTGGCCAAGTTCAAGGAATTTCAGGCCCTCCAATTCCAGACAGAGCACACCCGGCTGTCTAACAACTATGCCGCCAACAGCACCGGGGCGGCAATGCTGGCTAAATTCTGCGAAGCCACCGGCCTGATGACCGTGGAGCAGGCTGAAAGCTTTCAAGCCAGGCACGGGCTGGCTATCTTCAACATCGTTGGCAAAACCGGCGAAAAGGTGAAATCAGAACGCTACTCCTGGAAATTCCTGGCTGCTCTACGTGACACTATCGCCACCGGCTATGCCGCCGTTTCTGCGGTCATCTGTGATCGCCGGGTAGGCTGGCAGGATGACACCTATCTCTATCTGCTGGGTGGCTCCTTTGAAATCGTCAACCAGTGGCTACGGGCCAGCGGCCAGGCCCCGATCAACATCTCCAAAGCGGAGCTGCGCAAACAGCTTTTCCAGGATCAATTGAGCTACTGTACCAAAGCTCGTGAGGAAGGCGGTTGGTTTGACGTTCAGGTGCATGATCCGGCCACCAAAACGCGCATCCTGGTTGTGGCCCTGTACCTGGATAAATTCAACGCCCCAGATGACCCGGAGGCCCAATAATGCCTTACACGATTTCCAAGTATCGCAAAATCGCTCATGAAACTCATGAAACTCATGATTTAAAGCCCAAAATGCCACATTGGGGGGGGATTAATCATGAAATCATGCAAATCATGTGCATGAAGTACATGGGGGGAGGGGGGGTGTAAAAAAATTTGAAAACTCAAAAAACACTCATGAAACTCATGATTCTCATGATTTAAAAAGGAGTTCTTATGAAATCGCAAACATTCATCAGTTGGTTAACGGGAATTTTGCTGCTGGTCATTGCGGCTTTGGGCTTTGCCAGCAGCTATCTGGCCCTGGCCGACCTGGCCCAGCAGCACCATTTTGTCTTACCAATGGTCTTTCCCCTGATTTTAGAGGGGGGGATGATCGTCTTTTCCCTGGCTGCTTTGCGGGCTTCTCTCCATGCGGAACGGGCGCGCTGGGCCTGGGCGCTGGTGATCGGATCGTCGGGGCTGGCGCTGGTGTTCAACGTCATTCACGCTCAAACCTGGGGCACGTTGGCAATGGTGATGGCTGCTATGCCAAGTTTGTTCCTACTGCTGTCGTTTGAAACCTTTGTCAGCCAGATCAAGGCCGGGATCAAGCGGGCCGCCGTGCTGACCTCCATCGCCGCTTTGGTGGAGCAGCGGGAACAATTGTGGGTTGACCTGGCCTCGGACAAGGCTCTTTTTGAGCAGGTTAAAGCGGAGCAGCAGGCAGAACAGGAACGCTTGACGGCCAAGTTGAATGAACTCAAAGCGGAGCTGTCCACGCTGCGCAAAGAGAAGCGGAGCTACACCGAAGTGAGCGATGACACCCGTACCCAGGCCATTCAAATCTTGGCGCAACGTCCCGACATCAGCGGAGCCGATTTGGGCCGGGCGCTGGGCCGCTCGGAGAGCCTGGGCCGCAAATTGAAAGCTGAATTGATCAGCTTGAATGGGAACGGGAGAAGCTATCATGAGCCTGCGTGATGTCCTGACCGCCAATCTTGACCTGTTTTTGGCCCTGTACGTCTTTTTGCTGATCTGCCTGGGCCTGGCTCTGCACGGGTTGACCGATTTTTACCGCTCCAAGTTGCGGCTGTCGTTCAAAGTGGCAGTTTCGCTGCTGATCCTGACCGCCTGCCTGTATCTGTCTATTTTTAGCGCGGCGATGTACTTCATTCTGGCTGACACCTCGTTTATCAGCCACATTCAGGCAGGCGATCTCATTCCCCACTTGAAAAAGGGGGGGTTATGAAATCCGTGTGAAAGTGGCTACACAACAAAGATCACGATCTAGCTTGGGAGCTTTACTGCCAATTTGAGGACAGAGGCCCAAAGGTGTCAATTACCACCATTCTGCTTTACCGGCTGGTTGATTTGCTCCTGAAATTTGAACCGAGGGAGAAACCGGCAATAGGTGAGGGTGATGAAATCCCGTTCTGAATTTCCAGATCGCCATGACTGGGATCATATCCCGGAGGGAGATTGGAGACGCTGCAATGCCCAAAGTTGGGTCCGTTTACACGATCAGAGTGTAGATAAGGATTATGACCCTGTTTTATGGTTTCCAACCCCCTGGAACCGTTATAACCCAGGATTGTGGGTTTGCCCTGGTGGTTGGATCTGGCGGCTATTAATAACCAACTTGTGAATTTGGGGCCGCCCTGGGCTGGCCAACCAGGTCAGTGGGGTCTCAAAAAGAAACCCGCCGAAAGTTGAAGGCTTCACGGCGGGCAGCGGGGAGGAACGCCAACCCCGCTGAACCCAGTATAACCGAAAGGAACGCGCATGACAAAAGAAATCTACTTCATCAGCCCTGGCAACAAAGGGGTGCCCTGTGAATTGGACGCCGTATCTTACGGCTCAGGCCGGTTGATTATTTACCTCAACGGGCGACGGCAAGCCGTTCAAATTGCGGCCCGGCCAGAGGTGCTGGCCGCCGAGCTGCGCCGCCTGGCCGATTTGTTGGAGCCAAGCAGCGTTAAACAGCGTCACGAAAAAACAGTCAAGCGAGAATTGGCCGCTTTACCGGAAATGATGACCGCGCCTGAGACCGCCTGGCCCTGGCTTGTCCAGCGGTTTCCCTGGCTGTTTGATGGCATTGATCTACGCACCGAACCCTATGCCAGCTACTTGAAAGTCCCCCAAGTGGAAAAAGATTTGGAATTATTGGCAGCCTATCGCGGCCGTGATTTGAGCCAGGCCGATGTTGCCGGGCTGCTGTTTGGAGACCGTACCAAAACGGGCGGCTCCTATCGTCGCCGCATTTTGGCCGTGATGGAGGCGTTAAATCCTACTACTACTACCAGCAGCGAAGGTTACGACCAGGATGGATATGAAGAACTGGCCGCTTGATCGTAGTAGTAGTAGTAAATTGGGGCAGCCAGGTTCCGCCGGCGAGCTGCTTCACGGCCCCAAAAGCTGAAATGGTCGAGATTGACCGTTTTTTGACGTACCTTCAATCTGAGGATATAGCCACTGGAACACTGGCTAACTATCGCATCAATTTGCCGTTGTTCGCTCAATGGCTTGCAGATCGGGAGCTAACCATAACTCAACTCACCCCGGGCACCATGAAAGAATATAAAGAGGATCTAAAGCGCCGTTACAAGCCTCACACGGTCAACCGGAAGCTCAGCTACGTGTCTGCTCTTTTGCGTTGGTGCGTTCAAAATGGTTACATCGCCGAAAATCCGATGGTCAGAATTAAAGGGGTTAGATCTGAGAATTATCCCAAGTGGCTTACTCAAGAGCAGGTGAAAATAGTCCTACAGGCAGCCCAGGCCGCAGTGGATGAAGCCAGATCAAAGCAGCTTGATTTTACTCTAATCGTCGCTTTAAGGATGCAAGCTATTACCATCTTTCTGCTCAACACCGGATTGAGGGTATCTGAGTTGTGTGATCTGAAACTGTCCGACATTCAAAACGAGGTAGTAACGGTTCGTTGGGGCAAGGGTGACAAACGCCGAACCATCCCGATGAATGAGCAGGCTAAAGCAGCCCTGGCCGCCTGGCTACAGGTGCGGAAATCGGAGAGTGATTATGTTTTTGTCACCTCTGGCCGGATGACCAGGCAGTTAGTCCAGTGGCATTTATCTGAATTGGGCAAGGTGTTGGGGTTCCGTTTGACCCCCCACCTACTGCGTCACACATTCGGGAAGAGCCTGGCAGACAAGGGGGTGCCTCTGGACAGAATAGCCCGATTGATGGGTCACAGTGATGTGAACACAACCGCTATCTATACCATGCCAGGATTGGAGGATTTAAGGCAAGCGGTCAAAACCCTACGGTTTTAGCCCCAAAAATCCTTTACTTTTGGGGGCTGTTGTCAAAAGGTTTGCGAGGGGCGTCACAAAAACCTGGTTAAAGGAATTTTATCCGGCTCAACTTTAGCCTCTCAGTTAGTTTATGATATAATGCTCGGCGAGGCCAATCAGTTAGATACTGAAGGAGAGTCATGAACCGAGCCGAAGCCTGGGCTTTAGTGTGCGAATATACCGAAAGCCCCCAACTGCGCCGCCACATGCAGTCGGTGGAGGTAGCCATGCGGGCCTATGCCCGCCACTATGGCGAAGACGAAGAAAAATGGGGGCTGGTCGGGCTGCTCCACGACTTTGATTACGAGCGTTACCCGGATGTGGCCGTCAACGGCCATCCCAATACCGGCGTGCCGATCCTGCGGGAGCGAGGCGTTGACGAAGAAATCATCCGGGCGATTCTGTCGCATGCACCGGAAGTGACCGGGGTGGAGCGTCACTCCAAAATGGAGCACACCCTCTACGCCGTGGATGAGCTGACCGGCTTAATTGCCGCGGTCGCCCTGGTACGGCCTTCAAAGGATATCCGGGATGTGGATGTCAAGGCTGTGCAAAAAAAGTGGCGGGTTAAAGGATTTGCTCCGGGGGTCAATCGCGAGGAGGTTGAGGCCGGTGCAGCAGCCTTGAAGGTTGATCTCCCTGAACACATCGGCCTTGTTTTAAAAGCCATGCAAGAGGCCGCCGCCGAACTGGGGCTGGCCGGTGCAGCCTAAAAACCGTCAAATTGTTACCCGATGACCTATAAACTACGGCTTGGAGAGCGAGAGGATTAGCTTATAATGTCAGATGTTCAAGAATCTATTCCGCCCGGTGCTCTATTACACGACACGTTGAATCAGCTCTCATCTATTATCAGCGTGGCCCAATACTGCTTGATCAGCAAAGAGGCTTCGCCTGAAGTACGGATGGATTTGAAACGTATTGTCGAAATGACTAAAGAAGTGGCGGCTAATCTCAAACACCTGGCCGAGATCCTGGAGGAAGAAGAAGACTAATTTGCCTCCTGTTGCTTACTTCCTGGATGAAAGAAGTCAGGGAGTCATTGAAAAAAGGGCGAGTTCGAGCCGGTGAGTTACTTGTCCACCTCTCCAAATGACCAAGCTATTGTTTCCAAGGCGCGCTCACCCCTTTCTGCCATTCTCCAATCCTCCACCACTTACCTGATTTTAACCGCAGTTCTTTGCCTATTTGCCCTGGCGCCTCTCTTTTACCCCGGTACCATTCAAACGCACAATGGTTTTGTACCGTTGTGGAACAGCGCCGATTTGCGGGGCAATCCAGGCAACTGGCGCTGGCTGCCGCATATCGCTACCCAGTTTGACCCCCTGCGCAGTGATGGGCTGTGGCCTTACTACCTGGCCAGTATGCTGCCTTTTGAACCGGTGCTAGCAGTCAAAGTAGTCGTGGGGTTGGGCTGGTTGTTGGGCAGCCTGGGCATGTTCTGGTGGCTCAAAAAGTGGCTGGGGCCATCCGGCGCCTTACTCGCCGCCCTGGTGTATATCTATTTACCTCATCAGATCGCCACCGTGTACATACGTGGCGCGTGGGGCGAGACTTTTTTCTGGGGGCTGCTGCCCTGGACAGTGCTGGCAAGCGAGTCAGTGGGCCAGCAGGCCAGCCAATTGAACCGCCCGTCCACTATCCTGCTTTCGGTTCTGGCTGTTTTTCTTTGGCTCATCCTGGGCCTGAGTCAATTGGGGTTAACCCTTTGGGCTTTTGTATTTGTTGCCCTGCTCTACTGGCTAACTCGGCGCCGCCAGGCCCTCTGGCCCATTCTGGTAGGCTGTCTTGGAGTTGTCCTGGCATTTGTTATTACTCTGTCCATCTTCGCCGCTTCGCCTTACGCCTCCTCGACTCCTCTTTCCTCCCCCACCACCTTTTCCGATCACTTTCTTTTTCCCTTCCAGCTTTTCTCAGCCTCCTGGGGATTTGGGCCTAGCCGGCCGGGCTGGAACGATGGCATGTCCTTTCAGGTAGGCCTGGCCGCTGTCGGGCTAACCTTTCTGACTCTCTTTTTGTGGCCGCGTAAATCGGGAGCTGCGCCGAATGGCTTTAACCGGCACTTAGTCTTCTTGAGCGGTACAGCGATTGTTTCCATTTTGCTCCAATTTGGCCTCAGCCAGCCTTTGTGGAGTCTGCCGCTGTTCCCCGGCTATACTTTAGCCAGCACCCTAACTTACCCCTGGCAGTTGCTGGGCTTGACCGGTTTCTGCCTGGCTGTTCTGGCGGGAGCCAGCATGTGGCTTGACGAGCAGTTGACCCGGCTGCCCCTCCTCGGCTCGGTCATTATCCTGGTCATCCTGAGCAGTTACTCCTACTTGTTACCTCAATTTATTCAAATCGAGCCGGAGATCAGGCGCGGCCCCCAGGCCCTCCTGGGCGTAAATCAAGTAGCCCTCCTGACCCACGGTTTTGTCGTGGAGATCAACGGCAATACTGCCGGCCTGGAACGCGGGCCGGCCGCTATTCCTCTCACAGCGCACGGTCCGCTGCAAGCTGGCGAAGTTGTGCGTCTCGACATTACCTGGCAGGCGCTCCAGCCTTTTAGCGAAGATTGGAAAGTATTTGTCCACCTGGTTGACGCCAAGGGGCAGGTTCTGGCCCAATTCGACGGCCAGCCGCGAGAAGGTGACTATTCCACCTCCCGCTGGATTCCCGGCGAATTAATCAAAGATTCCTATCCGCTACTCATGCCTGCTACACTTCCACCCGGACCCTACCAGGTCTTTGTCGGCTTGTATAGCGAAGTTACCGGCGCTCGGCTGCCTGTCCCCAACGACTCCGAAGGAAGAGTTATCCTAAATGTTCAATAGAATTGACGCTTCCAGCCCCTTGATCCCCGAGTGCGAAGCCTCCCCCTGGGACCCCCGGCCCCCGATGGTTGCTCGCCAGCCTCGATTTTCTATCCTCTACGCTTCGCGTCTATCTTCTATCTTCTCCTCTTTTCCTTCCACCCCCTATTTCTGGCTCACCCTGCTTCTCTCCCTTCCCGTCATCGGCCCGCTCTTGCAGCCCGGCTACTTTTGGGGCGCGCATGATGCCCGCCATTCGGTCTATTTTCTCTACCAGTTTGATAAAACTATTCGCGATGGGATCTGGTATCCCCGCTGGGCGCCTGATTTTGCCTTTGGTTATGGCTACCCTTTCTTCAATATTTACGGTCCCCTGTCCTCTTACGTCAGCGAGGGCCTGCATTTGGCCGGCCTTGATATCGTCACTGCTGTCAAAGTCGTCTTTGGATTATCGGCGCTGCTCTCCGGGCTAACTATGTATCTCTTTGTCCGGCGTTTGCTTGGCCCGCCAGCCGGATTGATTGCTGCCCTGACTTACGTTTACCTCCCCTACCATCTATTTGACCTGTACGTCCGCGCCGCCCTGGCCGAGTCGGTCGGCTTCGTTTTTGTGCCGCTCCTTCTATCGGGCTTTTATGAAGCGGTTACCCGTCCCCGCCTGACCGCCCTCCTCCGGGCAGCCGCCGCCTATGCTGCGCTCATGTTCACCAGCAATCTGCTCGCTCTCCTTTTTACCCCGATTCTCGGCCTGTACGTTGCCTATATGCTCCTGGGGAATCTGCGCATCAGCGCGTCGGCGAATAGCCCCACGCCCCACGCAGCGCGCCTCACGCCTCACGCCACCCGGCTCCTTGCCTCCTCGATTCCCCCGGCCTTTGTCCTCCTCCTCGGCCTCGGCCTGAGCGCTATCTTCTGGCTGCCGGCTTTTTTAGAATACCGTTATGTCCGGGTTGACCAGTGGGTCGGCGGTCGTTTCGCCTTTGGCGACGACTTTGTGGAGTTTTTTCAATTGTTTTCACCCCGTTGGGGCTTTGGCGCCAGCATTCCCGGCCCCGACGATCAAGCCGGTTTTCAAATTGGTCTGGCCGCCACCATTCTTTTTATCCTGTCGTTTCTGGTTGGGCCAAAATTGGCCAACCCAGCCCTCCGGCGGACTCTCTACTTTTTTCAAGGGATGACTCTGCTGGTCCTGTTCCTGACAACCCCAATTTCCTACCCTGTCTGGACCTTTTTGCCCCTGTCCACCTTTGCCCAGTTTCCCTGGCGGCTGCTGGTCGTCGTCGCACCGTTCATTTCCGTGGTCGCCGGGGCGATCATGGCCGGGGAAAATGAGCAACAGCCAACAGTCAATGATCAATTATCAACCTCTACTTCATCCCCTACTCCCTACTCCCTACTCCCTACTACCCTCCTCTCCTGCCTGATCCTCCTCTCCAGCTATCCCTACCTTCAGGCCGAAGTGCGCGACCCCAAGCCGACCGAAGGGCCGGTGAGCCAGGCAGCTCTTTTTCGCTTTCAGCAGTCGTCGGATGAGATGACCGGCCAGACAGCCTGGGTAGAGCGTATCCCCAATTGGTCCACCCTGGCCGAACAGGTAGAACGCGGCGGCGAGATTACCACCAAGGTCAACTACACCGCTCTCCCCGCAGACAACAGCGTGGGGGTCTACTCTATGAAAATGGACAGCGTGCATGAACTGCTGTGGGTCGGAACGCAAAAAGAAGGGCAAGCGGTTACTTTTTTAATTCCCTACTATCCGGGCTGGCAGGCATATCTTTACGAGGACCTGGGCCCCCACGATGGCAATCTGGATGAAGCAGTAGGGCCGGTGACGCGGGTCGGGCCGGTGGTGGCTCGTCCGCAAATCACCACTACCCCTGTCGAGGGCTGGATGGTTGTGCCGATACCGCCGGGTTCTCATTTCCTGGAAATCCGCTTTGAGGATACGCCGGTCAGAATAATCGGGCGCTGGATTTCGCTGCTCTCTGTTTTGCTGGTGGTTAGCCTGTTTATTTTTGATAAATTTGTGATTATGCGAAGAGTGTAAGGGTAGACAGGAACAAAGATGCAAAACGTTGAGCGCACAAAAGCATTAAATCCTTTTCATTCCCTCGCCTCACCTGTCCCCGGTCGGGGGTCGCCTCACCGGGCATCCCTGTGGTTAATCCTGGCGCTTTCTCTATTTGCCTGGGTGCCCCTGCTGACTCCAGCCTATTTCTTCAACGCCCACGACGCCCGGCACAGCGTTTTCTTTCTGGTCGAATTCGATCAAACCTTCCGTGATGGTTTTTGGTACCCGCGCTGGTCGCCCGATTTTGCCTTTGGCTACGGCTATCCTCTCTTTAATTTATACGCCCCGCTGGCCTTTTACGCCGCCGAGGTCCTTCACCTGCTGGGCCTGGGTTTTACTACAGCCATCAAAACGATGTACGTGCTGGCCACGATTGGCGCTGGGGTGGGGATGTACGGTTTTGCGCAGCGCCTCTTTGGTCCCCGAGCTGGACTGCTGGCCGCCGTGGTTTACATGTATGCTCCCTTTCACCTGGTGGAGATTTTTGTGCGCAGCGCCTACGCCGAGTTTGTGGCCCTGGCCATCATCCCCTTCGTCTTCTGGGCCTTCACTGAACTGGTGCTTGCCTCCTCTTTACTCCGGGTTGCCCTGGCCGGTTTGAGCTATGGTCTGCTGGCGCTGACCCATCACACCATCTTTTTCACTTTTTCACCTTTTTTGATGACCTATCTTTTGACGCTGATTTTGATCAAAGCCAGGGTCAGGCTTAAGCCGCTCATGGCTCACAGCGTCTATACTGCTGGGGCAGGGCTGCTCGGCCTGGCTCTGGCCGCTGTTTACCTCATCCCGGTCATTGCCGAAACCCGCTACATCAAAGTGGAACAGTGGACCAGCGGCAGTTACAACTACCTGCAGCACTTTGTCTACTTTGCCCAATTTTTCTCGCCGGAGTGGGGTTATGGCTATGCCGGCGTTGGCCTGGCCGACGATTTTTCTTTTCAACTGGGCATTGTCGTTATTGCTTTGACCTTTTTTGCGCTCGTCCGCCTTATCAGCCGGCCATTTCCCCGGCGAAGTGTGGCCGTCTTTTTCTTTGTTTCAACTCTCGTCATCATTTATTTGATGTCGCCGCTGGCGGAATTTGTCTGGCGGGTCGTGCCGATTGCCACCCTGGTTCAATTTCCCTGGCGCTTGTTGGGCATGGCAGCGTTTACCATGTCGGTTGTGGCCGGCGCGCTCCTGGCTGAAGAAAATAATCAATGGCCAACAGTCAACAGCCAATATTCAACTGATATTCAAATTCCAACCTCCAAACATCCATCCACCATCTACTATCCACCATCCTCTATCTTCTATCTACTCTGCCTCGTCGTGGTACTGGCCTCTTTTCCCTACACTCTGCCCCAGTACACCGAGATTCCCGGCTGGGCTGAAACGCCGCTGGCGGTCGTCAACTGGGATCGCGCCTCCATTGTTGACCGGGTGGGGATGGTCTCATTCACCCAGGAACAGCCCCAAACCAGCCCGCTGGAACAACGGTATTTAAACGGCCAACCGCTTGAGGCGGCGGCTATTTTGACGGGACAGGGCACCATCGAAACCCTCCATCGGGGCGGGGCGTCCAGCCGGGTTAAGGTCAACGCCACCGGGCCGGTCACCCTCCAATTTTACACGTATGATTACCCCGGCTGGCGAGTCACCCTGGATGGACAACCTCTCCCGCACCGGCACGAGCCGCCCTTTGGCCTGATCACCGTTGATGTTCCGGCCGGCGAGCACATCGTGCTGCTGCGAATGGGCAGCACCCCACCCCGTACGATGGGAGCCATTATCAGCATTCTGGCCCTGCTGCTCGTCATCAGCCTTTACTTTTGGCCTAATCTCCCCTTCGTCTCCAAAAAATGCCCGCAATACTAACCTACTTCTTTCTGACCACTGATTACTGGCTACTGACTACTGATAATTGACAATTCTGCCCGGATACCCGATAATTACTGCCCGTTATGACCGAATGTTCAGCTTGTGGGGCCGAATTAGCCGCCCACGAAACTCGCTGCCCGATCTGTGGCAAGCCAACCGCCTATTACCATCGCCAGCGTCGCTGTTTGAACTGCGGCGCTCCGGCTGCCCAAAAAGCCGTCACCTGCATGATGTGCGGCAACCCCGTCGATTCTTTACCGCTGAAGACCTCCATTTTTAGCGGCTCCTGGATCGGGATTGGCCTGGGCGTCTTAATTATTGTCAGCATCGTCGTCGCCGTTACCCGCTATCAACAAAGTCTTGTCGCCAGCGCCAAAGAAGTAACGGTGCAGCCGACCAGCCCCATTGCCACGCCAACCCGCACCCCCACCCAAACCGCCACGCCAACAGCCACCGATACGCCTCAGCCCACCGCCACCCCTACCCCAACCTTGACCCCCACTCCGTTCATTCACGTGGTTCAGTCGGGCGAAAACCCTTCCTTCATCGCCGACCTTTATGGCGTACCGGTGGAAGAGATGATGAAGCTGAATAATATTGACGATGTTAGCTCGCTTCAGGTTGGGCAGGAACTCATGATTCCCTCCGGCGCCAGTGGGACTCCCAACGCCGAGAGTACAGAGCCCGCCCCACAAATTACCTATACCGTCGAAGAGGGTGATACGTTACTCCACATTGCCCTGGACCATGACACGACTGTCGAAGCGATTCAGGCGGTCAACTCCGATGTAAATCTTGACCTGATTTATCCAGGGCAGCAGATTATCGTGCCGCTGGCTCCCCCCACCCCGACACCCACCCCAACCACTCCGCCAACCCCTACCGGCACGCCGACACCGTCCTACTCCACCCCCAATTTGCTCAGCCCAATCGCCGATGAGGTGGTTGATGCCGAAACCCTGTTTTTCAATTGGACCTCCACCGGCCTACTGGCTCCCGATGAATTTTATGCCTTGCAGCTTAGCTGGGCCAACGGCGCCCGCACCGAAACCTGGCTCAAGAACAGCAGTTGGCGCATCACCAAGGCCGAACGGCCCGCCAATGGCTTGATCCAATGGACCGTTATCGTCATGCGCCAAACCGGGACCAATGCTGACGGCTCCCCCACCGGCATCACTCTCACCGCTCCCAGCGAACAGCGCACGGTAGAGTGGCGCTAAATGAAACCGCCTATTAATTCTGACAGGTAGGAGCATGGCCTTCCCCCAAGGGGAGGCGAAGCGCTCTGCGCCTGCCCTCCAGCCCTCCAACCTTCCACTCTCTCCCACCTCCAGCCAAAACGAGCAAAAAATGAGTAGTTTTTGGTCTGGAAAGTTGGCCTGACTCAAGCTAAATTAATTGTGAATAACGAATTGTGAATTGTGAACGATTCACAATTGAACATTCAGAGCCAAAGGCCCCTTATGGGCAATTCACAATTCCTACGAACCTTACCAAATTAAACCGTGTAGCGATGAAGTGGAGCAGGTATATCCCCATGTTATCCTATAGCTCGACCCGCAATTTTCGGTTATACTTTGAGTCACGAATTAAGCAATTAGCCCAGACTCCCCCCATGACCTGGAAACCATTTAAGTATCAGTGGCAGTGGCAGCTCAAAAGCTCCCCGGCAGAACTCTGGCCCTACGTGGCCGACACGCAGCGGGTCAACCAGGCTGCGCATCTGCCGGTGATGATCTATACGGAAACACCCCTGGAAATCGGTGGCAGCCGGCGCACCGGCCGTTTGAGCAAGTTCGGCGTCTCCGTCGAGTGGGAAGAGCATCCTTTTGAATGGGTGCGCGAACGAGAGTACAGTGTTTTACGAGTTTTCAAGGAGGGTCCTCTCGCCCGCGTTTTCATCAGAATGGTTCTTGAGCCAAACTCAGCCGGAACCTTGCTTACCTACACGGTTGAAGCCGCTCCGGCAAATATTATCGGCTTCCTGGGCGCACTCCAACAGTTTGGCTGGGAAGCCCGCCGAAATTTTGAGCGGATTTTCCAACAGATTGACACCGCCATTCAGCAGCAGCTTGGCCAGGTCATTCCCCTACCTGTACCCTCCCTGGCCGGGCCGGGCCAGGCCCGCCTGCAAGAATTGACCCGCCAATTGGCTGGACAGGGCCACGAGCTGCGCTGGGCCCAACGCCTGGCCGATCTCTTACTAACCGCGCCTGATCAAGATTTAGCCCGGCTGCGCCCGTACGTACTGGCCAATACCTGGGGCGCGCCACGCCGGACCATTTTGGAACTGTTCCTCTCCGCCGCCAAGATGGGCCTGTTGAATATGCGTTGGGACATGCTGTGTCCCCTCTGCCGGGGAGCCAAGGTCGTAGCCTCCTCCCTGGACGAAGTAAAAAAAGGTGTCCACTGTGCCACCTGCAACATTAACTTTGAAGCCGACCTGGCCCAAAACGTCGAATTGACCTTTGTTCCCCATCCCCAGATTCGCCCGATTTACGAGCAAACCTACTGCGTCGGCGGACCCATGGTGACCCCTCACATTCTGGTCCACCAAATCGTCGAGCCGGGAGAAACACGGCTCTTGCCGGTCGAAATCGAAGCGGGCGGCTACCGCATCCGCACTCAGCAGCCCGGCGTCGAGACCTGGATTGAACTGGATTTCGGCCAGCCCATAAATTCCCTGGTCATTCAGGCTAATGCTGACACTCTCCAGGTCGTTCCCTCTCAAACCAAACCAAGTCGTGCTGACAACCACGCGCTGGCGTTGACGTTGACCAACCAGGCTCCTTATGCTCAACGTATTTACATCGAGCGGGCCGGCTGGTACACCGACGCCGCCACCGCCGCCCAGGTAACCACCTTGCAGCACTTCCGCGACCTCTTCAGCGACCAGGTCCTCCGGCCCGGCGAAGAGATTGGCGTGCAGAGTATGACCGTTCTCTTCTCCGATCTGGTCGGCTCGACCGCCATGTACAACCGCTGGGGCGATGCCGCTTCCTATGCGATTGTGCGTGAGCAGTTTGCCTTTTTACAGCGGATCATCCGCGAGTACGAGGGGGCGATTGTCAAAACGATTGGGGATGCGATTATGGCCGCTTTCACCGACCCGGCGAAAGGCGTCGGCGCGGCCCTGGTCATTCAACAAGAGATCAACCATTTCAATGCCGCTCATCCCAACGAACCCCTGCTGATCAAGTTGGGACTGCACCAGGGGCCATGTCTGGCGGTCAACCTCAACGACCGGCTGGACTACTTCGGTACGACGGTCAACCTGGCGGCCCGCCTGGAAGGTCAGAGCCGCGGCGGGGATGTGGTGATTTCGGAAAAGCTGCGCTGGGACCCGGCCGTGGATAAGTTATTACAGGCACGGGATATTCAAGTGGATACGTTTGCCACTTCAATCAAGGGGTTTGACGAGCACTTCTGCCTCTTCCGGCTGACCTTGTCCTCACCAGCCCGGCAAGAGCCGCCAGGTGCGGGCCATGTAATCCCCGTAGAGGCTGCCAAAGGTGGTTAGCAGGAGCTTTTCTTCGCGGCGGATGCGATAGGAGAAGGCCAGCAGCAAAAGAACGACAACGGGCAGGAGCATGAGCAGGCTGCCCAGGGCCAGCGTAAATCCGGCTGTAGCGATCAAACCACCGGTGTAAGCCGGGTGGCGCAGCCAGCGATAAGGCCCATGTGTCACCAGGTGGTGGTTCGCCTCAATCGTCACCACCACCGAGAACTGCCGCCCCAAGACTACTATAGCCCATTCCCGGAAAGCGATCCCGGCCAGCATCAGCGCCAGGCCCATGTACTGGCTGGCCCCGGTCGCTACCCCCCAACTGAAGAAACGCTCCAAATAGGCCAGACAAAAACAGAGATAAACAGTGACAACGAGCAGCCAATAGGAACCGCCGTCGCTCGCCAAGTGCGCCTGCCCCAGCCGTCCACCCTTACCAATCAGGTGATGGCCGCACTCCAACAGCGCCCAGCCGAAGAAACAAAGATTGAGCAGCGAGCCAAAGGCGGGCGAGGGAAACCAGTGGGCAGGAAGTAAAGGCATTTTCTAATATTAGAACGCTTATAAACTTAGCCGTCAAAATTGAAATTAACCCCGTGGTGAACAAGGGTCAATCTGATTTCACCCGTTTAGGCAGTAACTTCAACCCTGGCCTGCTTAGCGGCCCGCTGACGCACATTATGGTCAAGCTGCTTTTTTCGCACCCGCAGCGACTTGGGGGTCACTTCCAGCAGCTCGTCCACGCCCAGGTAATCAATCGCCTCGTCCAGCGACAGAATCCGCGGCGGGGTCAGGCCGACGTTGATTTCGGCAAAGGATTTGCGGTGGTTGGTCAAATGCTTGGTTTTGCAGACATTGACCACCAGGTCGTCCTCGCGGCTGTACTGGCCGACCACCTGCCCGGCATAAACCTGGTCCTCCGGCGTGACAAACAGAATCCCGCGCTCCTGCAAATTCATTAAGGCATAGGAGGTCACCTGGCCGGTTTCCAGTGCCACCAGCGACCCCCGGTCGCGGGTGTTGATGTCGCCCAGGTACGGCTCGTAGCCGTGGAAAAGGGTGTGGAAAATGCCCGTGCCCCGCGTGGCAATCAGGAACGGCTGGCGGAAACCGAGCAGCCCGCGGGTCGGCACCAGGTACTCGGCGTAAACCGTGCCGTCCTCACCGTAGCGCATGTTGAGCAGGCTGCCCCGCCGCCGGCCAATCATCTCGCTGACCGCGCCCAGGTAGTCGCCGGCCACTTCCAGGTAGACATGCTCCACCGGCTCGCGCAGGCCGTCCGGGCCGTCCTTAAAAATCACCTCCGGCTTGCTGACGGCAAACTCATAGCCTTCACGGCGCATCGTTTCGATCAGGATCGCCAGGTGCAGCTCGCCCCGCCCCGAGACGATGAAGCGGTCGGCGCTGTCGGTGTCCTGTACCCGCAAGGCCACGTTGCTCTCCAGCTCGCGTCGCAGCCGCTCGCGCAGTTGGCGGCTGGTCACGTAATCGCCTTCCCGCCCGGCAAAAGGGCTGTCGTTGATGCTAAAGGTCATGCGCACCGTCGGCTCTTCCACGGTGATTGGCGGCAGGGAGCGCGGGTCGGTCACATCGGCAATGGTGTCGCCGATACTGACATTCGGCAGACCGGCCACGGCCACAATATCGCCGGCGGTCACGGCTTCCTGCTCGACTCGCTGCAAATCGCGGAAACTAAATACCTGGTTGATCCGTCCCGGTGTTACCTGCCCTTCCGGGTTGATAGACACGACCTGTTGGCCGCCGCGCAATGTCCCACTCCACAAGCGGCCAATGGCAACCCGGCCGATGTAATTATCGTAGGCCAGCGAAGTCACCAGCAGGCGGGGAGGGGCGTCCATTTCGACCTGCGGGGGCGGCAGGCGGTCCAGAATGGTGTCGAATAAAGGCCGCAAATCAGACCCCAGCGTGTCGGGCTGGTAGCCAGCCCTGCCTTCCAGGGCGATAGTATAGATGACCGGGAAGTCGGCCTGCTCGTCGCTCGCCCCCAGGTCAATAAACAGGTCGAAGGTCGCGTTGACGACATAATCGGGCCGGGCTGCCGGGCGGTCAATTTTGTTGACGACGACGATGGCTTTATGCCCTTTTTCCAGGGCCTGGCGCAGGACAAAGCGCGTCTGGGGCATCGGCCCTTCGACCGCATCCACCAGCAGCAGCACCCCGTCCACCATGTTCATCACCCGTTCCACTTCCCCGCCGAAATCGGCGTGGCCCGGCGTGTCCACGATATTAATGGTAATACCGTGGTAAACAATGCCGGTGTTTTTCGCTAGAATCGTGATGCCACGCTCCCGTTCCAGGTCGTTGGAATCGAGCACCCGCTCGGCCACCTGCTGGTTAGCCCGAAAAACGTTGGTCTGGCGCAGCATGCCGTCTACCAGGGTTGTTTTGCCGTGGTCTACGTGCGCGATGATCGCGATATTTCGAATATCATTTCGAGGTTGAGCCATGTTCATTTTATCCAGTCTTTCAAATTCTAAGGCTGAGACTAAGGCTAAGAACTAATCTCAGCCTCAGCCTTCTCTCCCCACAAAAAAAGCGCCCGCCGATGTTGCCGGGCGGGGCTTCGTTAGCAGAGATTGTACACCGAGCGAGGCGTTTGGGCAAAGCCGGGTCTTCATTTCAGACCTCAACCGTTTGAGAACCAGTGGCAGTCTTCCTTTTCACTATTACTGGTCAAGAATTTGATAACTTACCCGAATTATGCTACAATACTTATCAAGAGTTTGACCAGTAATTACAGTAGGAGGTAAAAATGGCCCAAACAATTACCAGCGCCAAGCAAATTCAGCACAAAAGCCGTGGCCACACCGTCCGCCAGGTCAGGTCAAACTGGTACAAAGTCACCAGTGGCGAAACACACCGGGTTTACGACGTAAATCTCGGCGTTAATGGCGGCACCTGCACCTGCGAGTGGGGCCGGCAGCGCCCCGACGAAGATCGGCGCTCCGCTTGCAGCCACGTCATCGCCGCCATGAATTATCGAGCTGCCCAGGGAGGCCGTCAGGTATCAGCCTGGACTTCACCGGAAGATGCCCGGCGGCAGCACCGCTCCACTCTATCCATCGGCGATGGGGTGATTTTGACCAGCCGGGTCAAGTGGCACGTAAGCGGCTTTAAGAGTCGCTCCAAGCCAGGCGCTTCACAGAAAAAAGGCCGTGCTCAGTAAGCAGCGCGGCTTTTTTGTTTACGGGTAACTGCCCAACCTCACCTACTCAGCCGAATATAACTTTCTAAACTTCTGAAAATACTCATTTTCCAGGTTTGAATTCAATAGAGCTTGACCAATCTTCTGCATTATGGTATGTTTGGTAAAGTGGGTGGTTTTTACAAGTAGCGGGGCTGGAGCCAAGTGACCGACAAAGGACTCTCCGAAGAAGTCAAAAAGTTCATAGGAGAACACATCAATTCTCTGGAACAACTGGAGGTGCTGCTCCTGCTGCATCGTCACCCTCAGCAGGAGTGGACTGCTCAAGAGGTTAGCCAGGAACTTCGCCTGAGCCAGGCTTCGGCGGCCATGCGCCTGGCGGACCTGGAGAAACGGGGGCTACTGGTTGCTCGCGAAGCCTCAGAACCTCTTTACCGGTATCAACCTCAAAAACCCGATTTTGAACCAACCGTAGACAGTCTGGCTAAGTCGTACCCTGACTACAGGTTTACGGTGATTAATCTCATTTTCTCTAAACCTCTCGATAAGATTAAAACTCTGGCCGATGCCTTTAAGTTCAGGGAGGACAAAGACGATGGCTGAAGCCGTCTATATCTTATGTAGTCTCACCAGTGTGGCCTGCGCTGCCTTACTCCTGCGAAGTTATTTACGGCGCCGGGTAAGGCTGCTCTTATGGTGCGGCCTTTGTTTCTTAGGGTTAACCGTCAGCAACGTCCTCCTCTTTCTGGATCTGGCCGTGCTGCCGCAGATAGACCTTTCCCTGTGGCGGAGTCTGGCGACTTTAATCGCCTTGATTGTACTGATCTACGGCCTTGTTTGGGATGCAAGCTAAGGTTTTGCCTCAACTTGTTGATAGTCTGCGGCTTAAGCGGGGGAGATAATTTCTTTAGGTATCGCTAAAGAGGACACCATGAGCGAATTTCTGTTAGGGGCAACGACCTTTGGTTTTTGGGTGGCCGGTCTTTTCTTCTTGCGCTTTTGGCTGCAAACGCGGGACCGGTTGTTTGCCATCTTTGCCCTGGCTTTTTGGATTCTGGCTGTCAATAGGTTTGTCTTTGTCCTGCTGATCCAGGTAGACGAAGCGACCAGTTTGCCCTTGTACGTGGTTCGCTTGCTGGCATTTAGCCTTATTCTATTCGCCATCTTGGATAAGAACCGCTCAAAAAAGTAGACCAACTGGGTGATCGCTCTTACTTTATAAAGATCAGAGCAGTCCCTTTTCAGTTAACCCGCCGCCTGGTGCATCTCAATTTTGCTCTTGTGGGTGTTGGCATTATAAGTGACCAGCTTATGGCCATACTTGTCCCGCAGCACCCGTAAGGGGGCCACGCTCTCGACCATCTGTGCTCCGGCCCGCTTGAGCTTGCCTTCCCAATAAAATTTAAAGTTCTGGGTCAGCCAGCGCCGGCGCAGCAGCGCGTAATACGGCTGGAGCAGCCAGTGGCCCTGGCTGCGGCCCACGTACAGAATATCGTTAATCTCACACATCGTGTTGGCCTCTTCTTCGCTGATCCAGGGGGTGTTACCCCGGTTCAGGTCAAACTCAGTCCAGCCGAGTTGCGTATCAGGCGGCACATAGCCCCGCTTGAGCGCCTCCGGCCACAGCGGAGTGCCGGGATAGGGCATATAGACACAGACCGAGCAGCGGGCGTTTTGATTGATCTGGCACAGCCGGTCAATCAACTCGATGGTAATCTGGCGCTCGACTTCATCCTCCTCCGGCAGGCCGATAATAAAGCTCAGGTTGGCTTCAATATGTGGCGCGTATTCGGCCAGGTTGCGCACGCCCCATTCGATCTGCTCGGCCTTCTGATCCTTGTTCATCGAGTCCAGCACTTTCTGGCTGCCGCTTTCCGCACCGATGTTAACCCACTGGCAGCCGGTCCTGTTCATCCACTGGACAAACTCCGGCTTGAGCAACTGCACCCGCACCTGGCCGCTCCAGGGCATATTGACCTTTTCGACCAGCCGCTGCATCGGGCGAGGCCGGCCAAAGAGGTAGTCGTCGGCGTAATCTACGGCATTGATGCCATAATTCTGCTTGAGCCACTCGATCTGATTGAGGATAAATTCGTCGCTGTGCTGCCGCCAGGTGCGCTTCATGACCACTTCGTTGTAGCAAAAGCCGCAGCGGAAGGGACAGCCCCGGCTGATGTAGACCGGGATCGCCCGGTCGTACGGCCCGGATTGGAGCATGTAGACATTGACATCCGGCAGTAAATCCCAGCGCGGCGAAAAATCATCCAGGTTTTGAATAAAAGGCCGCTCCGGGTTGACCACAGGCCGGCCCTGTTCGTCTTTCCAGGCCAGGCCGAAAATCTTGGCCCAGTGCCGGTTCCCCTGTAATTCGCGGGTGAACTCCTGCGCCGTCACTTCCCCCTCGTTGACCACCACGAAGTCCACGTAACCCTCTTTCAACACCTCTTCCGGCATAATCGTGGCGTGGACGCCGCCCCACACGGTGGGAATGCCCATGGCGTGGACAAGCTGCGTCGCCTTGATCGCGGCGGCCAACTGCGGCCCGGTGATGGTGCTAAATCCGACCCACAAGGGGCGCGCCTGCTCAACCTGGCGGACAAATTCGTCCAGTCCCTCTTCCGTCTCGTGCCACAGCTCAACCTTCAAGCCCTGCTTGGTCAAGGCATCGGCGACGTACATAATGCCAAACGGTGGGTACATATCGCGCTCGTTGCGGAAATTGATTAGAAAGACATCGGTCATAAGACTCCTCCTCATGCTTCAATTGACAATCGAACATTGACCATTAACTGTTGGCAATTGTCAATAATCAATAGCCAATTGTTAATTGCTAATTTCTGGGGGCGGTCCTAGCATCTCCAGTTCCTTTCCCCGCAGCCCGACCAATACCGTTTCCCCGGACTCGGCCAGGCGGAGTTCGGCGTAGCGGGCATTACTGTAATAGTCGGCATGTCCCTCTTGAAAAAAGAAAGACTCCGCTCCCAGCCGCACATCCCAGGATCGCTTGCGATAGCGGATGATTCGTTCGTCCGGGGCCAGAGTTTCTCCCGGTTGATAAACCCGGTCAAATGTGGCAATATTACGCTCATCAAGCTTCAAGACCAGGTAGCCATCGCTAGCTAATTCGTCTGTGTTGAGGGTTTGCAGCGTCCCGTAACGGAGGGCCATGTAATCCCCCTGGATCAGGGAGCGGGGGTCTACCGGCGCAAGCTCCAAAAAGATGGTTTGCCCGCTGGCCAGCAGCCGCTCCTTTTGGAAAATCAACAGGTTGATGACGACCAGGACCAGCAGCGTGATGACACCCAACCCTATACTTTGCCAACGTTTCATCGTTTCACCGGCCTAACTTTTTAAGAAATTTACACAGAGCCACGCCGAGCCGGCACAGAGACTCACGGAGAAACTCTAAAGCCTCTGTGTATCTCTGCGAATCCTCCGTGAAGCTCTGTGTTCCTGTTAGCTATATTGTAGATTGGCTGCGCTGCCAGGACCGCAGGAGTACATAGCGCAGAATCAGAAGAATGACGCCATTGCCCATGAGCATAAACGACTTTACCAGCAGGGTCAATTCCAGGTTGTAGTAAAAGGCGATGATAAAAACGGCCAGAAATATGGCCGCCCACCCTGTCAGCAGGCGGTTGCCGCCACGAAAACCGACCAGCAGCACCAGCAGCGCGCCCAGGATGCCGGGTGACTGCCAGGCCGGCCAGAGCAAAAGCAGCGTTCCTGCCAGCAGGACCAGCACGATCGGATGGCGCCAATTAACGCCTAATTCGGTCAGAATCAGATATTCAAGCACCAGCAGCAATGCCAGCAGCCCGATGGCCGACAGCCACCACCACTCAATTTCAAGATCTCCAACGATCGAGGGGGCCAACAACGCCAGCAGCGCGACAGCGCAGCCATAACCAACGGGCCGGTATACCTCGGCCCAAAAAGTCGTGCTGAGATAAGCCTCCTGTTCCCAGATAAACAGCATCAGGGCAGCCAACAACAGGATCAAAAGATGAACAGCCTCTTGAATATCCCACTCAAAAAAGAGCACCACCACTGCCCCAACGATGACCAGGGTGGAAAGCAGGCGTTGGAATGAGTCCCGATAGATTACGAGCAAGATCAACTCCAGGACAACAGCGGCGAAAGCGGCCGCTGCCGCACTTTCGGTTTGGGAACCGATCCCCACGATAAATAATGCCTGCCCGGCCAGGCCCAGGGCCAGCGCCGACTGCCCGGCAAATATCGAACGCGGCAGCGCCCACTTTAAGGCAACCGCGGCCAGAGTAAAGATAATCCCCCCTATTATCAGACCTGCCTCGGAGTCGATAAGGCCGGCAATGGCCAAAAAGCCGATAAAACAGAGCGCCGCAATCCAGGCGCTGATGCCGATCAACCCCTGGATGTACCAGGGCGTTGAACGTCCGGCGGCAGCCAAGACAGCCGCAGCTTCCGGCTGCCGGTCAGCCTCAAAATTTCCGGTCAGGGCCAGTTGTTCAAGAACTTGTTGGATGGTCATGCCTGGCCCGTCCTCTCCCAAGAATTAGCCACCCAGCGCAGCCCGATAGCTGCCACTGCCGCTTGCATAATCACCAGGATGCCCAAAAACAGAAATTCCAGGGCGTCTCCATTAAAGAGATCCATGATCTGTACCAGCACATACGTAATCACGACGATCAAACTCAACGCGCCCAGCGTTAAGATCAAGAGATCTTTAATTCTTGTGACGTAGAACCAGGCAGCCAGGCCGATAAAACCCACATAGAGAATCGGCGCCAAAATTAGAGCGACGCCCTCCACCTCGTCATTTTGGACCGCATCAACAAAGGCAAAAACCGGCCAGAGCAGCACCACAAAGACCGCCAGGGCAATTAACCGGGGAATCCAGCGGCTTCTCAGCCAGGCCAGGCCGCGGCTGGAGCCGTATTCCCAGGCCAGCAGCGCCACGGTATCCAGCAGGAAAAGCAGTTCAAACATGATGATCTCATCCTGACCGACCACCTGGTCCCAGTAGAAAATCAGACTGAGATTTAACAGGACCAACCAACAAAACCAGAGCGGGCCAAAAGCACTGATGACCACCCACGCAAAAATCAGGCCGGCCCAGGTCAGGAAAAGCTGGTAGGCATCGGCTCCGGTTTGATAGCTTTGCCCGTAGACTGCCAGCAGCACGCCTACCAGCATGGCCGCCGCCAGCAGCGCCACCTGTCCTACCAGCCGCTGCAGCCCTTGATAGTAAGCCAGAGCCGCCGCAACTACAATTGCGACCTCAATTGCCCCAAACTTAGCCAGCCGGGGCAAATCATTCCAGTTGTAAGCAAAGAAAAAGAAGATGCCGCTGAGGGCAAATGCAGTGCCCAGGAGCAGCAGCGCATAATTGATAAACCATTCCCAGGCTGGGATATCGGGCCGGTAACCGGCAAATTTCAGGGCCTGATTTAAGCCCGCTTCGCTCAAAAACCCCTTCCTGGCTAACAGGCGCAAGCGGTCGGAGGTTGCTTCTAAGGTTAATGGATCAGGAGATGTCACTTTTTAGCCTCTGGTTTGAAATAATTGACAATTATCAACAGTCAATGGTCAACAATCAATTGTTAACAATAAGTACCCTAAATCCCGTTCCCTGCGCCCGGTAATCCGCGCTCGGCGTGGTGACGCTGCATGCGCTGCGACAGTGACAGGCGGTGTGCTGCGGGCTGTAGCCCCACGAGCCGCCTTTGACGACGTGAAAGCCGGGCAGCTTCTCATTGTACAGGCTGGTCGTCCACTCCCAGATATTGCCGGCCATATCGCAGCAGCCGTAAGGCGACACATTCTGCAGAATAGCCCCAACCGGCAGTGGTGCGCCGATCCGCCAGTACCAGCCGCTGCGGGCCAATTCCGGCCGGGGCCGGACAAACAGGTTGTAAAAATAGTAATCCAGCTTGAGCGTGTGCGTGGCCCGCAGATGGGCCAGCTCGGGCCGGGGCAGCGCTTCTCCCCAGGGATAGGTCCGCCCGTCCGTCCCGCGCGCGGCTTTTTCCCACTGGAACTCATCCGGCAAGGTACAGTGGACCTGCAACTGCTCCGACAACCAGGCGCAGTAAGCCAGCGCGTCAGCCTGGGAGACATCCACCATAGGATAGTCGGCCATCTCCGCCGGATAGTTGGGGACGGCGGCAAAACGGCGCAGCCAGCCGCGCCACCCGGAACGGATCGCGTACCATCGGCCCGGCCAGCGAAAGCCGGTGGCTTCCAGAAATCGGTACCACTCGGCATACGTCACCGGGTATTTCCCCATCCAAAACTCAGCCAGTTCCATCGTTTGGCGCGGGCGGGGCGGCGGGGCCTGCTCCAGCCGCTCATAGGTCACTTCCGGGCCGTAGATAAACGGGCCGGCGGGAACATGGACAAAGGAAGGATGAAGGATGAGGGATGAAGGATGAATCTGGGCGGGGACGGAGGTCGGGGGACGGGGGTCAGGTTGGAGATGTTGTATCTCAAGTTTAAAATTCATAATCTCTAGTCATTATATTTCGGTTTCAATATGGCTACTGCAAAATGTTCAAAAGCTATCCTACTAATTTTGTCGGCCACAATTACGAATTGTACCTTACATCTAGCTTTTAAGTATTGTTTCACAGCATTTTCGTCAGCATACCACCCTTGCCTAATTAGTTTTCGCTTGAAGGTAGAGACCTGCCGAATCCCCATAAAGTGACTCCGGTAAATGCGATTCTGAAGGTTATTGCTTGTGCCGATATAAATCGAACTTTGCCAATCCGAATCACTTTCAAAAATGCGATATACTCCACCCTCTGAAGGAAGCGAACGGTGCAAATTTTCATTGAAAGGAAGTTGAGGGCTTGTTAGAAGAGCTTGGAGAAGTTTCTTATATGGGACAATGATAGCCTCTACACCGTATTCCGTTATGTCATTACTATTGGGCATGGTTATAGTTCTCTGATTCATACCAGTTAAGCTTAAATCTTCCCGTCTACTTCCCCCGCTCCCGCTCCACCAATACCCGCCGCAAAATTTTGCCGGAGGCTGATTTGGGAATCTGCTCGATAACCTCCAGCAGGCGTATTTTCTTGTGCGGGGCTACCTTCTCGGCCGCAAAGGCCATGAGTTCCTCCGGCGTCGCTTCGCTGCGCAGGACCACAAACGCCTTGGGTACTTCGCCGGCTTCTTCGTCGGGGCTGGGAATGACGGCAGCGTCAGCCACCGCCGGATGGGTCAGCAGGACAGCCTCCAATTCCGCCGGCGCGACCTGCAGACCTTTATACTTGATCAACTCTTTGAGCCGGTCAACAATGTAAAAATAACCATCCTCGTCGGCGTAGCCAATATCGCCGGTACGGAACCAGCCTTCGGGATTGATGGCCGCCTGGGTAGCCTGGGGATGATTGAGATAGCCCTGCATGACCTGCGGGCCGCGTATCCAGAGTTCGCCCTCCTGGTTGGGACCGAGTTCGGCGTCAGTGTTGTAATCTACAATCTGGCACTCGGTGGCGGCTACCAGCGGGCCAATAGAGCCATCCTTGATACGGCCCAGGTCAGGGGGGGTAAAATGAGTTACCGGGCTGGTCTCGGTCAGTCCGTAACCCTGCCTGACCAGGCAGTTCAGGCGGGCGGCGCAGGCTTGGGTCACATCTTTACCCAGAGGCGCGGCCCCGGAGAGAATTGATTTGAGTCTGGAGAGGTCATATTTATCCACCAAGGGATGCTTGGCCAGGGCCAGCACAATCGGCGGGACCAGGTAGGCCCAGGTGACGTTATAATTCTGCATAATTTGCAGAAACTGTTCCAGATCAAAACGGGGTATTGTCACAACCGTAGCGCCTTTATGCAGCGCGGCTCCCATGATAACCGTCATGCCGTAGATATGAAAGAAAGGCAGCACGCCAATCAGCGTATCGGCTTCGCCATAGGTTTCAATATCTTTGAACTGGCAGATATTGGCCACCAAGTTGTAATGGGTCAGCATCACTCCTTTAGGCAGGCCGGTGGTACCGCTGGAATAAGGCAGCACAATCAGGTCGCGGCGCGGGTCAATTTCCACTTGGGGCGTCTGGCCCCCGCTTTGCAGTAGAGCGGCAAAGGGGGTTGCACCCTCAGCTTCGCCAAAAACAAAAATTTCCTGAATATTGGCCTCTTTGGCCGCCTCCAGGGCCTTATCCATGAAGGGGGGGATGGTAAGCAAAAATTTGGCCTGGCAGTCATTCAGTTGATTGGCCAATTCCCCGGCTGTATACAGGGGATTTATGGTCGTATTGATGCCCCCCAATGCGGCCACGGCCAGAAAGGCAACCGCATACTCCGGCAGATTGGGACTGTAGATGGCAAATACCTCGCCTTTTTTAAACCCGCGCGCCGCCAGCCCGGCCGCCGCCTTCGACACCGCCCCGGCCAACTGTCCATAGGTCAGCGTCCGGCCGCTGGGACCGTCAATCAAGGCCGGTTTGTCCCCCAGTTCCTGCGCCCGGTGCAGCACAAACTCCGGCAGCGAAACTTCGGGGATGATGACACCGGGATAAATGCTTTTAAAGATCATGGTCGCCTCCTTTGGCCATTACATTTTTATTGACTTCCATAATAAGGCCACAAATAGACACCCAAGACAGCCACATTGGCGGTCACAGCCAGACTCAAGGCCAAGGCCGCACCCGCTGCGCCATAATGCGGGACTAATCCCAGCGCCACCCCGCCGAAGGTCAACAGAGCTGTGAGCGCTGCGCCAAATTTAACCTGACCCCGCCCCGTCACGGTTGCCAGTATATTTCCCGCCCACAACAAAGTTGCCAGCGGCATCCCCAGGCTGATCCACTTCAGCGAAACCGCCGCCTCGGCAAAATCCGGCCCAAAAATCAGGGGCACAGCCGCGTTGGCCAGCAGCCAGACCGCCAGCGCTCCCAGGCAGCTCAGCCACCAGCCGTGGAAGGCAAAGTTGCGCAGCCACTGCCGCACCTGGCCCATCTGTCCCGCCGCTCGCAAACTGCTCAGCAGCGGGATTAACCCCTGGGCAAACTGGCTGACCGTGACATACCCCAGCAAAAAGAGGCCCAGGGCCAGGTTGAAATAACCGGTTTCTTTAGAGTCGCCGGTGAGCAGCTCGACCAGCGCCGGGCCGGAGCGATACAGGGCCACCGCCGCTAAATTTGCCAGGAAAAAAGTCAGCCCAAAGCGAACATAGGCAGCCAGATAGGGCCATTCGAGTCGTAAATCGGCGCCGCGCCAGTAATCGCGGACCCACCAAACCCCCAACCCACAAAAAATAATTTCCATCAGCAGCACGGCCATCAGCGCCCCCCCCAGGCCCCAAGGTGGAAGCAGAGTCAGCAGCAACAGCAGCAAGGCCCACTGCCGCCAGGCCTGCTCAGCCATCCAGGTCCCCACCCGGTTAAGCCCCAGGGCAAATTGAAAAGGGACCCAGGCCACGATGTGCAGCGCCACGCCCAGGCCGGTCAGGCCCGCCCAGGTCCACGTCATCCACTCGGTCATGGCCAACGCAACACCAGCCGTAATAAGCCCACAGGCAGCGCCGACCATTACCTTAAAAGCCAGTGTGCGCATATAAAGCCGCCCGGCCTCGCCGGAGGTCATGCCCGGTACAAAGCGGCCCAGCACATCCAGGGTGCCAAAATCGCCCAAGACCTGGCCCAGGTAAGATAGCGACAGCACAAAGGCAAAGCGACCATACTCCTCCGCTCCAAAAAGACGCGGAACTAAAGCGACAGTGGCCGCCAGCCCGGCCACCTGGACCACTTTGTTGAGCGACACTGCAGACAGGCTGCGCAGGGCGCTGAATCGAGCTTTGTCAGTAGAAACACTCATTAAAACTACCACAGATTTCACAAATTACACAGATATGAAATCTTTGATTTGTGGAAATCCGTGTAATTTGTGGTTAAAACTTACTACTCCTTATTACTTTTTGGACTCAGCAGCGCAAAAACAAACCAGAAAAGTCCTGCCAGGACAGCGCCGATAGCCCAACCCTTAGCCCGCCCTTCTAACGTTTTCAACAGCGGGCGCTGGCCGTTGCGAAACCCGGTTAACGTGGCAATCTGGCCGGCCGCCGCGATAGTCAGGGCCAGTGCCGCCAGGTCATCCTGCTTACTCTGTTTTAAGATTGACGCGCTGGCCACCCCCAGCGGAGCCAGCAAAGCCCATTTGCGCAGCGGTCTCGGCGAGAGCGCCATTTTGCTGTCGCCCACGGCCCGCTGAAAGGCCGACAGGTGGTGGGTATGGGCATGGCGGTGCTCTCGGTCCAGCGCGGCAGGCGCATCAGGGTTGCTCCGCTTCCCCAGGCTTCCGAGGGCGGCCAGGGCAACCCCGGCCAGCGGCAGCCAACGCCAGGGAGATTTTGGATTTTCGATTTCGCTTGCGGGCCTTTGCCAAGATTTTCGATTTTGGAAATCTATGAGGGCGCTGCCTGCGGCCAGGCCCAGGGGGATGAGCCAATCAAGATTATAGCCGCGATATTCTTCGATCCCTAAAAGATAGTCGGTTTCGGCGGTAGTCGCGCTCAGGGCAGCCGTCCCGGCAACGCTGACCGCCAGCGCCTGGGCCATTGCTCCGACCGGGTTTGCCCCGTTAAGCGCCGTCGCCGCCGCAGGGTAAAACACCGAGGCCGCCAGGGCCAATCCTTTGGGCGCGTAGGCGGTCGGCGAGGGGTGGCTGTGGCTGTGTTCATGGTCGTGATGGTGATCGCGAGGATGTTCATGGTCGTGGTCATAGGTATGCTCATGGTCGTGTTCATGATAATGGTCATGATCATGATCGTGGCCATGGTCGTGATGGTCATGGTGATGGCTGTCTTCCGCCTTTTCCCAAAACGGCAGGCCGGTCAAGGCTAACGCACTGACCCCAACACTCAACAGCTTGAGGCCGTCCGGCACGGGGAAGAGGTCGCTGGCCAGGCCAGCCGCTCCGGCAATACTCAGCCCGGCGGAGGCCAGGGCCACTTCGTCGCGCTGGGGTTGATAGACCGTTAAGTCAACAGCGCCGGCGTGGTCCAGCAGCAGGCCGGCATGTTCCAGAGCATGGGCTAACTCCTTGACATAAGCTACCGACTCCAGCGGGTCAGCCGCGTGTAATATGCGGAAGAAGCGAACCGAGCACAGCCGGATACCGGCCTCGCTGACCAGGGTGGCCCAGCGATAGGAGGCGGTAAACCAGTCTTCTTCCAATAGTTCCTCCGGCTGAAATTCGTGAGCCAGGATGACCAGGCCCGCTTCGGCCAGACTCTTGGCCAGAAACCAGTCACCTTTTTGATGGCGGCTCCGGCTAAAATAGGCGTAGGTCAGGTGATGCCGGCGCATGGCTGCGACCGTATGCTCCATCTTGAATTCGTGACCAGGGATGAGGCTACCCTGGAAGGCGATGATCTTAGCTCCCAAGGCAGCCGCCTGGCCCAGGGTGCGCTCGATCATTTCCGGCTGAACCCAACTGTAACCAATGGGCCGGGCTGCCAGGGCTAAACCGGCCCTCCGAGCCAGCGCCGCATGGGCCGGATCGAAGCCCAGGCCAACTTCGGCCACAGAAGGCAGATCGCCGAGGAACGATACAAGCGGCGTTTTGGTTCCGCTGCGCAGGGGTTTGAGGTGAGGCAAACGGGCCTGCAGTTCCGCCGTAACCAGATCGGCCAGGGCTGCATTTTGGGCCTGCAGGTAGACCCGGTTCTGGCTCGCACCCTGGGTAACACTCATTTCACCTTTGGCCAGCAAACGGCTGAGGGTCAGTTCGGGCATGGACAGATGGGTTGCGCCATTTTCACGATAACGCAGCAGCAGGCCGGCTATGGCCTCCTGGCTTTCTCCAGCTCCGGCAAAGACGGAGGCAGCGCGGGTGGCTACGGCCTGGACATCATCCCAATCCAGCATAATCGCCGCATGGACATTAAATTCTTCCCACTGTTGGCGTTTCAGTGCGGCTCTGGCCGAGACAATCGTCCCGGCAGCCATTAAGCCATAAGAAATAATCCGGTGTAATTTCAACAGAACCTCTCAAATATATTAAAGTTGTAACAAGCTAAAGGTGACAGGCGCCTGGTTAGCGCTAAGCTTTGCTGTCCTCAATCGTCCTGCTAAAAGGAAAAAGTGCCTGTCACCTTACCTCAAGATCAGCCGAGGCGGCGTTTTAGCCAATCTCCAAAACTGTGCCAGAAGCGGATGACGGCCGGGGAACGCTTTTGTTTCCTGATATCTTTAACCGCGTCTGCCATCAAGACAGCCTGGCCGTACTGTTCTTCCAATTCGCGATGATGCTGCCTGGCCCAGATGAAGAAGTCGGCGGCAGTGCGGCGAGGAAAGATGTTCAGGACCCCGGCATTTTCGATGAGCAGCACGGTGGATTTATAGATCATGTCATACCAGGCCGTCACTGCCTGCTCGTAGGATACCTCTGTTTCATCAATCAAGCTGAGAACTTGTTGGTAATGGACCATCTGGTTTAACATGTCCGGATAACCGCCCGGCGCAGTCAGGCGAATATTGTGACCGGGCCGCAGTTCATCCAGATGTGTTTTCTCTAAAAATTCACGCCGCTCCGCCTCAATCAACAGGCTGTCAATATCCACGCCCGGAGCCAGTCCAGCTACGGGCTGGGGGTATTCCCAAACATGCGCCTCAAGCTCTTTCAAGCCCAGTTGCCGGGCCACCGAAACCCGGTGATTCCCATCGGAGACAAAGTAACTGTCGCCAACCTGATATACCTCAATGGGAGGCAGGCCCCGGCTGGAGGGGTCGAGGTAAAGGGTGGCAATTTTCTCCCAGCGATGGCGCATATTCTCGGTGGTGGGCAAAAAAGCCTGGACAAAATCATGGTAACGCCCGACGCTGCCCATAATTTTAGCAACCCGAATTTTCTGGACGCCCTGATAAGCGGCGTTCCCCAGGTCGAATCGTTGGGAGAGTTGGCCAAAGTCAATTAACTCAATCTTTTTGCTGCTCAGGCTGGAGCGAAGTTGCAGCCACAGGGCCTTGCGGCGGGCCTGATTCCACTCGCGGTGCGCTACCTCCGAATACAGGTCTTGCATAGCCGGCCTACCTTCTCGACAGCAATGTCTCCGTCATTCGGCCACCCGGGTAATTGTTACCCGGTCAACCAACAAGGGCGCCACACCCAGGTAGTAAACTTCAAAGCTCAAAGCCTGGCGGCGCGGGTTGGCGACGGTCAAAACAAAATCGTGGTATACGCCCGGTCTGGAAAAATGTTCGGCACGGAGGGGTTGGGCGATGAGCTGGTCGAAGTTGGCTGTAGCCGCCACTTCCAGGCGAGCTAACTCCTGGCCCGCCGCTGCCGCCTGGGGCAATTTCAGGCGAAAAGCGACTCTATAGCGGCCAGCGTCAAATATCTCGAACGGGCCATAAACGGCTTTTTGGGGCGGATCAACCTGGGGGTCCACCAGCCAGGCCTGGCCGCCAGCGGCCTGGGGATCAGCCACTGCCCGCCCCGCCAAGTGACTCAGTTCAGCGGCGGTATAAATTTGACTGGTTTGTTGCTGCTGATAGACCAGCCACCCCCCAGCAATCGTGGGCAAAACCAGGGTTAAGCTCCATAATGCCACTGCCACCCCTCCCCCTCGGTTGACCTGCTCCTGGTTCAAAGCCAGCGGCACAATTTTGGGGTGATGACGAAACCAGGTCAGCAGGGCCGGCGCCAGCAAAATCGCCAGGAGGAGATAAGGCCAGACCCAGCCGTAGAAAGGATCCGGGGTAAAGAGAATGTCTTTAGCCCAAATCCTGGCCTCACCGCTGCTGACGGCGTTAAGCACAAGCGGCGTGCGCCAGCGGTCAACGTTGGGATTGAGCCAGGAATAGCTGATTTGGCCGTAGCTGCCGTCGGCGGGCAAATCGGCCGCCGTGATAATTTTGTTAAAAAGCTGCCCTCCCCCAGACGTTTTGAGAGAGAGGCGGACCAATTCCGTATCAGGCGCGACGCCCGGGTCGGTGCGCAGTTGCCAGGTCAGGCGATAGTGGCCAAAGGAGAGGTCAGGTAAGGGGCCGGAGCGCACGATACTGGCCGGGCTGCCAGGCTGCGCCAGCCAAACCATTTCTCCGTTTTCGTTAACAACCTGAGTTTCGGTAGAGGTTGACTCGGTGGCCGGCCCGAGGCGTTCGTAGGCAGCCAGGTCGGGCAGCCACTCGGTCAGCGGGAGGCCAAGCTTTTCGGCATAATAGAGGGGCAAGGATGACTTGTAGGGCAGTTCAGGGTTTTGGAGAATAACCAGAGTGTTAGCCAAACTCAGCCCGAAGAGCAGCAAAGCCAGGCCGCGCCACACCTTTTGACGGCTGTAACCGCGCCAGGCCAGGGCCAGCAAGGGGGCTACTCCCGGCAATGCGACCACTAAAAATCTCGACCCCAACTCCCAGGCAATCCAGAAGCCGCCGGCAACAGCCGTCACCGCCAGGGAAAGCAAAAATGGCAGAATAACCAACCCGCAGCGTTGAGGCAAACGATCTCTCAGCAAGAACGGCAAACCCCACCCGGCAAAAATGTAAATGGGCGCGAAAATAAACAATCCGCGCTGCTGATCTACCAACCAACCGACCAGGCCGCGCCCAATCCGATCCCAAAATAATGAAGTTATCGTCGGGGCGGTAATATCGGCCCGGCCCACCTCGATGAGCTGGCTGTTAAACCATAAGAGCAAAGCGATGGACAGCGCCGCTGCCCCCAGGAGGAAGAGTGGCGAGGCGGAGAAGCGAAGCGGTGAGACATGCCACCTTCCAACCTTCCAACCTTCCAACTCTCCCCGCCAGGCCCAGGCGATCAGCAGCGCCAGCAGGATCGCCAGCGGCACAAAGCGGCGATTGAGCCAGGGCAGGGTAATCAGGGAGAAAAGGATCAGAACAAAAGAAGCCGGCGTGGCCCGGTTCCGGCCGACGGCATAGTACAACACCAGGGTGGTCAGCACAGCGCCGAGCAGTTCGGGATAAACCAGATAGTTATACATCAACAAGGGCGGACTCAATGCCACAAACAGCGTCGCCAGCAGCGAGCCGAACTCATCCCGGCTCACCAACCAGGCCAGTTTGAAGGTCAGGACGGCCAGCAGCGCCCCGAGCAGAGTCTGAAACAGCAGCACTCCCTCCCGGCCGGCCAGGGCATAGGCCGGTGCAATCAGCACCGGCAGGGCTAGTTGGTGGTCCAAAATTTGCTGGCCAGAGGGACCCAGCCGGATTTGAGGGATAATGTCCTTACTGAAATAAAAATTCAGGTAGTCGAGCTGGGTGTAGTTATTGGCCAGGTCAAAATCCCCATCATGTACCAGCGAGTGGGCGGTCAGCAGATAGTGCGGCTCGTCGCCGGTGGCTCGCCAGGTGCGCTCGACCAAAGGCAGCAATCCCAGGTAGACGGTCAGGACGACCGCGCCCACCCAAACAGCCCAGGCAGGGTTCCTGAGCTTGGAGGTGAGATTTTGGATTTTGGTTTCTTGCCAGAGAGCCGTCGCCGACCGGGCGATTTCAATTTCCATCGGTTTCGATACCATCAACCAAAGGGTTGGGCGGGACAATTGCCTCCGCTTTCAACTGTTCGTGCCAATAAAGCAGCATTCCACAGCCAAAGGAAAGGGCGTTATACAGATAATAGAGCCAGTGCAGCGGAATAACCCGCACCATAAAGAAAACGCCTCGTTTTTGATAGAAAAAGCGGTACAGGCTTTGATTCAGCCACAACAAGAGCGCCGCCAGACCGAAGGCCACTAAAAGAGCATAAGGTTGAAAAAGACTGACGGCCAGAGCCAGGAGCAGTCCATAGACGGCGACCACACTGACCCGGTTGTGCGTCTGCAGATTAAGATCGCTGGTAAAAGCCTTATCGCGTAAGATCAGGCGGGTCCAGGGAATACCCCGGTCAAGGATGTCGGATTTCAGCAGGCTGACGAAGGTCCAGGCTTTAAGGTGCTTCACCTGGACATGCTTGGCCAGGCGAATCCGCCCCCCGGCCTGCTTGAGCCGGAACCCCAGGTCAATATCTTCGATGGCCGGCCGGCGGTAGCGCTGTAAATCAAAACCGCCCAGGGCCAAAAACTGCGACCGCCTGATGACACCGCAGCCCGTCCAAAACGTCGAGGCTTCGGCGCTGCTGGTCTGGTGAACAAAGTGGTGGAACAGGTTTTTGTATTGAGCGATAAAGTTGGCCGCACCGGGGGCATCGTCGTAGGAGCCGAACAGGGCATCGAGGCCGGGGTCGGCCCGGAAAACCTGAGCAATATTTGTTAGGGTATCGGGATGCAGCTCGCAGTCGGCGTCTATAAAATAGAGGTAATGCCCCCGCGCCGCCTGAGCGCCCAGGTTGCGAGCCGCTGCCGGGCCTAAACGCCCTTTTGTCCTGAGAACCCGCGCCCCAGACTGCCCGGCCAGAAGGTCAGAGCCATCGCTTGAGCCGTCATCCACCACCACCAGTTCCCAGTCGGTAAGCGTGGATTGGCGTATGGCTCTCAAGCAGCGCTTGAACATGTCGCCGCCGTTATAGACGGGTATAACGATAGAAAATAAAGGTGAGTGAGTCATATACTCTCTAAAAAATGATTGCCTCACAGGGATTTCTCGGCCTTCGGCCTCGAAATGACATGGAGACTTACTTTCTGGCGCGTCGTTCTTCCCAGATTTGGGGCGATTGTTTTAATGTTTGCCACATTCCAGCCGCCGCCATCGCCATATCTACCCCAAAAAAGAAGGGCAGCCAGATAATTCGCAGCCACATCGCCGCCGGCTCTCGCCCAATGATGAGGGCGGCCATAATTTGAAAGAGAGGCGTCAGCAGGCTGGCTGCGGCCACGCTCAGCAAAAACTTTCGCCGCTGGGGGTGGAGCAGAGCCACCCCAGCCCCTACCAGCAGGGCCAGGCGGTCCAGGTAGCCCAGCGAAAAAGCCAGTAATTCCAGGCGCAGCGGCCAGGACAACCGGGGACCGGCCAGGATCGAACCTGCCTGATTCCGGGCGACCTCATTAAAGCCTCTGGTCCAGCGGGTGTGCTGCCGCCAGTACCCGGCCAGGGTCTGTGGGACGCGGTGATAACTGACAGCGCCCGGCTCGAAGTGGATTGCCCACCCGGCGCGAGCCAGCTTCAAGGTCAGATCACTATCTTCCAGCAACGCGCCGGGTTCAAAGTTACCCACCTCAGCCAGCGCGGTGCGGCGATAGGCGCAATTGGCCCCCAGGATCGCCGGGGCTAAATTCAATCTGTCTTTGGCCCGCAGCGTCACCCACTGGTGGACCAGCCCCTCAAAAGTAGTGTAACTGGCGGCTGGACTAACCAAAGGATTGCTCACAGCGCGGCGGCCGGTCACACCGCCTATTTTCTTGCCGGAAAAAGGAGAGACCAGGTAGCGTAGGGCTGGGGGCAGCGGGCGCTCATCGGCATCGTAGACAGCCACAATTTCACCTTGCGGAAATGCGGCCAGAGCCGAGTTCAACGCCCGGGCTTTGCCCGCGTTTTGCGCTAACGAAAGCAGATGCCAGTTATCTTTCCCCTTTATCCAACTTTCGATGATCTTCTCGCTCCCGTCCGTCGAGCCATCATTGATTAGGACACCGGTCAGCTTACCGGCCGGATAATCCAGCGCTGCCAGGGCCGCCAAAAACTCCGTCAGCGATTCAGCCTCGTTGCGAATAGGCGCCAACAGCAGCACCACCGGTAAGTCCGAGCGCTTACTATAAGCAGATACCTTCCCAGCAGCGGCCGGTAGTCGGCGGCCTGCCTTACGACCGCAGGGAGTGCCGAAGGAGTCGGTGGTCGGCAAGGCAGCCAAAATAAAAAGCCAGCGCCTGACTGTAAAAATTAGTAAAACGCCGGCTGTTAGCCACGAAGTCAGGGTTAAAAATCGGCGAATCACCCGCGCGCTTTGAGTTCCTTTTTTAATAGGTTAGCAGTATCGGTTCGATAAAAGGTCAGGGCTGTCTGCCAAATCTGCCACTTTTGACTCAGCGAAGCAGCCCAGCGCGCTGCCTCTTGCCGGTCCACCATGCCTCGCCGCAAGCGTTGAGCCAGCGTGGTCAGCGGCGGGTGCTGCGTACGCTTGAGAATGCCCGGAGCATCCAGTGCCTTGACATAAGCCACCAGGCCCGGGGAACAATCTCTTTCCAGAGCGATAAGCGGTGAATCGGGAATCGCCGCTTGATAGAGCATCCTGGCCCAATAGAGACCAGCATAGATAAAGGGCTGGGCGTTGGCCTGGTAAGTCAAGCTTAAAACTTCGATCCAATTCAACTCGGCTGAAAAAGTTTCAACAACTCGGCCAATATCATAAAGCTGGACAAAGACCGAAGCGCCCATAATCACATGAAAGGCGGCATGCACGGCCAGGTGCCGCAGCATATCGCTGGATGAGAGCCGGTAAGCCGGTTGGCCATGCAGCAAAATGGGTACGGCCCGCGCCCAAACCCCGGGTGTAATATCCACCTTGAGGCCAAACCATGATTCTTCAAGCGAACCATGAGGTTCAACCATCCGGTCTCCAGCGGCGCTCAGGTAAGGATTGGGCGTGTCCCCCGGATTGCCCACCCGGCGATAGGTGCTGAGATGCTTGGTAATACCTGGCCCCTGTTCAGCGCTCTTGTGCTTCCCGGCATAACCCAAACTTTCCAAAACAGCCCCAACCCGGGGCATATCTTCCGCCCGAAACAACAGGTCAATATCATTCATGGGGCGCAGGGCCGGATCGGGATAGACAGTGACCGCCAATAGGGCGCCTTTTAGGACCAGCACATCAATTTTTTCCTGGTCAAACGCGGCCAGAAGTTCGGCAAGCTGGCGACCAATCGCCTCGTTCCGTTTTGCGTGTGCTTGCCAGGTAACGGCCAACTTGGCCATCGTCAGCGGCGGCAGTTCTGCTTGAGCCTGGGTAAGATGCCAGTGCAGCAGCGGAGCCAACCCCAGAGCAATGGCAGTTACTGCCAGCTCTTCCCAATCATCCTTACTCAGCGCCTCGAGCCAGGCTGGAGAAGGTGAAGCTGCAAGCAAGTGAATAATTTGCTGAATTGACGTGGTGTCCGAACGCGACAGGGTTGTCAAAATTGGAAAATTCAGTACAATCAGGCTTAATGAGAATATTCGCAAATTAAGCGATTTTCAACCGCAAAAGCTTGTAAAAACGCTGACTAAAAAAAGGCGCGCTATCTTCATTATTTATTTAACACGACACTCGGGGGCATACATAGATTTTGGAGAAACATGACACTTTAGCCACAGATCAGCACGCACGGTTCATTGCTTAACTCAGTGCAAATTTATCGTGGCAAATGACCGGCTACTCCTCACCTATACTCCCCCCAGCAGGTTATGGCATCTTCAGGCGAGAAGTGCCAGGACATGCTTGATAGGGGTGTAGCCCTTACAAAACCGTTCTTAGTGGGAGCTGAAAGTTACGGACTTCAGTTCAGCATGCTTCTTCATTTCGGGCTTGCTATATTTCTTCATCTCTATAATCTCCTCCTTTCGTCAGTGATAAATACGATAGCGCGCCTTTTCTTAACCAAGGTTTTGAGCCATCAAATCGGTGTAATCAACCAAGGATGAGCAATTGCAGCGAGGATGCGGCGTATTGGATATGAATGGCACTAAAATAAAAGCGCCAAATATTGTTAATACTAAGTTCTGGTCGGGTGCGAGGCGTACTACTAGAGAGGAGTGGGGCTGAGAATTGAAGTCAATTTGCGGACGCATTATAACGATAATCGAATTTACCACAAATGCAGCAAAGCCAATCATAGGGCCGGGGTAAGTCAGTTTACACATCTTAAGCCGAGTTTACTCAAATAAAGCGCCCCGTTCCAGACCAAAAAGTGCTCATTTTTTGCTCATTCTAATATGGCAGAGACATCGCCAAGGTGGCCAGACGGCTTTCGTAGTCATCTTTCTGGCTAGGCGTTTCGGCCAGCTCAATGGCCCGCTCGTAAAAAGTCCGGCTGGTTTCCAGGTCGCCCTGCGCTTTCAACTGGTCGCCCAGGGTGGCGTAGGTCAAGGCTTTTTGAGGCAGGGCAAAGGTCCGTACCTGGGCCAGCAGGTCTCCGGCAGACGTGCCCTCCTGCTGGAGATACACCACCACCCGCCGATCAATGGCAATCGTCACCGCTCCGTTCGCTTTGAGCCAATTCCGCAGCCCTTCGTCCACTCGGTAAGAATAACTACTCAGGACAAACCAACGTCTGGAGTGGCGCCGCATGGCCTCCCAAATCGGCTGGCTGGTATTATAGAGACCAAACGGAGCACGGGCGGCCGGATAGTACCAGTTGATGGCCGGCTCGGCTCTTACGGCGATGACAGTATCATCAGGCCGGGCATTATTTTGTAACAATTGCCCGACCGCGCGCCAGTCCTCTCTGGAGTCAGCCCGGTATAGAACAAGCAACTCTTTAACTTCACCAAAAATAAAAAAGGTTATTATCGCAACCAGCAAACTGCCCGCCAGCAGGCTGGGGGTGCTGCGGCTGTTTGGACCGGGCACCAGCCGCTGGCGCCAGCTATTGAGAGCGTGGATAACGAATTCGAGACCATAAGCGATCAGGATCAGGTAGGCCGGCAGCGTGTACAGAATATAGCGAACGGCAAAAAAAGTGCCGCGCTGGAGCAAAAACAGGTAAATCAAAACAATCGGCAAAATGAGCCAGCTTAACACCAACAAGCTGGCCCCGTATCTTCCGGAAAGCCACAGGCTCAAAAGTGATAGGAGCAGTAACCCCAGGTATGCCAGCAAGCTGAGCGGTTCGGCGCTGCTGAAAGGAATCAGCACGGTATCCCAGACAAAGCCAAAGTGGCGGGGTGGGCCTGCCCCCCGATTGGGTTTTTCAGCAGCAGGGACGGTGAGGGTTTCCGGCTGGACGACTACCGTCGAGAAACGGCCGCCTACATTGTACAAATCCCGCAGACGACCATTGAAGATAAAAACAATCACCAAGACCATCAGGCAAATGATAAAATAAATAGTATATCGCCAGAACAGCTTGTCTTTAAGGTGGGACAACTGCTGCCAGCCCACAAAAAGACCGATGGGCAGCAGCAGGAAGAGGGCGAAGTAATGGCTCAAGCTCGCCCCGGTCAGGCCAATAATGACGACCCCCCAGTACCGATCACGTTTGGTTTGATAAGCCCGCCATAAACCCCAAAAACTCAGCAGAGTCCAAAATACCAGCAGCGCATACGGCCGAACGTCCTGGCTGTAATAAACCGCCAGAGAGGACCCGGCCAAAAAAAAGGCGGCCAAACTGCCAACACTTTTATTAAACAGAGACTTGGCAAGTTTGTAAGTTAGGGGGATGGCCAAAACGCCAAAAATGAGCGCCGGGAAGCGCACCCAGGCTTCCTGCCGGCCCCCTAAAAGCCAGCCGTGCAGGAGGTAGTAATCCAGCGGCATAGCGGCGTGACGCACTAGCTGCGGTCCAATCTCCCAGAAGGGACTCTGGGCCACATCGAGTTCTAACAGCTCGTCGTACCACAAGCTGGGCGCGTTAAGCCCGTAAACCCGCAGAGCAAAGGCCAGCAAGACCAGGCCGCTGACCCCAATAAATTCAGACTTTTTGACTATTTTGGCAACCATGCATACCAGAATTATAAAAGGTCCATTTGTATTTCAAAACGGACCTTTCACTTTCATCAAAGTTCCCTTGTTTCCGAGCAGGGGCAAGTCGGCGACTTGCCCCTGCTTGCTACCCTCAGTTTCCGGCATGCTCCGATCCTGGGTCGCCGGCATGCTCGTCAATCAACTCCGGGGTGGGCGGGGCGGCGGCGGGAGCCGCGCCTGCGCCGGGCACGGGAAAGACCTCCATGCTGCCCATCAACTGGGCCAGGTCATACATCGTCCGCACCCCACCCTGGGCAGGATTGGCCAGGTCAACTCCATCGGCGTCGGTCAGGGATTGGGTCAGCTCACTCACTTGATTGACTAAATCAGCCACAGAAGCGGTATCCGCTGCCTGTAGGATTTGCAGCTCCAACTCTCGCATCTGCTCCGCCAGGCGGATGGAATTTTCCGCGGCTGCCTGGGCTTGCTGAGCTTGCAGCAGGGTTTCCGGCGAAGCGTCTTCGGCCTGGGCGGCGGCGGCTTGATTGAGCACAGCCTGGAGATAGCCTGCCCCGCTGCCGGAGCCAAGCAAACCAAAGCCGTCACCCGGATTGTAAACATCGCCGCTGCCATCGCGGTCCCCAAAGTCAGGTGAGGCCTGACCTTCAATCACATTGAGGATACCTTCCGCCTGAATCTTCAGAGCCGCCAGATCATTCTGGGCGATTGAGTAATCTTTCTGGAAACCCACTTCCGGCTCGATCTTCAAAACTTGATTCAAAGCTCGCAGAGCATAGCTGTCGCCATCAGGAGTATCAGGCGCGGCGGCAACAGCCAGGCGAACCGGTCCCATCACTGCCGCCGGTATCTGACCGGCAAAAGCCTTCACCCCCGAGGGGGCCGGGTCGGTATCGCTGGCCGGCTCGACACTGACAAACATGCTGTTATAAAGTCCCAGCAGATTGCGGCCATTGGGGTCGGTAAAAGTGTGGTTAACGGCATCGCCGTTGAGCGTCAATTTACCCAGGCTAAAAGGCGGCTGACCCTCGCCTTCAAGCCAGGCTTCGTACACGGAGCCATCAGGCGGCGGAGTCACACCGGCCAGGGCCAACGTGATTTTATCGCTGTGAACCTGGTCATCGCTGATGGTCAGGAGGCCGGCTCGCACCGGCGCAGGGGTGGCGGTGGGTGTTGCCGGTTCGGGCGTGACCGCCGGTTCGGCAGTAGCTGCGGCCACCGCTTCGGCGGCATGCTCTTCGACCAGTTCAATCGTCGCTTCGGCGTGTTCCGCAGCGATCTCAACCGTTGCTTCGGCATGCTCTTCGACCGGCTCGGCCGGGGGGGCGGTTGGTTCGACGGCCACCGGCTCCTCGGCGTGCTCGGCTACCGCTTCGGTGGGCGCTGCGGTTGGGGCAGGATCCACTTCAGCCGCCGCATGTTCCTCAGCCAATTCAGCCGCGTGCTCAGCTACCGCCCCGCTGGCGGGTTCTCCGCCAGTGTAGAAGGAAATATAGAGACCGATCCCCAAGATAATCGTAATCGTCCAGAGGATAAAGGTTGCCCACATAAAATAGCGGAGGACTCCAATTTTACGCGGCAAAATCTTGAGGCCGGCCAGCAAACAGTAAATTGCCAGACCTTCTGCCAGGGTGCCAAAGACGACATGAGCCAAAACCAGGCCCGGCATCTGGCCTATCCCACTGCTGACAATGGCGACAAAGGTAGGGACCATGACCAGGGCGATAAAAAAGAGGTTCAGCACCACAACCGGGGTCTGAAACCGGTCGTGCCATTTGTACATTTTCCTTAGCTGAGCGGTTATGCCCAGGCAAAGCATCACGTAAAACAATATTTCGACAATGAGGGTCAGGTCTACCAATAGGTTGCCGCCCGTACTCAAAAAACCAGGGGTATTTCTTAAGCCGCCCATGAATGCTCTTCTTCTGCCTCCTTATGCAGTGAGAATGATGAACTTGTTTGTGGTTTTGGTACAACGTTAAGCGAATCTCTAACGCGAATTAGAGTGGATATGGTTGGGCCGCGTGACGGATAGATGCATAGCGGGCCAGGGCATCGCTGTAGGTGACCACGTCGGCCAGGCTGAGATCGGCCAGGCGGCGCCGCCCGCACATCCGGGCAAATTCAGTCAACTGATAGCGCGTGCCTTCCAAGAAGTTGACCAGCCGCTTGCTGCTCTCGGCGATACTGAAGCGGTCGCGTAAGTCGGCCCGCTGGGTGGCAATACCGACCGGGCAGTTGTTGCTGCTGCAAGCGCGATACTGCTGGCAGCCAATCGCGATCATGGCGCTGGTGGCTACCGCGACGGCGTCCGCGCCCAGGGCAATGGCCTTGGCAATATCAGGTGGGGTACGAAAGCCGCCGGTGACACACAGCGTAATGTGGCCCATACCATGCTCATCCAGCCACTTCCGCGCTCGAGGCAGGGCGTAAACAGTAGGGATGCCAATATGGTCCTTGACGTGTTTGGGCGCAGCGCCGGTTCCTCCGGGGCGACCGTCAATCGTAATAAAATCCACGTCAAGTTCGCAGGCGGCGGCTAAATCGGCTTCAAGCTTGGCGGCGGCAAATTTGATGCCAATTGGAACACCCGGATTGATGCTGCGAATCCAATCAATCCGCGCCTGAATTTCGGCCGGGCTGTTCAGATCACGAAAGCGGCTGGGGCTGATGGCATCCTGGCCCGGTTTCAGGCCGCGCACCAGGGCAATCTCCGGGGTTACTTTGGCCGCCGGCAGGACACCGCCCAGCCCGGTTTTGGCGCTCTGGCCGATCTTAATTTCAATGGCGTCGGCCTTTTTGATATTCTCTTCCGTCCAGCCAAAGTAGCCGGAAGCCATTTCAAAGACGTAATATTTTGCGGCGGCTCGCTCTTCGGGCAGCATGCCGCCTTCGCCGCTGCAATTCATGGTCCCGAATTGAGCCGCGCCGGTAGCCAGAGCGATTTTGGCCTCGCGGGAGAGCGCGCCAAAACTCATGTGGCTGATGTAGATGGGAGCCGCGAGGGTAATCGGCCGCGCTGTTCTCGGCCCGATGACCGTCACGGTATCAACCGGCTCGTCATCCAGGAGGGGGGGATCGGCCAGTTGGCCGGGGAGAAAGTAAATGTCGTCAAAACCGGGCACCGTGCGCTCGGTGCGCATGGGCACGTTCTCTTTCCACTTACCGGCAGCCAGGTGCTGGATGGTTTTAAGCTCCTGCTCCAGGTCGTCGGCGTGGCGAATATAGCGGGCCAGGTAGCCTTCTTGCACAGGCAGGGTGAGCACCTTGTCGGCGTCAATCTCAACATGGCCGTTCACCTGCCGTACAGGAAAAGTGGCAACGCGATCCAGGTGGTCGTAGCGGCTGATGCCGGTACGCACATCGAAATCCCAGCCATGCAAGGGACAGATAACGTCCGCGCCCTGGAGTTGGCCATCGCCCAGTTGGCCGCCCCGGTGGGGACACTTATTATCCAGGGCAAAAAATTCGCCCTCTACATTGGCGATGCAAACATCGTGGCCTTTGATCGTGACGGTGGTCACCTGGCCTGGTTTCAGTTGGTCAACATCGAGGATTTTGACAAAGTTTGACATGCAGCTCCCCCCAGCAATGGATTTTGTAACCACACGTCTGCGGCTTGGCCAGATTTAGCCAATTGCGCACAGTATACACTAACTTCGCCTTCAATTGCAAGGGTTAAAATCAGGCTCGAGAATAGTCAAAGTGTCCCATTGCCGCGACAGCCACCTACTGCGCCGAACGGCTGGCCAGGGCCAGGCGAATCTGGTCTATCAGGCTCAGCCAGCCGCGCCCTTTCTCGGCAAAGGCATCACCGCCGGCTTCAAAAGCACGCTGGCGGGATAACGGGTCGGCATGGACGGTCAAAAAAACAATGGCCGGCGGCTGCGGCATTGCTTTTAACTGGCGAGCCACCGCATAACCATCCTGCCCGGGTAGTTCCACATCGAGAATGACCACTTCCGGCAAGTTTTCGGCGGCCAAGCGGACAGCCTCCAACCCATCGCCGGCCTCGCCGATAACGGTCAAGTCGGCCTCGTCTTCAATAATCCAACGCAGCGCCTCACGCACCACCGGCACGTCGTCTACAATTAGGACCGTGTAGGCTTTGGTTTCCATTTTCGTGCCGAGGCTGCCCGGTGCTGCCACCAGTGCATAAAACCGCCAATCAGGCCAAATGCAGCCAGATGAAAGCAGAAGAGCCAGAAATTCAGGCCGGTCGAGTTCAGATCGGCCCGGTGGATAAAAACCATCAGCAGATCGAGAACAGCGGCGGCAATCATCAAGTTTGGAACGTGATAAAGACGACTCCAATCGCGTTCCCACCAGAACCAGAGCAAGCCAAAGCCAAAGGCGCTGAACCAGGAAGCAAAGACGCGCACCATCAGCGGGGTGATGGTCCACGGCCACACGGCAATGACCAGGCCGGGTGAGGCCAGGCACAAGATTCCCAACAGAATCAGGGCACCCCCCAGGGCAACCGCCACGATTCGCGTCAGCGGGGCAACAGGTTCGCCGACCACCTGCCAAACCGCTCCGCCACGCTCGTGTTGGATGTAGAAAACAACCGCCAGAATAGGGGCGACAATGTAAACCACCAGCCAGTAAAACAGCTTGAACCCCGGAGTAAACTTGTCGAGGTGCATGAAGGTGGTCAATGAGATAAGCACGCCAGCCGAAACCAAGATTGGCGCCAGGTAACGTGACGGCTCCCACTTCCCCTGATATGATACCAGCGACACCACCACGGCTCCACCCAGGTAAAGCGCGCCAAACATAGCCGCCGAAAGGGGCGGGCTGATTTTCCAGAAAAAGAGGCTGTCGGTGCTGCCGGGAAACAGTATGAGTGAGACAGCGCCGGCCAGGGCGTTGACGGCGACGAACCAAAACACGATTTTCATTAATAACGACATGGGTTTATAGGTTTGCTGCATTTGGCCCCAAATGATATAAGACTAGCGCACGATGAGTTGCAGCCGCTGGTTGAGGGCAAGCCCGTTCAACTCGACGGCCTGGGGCGGGCCGGCAGTTAAATCGAGAACTTCCAGGGCGCCGCCGGCACGGGCAGGGCAGATGAGAAATTCAATATCGCGCAGGTGCATGGTCTGGCGCAGGCCGTTATCCGTTTTCTGCTCACCGCGCTGGAAGGAATCGGCCTGTTCGCGCAAAAAGAAGCGCACCAGGTGGTTCAGGTTTAGCGCCTGGAGTTGTTGAGCCGAGTCAGCCGTGTGGGAGGGATCAATAACAGCGCAGAACCCGGGGGCATTGGTGACGTCCACCACCGGCAACTGGCTCGCCGGATCAATAAAGACCTGACCGGCCTGTTCATTTTCGCTGACCCGAAAGACGGTTTCGCCGTTCTCCACCTCACCGACCAGGCCCAAAATCAGCACATCTTCGCCCGGGCCGCCGTCCAGCAGGTCAGATCCATCCCCAACCCCCCAGATGAGGATATCGTTGCCCGGACCGCCAAAGGTGCGGTCACTCTTGAGCGAATTGTAATGCTCCAGGCCGCCGATGAGCACATCTTCCCCTTCGTTACCCAGCAGGACATCCGTCCCCAGCCCGCCGATTAATAGATCAGAGACACTGCTGCCAAAGAGCACGTCGCCATAGGCCAGGCTCTGATCAACGCCGCCCCCGGCCAGGGCCGCATCTTGGGGCTGTATAAAAGTATTGCCGGCAAAGTTGGTATCCGCCCCAATCTGCGTTTGAATAGCCGTAACCGCCTGCGGTTCACTAAAGATGAAATTATCCATCACCGCCACATCTACCTCGCTGCCGTCATCCGGTCCCAAGGCGTCCGTGCCGTAAGCAATCCGCACCCGGTGAACGATTGGCTCCGGGAAAGCGACGCCCAGAAAAGAGAGACCAGAGGCAGCGATAGGTGTGGCAAATTTCCCCAGCGAATTGCCGTTAATGTCAAAATATTCAAAAGCGGTGTGATCGGTATCCACGTCGGTATATACAGCGCCAAAGCCGCGCACGGCTGCGGGTATACGAGTACCGGGCACGTAGAAAGTGGCGTCAACGATGTTGCTGCCAAGCGGCGAAAAGAGCCGTTCTTCGCTAAAAGTCTTGAAATTGTCGGCATAGTTGGGATTGATATTGCCAAAACGGGGCGCCGTCCCACTCGGGTTATCACTGTCGGCGCTGACAAACAAGCCCTCGCCGGGTGTGTCCAGAACGATGCCGCGCGCTCTCGGTGCGGTGGGGGCGTTAAAAAAGTCGGGCGCGTAAGCGTTAGGGGCAGCCAGGTCGTCAGGCAGGGTGTCCCAGTTGATTTCACGGTAGCCGCTGGCCGCAGAACCAGGTTCGCCGCCGTTGTTCTGCCCGCCCAGTAACTGGCGGTACTCTTCGACCACAGCCGTAATATCTCCAGCGCCGCTAACAACTGTGGGTTCCGGCGTAGTCTGCGGCCGACCGCTAAAAGCCGTTAGTAAAAAGAGGGCCAAAACGCTCATCCCCATAAGATGACGACTTTTAACAACTGTTCTGATTTGATTCTTGCTGCCTGGTTTGGTCCGAGAGAAAATCATGAGAGTTTTGTCTCCTTACGTTCTTTTGTTAAGCGTAAAAACTTGCCGGATAAGGGCCACTCAGCGGGCCAGGACCCAACTAATTGGGTGCGCTCGATAAAAAAAGACTCCCACTTTGGGGAGCATACTCGAAACAAGCCGATTATGCTACCAACCGAAGATAGGTCTTGTCCAGGAAAAAAGTTGGTTTAAAGACCAACGAAAGTTAGGGAAAACACCTGACAAAAGTTAGGTATGGAGGACAAACCCGTAGGGGCGACCCCTTGAGATCGCCCCTACTTGTCCTCCGTGAATTAGCCCCCCAGCGAATCTACTTTCTGAGAATGACAGGGAGGAAAACCTGGCCGGCATCGCCGATGGCCGTTCGCAAAGCTGGCGGTCCGCCGACAAGAGGTGTATTCCCAACAGCCATAGCTCCGATTGAGTCCTCTGTCGAAGCCGAGGTTAAGCCGGCCGCCGTGCTGATGGTGAAGCGGCTGTTTACGATAGCCCTGACTTCGATTTGAAACTCCGTGCCGTTACAAGGAGCAGAACCAATGGTGACTGTCTCCGCGCTCAGGCCGTTGTTGGCGCTGACCGCACAGCGCGGCGCACCGGCATTGAAGCCCTGGAACACGGCCACATCTATATCGCCAAAGGAAGGGGTGAAGGTGAATTGGAGCGGGCTGCCGGTAGTGATGCGGAAGAGGCGGACGCCGTTGCGGTTGAGATTGATCGGATTGCCGGGAATGAAACTGATAAAGTCAAAGCCGGGTGTGCGCGAAATGTTGCCCGCATTGTCCTTGACCCAGGCAAACACGTAGCCAACACCTTCGACAGGTCGTAGTTGGGTATTGACAATGAAGGTATCCGGCGCAACGGGTGCGGGTAAGGGTTGGAAGCTACAGTTTTCCTCAACCCAACGGCGCAGGCTGGTATCGTAGGCGTAGCGAACCAGGCAGAAAGCGGCCAGGCCGCTGGTCGGCTGAGGGTTGGGGCTGAGTGGATCAACGGCAATCAGCTTAACCTGAACGTTCCGGGTGGTGGCAATCTGGTCATTATCATTGAAGGGATTGTCGTCGCTGATGAAGAGATTATTCACCTGGGGCGGGGTACGATCGGGCGGCGGATCGAAAAGACGAATATTACGGGTTGCCAGGTTGTCGTTCTCTCTGGTTTCAGGCAGCTCTTTATCGCTGTCCACCTCGACAGTCAGCGTCGCGGAGTTACCTACGCCGCTCGGCACGTTAAAGCTGACCGTTTTGGTCGCCTGGCCGAAATCCTGGTTAAAGTCGGCCGCAGCCAGGGTGACTTGCTGGGTAGAGGGACCCGCGCTGGTGGTGAGCGTAAATTTGACCGTCAGATTACCCGCGCCGACATCGTTGATCAGGCTGGTCAGATCCGGCTTGGCCCCGAAGAGCGAGATATTCGCCCCCACCGTTACCGGGCTGCCTTTCAAAACCGTGGGTGGATCAAGAAAGACGTCATGCCGGTCAACGTACAGGTTCAGGGGGAACTCGGTCTCGGCATCAAGCGTTTTCAAGAAGGCGACCACAGCATCCCGCTCGCCCGCCGTGTTGAGCACGTCGGGGAAGGCGCCTTTAGCGGTGCGGTGGGCCGGGTTGCCCAGCACACAATCCAACGTCTCGCAGCCGCCGTTGTGATAGTAAGGCGGTACTTGCCAGATAGCCAGCAGACCAGGAATGTTAAAACCGTTCCCTTTGCCATCGCCGCTGTGGTCTTTCCCCAGGCCGTCAAGGCCATTCTCGCTGGCGGCGTTGGCCCTGTTGGCCTTCTCGATAGCTCCGACCGGTGTGTTGAACGGCGCAGGCAGGATATTGCCCTGGCCGGCCACGTTCACATTAAAAGTACCGATGTCGGACAGGAAGCGGTTGAGGTACTGCGTTCCGATTGCCGTGACCACGGGGGGATTCTCGGTGAAAATTTCTGTCCCAGGCGGAGGAGAGGCGAAATCCTTGTTGCTGACCGTCCACTTGGTGCCGCCGTGGCAAACATGGCAGCGGGCCTGGAAGAACAATCGCCGCCCGTTAGCGACCAGGGCATCGTCCAAAGCGCCGTTGCCCACCGTAAGACCTTCATTATCGGCCAGCGCGCCGTTGGGGGTGCGGATGGCAAAGCGGACCCATTCGTTCAAGGCATCCAGGGACGGCCAGGAGACGTTGCTGCCGGGCAGGGTGATGGTGAGCTGGGGCCGTCCGGCGTTGGGCAGCGCGAAGGCGTTAACCGCACCGGGCGCGCCATTAATATCGCCGTTGTCGCCAATCAACAGGCCGTGATTGGGGTCTTGAGCGCCGCCGGCCACCGGGCCTGGACCCGAGACATTGCGGATATTGGCCTCAAAATCCTGGATCTCGTCAAAGATAGCCGAGTAGTTGAGCACGCGCTGGTCATCGGGGTTATGAGGGCTAAAGGAGGCGTTGAGCGGGACCGATTTACGCGGGCCGGCGCCAAAAATCCAGATATTGGCATCGGTCAGCCCGGCGAAGTGACAACTGGCGCAGTTCTGCCAGCCTTCACTGGAGAGCCGGTTGACTTTACCGCCGTTGAAGACGCCGCGCGAGGAGAAAAATACCTCTGCCCCGACATGGAGTTGTTCATCCTGAGAGCCAGGCGGCGGCAGCGGGGTGGTCTGGATAACCTTGCTGACGGTGTCGTTGGTTAAATTGACGACCGAAACATTGCGCGAGATGTAGTTCATCACGTAAGCTTTGCTGCCGAGGTCGTTGACGACGATGCCCAGGGGATTCTTGCCGGCGTTAGCCCCGCTGGTGGCCGCATTGCCGGGATTGTTGAGATCAATATAGCGGGTCGTGTCGCCATCTACGGTGAAGTTAAGCGCTCCGTTGACTACGTTGAGCTTAACCAACAAATCGCTGCCGGCTGAAACAACGTAGGCGGTGGTCGGGTTGAGCGGGTTATTACAAGCGATCGCCCAGGGATTAGCGAAAAACAGCTTAAGTTTCCCCGGCTCAGGATTGCGCGCGCCCAGGTGCAGATTGAGCGCGCCCAGTGACGTCGGCGTACCGGCCAGGCTGCCAATTTGATTGACAAAGGCCTGGGTATCCACATTGAATTTTAACGGAGCGTCCGGCGAAGCGGCGATATTGGGCAGATAGGCGCGTTCGGTAGCGTCGTTACCGCAGATGACAATACTCTGCAATTGGTTGGGATAGGCGCTGGTCGGGGTGTTGGCATTATTGATCGTGGCCGCAAAGCCGGTATCTTGAGCCGGCAAAACGATAGGCGTCGGGTTACTGAGCGCGCCTGTACCGGCGTTAATCGTTAAACGGCAGACAATCCCTTCTTTGCCGTTGTCGTCACCCTGCACTCCGCCGGGTTTGGTGAAGGATAGAAAGCGGGTGACAAAGAGAAAATCGCCATTGCCGGTGACGGCCAGGCCGCGCGGCTGAAAGTGGCGCTTGGTATCGCCGACGTTGCAGGCGCTGCTGCCGATATTAAAGACACTGGCGATGTTACGATTGGCGGGGTTGGCGTTAATGACCGTAATCGTATCCTGGCCGCTGTTGGCCACGTAGACAAAAGCGCCATCGGGCCTGGCCACTACATTCCAGGGTTCAGCGCCCGTAGTGATGGTTTTGACCGCCTGGGCATTGTTGATGCTGCCGCCAAAATTAATAACTGTGACCGTACCCTCGGCGGCGTTGGCCACATAAGCGTCATTGTTGACAGCCAGGGCAATACTCTGCGGTTCATCGCCGACAAAGATTCTCCTGGCCAGGGTGTCGCTGGCGGCGTCAATGAGCGAGACACTGTCATCGTCGGGATTGACCACCCAGACCGCGCCGCCGCCAAAAGCGATGGGACTGGAGTAGCCGGGCACGTTCAAGGCTGCCGTCCCCACATCTCCCTCTTGAGCCAGAACATGGGATACAGCGCCCGGCACTAATCCCAGGAGGACAGCACAGGCAAGCACCTGGGCTATCATCCAACTTCGTTGCCACTGCCAAAACTTCATAAAACCCTCCTGCTTTTAATATGTTTTTGAGTAGCTGCGCCAATACAAGCTGCCTGGTTCTGCTTAAAGCAGCCAGAATCAAGACGCCAAAAAGGATGGCATCTTTGAAGCAGAATTTCATGGTTGGGAAGGATGGGGTGAGTAGGGGTCTGATGGAAGCAGCTTTAATATAACCGAATTGCCCCGGCAATACATCAAGCTAAAGATAGACGTTAAGACAGGGAATAGGTCAGAGGTTCGGGGTGACTAAAGTTAGAGGGGCAGGCCAACCAAAGTTAGATGGGGTTTAGCGGTTGCTGCCAGCCAGACCGTGTTTGACGGCGTGCAGGGCGGCCTGGGTGCGGTCGGCCACGCCGAGTTTGGCCAGGATGGCGCTGACATAGCCTTTGACCGTGCCTTCGGTCAGGTGCAGGGTGGTGGCGATTTCTTTATTGCTTTGGCCTTGAGCGATCAGGCGCAGCACGTCGAGTTCGCGTTCGGTCAAGTTGGTGGGGGATGTTTGAGGCGGCGGGGCGCTGACCTGCCGCATCAGGTAGCTTTGAGCCTCGGGGTGGAGGGCAGGCTTGCCCTGGGCGGCGGTGTGGATCGCCCGGAACAGGTCGGCCTTCAAGACGTCCTTTAAGAGGTAGCCAATCGCACCCGCTTCGATCGCTTCGCGGACTTTCTGATCGTCGGCAAAGCTGGTCAGAACCAGAATTTGGCAGGGAAGCCCGGCGGCTCGGATCCTCCGGGTAGCCTGGATACCGTCCAATTCCGGCATGACCAAATCCATGAGAATGACATCCGGGCGCAGGTTAACAGCCAGGGCGACCGCCTCAGCCCCATTCGCAGCCTGACCAACAACGGTAAGCGTGGCTTCCTCTGCCAAGAGAGTTCCCAGACCTTCACGAACAATTTCGTGATCGTCCACAATGAGCACACGGATGGGTGACGTCATTGAGTACAAACCTTTCTGCTGTTCTGAACTTCGATGATTGGGGAGAGAACTGAGGGATCTCATAGGAATGTAGCTACTCAGGTGACTGGCACTTTCGCTTCAATGAAATACGTGGCTGAAGCAAAATCAGGCGTCATTTATCCTATTGAAGTGCCAGTCACCTGGTAGGCCTCTAAGTTCCTACGAGATCCTATCTCCCCTCGGAATTGTTGCTGTGACAGTGGTCCCGCTGCCAGGGACGCTCATGAGCTGAACGGTTCCATCAAACGCCTCAGCGCGCTCGCGCATGGTCGTCAGCCCCAGCCCGCTCCTGGCCTGACCAGAGGCAGCCGGCGGCAAAGCTGGGGCAGGCGCAAAACCGCTCCCGTCGTCAGTCACTTTCAGTTTGACCGAGTCGCGGTCAACGGCCAGGGTCAACTCGGCGCACCGGGCGCGGGCATGCTTGACCACGTTGTTCAAAGCTTCCTGGGCAATGCGATAAAGCGCTTCTTCCCGGTCGAACGGCTGCCGCACATAATCGGTGCAATAAAGCTTAACCTGCAACCCATCCCGGCCCAGATGAACCGCATGGCTTTGCAGCGCGGCCACCAAACCCTCTCGCTGCACCTGGGTAATCCCAGGAAGGGGCAGAGAGGGTTGGGAGCCAGCGGGCCAGACCGGCAGGTCAGGCGGGCGTAATTCGGCCAGTAAAGCCCGCATTTCAGCCAAAGCGGCCTGGCTCAATTCGAGCAGCCGGTTGACCCGCCGCTCGCCTTCGGCTGAGTCGCGCCGCCAGGCCGGAGCGATAGATTGGGCAATGAGTGTCATGCTAAAGATAAGCTGAGTGACGGAATCGTGCAAGTCACGGGCCAGGCGCTGCCGCTCTTTTAACACGGCGATCTGCTGGCCCCGCTCCGACAGAAGATAGTGCTGGCGGCGGCTGTCAATAGATGTAGCCAGTTGAGCGGCCGTCACTTGATAAGGGTGCAAATCGGCCGGCTCCCAGGCATGCGGCCGCGAGTCACTCAGCACGACCAGGCCAATCCGCTCCCCGCGGACCATGAGCGGGATGAAGGCCAGGGCCGGCCGTCCCTCCTGAATTTGAAGCTGGCGCAGGCCGGGCGGCACCCGCGGGTCGGCCCGGACATCGGCCACGGTGATAGTCTGGCCGGCATCAAGCGGGGGGTCGAGCGCATCCCGGCTGTAAGGAATCCGCTCCTCCAGGTGAACCAGGCCGGTTTCAGGAGACCACCGGCCGCGGACAATCACGGCGGTGCGCCGGCCCTGCTCGTCCAACTCGTACAAGGCCGCGCTGCAGGCATAGCGGCCGCGCACGGCCACCTGTTCCAGGTAGGCGTGGATAACCTCGTCCACGTCCATGGACGTGCTGATCCGCTGGCTGGTTTGATAGAGCAACTGAGTCTCGGCCAGCGCGCCCTGAATTTCGGCAAAAAGACGGGCATTTTCGATGGCCACGCCCAGTTGGTCGGCAATGATTTCAAAGCCGGCCGCATCTTCATCGCTCATCGGCTGCTCTGATTCGATATTGAGCGCGCCGACCGGGCGGTCGCCCACGATAATCGGGACGGCCAGTTCGGCGCTGATCGGTTCACCGCCGGGGATGGACAGGTAGCGCGGGTCGCGCCTGACATCGTTGATCAGCAGGTAACGGCGCGCCTGCAGCGCCGCTCCAATAATTCCCCGGTCAATCTTTTGGCGATAGCCGCCTACTTCAGGTGCAGCATAGAGGCCGCTTCTGGCCCGCAAAACCAGGGTTTCCCGGTCGGCGGGGTCAATCAGCAGGAGGGCTATGTTGTGGTAATAGAGGTGTTCGGCAATGGCCTCGACCGTCGTCTGCAACAGTTGTTCCAGGTCGAGATTGGCGGCGATGAGCCGGCCGACCTGGTTGATAATGGAAATGCGGGCAGCCCGGCGCTTTTCGGCCTCAAACAGCCGGGCATTTTCAAGGGTGATGGCCGCATGGCGGGCAAAAACGGTCAGGACCCCCAGCTCTTGCTCGGTGAAGCGGCGGGGCGGGGCCGCGCCAAGTCCCAAAAAGCCGGTCAGCCGCTCCTGCCGTAAGATCGGCAGCCCGATCAGCGCGTGTTCGCTTAATTCGGGCCAGGCCGGCTGGCCGGTAGCGCCGGAGTGGTTAAGGAGGACAGGCTGCCGGGTCAGCAAAACCTGGCCGGCCAGTCCAACGCCGGGCGGCATCTCCGCGCCGATTTCAGCCGCCGGCATTTGGTAGGCCGCCTCGATGCGGATAAGCTGGCGCGGCTCATCCACCAGGCCCAGCACGCCCTTATCCGCGCCGATCAACTCGCAGGCGCGGCGGACGATGCCTTCCAGCAGCGGGCGCAGTTCCAGCTCGCCGCTGATGGATTCGATAGCCTGGAGGAGTTCGGGTTTGGGTTCGCCGCTCATACGCTATAGTGTAGCGCAGATGGGGGGAGAGTCAATCACAAGGAAGGCTGTAATCAGCCGGTAATAATGTTAAAAGTTTCACCGCTGACCTCTCTGTTAGAAAAAAATTAATGACAGCAGGCCAATTTTGTGATAAAGTAGATTGAAAGACCCCGACTGAGGATAGAAATGCAAAAGCAACTGGCTGCCCCGGATCGGTTGTCGGTTTGGTTTTCCGCCCAGTACCTGAAGGCGCTCCTGTCAGTTGGTTTAAGGCGCTTTCTGTTTGCTACCCTGTCAGGCAGTTTTGCCTTGACAGGGCTATTTTTTTCCATGCAAGCCTCAGGACAAGGCTGGCAGGCAGCTCAATCGTTTGAAGGGATTGCTTTCGCTTCGGCGAATGGAGACAGAAGTAGACTGAACAGTCCTGGCGGGTGTGGTTCGCTCGACGGGGGAACCATCAGTGAGGCTGGGCCGGGCGGCGGCTCCAGCGCCGATTTAGAGGTTACAAAGTTCGTTGATAAGCCTACCCCCAGGGAAGGGGATACTATTGTCTATACTATCTTCCTCGCCAACCTGGGGCCGGATAACGCCGCCTCGGTTCGGGTCAGGGATATACTGCCGGGGGGCGTAACGTATGCCGGGGCCATTCCAAGCCGGGGTGATTACGATCCAGATAGTGGGTTATGGTCAATAGATAACTTATCCAAGTGTGGTAACGCCACCTTGACCCTTTCAGCCACAGTTAACCCTGGCACGGCAGGAGAAACCATTACCAACACGGCCAGTTATGTCAGTGCGGAACCGCCGGATTCCAATCCTGGCAATAATGTGGGTGAAGCAGTTATCAGCATCCAACTACTCGCCGGGGCTGATTTGGCGATAACGAAGACGGTTAACGTTACTAATCCAAATGCTGGCGATACGATTATCTACACTGTGACCGTATTTAACAATGGTCCAGATGATGCGACGGGGGTTGAGATTAGCGACACGCTGCCGATAAGTTTGACTTTTAGCAAGTATTTGGCGACTCAAGGAATCTACACTGGGGGCTTTTGGGCGGTAGGTAATTTGGGTAATACTGCTACCGCTACTTTAATGATTGAAGCAAAGGTTAATACTGACACAACTGGTCAGGTTATTACCAATACCGCTAGTATTCTTGCTGCTAACCAAACTGACCCAATCACTTACAATAATGCCAGACAGGTAACAATCACCGTGGCGTCGAGCATATCTCGCTCTATTTATTTGCCAGTAATTTTTAAGGATTTTGAACCCTTAATCTGTAATCCCTATGATTTTAATATCTCCCCAGACGGATGGCTAGTAGATAATGAGGGTGGGGTAAATACAGGTTACACCAAAGATAAGCAGAAGTATTTTATCGAAAGGAATGTGGATGGGATACGGATTGTCCAAGCCCCCATTTCTTATGCTAACTATTACACTGTTGAAGTTGATATTCATTGGGATAGTACTAATAAAGGTTATGAGTATGGGCTAATATTTGGTCAAGAAGCAAGTGCAAATTCCCAAACTTATCGTTTTGGAGTTGACCCTATTAGTAGGACGTACAGAGTTAGAAAAGGGAGTATTAATAGTAAAAAATGGATTTGTATATATGAAACTGGCGATCCTTCTTGTTGGGTTCCCTTTTCTCCACCGACCTTAATTAACAAGGGTGCTAAACCTAATCACCTAAAGATAGAATGCAACAAATCTTCATTTAGCCTGTATATAAATAATCATCCTAAACCCTTGTGGCAAACTTCTAGTCATTCTTGTAGAGGAAAAGTTGGGATATTTGCTCAATCCTCCCCTGAAGATCCAAATGGTTTGGCATATTTTGATAATTTTCGGGTTAGTTGTTCATACAGCCTAGACTCTTATAATTTGATCAAAGGTAATCTACAGCCCGTTTTTCCAACATTTGCAGAAGCAGATTTTGATCCGTAGAAGAGTTTTTACCTACCAAGTAGTATCGATTATGGGTCAAAAGACCCTTCCCCAGGATCCCCCTTGTCACTACCACTACTCTTAGGGGTATCTTTATGGATTGTACCAATACCAATAGGATTCCGCTCATCGAACTCTGAGTCGTCCCGCCAAACGGGTTCAGCGCCTTGCGGGTCCAGATTAGTTGCAAGGCCCACTCGCCAATGGTAGTCCCCTGCTGTGCAGTCAAAATCTTCAGGCTTAAAGGAGATTTCCGGCACGTCAGTCTGCCAGTGATAGCAGGATTGATCATCTGAAAGATCATCACGAACAAGTAGCAAGGAATAGATCTGATTTTCTGCTAATGGCCCATAATCCTGCCAGGTAAAGGTTACAGATTCGTCGAAGGCGCGGGAGGCAAAGGGTTCGGGAACCAGTAGATGAGGGCCAAATTCATACATCGGTGAGATATTAGTCAAATCCACGTTGACCTGAATAGCCCCAAGTGGAACCCAACCTTCAACATTATCACCGGACTCCGAGAAGATAGAAGTTCTTCCAGAACAATTTACGTTGGCAATGTCAACGCTATCCCGCTTAACTCCAACCTTAATCCAGTCATCTTTGCCAATGACCCGCCTTAGAATCTCTAAAGGAGTCCCCTGAGGGATAACTGTAATCAGGTCATATCTAGTTCCGGGACCACAAAGTAATTCTAAGCCGTTTGGCATGGTTACTATGGCGTCTGCTGGAATAGGGGTAGGTAGTGGTGGCACAGGTGTATCTGTTGGGGTAGGGATTAAGGTAGGCGAAGGAGGAACAGTCAGAGTGGGAGTAGCGGATGGGATAGGTGTGTAGGTATTCGTGGCGGTCGGCGTAAGTGTAGGCGGAACAGGTGTTGGTGTTAGGGTTGGCGTAGGTGGAACAGGCGTTGGAGTTGGAGAGGGTGAACGGGTCGGGGTCGAGGTTGCCAGGGGTGTTGTAGCTGAAGCGGTAGGAGATACGGCTGCTACTACTGTTGCAGGAGCATTTTTCTCAGTTGGCGTTGGGGTAGAGACAGCAACTGGCCCTACCTCCGAAAACATAACATACCCAACCCCGGCTAACAACCCCAGAAAAATAACAAGTGGCAAAACAGAAAGCAGTTTATGGTTCATCCATGATCTCCTGGTCGCAGTATCAGCCGTTTTAGGCTCATGCTATTTATCGCGCGAAGTGGGCAGGTAATAAATCCAGACGTAGTAAAGGAAGTAACCTATCAACAACCCAAAGGCTATTCTCGAAACTTGATCTGAATAGGGGATTTGGATAGCCAGACCCGTCCCGGCGACGACGGCCACCCCTAACGCCAGTGGAATAGTGTATTTAAAAATCTCCCCACGCCGTTTTGTCTTTCGCAGTTGAGCCTCGGCAGAGTCGTGCTGCGACTGCAACCGGGTTACCCCGGCCTGGGCCGCCACCAATTCCGACCGGGTTTTAGACAGCTCTTCCTGCGCTTTCCGCGTTTCCTCGCGGTGTTTGCTCGAGTCCTTACGGGATAAGGCTAGGGCCTCGTCGCGCCAGCCAATATCGTTGATCAAAATCCGGAACAACTGCTCCTGCATACGCAGTTTCATCTCGCCAATGGTTTGGCTAATGTCGGCATTGACCGAAACCAAGGCCTGTAAGGCTTCAAGCACCGGGTCTTTCTCAATGGCCGGCTGTTCGGCGTCAATCTTGTCTAAAAATTCCGGGATATTCTTCAGAGGGTCGCTGGTTTGCAGCAAGCTCTCAATTTCTCCCAATTTTTGCAGCCACAACTCCACTTTTTGGGCCGTTTCCTTCACCTTGACTTTAAAGAAAGCATCCCGCTGATCCTGAAGCTGCGTTCGCACCTTTGCCAGTTCATGGCGGCACACTTCAAATTCATGTTTTTCGGCGATGCCGTGGGCTTCGGCCTCATTCAGCGAAACTTCCAGGTCTCTGACCTGCTCCTCATAGACGCCCAACTGGTTGGTCTCGTGGCTAATGGTTTCCAAAATTTTGGCCTGCGACCAGGGGTCGAGCCTGGCCTTTAGCTGGCGAATACGGCCCTGCTCGATCTCAACCAGGCGCTGGCTGAGCGTTTTGAAGCCCAATAAACTCTCCCACTCCGGCGGAAAGTTCCACTCGTGATTCTTGGCATAAACCAGGCCCCACAACCACTTGGCAGTATCGCGGTGCTCGTAATTGCCGGTCTGAATAAACTCCTGGTCGAGACGGTCCAGAGCGCGCAGATACTCTTTGGCTTCGACCAACCGCATTACTTCATTGTACTTGCCGTCGTGGTCTGCCTTAAGCTGTAATTCGGCAATCCTCTGGTTAAGGTTCAAATGTAACTCCCGGGTTAACCCTGGATACTTGTTCTGTTCCAGGTCAAGAATCGCTTTGTAGTGGCGCAGTGCGCTTTCATAGTCCGGCTCAAGTTTGGCCAAGGCCCTCGCCGCAAAAAGGCCGCGTGTTTCCGCACACTCTCTCAGTTTTTTTTGCCGGCTTTCCGCCCAGTGATTTTGCCCAGGCGCAGCCTCAAGCTCAAGCAGAGCCTGGTAAGCTTCGTCGAGTACGGCATAATGCTGAAAAATCTCTTCGTTACTGAAGCGGACCTGGCTGTCTTTGGCGCTGGCATCATCAATGGCCGCCTGGGCCACTTTGATGGCGTTTTCATAGCGGGTGAGACGTAACTCCCTGACTTTATCGCGCAAATCCGCGGCTTCGTTGTCGGCCCCCAATTCTTCAAGCGCCTGAATTTTGTTTTGCAGCACGCTGATCGCCTCATCAAGCTGCTCAGGATGGCCCGAAGCATACACCACGTTCGCCTCGTGATGGTGGTACTCCACCAGGCGCTGGCGCGCTTTTTGCCGGATTTCCTCGGAACTCCCTGTGCCTCCATTCACCCCGGCCAAAAGCTGCCAGATCGTGGCATAATGTTTCACCGCATCAGGAAATTGCCGGCGTTCCCAGTAAGTCTCGCCGACCCGGCTCAATGTCTGCAAATATTCAAGCCCTACCTCGGAGACCGGGTCCTGGCTCTGTTCAAAGGCTTGGCGATAATCGGCGAGGGCCTTTTCAAGTTGATCCTGCTGTAAACGAATTCTGCCTTTCAATCTCAAGGCATCCAGATAACTCGGATAAGTTTCCAGGGCCGCTTCAATCATGGCCAAAGCCCGGTCCGTGTTATACCGTCCCTTCTGCATGTAACTGCGCGCTGCCTCGACCAGTTTAGCCGCCTGGGCCTGCTGTGCCGCCCTTTCCACTTCTTCGGCCTGCTGGTTGGCATTCTCCAGCGCTTCCAGGAAATCGGCCATGCTGCTAAAGCGGGCAGAGGGTTCTTTGGCGGCAGCCCGGCGCAGCACATCGTCAAAGAAAGGGCCAATTTCAGGCGCAGCCGCCGACAGAAGCGGCAGTGGTTCATCCAGGTGCTGGTTCATCAGCTTGTAATACCCTGACTGGTTTCCAAAGGGGTGGCGGTTGGTCAGCACTTCAAAGAGGGTTATCGCCAGGGCGTACTGGTCTGTCGCCGCTGTTGGCGTTTCTTGCCGCCACTGCTCCGGCGCCATGTAATCTAAGGTGCCGATAATCGAGGTACTGGCCACCTGGCTGTACTCGTCCCGCAGTAAGAGCTTGACCAGGCCAAAATCCGTCAAAACTGGCCGGACCGGCTCTTGCGTCGGATCCAACAGAATATTATTAGGGTTAACGTCGCGGTGGATAATGCCCTGGCCATGGGCATAGTCAAGCGCCGCGCCAATCTGCCGCACGATGTTCATGGCTTCCGTTCGGCTTAAAGGGCCGTTTTTTAACTTATCGCGCAGAGTCCCCCCGCCGACATACTCCATGGCAATAAAGGAAGGTTCTTCATCGCCGCTGGTTTCAAGAATACGGATAATATTGGGATGTTCCAGTCGGGCCACCGCCCGGGCTTCTTGCCTGAAACGCTTGACCTGTGTCGTGTCATTATGACCGGATGATTTGAGCACCTTTAAAGCCACCGATTGGGTTTGGCCGGAGTCGCGAAGTTCAGCCAGGTAAACGGTCGCAAACCCGCCCTGGCCAATCTGCTGCAAAATTTTATAGCGGTTAGGCAGGCCAAGCCGAATATTAGCCAGCATTTCACCAATCCAGGCCAGGTCAAAAGCCTGACAGTAGAGCTTATTCCGAACCTCCAAATGGTCATTACGCGCCACGAGCAGACCATAGAGTTTTAGCCGGTTAATTGGCGGCGACTGCTCATCATCCAGAACCGGTTCCCCTTCCAGGATGCGCTTGTAAATCTTCAGCATATCGTTGGACCAGGGGTCACTCGTCACTCTGGTTTGGACAAACTGGATATTATCCTCGCTCCGCGCTTCCGCCGCTAAAAAGAGTTTTCGGACCAGCCCCTCAACCAGAGTTTCATCCGTTTCTACTTCAAAAACATCTGCTTTGAGCAGAGCATCACATAACTTCTGGGTTAAGTAAGGATGGCCGTTGGTCCAGTCATAAACCTGATCGAAGTATTGCTGCCCCCACTTGGGATACTTGGCCTCAATTTCAAACCGGAATGGCTCACATTCCACCTTGGTAAAATCGCACAGGGTGATGGCCTGGCCAATGTTGAAGGGAGTCCGGGTGTGGTCCTTGATCAGTTCGTCAGGCGTAGCCACGCCCAAAAGGACAAAGGTCAGACGGTGGAAATCCGGGTATTGGGCCCGGTCATTATGAACAGAACGGATGGCGGCGAAGAAGTCATCGGTAAAGCCCAAGCCCAGGGTCATATCAATTTCATCCACAAAAATTACAATCGCTTCGGAAATTTCGGCCAGGACAACTTCCCGCAAGAACTGCAAAAAGCGTTGATTTAAGGTGGATAGGCGCGGCCGCTCTTCCCACCAACTTTCAACCTCAACCTCCAGCTCAAGGCGGCGAGCTAACTCGTCAATCAGGCTGAAATACCAGCTATCCGGCTCGACATTCAGGCCAATATTGTTCAGGTCAATCAGGGCTGTTCTGACTCCGGCTTTTGACAATTTTTCCGAGGTGGCAAACATCAAGCTGGATTTACCGATTTGCCGGCAGGCCAGGACGTAGGCAAACTTGGCTGCTTGACAGGCCTGCAAGAGCTGCTCATCGGCCGGACGTGATAAATAGGTGCCATACTTGGCTTGAACGGGGCCGCCAACCGCCAGTTTCATTGCTTGGTTAGCCATTCAGGCGCTCCTTGAAATAACGTTCGTACAATTTGTTGCGAAAGATAACGTCTTGCCCTGATTTCTTAATCAGACCTGCTTCACGCAGCCGGTGAAAAACCTCATCTTCGGCCAGCGTGCGATTTTGAGAGACCCGAGTCAGGGCCTGCTTTAACTCTGGTTTCCGTAAAACTCGGCGCAGGTAATGGCGGAGATGATCCCCGAAAGGCCCCTCATCGGCGGTGGCCTGGGTCAACAAAGCAGGCAGATTGATCTTGCCGAGAGCCAGCAGGTAGAGCGCGAGTCTGGTTAAGAAGGGATGTCCCTCGACCAAATCCCTTAAGTCGTTCACCTGGGCTGGGGTAAGCGGCGAGTTGTGGCGGCGATTGAGTTCGTTGACCTCCTCCAGGGTAAAATCCTGTAACGAAATCGGCGTGGCCACGTTAAAAGGAGATTGATGCGGGTTATCAATCAACAGATAGGGGTCGGTCGAACTGCTAAGAAACAGGTTCATTTTGGCCAAATATTCGTTGTCAACACGATCATTGTGCCAGGTTCGCAGCATCCCAAAAAAATTCCCGCGAAATGAACAACTCTGCATCCGCTCAACCTCGTCCATCGCTAAAATAAAAGCCCCATTGACTCGCGGAATCACATGCTGGGTCATGTACCGGCTGCATTTGACGATGTTTGTTCGCCGCCCGGTCCAATATTGATCAATGGCCTCCGGCACGCCTAAAGCATCCCCGATCATCAGGCAGAGTTGGATGAAGAAGTTTTCCTCATCGGCCAGGTATTGCTCGGTAAACTTTTGAAAATCAATGTAGGCATACTGCTGGACTTGTTTGATTTGGTGCAGCACCCGGCGCATCAGCGAACTTTTTCCTATTTGCATGGGCGCTTGGACAAAAAGCGTAACAGCATAGGAACTGGTAAGCTGCTGCCAGCATTGTTCATCGGCTTCTCGCTCAACATAAAATAAGGAGTCAGGGTGCATCGTCCCAAAGGGGGGTTCTATCCCGGCAGGGGCTACTCCTTTAAGAGAAACTGGCTTGGGGATCGGGCGCTGTTTGGGCCGCGCCACCGGCAGATCAAGCAGATACTGGGCGCTTGCCGCTCCCCAAAAAGCGACTTGCTTGGGTAAGGGCGCATGCGCCGAATCGTCAAGAGCACCGAATTTTAAGGCTCCCAACAAGTAGAGCTCCAAACCGCGATAATATTCGCGCCAATCATCCAGATTAAAGAGACATTTGCGGGCCATGCTGCGGATAACCAGGAGCATCTCAAAAGGCTTCCGCAGACCGGCAGCCGGCAAAATGAGCGAGGCAATGCCGTTATTATGCACAACGGCTTGATGGAGTTGGCGGTAGAAAGAAACAATGGTCTCGGCCGGTAGACTGGCTTCGGCCAGGAGTGGAGGAAGCAGGGTGACAAGGACTTCGGTTTCCAAACGCAGCAGGTCGTGCAATACATGACCCTGGCGAACGGTCGCAAAATCAATCAGGCTTACTTCCCGTGTTGCCGGATCCAGCAGGATGTTCTCCAGGTTCAAATCACCATGCACGGTGGAGATATTAACCGCCAAAAAATCGTGCAGCAGGTTTTGATAGGTTAGCAAGGGGTTGGGCAAGGTTGTGGGATGAGCAGCGGTCAAGCGACCCGATTTGGTATTAGAATTCGGTGAAACATGGTTTTGTTTCAGGCTTGGCTGGGTGGCGATTCTGGCCCTACCACGAGACAAGAGGGGGTTGTCCGGGAGAGTCAACTGGGAGGCTGAAGGATCAATTGTCTCCCCAAACGCCCGGCTTACTTGTTCGACCAGCAGACTGTGACGAGTAGCCGCAATCACGCCCTGGGTCGAGTCAATCACCTGACCCACCTGATAATCAGCTACGTTTCTCACCTCCTCGATCCGTATTCGAAAGGAAAAGGGCGTGTCGCCTTCGAGAGTTGAGGGGAGGTTAAGGGTCAGTTCCTGCCGGTTCTGGTCCGCTTTTGTGACCACAAACCCTTTGATTCGAATGAAGTCTCCTGCCAGACCGGAAAAAGTGGGGGCATAATCATGACCCTCAAGCACAATCATCCTATCCGCAGTTAAGGAGTCCCTAAATTTTACGACCAAATTGACCGGGAGGATAAGATCATAATCCGACTGCATCTGGAAGGTACGGCTCGCCCGGCTGTCCAGCCACCAATTCGAACCCAGAATCTCAAAAAGACGGTTTTCCAGCACCCAGCACAGGTCTTCAGTGGTCGCTTCCTGACAGTAATCGCGCAGACTTTTCACCGGGAAAGTGCCGCCGCCCACCAATGAATAGCGTAGGCCGCCCCACTGGCTGTGAGGCAGCAAAACAGGAGATCCTTCCAGGTGCGCAATATTGGGAATGGTGTGGGCGACCCAGGTTTGATAGGCCTGCCATTCTGCCTGGATCAAACCAACAGGGGCTATTTTGATCGCCGCCGGCAAATATGCCTTGCCACCGGGTTCAACCAAACGAACTCGAAAGGTGCGGCTGCCACTGAAACCACGTCCGAACTCAGCTTCAACCGCAATCTGCCCAAAGGTCTTAAACATCGCCCGTAAAACCGTTTCGATTTCCCCGGTTAAAGTAATATTACCCGCTACGCGGATGTCTGGTTTGTGAGCAACTCGGCCGCTCACTGAAGCCTCCGTTTGAGATGATTTTTAAAGTAAAGCTCACACAGATGATTACGAAAAACTATCTGAGATCCAACCTTTTTAATGAGACCTATCCCTTTCAGATAATGAAAAGCGTGGTTTTCTTCCATCGTCCGGGTATGATAAAGTTGGGTCAGGGCCTGTTTTAACTCCGGTCTCTCCGAAATCAGCAGGAGCTGGTATTGAAGATGGTCGCCAAAAGGCCCGGAATCTTCCGTCGCCTTCGTGAATAATTCAGCTACACTTACTTTTCCGGTCACCACTTGGTAGAGGGCGACTCTGGTTAAATAAGGATGACCTCCAATTAAGGCCGTCAAATCATCTAGCTGGCTCTGGTTCAGCGGCGACTTATGACGTCTATTTAGCTCCGCAACCTCTGCCCTGGTAAAATCTTCCAAAATAATCCGATCGGCAACATTAAAAGGGGATTGGTCGTGATTGGCAATCAATAAAGACGCTTCAGTGGAACTGCTCAAAAACAGGGACATTTTTCTGAAACTCTCATCAAAAGCTCTTTTGTTATGCCAGACACGCAGCATCCCCAGAAAATTATCCCGGAAAGGACTGGGTAATAGCCGGTCCACCTCGTCCATAGCTAAAATAAAAGGCTCATTCAAGGCGGGGATAACATGTTTGGCCAGGTAAAGCCCGCATTTGACAATATTTGTGCCCCGACCCTGCCAGTACCAGTCAATTGCTTCATCTACTCCCAAAGTTCGACTAATCATCAAGCACAACTCAATCAGGAAAATCTCTTCACTCGTATCGCTAAAGTATTGCTTGGGGAATTCTTGAAAATCAATGAAGGCCGTTTTCTTTTTCAGATCTCTTTCCGCCCGGTCAATCATCCGGCGCATCAGGGAACTTTTGCCCATTTGCCGGGGGGCTTGCACAAATAAAGTGACTGCATAAGAGCCTGTCAGATATTTCCAACACTCTTTATCGGCGGCTCGTTCAATATAAAATTTGGAGTCAGGTCGCATGGTTCCTTGAGGCGGCTCAATCTCCAGGCTATCTTCTGCCCATTTTGCCGGATTGCTGTTATGCTGAGGGGTATGAACGGTCACTTCTTTATAGGGTTGATATTGCCCATAACGAGCCGGGTTATGTTCTCCAGCCCATGTGAGCAGGCTTTCCAGAAGCGATTTTTGTTCGGCATACTCAAGCAGCACATCAATGATATCAGCCTGACTACTGTGGTCTGATAATTGATGGTAAACAGGTTTAAAATCAGACTCCTCAAAACATAAACGGCGCAGTTCCGCCTCCGAGAAACCCTCACTCAATAAAACTCGGATCTTTTTCAGATGATAAGTACCCCTCATCATGACCTCATTCCCGGTTCAGTTGGTTGGTATTTGAAATAATCTTGATTATTTTTGAAATAAATCAAACCGACCTCCTCTGAACACATCGTTGTGCTCAAAGTGAGGTCGGTTTAGGTGTAGTTTGGTAAAGACCCGATTATTCAACTATGGTTGTGAATAGTATCACAGTACCATAGTCCCATTTTAACACCGTTAACAGGCTGCGTCAATCGCCTGGCAGAAGCGTAATCCCCTTCACATAAAAGCACTTATCTTAAACGGTAAAACCCTGCCAAGAAAGAATAGTTACCTTTGCCGGTGGGCAAGATGCAGGTAAATTTGATGTAACCCTTAAAAACCAAGTATAACATAAAATTTTAGCCATAACCTTTCAATTCCATGTCAATATTATTCGATTTGCAATGATTTAGCCTTAACTAAAAACTGATCCTCTCTTCACCCTCTGACTTTTCGTCATCTCCTGACCCTGTGCTATAATGCTTCGGTTTGTGAACAGGGTAGCAAGGTTGCAGGTAGCAGGTAGCAGGTTGAAGATTCAATATCCCGCCTGCAACATTCAACTTTCAACTTTTAACCTTTAACTTTTCATACCAATGGCATTCTCTTTCGAACTTCTCATCGAAGATCAACCTACCGCCGCCCGCGCAGGGATCATCCACACCCCGCACGGCGACATTCCCACGCCGGTGTTTGCGCCTGTCGGCACGCAGGCGACGGTCAAAACGCTGACGCCCGCCGATTTACAGGAGCTGGGAGCAACGCTCATCTTGAGCAACACCTACCACCTTTACCTGCGCCCCGGCGCTGACCTGATTGCCGATTTCGGCGGGCTGCACCACTTTATGCAGTGGCCCCGGCCCATTCTGACCGACTCCGGCGGCTTCCAGGTCTTCAGCCTGGAAGGACTGCGCAAGATAGATGAAGACGGCGTGACCTTTCGCTCCCATATTGACGGCTCGTATCACCGCTTTACCCCGGAAATCGTGATTGGCATCCAGGAGAAGCTGGGCGCGGACATCATCATGGCTTTTGACGAATGTCCTCCCCCCCACGACTACGATTACAACGTCAAATCCCTGGAGCGAACCCACCGCTGGGCCGAACGCTGTCAAGCCGCCCAAACCCGCTCCGACCAGGCCCTGTATGGCATCGTCCAGGGAGGCATCTTTGCCGACCTGCGCGCCCAAAGCGCCGAATTTCTGGCGGGGTTGAATTTCCCCGGCTACGGCATCGGCGGGCTGAGTGTGGGCGAAACCAAGGCCCAGATGCATGAGATGCTGGAGGTCATACACCCTATCCTGCCCCGGCATAAGCCGCGCTATTTGATGGGCGTCGGCAGCCCGGAGGATTTGTTCGAATGTGTCGCCCGCGGGGTGGACCAGTTTGACTGTGTCCTGCCCACCCGGATTGCCCGCAATGGGGCGGTTTTCACCAAACAGGGCCGGGTAAATCTACGCAATGCCCGCTTTGCCAGCGATAAAAATCCCATCGAGCCGGACTGCCAGTGCTACACCTGCCGGACCTTCAGCCTGGCCTACCTGCGCCATCTGCTGATGGCCGAAGAAATCCTGGCCCTGCGGCTGACCACGCTGCACAACCTCCACTTCATGCTCGACACCATGCGCCACATTCGCCACTCCATTCTCACGGGCACGTTTACCAGCTACAAAGACGACTTTTTAGCAACCTATCGCCCCGTCAAAAGTAGAAAGTAGTCAGTAGCCAGTAGACAGGGGAAGAATTCCCCGTCTACCGTCTACTGTCTACCGTCTACCAGTTACAAGGAGACACTCACCTATGGACCTGTTTCAAGCTCTCATCCTGGGCCTCGTTCAGGGGCTAACCGAATACATCCCGGTTTCCAGTTCCGGCCACCTGGTTTTGGTTCCCTGGCTCCTGGGCTGGCCCGATGCGCCCTTTACTTTTGAGGTGTTGGTGCAGTGGGGAACGCTGGTGGGAGTGTTTATCTATTTCTGGCAGGACATCTGGGAGATCGTCCAGGGCGTGATCCGGGGATTGATCAAAGGACAGCCCTTTGGCACCTTTGAAGCCAGACTCGGCTGGCTGGTAGTCATTGCCACCATCCCGGCGGTCCTCTTTGGCCTGCTTTTCAAAGATTTCTTCGAGTCCTTCTTCTCTGCGCCGATTTATGTGGGGATCCTGATTGGTATCGCCTCGATCATCCTGGTTATAGCCGAACGCCTGGGTTCCCGGCAGCGTGAATTGGACAGTATCGGCTGGCTCGACGCCCTCGTCATCGGCTTGTGGCAGGTGATTACCCTGGTGCCTGGAGTGAGCCGCTCCGGGGCGACCATCACCGGGGGCATGGTGCGCGGCTTTAATCGCCCGGCGGCGGCCCGTTTCAGCTTTCTCATGTCAATCCCGGCGCTGGGGGGGGCGGGAGTGGTCGCTCTGAAGGATTTGCTGGAGTCGGGTAATTTGACGGCCGAATTACCGGCTTTAACCGTGGGCTTTGTTGCCGCCGCCATTTCCGGCTATTTTTGTATTCGCTGGCTGCTGGGGTATTTGCAAGGCCATTCCCTCTACGCCTTTGCCGTTTACCGGGTCATCCTGAGCATTATCGTCATCATCGTCGCCCTACTTAGAGGATAGAATTTGGGATGGGAAAATCGCGGATGGCTATCTTCTATCTTCTATCCACTCTCCTCTTTCTTCTGCCCGCCTGCCTGGCCACCCCGACCCCACCCCCACCGCCCCTTGTGCTGAAAGCTGCCGGTTCGACGAGCGCGGGGCCGCTTCTGGCTGCCCTGGCTTCGGCTTACAGCGCCCAACACCCGCATGTTACCTTTGACATTCAGGCCGGCGGTTCACAGTTAGGCCAGAGTTTGGTCGAGACGGGCCGGATTGACCTGGGACTGGTTTCCTGGCCTCCGCAAAACCTGTCGGCTAATCTGCGCTCCATCCCTATCGCCCGCGATGCCGTAGCAGTTATTGTTCACCCAACCAACAACATCGAAGGGCTTTCTCTGGCCGAATTGCAGGATATTTTCGGCGGGCGGCTGCTCGATTGGCAGGAGGTCGGCGGTCCGGCCCGTCCCATTCAGGTGATCAGCCGGGAGGATGGTTCGGGCACGCGAGCGATTTTTGAGGCAGCGGTCATGGAGCAGATGCCCGTCACCCCTGCCGCCATCGTTCTACCCAGCAGCCAGGCAGTGATTGATTTTGTGGCCCAAAACCCCGCAGCCATTGCCTATGTCTCATTTGCATTTGTTGACAAAAACGTTTACCCTGTTCCGCTTGAGGGGGTGGCTCCCAGCCCGGAGAGTCTGGCTGACCGGAGTTATCCCCTGAGCCGAGATTTGGTCATGATTGTCCTGAAACGAAGTCAACCGGAACTGAGTCAATTTATTGATTTTGTCTTAAGCCCGGCAGGCCAGGCCATTGTGGCTACAAAGTGGGCGCCGGTCAAGTAATTGTTTCCATTTTGTGGTATAATGGGGCCGATATGACCCTTTACTCTATCTTACTCATCGAAAATCAAATCTCGATTGCGGCTGCCCTAGCTGAAGTCGTGAGCCGCTCTTTGATTCATTACCGTTTAATTATTACCCCGGAACTGGCCAACGCCCTGGCTGAACCGGAACCGGTGCATGTGATTTTGCTCAACATCGCTCAGTTAGCCGGCGACATCTGTCCCAGATTATCAGAACTGAGCGCAGCCTACTCGGACGCGCCGATTATTCTGCTCCATAATGGCCAACAGCCTACGGTAGAAGAAGAGCAGAGGTTATTGACTGCTCTCTCCTGGGGCGTTGCCACCTACGTGCCCCTCTCCAAAGTTGGGCTTGTCGCCTTGGGCAAACAACTGGCGGCGCAGCAGAACGCCTGGCAAGCCCGGCAGGCAGAGCTTGAACCCGGACTCACCTCCAATGAACTGCTTTACCAGGCTATCATCAGCGATACCTCGCAACTGGCGATTCAGATTATCGGGCCGGATAATCGCATCCGCGCCTGGAACCGGGCTGCCGAAACGCTGTTCGGCCTCAACAAGCGAGCTTTTCGCGCGCCTCTTATCGAGAGTTTACCCCTTTCTCCGGCCAATCTGGATCGCCTCAAAGATTTTTTGGACCAAACCCGGAGTACCGGCGAGGCGCTTTTTATCCCCAACTTTTCGTTCGACAACCAAAATGGCGAGACCCATTGGGTACAACTGCACCTATACCCCATTTATGCCGAGGTTGCCAGCCAGCCTGAAGGCCAACTGACCGAAATTTGTATCATCAGCGCGGATATTACCGACATCAAACGGTCAGAAGTTCAGACATGGCAGTACAGCCAGGAATTGCAGGTTTTGCTTGAAACCAGCCGCCAGGTTTCCGGGCGGTTAGAACTGCTGCCAACTTTAGAGAAAATTGTCGAGCAAACCAAAACGCTCTTGAACGCCGATAACGGCCGCATCTATTTCTTGGAAAAGGGCCAGAATATCCTGCAGCCCATCCTTTCGATTGGGCCGCTGCCGGAACAGGATTACCCTACGGCCATTCCGCTGGGTCAAGGCTCTATCGGTACCGTCGTCAGGTCGGGTCAAGCGGCCATGTTCAATGTAACTGACCCGTCTGACCAGGCCGTTGAACATCTGTTGTGTGTCCCACTGGCTGCCTTCAAGGAGATGATGGGAGTGATCGTTATTGGCCGCCTCAACAAGTCTCCTTTTGTCAAGGACGATTTACGCTTTCTCGAAAGCATCGTCAGGCAAATTTCAGCAACTATCTACAACTCCCGCCGTTTTGAAGAGACACGCAACAATTTGAATGAATTAGCCATCCTCTACGAAACCAACTCAGCCATTGCCTCGGCCCGCGATATTGAAACGGTGCTGAAAATCTTAATCCGGCAGATGGTCCAGGTTATAAACGTTAACAGCGGTCATATTGTCAGTTGGAATAAGGCCCAGAACACGGGCACGGTTCAGGCCGACTTTCGGAAAAATGGGCCGGCGGCTAATGGGCAAACTGCCAGCCTTGGCTCAATGTTTGATCTGGCTGAACGCCCCTGGCTGCTGGCCCTGCGAAATCAACAGCCGGTTGTGTTCCAATTGGGCGACCCTGGCTTGGCTGAAACCGAACGGCGGGAAATGGCCGCAAGAGATTGCCGTTCACGGCTGCTGGTACCGCTCGTCGTTAAAGATGAGGCCATCGGTTGGGCCGAACTGTGGGAAACCCGTCAAGAGCGCCGCTTTAGCGGTGACGATATTCGCCTGGCCCGGCTGCTGGCCAACCAGGCTGCCGTAGCCCTGGAAAATCTGCAGTATATCAAACAGACCCGGCAGGCATTGGAGGAAAGCAACGCCCTTTACCAGGTCGCCAGCGCCCTGGCTACTACCCAGGATGCCCAGACGATTATGAGCACGGTCCTGCAAGAGTATCTCCGGGCGCTTGATCTCAGGCAGGGGAGCGTGATCATTTTCGATTTCGAGACAAAAGTTGGGGTGGTTAAAGTCAATTTCCAGGATGAATACCCCACCCAACGAGTCCCCCTCCCCACAGAGGAGACCTATGTAGAAGGCCGGCCGGTTCAGGGTTTGGAGGGGTGGCAACTGCCCCTGCGCAACAATCCCTTGTATGAACGGTTAATGGCAACGCACCAGCCCCTTGTGATTGAGGACACCCAGGGCAAAGTGTTACCCTTTTTGCCCAAAGCCGTCCCTCCCCTGCCCGCTTTAACCCGGCTGGGTTGGGCCGGGCCAGAAACACTATCCCTGCTGATCGTGCCGATTCAAATGCGGGGAGAAGTGGCCGGGGTGCTTGTCGCCGAAGCGACGCAGCAGAAACATACGTTCACTCCCGGCGAGATTGCCCTGGGCCAGGCGATGGCGGATCAGTTGGGCATTGGGCTGCAAAACGTGGAACTCTTCGAAGCCGAATACCGGCGGCGGCAGCAGGCCGAAACCCTGCGTGAAGTTTCTTTTGTCGTCGGTTCCAGCCTTAATCTGAATGAAGTCCTGGAGCGCATCCTGGACCAACTGGCGCGGGTGATCAAGTACGACAGCGCCGCTATTCACCTGATCGAAGGCAAGCGGCGGCGCATCATTGCCGGGCGGGGGTTTCCCAATCCTAAAAAGGTGATCGGCATGACCTTCCCGGTCAGCCTGGAAAACGATCGAGACCCGAGCACGATTGCTATTAAAGCCCGCCAGCCGATGGTCGTGAGCAACGTTCCGGCCAGCTACAACATCTTTAAAAAATCATCCCAGGACCAGATCAAATCCTGGATGGGCATCCCCCTGATTTCCCGTGATAAAGTGATTGGCCTGATCAGCATTAACCATACCGAGGCCAACGCTTACGACGAGGAAGATTTACGTTTGGCCCTGGCTTTTGCCAACCAGGTGGCCATTGCCCTGGAAAACGCCCGCCTGTACGAGATTGAAGTGCGTGAGCTGGAACGAGAGCTTGAGATTGCCCAATCCATCCAGGAAACCCTGCTGCCCCAGTTGGTCCCTCAGGTGCCCGGCCTGGAAATTTCGGGACGCATCCTGCCGGCGCGGCATATTGGCGGCGATTTCTTCCACTTCTTTCCGGCAGGTAAAGACCAGTTGGGGGTAGCTATTGGAGACGTCAGCGGCAAAGGTATTCCTGCTGCGCTTTATATGGCCGTGGCGATTACTGCTATTGACGCCCAAATCAGGGCCGATGTCGGGCCAGGCGAACTGCTCAACAAATTGAATTATGTCCTGTATAACCGGCTTCGCGAAAATAAAATGAATGTAGCCTTGCAGGTCGCTACCTTTACTCCCCTCTCGCCAGACGGAAATGAGGACAGTGAACAGAAACCTCAGGGCGTGTTGATGACCGTCGCCAGCGCCGGCATGATTGCTCCGGTTGGGGCTACGGCGCACGGCTGCCATTTTTTGCCGGTGAGCGGGTTGCCCGTGGGCGCGCTTTCTCCCCCCGAACAAAACTATCAAGACGACACGTTTTTATTAGATCCCTTTACCACGATCATTTTCACCAGTGACGGCATTGTCGAAGCGCAAAACGAAGCGCGCGAATTGTTCGGTTTTGAGCGTCTTGAAGCTGCCATCAATGAAGTGATTGCCACCCGAGACGCCGAATTTATCGCCGAACACCTGATCAACACCGCCCAAAACTTTATCGGGCAGGCCGAGCAAAATGACGATATGACCGTGGTGGTAGTCATCAAGAAATGAGCTGTTTGGCCAAATATGGCGTATCGCTCCAAAGAGGATCCGTTTTCCTCTGGATTTTTATCGCCCTTTTCCTGCTTTTAGGTTTAGGGTACAGCAGTCTCACCCCTGTTTTTGAAAACTCCGACGAAACCCTGCACTATCCTTATGTTAAGCATTTGGCCGACGGCCAGGGGTTGCCTTTAGCTGTACCCGGCCAACTGTGGAATCAGGAAGGCACCCAGCCGCCGCTTTATTATGCCATTGTCGCCGCCAGCACCTTCTGGATTGACAGCGACAACCTGCCGGAGCTGTTGCAGCGCAATCCCCACTGGCTTTTCACCGAGGTCCGCGCCCTGATCAACGACAACCAAAACCTGGTCCTGCACGGGCCTATGGATGCCTTTCCCTACCAGCGGGCTGCCCTGGCTGTTCACATCAGCCGCTGGTGGAGTTTGCTCTTTGGCCTGTTGGCGGTTGGAGGAACCTTTCTCCTGGCTCGCCACCTTTTTCCCCAAAATCTACCCTTAATCTTAACGGCAACGGCGCTCACTGCCTTCAACCCCCAATTCATCCGCGTTTCCGCCACCGTCAGCAACGACAGCCTCTCCGCCGCGCTGACCACATGGGCGGTGTTGGCCGCCTTCAAGTTTACCGAACCGGTTATGAAGACAGCCGGGGAGCAGCGGGGCGGTGGAGCAGGGGAGATTTCACCCCTGCTCCCCTGCTCCCCGGCTCCCCGGCATGGTTTCTCCGCCCCCCTGCTTCTCGGCCTGCTCACCGGCCTGGCCATACTCACCAAACTCAGCAGCCTGACCACCCTTTTTCTGGTGGCTTTTATCATTTTTTGGCGTTTATTTTTTTTGAGCGAAGTGCACCAGGAGCCGCTGCAGCTAACGATCCGCTGGCTGGTTATTATCGGCGGGGTGACACTGGTGCTGACCGGCTGGTGGTTCTGGCGCAACTACACCCTCTACGGCGAGTGGTTTGCCACTGACACCCACCTCAACCTGGCCGGACGGAGTAACCTGTCCCTGGCCCAGGTCTGGGATTTGCGCGCCGAAGCCGAGCGGGCCTACTGGGCCACCTTCGGCTGGGGCCAGCTTCGCCCGCCGGAGTGGATTTTCCGGCTGTTGTTTGGATTCACCCGGCTGGGTCTCATCGGCTTGCTGCTGGCGCTGGCAGCCCGGCTGATCCAGGGGGATAGGCCAAGGCCGCTGCCGCTCCACCTGAGCGACATCAGCCTGGAGAAGATTATCCCCCTCCTGCTGTGGGCCGCCTTTAACCTGGCCCTCTACCTGCGCTGGGTCATGGAAGTTGGTTCGGTCTCGCATACCCGCCTGGTTTTTCCGGCCATCGCCGCCATCTCCCTGCTGTTGGCTTTGGGTTGGCATGCCCTGCTGCCGCGCCGCCTGTCTGGCTGGTTCAGCGCCGGGGTCATTACGGCGCTACTGGCGCTCAATATTTATAGTCTCGGCTGGCTTGTCTACCCCGCCTTTCGAACCGGCGAACCAGTGAACCGGCAAGCCAATGGGGCACTGGACTTGACTTTTCTTAACGCCCTCAAGTTGGTCGCTGGTGGGGTGTCTGCTTCAAAAGGCAACACCGCCAAATCAGGCGATGTGGTGCTGGTCAGTGTCCAGTGGCAAAGCATGGCCCCGCTGGATAAGAATTACAGTGCCGCCGCCGTGCTGCTGGCCCCCGACGGCAGCGTGCTCGCCCGGCGCGAAACCTATCCTGGCCTCGGCTTGCGGCCCACGCGCTATCTTCAGCCCGGCGATACCTTTACGGATGTTTATCCGCTCAAACTGGAGCAAGAAATCTCGGAGCCGCTGGTCGCCCGGGCGACGGTTAACCTGTTTGATTTTGACTCGCCAACCCGCGCTGGTTTTCCCGCTCTGGATGCCCTGGGCCAAGAAGTGACACCCGTGGTAGGTCAAATCAAAATTGTGCCCAAAACGTGGCCGCGTTACCAACCCGCCCAGCTCACTCAGGTTAATTTTGCCGATACCATTGCCTTGATTGGCTATGATTTTATTCCCCCGGCCGAGGGTGAAGGCCAGCCGGCAGTGAGACTCTACTGGCAGTCACTCGCGCCGGTGAGTGATGATTACGTTGTGTTTCTTCACCTACTGGACGCCAACGGGGTCACAATCGGCCAGGCCGACGGCCCCCCGGCCAACAATGCTTATCCCACCCGCTGGTGGTCGCCCAGCGAACTCATCGCCGATGTCCACTTCCTCCCGCCCGCACCCGGAGCGGTGGCTTTGCGTCTTGGCCTTTACGACCTGGCCTCCGGTCAGCGGCTGCCGATTGGCGAGTCAACCCTGCCCTTACAAGATAACAGTGTGGAGATTGCTCTGCCATGACGAGTCAGCGAATGGTGAATGGCGAATGGCGAAGCTTAAGAGGGTCGCCTTACTCCCTCCTCCTTACTCCCTCCTCCTTACTCCGCAGCCACCCCGGCCTCGCTCTCGCCCTGGCCGTCTATCTTGGCCTGGCCTTTTGTTACGTCTTCATCACGCCCATCTTCGAAGCGCCCGATGAGTGGACCCACACCGGCCATGTCAAATACATCGCCGAGGGTAAGGGCTTGCCGGTGATGCTGCCGGGCCAGGGTATTTCTGGCGGGCAGCAGCCGCCCTTTTATTACGCTATCGGCGCGCTGCTGGTGCAGCCTTTTGAATTGGACAGCTTCGACGACTACCTCCAAGAGCAGGCCAATCCACACGCCTCCCTCGGCTATGCCCTGGACCCCGGCAACAAAAATAACTTCCTGCATACCCCTGCCGAAAATTTCCCCTACCACGGCCTCGCCCTGACCGTCCACATTCTGCGCCTCTACTCGATGGCCTATGGCCTCATTACCCTCATTTTTGCCTATTTGACTGCCCTTGAAATTTTTGATTTACGATTTACGAATTATGATTTACAGTCCGCCGATCCAAAATCCTTTGCTGCGTTTGTCGCCCTCTTTGTTGCCTGCCAGCCGATGTTTGCCTTTATCACCGCTTCCGTGGCCAACGAGCCGGCGAATATGGCCTTTTGCGCCGTTGGTCTGTGGCTGGCCCAACGTTACGTTCTCTACGGTCCCAGTCCGCGGCGGGGTCGAGCCATAGCCCTTGGCCTGGTCCTGGGTTTCATCTCGCTCTCAAAAATGACCGGCCTGTCCTTTGGCCTGGTGGCCGCCGTCGCTTTTTTGCTCGCGGCTGTGGCTGCCCGTAAACAGCCCGGCCAGGCCCGGCTGCTCTGGCGGGACGGATTGATCGTTGGGGTTCTTTTTCTGGCTGTTGGCGGGTGGTGGTACTGGCGTAACTACCAGCTCTACGGCGACTTCTTTCAGCGCGGGCTATACAAAATCTATTTCAATACAGAGCAGCAGCCCCTGACTCTGGACGAGTTCCTCTACACTCTCTCCACCGGCGAAGTCTCCTTCTGGGCCACCTTTGGCTGGCTTAACATCGTCGCCCCGGAATGGGTTTATACCACCTACCGCATCATCAGCCGGGTGGGGTTAGTGGGTATCGTCCTGGCAGTTCTGCGGCAACTGTGGCAATGGTTGGGGCAGCGAACGGCGAATGGCGAATGGCAGATAGCAGATGGCAGATGGCAAATCCGTAAGGCAAGTGCGGCGAATAAGAAATCATCTTCCAACCTTCCAACCCTCCAACCCTCCAACTCTTCATCTTTCATCACCTGCCCCCGGATGGGAGTTCATCCTTCATCCTTCATCCTTCACCTCCTCTTCCCCATCGCCCTGGCCTTTTCACTCACCCGCCTGGTGGCGATTGAAGGCGGTCTGCAGGGCCGGCAGCTTTTACCGGCGCTTGGCTCCTTAGCCATCATCATCGTCGCGGGCTGGTGGGCGCTGAGCCCGGCGCGTCTGCGCCGGCCAATTCTCAGCCTTGTTCTCGCCATTATGGGGGGACTCGCGCTCTGGCTGCCTTTTGGAGTGGTTGCGTCCCACTATTTTCCCCCACCGCTCCTGACCGAAGCCGATCTGCCTGCCGATTTAGCCCGTCTGGAGCTGACCTATCAGGATGAGCTGAAGTTGCTCGGCGTCAAAGTTGGCGCAGCCGTGGTCCGCCCCGGCGAGCGCGTTCCCGTGACCGCCTACTGGCAGGCGCTTAAGCCAATGACCACCAACTACAGTGTCTTTGTCCATCTCATCGGGCGAAGCTACCAAAATGTCGGCCAATTCAATACCTATCCCGGCCTCGGCTTGCGCCCAACCCGAACCCTCCAACCCGGCCAAATTGTTGCCGACACCTATCCCGTTTTGGTCGAGGGCGGCGCAGCAGCCCCCACGCGCCTGCTGGTCAATATAGGCTTGTTTGACTTCAACGAGCCGGGCCGGCCTGGGATCGAGGCCACCGGCCCCAACGGCCAGCCTGCCGTCTCAACCATCGGCCAGTTGAAGTTAGTTCCTACCCGTTGGCCTTCAATTCCAAATACCCCCCCCGTGGCTGAATTTGAAGATCACATTCGCTTGACCGGCACGGCTCTCATCGGCTGCCAGGACCAAAGGCATGGCTGCGAAATTACCTTTAAATGGCTGGCTGAAAGCAAACCAGCCGCCGATTACACCGTTTTTATTCAACTGTGGCCCAGCGACCCGCAGCAAAAGTTCATCGGCTTCGACTCTCAACCTCTCTCCGGCGATTACCCGACCCGTCTTTGGGATACCGGCGAAGTTATCCTCGATCCCCACGAGCTGGATCTGTCCACCACCCCCCCCGGTGAATATCGGATTTTGGCGGGTCTGTATAATCTCAGCACCGGAGTGCGCCTTCCGGCACGGGCAGGCGGAGTGCCTTTACCCGACAATGCTGTAAACTTGGGCCGTCTTCAAATTAAAAGTTGACGAATTCATAAATATGGGCCTAATGGCCTGATTGTGGGCTGCGCTCAGATGTGTTAAAATGGTTTGAAATGGTTAGAAAGTTTAAGCACCGTAGACTTGACCTGCTGAACTTAGTGAGCAGGCCAAACGCGCTAGCAATCATCTGGGATTGCAGGTTAACTCCCCACCCCACTTGTGGATATCAAGTAGGATAAGACCGATGCTAGGCACAAAAAGTAAATTAATTGGCAGACAAATTGGAAAGTACGTCCTCCAAGAATTGCTTGGCGAGGGCGGGATGGGCCAAATTTACAAAGCCCGTCACTCCGCGCTTGATCGGGATGTAGCCATCAAACTGATCCACCTTCACCGTACCAGCGATACCAGCGTGGTCGAGCGCTTTCGCCGGGAAGCTAAGGTGGTGGCTGCCCTGCGCCACCCCGGCATTGTTCAGGTATATGATTTTGACGTCGAGGATGACGTTTTCTACATGGTGATGGAATTTGTTCAGGGTGAAAGCCTGGCCCATCGCCTGGAGAGCATTGACGCCCTGGGGGGAGAGCTGCCGCTCGAGGAAGCTCTACGGCTGATGCGGCTAATTATCGCCGCCGTAGCTTACGCCCATAACCGGGGGGTCATCCACTGTGATTTGAAGCCGGACAATGTCATGCTCAATGTGGAAGGCCAGCCTATTCTGACCGATTTTGGCATTGCTAAGTTTGTGAGCGGGGAACGCCTGACCAGCACGCACGACATCCTGGGGACACCCCATTACATGTCGCCGGAACAAGGCTCCGGCCGCTGGAAGATTGATGCCCGGACCGATGTCTATTCGCTGGGTGTCATGCTGTACGAGTTAACCACCGGACAACTCCCTTTCAGCGGCGATACCTCGATGAGCATTATGTTCCAACATATCAATGACCAGCCCCCACCCCCCCGCACCATTAACCCGCATCTCCCGGAAGCCGTAGAACAAATTATTCAAAAAGCTATGGCGAAAGACCCGGCCTGGCGCTATCCTTCGGCCCAGGAAATGTTGGCCGCGCTTGAAGGTTTAGATTCAAATCAGAAGTCTCAAGCTGTTGCCAGCGAATCTGCTTGCCTGTTCATTTGTTATAAACCCTATACGGACCCTGACGAGAAGATAGCCCTCTTTCTATACGAAAAATTGGCCGCCTATGGGCATCACGTCTACATCGATCCTATTACCCAAACCGATGAAACATGGGTGGAGCAGGTAGACCGCCAAATCAAGGCCAGCGACTTCTTCATTGTGCTGGTCTCGCAAGCAGCGGCAGACAGCGAAATGGTCCAAATTGAGGTAAATCAAGCCTATGATTACTACCTGCTCCACGACAAGCCCCACCTATTGTCAGTGCGCATCGTCAATCAAGCGCTCGGGCCTTATACGGTACCCGCCTTTCTGGAGCCGCTTCATTACGTAGAGTGGCAAAGCAAGGCAGACAATAATCGGGTCGTTGAGGAAATCTTGAGCGCAATGGGTGGCCAGTTGCCGTCCCGGGCCATCCTGGCTCCGGCCAGCGTGTCGAAAGAAACCAGTATTCTCTCCGAAGATGGGCGGCTGGTTGCGGCTGACGAAACTGCCCTGCCGCCGCTGCCGGCCTTTGACCCACGCTTTTTACAAAAACTGGTCGTCCCCGGCGGAGCAGTCAAGCTGCGTGACACCCTCTACGTAGAGCGGACCGTTGACGCCGACTTGAAGGATCAAATGGTCAAATGGGGCACCACCACGACCATCCGCGCCCCGCGCCAAACCGGCAAGACCTCCCTGCTTATGCGAGGGATTCATTACGCCCGGCAGCAGCAGGTCAACGTGGTCTTTCTTGATTTTCAGAGTTTTGGCAGCGACCAGTTAGCCGAACCGGACCCTTTCCTGCACGAAATAGCCGTCTCCATCTGTGAGGAGCTTGACCTGGACGAAGAGCTGGTTGAAGAAGCCTGGGAAGGCTCGCGCAGCCCATTCAAAAAGCTGACCCGTTTTATGGAACAGTCTGTCCTGCCCGCCTTTGACCAGCCGGTTGTGCTGGCAATGGATGAAGCCGACAGCCTGTTACGCACCGATTTTTACCAGGATTTCTTTGGCCTGCTGCGCTCCTGGCACAATCGCCGGGCCTCCCGCGAAGAGTGGGAACTGCTCAACCTGGTTCTGGTTATCTCAACCGAGCCATATCTGCTGATTGACGATCTTCACCAGTCGCCCTTTAATGTGGGGCTGCACCTGGGCCTGACCGATTTTGACGAAAACCAGGTGCGCGATCTCAACCAGCGCCACGGCTCGCCCGTGGCCGAGCGCGACCTGCCGGCATTGATGGCCTTGCTGAACGGCCATCCGTTCCTGACCCGCCTGGCTCTCTACAAGATGGTCACCGAGGGCCTGAATTGGGCCGACCTCCGCCAGCAAGCCCCGGCTGATGACGGCCCTTTTGGCGACCATTTGCGACATCAATACTGGACTATCTATGATAAACCGGAACTGAGAAACGCGCTCAAAGAAGTCATCCTGACCAAGTGCTGCCCCGACGAGAAATCCCTCTTCCGCCTGCTGCGCGCCGGGTTGATCAAAGGCAGCGGCGATGTATATAGCTGCCGTTGTGATCTTTACAAACTGTACTTTGGGGATAAGCTCTTTTGAAAAAGAACTCGTTAAACTGGGAATTGACCCAGCACTCTCGTCCCAAACTGACGCGAAGCGTGGGAACAAGAGTGTAACAAACTGAAGTTTGTCCTGCCATAATCCCAGAAAGTTGAAGGGTAAATGACCACTCTGCGCAGTCCCGGTGACAGCCAATCCGTCACTCAATTTAGCCGGCGCCGTACCAAGTCCGAGTTTTTTGTCGCGGGCGGCACGCTTTCCCCCAGCGTGCCTTCGTACGTGCAGCGCCCGGCGGATGATGAGCTGTTCGAGTTGGCGCTGAAGGGCAATTTTTGCTTTGTCTTAACCACCCGGCAGATGGGCAAGTCCAGCCTGATGATTCGCGCCGCTCGCCGCCTGCGTGCGGAAGGTGTCCACACGGCGATTATTGACCTGACCGAGATGGGCACCAGCGTGGCCGATACCTGGTATCTGGATCTGCTGACCGAGCTGGCCGACGAGTTGGACCTGGAGGTAGACCCGGAAGCCTGGTGGCAGGAACGGGCGGCGCTGGGTTACGTGCGGCGCTTTACCAACTTTCTGCGGGATGTCGTGCTGACCGAAATCCAGGAGCAGGTGGTTATTTTTATTGACGAAATTGATACCACGCTGCGCCTGCCCTTCTCCGACGATTTCTTTACCGCCATCCGCGCCACCCACAATGCCCGGGCCAAAGACCCGGCCTTTGCCCGCCTCAGCTTCGTCTTGATCGGCGTAGCTTCTCCTTCCGATTTGATCAAAGACCACACCCGGACGCCTTTTAATATCGGCCAGGGCATTAAACTTAAAGATTTTACTTTGACCAACGCGGGGGTGCTACAAGACCGGCTGGATACCATCTACCTGGGCCGTGGCGAAGCGATCTTCAGCCGGGTTTATCACTGGACCAGCGGTCACCCCTACCTGACCCAAAAATTGTGCCAGGCGATTGCTCAGGCCGAGGATGAATTATGGACGGACGAAGCGATTGACGGGCTGATCCAAAAACTATTTTTGTCGGAAGAAGCACGCAAAGAAACCAACCTGCAATTTGTGCAAGACAGCCTGCGCGAACATCCCCTCAAACGCCATCTCCTCAATTTATACCGCCAGGTTTACGAAGGCGAGCAAGTTGTCGAGGATGAACGCTCGCCGGTGCATAACCAGCTCAAGCTGACCGGGCTGGTTCGGGCTGAGGAGGGTCTGCTGAAAGTTCGCTGTGAAATCTACCGGCGGGTCTTTAACCTGGATTGGATCAAAGCCAACCTGCCGATTGACGTAGACGCCTCTGATTTCTTCGTCGTCGGGGGGACGGTCCGCTCAGACTCGCCCTCCTACGTCAAGCGCCCGGCAGACGATGAGCTGCTCAACCTGGCCCTGGCCGGCAAGTTCTGCTATGTCCTCACCCCCCGCCAAATGGGCAAATCGTCCCTGATGATTCGTACCGCCCGGTTTCTGCAGCAGCAAGGCGTCCAGACGGCCATTGTTGATCTGACCAAAATTGGCCTGGTAGGAGTAGATCAATGGTATCTGAATTTACTGACCGATCTTAAAGAGGACTTTAATCTTTCCATTGACCTGGAGGCATGGTGGCAGAAACAAGCGTTTCTGGGACCGGTCAAATGTTTTACCAAGTTTTTGCACGACGTGGTGCTGACCGAAATCGAAGAGCAGGTGGTTATCTTTATTGACGAGATTGACACGACCCTGCGCCTGCCCTTTTCCGACGACTTTTTTGCCGCCATTCGGGCCATGTACAACGCCCGGGCCGAAGACCCGGCCTTCAAACGGCTGACCTTCGTTCTCTTTGGCGTCGCCACTCCCTCCGACTTGATTAAAGACCGCGCCCGCGCTCCCTTCAATATCGGCCAGGCTATTGACCTGGACGACTTCAGCCGCGAAAATACCCGTGCTCTCCAACAAGGTCTCAAGGACATCTACCCCGAACACGGCGAAGCCATTTTTACCCGGATTTATTACTGGACCAACGGCCACCCCTATTTAACCCAAAAATTGTGTCTCGCCAGTGCGGAAATGAGCGGCAATGGGCCGGTTACGGAAATCCACGTAGATGAATTGGTGGAGCAGCTTTTCCTCTCGGAAGCGGCCCGTAAAGAGTCCAATCTACAATTTATCCAGGATAGCATCCAAACCAGCCCGCAGCGCCCGCAGTTACTGGCCCTGTACCGCCAGATTTATACCGGCCAGGCTGTCCCGGAAAACGAACGCTCGGTGGATCAGAATCAACTAAAATTATTTGGCCTGGTGCGAGTAGAAAACGGCCTGCTGAAGGTTCGCAACGAGATTTATCGCCACGTTTTTAATTTGGGTTGGATCGAGGCTAACACGCCGGTTGACTGGACCCGGCGGATTGCCATCAGCTCCAGCATTCTTACCGTCCTGTTAATTGTCGTGATTGGCTTCGCCATCTTCTGGCGCAGCCAGGAAGACCGCGCCCAGGGTTTTATTGACGATTTTAGAAGCACAACCGATCCTGATGTCCAAATTACCAGCCTGGCCGGTCTGTTCGACCTGCCCGGCTTTGCCAGCCAGGCCCGGCAGTTGTTCTATGCCGAACTGACCCCGGAAGATCGTCCCAAACTGTTTGATTCGGCCAATCCACAGGAAGTCGGGCCGCAGTTGATCACGGTGGTCCAGGGGTTGTACACTGAATTGGGCAATGATGAAGCCGGCAACGCCTTGCTCCAGGCGATGCTCCGGCCCTTGAAAAAAATAGACGATCCGCGCGCCAAAAACCTGCAAGTTGGCATTGAACAATGGTTGGAAGGACGGAATTTATACGCCCAGGGCCAATACCAGCAGGCAGTTACGGCTTACAATGTCGGCATTCGGCTCAATGATCAAAATCCGGGGATTTATTTTGACCGGGCCGTGGCTTACGCCGCCCTGGCTGAGCCGGACCAGGCCCTGACCGATTTTGAGACAGTGCTGAGTCTCGATTCCAGCCGGCAACGGCGGGTCGAACAGGTCGTGGTGAACAATTCTGATCTTTACGACCGGGTGATTGCTCAAGGCTCAGCTCATCCGGCAGTGGTGGCCCTGGTGCCTTCGCCAACCAGCACACCGACCAGCACCGCCACCCCCACGTCCACGCCGACACCCACCCCCACGCCGACCTGGACGCCAACACCTACCCTGACTCCCACGGCGACGCCCACCCAACCCCCAACCCCAACTTCAACCGCGACCCCTGCCCTGCCGACGGCAACGGTTCTACTTATATCGCCGGCAACCAACACCGCCACCCCCAGTCCAACGGCTACCGCTACCCCCACCTCGACTCCCAGACCGGTCACGATTGTTTACGTCCAGAGCAATGGCAAAAACCATAACCTGGGGCTGATTAGTTCAGCCGGAAAACTTTACAGCGACAATCTGCATCCCCTGGCTTCCGCCCCGGCCTGGTCGCCCGATGGCGCCAAAATCGCATTTTATGGCGAACCCGGCCTGAGTGAATTCGGCGGCATCTATGCCCAGGGCAGTGGTGTCTGGATTTTTGAAGTAAAATCGGGCCAGTGGGGGCTCCTTTATGGCGTGGAACACATTAGGAACATGGACTGGTCGCCTGACGGCATCAAACTGGCGATTGAAATTGGCCCACCCAATGTGCCGCACCAAATCTTTGTCATTGACACCCGCGATGGCAAAGAGATCAGCCGTTTCCCCGGCGAGCAGCCCGCCTGGAGTCCCGACAGCCAGGAAGTGGTCATCAAATCCTGCGCCCCGGAGTGCGGTTTGTGGAAGGTCGGCTTTGACGGCAGCGGCGGCAAGCTCCTGACGACCGACAGCACCGACAGCTACCCCAACTGGTCTCTGACCGATCCCTACATTGTGTTCACGTCTCGCTTCCGCACCGGCGATTGGGAACTCTACCGGCTCAACGTGACCAGCGGCGAGCTGGAGCAGTTGACCAATCGCCCCGGCACCGACACCACCCCGGTCTTCAGTTCCGATGGCCGGGAAATCTACTTCCGCACCGATGCCTTCGGCGAGTGGCAGGTGCGCATCATGGCCATTGACGGCAGCAACGAACGCGCCCTCCTGGACAATGTCGGCCCCAGCGATGATTGGGGGCTGGCCAGGCCGGCGGTGTATTGAGCCGTCATAATTGGACAAAAACTTAATTGACGACCAAAATAGGACACGAATAAGTTTAATTTGTTCCTTCGTGATCCTTGATGCCAAAAAACCATTCACCACTCACTATTCACAATTCACTATTCGCTATTCTCCTCCTCTCCCTGGCCCTCAATCTCCATGCCCTGGCCGCCGAGAATCTGTGGGAAGACGAAATCTTCACCGCACTCTTCGCCAGCCGTCCCCCCGCCGAACTGATTGAGTGGACGAAAGACGACATCCACCCACCGCTCTACTATCTGATCGCCGGCGCCTTCACCCGGCTGACCATCCCCCTTGACGCTGTGACCGACCACCCCACCCCCGCCTCCGATTGGCTGTGGCGCTTTCCTTCGGTCATGGCAGCAGTTCTCACGGTGACAGTTACTTTCAAATTAGGGTTGCAGGTTGCAGATTACAAGTTACAAGTCGCAGAGGATAGGCTCTACGCTTCAGGCTCCACGCCCTACGCATCACGCATCACGCATCACGTTTCGTATTCAACAGCGATCACCACCACTCTTCTCCTTGCCCTGGCCCCCATCGCCGTTAAATACGGTCAGGAAGCCCGCATGCACGCCCTGTTCATGTTTTTATCCGCCCTGGCCACCTTGCTGCTCTTTCGCGCCCTGGCTCGACCCCGCCGGTGGCTGCGCTGGTTAGCCTATGCCCTGGCGATAACCGCCACCCTCTACACCATGTATTTTGGCTTTTTGATTTTAGCCGCACACATTGGACTCTTTCTATTTACGATTTATGATCTACGACCTGTGCCCCGATCAGGGGTATTTACGATTTCTAGTTTACGCAACACGCAACACGCAACACGCCTTCTCGGCTTCACTGCCTCTGTTGTCCTAACCTTCCTCCTCTACGCTCCCTGGTGGCCCGTTCTCTTCAACATCTTGCGCAAACGGGCGGCTGTTGGAGCGATTGAAGGGGGCGTCGGCTCGCCGCTGGCGTTTGTACCCGGCGTGATCCGCGCCCTGGGGCCGCTGCCGGAACCGGTTGCCTGGGGGTTTTTAGCCCTCTTCATTTTCGGCATGATTTTGCTGGCGCGGCGAGACTGGCCCATCGCCGCCTTTGCCGCCCTCTGGCTGGCTCTGCCGGTCGCTCTGCCGATTGTCCTGGGCGATCCGCGCGCCTTGCAATTTCGCTACGCTTTTGTCCTGCCCGTTTATTTAACAGTGATTGCCTACGCCATGGTGCGAATGAGCAGATCAGCGAATGAGCAGATCAACGAACGCACAGGGCCAGGGTGGCGAACCGGGAAACAACCTCTATCTTCTATCTTCTATCCTCTATCTTCTATCCTCAAGTATTTCCTCTGGATTTTAGCTACCCTCTCCTTCATCGCCGTGTTGGGCATCTATGGCCAAACCAAGCCCGACTGGCGTGACGCTGCGGCTTATCTGGATGAACATACCAGCCCCAACGACCTGATTTTGATTGGCCCCCTCTGGGATGAGGGGCGCTTTATTGATTACTACTATCGCGGGCAGGCCCAACTTTTGACACCGGCGGCTTTGCTGACTAATATTCAGGAGCGCGCCGAAACCCTGCGCGCCACGGGCGGGCGGGTCTGGGCAGTTAACCGCTTTGAGCCAGCCCCATCGCCGGTCGTGAAAAACGTTGTTTTCCCAGGGGGCGTCGTCGTATCTGAACCGGAACTGGTCATTTATGAGCCGGCTGTTCTGACCGAAGCAGCGCTCGATTTGGCCCGGCAAGCAGTTGGCGCGGCTTATCCCTGGGCTGCCGCAATGGAAGCGCAGGGAGTGCTCAACCCCGACCCGCGCACCGCTAAAGCGGGTGCTTTGCGTGCTCTGGGCGATGCCCTGGTCGCCGCCGGCCGGCCCCAAGAAGCCATCGCACCCTACCAGGCGGCGGTGGACATTTTTCCCGGTTGGGTGGACGGCTTCGTGGTTCTGGCCGAAACGCAAGAGGCAGTTGGCAATCTTCCCGAAGCGGTGGAAGCCTACCGGCAAGCCGTAGCCTACAATCTAAAGTGGCAAGGTCCTGCCGCCGTCGAAGCCGCTGCTCTGGTCAAGGCTGGCCGATGGGCGGAGGCGGTCGAGAAGTATCATCAGATTATTGAGGCAAAGTAAAGAGTCGCAAAGTAGCAAGGTAACAGAGTAGCAGGAACAGTAAAGCTGTTACCCAGTAACCTTGCAACCCTGCAATCTTGCTACCCTGACATCAATGACTCGCAAACAACTTTTCAATATCCTTAAAATCTTGGTCAGTGTTGGCTTGCTGGCGTTTATTTTCAGCACCCTTGATCTGGCTGCCTTTATCGGGGCGGTAAGTCGAGCCAATCCCTGGTGGCTGCTGGCTGCCCTGGCGATGATGATGCTTGGTGTAATCATCCGGGCCTGGCGCTGGCAAATCTTGCTCGATGCGATTGCGGTTCATGTTTCCCTGGTCGAGCTGACCCACATTTACTTCATTGGCTTTCTATTTAACAATCTGCTCCCCAGCGGCCTGGGCGGCGACGCCATGCGTATGGTTGAACTGAGCCGGCATAGCGAACGGGTTACGGATGCCGTCACCAGTGTTGTCGTTGACCGCTTTTTGGGTCTGTCGGCCTTGCAGGCGATTGCGTTGATGGCCCTGATCGCCGATTGGGGGGCTGTCCCAGCCGGAGTAGCCTACTTTACCGTCATCATTTTTTTGGGGGGATTGGTCGCCGGTTACTTGTTGATAAACCGCGCTCTTTACACCATGCTGCGAATACGAGTAGGCCTGTTTCGTCGCTTGACCAACATCAAAGTGATCGGCAACCTGGCCGAATCTTTTCAACGTTACCCCTTAGGCGCGTTAGGTCGGGCCTATCTGGTCGCTTTCTTGTTTAACATCTCGTTGATTGCCATGAACGTGTTTATCGGGTGGGGGCTGGGAGCAAAAGCGGACCTGGCCCATTATGCCATTTTTGTACCCATCACCTCGCTGGTGTTATTATTACCGATCAGCTTTGCCGGGTTAGGTGTGCGCGAGGAAACCTATCGCCGTTTATTCAGCCAGGTCGGCGTGCTCCCCGAAATTGCCGTAGCAATGTCATTGCTGGTTTATGTTTTTGGGAACATCTGCACCGGCTTGATCGGCGGGGTAATTTACCTCCTGCGCAGCGCGCGCGGGGTGGTTTCAGAGGAAGGATAGGAGTTGTGAATTATCAAACCGAATTAGCCCTTGAGACTTCCCTAACCTTTAGCCAGGATTTAGGGCAGGAGGAGAATGGAGCAGTGCCCCAGCCGCCCCAATTAAGCATTGTCTTGCCGATTTATAATGAAGCGGAGAGCCTGCCCCACCTGCTGGAAGAGTTAGTTCCGGCGCTGGAGGCGACGGGCCGTACCTTTGAAATCATCTGCGTGGACGACGGCAGCCGGGACAACAGCTTTGCCGAATTGCAAAAGCTCCGCGCTCAAGATTTGCGTGTCCGCCTGGTTCGCTTTCGGCGCAATTTTGGGCAGACAGCCGCTTTTGCCGCCGGGTTTGAGCGGGCGCAGGGTGAGGTCGTCGTTACCATGGATGCCGACCTGCAAAATGACCCGGCCGATATTCCTTTACTGCTGGCCAAAATTGATGAAGGGTACGATGTCGTCAGCGGTTGGCGGGTGGAACGCTGGCAGGAGGGTTTCACCTCGTTTATTACCCGCAAAATTCCCTCGACAACGGCCAACTGGCTCATCTCGACCGGCACCGGTGTTCGGCTACACGATTACGGCTGCGCCCTTAAGGCCTATCGCAGCGATGTCATCAAGAGTATTAATTTATACGGCGACCTGCACCGCTTCATTCCGGCGATTGCCAGCTACTACGGCGTCACCGTGGCCGAAGTACCGGTCAATTATCGCTCCCGCAAGTTTGGCCGCAGCAAATACGGCATTAGCCGGATTATTCGGGTCATTCTGGATTTGCTGACGGTTCGTTTTCTGCTTAGTTACTCAACTCGTCCTATCCAAATTTTTGGCCTGATGGGCCTTGGCTCCCTGGCCCTGGGCGTTGTTATTGGCGCTTACTTAACCCTGATGAAATTAATTTATCGGGAAGATCTGGTTGACCGGCCCCTGCTCCTGCTGGCGATTCTGCTGGTGATGGTCGGAGTGCAATTTATCACCATGGGCCTGCTGGGGGAAATGATCTCCCGCACCTACCATGAGAGCCAAAACAAGCCGATTTATACCGTAAGGGAAGAGGTAGGGTAAAGTTCAAGACCGGCCAGGTCTTTGAGACCTGGCCGGTCTGTTAATAATTACTTCACTTCCAGCAGTTCCACTTCAAAAATCAGGGTTGCTTCGGGCGGAATCACCCCGCCCGCGCCCTGCTCGCCATAGGCCAGATCCGCCGGGATCTTTAGTTGGCGCTTGCCGCCAACCTTCATTGAGGCCACCCCTTCATCCCAACCTGGGATCACCTGTCCCGCCCCGACAGGAAAACTGAACGGCTGGCCCCGCATCAAGGAACTATCAAACATCGTGCCATCCTCTAACCAGCCGGTGTAGTGAACCGTGGCCATTTGTCCGTTCTGGGGTGAGGCGCCGCTGCCTTCTTCAAGGTCATAGTATTGCAAACCACTGTCAGTGGTGGTGTAGTCGGCCTCGTCCACCTGGGTGGGGGCATCAGGGGGCGGCGGGGGTCCCGGTTCGGCCGAAACCAGCTCGACATCGAAATTAAGCGTCGCATTCGGCGGAATGACTCCACCAGCGCCTTGCTCGCCGTAGGCCAGATCGGGCGGAATAATCAACCTCGCTTTGCCGCCGACCTTCATCAGGCCAATCCCCTCATCCCAACCGGGGATCACCTGGCCCCGACCCAGAACAAATTCAATCGGCTCGCCCCGGTCAACGGAGCTGTCGAACTTAGTGCCATCCTCCAAAGTGCCGGTGTAATGCACCTTGACCAGATCGCCGGGTTTGGGCGTTGCCCCGGTTCCCTCTTCAACCACCACGTATTTTAAGCCGCTAGTGGTGGTTACTCCTTCCTCCTCCTGGGGTTGGTCTTCTGCGCCAAGCTCGGCCACGGTTGCCGTTGCTTCGGCTGCCGGCGCTGCGGTCGGCGTCGCTTCGGCCACAACGGGCGTTGGGCTGGCCGCGGCGGCAGTCGGCGCTGCGGCTGTTGGCTGCTGAAAACTATTACACCCGGCTAATCCCAGCCCCATTAAAATAAGAATAATTGCTTTCAACCTCATTCCTTCCGCTCTCCTTTAATTTTGGCTACTTTAGGCCTGACGCCGGGCAAAATAAAATCGAGGCACGAGCCAGAGATTTCGAAGCAGCAGTTGGCTCGACGCCTCGACCTCAGAGTTTACCGGGTCAGCAATGAGTAAATGATACCGGAAAATCAGTAATAATCAAAAAGTTGGCCTGATTCTGAGCCAAGGGCGGCTGTCCTATCCTCATCCGACCTACCGGCAAAAAGACTTTGCCAACCAAACCAAGGTGGTCTAAAATTTGTGCCTATGAAATTTTACCCCTGGCATTACGCGGCAGCGCTGCTGATTTTGGGACTGGCCTTTAGTCTGCGCCTCTATCACCTAGATTTTCAGAGCATCTGGTGGGATGAAGGACACAGCATTTTTGTCGCCTCGCAGCCTATTCCCCAAATTCCAACCCTGCCGGCCATGGATGTTCATCCCCCGGCTTATTTTGTGCTCCTCCATCTGTGGCTGGGACTTGCCGGCCAAAGCGAGTTCGCTTTGCGTTACTTATCGGTGCTTTTTAGTGTACTCACTGTCGCTCTGTTGTGGCGTTTTGCTCACGCAATTTTACGCTCTAACTATCCCCCCTGCTCCCCCCGCCTGGCGCTCTGCGCTGGCAGTCCTCTGCTCGCCGCCCTCCTCGCCGCCCTCTCGCCCCTCTATGTCGCCTACTCCCAGGAAGTCCGCAGTTATGCCATGATTACCTTCCTGACCCTGGCCAGCACCTTTTTCTTATGGCGCATCTTTTTTTTGGATCACCGCCGCCGGACAATTGTCACCTATGTTTTCCTGACCGTCCTTTGCCTTTACACCCATTACTTCACAATTTTTTTGCTGATTTTTCACAATCTGGCCTGGTTAGTATGGACTGTGCCAGGAAACAAAAACCGGACGGAGCGTGTCGTCACCTGGATTGCTTCGCAGCTCGGCATCCTCCTTTTGTTTGCTCCCCAGCTCCTGCTGGCCCTCCACCAGGTGACCAGCTACACCAATCCAAACCTTTCGCCGCCCAGCTTGACCGGGTTCATCCTGCGCAGTTGGCAAGCCTACACTGTCGGTTTGACGATGGACCCGCTCCCAGCCGCCTGGGGCATGGCCCTTATCGCCGCAGTTTTCATACTCACCTTATTATTTCAACTACGCTCCATCTTTGAGCCGACGAATTGGCCCGCAGAGGCCAAGGCGCCCTATAGGCAACCTTCCAACCTTCCAACCTCCTTCCTCTTCCTTCTCGCCTGGCTGCTTCTTCCCCTCACCGCCTACTTTATCGTCCTCCAACGCCAACCCTCCTTTGAACCGCGCTACCTCATCCTCGTCACCCCGGCCCTGTTCTTGCTCTTAGCCCTCAGCCTGGATAACGTTTCAGGTTTCAGGTTTTATGCTTCAGGTTTTATGCTTCACGCTTTACGCCCAACGTTTTACGCCGTTTTCACCATCCTCCTCTCCATCTTCCTCTTCAGCCTCTCCAGCTACTACACCAACGAAGCCTACTTCAAAGACGACTCGGCTGGCGTGGCCGACTGGCTGGCCGCCGAAACTACGGGCGATGATATAGTTTACGTTGACGTGCCACACCCGTTCCACTACTACACGGCCCAAGGGCAGATTGCCGCCCCCACCCGCTACCTCTTTGTGGACATCCATACCGCCGCCGCTACCCTCACCCGCGAAGCCGCCGGGCGCGACCGTCTCTTTTGGATCACCTGGCGCGGCAGCGATACCGACCCGCGCGGCGTTATCCCCTTTCTGGCCCAAAAATACGGCGAGAAGTTGGGCCAGCGCGATTTTCGAGGTTATCACGCCGAATGGTTTAGCCTGCCCGACTCAAAAACCAGCTTCAGCCTGCCCACCGACCTCCACCCCATCAACGCGACGTTCGGCGATGTTTTACGGCTGGATGGCGCAGCCTACGGCGGCTATCCCCCCTCCGGGCAGACCACCTCTGCCCGGCATCCCGCCTGGGCGACCCTCCACTTTACCCTGCTTCACCAGACCAATGTTGATTACAAAGTCTCGCTGCGGCTGCGCGGCCAGGATGGCCACGTTGCCGGACAAATTGATAAGGACCTCCTCAACGACCGCCACTTTCGGACTTCCGCCTGGCCCCTGGCCGATCCGGCCCTCAACCAGGCCATTAACGTCTATACGTTAGCGTTTGCACCCGACGCGTCTCCTGGCTCGTACCGGCTGGAAGTTGTCGTTTATAATCGCCAGCCGCCCTATCCCAGCGAAGGCGTTACCGGTGCGGAAAGCCGCGATGGTGTGGCCGCGATGATTGGAAACCTCACCGTGATTCCTTAACCTGGTAAAAGTGTGGTAGAATAATCTCGCTTTGCGAGCGGTCATTATCCGTTTGCTTGCCCCACCGATGCTAAAAACCACAAACTGCAAAGCGTATCGCTTAAACAGATGTTCCCTTTCCCAATTTCCTAAATCTGGGTAAGCTGTAGCTTAATTTCTTGCGGAGTGTTTTTGATGGACACCGAAACAGACCCAACAGCAAATCAAATCCGCCCCCTGGTTGAGCAAATCTATGAAAGCGAAGGGCTAACCGATGCCCTCACCGATGAAGCAGCCGGGTTGCTGCTGCAGTGGGGCGAACAGCAGCTCCAACACCTGGCCCATCTTCACCTCAGCCAGGCTGACCTGGAAAACGCAGCACACACCCTGCAACAAGCCATGCGCACGGTTAATCACCTGATGGAACAGCGAGCAGGTCTTTCCGATGTAGAAATGATCCAGTATCTCATCAAACTGGTAGATCAGGTGATTACCCTCACCCTTATAGCTCAACAAATTACACCTCTGGAGCATACCGATGGCCAAGAAACCGAAGCCAACTGCTAAAAACGAAACTTCTGCCCGGCAAAGTCCTCTGCCTCTCCTGGCAGCTCCCCTGTTTCTGCTCTTGCTGCTGGGGGTTCTCTATCTCGGCAACCGGCTGGGTTTTATAGAGGTTGACTGGCAGAGCTTACTTAGCCAGGAATTTGTGACCGAGGTTGCCTCAGCCCTCCTCACCCCTACCGCTGTTTCGACGCCCCCCGCAGCAACTCCTGCCAGCGCAGCTACTGCACCGGCGATTACTCCGGCCCCTGGCCGGCGCTGGAATTATCAACTCTACTTCACCACTCCTACTTACCCCGATGTTGAGGCCAGCCGCACCGAAACCATAATGCAAGGGTTAATTGCCGTCATCAACCAGGCCCGGCGCAGCCTCGACGTCGCTGTCTATGAACTCGACCTCGATCCTATAGGCGACGCCCTCCTCGCTGCTCGCAGCCGGGGTGTCGCCGTCCGTTTGGTCACCGACAGCGACTCGCTGGCCGAGGACAAAACCCTGATCCGCCTCCAGAAAGAGGGCCTGCCGATTGTGCCCGACAAACGGGAATCGATCATGCACAACAAATTCGTGGTGGTGGATGGACAGGCGGTCTGGACCGGCTCCTGGAATTTTACCGCCAACGATACCTACCGCAATAACAACCACGCGCTCTATCTCCAATCCTCGGAACTGGCCCAGAATTACACGGCTGAATTTGAAGAAATGTTCACCAGCAAAGCCTTCGGGCCAACCTCGACGTCCAGGACCCCATATCCTCGCCTGCAAATAGGCCAAACCCCGATTGAAGCCTGCTTTGCCCCTGAAGATAAATGCGCCGACCAACTGATTGTGTTAATCCGCCAGGCTCAACAAAGTATCCGCTTCATGGCCTTCTCTTTTACTCACCCCGATATCGGCAAAGCGGTCATTGATCGGGCCAAAACCGGGGTGCTGGTTCAGGGTATTTTTGAAACGCGCGGCTCTGAAACTGATGCCAGCGAGTTGGCGCGGATGAAGCGGCAGAAACTGGATGTCTGGCAGGATGGCAATCCTTATACACTCCACCATAAAGTTTTTATTCTCGACGAAAAGACTGTAGTGATAGGTTCCTTCAACTTTACCAACAACGCCGACCAATCCAACGACGAAAATATGCTGGTCGTTCATAACCCTGAATTGGCTCAACAGTTCCTGGCCGAGTTCAACCGGGTTTATGAGCAGGCCAAGAATCCGCCCCGGTGATGCCTGTTAAAGTCAAAACGAGTCACCTCGTCCGCTCGACGGCGATTATGATGGCCGCCTTTCTGGTCAACAAGGGCTTGGCCATCGGGCGGCAAGTTGCGATTGCTCGCGCCTTTGGCACCGGCGGCGATTACGACGCCTTTGTCGCGGCCTTTCGCCTGCCCGATATTCTGTTCATGCTTATCTCCGGCGGGGCGCTGGCCACGGCCTTTATCCCCATTCTCAGCGAACGTCTAACCCATTCTCCTGCCGATGACCCTGACGGCTGGCGGCTGGCCAGTGCGACCCTCAATACCATCCTGCTGCTGGTAGCGGCAGCAGCGGCGTTGGTCGCCGTTATTGCCCTGCCCCTGGTCGAGTGGCTCATCGCTCCTGGGTTCCCCCCAGAAACACAACTTCTTACCGCCAACCTGATGCGGTTGGCCCTGCTCTCAACCATAATTTTCAGCGTCAGCGGCCTGGCCGGCGGGGTGTTAAATGTCCACCAGCACTTTTTGCTGCCCGCCCTGGCGCCAATTGTTTATAACCTGGGTCTGATCGCTGGAGCGCTTCTCCTGGCTCCAGCCTGGGGCGTCTACGGGTTGATGTGGGGCGCGATTGCGGGGGCAGCAGGCCATCTCTTGATCCAGCTTCCCGGACTCAGCCGTTATCAGATGCGCTATCACCCGATCCTGGGCTGGGCTGACCCCGGCCTGCGCCAGGTAGCCCGCCTGATGGGGCCGCGCATTTTAACCCTGGGCGTCATCCAGGTAAACTTTTTGGTCATCTTCAACCTGGCCTCACGCCTGGGTGAGGGCAGCGTGTCGGCCCTGGATTACGGTTGGGATTTGATGCAGATGCCCCAAACGATCATCGGCTCGGCCATTGGCATTGTCCTGTTTCCGACTATGTCGGCGCTGGCTGCGCAGAGGGACATCGCCGCTCTGCGCCAGACTACCTCGCAAGCCTTGCGTATCATCCTGGTGCTCTCCATTCCGGCGATGGTTGGGTTAATCGTGCTGGGGCGGCCGGTCATCCAGCTTATGTTTGAGCGCGGCGAGTTTGGCCCTGACTCGACGGCGGCGGTTTATCAATCGCTCCAATTTTGGGCGCTGGCCCTGGTGGCTCACTGCGCCCTGGAGGTCGTTAACCGCCTCTTTTACGCCCAGAAAGATACGACGACGCCTCTGCTGGGGGCCTTGGCGGGAATGCTGGTCAATATCGGCTTAGCTATGCTGCTTTATCGGGTCCTGGATGCTGGGGGTCTGGCGCTCTCGAACGGGGTGGCGGTTACGGTGGAAGTGCTGATTTTGCTGGCAATTGCCCACTGGCGCATGGCCGGAGTGGAGAGCGGTCCTCTGCTCATTACCCTGGTCCGGACCCTGCTGGCAGCCGGAGCGATGGGCGGGATCATCCTGGGATTCACTCTGGTTTGGCCCGCCCTGCCGCCCCTCTTTATTATTGCCGGTGGCGGAGTTCTGGGGGTGTTGGTTTATGTTGCAGCCGGTTTACTTTTGGGCCTGGAGGAAATCCGCCTGGTTCCCCGGCTGGTCGGACGGTGATTTCCTTCTGCCCTCCCCCCGTAAGGGGGAGGGTTGGGGTGGGGGTGCGGTTACTACTACGAGGTCAAACAGGTTACTTTTTCAATCAATTCGTTGGGCAAGAAGGGTTTGTTCAAAAAACTATCACACAGCGTCCGGAAGGCTTTGGTTCTGGCATCCATCGCCCCACTGCTGCTTACCCCAATGATCCGCGCCTGGCTGGCTGTGTCCTCCCGTCGCAGGGATTGGACCAATTCATAGCCGTCCATTTTGGGCATCATCAGGTCGGTAATGATCAAGTCAGGTTGCGCTTGCAAAGCCAGACGCAGACCCTCTTCCCCATTATAAGCCGTCAGAATATTTGTGGCAGGCGTGACAGCCCGGCCTAAAACTTGTAACATTACCGTCAAGATGAGAGGGTCATCGTCAACAACGAGAATAGTGGTCAGGTTTACCATAAACGTTATTCCTGAAGGTAGAGTGGCTGTCTTTAGGATGACAGTGTTGTAAGTTATTGTAACATAGCCCCGTTTGAATTCAGTTTGAAAGCGAATTTTTTCGCAATCTTTTTAGCTCGATCAGGTAATCTAAAAGTCCTATACAACCAGCCCCTAAATTTTGTCCTTCTTTCCTGCCGTATTAAAATGACCTCGTGAAATTTACGCGCTCATTTGTCACTTGTATTTTCTTGCTCATCTCAATCCTCTGCCTGGCCGCTTGTGAATTGGTATCGCCGCCACCTCCCACTGCCACCCCCCTGCCGACGCCTACCTTACCCCCGCTGGCCCTGGCCGTAGATGTGCAGGAGGAGGCCATTATCGTCTCTATCCCCATTGACCCACCCAGCTTTAACGCTTATCTCAACGACACGGGTTATGAAGCCCTGGTCGGCGAGCTGGTCTATGGGGCGCTGGCAGAGATTGGGCCGGACGGCAACTATTATCCCGAACTGGCCGCCGACCTGCCCACCCTGACCAACGGCGGCCTGAGCGAAGACGGCCTGACCGTTACCTGGAAGCTGCGCCCCGGCCTCCTCTGGAGTGATGGCCAGCCCTTCACCTCCGCCGATATCGCCTACACCTGGCAATCCTTCAAAGACAGCCGCATCTGGGCGCCCGGCTTTGATCTAATTGACGCCATCGAAACCCCTGACCCACAAACAGCCCTTGTTCACTATCGCCAATTTTACCCCAACTACTTGATCCAATTTGGCGGCAACGGCGTCGGTGTTTTTCCGGCTCATTACTGCGGCCCGACCGACCAGATGTTGTTCTGGGACTGCAACTTTGAGCCAATCAGCAGCGGCCCGTTTGTCCTGGACCAGTGGCTGCGCGGGGTACGCCTGACGTTTGCCCCCAATCCCAACTATTACCTGCCGGACCGGCCTTTAGCCAAACAACTGGTCGTCGAAATTCAGTCCGACCCGGATTTTCGCCGCCGCAACCTGGAACGGGGCAACGCTCACCTTGACCTATGGCCCGAAGACCCGGCCTTGACCTTGATGGAAAACAATGAAAATGTGACTGTTTTTGTCACCAACCCGGCCCGCTTTGTGCTGCGCCTGGCGCCCAATCTCAGCGCTTTTGGCAGCGCCGATCCCGACCAGCCGCATCCCATCCTGGCCAATCCCAGGGTCAGGGAGGCCATTCGCTACGGCGTAGATGTCAATCGGCTCAACGACGAAGTTTTCCAGAGCCGGGCAATCCCGGTAGACACCGAGTTGTCCCAGTTTGGTTGTCAACTGCCCCATTATGATTTTAATCCCGGCCTGGCCAGCGCCCTGCTTGACGAAGCGGGCTGGCGCTTGACCAACCCTGAGGAAAATCCGATTCGCTCTTGCGCGGGGTGCGGTACGGCTAAAGATGGGACACCCCTGGTTCTAAAAAGCTACACCTACGAGGAATTTGGCGACGAGTTGGTCACGGCCCACCAGATGATCGAAGAGATGCTGCTGGAGATTGGGGTTAAATTGGAGCGCGAGGTCATTGAGGGCGGCAAGCTGTGGGACACCTGGGAAAACAACGGGCTTGAAATACGCGGCAACTTTGACCTGGATTTGTGGGACGACGGCTACTTCGGGGTTGATCCGACCATTTATATGGCCGATTATTTCGATCCCCGCTCCATCCCCACCCGCGACAATCCCATTGCCGGCCTCAATTACAGCCGCTACCGCAACCCCACTTTGAGCGGCATTTTCGACGCCCTGCGCACACCGCTGCCCAATAATCGCCGCCGGACTCTGCTGTGCGAATTGGCGACCATTCTCTACCAAGACCTGCCCCAGATGCCTCTGCTGGCCCTCCCCGACCGTTACGGCATCAATCTCAACCTGCAAGGCGTCCAGCCGCACATTTACGATACCGTCACCTGGAATGCCGCCGAGTGGCGTTTGGTTACACCGCCACAAGAGTAAAAGTAGGACAAGCTGTTAGCTTGTCCCGATCCCGGACAAATTAACAATTTGTCCTACGTTTTTTACGAGGAGAGCAAATGCTAGACAAAGCCAAAGCCTTATCCCAGGAAATCGTTCGCCTCCGGCGAGACCTCCATCGCCACCCGGAGTTAAGCTTTCAAGAAGTGCGCACGGCCAGGGTAGTAGCAGAAACCTTGCAAGAAATTGGCGGGATTACCGTTCGCACCGGGGTAGGCAAAACCGGCGTTGTCGGCGAGATGGGAACCGGCCAGGGGCCGACTATCGCCATCCGGGCCGATATGGACGCCCTGCCCATCCTGGAAAAAACCGGGGCCGAATATGCCTCGGCCAACCCGGGGGTGATGCACGCCTGCGGCCATGATGCGCATACCGCCATCCTGCTGGGTGTGGCCCACCTGCTCAAAGACAGTTTTGCCCAGGATGGTCTGCAGGGTAATGTCCGTTTTCTGTTTCAGCCTGCCGAAGAGGATTGCGACGCCGAAGGCATCAGCGGTGCGCCTCGTATGATCGCTGCTGGCGCTTTGGACGGGGTGGATGCGATCATTGCCCTGCACATGGACTCGACCTCTCCCAGCGGCGTGGTGCTGGTTCAATCGGGTTGGAGTTCTGCCGCGGCGGATACCTTTGATGCCTGGCTCACCGCCAGCGGCGGCCACGGTGCTTTTCCCCACCTCAATACTGATCCACTGTGGATGCTCGGCCCGGTTCTGATGAGTTTGCATGGCATTGTCGCCCGCCGGATTGATCCCTTCAAGTCTGCTGTCGTCAGCCTGGGTCAAGTTCACGCCGGCACAGCCAGCAATATCATTCCCGGCGAAGTTTACCTGCAAGGCACGCTGCGTAGTTTTGACCCGGAGGTCCGGGAGCAGTTGATAGTCGAGGTCGAGCGCGCCCTGGCCGTTGTCCGCCCTTTGGGCGGCGATTTCCGTCTGAAAATTCAGCGCGGCTACCCCGCCGGTTGGAACGACCCGACTGTCGCCGGGTGGTTAGCGGGTGTCAGCGCCGACCTCCTGGGCAGTGAGGCGGTCAAACCTGAGTCGTTGAGCATGGGCGCTGAGGATTTTGCGTTTATGTGCCAGAAAGCGCCTGGGGCAATGATCATGATTGGCGCGGCCAAGCCGGATGACCTCACCCGCAACCATCACACCGATATTTTTGATATTGACGAGGCCGCGCTGCCGCTCGGCGCAGCCGTTTTGGCCGAGACCGCTCGCCGCTTTTTAACGGGAGAGGTGACTTTAAACAACGCTTAGGTAATATGTATCTCGGTTTATATCTCTTTACCCATAGCAGCACATAGTTATCACCCCTTGTAATGTTATACTTTTGTCTTGCTGTGGTATAATCATGTTATGGATGGTTCGACCCCAATTGACCTGACTGAGTTTTTATACCCTTTGCTGATCCTGATCGGCATTGCATTGACCCTGGCCCTGCTCCTGCTAGGATGGATTATCTGGCGGGTGCGGCGTATTAACCTGCCTCCCGACGCCGACTGGATCACCGCTATGCGGGCGACCCCCTTTGTCGTGGTGCTGGTGCTTGATTTGCTGGATTTCGGCCTTGACTTTTTGTCGGCCCCTTTTGCCTGGATCCTCTTAAGCTACCTGGGCTTGAAACCACTCCGGACCGTTACCACGATCGAGAGTCTGATTCCCGGCACCCAATTTCTGCCGACGATGACCGCAGCCTGGGTTATCGCCCGTTTCATGAAGCGGGAGCGATTACAGGTGCGAGGCTAAAGCCCCTTTCCCGAACAATCAAACAATAAAAATCAAACGGCCGCCAGCGTTTCAACTTGGCGCGACCTTCCATTTGAGGTAAAATCATTGCCACAGATTTCACGAACAGGGAGATAAAGCTTATGGCAACAACTATTATGACCCAAAGTCATGTCATCGAAGTTACCGAACAAACCTTCGCCGCCGAGGTCCTGGAGCGATCCAAAACCACCCCGGTAGTTGTAGACTTTTGGGCGCCCTGGTGCGGACCTTGCCGTGTTTTGGGACCGACCCTGGAAAAGCTGGCCGCCGAGTTCAAAGGCGCATTTATCCTGGCCAAAATCAATGTGGACCAAAATCAACGTCTGGCGATGCAGTTCCAGGTGCAGGGTATTCCCGCGGTCAAAGCTTTTTACAACGGCAAAGTTGCCGGGGAGTTTACCGGCGCGCTGCCCGAGCCGCAGGTCCGCAAATTTATCCAGGGTCTGGTTCCTTCCACTGCCGACCTTTACGCGCGGCAGGCCTACGAGTGGGAGATGAGCAACCAGCTTCCTATGGCTGTCACCAATTATCGGGCGGCCCTGGCCGAGCAGCCAGACCATTTCCCGGCAATGGTCGGCCTGGGCCGGGCTTTGCTGAGCCAGGGCCAGCTTGACGAAGCTATGCAGGTTCTCGACGGAGTTCCCGCCGGCGTGCCGGAGCGAACTGCTGCCGATGCCTTAATTGCCACCGCTCAGTTCCGCCACCATGCTGCCGGGCAGACCGAAGCGGAGCTGCGGGCCAAAATTTCCGCTAACCCTGCCGACATCGCCAGTCGTTATGCTCTGGCCAGCCTTCTGGCCAGCGAACAACGCTACGCCGAAGCGCTGGATGAATTTTTAGAGGTTGTCCGGCGCGACCGCAAATATAATGACGACAGCGGCCGTAAGGCCATGCTGGCCCTCTTCACCACCCTCGGCGATGACCACGAGATGACCCAAACGTATCGCCGGAAGCTGGCGAACGTTCTATTTTAAGCAACTCAGACGAGAATCTTAGAACCGCAGAGGGCGCCGAGAACGCACGGATATCGAAAAAAGACTCCGCGTTCTCTGGGATCTCTGCGGTTTATTTTTTTAGGACGGGACAATGGAGATTAAACAATGTACCCTCGAAACCTGTCACACCGTTACCGGTGCAGCCGTGGCCATTGATGTCGTCCGGGCCTTTACCACGGCAGCCCATGCCTTTGCTGCTGGCGCCAGCGAGATTATTCTGGCAGGCACGGTTGAAGAGGCGCTGGCCCTGCGCGAGCGCTTCCCCGGTGCTCTGGTGATGGGTGAGGTAGATGGCCTGCCGGTCTCCGGCTTCGATTTCGGCAACTCACCCTCCGAAATTACCGAGAATGACTTGACCGGGCGGCGGCTGATTCAGCGCACGACCGCCGGCACACAGGGCGTAGTCCGCAGCACCGGGGCCGGCCTGCTCCTGGCCAGCAGTTTTGTTTGTGCCGCAGCGACAGCCCGGTATTTACAGCGGGTCCAGCCGGAAACGGTGACGTTTGTGATCACTGGGATTCTTTACGAGCGCGATGGCGAGGAAGATATTGCCTGTGCTGAGTACCTGACCGCCCTACTCCAGGGCGAGCAGCCGGACCCTGCTCCGTTCATCCGGCGGGTCTACGAGTCCACCGCTGGCCATTATTTTACCAACCCCAACCAACCCGAATTTCCCCTGGCCGACCTGGAACGCTGCGTGGAAGTGGATCGCTTCGATTTTGCCATGCTCGTCGAGCGGCGGGAGGGGTTGCTGGTGATGAAGACTGTAACGGGTTAAGCCTTATCGAATTCTCAAAACGCCGGGCTGAAATTGAATCCAGACCTCATTGCTTTCATAGCGATAAGGCTGGCCTAAAACCTGGCCGTTCACATAGCCCAGCGCCCGGTTTACCGGAAAACGTTGTTCTCCTGCGGCAATGACCAGCGGCCAGCCGGCGGCGGCCCGCAGAAAATTAAAGGCCCGGCGCGCCTCCCAGGTCGTCGGTATCACCAAATCCTCATCTCCCGGCCAGGAAAAGTAGCTGCTGCCTTTTTGGGGCTGAGGCCGGCGGGCTAGTTGACCCGCCTGGACGAGTTGCTTGACCGCCGCTAGCAGCAACTGCCCGCCTGCCGCCGCGCAGCGTTGTTCCAGCTCCGGCCCGGTGATACCTTCCGGCCACTCAAAAGAAGTTTGCCCTACAAGGTCGCCACTGTCTGTACCCTCATCCATAAAATGCAGCGTCACTCCTGCCTGGCGCTCGCCCTGGCGGGCCATCCAGAACAGCGGGGCCGGGCCGCGATAAGCCGGCAGCAGCGAGGGATGGAGATTCAAGCAGCCATAGCGCGGGAGTTGCAGCACGCTGGCAGGAAAAATTGAGGGGAAACAGGCGACGACGATCAAGTTAGGTTGCAGGTTAGCGAGCAAGGCTAGTGTTGACGGGTTGGCCAGGCGACCCACTTCCCATACGGGTATGTTATATTCCCAGGCCAGATGAACAATATTGTAGTTGAAATAGGGGTTGATGACCGGCAAATCAGTTGGGGAGGAGAAGGGAGGTTCAATCCGGCGGGGAGACAGTGCAGCAGTGGTTCGTTCAGCCGGAATGATGACCGCCTTGACCTCGACTCCGGCCTCGATCAATGCTTGAAGCGGAGACAGGGAAAGTACTCCTTGCATTCCGAAGAAGACAATACCTGGATTCAAAAGTTTTATCCCATCTACGGGCCTAGCTTGCCAGTGAAGCCATAAAATTCATCACATCTGTAGCAGCGGCTCCGATGATCCCTGCTGCTATATGCCCCGATAAAGTCGCCTCTGCCGGTGTCAATGTACCATCTTGTTCAGCCATAACATTGACTATAGCAACAACACAAGCTGAACCGGCGATAACCGTCTTAACCAGCACTTTTTTTACCAACTCCCGTTTTTTTGCTTCAGGAGTTTCCTTTTCCAAAGTAGCTTGTAATTTGCAGGTCTCATCACGTAGTATTTCGAGAGACTTTTTTATCAGAGTATGAGGCGCATCTTTACCTTGCTTAATGTTTTCAAGGGCTGGAAGTCCTTCCTTTATCAGGATATTAGGTACCGGCACATTATGTTTTATCAGCAAGTCTCGTTCTTTTTGAGTAAACCTTTGCAATTCCCCACTAAAACTTTGCATGAGCTAAATTCTCTTTCCTGCTCATCCCTGGCCCAAGCTAGCCGCCCTAATCCCACTGTGAAAGACTTGCTATCCAATACTTGTTGGAACATTTCACAACCTAATTGTGCTGCCTCCAAGTAATTTCCGATTGGTTTCGTCGGATCTTCTTGGCTTTGTAGGAGTAACTTACCTACTCTTCTTGTCTTTTCTTCCAAACGAGCCTTAAGCTTCTGTAACTCGATCAAGTCAACAGTAACAGGAACTTTTTCCCTTTTCTCCCCAAACGGTCGGTGATAGAGAATATTTCGTAACTGTTCCATGCCCGGCTGCAACACATCTTTTATTAACTGCTTTGCTTGATCAAATATCATAGCCGTTTTAGGGAGTAATTGGTAGATTTCTTCATACCATTTATCAGAAGGAAAGGGCAGAGTTTGTTGTTCTGGCAGGTGCGGGGCACTTGTTGGTGGTAGAGGTTTTGTATCTGGAGTTTGTTCCCCATTTGGCAATTTTTCAGCAGTGGGCCTTTTTGGCTCTTTCGATCCTTTCAGAATTCCCTCCCGATCAACTTCAAAAAGTGGTTGACCTCCAGGTAATTGTTTCGGCGGTTGAGTGGGTAATCCGCTATCAGCATTTAGTGGAGGTTGTTTTGCTTTAGCTTGTTGTTGTTCTTTCAGGAATTATTTTAATCAATCGTTCAAAATCACTTTCAAAACTTGAACTGGGTTCTTTTCTCTGGTTGGGCATACTTAACCTCAACATAAACGGATAGGCTATGATGAAGCTAGCGGTAGGAATGAGCCAGCATAAATAAAAGGCACTTTTGAGACTTTATCCATTTTACCATACCTGTTTATACAACAAAAGCTCTATTTTTAAACACGGAGTCGGATGTGAGTAGGTATCTATAGATACATTTGATTGAACTCGGGTCGTGAGGTAAAATCCACCGAGAATAGGGCCAGACATTACCTGTCGAGAAAGTTTTGACTTCTGAGGCAGAATTTCTATAGTGTCCTTTGTAAAAAGGAGAAGCCTATGTTTCCGCAAACTCTGGAAGCAATTTATGAAAACGGGGCGCTGCGTCTGCTCACCCAGCCGGAGGGATTAGCCGAGCACAGCAAGGTGAAAATTACGATTGAAGCCGAGGAAGCTCAATCGCCTTCACTCCTCCAATTTGCCGGTATCCTCACGGATGAGGAAGCGGCTGACCTTATCCGCGTTATTGAAGAGGAATTTGAGAGGATTGACCCCAATGAGTGGTGAAATCGCCTTTGATACTACCACGGCGATTCGTTTTCTCAATGGAGATACAGCCATCGTAGCCAAAATAACTATTCCGCCATCCGTAGTGCTGCCGTTAGTAGTTGTGGGGGAGTTGTTGTTTGGAGCAGAAAATTCAGCACGCCCTCTCGAAAATTTGGCCCGCTACTTGAACTTTATCAAAGTCTGCACTTCTACGCCGATGGGCCAAGAAACCGCTACAACTTATGCTAAAGTGCGTTATGCCCTAAAAGTGAAAGGCCGCCCTATTCCCGAAAATGACATTTGGATCGCAGCACAATGCCTTGAGCAAGGCTGGACTTTGATTACCGACGACCACCACTTTACCTACGTAGACGGGCTGGTCGTTGAAAAGTGGTAAATCTGTGAATTGTTTATTTAGGATGGAGCTCTTATGACACGAATGGTGCAGTGCGTTAAATTGGGCCGCGAGCTGCCGGGGCTGGAAAAACCGCCTTTCCCCGGCGAATTGGGCGACAAGATTTTTAACAATGTCTCCCAGCAGGCCTGGGACATGTGGATTCAGCAGCAAGTCCTGCTGATCAACCACTACGGCCTGGTTCTGGCCGACCCCCAGGCGCGTGAATTTTTGAAAGAACAAATGGAACAGTTTTTCTTCGGCCCTGGCGCGATGATGCCGGAAGGCTGGACGCCCGAAGGCACACCCGGAGCCAAAGGCGGCGGGCCGGCGCGGAAAAAGTAGGTTCAGTTATCAGTTATCAGATGTCAGTAGTCAGAAAATTTTGTTCTGACTACGAATACTGATCACTGGCTACTGGCTACTGGTTACTGCAACACCGGCAGCAATGTTTCTACGTCAAAGTGAAGCTGGGCGTGGGCCTGGCGCAACGCGGCCTCAACCTCGTCAGGCTGTATGCCACGGGCAAAGATAAAGCCGAGATAGCTCTCCCCCTCGGGCAGGGGGACCAGCGGCTGGTAGAGTTGAGCCGTAATCTCGACTGATTCGATTCCCGGTACTTGCCTGGCGGCCTCGACCCCGGTCACCCGCTTGAGCAGCCCCGCCGCCGGAATCGGGATCATCATCACGCCTTTAGCTCCTTCATCGCCGCGCCAGGAATCAATTTCCAGCCCCACCGCCTGGCGCAAAATTAATTCCTCTAAAGACACCTCAGGACCAAAGCGTAATGTCTGCGAGCACAGCCCGCCGATGGAGCGGCCCGCCACCTCGACAATCCACGGCCCTGCCTCGTTAACCCGCAGCTCGGCGTGAATGGGGCCTTGGCGCAGTCCTAAGGCTGTCGCTGCGCAGGCGGTACAGGCGGCAATCTCGGCTTGGATCAGGTCAGGCAAATGAGAAGGGGTTACATAAATTGTCTCCTCGAAAAAAGGCCCGTCAAGGGGATCGGGCTTGTCGAATAAAGCCAGCACCTTCAACTCTCCCCGATCCAGCATCCCTTCCAGGGCCACTTCAAAACCGGGGATAAAGTTCTCGACCAGAATTTGGGTAGAACCCGGCACCCTTTGCATAGAAGCCAGCAATCGCCCCAACCGCCGGAAGGCCACCTCAAACTCCACCGGATTATCAGCCCGGATGACTCCCCGGCTGCCGGATAGGAGCAGCGGCTTGACCACGCAGGGATATTCCACCTCTGCCGCGATTCTGGCCGGGTCATCATTCATCTCGTACAGGCTAAATTTCGGCGACGGCACACCGGCGGCAGCCAAAAGCTGGCGCATGCGATGTTTGTTGCGCGCGGCCAGGGCTGCCTCGCTGGAATTATGAGCCAGGCCCAGCGCTTCGCTGGCCAGCGCCGCCAGGACGGTGGCGCTGTCGTCAACGGCCAGGATAGCCTGGACCGGGGTCGCGCGGGCAAAGTTGACAATCGCTTGCGCCGCTAGTTCCGGCTGGTCAAATTGCAGACCTAACGGCGCCTGCCAATATTCGGCCAGTTCGGGGGGCATGTCCAGCCCCTTAACCACTTCGATGCCCAGGCGCGCGGCCGCTTCGAGAAAAGACCGCGCCCGGTAGGTGGTCGCTTTCATCAGCAAAATAACGCGTAAAGGCTTTTCAGCTTGAGCTGTCATTACTTTTCATCCGATTTTGGAATAGTTGAGATTATACCACGCAATTTAAGGGCGGGGTACTTACGGAGGGCAGTCACAGGAGTGAAAACACATGCCGGTAAAATTTCTGTTTGACAGAAAAAAATAAATGTGTTAAAGTCAGGCCACGTTTGGCTGTTTGTGCTTTGCGGCACAAGCAAGCGTTAGCGCCACGACCGACCTCCCAACCTTCAAAGTGTCAAAACAAGTAATCAGGAGACGAGAGATGTCCCAAAAACACCTGTTCGTTACATTGCCGGTGATGAGTTTACTGTTGAGCGGCTTTACCCCCCTCTTTGCCCAGGAACCAAGCGGTGGCGGGCTGGGTTGGATTGGCGTATTGATTGTGCTAATCCTGTTGATTCCGCTCGTCTGGTGGCTGATGCGCTCCAGTGGGACCAGGCCGGCTGATCACGGTCACCATGCCGATGAGCGGCACGCTCCGATTCAGTCATCCTTGCCCCTGGAAAGTGAGGCCATTGATCTTGCCCCGGTTGACCCCGCTCCTGTCCACGTCGAGGAAGTCGCCGCCGAAACAAAAGAGGTGATCGAGAATGTGGTGGATCAGATGGGTGAGGCTGCCGCCGAGGGTGAGGCAGAAGTGGAGACGATTGCGCCTGCCCCTGAAAGAGTGGAGGCAACCTTCACCGCTGCTGACGAAAGTCGCGCCCCTCGCCGCGCCCAGGCCATCGGCCGGCCCGATGATTTGGTGATTATTGAGGGTATTGGCCCCAAAATTGCCCGCATTTTGCAGGAAAACGGCATCAACACCTTTGATGAACTGGCTGCCGCCGACGTTAACCAGGTGGAGGAAATTTTACAGAAAGCCGGGCTGGGCAACATCGCCGACCCCGCGACCTGGGCCGAGCAGGCCCAATTGGCCGCCGCTGGTCGCTGGGATGAACTGAAAACCTTACAAAATACCCTCAAGCGCGGGCGACGGGCGTAAACTGCTGCCTTATGAATAAATCAAGCCGTGTTTTTTTCCTGTCAGATGTTATTGACAACCGTTTTTTTCGTGCTAGAATTTATGTAAGTTTATCTATTTCTTCGCCTTAATACTCCTACTCAACTTTCTCTGCTGCCGCTATCAGCCCTATTTCCTGCCACAGATATTCCTGTACTTTGGTTTTTAACAGAAATCCGATTGTCTTAAGTGCTTACTGGACAAAGAAGGTGTAGAGCGTTATGCCGAAATCAGTCCAACCGGCCCTATTAGCTTTGTCGGCAACGCCGGCCGCTCAGATGGTAACAGCGCTGTGTTAGTCTAACATAGCGCTGTTTTTGTTCAACTAAGTGTGTTACCCAAAGCTAGAAAGGAGTTCAAGCATAGTTACAAACTAAGCTGAGTGGAGAATCGGGTAGGTTTTACTCAAAACTGAACATTGTGTAGAGTCAAAAGGAGGATATGATATGGCGCAAGCAATCTCGCGCCGGCAGTTTTTGAAACTGTCGGCAGGGGGGATGAGCGCGGTTGCCGCAGCCGAAGTCGCCGGGTTAGGGTTTAATGTCGCACCCGCTCAGGCCGCCGTCCCAAAAAAACAGGTTAAGCAAGGCAAAGAAGTACCGAGTGTCTGTCCGTACTGCGCCGTAGGCTGCGGCCAAATCGTCACCGTGGCCGATGGCAAAATTATTGATATTCAAGGCAACGCCGACAGCCCCATCAACGAGGGCACGCTCTGCCCCAAAGGCGCGGCCACCTTCCAACTGGCCGTCAATCCGAACCGCTGGACCAAAGTTAAATACCGCGCTCCCTACGCCACCGAGTGGACCGATATGTCCCTCGAAGAGGCGATGGACAAAATCGCCCAGAAATTCAAAGAAACCCGCGACGCCAACTTTATTGAAAAGGCCACGGTGGGCGACCAGGAAAAAACGGTCAACCAGGTCCTGGCTATCGCCTCGCTGGGCGGCGCGACCATTGACGACGAGTGGAACTATATTCACCAGAAATTGATGCGCGCCGCGGGGGTCGTGTCTATCGAAAACCAGGCCCGGATATGACACTCCGCTTCGGTCCCCGGTCTGGGGGTCACATTTGGCCGCGGTGCGGCCACTACCTTTGCTCGTGATCTGTCGAACTCCGACGCGGTCATGATCATGGGCTCCAATATGGCGGAGTGCCACCCGGTCGCTTTCCGCTGGCCGATGAAGGCCAAAGAGAAAGGGGCCAAGCTGATGCACGTTGACCCGCGCTTTACCCGGACCTCAGCCATGTGCGACATCCACGCGCCGATTCGGGCGGGCACAGATATTGTTTTCCTGGGCGGCCTGATCAGTTATGTCATCAACAGCGAACGCTGGAATACGGACCCGTTCTTCAAAGAATATGTGGTCAATTACACCAATGCGGCCACCTTGATTAACCCCGATTACCAGGATGCCGAAGACCTGGATGGGGTTTTCTCTGGGTTGAAGGGGCCTAATCAGGATCAGTACGACCCCTCCACATGGACCTATCAGCGCGAACCGGGAGATGAGGGTACAAAACCGGCCGGCGAACGGGACAGTTACGACGACGCCATTGTCGCGTTGCTCCCCCGCGTTCCCCTCACCGATCTGACCCTCGAAGATCCCCAATGTGTCTTTCAGATTATGAAGCGACACTATGCTCGCTACACGCCGGAAATGGTTGCAAATGTTACCGGCTGTCCACAAGAGAGGTTCATCCAGGTAGCGGAAACTTTGTTAGAGAACTCAGGCCCGGAGCGAACCAGCGCCATCGTTTACGCCGTCGGCTGGACGCAGCACACGGTCGGGGTGCAGTTTATCCGGACCGCTGGAATGCTGCAATGCCTGCTCGGCAATGCGGGCCGTCCCGGCGGCGGTATCCTGGCCCTGCGCGGCCATGCCACCATCCAGGGCTCCACCGACATTCCCACCCTCTATCACTCCTGGTCGGGCTACCTGGGCGCAGCCGACGCGCGCAAAAAGCACGATACCCTGCGCGATTACATTCTGACCGAGACCGCGCCGACCAGCTACTGGGTTAATTACCCTAAATTTGCGATCAGCCTGCTCAAAGCCTGGTTTGGCGACGCCGCTACCGCCGAAAATGATTACGGCTATGACTCGCTGCCAAAAATCACCGGCGACCATTCCCATCTGCCCACTTTTGTCTTAATGTACCAGGGCGGAATCAAAGGGTTCCTGGTCATCGGCCAGAACCCGGCCGTGGGCGGCCAGAACGCCGAGTACCAGCGCCAGGCCCTGGCTAACCTGGATTGGATGGTGGTGCGCGACTATTTTGAAACCGAAACGGCCGCCTTCTGGAAGCGGCCCGGCGTAGATCCGACCACTATCAAAACCGAGATTTTCTTCCTGCCGGGAGGCGTTCCCGCCGAGGGCGATGGCACCTTCACCAACACCCAGCGCCTGCTGCAAAAGCACGACAAGGCCGCCGACCCGCCCGATGACGCTCGCAGCGATTTGTGGTTCTCTTATCATCTGGGCCGCCGTCTCAAGGAATTGTATAAAGACAGCACCAATCCGCACGATTGGCCCATCCAAAACCTGCTCTGGGATTACATGAATGAAGAGGAGAACGCCCAATGGCGGATCAAGGATGAGCCGAGCGCCGACCTGATCCTGAAGGAGGTCAACGGTTATACCTGGGCCGATAAGAAGCTGGTCACAGGCTTTGCCAATTTGAAGGATGATGGCTCGACGGTCTGCGGCTGCTGGATTTACAGCGGTGTTTATCCAGAGGAGGGCAAAAACCGGGCCGCCTCGCGGGTGGCCGATGACTGGGTTAGCCCGGAGTGGGGCTTTGCCTGGCCGGCCAATCGCCACATCATGTACAGCCGGGCCTCCGCCGACCCGGCCGGCAATCCCTGGAGCGAGCGCAAAAAATACACCTACTGGGACCCGGAGAAAGACAGCGGTCAGAAAGACGCCGAAGGCAACCCCATCATCGGAGCCTGGGTCAATGTTGCCGGCGACGCCATTGACTTCCCGGTAACCAAAAAACCGGATGCCCCGCCCAAGGAGAACGGGGTGGGCCTGGACGCTCACAGCGGAACCAGCCCGGCCATTATGAAGCCCGATGGCAAGTTCTGGCTTTTTGCACCGAGCGGAACCGTAGATGGCCCCATGCCTACGCACTACGAACCGTACGAGTCTCCCGTGGCCAACCCGGTTTACAAACAGCAGCGTAACCCCATCGCTAAAACGTGGAAAGTGCCGGGCAATCCTTATCACGAGATGGAGGATGCCGATAAGTATCCCATCGTCGTCTCGACCTACCGCCTGACCGAGCACTACCTCTCGGGCACGATGAGCCGCTGGCTGCCTTGGCTGGCCGAGTTGATGCCCGAACTCTTCTGCGAAATGAGTCCAGAACTAGCGGCAGAAAAAGGGATTAACAACGGCGATTGGGTTACACTGGAAACCGCCCGCGGCGAGGTGGAGGCGCGGGCCCTGGTAACAAAGCGCATGCGGCCTTTCACCATTGACGGCAAAACCGTCCACCAGGTTGGTTTGCCTTGGCACTGGGGCTACCAGGGGTTGGCCCGCGGCGACGTGAGCAACGACATCAGCGCCCTGGTGGCCGATCCTAACGTGAGCATCCACGAGGGCAAGGTCTTCTCATGCAATGTCCGGCCAGGCCACCGCTCGGCCTCGGCCCCGGAGTTGTTCCAGCAGCGATTCGCCCAACAGGATGGCCTGGAAGAGCAGGAGTTCGCCAGTCTCCATTGCCATCGCTGGCTGGGGGAGGTGTACAATGGCTAAAGGAATGTTTGTTGATGTGTCGCTCTGCATCGGCTGTAAAGCCTGCCAGGTCGCCTGCAAGCAATGGAACCAGCTAGACGGAGAACCGGATGATTTCGCCCCGGTCAACGGCGAACTCAAGGCGATTAACTTTACCGGCGACTCCTACGATAACACCGGCCGGCTGACGGCGACCAACTGGCGGCATGTCCGCTTCATCGAGCTGATTGACGATGATCGCACCAATGTGGCCTGGCGTATGATGAGTGATTCCTGCAAGCACTGTGTCCAGGCCGGCTGCCTGGACGTTTGCCCCACCCACGCCCTCATCCGCACCGATCTGGACAATGTGATTATCCAGCAGGACGTCTGCAATGGCTGCCGGGCCTGCATTCCGGCCTGCCCATTTGGGGTCATTAGTTACAACAACAGGACGGGCCGGGTTAACAAATGCACCCTCTGCGACGACCGGATTCACAACGGCCTGGAAACCGCCTGCGCCAAAGCCTGCCCGACCGACTCGATTGTTTACGGCGATGTGGAGGAACTGCGGGTCCAGGCAAAACAGCGGGTAGAGACGCTCAAGGGATTGGGCCATACCAAAGCCAATGTCTACGGCGATACGGACATTCTGGGCGGTCTCAACGTTTTCTACCTGCTGCTGGACGAGCCGGAAGTGTACGGCCAGCCGGTCAACCCGCAACTGCCCCAGAAAAACCTTATTCCTGGCTCTATCCTCAGTATCGGCACATCGCTCCTGGTCGGCCTGTCGGCCATTGTCGCCTTCCGTAATCGCGGGCAGAGGGCTAACGGTCAGAACGGAAAGGAGGTGTAACGATGGAGTACGAACTGCAAATTCCTCAGTGGGAATGGTGGATTGTTTTCTACTTCTTCTTCGGCGGGATTGCCGGCGGCGCTTACTTCACCTCAACCATGATCGAACTGGTCGGTGGGCCGGAAGACCGGCCGATTGCCCGGATGGGTTACTTTATCGCCTTTCCCCTGGCCGTCATCTGCGGCATCCTCCTGATTTTAGACCTGGGCCGGCCGGAACGCTTCTGGCATATGATCGTTTACAGCAAAACCTTGTTACCCTGGCCCAACTGGGACTCGCCTATTTCCGTTGGCTCCTACGCCCTGCTCTTCTTCAGCCTGTTCGCTTTCCTCTCGTTTGTAGACGCGCTGATCGAAACCGGCCGCCTGCCCTGGGCGCCGCTGCGGGAGAAGTACTCCGGCACACCGCGCTTGATTTACTCGGTCATTGGGGCCATATTTGGCTTCTTCCTGGCCTCGTACACCGGGGTACTGCTGGCAACAACGCATCTGCCCGCCTGGGCCAACAACCCGCTGTTGGGGGCGCTCTTCCTGGCCTCCGGGGCCTCAACCGGCATGGCGGCCATTGCCCTGGGCCTCATCTTGAGCAAGGCGGATGTCGGTGCGGCCTGGGCCAAGCTGAAACGGGCCGATAATGTCGCCCTGATCGTGGAAATCTTGCTCCTGATCGCCTTTGTGGCCCTCCTGGGTACGGCGGCCCGCTTTCTCCTTAATGGCCTGAGCGGAATCTTGCTCATCGGCGGGGTGCTTATCGTCGGCTTGATTGTCCCGCTGGTCATTCAGTTCCGCTCCGGCTTTCAGGGGATCAAAAGCCCGGCCAATATGACCCTCCTGGTAGCGATCCTGGTTTTAGTCGGCGGCTTCATTATGCGCACGGTCATCGTGATGGGGGGGCAGGGGTTGATGTAATCCTGGTCAAGACCTCGGAGGTTTAATCAATCTCCGAGGTCTGACAGTCAAAGTTATTCCTGTCCTTTAAGGCAAATTACCGAAATGAACAACGAATTTCAAAGAGGGGTGACACCGGCCTCGCTCTTTGCTCCGGCAGGCCAAATGTTTAGCCATGAAGCAACTCTCCAAGTAGACGATATCCGCCGGCCGTGGAAATCAGTCAATGGCTTCAGTGTTAGCGTGGGTCGGCTGGCAGCCCGGCAAAGGTTAATTTTGTATTGCCGGGAGGATGAGGTACTTGAGCTGATCGCGGAGCTGAATAATCTTCTGGCCTCCCCCGAGGTTTTGGATCAAGCCTTTGAGCGGCTGCACTTTCTGGAACGACAGACTCGCCAAAAAGTGGCCGGATTGATCGCTCTCAAGGACCAACCTCTCAACGAGCATGAGCTGGACGGGCTGCTGGAGGATATCGGCGCCTTCCTGGCCAGGTCGGCCGAGCCAACAACGGCCAGCCGCCTTAAAGAGGCTCTCACCCCCAATCATCCTTTTTCAGAGCTGGCCGGATCAATCAAAATGCTCTTCCGGCTTCAACTCTGGCTTGCTGCCTTAAAAAAGGTCAAGAAGCAGGGCTTTCACGTTATTGTCTCTGACCGCTTTCGCCGCCCCGACCGTCCCACCCTGGAGGCCCGCCGAAACGAACCCATTTTGCAGAATGGGCAGCTAACGACGCTCTCGGCCGGATTTCTACAACCGCCCCGGTATCATTTAACTCTGTGGGCCTATCTGGTGGTGCGCGGCAGCCACAGTCAATCCCGGATTTGGAACTGAGTGAGGTAAATAATGGCAGGACGAGACGGAGAGGGGCAAGTCTTCACGCCCGGCTCGCGCAAACGAGACCGGACGGTGGACGACGCCTTAAGAACAATGGAACGCCTGGCTACCTGGCTGGACGAAGCCAAACAGGTCAATGTCTGGCGGCAGACCGATGATACCCTGCAAACGGCCATGTTACACGGCATGCTGGTCCACTTGCAGCGTGAAATTGGAGCGCTGCTCCAGTTAGGCGGCCCGGAACTGCAAGAAACCGTGCAGGCTTTGCGGACCCTGGCAGTACAAGAGAAGGGTTGATAAGCGAGCGAAAGGAACTGGAATGTACATTCTGCGCATCGAACACCCGGTCCCCAATTTTGAGGGCTGGAAGAAGGCATTCGACAGCGATCCTGTCGGCCGGGAGAAGTCAGGGGTACGCCGCTACCGGGTCTTACGGCCGATTAGCGATCCCAACTACGCCATGATTGACCTTGAGTTTGATACTCTGAACCAGGCCGAAACCTTGCTCGCCGCACTGCGCGTCCTCTGGGATCGTGTCGAGGGCCAGGTAATGACGAACCCCCAGGCGCGGATTATCGAAATGGTAGAAACCAGGGAGTACTGATATCTCTGTAACTTTAAAATCCTTATTGTGGCTGATAGTAGTAAATCAACAAGGAGACCTGAATGTCTGATTTAATTTCAACCCAGGGCGTTCATCACGTCACATTAACGGTAGCGGATGTGGCCCGTTCCTTAAAGTTCTATTCGGAACTGTTCAACTTCCAAAAAGTAACTGATTTCGGCCCCAAAACCATTATGAGCAACGGCACAGTGCTGTTAGTGCTAAACCCGCCCCCCGACCCCGCCCAGGCATTACCCAATGATCGTTTTAACGAGAACCGGGTCGGACTGGATCACGTGAGTTTTAGTGTGGCCAGCATGGCCGATCTTGAGGCAGCCGTAAAATTATTGGATGGCCGTGAAATAGACCACGGCGAGATTAAGCCGCTTGAGCCTTTTGGAATTGCTGTCCTGGCTATCCGCGACCCGGATAACATCCAAATTGAGCTGACTGCGCCGCTCGGCTAACCAGGGTTAATAGGGCGCATAGTATGGCTTTAGACTCCCAGACAACAGCCGTTATGAACCGCCTGAACCGCCTGATTGAACAAAAGCCGGAATTGGCTGAACCGGTTGCTTTTTATCAGGCGGCGCTGCCGCTTCTGCGCCAGGCCCAGGCGGACGTTGAGCCGTTCACCCTGCCGCCTGAAACGGCTCGAAATAAGCTCGCGGCGGGCATTCCTTTACTGCTGGGCGAAGATTTGCCGCTCGACCCGGAACGCACCCACCGTCTTTTCATCCACCTGTGCCAGATTGTCGAAACGGTGGGACAGCCAGTTCGTTCCTCGAAAAATGGCTGGAGCCTGTTCCGGCGAGGCCAGCCCGATTCGGCCAGGCTGCTGGAGCAGGCCCATAATGGCAACGAGGCAGCACTGCGCGCTGCCGCTGCCGGGCAGATTCGCCGGGCGGTGGAGCAAAACCAACTCCACCTGCTGCCAGTTTGGAGCGCCCTGGCCGCCGGGGATCATGCCTTCGTCGAAGCAACTGCCCGCGAATTCAAGCTCGAGGCCGAACTGCTGCGCACCCTGGCTCAAACCAGCCTCAAGCCGGCCCTGCGCGCCTGGGCCGCGGGCTTCAAAGGCAGCATAGATTTGAACGAATGGCGGCGAGGTCAGTGCCCGGTCTGCGGCAGCCCGCCGGTTCTCGCCGAAATCCAGGGCAAGGAAGGCGCCCGCCATTTGCGCTGCGGCATGTGCGGCGCTAACTGGTCCTATCCCCGGCTCAAGTGCGCCTTCTGCGCCAATCAGGATTACCGTTCCCTTGGCTATCTTACTGTCGAGGGTGAAGAGGAGAAGTACAGCCTCCAAACCTGCGAAGCGTGCCGCCACTATCTTAAAGTGGTGGTCACTTTTGAGCCAACGCCGGTAGATTTGCTCCCGGTTGAGGATTTGGCGATACTGCACCTGGATGTGATTGCGGCAGAACGGGGTTACAGCCGTTAAAATGGAGAGTCGGAAGGCTGGAAGGTTGGAAAAGTGCGGCTCTTTCATTCTGGCACCCTTCCCCATTTTCTAAAAATGGCCAACTTCTTTAAATTTCTAAAGCAAAGCTCCCCTATTTCTCCCGATCACATTCTGGCGGCGCTGGGTAAGGTGCTGGAGCCGGAAGTGAATCGGGATATCGTCTCTCTGGGTATGGTTAAGGATGTTGCCTGCCGCCAGGGCGGGACGGTTAGTTTTACCATCCGGCTGCGCGAGGCTGGCAGCCCGCTGCAAATCCCCCTGGAGCGCATGGCCCGGCGGGCGGTGCTGGCCGTCCCCGGCGTTCAGGCGGTTGAGATTAACTTTGAAAGCAGTCCCAAATCGCAGCTACGCGATACGACCCGGCTGAATCTCGATGCCAGGCATGTGGTGGCGGTAGCCAGCGGTAAGGGCGGCGTCGGCAAGTCTACCATAGCGGTGAACCTGGCGGTGGCCCTGGCCAAGGCCGGCCAGCGGGTCGGGCTGCTGGACGGCGATATTCACGGCCCGAACGTGCCGCTCATGCTCGGCCTCAAAGACGAGCAGCTATTCGCGTTTGGCGAGCAGATTTTTCCGCCGAGCGCCTACGGGCTTAAAGTGATGTCTATGGGCCTGCTGGTTCCGCCCGAAGCGCCGGTCATCTGGCGCGGGCCGATGCTGCACCAGGCCATCCGCCAACTCTTGCGAGATGTGATGTGGGGCAGCCTGGATGTGCTGGTCGTAGATTTACCCCCCGGCACCGGCGACGTGCAGTTGACCCTGACCCAATCGCTGCCCCTCAGCGGCGCGGTGATGGTCACTACGCCCCAGGATGCCGCCCTGGCCGACGTGATTAAAGGGACAGAGATGTTCCGCCAGTTGGACATCAGGGTGCTGGGCTTTGTCGAAAATATGAGCTACTATGTCTGTCCTCACTGCGGCCAGGAAGAAGCCATTTTTGGGCCGGGCGGCGAGCGGTTGAGCCGGCAGCTTGGCCTGCCGCTCCTGGGCCGCATTCCGCTCGATCCCAGCGTGCGCCTCGGCGGCGATACCGGACAGCCGGTCGTCATTGCCGCGCCGGACTCGCCTGCCGGGCGGGCACTGTGCCAGGCGGCCGAGACGATTGCCTCCACCCTGCGGAACCTGCCCTCGCCGCGTTTGACCTCCCCAGGCTACAAAGTTTATCCGGAACTCAAGCTCATCTAAATGGGCCAACGTTTCGGCAACCGGAAGGCAATGCTCGCCTTGCAAAGCAAACCGAGGTTTGCACTCCGCTTTTTGCCGGGTAGAATGTAGGTATGGCCGACGATAAAAAGGGAATTCAACCAGCTACCTATATGCTCTATAAGGGTGACACCGCCAGCCTGGTGGCGAGCGCCGTGATCGAAGAGACACTGGTCTGTATCTCGGTCAATGGGCAGGAATTGGCGACGTTTATGTGTACTCCGCATCGCTTAGAAGAATTGGCGCTGGGTTTCCTGCGTTCGGAAGGGTTCATTCACAGCCTGGCCGATATTGAGGTTCTCCATCTTGCGGAGAGCAAAACCTGCGTGGACATCTGGCTGCGCGACCTGAGCTTCACTGCGCCCAAGCGGCAGATCATCACGTCCGGCTGCGGCGGGGGCGTCACCTTCGACGATCTCAGCCAGCGCTACCCCCCCTTAAATACAGCAGCGAACGTGACTCCCGCTCAGGTTAGCCGGTTAATGCACCAACTGCATCAAGCCGCTGAACTTTACCAGGAAGTGCGCGGCGTCCATACCTCGGCTTTGAGCGATGGCCGGGAGCTATTGTTAGTGGCCCAGGATGTCGGGCGACACAATACGATTGACCGGCTGTGGGGCCAGGCGCTGCAGCAGGGAATTGAAACCGAGGGCCGCATTTTATTGGCCTCGGGCCGGATCAGCTCGGAGATGCTGCGCAAGGCGGCCAAGATGAAAATCCCCATCGTTATCTCGCGCACCTCGCCGACGAGCCTGTCGGTGGAGTTGGGCCGGGCCTGGAATGTCACCGTGATCGGCTATGCGCGGGGGAATACCTTCCGGGTCTACTCAGCGCCGGAACGGGTAGTCGCCGGGGAACGGGCAAAGACCGAAGCCATCTCGTCGTGATAAAGCTCCTGCCAGGCCGGGTCATTTTTCAAAAATTTAGCCAAAATACTCCCACTCTCGATCAGCACCAGATTGATACCATCTTCATCCAGCGTTTGCCGCCACTCCTCGCCGCCGGCCACCGTATCCAGGTAACGCCGGATAAAGGCGTCGTCGTACAGATCGGTGCGGCCGTCAATGTAGACCGGGTAAGCGGGCCACAATTTGTAGATCAGGTAGCCCCCCCAATTGTAGCTGTTGAACAGCGGCCCGGCCGGTTGGTTTTCCTCAATAAACTGGACCGCTTTGGCCGGCAGTCCCTCCTGTTCCGCTTTGATCGCCTCCTGCGGATTCAGGGCGACGCCAATTTTGACCAGCGCCGCCAACAGCACCAGGCCCAACAAAATCCAATTGAGTCGGGCGGAAGAAGGGGATCTCGTAGGAACTGAGGGAACTAAGGAATTTTCTTGAGTTCCTATGAGTTCCCTTGAAACCCTTTTTCTTTCTCCAGGCAAATACTGCCCCCAGGCGGCGTCGGCGTAGCGGGCCAGGGCGGGGATGGTCAGCAGGCCGTACAGGCCGATATTGCGGGCGGCGAAAAGGCTCGCGCAGCTCCATAAACCGAATATGGCTAAATCGGTCCAGTCGGCGCGGCGGCCGGCGCGACCCAGCGCAGCCAGGCTGAACAGCAGCATGGCCAGGAAGGCCCAGGTCAGCGACAGGTGAAAATCGGGACTGCGCCACTCCTGGATAAAATCCCGCAGCGCGCCAATGCCGACCGTGTGGAAGGGATAGAGCCACATCTGCCAGCCATGCGGGTTGATAACCACCACGGCAAAGCTGATGGCCCCGACGACCAGCAGCGGGCCAAGCCTCGGCCAGGGAACCAGCGGGTCTTCGCGGTGGCCGGTCAGGTTATTGAAGATTTCCCCGACGATATAAACACCTAACAGCATAAAAGCAATGGCGTAGCCGCCGTGGATATTGACCCACAGCAGCGTGACCAGCGGCAGGGCGTAGATCCAACGGCGGCCTTCCCGCTTATACTTTTCCAGCAGGAACAACACCAGCCCGGCCAGCAAAAAGGAGACCATCTGCGGGCGGGCGACCCAAATCACCGCCGAGGTAACGGCCCCCAGGACCATCGTAAAAGCCCGGACATACAGATTCCCCGGCGTCACCTGCCAGACCAGCCAGAAGGTGACCGTAACCAGCAGCGCCAGTCCCAGGCTCAGGCCGGGCAGACCGCCCAGGGCAAACAGACTGTACCAAAAGAGCTGGGCCAGCCAGCCGTGGTCAATCCAGGGCTGGCCCGCTTTGGTATGGGAAAAGGGGTCGGTGGTGGGCACTGCCCCGTTTTCGAGGATGTATTGGCCGGAGCGGAGATGCCACCAGGTGTCGGTATCGGCGGGCAGGCGGACGGCCATGGTGAAGATGGCGATGAAGAGGATGGCGACGAGGAGGCGGGGGATGGTTAAAGCAGGTATGGGTGTGGTGCGAGTCATAGGTAGTTTGTTCCTTCCAGGTTAAAGGAAAGTCCTCCTTCAATTGTCATTGGAATTGGAAAAATTGTCAAAGCACATACGGCTTTTGATCCGAATGGACTACCAGCCTACTACTGGAAGCTTACTGGTCACATTCATAATTTTTATGTATAATTCCTCTGTCTCCTTAGTTCCTTGCGAGTCAAATTCTTGTATAGTGAGCAAGAAATTTGGACAGGATTAACAAGATTAATAAGATTTGTTTGATCTATCCTGTAAATCTTGTCTAAAATATCTTCGGTTCTGGCTCGTCCAGGTTAGGAATTACGCTTAAAAATTGATACAACCATCTTTAGAACTACCCATCCAACCTACATCCGGCCACCCTCTCCCTTTGGGCGCAACCGTCACTGCCGACGGCGCCAACTTTGCCATCTTTAGCCGCCATGCCACGCGAGTCTGGCTGATGCTGTTTGACCAGCCGACCGATGACACCCCTACTCACGAATTTGAATTAGACCCGACAACCCACCGCACCGGCGACATCTGGCACATTCACCTCTCCGGCCTGCAGCACGGCCAGTTATATCTCTACCGCGTGGATGGGCCCTATCTGCCGGAGCAAGGCCATCGCTTTAACCGGCACAAGCCGCTGCTCGATCCCTACACCAGAGCCTTAACCGGCGGCCCCACCTTCCACTGGGATTTCAGCCAGTCCTTTGGCTTCGACCGCAATTCCCCCAGGGCCGATCTCTCCTTTTCGACGACGACAAACCTGGCCGGGATGCCCAAGTGTATCGTCTACGGGGATGATGGCTTTGACTGGCAGGGCGACCGCCCGCTCAACCGGCCCTGGCCTGAAACCATCATTTACGAAACCCATGTGCGCAGCCTGACCTGCCATCCCAGCGCCAACGTCAACCATCCCGGCACCTACGCCGGCGTGGTCGAAAAAATCCCCCACTTTAAAGCGTTGGGCGTTACGGCGATAGAACTGCTGCCGATCCACCAGTTTGATGAGTGGGAGTTCCGGCGTTTCAACCCGAAAACCGGCGAACGGCTGCGCAACTACTGGGGTTACAACACCCTTTGCTTTTTTGCGCCCAAAGGTCATTACAGCCACCTCGGCGCCGAGCGGGGACAGCAGGTGGTCGCTTTTAAAGAGATGGTCCGGGCGCTGCACCAGGCCGGGTTGGAGGTCATTCTGGATGTGGTCTTCAACCACACCGTCGAAGGCAACCAGCTTGGCCCCACCCTCAGTTTCAAGGGAATTGACAACAGCATTTACTACATCCTGGCCGACAACCCGCGCTACTATCAGGATTTCACCGGCGTGGGCAATACTCTCAACGCCAACCACCCGGTGGTGCAGGATTTTATCATTGACTGCCTGCGCTACTGGGTCCGGGACATGCACGTGGATGGCTTCCGGTTTGATCTGGCCACCAGCCTGACCCGCGAGCGCACGGGCCATATTTCCGGCAACCCGCCCCTGACCGCCCGCATTGCCGAGGACCCGCTGCTGCGCACGGCCAAACTTATTGCCGAACCGTGGGACGTGGGCGGCTATCAGGTCGGACGTTTCCCCGGCGGGCGCTGGGCTGAGTGGAACGACCGGTATCGCGACGACATCCGCCGTTTCTGGCGGGGCGACCCCGGTTTGACCGGCGCGCTGGCGACCCGTTTGGCCGGCAGCGCCGATTTGTATTACCCCGATGGCCGCTCGCCCAACGCCAGCATCAATTTTGTCACCGCCCATGACGGCTTTACCGCAAACGACCTGGTCAGCTACAACACCAAGCACAACGAGGCCAACGGCGAGCACAACCAGGACGGCAGCAATCACAATTCGAGTTATAACTATGGCGTCGAAGGTCCAACCTTCAATCCCCGCATCGAAGCGATCCGCTCCCGCCAGGTCAAAAACTTTTTGGCCACCCTGATGCTATCGCAGGGCACGCCCATGCTCCTGGGGGGGGACGAGTTCCGGCGCACCCAGCAGGGCAACAACAATGCCTACTGCCAGCACAACGAGATGTCCTGGTACGACTGGCGTTTTCTGGAAAAGCACGCCGACATTTTCCGTTTTGCCCGGCAGGTCATTGCCCTGCGCCAGGCTCATCCGGTCTTTCGCCGGACCACCTTTTTTACCGGCCATGATCTGGACGATGATCAGTTCCGTGATATTCACTGGTACGGCCCCAGCGGCCTCGACGCCAGTTGGGAGCCATCGAGCAAGTGGCTGATGTGTGTTATGGACGGCTCTAAAGAGGAAATCGGCGCGCCCGCCGACGATGTGGACGTACTGATGATGTTCAACGCCGACACCCGGCCCCGGCTTTTCTATTTGCCCCCCGCCCCCCACAACGGCCGCTGGCGCCTGGCGCTCGATACCGGACAGCCCTCACCCCTGGATATTCATCCGCTTGGCGAAGAGCTGGAGTTAGAGGCGACGATTGCTTACCCGGTTAAAAGCCGCAGCATCGTTGTCATGATTTCCAGGTGGAGGGATGACATAGAGCTATAATCCACCTGGGTGAAAAAAGAATAAAATATCCAACCAAAAGAGCTACTAAAAGATAGCTCTTTTTTTGGTCCCAAAACTATCCATCCTGGTATGGTCGCAGCACAAAGTGGGCGATATAATTGATTTGAAAATGCAGAAATGGGATTATTTGCCGCTCAGACGACAGGAGAAAGGATTGTAAAATGTTGAAATTAGCGGTTTTGTTTTTAGTAATTGCTCTGATTGCCGCCCTCTTTGGTTTTGGCGGGCTAGCCGGAACGGCCACCAATATCGCTCAGATTTTGTTCTTTGTTTTTTTGGTCATTTTCTTGGGATCTCTGGTATTGGGCTTGGTCAGGCGGTAATTTGCCTCATTCGGCGGAATTTAGAAATCAATAAACTGGGAGTATAAACTTTATGGAGCCACTGCGCATTTTGTTGGTTGACGATCATGTCCTGTTTCGCAAGGGGATCGCTTCGCTGCTTGCGGTGCGGCAGGATATCACCATTGTCGGAGAGGCCAGTGATGGAGATGAAGCCGTTATTTTGGCCGAGCAGACAATGCCCGATGTGATTCTAATGGACGTGAACATGCCTCGGCAGAACGGTATTGAAACAGTCAAAATCATCAAGCGTGAGATGCCCCACATCCAAATTGTCATGCTGACGGTTTCTGACGACGATAATGACCTGTTTGAGGCGATCAAAAGTGGCGCCAAGGGTTATTTATTGAAAAATCTGGAGCCGCTGGAACTGTACGGAATGCTGGACCGGCTTCGCCAGGGAGAAGCGCCCATTTCGGGGGCTATGGCGGCCAAGATTCTGCGGGAGTTTCGGCAGCCGGAGTACACCCAGGGTAAGGAGGCTCAAGCTGTAGATGAGCTGACTACCCGGGAGATTGAGGTTCTGGAGCAGGTAGTGACGGGAGCATCGAACAAAGAAATTGCCGATACGCTCCATATCACCGAAAACACGGTTAAAATTCACCTGCGCAACATTTTAGAGAAACTGCATGTGCAAAATCGGATTCAGGCAGCCGTCTATGCCGTACGCCAGGGATTAGTGGATGAGGCCCTGTTAGCGAATAGCCCGCTTGAGTAAATAAGGTTCATTTAAGGGTACTAACAAGGCTATTAAAAGATACCCCTTTGCCCCCTATCCAAATCGCCTGAATGAGTATAGGCCGGTTCAAGATGAGGCAGTAGAATATTGTTACTTCAAGCAGCGGGTCTCAAAAAATGCAGGTATTAGACCAAAAGCTTTGGCAAAAATCTAGCACACTCCAGCTTCAACGAGTGAAGGGGAAAAAACGGATGCTCAGCATCTTCATTGTTTCCAGCCACTTAATGTTTAGCCGAGGGCTTGAAAGTCTGTTAGGCCAGGATGATGAACTCAAAGTCATTGGTCAGGAAACAGATACGGAGCAGGCTATCAAACAGATTAAAGAATTGCATCCGGATGTCGTCATTGTGTATGGCGATGAGGAACGAGGTATCTCTCCCTCGCTTATTATTGAAATTTTAAAGCTCCATTCCGGCACAAGAGTCATTAGCTTAAACCTGCAAAATAACATTTTTCACGTTTATCAAACTGTTCAAAAAGTTGCCCGGAAGCCTGAGGATTTGTTCAAGGCGATCAAAGCGAGGCCGCTGCCAGAAGTTTCTAGAGACTGGGTTCAAGCATTGAACCAGCAAATAAACTGAGGCTTCTCTTCTATATAACCTAAAGGGGACTAAAATGACAATTATAGATTTGCTTTTGTTGCTGCTCGTGGCGGCAATATGTGGGAGCATAGGCCAGGCTTTATCTGGCTATTCGTTGGGTGGCTGCCTGGTTTCAGCGGTAGTGGGTTTCATCGGCGCGTTTATTGGGTTATGGCTGGCTCGCCAGTTTGGCTTGCCAGAGGTTTTTGCCATCAATATCGGCGGCCAGCCCTTTCCAATCATTTGGTCCATCGTCGGCTCGATGATTTTCTCCTTGATTCTCGGCCTGCTGACGCGGCGCAGAGCCGTAATTTAATATTAGAGACTCGCTCATAAAAACTTAGAGGTGTATCCCTGAGGTAAAACTATGGTAGAAAATTTAGGACAAAGACTAAAGCAGGGGCAGGTCCGTGAAGTTTGGCAAAGTTTGACCAACACTGATAAGGTGAATGTTGGTGAGGCTGAACGTCTGGTTTCCCTTTTTTTGGGAGTGCTGGTTGCCCTTTTTGGTCTGAGACGGCTCTCGCTCTCCGCTGTGAGCCTGGTACTGGGAGGGGGTTATCTGCTGTATCGGGGTTTAAGCGGGCATTGTCCGGCCTATAACATTTTAGACATCAGCACGGCCAAGTCCAAACTCCGTTTTGACGAGGAATATCATGAACAACCGGAAAGTACCATTGATACGGGCGACCTGCAAGATGAAGCTGTCTGGGAGTCTTTCCCGGCCAGCGACCCGGCAACGTCGTGGTAATTAAATAACGCCTGCCATCCTCTTATCTCTCATGTCAAGGGTGGGGATAAGAAAAGGTCCTAAAGATCTGTAACCTTTAGGACCTTTTTTATGGCCGGGGTTCCAAAGTTAAATCTGGGTAACATCGCGCCGGCTGGTAAGGTTAAGTTTTTTGAGAATGTTATGCACGTGATTTTTAACCGTCCCCAACTCAATCACCAGACGTTCAGCGATTTCTTGATTGCTTAGATTTTGCTGGAGTAAATCCAGTACCTCCCGCTCGCGGGGAGTAAGCGCCTCTAAAGTTTCGGCTCCATCGGAAGGATCAACGCACAGTTCTTTGAGTTCAGCCACACGCTGCATCAAGGCCGCCGCAATTTGTGAGGAAACCGGCGCTTCACCCTGGTGAATGGCTCGAATTTTCTGCAGCAACTCCTCAACCGAGTCATCCCGCAGCACATACCCGGCAATGCCCGCCTCAACATAGGGAAGAATGATTTCTTCTGAATCGGCCAGGCCAATCGCCACCATTTTGGCCGAGGAGTCAATCTTGGCCAGAGAACGAATTAATTCCAGGGGAGCCTCGTCGGGCATTGTCGTGCTGACCAGGGCCAGGTCACATTTCTCCAGGTAAAGCCTGGCTTCGTCCAGGGTGGAAGCGCAGCCGACTACCTGAAAGTCAGGCTCTTCTTTCAATATTGAAGCCAGCACGCTACAAATCAGCGGTACTTCATCAATTATAAGCACATGAATCCTGGTCACTGCATTTCCTCCAGTGGAGGTCTTATTATACCACTATGCCCGGATAGAGCTAAACGAATCTAAAACATTTTGTTAGGTTTGTCACCCAAGTGGATAATTTAAACAGTAGAAAGCGCCAGTAGAGTTACTAAAAGATAACCCTTTCTTTTGCTCAAACTCGCCCAAATTGGTATGGGCAGGCCAGCTAAAGAATGATACTATAACGTGTAGAAATTTGCTTTTGCAGAAGACGAAAGGGGAGGACCACGATGAAGGCCAAAGCAATCACTCGTGATTCAAAGCGGATCAGCGATGCCCTGAGTCAGTGCCAGGCTCAACTCAACGAGGCTGTGCTTACTTCTGTGGAAAGCCAGCGAACTGAAGCGATGAGGCTGGTGAGTGACACATATGACATGTTCAGGCAGAAAGTTCAGCAGCTTTTTGCTAAAGGTGCTCAAACCCAGCAAAAGCTAAACCATCAGGTTAGCAACTATAAAGCCAGGCTGACCGCTACCGGCAACAACTTGCCGGGGCAAATCACGCGGACAGTAAGGCGTCATCCGTGGGTTGCCTTGACTGTCGTTTTGATAGTCAGTGCCGCTGTCGGCTTCTTGGTTAAACCTTCCCATGAAGCTGAATGATCTCCTCTCTTTCCCCTTTCTGAGCGACCTGCTCAGTGCGGGTCGCTCAGACCTCTCTCTGTATAGGAGGATAAGCAGTGACAACCGTAGTTGGCTTTATAAAGAACAGTAGCGACGCAACAAAAGTCGTTCAGACTTTAAAGAAACAGGAATTTGACTCTCTGAGACTAAACATGATTGACGCCAAAGGAAGCCGCAAACAATCTGGTTATCAAGTTGCCCGTTAATGAGGCTCTAGCGGTCATAGGCTTGAATAGGCGCTATTTGCCATCGTGGAGCCAGGGGTAATTTGAGGCCAGTGTTGAGGTGATGAAGTTCAATTCTTGAACTTCATCACCTCGATGGAAAATCCTGAAAAGGAGCGTATTTATGACAATATTACGCAGATCTGGAGGTAGATCATTAGTTGGCGGCAATGCCAGGTGGATTATAGCCCTGGTAATTGCCCTTATATCCATTGTGACCTATTGCAGCAGCACCGCCTACAACCCCATAACGGGTGAAGATCAACATGTCAGCCTGACTGTTGACCAGGAAATTGCGCTTGGCCTTCAATCGGCTCCGGAAATGGCGGCTCAATTTGGCGGGCTGCACCCGGATCAAGGAGCGCAAGCCTTGGTTGATCAAGTCGGAGGACAGTTGGTGAATGCGACCGCTGCTAAAGATACAGAATACCAGTTTGAGTTTAATGCCCTGGCCGACGATCAGACGATCAATGCCTTTGCTTTGCCCGGCGGGCCTATTTTTATCACCGCTGCTCTCCTGAGTCGCCTGGAAACGGAAGGCCAACTGGCCGGCGTGCTGGCCCACGAAATTGGTCACGTCGTCGCCCGGCACTCGGCGGAACACATTGCCAAAGCCCAGCTTACACAAGGTTTAACCGGAGCAGCGGTGATTGCGGCCGCCGACCCTGATAATCCCAACTCCGCCCAACGCACCGCCGCTATTGCCGCCGTAGTGGGCCAGATGATCAACATGAAATATGGGCGGGATGACGAGCTTGAGTCGGACCGTCTGGGTGTCCGTTTTATGGCCGAGGCCGGTTATGACCCTCGCTCGATGATCAGGGTGATGGAAATTCTGGCTGAGGCCAGTGGAGGAGGGCATCAACCGGAGTTTTATAGCACCCACCCTAATCCGGAGCGGCGCATAGAGCGAATCCAGGCTGCTATCCAGGAGGAATTTCCTGATGGCGTGCCCGAAGGATTAATCCAGTAGGTATTTCGCCCCTGGGCTTTAGCCAGAGGGGTTAATACATAAAAACCTCATATATTATATTTAATTAAGTAAGAAAGGAGTTGTAACAATGTTAATCAACCTCATCGTTTGGATCCTCTTTGGAGCTTTGGCCGGCTGGATCGCCAGTATGATTATGGGGCGCGACGCCCAAATGGGAGCGCTGGCCAATATCATTGTCGGAATTATTGGAGCGGTGCTCGGCGGTTTTCTGATGAATCTGTTCGGCGCTCCCGGCGTGTCCGGATTTAACATCTACAGTCTATTGGTAGCGATTGTCGGTGCGGTGGTCCTGCTCTTTCTAGTGGGCGCTGTCCAAAGAGCTACCTGACCAACCCCTAAAACTTCACATCACTAAGAGCGCGAGATGTATTTCTCGCGCTTTTTTTCTTAAGCAAAAATCCGGTAGAGCTATACAAGAATACTCCTTCCAGATTTTATAAATAACCCACCTTAGTATAGATAAATTCTGCTTCCTGTGTTATGCTAGAACCGTAGCCAAATCAAAGATGTCCTGTTCTGTACGTGGGCGGACCAGGATGTTGACTACAGGTGATTTAGATAAAGATAGGTTCGAAGGAGGTTGAGTCGTGAATTCAGACGTTTTAGCAGGTAAGTGGAAGCAACTTAAGGGTGATATTAAGAACCAATGGGGAAAGTTCACCGACGATGATTTGGCTGTGGTCGAAGGGCAGCGCGATAAATTGGTCGGGCTGGTACAGGAACGATATGGTTATGCCCGCGCTCAGGCCGAGCGGGAAGTAGATCAGTTCCTTCAGAGGTATAGCGATTAACTTTAGCTCACTCTGGCCCTTCGAAGTTTGTGCCGGGCATTTAGAACAGCAATGATGGGGAGATCAAGCTGACCTGAATGCCCGGCGCTTTTTTATTTAAACGATATTGTACTCGCTCACATCTTTGCCCAGGGCAAACCGCTCGTAGCGCAGGTCGTCAATATTGATCGAATGCGCCCGGCCCTCCAAAATTTCCTCGGCCAAGAGTTTGCCCACGATCGGCCCGTGCATAAAGCCGTGGCCGCTAAACCCCGCCGCCATGATCACTCCTTCCACTCCGGGCAGCCTGCCCAGAATGGCCTGTTCATCCGGAGTCACTTCATACAGCCCGGCCCATTCACTCAGTAAACCGGCTTGCTCAAGGAGAGGGAAACGGTGCATCGCTTCCAGCAGGTGGGTTTCGGTCCACTTGGAATCAATCTCGGTATTGAAGCCGACCGGCTCGTTGCTGTTCGACTTGCCGGTCAAAATGCTCTGGCCGCTCTCCGGGTGGAAGTAGAGCGACTGCCCGAAAAACAGCACAAAAGGGAAATCGGGCGGCAGTTGCCGGATGGGCGTGGTCACCGCAATCTGGCGGCGCACCGGCACAATTGGAATATTAACCCCCACCATCTCTCCAAACTGCCCCGACCAGGCCCCGGCCGCGATGACAATTGTTTCCGTAGCGATTTCGCCCTCGGTGGTCACAACAGCCTGAACCCGCCCACTTGGGGACATACGCACGTTCGTGACCGTAACGTTATTGAGCAGGTTGATCGAGAGCGCCGGGTTGGCCTGCTTGAGCTGGCGTGTCTTGTTGATGTAACCCTGGACAATGCTGTTCGGGTCGGCCAGGCCGTCGCGCTCGTAAATGGTCCCGCCGACAACACCTTCCAGGTTAAGCAGCGGCACGCGCCGCTGAATATCGTCTATGGATAAGACGGTAGACTCGATGCCGAGGCGGTGCTGCAGGGCCACGTTGCGTTTGAACTGCTCGAAATCCCGCTCGTTATCGAGCACAAACAGATAGCCTATCAAATTTAAACCAATCTCCTGACCAATCTCTTCGGGAAAGCGTTCCATCATTTGGATGCTTTCGATGGACAGCCGGATATTGACCTCGGTCGAGAACTGGTGGCGAATCCCGCCGGCGCAGCGCCCGGTCGAGCCTAGCCCGAACTGCTCCTCCCGTTCCAGCAGGGTCACGCTGACCCCACCCCGTTCGGCCAGATGGTAGGCCACGCTGGCCCCCATCACCCCCCCGCCGATGATGACGACATCTGATGTTTTGGGTAGCATAAAAGTCCTCAAATCGTAAATGGAATAACTTACGGAGTGAAAAAGTGCACTTTTTCACTCCGTATCATCTCACAACTCCACCATCGTCCCCAACCCCTGCGCCTCTGCCTCCCGTAGAACCGCATTGGCCGCCGCTGCGTCCTGCACCGCCACCCCGACCGACTTAAAGAAGGTAATTTCATCATAAGCCTCCCGGCCGGTCCGCTCCCCGTTGACAATCTGGCCCAGTTCGGCGTGAATATCCAGCTTGCTGATGACATTGTTCTGGATGGGAATGATCAGGTCGCCGGCTTCGGCTAGACAGGCCTGGAGCGAATCAACCACGATCCTGGAGCGTTTGACCGTCTCCTCGTCTACCTCCTGCATGTGCGGGGCGTAGGAACCCACTCCGGTCACATGTGTCCCCGGCGACAAGTCGCGCCCGTCAAACACCGGCTTCTCCGATGTCGTCGCCGTGATGACGATGTCCGCCTCTGTTACCGCCTCTTTGCGCGACCCGGCGATGACGATCTGGGGCGCATCGGGCCAGGCCGCTACTTCGGCGGCAAATTTCTCGACCCTGGAAGGAGTCCGGCCAAAGATGCGCACCTCTTTGATCAGCCGCACGGCGCAGGCCGCTTCAAGCTGCGCCCGCGCCTGCACTCCGGCCCCGAAGACGGCGACCACGCTGGCGTTGGAGCGAGCCAGCAAATCGGCGGCCAGGCCGCCCCCGGCCCCGGTACGAAGGGCAGTCAGCATCTCGCCGTTGATCAGCGCCCTGGGTTCGCCGGTATCCGCATCAACCACTGTAGCCAGGGCAATCACGGCCGGCAAGCCTTTGGCCGGATTATCCCCCCAAATCGAAACCATTTTGAAGCCAATTTCCCGGCTTTGGCGTAGAAAAGCAGGCATAAACAGCAGCAGGCCTTGATCGGTTTGCAGCCGGGTACGCAGCGGAACATCGGCCTGGTTAGCCGAAAGCTGGCCAAAGGCGCTGCGCATCGCCTCAATGGCCCGGCTCATCGGCAGGGCCTGGCGCACATCTTCGGCAGACAAGATTCTTACTTTCATCCTGATCCTCCCTCTCGCTACGATGCTTCATCCCTGACCGCCGACCGCCGACGGCTGACCGCCACAAAAGTACGGTGGTCAGCGGTCATCCATCCACTCGCTCCACAATCACCGCCACCCCCTGGCCCACGCCGACACACATGGTCGCCAGGCCGTAGGGTGATATGGCACTACCCTCGCGCTGGCGGCGCTTCATCTCGTGGACCAGCGTGGTCATAATCCGCGCCCCACTGCAGCCGAGCGGGTGGCCCAGGGCAATCGCCCCGCCGTTGACATTGGTCCGCTCTGGCGGCAGACCCAGTTCGTCCATCACGGCCAGAGCCTGGACGGCAAACGCCTCGTTGAGTTCGATCAAATCCAGGTCGGCTGCGGCCAGCCCCGCCCGCTCCAGGGCTTTGCGCGTGGCCGGAATTGGCCCGTAGCCCATCAGCCGCGGATCAACTCCCGCCGAGGCTGCCGCCACGACCCGGGCCAACGGCTTTAAACCCAGCTCCGCCGCCCGCTCTTCGGCTATCAGCAGGACCGCTGCCGCGCCATCATTAATCCCCGACGAGTTGCCGGCAGTTACCGTTCCCCCCGCCCGAAACGCCGGCTTCAACTTAGCCAGGATTTCCATACTTGTCGCCAATTCATATCTCCCCTGCTCCCCCATCCACTTCATTCGCGGATGCTCGTCTGTGTCCACAACCACCGGCTCGCCCTTACGTTGGGGGATAGACACCGGCACAATCTCATCCTTGAAGCGGCCAGCGTTAATGGCGGCGACAGCCCGCCGCTGGCTTTCCAGGGCAAAAGCATCCTGCCGCTCCCGGCTGATGTGCGTCTGCTCGTAAATGTTTTCGGCGGTTTCACCCATCGCTTCCAGGGGAAACAGCGCCTCCATTTTGGGGTTAGGAAAACGCCAGCCAATCGAGGTATCGAAAATTTTAGCGCCGCGATCAAAGGCGCTTTCGCTCTTGCTCAGCACGTAGGGCGCGCGGGTCATGCTTTCCACTCCCCCGGCGATGTAAATATCTCCCTCGCCGGCAGCAATAGCCCGGTAAGCTGAAATAATCGCATCCAGGCCTGACGCGCACAGCCGGTTGACCGTTACCCCGCCGACACTATGCGGGAAACCGGCCAGCAACAGGGCCATGCGGGCCACGTTGCGATTGTCCTCGCCGGCCTGGTTGGTGCAGCCCATGATGACTTCTTCCACCAAAGCCGGGTCAAGCTGGACCCGTTCCACCAGCGCCTTCAACACCAGCGCCGCCAGGTCGTCGGGCCGCACCTGGCTCAACGCCCCGGCAAAGGCGCCAACCGGCGTGCGCACTGCATCAATAATAACTGCTTGGGACATAAATTACCTGCTCCTTCGAAAATAGCCCTCTCCCCTACCCCTCTCCCAGTGGGAGAGGGGAGTCGCGCCAGCGACGGGGTGAGGGCTTTACGTCGCTGGTGGTAAAAGCCGGGGCTTCGGGAATACAACTCTCTCACTTAGGGCATCTGCGCGCCCTGCGTTTCCACGTAAACAGCGTAGACCGACTGGCCGGAGGTCATGAACAACCGGTTTCTTTTGAGGCCGCCAAAGCAGAGATTGGAGCACGGTTCCGGCAGGTGAATCCGTCCAATCAGGTCGCCGTTGGGGGCAAAAACGTGCACCCCATCGTAGCCTGCGCCGCCCCAACCGGCGCTGGCCCACACGTTGCCGTCAATATCGCAGCGAATACCATCGGCCAGGCCCGGGGACATATCGGCAAAGACCCGGCCATTGGCCAGGCGGCAGTTGTCCACCACATCATAAACCAGGATGTGGCGCGGGTGGCCCGGCTTGTGGCTGGCCCCGGTGTCAACCACGTAGAGCCGGGTATAATCGGGCGAAAAGCACAGACCATTTGGCTTTTCCAGTTCGTCGGCAGCGACGGTGGCCTGCCCGGTAGCGGGGTTGAAGCGGTAGACCCGCGTGGGCAGTTCAAACTCAGCCTGATGGCCTTCGTAATTCATCAAGATGCCGTAGCCGGGATCGGTAAACCAGATCTGCCCATCGGGGTGGGCCACTACGTCGTTGGGCGCGTTGAGCGGTTTGCCCTCAAAATTATCCATCAAGACGGTCATGGTTCCATCGTATTCAGTCCGGGTCACCCGGCGCGTGTCATGCTCGCAGGTAATCAGGCGGCCCTGCCTGTCGCGGGTGTTGCCGTTGCTGTAGTGGCTAGGGCTGCGAAAGACGCTGATTTCGCCCGTTTCTTCCAGCCAGCGCAGCATACGATTGTTGGGGATGTCGCTCCAGAGCAGGTAGCGGCCATCGCCAAACCAAACCGGGCCTTCAGTCCAGCGTCCACCGCTGAAGATCCGTTCCAGGGCGGCGCTGCCCAGCCGATATTTATCAAAGCGAGGATCAAGCGCTTCGATCCTCGGATCGGGGTAGCGCACAATTTCGTGGTCCCAGGCTTTAGTCGTAAGTTTCATGGTAAATCCTCTCAACTGGCAATTAACGGCACGGCCAGCAGCGCCAGCAGCACCCCAATACCCTGCCACAACACCAGCTTCTCCTTTAAGATCGAGAGCGCCAGGATGACAGTTGTCGCCGGATACAGTGAGGCCAGGGTCGCGGCCACATCCAGACGGCCGGCTTGTTCGGCCAGGGCAAAAAAGGCGTTTCCTCCGGCGTCCATGGCGCCGGTTAGTATAATCAAAGGTAGAATCGAAGGGGCCGGCATAGCTAACTTTTGGCCTGTACCCACCGCGGCCAACATTGCCAAAATTGAAGCTGTGCGGGCCGCTACCAGGGGCCAAAAAACGGCATCCTGCTGGACCTGGGCAATACCCAATAAAAAGCCCCCAAAGCATAACCCGGCAATAATTGCCAGACCCAGCCCCGCCGGACGCCCCTGCATCTTCTGCGGACGTGAAATGAACCAGATGCCGATCACCGCCAGAATAAACCCTAATTGGCGGGGTAAATGGGGCATCCCCTGGGTCATCGCGCCAACAACCACCGGCAAACTGGCCGAAAGCACCGCCGCCACCGGGGCAGCAATGCCCATTTGCCCAATGGCCATAGCTCGATACAGGGCCATCAAGCCAACCAGCCCGATCAGGCCGGCCAGTCCGCCCCAGCCCACATCGGCCAGCGAAGGTAATTTTTCGCCCCAAATCAAGGCCAACAGCGCCAGCAGAATTAATCCCGCCACCTGAGAGAGCAACGTGACGGTCAAGACCGAAACCCGCCGGGTAGCCAGACCGCCGCTAAAATCCCCCACCCCCCATGTGGCTGCCGAAGCCAGGCCAAAAATAACAGCACCCAACTCAGTTCCATTCATCATACAAATTGACACTCCTTAAAAATAGTCATCAGGGGTCGGCGGCGACGGCCGCAACAATACCGATCAGGGCCTCAACCGCCCGCCCCTGCCGTACCGGGTCAGGGGTAAAGGTGAACGAGGTAGGCGCGTGGTTAGATACAACGCGCAGGTGAGCGTTTAGCTCAATTTGGACGGCATTGACCCGGCATTGTTCCCAGACAAAGCGGGTTACGGTCCGCTGGCGCACGCCGCCCCGATAATCGGGCATATTCAGCGCCAGCCGGTCCAGAAAGTCGGGCGCATCCAGCTTAAACCCCTGGGCCACAAAGGCTTGAATGATACCGGCTTCGAAGTTGGGGCAACTATGGCCTTCAATAGTACCGAGGGCGACGCCAAAAGCCCGGTCAAAACGCGCTCCGTGTAAATCAAGCACCAACCGGATGGGGTGGTCGCGCAGCAATTGAGCCAGGGTCCGCTTGTAATCGCAGTCGTCGTCATAGTTAGGGTCAGGGCGGATGCGGCGCACGGTGTAAAGTGCATACGCGCCGGTATGCTCGGCCAGCACATGGGCCAGGGCCGCGGTGAAGCCGTCCTGCATTTTCCAGTGGTCTTCCCGCCAGTGCCGCGCGCCATGCGGGGCTGAGATGAGAACCGGGCGCGTGCCTGCTCGATAGCGAAAGGAGGGCTGGCCGGGCAAGGGGTCATCACTGTAGCGCACGTGCGTGGTTTCAAAATGGCTGATCTGTTGTGCCCAAGCTACACTCGCCGCCAACATAGAGCTTATCGTACCACAGGTTGGGTGAAACGGAAAGTTAGTCTAAATCAGCTTTCTACCAAATTCCAAGCATGTGCGACACGATAAATCCTAAAAAGCCCAGCGAGGTAAGCGCATTGAGGCCCATAATACGCCGGTAATTGGAGAGGATACTCGCTTCATCAAAGTGGTAAGCCCAGATGATAATACCGCTCAACAGGATAGTGTAAAAGACAGCGACAAGCAGGGCATTAACCGGCCCCAGCAAACGCGCGATGAGGCCGACCAACAGCATGGCCGCCAAACCCTGAGTGACGATAGCAAAACCAAACGTTCGCCGCGGACCGGCCCAGGCGGCAAAGGTGAGATCACCCCTGGCCCGGTCCTCGGCAATTTGATAGATCTGGGTGAGGGGATAGAAGCCAGTGGCAATCAAGGTAACGGCCAGAATGCCCAGTCCACTCAATCCATCCAGGGCAAACAGGTCAGGCTGGGCACAGACCCACCCCCCCAGTGAAGCCAGGATACCCTGACCTACGGCGACTGTAGCCAGTCCGGCCAGCGGCCGGCTTTTCCAGCGTACCAGGGGATGGGAATAAGCTAGGCCCATGCCAAAAATAATCAGGTAAATGACCAGAAAAGGTAGATTCACAAAGGCAGCCAGGATCAGGCCCAGGAGCTGCACAACCAGGGAGAAGGGTAATAAAGCCTGCGTCACCGGCGGAGGGTTCACCAACCCGCCGACAGGTCCTTCATCCCGATCATAGTAAGAGTTAAAGGCGGTCATGCCCCCGTAAAGAAAGACATGGAAGGCCAGAAAGCCCAGCCAGAAATCACGGTCGGGCCGGCCACCGGCCAGAAAGTATCCCCACATGAAAATGGATGCCAGCAAGAACTGAAAATGGAGCCGCAGATGAACCAGCAGGTCACGGGCTACCCTGAGGCGGCTATGGTTTTTGAGCGCGTCCGAAGATCCCAAATCCACCTAACGTCACCTCCGTGCTAATATTGACAAAGCCCGCTTGCGCCAGGCAACTGCGCATACTTTCCGGCGAAAAGCGCCGGTGCAAACCGCTGTAAAACCGCCACAAGGTAATGGAGACCCACAAGCGGCTGGAGGATTGGCTCCACAGCCAGGGCCAGCTTACCCGGCCGGCGTGAGGTTCCAGAAAGGCAACATAGCCGCCGGGCCGAAGCACGCGATTTGCTTCGTTCAGGGCGAGGGGGTGATCGGGCAGAAGGTAGAGAAAACTGTGGCCGGTAACAGCATCTACCCTCCCAGCGGCCAGGGGGAGATGAAGCGCATCGCCTCGCAGCAGGAGCAGGCGTTCTGCTGGCCAGCCACTCTTGAAGCGGTTACGGGCAGCCGTGACTAACATGCCCTGGGCAATATCTAAACCGACGAAGCGAGCCAGAGGCTGCTGCCGGCCCATCGCCAGGGCCGACCCTCCCGGCCCTACCCCCAAATCGAGCACCCGGAGTAGATCCTGCGGCGGCACAGGCGCTAACAAGCGAGCGCAGTTAGCTAACCAGACCGGGTTGGCCGTAAAGAGATCATAAGCCCAGGCGCCGGTATCAAAAAGCCAGGTCCCCCCCAGGTATTTTTCCATTTGAATGCAGAGTATTCTAGATGAGTATAGCAGATTAGCCCGGCAGGCCAAAACATCAGGCCTGGCTTTAGCTTACGGCAAAATGTAACCCGCTCGGTATCCTCCCTCATCGAAGATACCTTGACCTTTTACGTTAAGCTTGAGGGCACCAAAGAATACTCCTAAAGGGCTAAGTGGAACAGGGTAGAAATCACTATCTTGTCTTGATGGAATTATCCACCTGGGTATAGGGTAACTGGGCAAGAAGGCTTAGAATTTAACTGGTAATTCAAATATAAAGAAGGAGTGTATCGTTATGGAAAGCAAAGCAAAATTTTTAGGCCATCCCATCCACCCGATGCTGATCGTCTTTCCCCTGGGTCTCCTGATCGCCGCGCTTATCTTCGACATTATTTACCTGACGACCAATAACAGCACCTGGGCCGCCGTGGCTTTTTGGAATATCGCCGGGGGTATCGTCGGGGGGCTGCTGGCCGCTGTCTTTGGGCTTTGGGATTGGCTGGCGATTCCCGCCGGAACCCGGGCCAAGTCAATCGGCCTCTGGCATGGCATTGGTAACGTGGTTGTCGTCGGCCTCTTTGCCATAAGCTGGTTGCTCCGTTGGGACGATCCGGCCTATCTGCCCACAACCTTGACCTTTGTGCTGGAGGTGGTTGCCATCGGCCTGGGCGGTGTGACCGCCTGGCTGGGCGGCGAGCTGGTTGACCGGCTGGGTGTCGGCGTTGACCCCGGCGCTCACCTCAACTCACCCAATTCCCTTTCCGGCCGGCCCGCCAGCGAGGGTGAGACCTTCGACCGGGTCCGTCCTTCTTGAAGTTGAGGATCGCTTTACCCGATGCACCTTGATCGAGAGGCGCCTCTGCTGGTAGCCGTCAAAGGCCTGCTGGCCGGGATGGGCGGCGCTATCACCCTGACCACTCTGGTCGCCGTAGCCCGAACGCTTCTGGGGGAGCGGCAGGAGCCTGAACCTGATAAGTTTGGACCGGGCATCTCAGCCGGACAGGCTCTGGCCGAAGCGCCGGGCCTGCCCCCCAACATGAACCGGGTTACGGCGACCTTTGTCCAGAAGATTGCCACCGGCATTTTTGGAACTTCACTCACCCCGGATCTATCGTCGGGGTCATGATCGGTTTCATCGGCTGGCCCTGGTCAACCAAGGAAAGGCCCTAAAGGTTTTGGGATCTTTAGGGCCTTTCCTTTTAATTTATGGTATAATGCTAAAGAATTTTGACAACCAAAATCGGTCATCGTAGCGGCGACCCCTGCGGTCGTCCCAGGCGAAGCAAGCTCCGCTGCTACTTGCCCTTCTATCTCAGAAAGACAACCTATGAAGTGGACCGGCTCAACGATCTTACTCCTCCTCCTCGGCTGGCTCGCCGCCTGCGCCCATATGCCCGCGCTGTCTGTGGACAGGGAGCCAACGGCTGTACCGGCCCAAACCCCCAAAACCCTTAGGATCTACAGCCGCCAGGAGCCGGCCATTGACCCGGCAACACTGACCGCTTTTGAAGGCCACTTTGGGGTCAAGATTAACTATGCTACTGCCGCCGAGGATGAAAGCGGCCTGGCCGATATACAGGCCGGACTGGCCGATTATGATTTGGTCATCTTGAGTGACCGGCAAGCGGGCGACCTGCGGGCCGAAGGTTTATTTGCCCCGCTGAATAAAGAGAATATTCCTAATTTCAAAAATATTGACCCGGCTTTTCTCAACCCGCTCTTTGATCCGGGCAATCGGTACTGCGTCCCTTTTCAATGGGGCATGTGGAGCCTGGGCTATAACCCTGAGAGCACGGGGAAAGATATCCAGGGCTGGGCGGATTTCTTCAAGACCAACCGGCTGCTGCGGCTGGGGCTGCCTGACGAGAGCCGCCTGGCGCTGGGGGCTACTCTGTTGTACCTGGGCTACAGCCCAAATACCACCAACGACCTGGAAATCGGCGCAGCCAGCGAGCTTTGGCGAAATCACGCCGGCCCTGTCGTCATTTATGGCCCAGGCCAGGGGCCAAACTTGCTGGCAGGCGGCCAGGTTGATCTCCTTTTTACCCGCACTGCCAGTGTATTGGAGTTGATGACCACCCATCCAACCCTGCGTTATGTTATTCCCGAAGAAGGCTCGCTGTTATGGCTTGACGCCATGTGCCTGCTGGCCGAATCGCCCCACCCCGCCCTGGCCGAAAGCTTTATCAATTACCTCCTGGAGGCAGAGGTTAGCGCGGCGCTGGCGAATGCCACCCACACCAGTACGCCTAACCAGGCGGCGCTGCCCCTGCTCAACTCCGCCGATAGGGCCAACCCGGCGTTTTATCCCGACGACGAACTGCGCCAGCGCCTCTTTAGCCTGGTCAATGTTGATCCGGCGACGGCTGAGCTATACGAACACGCCTGGACCAACTCAGTTGCTTCCCGCAGTTCTCAAGCAGCCCCTGACTCAAATTAAGTGAATTGGTCTATGCCCGCTCGAATTCTCGCCCAACCCACCGCCTCTATTCGCACGCTGTTAAGCCTGGGCTTCGGCCTGATCCTGGTTTTGAATCTCATCAGCGCTATCATCGGCTACTTGAGCCTGCGCAATGTTCAAAGCGGAACACAGGTGGTGCTGGAGCAGGCCAACCGGGTGCGTGAGCTGAGTTTGCAGGTTGAAAATGAATTCCTGCTGGCCCGAGCCAGTGAAGCCAGTTTTTTAACCAGTTGGCGATCTATTGGCTTTGACAGCGCCGTCGCCCGCTATGTTACCGCTAACCAGACCAGCCTGGCCCGCGCTCGCGCCAGGCTCAATGAAATTGACGTGCTGGCACGAGTGGCTAACGATCCTGAATTGGTTAACCTGACCGGCGAGACGGCTCGCCTCCGCCCGCTGCTGCAAAATTATGAAAACACCTTCTCCAGCACCGTGCTTAAAATTGAAGAACGCAGCCGGGCCGACGGCCTGGAGAAAGTGCTGCAAAGCCAGCTTGACCAGTTGCAGGCGGCAGCCGTTCGGCTTCCCGATACCCGCCTGGCCGAACTTATCTACCGCACGCGCGGCCACGAGCGCGATTATCTTAATACGGGCAGCCAGCAATACGTGGACAATGTCCAAATTGCCCTGAACAAATTTATGGCCCTGGCCGAAGGATATGCCTCGCCCAGGCTGGCCCCCGCTCCGGCGGCAGCCGACCTGATTGAGCGAGCACACACTTATCTGATTACTTTCAACAAGCTGGTGTCGCTTGACCGGACCGTGGAAACCAATACGGCTATCTTCCGTGATCTGACCCTTGACATCAACGAGGTATCGGAACAAATTGGGGTCGAGAGCCAGGCCGGCGTTGACCGCGCCCGCAGCCAGCTTGACATGATCGGCCGCCAGAGCACCACCGCCTTAATCGTCACCACCGTTTTAGCCTTGAGTCTGGCTGTTCTGGCGGCAGTGTTCCTGGCCCGGCGCATTCTGCAACCGCTCAGCCAGCTCAGTGCCGCGGCCCAAAAAGTTGGACAGGGCCAACTGGACCAGGTGGTGACGGTCAACAGCCGGGATGAGTTTGCCACCCTGGCCGAGGCTTTTAACGGGATGACCGCCGAGTTACGGGACCTGATCGGCTCCCTGGAAGAACGGGTCATGGAACGCACCGAGCGCCTGGAAGTGATTGCCAGCCTGGGCGAGCGGCTCAATGCCATTCTCGACCTGGAAGGCTTGCTGGCGGAAGTGGTTAACCAAATTAAGACGCGTTTTGGTTACTATTCGGCTTATATTTATTTATTGGAGGAGAGGGAGCAGGAGCAAAGTAAAAATGTTTTGGTTCTGGCCGCGGCAGCTCGGCCAGAACCGGAGTATCCTTTCCCCTTAGCGCGGATTGCCCTCACTTCGTCCTTGCCGATGGCCCAGGCTGCCCGTAGGAGTGAAATCGTCCAGCTTGAGCCACCGGCCGCAGCCGGACAGCCTGATCGTTCACATCTGCCGGACTGCGCCGAAATTGACGTGCCTATTACCCTCGGCCCCGAAGAAAGAGTCATCGGCGTGCTGGGGATCCAGCAGGAGCAGCCGGAGGGCCTGGATGAAGGCGATGCTACCTTGCTGCGCTCGCTGGCCAACCGGGTCGCCGTAGCCATTGAGAATGCCCGGCTGTTCAAAGCGGTTCAGGAAGAATTAGCCGTGCGCAAACGAACCGAGGCCCAACTGGCCCTGGCCCGTGACCAGGCGGTCGAAGCCAACCGGGCCAAGAGCCAATTTTTGGCCAATATGAGCCATGAACTGCGCACGCCCCTTAACGCCATCATCGGCTACAGCGAAATACTGCAAGAAGAAGTTGAGACCCTGGGCCAGCCCGATTTGATTCCCGATCTGATAAAGATTAAAACGGCCGGTAATCAGCTCCTGGGGTTGATCAACGATATTCTCGACCTTTCCAAGATCGAAGCCGGCAAGATGACCCTCTACCCGGAGAGCTTCGACATCGTCGAACTGGTCCACGATGTGGTCATCACCATTCAACCGTTGATCAACAAAAAGGCCAATCAGTTGGTCCTCAACTGCCCCGACGACCTTGGCCTGATGGTCGCCGACATGACCAAGGTGCGGCAGTCGCTCTTTAACCTGTTGAGCAACGCGGCCAAGTTTACGGAAAACGGGGTAATTACCCTCACGGTTGAAAGGATAAATGAAAGGCAGAAGGATGAAGGCGGAAGGATGAACGAAGAGAATAACAATTTCATCCCTCATCCCTCATCCTTCATCCTTTTTGGAGTTTCCGACACCGGGATCGGCATGACGCCGGAACAGGTGGCCCGGCTCTTTCAGGCCTTTACCCAGGCCGACGCCTCGACCACGCGCAAGTATGGCGGCACCGGCCTGGGCCTGGCCATCACCCAACGCTTTTGCCAGATGATGGGCGGCAGTGTGACCGTCACCAGCGAGCCGGGCCGCGGCTCCACTTTCACCATCCGCCTGCCAGCCGAATACTAACCACCGCTGCAACCAGGCCGGCAGGAATATCATCCTGAGTAGGGCGCCAGCCCGTATCGAAGGATGATTTTCCGTCCATTATCGCACCCTTCGATACACCTTTCGCTTCGCTCAAGGCTACTCAGGGTGCGATTACGGAAATTCTGAACTCAGACCAAAGAATTTTTCCCGGTTACGGCAAATTCTCCGGCGTTACTTTTGTGACCGGGATACGAATGGTTTGGGGGACGGTGGCGCTGGCCAGCAGTTTGACCGCTGCATTGATCACAATTTCGCCCGCTTTGGCCGGCGAAGTATCCACCGTACCGCGATAGTAAGTGCCCGCTTTGATCAGGTCTTTTGCTCTGGCTTCGGCGTCAATGCCCACGATCATGGTCGTTTGGGGGTCTTTGTTGGCCGCTTGCAGGGCAGTCAGCGCCCCGTAGGCGCCGGCATCGTTAATGCTGACCACCACATCAATGGCAGGGTGCTGCTCCAGGGCGGTAATCATGGATTTAAGGCCGTTCTCCGTGGTGCCGCCCAGAAAACGGCCCACGACCGTGGCCTGGGGCGCTTTGGCCAGCATGCACTTCTCGATGTTATCGGCCCGGATGATGATTTCCGGCAGGTCGGGATAATCCAGGATGGCGACGGTGGCCCGGCCCGCTTTCTCTGTGGCAATCAAATCCCCGGCAATTTCGCCGGCGGCGCAGCCCAGGTCGGCGTTGGAGTCGGCTTCCCCGCCGATGGAAATCCCCTTCACCGGCAGGTCTGCCCCGGAAACCTGGACAAATAAGACGCCCGCTGCTTCCGCTTCTTTGACCGCCGGTTCCACCACCTGGGGATCGAGCGCGCATAAGACAATCACCTTAGCTCCTTTAGCGGTAAAGTTCTTGATCGCGCTGGCCTGTTGTTCGGCCTGGACATCTGAATCGAAGAGGGCGGCTTTCAGGCCGAGCGCGTCGGCCCTGGCCCTGGCCGAGTTGGCTACGGTGGCGTGGTATTCCGTATTCATGGTACAGGTCACAATCCCAATGAAGCCGTGTTGGCCGAGCACTGCCCTGGCCGTCTCAATTTCTTCCGGGGCCGGTACCAGGTCTTCGGCTGTGCCCAATTGATCAGGAATCAGCGTAGGCTGGGGCTGTGCGCCTTCCGCGGGAGCCTCCACCGGCGCAGCCGGCGGGGTCGGCTGGCTGCAAGCGGCCAGGAACAACATAAGATATAAGCTGAGGATGAAACGTTTCATTGCGTGACTCGATCATAACTGCTCAGTTCATTTAACGGCATTGAGTATAAGATAGGTTAGAGAGGGTGTCAAACTTGTAAAACAGGAGGCAAATTGTTGATCTTGATGCAGGGAAAAACCCCATGAAATTAGGGTACAAGCCCGGCCTCTTTTCGGTTATAATGCCCTCTATGTAAAGAACCGGTGCTTTACTTCAAGTTAAACTCCTTAATGAACCTGAGAGGAATCCAAATGAACCTGAAAAGAATCCAAATGAACCTGAAAGGAATCCTATACTAGAATGCCTGTTTCATTTTCACTTTGTAGAAATACCTTGAAGACCACGCCCGATAAATACCGGGCCGTGGTGCAGCCGGGTGGAACGATCAGCTATGACAAAATCGTTGACCGGGTGGTAAAACAAAACTCAACCGTAACCCGGGCCGATGTACTGGCCGTGCTGGACAACTTCTTCACCACCGTTGAAGATATGTTGGAGCTGGGTTACAACGTCAACACCCCTGGGGCTAACTACCGAGTCATCATCAAGGGCAGCTTTGACAGCCAGGAAGACGGCTTTACGCCTGGCCGTAACAGCGTCGAGGCTTCGATCAGCCCCGGCGTGCGGCTGCGCCGGGCGATGGAATACGTCGAGGTGCAAAAACAGGAAAGCAGCGACCGCAGCCAGCCCCGCCCGCTCAACTACACCGACCTGAACAGCGGCGAAGTCAACAGCACATTGACTCCAGGCGGGATGGGCCGCGTGACCGGCTACCGCCTCAAGTTTGACCCGGCCGACCCCGAACAGGGCATCTTCTTTATGCCGGCCGGAGAGAGCAACCAAGACCATGCCGCTGTCATCGCCAAAAACGGCCCCTCGGAGCTGATCTTCCTGGTTCCGGCCACTCTGACGAAGGACGATTACACTCTGGAAATTCGCTCGACGATGGGCAACGGCACGGTTCGTACCGGCGTTTTAGCCGATACGCTGACCGTAGGCTATTAAACCCGGTTTTCTTTACAACTTCATAATCAAGGGGGCGCAGCACCGGTGCGCCCCCTTGATATAGCTGTACTCACTACTGTCTTTCCCCTTTATCCTCATCGTTATTCCGTAAACTCCCAGCCCAAGATTGAAAAATATGCCGTTCATGTTGAAGCAACATGCCGTTCATGTTGGAACAACTTGCCGTTCATGTTGGAACAACTTGCCGTTCATGTTGGAACAACTTGCCGTTCATGTTGGAGCAACATGCCGTTCATGTTGGAACCACATGCCCTTAATCTTTTTCGCCAGGGCGGCTTTGGCCGCTGGCATCACTGATTGTTAAGATAGGTTTAGAAACACGAATCTCACGAAAGCGAGAAATGTACGAAAAGATTTCTTTTCGGCATCCTTGTAATTTTTTCGCGCCTTTTTATCAACTTCGCCCTCTCGCAAATCAGCTTTTCTATCCATTTTAGTGACTTGCTCTCAAATTGAAATAAACCCCGTGGTCGTGATAACACTGGAATTTCCAATGGAAGTATGGTAAGATAAGGATGCTGGGGAAGCCAATATCCGGGTTTCTTAATACGAGAGCATTCGGAAACCCCAAAGGCACCCTTGTCACCGGCGCTCGTCCGGCGATGAAGTCGCCGGACTATATGACAGCGCCCGATTAATCGGGCTGAAGCCGGGTTGACCCGGCGCAGTTCCATAGCCCTGGCATTCATGCCGGGGCGGACAGGCCAGATGAAACAGTTTCCGAACGCTTTCATCATTTGAATGATATTTTTAACGGGTTGTAAAAGAGTTTACTGTCCATAAGAGAAAGTAAAAACAAGAGGCGCGAGGAGCTTTTGCTCCTCGCGCCTTATTTTTTGCCGTTGTATATTCCTAATCAACAGCATCCTTGACGTTTTCCCAGGCGTGGCGGATGGCATCTTTGAAGTTTTCCCAGGTACCCTGGTTCCGCTCTTCCCAGGAGCGCCGGGCCATTGGCTCGATCTCGGCCCAGGTGCGGCCGCGATAGGGTTCGTGGTAAGCCAGGTTATAGCCGTAGCGATAGGCCGGCATGTATTGGTCGTAGGTGTAGCCGCTGCTGCCATAATTGCTCTTGTAGTGGCTCCGAAAATCGGTGTCGTAGGCGTTAAAGTCACCCGTGGTATAGGTAGAGCCTGTCCCTGTCGTTCGGCCAGCGCCCATATCCTCAACTTCGACATCCTTACGGCGTACGGTGTCGCGGACCGTTTCGGTACGTTCCTGCACATCCTTGTCAACCACCACTTCTTCGACCACCCGCGCCCGCTTGGAAACCACCGGCTCTTCGGCAATGGCCGTCACCTCGATGGTCCCTTCTTCAAAGGCATTCAGGTCGGCCTCGCTGGCCGGGCGATCTACAGGCCGCCGTTCCACGTGAACTGACTCTTCGCGCAGGCGCACATTTTCCTCAACCGGTCTTTCCGTCACATAGCTGCGGACACGGACGCCCCCACGGCCAACGGTGCGCTTGCCAACGGCCAGTTCTTCTTCCACAACCTCCAGGGTCTCATCATCGTCATCCCAACTGCCATAGCGATCGCGTTCCCGGGTTAACTCGTCATCGGTGTAAGGCTCGGCATTGGTGTCAAAGCCCGTCCAGCCGCTCTGCTGCCACTGGCTGGCACGCTGCTCGACATTGACGGGATCGTAATTTTCCATGATGCTTGCCGCCTGATCGGCCATCTCATCACTCGCCGTCACCGTAACCAGCGTGCCGCCCCGGCGCACGCCTTCGGCATAGTACTCGGCTTCTTCTTCGGGGATGCCCATATCAACCAGAGCGCCGACCAAGCCGCCGGCCACCGCCCCGATCCCCGCGCCGGTCAGGGCCGCAATCAGCGGGCCGGCGGCAATAACCGGGCCAATGCCGGGAATAGCCAAAGCGCCCAGGCCGACGAGCAGTCCGCCGATGCCGCCCAGGACTGCGCCAATTCCAGCCCCAACGCCGGCGCCCGTCCCGATACCGCTGTCCGTATCAATTTGGGTCGTGTATTCGCCAGTAGCGTCATTCGCTACGATGCTAATATTGTTTCGATCAAATCCAGCGTCTACCAACGCCTGCACCACCCGCTGGGCGGTGCCGAAATCATCATACAAACCTACGATTGTTTTAGCCATAATTGTCTCCTTCCAGAGTAATAATTGTTAACTCAAGCTGTGGTGCGGCCTTCGCCGCTCAGTAACTTTGCTCTTGGTGTTACCGGGTCACCTCCTCTCGTGATGGGTTATCTATAGGTTCAACGATGGCCTCCTCGCTGCGGAGGGTCACGGGTTGGGGCTGGCGTGTTTCAACCTGGCGCGTGTTAATGTGCAGTTCCTCTTTCAGCATTAACCGCTTCTCCACCACCAGCACCTCTTCCAGCAAAGAGACAATCATCGTGTTCCCAACATAACGAATGGGGATGGGGCCATCCACCGGGCGGTTGATCGGCACCCGCTGTACCTCGATTTCTTCCTTGAGCAGAGGTTCGTCTACCATTTCCTCCCGCTCGTGGACAACTTTGCTAATGCGCACCCCGCCCGCCTCTACCTGCCGTTTCTGCACGTCCAGCTCTTCGGCCATCACCGGCACGACCAGTGTTTCGTTACCTGGCGCGGCCTGACTTTGGCGCTGCAGTTCCGTTAAACTGAGGGGTAAGTAATAACTGCCATCATCCTGCAGAACAAGCATGTCGGCGGGTACCAGGATGCGCTGGCCGTTATCGAGCTGAACGAAGACCTCTGTTTCACTGCCACCCGGAGTGCTTAACGGTCCTTCAACCGTGCTCCGCCGCCCCTCCTTATCAAGAATAGTTATAACTTCTGCCTGGTTCATATCTGCCTCCCTTAAGAATTTTGACAACTAAAATCAGTAATCGCAGCAGCGACCCTTGCGGTCGCCCCAGGCGGGGGCAAGTCCCGCTGCTACAGGGCTTTAGAATATAAATTGGAAGGCGAGAACGGCGACAAGGATGGCAATGATTAAGACAGCAATCACGCCGATAAGCAGCGGCGATAAGCCGCTTCTCCGTTCGGGTGTCTCGTACACGCCAACTTTTACCGGCCCGGAAGTACCCTGGGGGCCAGGTGACTCAGGCGGCAAAGAAGATTGAGGATCATTCATTTTATCGCTCCTATGTTCGACTATTTTTATCTGACTATTAACCTTCAAAATTGAACGGGGAAATCGTTTTACTGAGTCAGGAAAAGTGGAACCAGGGGCCTGGCTCAGATTTTTATCCCTAATAAGGGTAACTTAACTGGCCGCCATTGCCTATACTCATTTGGGTGGTTTAAGGAGTTCAAACGGATAGGTTTCAGGAATTAATAAGAGCTATTTCTCAAGAGGTAAGATGGCAATTTGAGTCATCACTTTTAGCTATAAGAAGGTCCTTCGGCTAAATTATATGGGCTATAACAGGCAGGATTTAATTCAGCGGGTATAATTATTGCTTTCACCAACTGTAGCCGGGAGCTTCCAGCCCCCGGCGGACTTGGTTGTGGAGGAAGCCGATGGCTACAAGCGAATCTATCCCTAAACGGGCAGCCCTCCTGATCAAACGCAGCGCCGGCAAAGCGACAGCCGCAGAGCGAAAGGCAGTTCTGCGTGAATTGATCGAGCAGTATGAAGATATGGTTCGGGATACAGAATCGGCCCGGCAGGTCCGCCAATCATTTTTGCAGGCTTTAATGAATGAGCCGGAACTGGTAACGGAAGCGGTCTTCGCGGATTTCTTGGCCCGGAACCTCCAGCCGGAAGATTTCAGCCAGCTCCATTGGGAGAACCCTGATCAAGTGATTGCCTTGTGCGAAATCCTCTACGGTTTTCAGTTTCCTTCGGAGGCCCAGGCTCAACAAATTAAAACAGAGGTCCAGACACTACTGCGCCACGCCTTGCAGCAGTTCGAGCAGCGGGGCGACTTTGAGAAGATGTTTCTGCTGCTGCACCTGGCTCCAACTTCCGCCTCGCTGATTGAGGAAGGAGAACTTTTCAGGCTGCGCAACCGGGCCTATCTCTATGAAACGCGGCGGATTCAACGCAATCGGCGCTTCTTGTACGCTTACCTGGTTTTGTATGTCATTCTGGTAGGGGTTGTCTTTCCGTTCTTGTTTATTAATGCCGAAAATGGCGCGCTGCAAAATAAAATTGAGCAGGCAGCAGAGGTAAACATTCCTGAAGAGCAGCGCCAGTTTCTCTCCTATGCCGATGGGCTGTATTGGTCCATCATCACGGCCAGTTCGATTGGCTATGGCGATATTGCCCCGGTTACTCAGATTGGCCGGATCATTGCAGCGGCGCTGGGCGTGATGGGTGTGATTACCATCGCCGTTATCGCCGGCCTGATCCTGGAGTGGATTACTCCCCGGCCCCTTGAGTAGGGCAGGTGGCTTGCGGGGCAAAAGACCCACCCTCTTTGATAATTGGATAATTTTTAGTCAGACTGGAGGAGCTATGAAGCGAATCTTGCTTATGACCTTGATGGCAGGCTGGATAGGGATGACCGCAGTCAGGCCTCTTCCTTCTCCCTGGGCCGACCAGCGAAATCTGCCTGTAAACCAAACCTACATCGCCGGGGTTACCTACTGGGGTAGAAATAACTACATCGAGTATGTTGCCGGTGATTTGCCTATCATCATCAGTGCGCCTCACGGGGGTTATTTGAAGCCAAAAGAGCTTCCAGATCGGCGGTGGGGGCTTAAAGGGATTGACTCCCGGAGCCAGGAAAATGCTCGTGAAGTGGCCGCCTATATCAAACAGATAACGGGCAAGCAGCCGCACCTGATTATCAACCACTTACATCGGGACAAGCTGGATGCCAATCGCTCCATCGAGGAAGCCGCTCAAAACGACCCGTGGGCCGAACAGGCCTGGTCGGAGTTTCATGCCTTTATTGAAGCGGCGAAAATGAGCGTCACCACTCAGTGCGGTAAGGGGACCTTCCTTGATTTGCATACCCACGCTGACACAACACAGTGGGTGTACTTAGGGTTCGGGTTGAGGGTTCCCCATCTGGACCGCAGTGATGAATTGCTCAATAGCCCGGAGCAGAAGGACCGCTCCACTGTCAAAAGTTTGGCCTATACGGAGGGAGTTTATTTTCCTGAGATCATTCGGGGGCAGACGAGCCTGGGGGGTCTACTGCAGGCGCAAGGCTTCCCTTCGACTCCCAGTCCTACCTACCCGATTCCAATCTATGGTAATTACCGCAACGGCGGCTATAATGTATTTCGGCACGGTTCCAACAGTAGGGGGCAGATTGACGGCATTCAAGTCGAAACGCACTATAAGTTACTGAACGACGAAGCCCGTGCTGCCTACTCCCATGCCCTGGCCCTGGCAATAGTTAATATTTATGAGAGGCACTACCCGTGTCCAGCTTCCTATCCCGCTCCTCAAGTTTCCAACGTCTACTTCCCGCTCCTCACGCATCACTTACGCTAATGGCTAACAAGCCAGTCCAAACACATCATGCAAGATGGGTGTCATCCGCTGTGAAAGTGGATCTGAACGGGTTGGAATCATAAGCATAGGGCGACTGGTGCCTGAAATAGGCATTATATAACTCGGCGTAGTGGCCGCCCTGGCGGAGCAGGTCGTTGTGGCTGCCCTGCTCGATAATGCGGCCCTTTTGCAGCACCAGAATCCGGTCCACCGAACGGACCGTAGACAGCCGGTGAGCAATCAGGATCGAGGTGGTAGACTTCAGAATCAAATCCATTGCCTCCTGGATTTGGAATTCGGTGAAGGGGTCAATGCTGGCCGTCGCCTCATCCAGGATAAAAATCGAGGGCTGCTGGGCCAGCACCCGGGTTAAGGCCACCAACTGCCGCTGGCCCAGCGAGAGACGCGCCCCCCGCTCGCCCACATTGGTTTGCAGGCCCTCCGGCAAGGTTTCCAGCCATTCCCCGTGCCCAATCCGGCGTGCCACCGCCTTGATCTCGGCGTCGGTCAATTCAGGCCGGGCATAGCGAATGTTGTCGGCGACGGTGCCGGAAAAGAGAAATGGCGCCTGCGACACCAGCCCCAACTGTTTGCGGTAGCTGGTTAAATCAAAGCTGCGGATATCGCGGCCATCCACGCGGATCGCTCCCCCTTGAAATTCATAAAAGCGGGTGATGAGCTTGACCAGGCTGCTCTTGCCCGCGCCGGTATGGCCGACCAGGGCCACGCTCTCACCCGGCGCGATGTGCAGGGAAAAATCATCCAACACCTGCTCCTGCTTGTTGTAACGAAAGCGGACGTGGTCGAACACGATCTCACCCCGCAGTTCAGCGGCGGGTTGGCGATCCGTTTGCTGGACAACCGGCTGGGCGTCAATCAGGGCGAAAATACGCTCGGAGGCCGACAGGCCGGATTGGAACTGGCTCCAAAAAGAGGACAGGTTGATAATTGGAAACCAGAAGCGGTCCACGCTCTGCATAAACAGGTACCAGGCCCCAATCGTCACCAGGCCCGCCCCCACCGACAGGCCGCCCCAATAGAGCAGCGCCGCCGTGCCAAAGCTGGACATAACGCTCAACACCGGAAACACGTTGGACAGAACAAAGCCCCGGCGCAGGTTGACCTGGTATGACTGCTGGTTGACCTGGCTAAACGACTGGTAAATGGCTCTTTCTTGCCGAAAGTTTTTGGCAATGCTGATGCCGGTCACAGTCTCCTGAATAGCCGCGTTGACCTCGGCCAGCACCCGGAAACCCTTGCGGGTAACGTAGCGGGCCGCTTTCCGAAAGCCGATGGTCATCATGCCCACAAAGGGAGTCAGGGCCAGCAGGGTCAGGGTCAACTGCCAGGAAATACTGAACAAAACGACCAGCAGCACCAGCACCAGCAGCACCTGCGTCACCAGATCGCTGACCAGTTGGACCACCTGGGCAAAGTCCTGGGTATCAGAGGTGATGCGGCTGATCGTCCGGCCGGACTCAAACTCGTCGAAAAAGGCCAGGTCGTGATGGATGGCCGCCGTGAAGGCATCATGGCGCAGTTGTGAGACCACGTCGCCGATCAGCCGGGCCATCAGCCGCCGCCACTGCCAGTTGGCCAGCCAGATACCCACCCCGGCTATCGTCATGATGCCCGTCAGCCCCCAAATCAAGAGGCTGGACGGCTGCCCCTCGAGCGCCTCGATGCCCCTGGAAATGATCAAGGGCTGGGCCGCTCCGGTCAAAGCGACAATACTGACGAAAAAGACAATGATCCCCAGCCGCCGCCGGTACCGTCCAAAATAGCCGCCAATCCGCCGGAACAGTTCACTGTCGGTATAGGTCCGGTCGTAGGCTTCGGTATCTAAACCACTAAAAACACCCATTACTCATACCTCGCAAAAATGTTCCGGTATGCCTCTGACTCACGCAGCAGCGTCTCGTGATCGCCGACCACGGCGACCCGCCCCTGCCGCAGCACTACAATTAAATCGGCCCAACGAATTTGTGACAGCCGGTGAGTGATAAGCAAAGTCGTCCGGCCCTCTGCCGCCTGTTCGATGGCCCGCTGAATCTTGTCTTCGGTGGCGCTGTCAATAGCGCTGGTCGAGTCGTCCAGGATGAGGATGCGCGGGTTGGTCAAAAAGGCGCGGGCCAGGGCCAGGCGCTGCCGCTGCCCGCCCGACAGGGTCACGCCACGCTCCCCGACCACCGCATCGTAACCATCCTTAAAATTCATGATAAAGTCGTGGGCCTGGGCCGCTTTAGCCGCAGCTTCGATCTCGGCGCGGGTGGCTTCGGGGCAGCCGAAGGCAATATTCTCGGCGACGGTCCGGGAAAAAAGGTAAATATCCTGTTCGATGATCGAGATTTGTTTGCGCAGCGCCTCCAGGTTCCACTCCCGCACGTTGATCCCGCCAATCGTAATCTGGCCGCTGCTGGCGTCATAAGTCCGGTTGATCAGCTTGGCAATCGTGCTTTTGCCCGCGCCCGTCTGCCCCACGATGGCCACGGTTTGGCCCGGCCGGACACAAAAGCTGGCATCGGTCAAGGCCGGGCTGGCCCCGTTGTAGCTAAAAGTGACATGCTTAAAACAGATGCTGCCGTCCATTGGCCCGTCATAGCCGCCGGCATTCTGGTCCAGTGCGGTTTCGGTATTCAGCAGTTCCAGCACCCGCCGCGCGCTGGAGATACCCGAAGAAACCTGGGAATAGGCAAACTGCGAGGCAAAGGTAGGGAACTGAAACAGCATCAGCATGGCGTTAAAGGCAACCACCTGACCCACGTCGAGGCGGCCCCATTGGTACAAAAGGAGACTGTGCAGCAGCCCGGCCGCTTGCAGCAGGCCCAGCAGCAGCAGCGGAAAGAACCGGGCCTCGACGTCGCCCTGGCCGACATAAGCACTGCGCCAGCGGCCCAGCGCCCGCTCAAAGCGGCCAATTTCTTTAACCTCTTGGGCCGCGCCCTTCACCGTTTCAATGCCGTCAATCGCCTCGGCCAGGGCCGCGTTGAGCTGGCCGAACTCCCGGCGTACCGACTCGGTTGCCGGGCGCAGTTGCCCCAGGTAGCCGCGCAGCAGAAAAATGTAGACCAGCACGTAGATGGCAGGTATCAGCAGCAGTTGCGGGTGAATCGAAGGCACCAGGATAAAGGGGGCAATGATAAAATTGGCCGATCCGATGACCAGATTCAGCCCCGGATTGAACATCATGTTAATCTCGCGGACATCGTTGGTGGCGCGGGCCATCAAATCGCCGGTGGCCTGGCTGTCGTGAAAGGACATGCTTTTGCCGATCAGGTTGAGGTAGAGTTCATCGCGGGTATCTCGCTCCACCCGCTGCCCGATGATTTCGCTGCAAAAGTTGCGTCCCAGCATGAGCACGCCCCGGATCAACTGCGAGCCAATGAGCGACAGGGCAATCCAGCCCAACCCTTGAAAATCGGACGATTGGGTCATCAGCTCAAAGGCCTGCCCAATATACAAGGCCACCACCCCGGCCCCCAGGCCGTTCCCCAGCGCCCCAATGAAAACGCCCGCAATTAACAGCTTATGGCGCAAGGCATGAGACAAAATCCAGCGAACCGGCCCCCGCCGGTCGGACTGCCAGGAGCGAGAGATTGAAAATTCAGCCGCCGTCGAAGCAGCCATAGTTACCCCCTAACAACATCAGAGTCGCAATCAGAGGATAATAGACGGGCGGTCAGACTTTGTCAAAATACTCAGAGATAGGGTTCCACGCCGGCCATTGTTCCAGACGTTCACTCAAGAGTGCCGCCGAAAGCAGGGCGTAGGTTTTCCCGGTGGGGGCGATGTGGCGCAGTCGCAGAATGTACTGCTCGGCATTATTAATCGCCACCATGGCCAGGTTCGAGAGAGCAATCAACAAATCAAGGCAAAAGAAAAAAGGCAGGGTTGAGACCTGCCCTTTTCTGATTGCAGCTTTTCTTGCCGCGATCAAGCGTGAGCGCTGCCCGCCGCCTCGGCCACGTTTGCCGCGCCAACCATCAGGCTGACGATTTCATCGCTGGTCGTCTCTTTGGTAAGGCGCTCGCCCACCTTGCGCCCGCGCCGCATGATCACAATCCGGTCGGACACGGCGAAAACGTCCTGCAAATTGTGGCTGATGATAATGACCGGCACATTTTGCTCGCGCAGGGTCCCCACTAACTCATAAACTTTGCGCTGCTCGGCCACGGCCAGAGCGGCGGTTGGTTCGTCCATAATCATCAAGCGGGCATTCCAGTAGACCGCCCGGGCGATGGCTACCGCTTGACGCTGGCCGCCCGACATCTGGCGCATGGGGCGCTGCAAGTTGGGGATATGGATGTCGAGTTGGCTCAGTACGTTCGCTGACTCCGTCAGCATATGGGTCCGGTCTACCACGTTGAGGAAGCCCAACTGCCGGCGCATCGGTTCGCGGCCCAAAAAGATGTTAACCGTGGCATCCAGGTTCTCGCACAGGGCCAAATCCTGATAAATGGTTTCGATGCCCTGTTTGCGGGCCTCCATGGGCGTGCCAAAGTTGACCTCCTGGCCGCCCAGGAAGATTTTACCGCCGTCCGGGTGATAGACGCCGGAGATCATCTTGATCAGCGTAGACTTGCCGGCGCCGTTATCGCCCACCAGACCGATGACTTCGCCAGGATAGACCTCCAGGCTCACATTGTCAACGGCTACCAGGCCGCCGAAATGCTTATGCAGGTCAACGGTTTTTAAGAGAGGCTGTTGTTCAGTCATAAGCGTCAATCTCCTAATCCAATAACCTTGACTTGGCCTGGTCTATCAAAACGGCCAGAATGATCACAACGCCGACGGCGATGAACTGCCAGAAGGCGTTGATACCCAGGATGACGAAGCCGTTGGTGATCACGGCGATAATCAAGGAACCGATCAGAGTCCCGATAATGGTCCCCTCGCCGCCGAACATCGAGGCCCCGCCAATGACCACGGCGGCAATCGAGGTAATCAGCAAGGCTTCGCCGGCATTGGCCGCGCCATTCGTAAAGCGCACGTTATACACCAAGCCGGCGATGGCAGCCATACCGGCTGAAAGCATATAGATATTGATCGTGTGGCGCCGGACCGGAATACCGGCCCGCAGCGAAGCCTCTTTGTTGCCGCCAATAGCGTAAGTGTATAGGCCGAACTTTGTCCGGGACAGGACCCAGTAACAGGCAACGACCAAGATGATACTGAGGGTCACCGGGTGGGGCAGGATGCCGAGTACTTCACGTAGTTGGTTCCCTGCCAGCCCGGCGGGTTGGTTGAGAAACGTGACTCCAAACTGGGGATGATAGTACAGCAAATAGCCGTTTCCGAGCTGGCCCAGATTCTGGATTGAAATGGGCTGAGGCATACCGCCCGAAAGGACAAAGCCGATCCCGCGGGCGATGCTAAACATACCCAGGGTGGCAATAAAGGGTGGGACATTTAGCCGGGCAATAATCAAACCATTGACCAGGCCGGCGATCAAGCCCGCAACCAGGGCAGCACCCATTCCGATGATGATGGCCAGAGGCACCGGCATAGTCTGAGCCAGGCTCGACATCACCACAGCGCCAACCACCGAAGCCATACCCATGACGAAACCCGTCGAAAGGTCAATACCCGATGAAAGGATGACAAAGGTCTGGCCCAGGGCCATAATCAATACGATGGCCATGTTAGCCAGGATGCTTTGCAAATTGAAAGCAGAGAGGAAACCTTCTCCGGTCAGGGAGAAGAACACGATCAGGATGATTAAGAAGAACCAGGCCCAGGCTTGCCCAATGGTCTGAACTGCCCGGCGTCCAGCAGACTGTGACGGTGCAGGCGCTGTAGAAATCTCGGAAACGTCCATATGACTCCTGTAATTGTTGATCCTAAATTGGAAGGTGGAGGGCTGGAGGGTTGGATATGTATCAACCTTCCAGCCGACGAAGTGGCCCGCAGAGGCCAAGGCCCCTCTGGGCAGCCTTCCAATCCTCCAGCCTTCCTAAAGCTTACCCCAAGTTAAGCACTTACTGGCTCTTGTAGATAGCGCCCTGGGCTTCAGGGGTATCCACATTGTCGCGGGTGATGACCACATAGCCGGTCGGCACCCGCTTGGCAATGGCGCTCTCCCGTCCGGTCAGGGCCATGTAGGCATAGTTCACGGCAACAGTGCCAATGTCACCCGGCTTCTGGGCGATGACCATATCAACCACCCCGTTGCGCAGGTCTTCTATCGCCGCCTCCGGCGCATCAAAGTTGGCTACCTTGACCACCCCGGCCAGCCCCGCGTTGGCTACCGCCTGAGCCGCCCCCCGCGCACTGAACAGGTTCGTCCCAAAGATGGCGCTCAACTCCGGCTCGCGTTGCAGCACCGCCGCCGTCTGTTCGGCCGCCTTGGCCGAACTGTCGTCGTTGAAGTCTACCCCCACCAACTCCACCGCTCCAGCGGTCGCCTCAATCGCTTCCTCGCAGCCTTGCTGCCGCTGGTCCGTCGTGCTGATCCCAGGTTTCACATTTTGAATGTAAATCTTGCCCTGGCCGCCCATCCCCTCGATCAACGCCTCACAGGCAATCTTGCCGCCCAGCACGTTGTCCGAGCCAACATACGACAGCGGGAATGTGATCGGACCGGTGATATAGTTCCCATCCCCAATGAACGTGTCTACCGAGATCACCTTGATCCCCGCATCATTCGCCCGTTTCATCGGCTCGACCATCGCCTGCTTGTCCGTCGCCGCAATCAGCAGCGCGTCTATCCCCTGCGCGATCATCGCATCCACGATCGGCGTCTGCAACGTCGCATCGAACTGCTCCGGCCCATCAGCCATGAACTCCATCCCCAACTGGTCGGCCATGGCCTTGGCCCCCTTCTCCATCGTGATGTAGAACCCGTCGTTCTTCACCCCATACGCCAACGCTACCTTGAACTTCTCCCCCGCCATCGCTTCGGCCTCAGCCTCCGGTTCGGTGCTGCTCTTGTAGATAGCGCCCTGGGCTTCAGGGGTATCCACATTGTCGCGGGTGATGACCACATAGCCGGTCGGCACCCGCTTGGCAATGGCGCTCTCCCGTCCGGTCAGGGCCATGTAGGCATAGTTCACGGCAACAGTGCCAATGTCACCCGGCTTCTGGGCGATGACCATATCAACCACCCCGTTGCGCAGGTCTTCTATCGCCGCCTCCGGCGCATCAAAGTTGGCTACCTTGACCACCCCGGCCAGCCCCGCGTTGGCTACCGCCTGAGCCGCCCCCCGCGCACTGAACAGGTTCGTCCCAAAGATGGCGCTCAACTCCGGCTCGCGTTGCAGCACCGCCGCCGTCTGTTCGGCCGCCTTGGCCGAACTGTCGTCGTTGAAGTCTACCCCCACCAACTCCACCGCTCCAGCGGTCGCCTCAATCGCTTCCTCGCAGCCTTGCTGCCGCTGGTCCGTCGTGCTGATCCCAGGTTTCACATTTTGAATGTAAATCTTGCCCTGGCCGCCCATCCCCTCGATCAACGCCTCACAGGCAATCTTGCCGCCCAGCACGTTGTCCGAGCCAACATACGACAGCGGGAATGTGATCGGACCGGTGATATAGTTCCCATCCCCAATGAACGTGTCTACCGAGATCACCTTGATCCCCGCATCATTCGCCCGTTTCATCGGCTCGACCATCGCCTGCTTGTCCGTCGCCGCAATCAGCAGCGCGTCTATCCCCTGCGCGATCATCGCATCCACGATCGGCGTCTGCAACGTCGCATCGAACTGCTCCGGCCCATCAGCCATGAACTCCATCCCCAACTGGTCGGCCATGGCCTTGGCCCCCTTCTCCATCGTGATGTAGAACCCGTCGTTCTTCACCCCATACGCCAACGCTACCTTGAACTTCTCCCCCGCCATCGCTTCCTCAGTCGCTTCGGCGGTTGCTTCAGCGGTCGCTTCTTGAGCGGAGGCAGGGGCAGCCGGGGCATTGAAAAAGATAGCCAGAGTCAAAACCAGGACGGCGATGACACTGAACAGGAGTACTACTTTTTTCATGATCATATCTCCTCTTACTTCCTTTGATTAAGTTAGGTTTAAAAACTGTCTATAACAATGTTAGTTTATTGGGACAAGCTAATAGCCTGTCCTGCAGGAGCTTAGGGGCTTTTGTGGGTAGGCCCTCACCTCCTTCCACAAGTAAATATTAGCCGACCCCTTCCCCCCTGGTAAGGTCGAGAACTTCCTGACGAGTAGGCGTGCCCTCCATCGGTCCGGACTTGGTTACCGCCAGCGCGCCCACGGCATTGGCAAAGCGGCCCGCCTCGGGCAAACTGAGGCCGTCCAGTAAAGCTACCGTAAACCCACCGGAAAAGGCATCGCCGGCCCCGGTTGGGTCAACTTCGGCTACGGGAAAGCTGGGTATGACAAAATCGGTGTCGCCCTGGAAAATACGGCAGCCCTGCTCACCTTGCTTGAGCACAACTATTTTGCCCGCCGCCGCCCACATGCGACAGCCTGCTTCGTCGCTGGCCGCGCCGGTCAGCATCATTGCCTCAGTTTTGCTCGGCAGAATTACATCGGCCCGCTCGATGACCGGCCGGCATAACTCCCGCACTTCTTCCACCGTTAGCACTTCGGGCCGGATGTTAGGGTCAAAGCTGACCCGCGCTCCGGCAGGCAGATAACGCATGGCCTGGTAGCAGGCATCGCGGGCCATTTCGGTAATGGCCAGGTTACAGCCGGTCAGATGCAGCCACTTGGCTTGCTTGAAATATTCAGGTTGAACGTAAGTAGGATTGAGCTGTCCAGCGGCGGCATGGCGCCAGTGGTAAATAAATTTGCGGCTGCCATCGCTGAAGTAAGAAACGAAGGCTACGCCAGTAGTGTGGTGGGGCAGAATTTGGCTGTGAGAGAAATCAACGCCATCCCGGGTAAAACGATCCAGGATACAGCGTCCAAAATCATCTTGTCCAACCGCGCCGATAAAGCCCGACGAGCGACCTAAGCGGGCCACGGCATCAATGTAGATAGCGGTATCACCGCTGGGAAAGGGACCGACAAACGTACCGCTTTGATGCAGCGGCTCATCACGATTGACTCGCATGACCTCGACCAGCAGGTTCCCCATTGAAATGACTTCGGGCAGCTTCACTGCTTCCTCCCTCTGGTGAATCGGCGATTCAGAAAAATATTTTCACCAATATACTCTCAATTGGTGGAATTGGCAACAAAGTTAGAAGGATTTAAGCGGTTAAATGGCTTTACTTCAGGTATTATTCTCGGAGAGGAAGAGCGAAAAACACACTTTTCACGCTTAGCTTGGAAAGGTTTATTGGACTGTAATCGTTACCGGCACATCCGAACTGGAACCGTCTCTCTTAACGACATGCAGGGTATAGGTGGTGGTAGTATTGGGACAGACCTGGCGGCTGTCCTGACCGGTTACCGGCGCCCCGTCCAGATAGACCGCGCTGACATTCTCCACGCTCCAACTTAAGAGGGCACAGCTACCCGCGCCCAGAGTCGTGCGGTCAGCCTGAAAGAAGATGGCCGGTGACGAGGTCGGAACGGCGGTCGGGGGCAGGGTGCCTTCAGTGCCGGCGAGGTCGTCAACGTAAATTGTCCCGCTGCCGCTGAAATCATCCGAGCCGTCGTCGAGGACCAGCGCCTGAAATGAGATGGGATAATCAATAACCGCGTTCCCCGGACCGTCAATGTGTCCGGACGGCCAGGGTTGGGTTGGGCTGAGGAAGGCAGTCATCTGCTGCCAGCCGGTATGTTTTACCTGACCAAAAGAAAACTGCCAGGTTTCACCCGCGCCGTCCTTGACCCAGATATTCAAAAAGTGACCCGCTCCGTCCCCGTAGACCCAGGCCGTAATTTGATTCGGTTTGCCTCCCAAAGCCTGTGACCACAAGAAGACCACATAGTCGTTGCTGGGGGTCGAAAAGCTGTAATCCAGTTTCCCGGCGTAATCGCCGCTATGAGCTTCCGCCGTTGATTGTTCAAATGTCCCGTTCGGCTCGTCCCCCCGCCGCCATGTCAAGGAGGTTTCAAAATCATTAAACGTACCCCTGGGAGCCGCAGCCTGAGCCTGGGCAGCCTGGGCAGACCTGGCCTGAGCGGTTGCAGCAGCCTGAGCTTGCGCCGTCTGCGCGGCAGCCGTGGCCGAAGCTGCATTTGCCGCTGCGGCGGCTGCTTCTGCTGCTCCAGCCGTCGCCTGGGCGACCGCCGTTTGAGTGACGCTGGCCTGCTCTGCGGCCACAGCCGTTGCCTCAGCGACCGCCGTTTGGGTCGCGCCGGCTTGGAGCGCCGCTGCCGTAGCCGTCCCCACTGCCTGGGCTATTGCTGTTTGGGTCGCCCCTACGGCCACCTGCACCCCGGCGATAAGTTCGGCATCGCGGGTTAGTTGGGCGGCTGTTGCCTCAGCGATGACCGTAGCGGCCTGGGCAGTTTGGGTGGGTGCAGTCAAAGCGGCGGCAGCCACCGCCTGGGCGCTCGCCGTTCCGGTAGCGTTGGCATTGGCTCCGGCGGTTTCCGTCGCGTTGATAGCGGCGGCTGTTGTTAGTGCTACTTGCTGCTGTACTTGACCCGCCGGTGACCGGCTGCGGCTGTAGAGAAAAGCGCCTACGGCGATCCCGGCCAAAATCAGCAGCAGAAGAAATCCTCCGCCAACCAGGAGCGGCAGTATTGATCTTTTCTGCACCGGCGCTGTTTGGATAACCGTAGCCGGGTGCGGGACCGGCGCCAGGGTGGCTCCTCCCGGCGCAAGAGGCCCGGTTGGGGGTCTTGTCCGTACCGGGAAATGTTCAGTCGTATGATCAATTTCTTTAATCTCCGGGCGCGGCGCAACGACGGGCAGGGGCAGATACTCTTCCCCAGGGGCCAGATTCACCGCCTCCCGCAGCGCGGCAGCCATTTCAGCAGCCCGTTGGTAACGCGCGGCTGGCTCTTTAGCCATCGCTTTGAGGATAACTTGCTCCACACTGGCGGGCAGGTCGGGCACAACGCGGCGCGGCGGGGGAATGGGTTCACTGATATGCTTGAGGATGATGACAAAGGGAGTGTCGGCGTCAAAGGGCACAGCGCCGGTGACCATCTCGTAAAGCATGACTCCCAGGGAGTAAATATCGCTGCGCTCGTCGCCGTGCTGGCCCTGCCCCTGCTCCGGCGACATGTAGGCCGGTGTGCCGGACAAAGCGCCGGTTTGGGTATACTGTGTCCCGCCGATGATCCGGGTAATCCCAAAGTCGGTCAACACGATCTGTCCCTGCTGGTTGATCATCACGTTGGCCGGCTTGAGGTCACGATGAACCATTTGACGGGCGTGGGCATAATCAATGGCGCTGCACAGGGCAATAAAAATGCGGGCAATTTCTTTCAGGCTGAAAGGCTGACCGGCTGTTTTGCGAGCCTGCAGCTCATCTTTAAGGGTGGGGCCGTCAATGAACTCCATGGCCATGAAGTAGATGTCGTCTTCACGGTCAAAATCGAAAGCCTGAACAATGTTGGGATGGCGCAGTTTACCGACCGCCAGGGCCTCGCGCTCAAAGCGGGCCACAAAATTCTTCTCTTCGATCATATGGCTGTGCAGCACTTTGATGCCGACATAGCGATTTAGGCCGGGCTGGTAGGCCTTATAGACCTCGGCCATACCGCCGCGACCCAGGCGGGCTACAATCCGATATTTACCCAGGGTTCTGCCAATTAGAGTTGCCATATTTCACTTTGAGTTAAAGATGAAATTTGGAATTTAGGATCGTAGATCTGCAGCTCATTATAACATAGAATTGGCCTGGGGAGACAATTGCTAGGACTTTTGGTTCGGCTTAAGTGGGGTTAAGAGGAGACTTATTGTTGGCAGGCCAGGCATAAGCTCTCGGCCCGAATGGAGGCGTGACAGTGGGTGCCTTCGTCCAGTACCCAATCGAAACCGGCGCAGTGGGCCAGGGCGCACAGCCGGCCATACTTGCTCTGGTCAACCGGCCAAAGAGTTAAGTCAATAGCCCGGCCTTCATAGTGAAGAGAATAGCGGGTGGCCGGCTTTGACTCGGGTGGGTCATGCTCCAGCAGAGAGTCATAGGCATCGGAAACTCTTAATTGATAGGCTCCCCCCCACTCAGCCTGAATGAGCTGGTTTAGGCGCGCGAGAGGCGGAATCATCGCAGGGTGTACCAGAATGTCTTCCATATCGTAGGGAGGCGCTTCTTCCCGTTTGTAAACGATGGTCGGGTCTACAATGCCGACAAGCTGATTGTAGCCGCACGAGTTACGCTCCAGATGGCACAGCATTGGCGTCGAAGCGGATCGTTCGGTTTCGGTGTAACTGCCACTGGCCGCAATATGTTCCCCTGCGGCTAATTCAGGCTGGAGACAGACCGGTTCTGGGATTGCCTTGATAGGAGGTGTAGGGAGAAGGTAAGTCACCGGCGCGGCAGGGAGGGTAGGCTGTACAATCGCTGTCGGTGCGACGACTGGAGGCGGCAGGGCAGCAATCACAGGTTGGCTTAAGGATGGCGGGGAGAGGTCAATGCGAATACAGGCGAGTGTGGCCAGGGTTAAGATAAGGACGACGAGTTGAAATCTAGGTATCACGTGCTGGCTACAAATATTTCTCTTGCTATTACCGATCAGCTACCTTGGGCCTGAGATTTCAATCTCAGGCTGAAAGCTCAAGTCGGCTCAAGCCGACTCGGACTCCATGTTTATCTGTTCTGCCTTCAGTATGCTTCGACATACTTTAGCTATTAGCCCTGAGCTTCAACTCAGGGCTAAGGCTAGTCACCGTAGTAACTATCCACGCCCCCGGACGCGCCAACCTGCCAGGTCTTGCCCGGCTGCCAGGGGAACCACTTTTGCCCACCGTGGCTGCTGCTCAAGAGAAAACTCCCTGTTGCTGCCTGACCCTGACCGGAGACGTCATACACATAGACCACACCCCCTTGAGTTAGGTCGGTCAAATACGAGGTGACCAGCAGCCGGCCATCCTGCGTCCAGCGCGGTCGGTCGAGGGCCGAATTGGGCGGCGGGTCGAGCAGGGTCAGTCCACCATCGGCCAGACGCACCAGGCCGACCGTAGGGCAGGGATCACAATTTTGCAGACGATTGACCACCAGGGCCAGGTAGAGACCATCCGGCGACCAGACCGCGCCGCCAACCACATCAATTTGGTCGTTATCCTCTAACAAAACCCGGCTGGTCGAACCATCGGCGGTGATGGTATAGAGGGTGATCTTCTCGGTAATGGCAATTTGCGCGCCATCGGGCGAAAAACTCTCGCTGACGGTCGGCAGCAGCAGGCGGCGGATCAGTTGTTTGTAGCCCAACGTATCCTGAACAAAGCGGCGGCTGTCGCTGGCAGCAACAGTAGGAGTTCCGGCGGGTAAGGCCGACAATAACCCGGTGGCGGGCAAACTATGGGGCGACGCCAGCTCGACGGCAGCAGGGTTAGGGACGGGCAGGCTTGAGGCCCCTACGCCTGAGTCGCCGCTGTTTGATTGAACCAGCAGACCGGGAATGGTAACAACCGGGATGTTGCCGGTAACATTGTAACTGCTCACGACCTGGCCGGATACCCAGGCTAGAGAGCCACCCGGAGTCGTCACCAGCCACCAGGAGGAGTCGTAATTTCGCCCGACAATTTCCAGGCTTTCGCCTTTAGCCATACGACCTACTCGGAAGTAAGCATCACCGGGGCCGCTGCGCAAGTTAACTGCCCCCTCATGAGCCAGCACAATTGGTTTGGGGGGAGGCGGGGGAGAGGTTGGGGTGGGAGTTGGGAGGTAAGGAGCGTTGGCTCTGATGGCGATCACTTTGCCCGTTAGCAGGTCTATCTTCTCTTGAAGCAAGCCTATTTCGGCAGGCGAAGCCGGAGCTTGAGCCGAAATATCCGGTACAGGCCGGACCAACTCTTGGGTCAGGCCCAGACTCACGACATTGGCGAAGACACAGACGCCGCAGAACAACAGCACCATAACCAAAGCGCTCAACGTGAGCAGCAGCCCCACTTGAGCGCCACAGCCGCCCATGACCAATCTACCGAGTTTGGTATTCCAAAATGGGTGCATCTGTTCTACCCCAGATGTTTGGACCCTAAAGGTCTTAAAGACCTTTAGGGTCTAGCACTAATCACTATTGTAGCTATCCGCTCGTTCGGAAACACCGGCCTGCCAGACTCGACCGGGCCGCCAGGGGAACCACTTTTGCCCTTCGTGGCTCGCGCTCAAAATGTAGACTCCCTGGGCTTTTTGGCTTTCGCCGTAGATATTGTAAATGTAGGTGACGCCGTCGGCAGGCTCACCCGGATGCGCGTTTATGAGTAAACGTCCATCCTGAGTCCAACGGGGCATATCGGTGTCCAGCTCTGCTTCCGGGGGCTGAAGATAGGTGATAGACTTTTCGGCCAGGTTGAGCAGCCCAACCGCCCGGCAAGGCCGGCAATACCGATGTTGTTTGAAACCAACCACAAAGGCAATATACTTTCCATCCGGCGACCAGACGACCCCGCCAATCGGTCCCATTTGGTCCGTATCTTCCAGCCAGATATCGGTATGAGCGCCGGCAGTCCCAATCGTGTACAGTTTAATCCGCTCGGTCATGGCAAATTGACTGCCATCCGGGGAAAAACTGGCGCTGACTGGTGGAACCAGCAGGCTTCCCTTAATTTTCATAAAGGCAGGCGAATCTTCCACGTATTGGCGGCTGACTTCAGCGGCGGGGGTGGGTGTTCCGGGAGGCAAGGTGGGCGTCGCTGTGACTAGAGGTGGTGGAGGTACAGTGGGGATGGGGGTCATCGCTGCTACCAGGCTAAAAGAGGCCGGTTGAGCCAGTTCAGAGGGAGTGGTCACGACCGGAATGGTATGGTTAACATTGATCGCCGTGACCAGAGCGTTGAACACCCAGGCAAATCGGCCATCAGGCAACGCCACCAGCCACCAACTGGAGGCATTATTCCGCCCGACAATTTCTACGCTCTCGCCGACTGATAATAAACCAACCTGGTTGGTGCCCATATCGGGGCCGCTGTATAAGCTGACCGGGTTTTGACCGGCCACAATCATGGGTTTGCCCCCGGCCGGCAAGAGTGGGGACGATGACGCTGTCAACTCCTCTCGTTGCCAAGTTTCGACCTCGGCCAGGAGTAAATCTACCTGCTCAAGCAGAGAGCCAACTTCGGCGGGCGATGAGGTCACGGCAACGGGGATACTGGTGGAAGATGTTTCAACCATATCACGGGTCAGGCCCAGGCTGAGCACATTAGCAATCATACAGGCAGTACAAAATACCAGAACAACAGCCAGCCCGCTCAGGGTCAGTAGCAATCCTATCTGAGCGCCACAGCCGCCAATAACCAATTTGCCGAAGCTGGTTTGCCAAAAGGGACGCATTATTGCCACCAATCCTTTCTGGAGCGGGCATCCAAGAACTTGCCGTTGTCCCGAATGGCGATGATGAGTTCGTCGCCGGCCACGCCAACCGGAGTGTCCAGAGTCAAACCGGGCAGTTCGTTGCCCTTGCTTTCGCGAAACAAGGCTACCAAATTAGGATCGGTATGCAAGCCAATGTAATGGACAGTGTAACCCTTAACCACGCTGCCAGCCCGATTGTACAAAAAAGTCAGGCTATCCTCTGAAGCGTAGAGCACTACCGCGTAATAACTGCCTCCATAAATATCGCTCTCTTTGCGTGGGATAAAAACAGGCTCACCGGGCGTAGTTTTTAGCCCCAGCAAGACTAAATGATCCTCCTGAAGTAGTTTACCCTTACAATTGCAGCTCCAATCCCAATCGTAAACTGTGTAGGCCCGCATGAAATCGGGTTTGAAAATCTTTGAGAAATTGGGTGCATTGGGGTCTATGCCGGAACCGGGCAGGTCTTGCAGGGAAAGGTCTACCTCAATCGGCTGGGGGTCGCGCAACTTCAAGTTGAGGTCGCCGTGTTCTTCGGCTGGGCGGCTTTCGCGCTCACCTTCAATGGGAATTAACTTATACGAGTTTGATGAGCTTACCGGGGGCGCAAACTCCGCTGCTGCTTCTTGTTGAGAGGCGGCAGCCACAGCAGCCGGAGTAGCCGGCTGCGCGGCTGGATTGACAGCTTGCGGGGCCGGAACATTGGCGCTTGCCTGAGGGGTACTCATTGCCACCGCAGTGGGCACACCGGCTTGCGCAGCGGAAGGAGTTGTTACGGGCAATGACGGGGGTGAATTTGGCGCAGCAGGTGGTTGTGAGATCGCTACCTGTGTTGCGAGTGCAGCCAGCGTAGCCACCTGTGCCTCCAGCGGCGATACGGTCGGTGAAGGGGTCAGGGTAGGGCTGAGCAGGAGTACCGGCGTGTTGGTCGGAATGGCTGCCAGCATGTCGGTTGGGATGAGTTCGGGTACCGAGCCGGCGCCTGAGCGGCTCACTGAAACTTCAAGCCCTGTTAATTCCCAACCCAGGTAAACATTTAGAGTTAAGGAAGCGGCCAGCAGAACGAGCAGCACCAGGGAGAGAATCGTCATAAAACTCAAAGACACTCCCCAAAAAAACCACATTAAACAGCCGCCCAGCCTGCTTTCAGCCGCAGATGCCTCTGCTCCGGCTTCGTTGGTCATAACCCTCTCCTCCTCAATTGTTAACGGGTGAAAGCCATCTTATGCTAAATATCTATAACTTCACTTGGAAAATAATTAAAAAACGGTTAGACGTTGGGCATCTAACCGTAAGGCTTAACAGCGCGACCAGCCCCCCTTGCCATCGAGGCAAAGCTGGACCGTTTGATCGTTGAGACTAAATGTTATCTTTTCGACATAGTCCCCTTTTTCGACCACCGTAAAGAAAGTGACTGAACTTGTAGCGCCAGGCGACGGACCAGACCCGGCATACCCATAATAACACGCCTTGACCGATTTACCTTTGGCGGTGGTAAAACTGATCGGCCAGGCATCGGGCACTAGGCCACCAGAATTATTGGTGAGCAATAACTCGACATTGAACCCGCGATAGTTCGGCCTGGTATCGTCAAAGTCACCCGTTTCCCAGGCTTTGCACGGGTCGCCGCGATCCCAACCCCAGGGTTCTTCATAGCGATGCTGATTGCCCACTTTTAGATCATAAAGACCATCATCCTGAGGGGGCTTTTGAACTTGGGGAGTACTCTCGGCCTGGGCCGGCAAGGTGCTGTAGCCTTTTTCGTTGCCATACTCCAGCCGGGTAATAAGCCACTGTCCGTTGATTTTATTGAGCGTATAGACGCCCCGGTCGGGATAAACTGTTCCATTCAGAATAACTCCCCGATGAGTGGCCGTCGCCTGGAGATCACTATCCATCTGAATGGATAAGTCAACCGGGGTTAAAGAGGAAAATCCGGCTGAGAAGAAGGCCAGATAGCGTCGTTCGATATTAGCCCAGCCCTGCCAGGTGGTATCATCGCTGGCATCATCCGGCGTGCCGTTGTGATCTACGACGACAGCATCCGGCGCATAGATGGATTGAAGAACAGCCAAATCTCTGGCAATAGTGGCGTTGGCTTCGATGAGGATAACCGTTCGCACCAATTCAGGCTCAGATGGCGCGGGCGCAGCCGGGGTGGACTGAGCCTGGATAGCGGCCTGAGTTGCGGCGATAGCCGCGTCAATCGTGGCCTGCAAATTAACGGCTGCTTGCTGGGTGGCGGCAACCCCGGCGGCCACTGTCGCTTCGACATTAACAGACTGCCCCAACCCACACACGGCTAAGGTTGCCGGTGAAATGAGAATGGCGACAACCACCATCGCACTGGAAAATATGTTTCGACGATTTTGATCGGCCATACCCACATCGGGCCTTAACATTTTTAATAGTGTTAAAGCTCTTACATAATATCACATTTTTTTAACATAATCAAGGGGTAAAAATTTTTTGACCGGAGCAAAGAGTCAGAGAGGCGTTAAAACAGCAAATTATTCCCACCAATCTCGCCGGGAACGGGCATCCAGAAAGGTGCCGTTATCGCGAATTGCCACAATCAATTCAGTGGTGGCAGTTCCAACCGGGGTATCAAGGGTTAGTCCGGGTAATTCGCTCCCCTGACTCCGGCGGAACAGAGCGACCAGATTGGGGTCGGTGTGCAGGCCAAGATAATGTACCGTGTAACCTCTGGCCACGCTCCCGGCCCTGGTATAGACAAAAGTCAGGCTGTCCTCCGAGGCGTAGAGCAGGGTGGCGTAATACTTGCCGGCATAAACATTTTGCTTACGCGGTGGAATAAAGACCGGCGCCCCTGGTGTTGTTCGAATCCCCACCAACACGCCATGCTCCGCTTGGAGCAGCTTGCCCCGGCAGTCACAGCCCCAGTCCCAATCATGAATTGTGTAGGCCCGGACAAAATCAGGCTTGAAGATGGCCGCCAGATAAGGCGCATCCGGATCCAGGCCCGAACCATTAATCTCTACCAGGTTCAGATCTACGGCAATAGGTTGGGGGTCCCGTAATTCCAGGTTAAGGTCGCCGTGATTTACTGCCGGCCGGCTTTCGCGCTGTCCTTCCAGGGGGATAAGCTGATAAGAGTTTGCCGAGCTTGCCGGGGGAACAAGTTCCTGAGGAGCGGCAGAAACCTGGGCCGGAAGAGCGGGTGGCGTGATCGTAGCCCTGGGTAGAGACAGGTTAGCCAATTGACGCGAAAGAGAACTGGCCAGCTCTTGAGGGGGAATGCCCACAACAGCTCGATGCAGCGTCCGCATCATTATTGAATCCTGTAACTTTGTTCCGGTGACCTTCCCAGTTAGGAGACCCGCGGAACCTACCTGCTCCTTCAACGGCGAGACGGTGGGCAGAGGGACGGGCGCACTGCTGAGGGTCAGGATGGGGGTCTCGATTGGCGTTAAGACCTGGAACTGAACGGGCATGAGCTGCGGCGGAGCATCTGGTATCGAGCCGGGCTGGTTAAGCGGGGCCTCAAATCCCAGCCAGGGCCAGCCCTGATAAGTATTGAGCGTGACCATGGCGGCAGCCAGGGGGACTAACAATACCAGGCAGAGGGTCACGGCCAAATTTACGACCACACCCCCAATGAACCTTAATTGGCCCATGTTTAACTTATCTTCCGAGCCGGATGCACCGGCCTCGGCTTCATCTGTCATAACTCTCCCCAGGTTTTCAGTGGATCACCCCATCGCCCATTCCATCGGTGCGGGCGGGGCAAAACTGGAATGGACCACCACCGGCTGGCCGTTTTGGATAGATTGGGTAACAGCGTTGAGAATTTCGACTACATGCGCTGCCTGCTCGCCGGTAGCCCGGTGAGGGCGTCCCTCGGCGATGGCCTGGGCCATATCCAGCACCGCCCGGCCCCACTCGACCTTGCGGCTGCCCTGGTAGCCCGGCTTGACCAGGGGGACCGGCCGGAAGGGCTGGTCGAATTCAGCCAGCTCGACCGGTACATCGAAGTCATGCCAGCTCTTCAGGTAGAGCGCGCCCAGGTCCCCCTGAAATTCGACACCATCCTGCTTGCTGCTGTGGCGCGAGACATAAAAATCGGTGGTCAGCCGGACCAAGGGCCCGTTTTCCAACTCGATCAGCGAGACAATGAAATCGGGGGTTTCGATATGGAACGGAACGCCTTCCCGCGTTACCCGGTCAGGATGGAGAACGGTCCCATAAGCCCACACTTTCCGGGCCGGGCCAAAAATCGCTGTCAGCAAGGTCAGCGGGTAGACGCCAACATCAAACAAGGCGCCTACCTGGTAAAATGGGCCGGGCGCGGGATGCCAGGACTCGATCCGGCCCCAATTGACCTCGGCATAAACCACCCGGATCTGGCCCAGCCGCCCCTCGCGGATAATTTTCCAGGCCGTTTGCTGGGCCTCGCCCATAAATGTAAAAGGCGAGCAGCCCAGGCGCAGTCCTTTTTGCCGCGCCAGTTCGACCAGCGCTCGTGCGTCTTCGTAGGTAAGCGTCATGGGCTTTTCGCTGTGGACGTGCTTGCCGGCTTCAAGGCAGCGCGCCGTCGTCTCTTTGTGGGCGTGGTGAATAGTCAAATTGACGACCAGCTCTACCTTTTCGTCGGCCAGCATGGCCTCCATGGAGGGATAAGCGCGGCAGCCAAACTGCGCCGCCAGGGTTTCGGCCCGGCTGGTATCCACATCGGCCACGCCGACCAGCTCAATTTCGGGATAGGAAGATAGATTTTCGGCGTAGGGCACGGCAATGTTGCCGCAGCCGAGAATAGCCACGCCTAGTTTCTTTTGAGACATAGTTTGAGTAGCTCCTGTTTATTTGTTGATTAGCGGCTGGCCCAGCCACCCCAGACAATCAAAGCTTTTTTCATCTCTGTTCCTTTCTACCCCCACGCTACGCCCTCTAAACACTATCACTTTTCAACTCCAACCAGGCCATTTCCTCCGGCGACAGCCTGATGGTACTGGCGGCAAGATTGCTCCGGAATTCGGCCCCGCTCTGGCAGCCGACCAGGGCAAAGATATTCAGTGGCTGGCTCAAGACGTAGGCCAGCGCGATTTGGGGCAGGGTCAATCCTTTTTCTTCAGCCAAGTGGCGCGCCCGGTCTAAGCGTTTGAAGTTATCTTCATAACCGTACGCCTGGGCACACAACTTATCCAGGTAACTGTCAAAGGAGTCGAGATTATCACGGCTAAAGCGGCCAGAAAAAAAGCCGCCGGCCAAACTCGACCAGGTGAAGAGGGGCGTCTGGTTTTGCCGATACCACTGCCGTGCGGCCTGGCCCGACGGCCCGCCGATGCTGATACAATCAGGCCACGGCGCCTGAACCTGCTCGGCCAGGCTGAAATTGGGGCTGCTGGCGGCAAAAGGGATCAGGCCATGCTCGGCGGCATATTCATTCGCGGCCTGAAAACGCTCGTGGCTCCAGTTGGAACCGCCGAAGGCGCGAATTCGCCCAGCCGCCAGGTGCTCATTCAACACTTCCACAATCGGTCCGACCGGCACGCCGGGGTCGTCACGGTGCAGCAGGTACAGGTCAATAAAATCAACCTTAAACCGAGCCAGCGAATCGTAAAGATCGGAAGTGATGTCAAAAGGCGTCACCCGCCGGCGGTCCTGGTTATGGTGAGCGCCTTTGCCAATGATAACCACCCGGTCGCGCAGCCCGCGCTCGTTGACCCAGCGCCCGACTGTGCGCTCGCAGTCACCCTGCCCATAATCGTGGGCGGTATCAAAGGTAGTACAGCCCAGTTCAAAAACTTCGTCCAACAGGGCGAAGCTCCGGTCCAGCTCTCCTGAGCTGACCATCACCGTGCCCTGAACCAGGCGGGAGATAGGTTTGTCAATACCGGGAATGTGTCCGTATAGCATAGGAATTATGCCTGTTTTGACTTTCAACATGCGTTAGATTTTCTCTAGCGGCGTTGGATAATGACCAAATTTGACCTCCGGCCCGGCGACCGGTGCAGCCCAACGGACGGCATTGCTGATAACGCGCAGTACTTCCGGCTGGTAGTAAATGGGGTAAGTTTCGTGGCCGGGGCGAAAATAGAAAATCTTGCCTCGTCCCCGGTGAAAACAGCATCCGCTGCGGAACACCTCGCCGCCCTGAAACCAACTGATAAACACCAATGTATCCGGCGCAGGGATGTCGAAATGCTCGCCGTACATCTCCGCCTGGGGGATCTCAAAATATTCGCCTAACCCGGCAGCAATGGGGTGTCCCGGCTCCACTACCCAGATACGCTCCTTCTCGCCCATTTCCCGCCATTTGAGATCGCACGATGTCCCCATCAACTTCTTAAAAATCTTTGAAAAGTGGCCGGAGTGCAGCACAATCAACCCCATGCCCTCCAGGACTCGCAGGCGGACTCGCTCCACAATCTCGTCGGCAACTTCCTGATGGGCCAGATGTCCCCACCAAATCAGGACATCAGTTTGGGCCAAAAGTGCCTGAGCCAAACCATGTTCCGGCTCATCCAGCGTGGCCGTCTGGACGGTTAGATCTTTGGACTGGAGATGCCGGGCAATGGCCTGGTGGATGCCGTCGGGATAGATTTTGGCCACTGCCGGGTCTCGCTTTTCGTGCCGGTACTCGTTCCAAACTGTAACACGAAGTGAATGGGTCATAATTTCCTCCTCGAAATAGCAGCCAGTAGACAGTAGACAGGGAAATCATACGACTCTTTGACCTTGCTATCACCTGCTCCCGTTTAGGGTGCTACCTCTTCATTGTTTTTACCAGCCTTCCACCCTTCCAACCTTCCAATCTTCCTATCTTCCCATATCCCCATCATTTTGGCAAAATCCGGCCGGTCTAAAGACGGCGTTTCACGTTTCACGTTTTACGTTTCGCTGGAGTATAATGTGGCCCAAAGTAACAGGTTGCAGGTCGCACAGGAACCGTGACCAGTAATCAGTCGGACTATTCGCTGAGCACTGATAACTGTTTACGACTTACAGGAGAGAGCACTATGTCAGACCGAATCTTTAACTTCAGCGCGGGACCGGCCGTGATGCCCGTGCCTGTTTTGGAACGAGCGCGGGATGAACTGCTCAACTTCCAGGGCTGCGGCATGTCGGTCATGGAAATGAGCCACCGCTCGCCGGAATTTGAAGGGATTTTGGCCCACGCCGAAAGCGGCCTGCGCCGGAATATGGGCATTCCCGACGACTATGCGGTGCTTTTTTTGCAGGGTGGAGCCAGCCTGCAATTTTCAATGGTACCCATGAACCTTTACCTCCCCGGCCGGCCAATTGACGTACTCCATACCGGCGCGTGGACTGAAAAAGCCACTGAAGAAATCAAAAAAGTGGCCGACTATCGCCTGGCCGCTTCAACTGAGGCCGTAAAGTTCCGCCGGCTGCCCCGGCCTGGCGAAATCGAATTCAACCCCGACGCTTCGTATGTCCACATCTGTTCCAACAACACGATCTTCGGCACGCAGTGGCGCAGCTTCCCCGATACCGGCGCTGTCCCCCTGGTGGCTGACATGTCCTCCGATATCCTCTCCCGCGCGGTAGACGTGTCCAAATTCGGCCTGATTTTCGCCGGGGCGCAGAAAAATATCGGCCCGGCCGGCGTGACCGTCGTGATTATGCGCAAGGATTTGGCTCAGCGGACACCCGCCACCGTACCGACCATGCTCAAATACGCCACCCACCTCAAAAACAATTCGCTCTACAATACCCCGCCGACTTTTGGCATTTACATGGTCGCCCTGGTCATGGATTGGATTGAAGCCGAAGGCGGCGTTACAGCCATTGAGGAGCGCAACGAGGCCAAAGCCAGGCTGCTGTATAACGCCGTTGATCGCAGCGGCTTTTATTACGGCCCGGCGGAAGCGTCCGACCGTTCCTATATGAACGTTAATTTCCGCATCCACGGCGACAATGAAGAACTTGAAAAGAAATTCGCCAGGGAAGCCGAAGCCGCCCGCCTCAGCGGCCTAAAGGGCCATCGCTCCGTCGGCGGCCTGCGCGCCTCCATTTATAATGCCATGCCGCTGGAGGGGGTCCAGGCATTGGTAGATTTTATGGGCGAGTTTGAACGAAAATACGGCTGACAGTATCGTGATACGGGGTGCGTGTTCCGTTTCTCCTTCTACGCCCTACGCAACACGCACCACGCCCTAAGATTGTAATTCTCGCAGACAATGAAGTGTGAGGGATTACTCATGACTCTTCTCCTCGGCATTGATATCGGCACTTCCAGCGCCAAAGCAGTTTTGTTTGACCCGGAGACGGCGCAAACCATAGCCGTCGCCGGCCATGAATACCCGCTTCATAAACCCAGCCCGGACCGGGCGGAGCAGAACCCGGAGGATTGGTGGCAGGCGACGATCACCGTGGTTCGCCAGGTGACGGCTCAGGCAGGCCGCACCGACGTCGCCGCCATCAGCTTCAGCGGCCAGATGCACGGCGCGGTGCTGCTGGACCGGGCCGGAGTGCCGCTCCACCCGGCCATCATCTGGGCCGACCAACGCAGCCCTGCCGCCTGCACCCAGCTTATTGCCCCTTTAGGGCCAGACCGCTATGCCGCTATCGCCGGGACGCTGCCGGCAGTCGGCTTTCAAGGTCCGACGCTGGTCTGGCTGGCCCAGCACGAACCCGCGCTGCTGGCCCATACCCACCAGGTTATCCTGCCCAAGGATTACGTCCGGCTGCGCATGACCGGCCAGGTGGCCACCGAGGTCAGCGATGCCGCCAGCACCGGCATCTTCGATATTACCCGCCAAAGCTGGGCCGCGGAAATTTTAGCCGGGGTAGGGCTGCGGGAGAGTCTTTTTCCGCCCGTATTGGTCTCGACTGCCGTATCCGGCCAGCTCACCTCCCAGGCAGCCGCAGTCCTCGGACTGGGCGCAGGCATCCCGGTGGTTGCCGGCTGCGCCGACCAGCCGGCTCAAGCGATTGGCAACGGCCTGATTGCCCCTGGCCTCGCTTCGGTGACGACCGGCAGCGGGGGGCAGGTGTTTGTGCCCATCGAACCAAACCCAAAAGAACTCATAGGAACTGGGGGAACTCGGAGGAACTTAGCGCCTTCAGTTCCTACGAGTTCCAATGAGACCCCAGCTTTACGTACTGACCCTCGTCTTCACGTCTTCAATCACGCCGTCCCGCAGATGTGGTTTGTCCTGGGAGCTATTCTGTCAGCGGGGTTGTCGCTGCGCTGGCTGCGCCACATCAGCGGTTTGGCCGGGACCGCCGACGCTTACCCCATCTTGAGCGCCGAAGCGTCAGCCATCCCCCCCGGCGCGGACGGACTCATCTTTTTGCCCTATCTCTCCGGCGAACGGACCCCGCACATGGACCCGCTGGCGCGCGGGGCTTTCGTCGGCCTGAGTTCGTACCACACCCGCGGCCACCTGGCCCGGGCGGTGATGGAGGGCGTGGCCTTGGCTTTGCGCCAAACCCTCGAAATCAGCCTGAGCCTGGGCGGGCAGGTTGAGCGGATCATTGCTGCCGGCGGTGGGGCAGAGAGTGACGTGTGGCGGCAAATCCAGGCGGATGTCTTTGGCGTGCCGCTGCAGCAGTCTCTGTTGAGCGAGCAGGCCAGTGTCGGCGCGGCGTTGCTGGCCGGGGTAGGCGCGGGTCTCTACGCCGATCTGGCCGCAGCCTGCGGGCAGGTTGTCCGTTATGGTCCCGTTACCGAACCCAACCCCGCTCGCCGGGCCAGGTACGACGAGCTGTATGCCCGGTTTGTCGAGCTTTACCCGCGGCTGCGGGAGGATTTTCACTGGTTAGCCGGGTTTTCAAAATGAGTCTGTACGCCAGTCATTATCCGTTTACCGAAGTCATACGGAAGCTTTTTTTTACCTATATTCGCCTCTATTTCCGGCCTCAGATCAAAGGCGCGGAGCACATCCCGTTAGAGGGAGCCTTCATGCTGGCCGCCAATCACGCCAGCCATGTGGATTCAGCCGTCATCTTTAGCACGCTGCCGCCTTCCCTGCGCCAGCGCACAGTGGCCGCTGCGGCGCGGGATTATTTTTTTGAGGGGGGCTGGCAGCAGAGTACAGCCCGGATTCTCTTCAACGCCATCCCGGTAGATCGGGATACAGTCAAAGGGGAAGATCCTTTGCGTCACGTCATGCGGGCGCTGGATGAGGGGTATGGGGTGGTCATCTATCCAGAAGGCACGCGCAGCATGACCGGGCAGATCGGTCCATTCCGCCGGGGTATTGGCCGGTTGATAGCTGCCTTTCCCGAGGTTCCGGTAATTCCTTTACGAGTCAGCGGGACGGCCCGCGCCATGCCTAAGGGCGCAGCCGCGCCGCGGCCGCTCACCGTCCACGTTCGCTTTGGGCCGCCGCTCCACCTGCGGGCGGATCTCCATGACCGAACCAGTTGGCAAACCGCCGCCGACGCCGTGCGCGAGGCGGTGCTCCAGTTGGAAGCAAAAACCAGGTAATTGGAACGTAATCAATTAGAGGCGACAGAAGAAGATATAGAAATGGGTACATGTTAGCGCCCTTCCAGTTCAGATTGGGAAGAAATTTCGGTATAATAAGATAGGGGAAGTTAGACTATTAGCAAGGAGGAGATCTGCTGATGACTGCGCCGGCTAGTAATACGAATCAATCCCGGAATGGATTTATCCGCTGGCTGCTTCAAGGCCAGCGGGCGGAGGTCGAAGGGCCTTACGAGGCGGAGAAGCAGGCCCACACCCATCCCTGGTGGCAGGTCATGTGCTTAACCGGGGTGGATTATTTCTCAACCTTGGGTTATCAGCCAGGCATTGCCGCCCTGGCGGCCGGGGCGCTCTCACCCATTGCCACGCTGGTCCTGGTGCTCCTAACCCTTTTTGGCGCACTCCCGATGTACAATCGGGTTGCCGCCGAAAGCCCCCACGGCGATGGTTCAATCTCGATGCTCGAACGGCTGCTGTCGTGGTGGCAGGGCAAGCTGTTTGTGCTTTGTCTGATCGGGTTTGTGGCCACCAGCTTCATTATCACCATTACCTTATCGGCTGCCGATGCCACCGCTCACATCATTGAAAACCCGCTCGTTCCCCATGCGCTCCATTATCCTGTTACCATTACCCTGGTACTGATCGCCTTCCTGGGGGCGATCTTTCTCAAGGGCTTTAAGGAAGCGATTGGGATCGCCGTCGTCGTGGTCGTCATCTATATCCTGCTAAACTTGGTTGTGGTTGGGGCCGGCTTCTACCAGATTATGCTGCACCCCGAGGTGTTAAGCCAGTGGAGTAACAGTTTATTCGTCAGGCATAGTAGCGTGTTTGCCATGCTCGGAGCGGCTTTCCTCTTGTTCCCCAAGCTGGCGCTGGGATTGTCCGGCTTCGAAACCGGGGTGGTGGTCATGCCCCTGGTCCGTGGGGACAAAACCGACACCGAGGAAAACCCGCAGGGACGCATCCGCAACACCCGCAAACTGCTCACCTCGGCGGCGCTGATTATGAGCGTCATGCTCATTTCGAGCAGCACTGTCACCACGATGCTCATTCCGCCCGCAGAATTTGAGGAGGGTGGTACGGCGAATGGGCGGGCGCTCGCCTACCTGGCCCATCGTTACCTGGGCGAGGTGTTTGGCAGCTTCTACGATCTGAGCACAATCTTGATCCTGTGGTTTGCCGGAGCCTCGGCCATGGCCGGTCTGCTGAATATCGTGCCCCGCTACCTCCCCCGCTACGGCATGGCCCCGGAGTGGACGCGAGCCGTCCGGCCCCTGGTCCTTATCTTTATTGCCGTTTGCTTCGTCGTGACCATCCTGTTTAGAGCAGATGTGGATGCCCAGGGGGGGGCCTACGCCACCGGAGTGCTCACGCTGATGGGTTCAGCGGCCGTAGCGGTAACGCTCTCGACCTGGCAGCGCCGGGAGAAATTACTTACCCTCGCGTTTAGCCTGATTACCCTCATTTTCATCTACACGATTGTCATAAATATCATTGGGCAGCCCGAAGGGATTAAAATTGCCGCCTTCTTCATTATTGCCATCATTGTGACCTCGCTCATCTCTCGTGTCTGGCGTTCCACCGAACTGCGCCTGGAGCGGGTTGAACTCGACCCGACCGCCCAGCGCTTCATTGCCGAGGCCGGCCAGGGCAATATCCGCATCATCGCCAACCAGTTAGATTCGGGCGACGCGCGTGAATATTTCCTGAAAGAAAAAGAAGTCCGCGAAGATACCCACCTGCCGCCCCGAGACCCGGTTCTGTTCCTGGAGATTACCGTCTGCGATGCTTCCGAGTTTAGCGATGAGTTGGAGGTCAAAGGGGTCGAAATTAGCGGCTACCGCGTCCTGCGGGCCGAAAGCCCGGCCATTCCCAACGCCATCGCCGCATTCCTGCTCTACCTGCGCGACCAGACCGGTAAGATCCCGCACATCTACTTTGCCTGGACCGAGGGCAACCCGCTGCGCTATCTGCTGCGTTTCATCGTCTTTGGCGAAGGCGATATTCCTCCGGTGACCCGCGAGATCCTGCGCGAGGTCGAGCCTGACCCCGAACGGCGTCCGGCGGTCCACGTGGGCGGGTGAGTCTGCCGAGCGTTGAAACGCCCGGCTACTTCATATGAAAGCCTGATAAATCAGGCTGGACGCTTGGTTGAGCCGGTTTCTAACCGACTTCACCTGTCTCAGCCGATGGCTTCCAGCCATTGGCGAACTTAGCAGTTCACAATTGACAATTCACAATTCACTATTGCTTTTGGTGGAACTATGGAAACCTTGATGAAAGATTACGGCTGGGTTGTGCTTGGCCTGGTCGCTGCGCTCAGTGCGGCCGGGGTAACGATCTTTGGCAGCATCGGCCTGGAAAAAGTTGATCCAACCCTGGCGACAACGCTGCGCTCGATCATTATGATGGCAACGCTGGTGGTCGTCTCGCTCATCAGCGGGCAGTTGCAGACGCTCTGGCAGGGCGGAAGCAACGTGGACGGGCGGGCCTGGCTCTTTATCATCCTGGCCGGGCTTTCGGGAGCCATCTCCTGGCTGGCTTACTTTGCCGCGCTACGGCTGGGCGTGGCCAGCAAGATTTCTGCGCTCGACCGGCTGAGTGTGGCGTTTATCTTTGTCCTGAGCATGCTCTTTTTAGGCGAGCGGCATGGCTGGCAGGGCTGGCTCGGCCTGGGGCTTCTGGTTTCCGGCGTCTACCTGATTGCCGCCGACTCATGATCATTCGCGAAGCCCGGCCCGACGACGCCGGACAACTCATTGCTTACATCCAGCGTCTCCTGGCCGAGCCGGGGATCAATATTCCCCTGACTCCCGCTGAATTCACCCTCAGCGTCGAAGAGGAGCGCCAGTTCCTGGCCAATTGCGCCGCCGCCGCTAACTCCATCTGTCTCCTGGCCGAGGTTGATGCGGGAATTGTGGGCGAACTGAACTGCAAAGGCGGCACGCGCCAGGCCACCCGCCACGCCGTTACCCTGGGCATATCGGTGCGGCAAGAGTGGCGGGGGCAGGGCGTTGGTACAGCTTTAATGACCGAAGCCGTCGCCTGGGCCAAACAAACGGGCCTTGTTACCCGCATCGAACTGCAAGTCTATACCCGCAACGAGCCGGCCATTCGTCTATACCGCAAGTTTGGCTTTGAAGTCGAGGGGCGGAGAAGGCGAGTCATCTTTCAGGATGGGGATTATCTGGATGACTTGATAATGGCGCTACTTCTGTAAGGAATGCCAAAGCGGGGCTTTGGCACTCCCCGTCATCACGTGATTAACTCCTGCGGCAGGTGTTCCACCCAGTTCCAGTAACGAAAATCAATCCGGCCATCCTGGCGAAAATCAATGCGGGAGATGGCCGTATTGAATTTATAGTAGAAAACGTGCTGGCTGGGCAACTGGTTGAGCAGCGTCTTCAGCAGGGCATCAATAAAGCCGCCGTGCGAGACAATCGCAATCCGTTCTTCGCTGGCTGCCTGGGCGCGCAGCACTGCCGCCACCTTGATCGCCCGGCTGTGACAGCCCGCCCAATCCTCGCAGCCCCCGGTCCACCAGCCCTCTTCGGTGATGAGTTCCGGCAGGACGTAATTTGGAAATTCGGCCAGGATCTCTGAGCGGGTTTTGCCAGGAAGGCCAACGGCACCGCGCGTTTCCCGATCATCCAGGTAAATACCGCCATGTTCGTGGATGTCCAGCCAAACCTCGGGCGTCAACCCCAGGGCCTGGGCAATCGGCAGGGTGGTTTGCAGGGCGCGATGCATGGCGCTGCAATAGAGTTTGGTAATGTTGTAGCCGCGCCGCCGGTGGCTGGCGGTGGCCTCAACCGAAGTCCAGGAGGACAGCTCCGGGTTTTTGCCGGTCGCCAGATGCTCGGCTAACAGGTGGGCCTGGCGCTGGCCCAATTCGGTCAGCGGCGGGTCACAAACCCGCTCAAAACTCTCCCGGTCCGGCGGCAAGGCGTTATTGAAGGACTGAGCGTGGCGAATAATAAACAGTTTCATATGGTTGAGTCTCCCTATCAAAAATAAGGGGCTGCTCTTTTAGAGCTCAAAGGCCTTAAAGATCTTTGAGCGCTGGACAAATGAGCAGCCCCCTTGCTACAGAGGATTATACACATCCTGGCCGACCCTGCCAATAACTTTGTCTAGCCCTGGGTCTTGTGGCATAATGGCAGCACGTTAAAGGATGGCCTGAGGACAAATTACTTGAAAGTCTTCTACACCGATCACTTTGTGCTGCCGCTGCCGCCAGAACATCGTTTTCCTATGCAAAAATATGCCTTGCTGCGCCAGCGAGTGGCCGAGTCCGGCTTGATTGCTCCGGAGAACATGCGCGTTCCTCCCGCTGCCAGTGATGTCGAAATCATCCGGGCACACGAGGCGGATTACTTGCACCGGGTTCAGAACGGTTTATTGACACCCCAGGAAATCCGGCGCATCGGCTTTCCCTGGTCGCCGGAGATGGTTGAACGCTCGCGCCGCTCTGCGGGGGCGACCATCGCCGCCTGCCGGGCTGCGCTGGAGGACGGTTTTGCGGCTAACCTGGCCGGCGGCACCCATCATGCCTTTCCCGGCAGCGGCCAGGGCTTCTGTGTTTTCAACGACAGCGCCATTGCCGCACGAGCTATGCAAGCCGAAGGCCGGGCGCGGCGGATCGTCATTATTGACTGCGATGTGCACCAGGGCAACGGCACGGCCGCTATTCTGGCCGGTGATCCAACCATTTTCACCTTCTCTATTCACGGCGCGAAAAATTTCCCTTTCCACAAAGAGCAGAGCGACCTGGATGTGGAACTGGAGGATGAGACAGACGACGCCACCTACCTGGCGGCATTGGAGCAGGGTCTGTGCCAGGCATTGGGCGGGGCGCAACCGGATATGGCCATCTATCTGGCTGGGGCTGATCCCTTTACCGGCGACCGGCTGGGCCGGTTGGCTTTGAGCAAAGCAGGACTGGCTGCGCGAGACCGGCTGGTGTTTGACTTGTGCCAGGCCGCGGGGTTACCCGTTGCCATCACCATGTCGGGCGGCTACGCCCCGCAGGTCGAGGATATTGTGGACATCCATTTTCAGACCATCCGCGAGGCGGCGGAACGGCAGAGGCAGAGGATCGTGGATGGAGGATAGAGGATGAAGATCGTAGATTTGACAGCAGGTGATCAAGGCATTATCCAGCAAGTGGCCGAACTTTTGGTGGAGGCGTTTCGGGAAAATTGGCCGGAAGCGTGGCCGGATACGGCTGCGGCCCTGGCCGAAGTACGAGAGTCATTCGAGCCGGGCCGGATCAGCCGGGTAGCCCTGGCCGACGATGGAACGGTATTGGGTTGGATAGGGGGTATCCGCCAGTATGACGGGCACGTGTGGGAACTGCATCCGCTGGTGGTTCGACCTGAGGTTCAACGACAAGGCATTGGGCGGGCGCTGGTGGCCGATCTGGAGGCGCAGGTGCAGCAGCGAGGCGGCTTAACCCTGTGGCTGGGTACAGACGATGAGGATAATATGACCTCGTTGGCGGGAGTCAATCTTTACCCGAATGTATTTGAACACATAGCGAAGATCAGGAATCGGCGGGGACATCCTTATGAGTTTTACCAGAAACTCGGCTTTGTTATTGTGGGCGTAATGCCCGATGCCAATGGTCCCGGCAAGCCGGATATTTTTATGGCCAAGTCCGTACGACCGCTGGCGATAGACGACGACTGACCCCCACCCTAACCCTCCCCCTGATAGGGGGAGGGAAGGGAGGAGGTCAGTTGCCGGTCAGTTTCTTTACAAGCGTAGACAAAGGAGTAATCATTATGTCTGCACAACCCAAAAATTCAATCGGTGTATTGACCAGCGGCGGCGATGCCCCTGGGATGAACGCAGCCGTGCGGGCTGTGGTTCGCACCGCCCTGGCGCGGGGTGTGGAGGTTTTTGCCATCCGGGAAGGGTATCAGGGAATGGTGGACGGCGGCGACCAGATTGTGCCGATGGTTTGGGACTCGGTGGGCAGTATTTTGCAGCAGGGCGGCACCGTGATCGGCACGGCTCGCTGTGCGGCCTTTCGCACCCGCGAGGGGCGGCTGCAGGCGGCGCGCAATCTGCTCAAGCGCAAGATTGATGCGTTGGTGGTCATTGGCGGGGACGGCAGCCTGACCGGGGCGGATACCTTTCGCCGGGAATGGCCGGAGTTGCTGGCTGAACTGGTCGAACAGGGTAAGATCAGCCCGAAAGTAGCCGAGCGCCACCCCAGCCTGGCCGTTGTCGGGCTGGTCGGTTCGATTGACAATGATATGTTTGGGACCGATATGACCATCGGCACCGACACGGCTCTGCATCGCATTACCGAAGCCCTGGATGCCCTGGGCAGCACCGCCGCCAGCCACCAGCGCACCTTTGTGGTGGAAGTGATGGGCCGCCGCTGCGGCTATCTTGCCCTGATGGGGGCCATTGCCGGCGGCGCGGATTGGGTGCTGATCCCGGAAAGTCCGCCCGATGTGGATAATTGGGAAGAGACCATGTGTCGAGAGCTGAAAGCCGGGCGTGATGTAGGCCGCCGCCGTGACAGCATTGTCCTCATTGCCGAAGGAGCGCAGGACCGGCACGGCCAGCCCATTAGCAGTGATTACGTTAAAAAGGTGCTGGAGGAACGGCTGGGGGAGGACGCGCGCGTGACCATTTTGGGCCATGTGCAGCGCGGCGGCTCGCCCAGCGCCTTTGACCGCAACCTGAGCACGATGATGGGCTATGCCGCCGTGGAGACACTTTTGGAGGCCAAACCGGACAGCCCGCCCCAGTTGATCGGCATTCGCGGCAACCGGATTATCCACTCCCCCCTCATGGACGCGGTGCGCCAAACCCACGCCGTCAACGAAGCCATTACCAGCAACGATTATGAAACGGCGATGGCGCTGCGGGGCGGCAGTTTTCAGGATGCTTTCAGGACCCTGCGCACGATGGTACGAGCCGCGCCGCATCCCCCCAAACCCGGCCAGAAGCAGCTTCGCCTGGCCGTGATGCATTCGGGGGGACCGGCGCCGGGGATGAATCCCGCCGTCCGAGTCGCCGTCCGGCTGGGAATTGATCACGGCCACAAGATGTTCGGCGTGCAGAATGGCTTCAAAGGGCTGGTGGCCGGTGACATTCAGGAGTTGGATTGGATGAGCGTTAACGGCTGGGCCACGCGCGGCGGCGCGGAATTGGGCACAAACCGCTTTACGCCTGATGGCAGCGATTTTTACGCCATTGCCCGCAACCTCGAAACCCACCAGCTTGATGGCCTGCTCATCATTGGCGGCTGGACGGGCTACCAGTCAGCCCACGAACTTTTTTCCCGGCGGCCCAACTTCCCCGCCTTCAATATTCCCATTGTCTGCCTGCCCGCCTCAATTGACAACGATTTACCCGGCTCGGAGTTGAGCATCGGCGCGGATACGGCCCTGAACAATATTGTCCAGGCGGTGGATAAAATCAAGCAGTCGGCGGTGGCCTCGCAGCGCTGTTTTGTGGTCGAGGTGATGGGCCGGTACTGCGGCTACCTGGCTTTGATGAGCGGTATGGCCACCGGCGCTGAACGGGTCTATTTGAATGAAGAAGGCATCAGCCTGGCCGACCTCCAGGCCGATTTGGTCCGGCTGGTGGCCGGATTTGAGCGCGGCCGGCGGCTGGCCCTGCTGATTCGGAATGAATACGCCAACCCACTCTATACCACCAATTTTTTGTGCTCGCTCTTTGAGGAAGAAAGCAAGGAGTTATTTGACGTGCGCCAGGCTATTCTGGGCCACCTCCAGCAGGGGGGCGACCCCTCACCCTTTGACCGGATTCAGGCCACCCGGCTGGCCGCCAAGTGCATTGAATATTTGATCGAGCAGGCCCAGGAGACAACGCCGGCGGCGTCCTTCATCGGTTTGCAAGCCGGCCAGATCAAGTTTTTCAGCCTGGAAGACCTGCCGCGCATGCTCGATACTGTCCACCGCCGCCCCCGAGAGCAGTGGTGGATGGAACTGCGTCCGATTGTCCGCCTGCTGTCGCAGCCGGGACCCCAAGTTGTGTAAGTTAAATTAAAGAGTAACAAAGGGATCAGGGGGAGGAGGAAATTTGAAGTCATTCAGCCCTTCAATAGGCTGTAGCGCGTAGTGCGTGTTCCGTTAGTCATCACGCCTCACGTTTCAGGTTTCATCTCTCCGCAAACACCAGCACGTAGGTGTACCAGCCCGGCGGTCCTTCGACAATGCCGACGCCAATGCGGTTATGGTGGGGGTGTAGAATGTTGGCCCGGTGCGGGCGGCTGTTCATGAACCAATTCAGGGCAAACTGAACCGTCTCACCCGCCGGGCGGGTGTTGCGCTGAATATCCTCGCCGACGTTGAGGGCACTGCTAATGCCCAGCTTGGCAAAGCGGTCACGCAGGGTATTTCCTTCAGGCGTCACGTGGCCGAAATATCCCCGCACCACCATATCCTGGGCGTGGTCCAGCGCCATCTGAGCAATTTCTTCGTCAACCTGATAGGGCGGCAATCCGGCTGCCTCTCGCTGCGTATTGACTCCGGCAATCATCTGCTGCTCCATTTCGACCAGGCTTGGAGGTGGAGCAATGGGAACAGGCGTTGCTCGGGGCCGCTGCGGCGCGGGCGTCGGCCGCGGTGGGGCAAAAATTACGGGAATAGCGACAGTTTGACCCACTTCCAGGGAAGAAGGAATAAGTTCAGGATTGACCGCCAGAATATCTTTAACGCTTGAGCCGAATTCCAAAGCAAGCCCCAGCAGGGTGTCACCCTCCTCAAGCTCGTATAGAATAATGGGCACGCCCTGGGTTAAGCCTTCGGTGGGCGGAATCAAGAGCTGCTGGCCTATTTGGAGCAGGGTCGGGTCCGTAATCTCATTCGCCGCTAAGAGTAACTCGACCGGCACATCATATTCCTGGGCAATGGCCAAGGGCGTATCACCCTCAACTATCGTGTAATATACCGGCTCCCCTGCCTCCTCTGGCGGCACAATGGGCTTGTCCTCTGTAAAGACAACCGGCACGGCAATGCTCTTACCAACCGGCAAATCATCGGCCTTTAACTGGGGGTTGGCCGCTAAGATCTTTTTGACACTGGACCCGTATTTGGCGGCAATACTCAACAACGTATCGCCTGCGGCAACCGTGTGCGGCACTACCGGAACGCGCAAGCCATCCTTGGGCGGAATAAGTAAATCCTGCCCTACTTCCAGGTTAGCCGGGTCGCGGATGTTGTTAGCGGCCAGTAAAGCTTCGCTGGTAATCCCGTATTTTGAGGCAATCGAGATGAGCGTTTCACCCGCTTTAACGGGGTGAAACACAAAGATAGGCGTCGGCGTAACGGTTGGGCGCAGCGTCGGCGTAGCGGTTGTCTGGGGCAGAGGCGTCATCTTCAAGATTGCTACTTCCACAAAGTTAGCCAGGGGTTCAATGATGGCCGGAAGCGGGGTTGCCGCTGGGGTCGGCGTCGGCGGAGGGGGGGAAGGTAGTATAATGCTCACCGGCGGCGGGGGTGTCGGCTGGCCCACGTTGACTTGCACCCAGGCGGCTGCTCCGATGAAAGCGACGGTCAAGGCTGACCAGCCCCACCAGTAAGCCGGCAATTTTTCGATGATTTCCTGGAGTTTCAGGTTCTTCATGCCGGCCCTAATCTCCTGCAAAAACCAGCACAAAGGTATACCAACCCGAGGCTTCCTGCGCGACCCCTACCCCAATCCGGTTAAAGTGAGCATGCAGGATATTGCGCCGATGCGGCGGGTCGCCCATGAACCAGCCAACTGCCGCCTGAACCGCCTGATTGGCCGGCTTAACACTGAGGTAAATATTCTCGCCCACCCGCGTCGAGGCCAGCCCACGATCCTCAAAACGGTCACGCAGGGTTCGGCCTTCGGGAGTGACGTGGCCAAAATAACCGCGCTTGACCATATCCTGGGCCTGCCCCCAGGCCATCAGGGTCAACTGCTCATCAACAGCAAAGGGGGGCAACGCTTCACCTCGGCGTTCAGCATTGACTGCCTCAACCATCGCCTGCTCCAGCCCCACCAGGCTGGGCGAGCCTTTTTTGAGCGCGGCCAGGTCTGCTCCTGAGAGGGTGGGCGCAGCCGCTAATTTTACTACCGCCGCCTGGTTCCCACCGGGATTAATTTTTTGCCGGGTCAAAGGAACGGAGAGCTGCTGGCCGATTTGTAAGGAGGTTGGTTCCAAATCAGGATTGGCGGCCAAAATATCCTCAACACTGGAGCCATACGCCAGGGCCAGGTCCAGCACGGTGTCTCCACTCTCCACCTCGTGTACCGCCGTCGGCGCCCACAGAATAGGGTCTGGCAAGGTTCCGTTTTCAGGGGGAATGACCAGCTTTTGCCCAATCTGCAAGCCGGAGGGGTCACTAATCCAGTTGGCTGCCATGAGTGATTCAACACTCGTGTTATATTTCAGCGCGAGGGCCAGGAGGGTATCGCCCGGCTCAATGATGTGGAAAATCAACTTGGGGGTGGGCTGGGGGGTTACTTTACCGGCGGGCGTAGCCGTCACCGGAATCAGCAGCTCTTGGCCAATCTGGATAGTGGTTGGGTCGGTAATCTCGTTGACCATCATAATCTTTTCAACCGACGTCTCGTACTCGGCGGCGATAGCCAGTAACATTTCCCCCGAACGGACAACATGCCTCACTGGCCCGCTTGTCGGGGTTGCGGTCGGGGTTGAAGGTGGCGGTTTAGATGGTAACGTCGGCTTAGGCTGCCTGGTCTCCTGGCTGACCGTTTTAGCCGTAGCGCTCGCTGTGGGTCGGGGCGTTCGGGTCGGCAAGGTTATGGCGCTCTCTACCGGCGCTGGTGTACTTGAAGAAGCATTAGGCCAAATTGCCAGTGCTACCCCTGCCACTACCACAGCAACAGCGGCTCCTCTGACAAGAAGCCGCCCTTGAATTGTGTCTACAGACAAATCTTTCTCCTCAATTGCGAAGGGATAGACACGTTTCTAGAGCCATTATACACTGTTTTCCCAAAATTACGCCAAATTTTTAACCTCAAGTGGGACGCATTTCACAAGCTATGTTCCCCTGGAACAACTGCTCCTGATTTTCTCCCAAATTCCCAAAGATTTCGTTTCAAAATTTAGAGGGTCAGCAACATATGGGGAAAATGGCCTTAAAATAACTCTAGTGCGTTTGTAATTAACCGGAAAGCCTGCTATTTTTTCTGTTCGTAATGGCTTACCCAAGCCGAACCCGCTGATTAATCACCTAAAAGTACTCTTCAATAACTCTGCACTAACCGTTACAATCTGAAGTGACTTGCGGCCTATCGAGCAAGTGACTTTAGGGAATGTTGACACATGTCTTTTGACCTTGACAGTTTGTGACTTTTGCGCCTGTTTATCATTCCTCTTTTAAAGTATGCTGGGGGTGATATGAGGAACATCCGCTAATAATTTTCACCGCTATGGCAGGGGTGGGTATTTTTAACCTACCCCTGTACTTTTTCACACCTTTAAAAATTGCTTATATCGAACGGAGATTTTGCCTAATGAATTCTGACAATCACTCCAAACGCAAAGAGCGGCGCATGCCCAGACGTACGCTCTGGATGGCAATAGCCCTGGCCGTTGTCGGCCTGATTGCTCTGCTATACTACTTCTTACCTAAAGATGAGCAATCCGCTTCGCCCAATCAAGCGGTGTCTGCGGCCACGTTGTCCAAAATTGTCAGTGCAGTTGCGGCTGGGGAAGTAAAAACATTGGCTGTACGGGGCGACGTGCTCGTAGCGACTAAAACGGATGGCAGCAAAATCACCGCTCGTAAAGAGTCAAACATTAGCGCGGTTGAAACATTAAAAATTCTCGGCGCTCCGGCTGATGCCCTGGCCGAGCTGCCGATTGTGATTGAAGAGCCAACGGCCAATTTTAACCCGACCGGTATCCTGGCCGTTTTAGCCATTGTAGGGTTAATTACCTTTTTAATTTTCCGCAACTCCCGGCAGCCGCAGGGCCAGAGCGGCTCCGGCTACAATTTTAGCAATATGGGCCGCAGCAATCCTCGCGTTATCTCCAATGCGCACGACAAGGATTCCAAATCAAAGACCTTTCTTCCACCCCCAGTTACCTTCCGGGATGTGGCCGGGGCAGATCAGGCCAAGCTGGAGCTGCTGGAAATTATTGAATTTTTGAAAGAGCCGGATAAATTCGTCAAATTGGGCGCTCGTATTCCCAAGGGCGTGTTGATGGCCGGACCGCCCGGCACCGGCAAAACATTGCTGGCCAAAGCCGTGGCCGGCGAGGCCGGAGTTCCTTTCTTTAGTATCTCCGGCTCCGAGTTCGTCGAAATGTTTGTCGGCGTGGGCGCGGCCCGCGTTCGGGATTTGTTCAAACGGGCCAGAGAACAGGCGCCCGCTGTAGTTTTTGTGGACGAAATTGACGCTGTTGGCCGCCAGCGCGGAGCCAGTATGGGCAGCGGCAACGACGAGCGCGAACAAACCCTCAATCAAATCCTGGTCGAGATGGACGGCTTCACCACCGACACCAACGTCATTGTTATGGCCTCGACCAACCGGCCCGATATTCTCGATCCGGCGCTGCTGCGCCCCGGCCGCTTTGACCGCAAGGTTATTTTGGACCGGCCGGATGTGCAGGGACGTGAGGCGATTTTGGAGGTCCATACCCGCGGCAAGCCCCTGGCCCCTGATATTTCCATCCTGGATCTGGCCAAGTTAACCCCCGGCTTCGTCGGGGCCGACCTGGAAAACCTGGTCAACGAGGCCGCTATCCTGGCCGCTCGCCGCAATCTGAACACGATTGGACGCCTGGAATTTCAAGATGCGATGGAACGGATTGTGGCCGGACCGGAACGGCAGGGCAAAATCCTGAGCGATTACGAGCGCAAAGTGGTGGCCTATCACGAAGCCGGCCATGCCGTCGTGATGCACAACCTGGAAAACAGCGACCCGATCCATAAGGTCAGTATTATCTCGCGCGGGATGGCCTTGGGCTATACCATGCCTCTGCCCGAAGGGGATAAGTACCTGCGTAGCCGTGAAGCCTTTGAGGATGAAATTGTCGGGTTGTTAGGCGGCCGGGCCGCCGAAGAGATTATCTTCAAACGGATCACCACGGGCGCAGCCAACGACCTGGAACGAGCGACCAAGCTGGCGCGGGCTATGGTGACTCGCTTCGGTTTTAGCCAGACCCTGGGCCTGCGCACCTTCGGTGAAGAGCAGGGCAATCCTTATCTGGGCAGCCTGGGTGAAATTCGCAATTACAGCGAGGAGATGGCCCAAACCATTGACCGCGAAATCCGTCAAATTCTGGATACCGCTTACCAGCGGGCCAAAGACATTGTTGTGACCCAACAGCGCAAGCTGGAAGCCCTGGCCGGAGCGCTCCTGGAGCAAGAAACCATCGAGCGTCCGGCTTTTGAGGCATTGATGGCTTAAACCTCTTTTTTGCAAATAAACAAAAGGGGCAGACCTTAGGGTCTGCCCCTTTTTTGTATTAGGGGATTAAGGTGACAGGCACTTATCGGACGAATTTGGACTTATTTGAACAAAACCTGCCTATATTTAGCGTTTAAAAAAAGTGCCTGTCACCTGGTTTTTCCTTATTTCCGATAGAATATCTATTACTGGTGCGCCGATGAGTGGCGGTGAGGCGGGCTAAATTCCGGGGCTTCTTTGAGGGCGGTGCCCAGGATACCAAAAGAGCGCCAGAGTGCTTTTAGGCCGGTGCGCTTGATTTCGGCGGGGTCTGTCCCGACCGTGGGGAAACCCTGCTCATCCGGGGTCAACTTTTCCCAATTGCGGAAAAGATGGCCCCAATTGCTGTCGAGCACCTGGAGCATGCGCTTCTTGGCAATGACCGGATACCAGAAGCTGTCGTGGTAAACCACGCTGGCCGCGTAAGACCAGGGGGCCAGCACCGTTTTGAGTGACCACTCGATGGGTTTTTTCAGCGGCCCCCAATAGATCTTGTGCTGCATACGCGAAGCAAAGGTCATTTTCTTGAATGGCCCATCAAAATGCCAGTTCATCGCCGCCGCTTCCTCATCCCCCACAATCTCGATTTCTCGAGGATCGCCGCAGCCCAGGCCCATATCGTGCGCCAGGCGGATGAATTTGATCGAAAGCGGGTCAAAGCCCATCATTTTGGCAGCCATGGCGTCAATCGCCACCTGGTCGGCGCTGGCCAGGATGACATTTTTCACATAAGGCATCATGCAGCGAGGGCCGGGGCCGTCGCCGGCAAAGGTGCCGTCCATCACCGCAAACACACCCCGGTGAATCTTCTTTTGGATCATCAGCAGGTCCACCAGGGTTTCGTGAATGACCGGGTGGGTCCAGTGGCGGCGCTCGTTCAACAGCCCGCCGAAGGCATTTTTCATCGCGCCGGTGGTGGTGGTGAAGATATGCGTTTTAATTGTCGGCAGGTGAATGATATTTTCGCCAATGAAGCGCTTGGGGATATGGAAGCCTTTGGGATAGACCTCGTTGAGACAAAGAAATTTGCGAGTTAAATCGCCGACGGCATCTCGAATGTTAATCCACTCCTGACCTTCATAAAGGTGGATGTTGCGCAGCCCGTGCGCTTCGACGACGTTGATCTGTTTGTTCTCTCTTTCGCCAAAATGGGCGTCAATGACTACCGTGCGATTGTGGCAAGCGTGGATCAGATCGGGGTTGTAACCGTCTTGCTTCATTGCCCGAATAACCCCCTCAAGCTGCCAGGGCGTGGTGGAACTGCCGGGGAAGAAAAAATGCCACGAAATATTGACCTTCAAGGCGGTATCAACATCTTTGGCGACAACATCTTGATAGCCGGCCAGATTCATCAACCGGTGATAATCTGCCAGAACGGTTCTTGGGGTAGTTTGCAAAACGGCGACTTTACTCTTGCTCATTAACTTTCCTCTCTTGGATTTGGTGGTTCTCAAAAATAGTCTGCTCGTAGTGCGTGTTCCGTTTCACTTCTACGCAACACGCACCATGTAACACGAATAGATTATATTCTACGTTTTCAACCCCAAAGCGACAAGTCATAACGCCCGTTTGAGTATCTCTTGCAATTCAGCCGAAGTAAGCTTGATCGGATTGCCCTGGGTGCTGCTCGCTGCGGCCGTTTTTTCGATCACCGCGGGGAACTCTTCTTCGGTCAAACCATACGTAGCCAGGCCAGGGACGCGCAGGGTCTCTCCCAACTCCTGCACCCAGGCGACGCCATCGGCCACCGTTGCTTTGGAGCTGCCGGTCAAAATTTGGGCGACCTCCGCATAGCGCCGCAGAAATTCGCTGTCCGGCTGTCTTTCTTGCAAGACCTGCACGTTGACCGCCATCACGTGCGGCAGCAGCACCGCGCAGACCGCGCCATGCGGTGCGGGGAACATGCCGCCCAGCACGCTGGCAAACCCGTGAACCACACCCAGTTTAGCATTCGCCAGGGCCAGCCCGCCGAAAAGACTGGCCAGGGCCATATCCTCCCGCGCCGCTGGGTCGTCACCCTGCTCAAAAGCCCGGCGCAGCGAGCGCGCCGCCCGGCGCACCCCTTCCCGGGTAACGGCATCGGTCAGCGGGTTGGCCTTGTTCGAGACAAAGGGTTCCAGGTTCTGGGTCAGCGCGTCCAGGCCGGTGCTGGCAGTAATTTCCGGGGGCAGGCTGTAGGTCAGTTCGGGGTCAACCAGGGCCAACCGGGGCAGCATCAACGGGCTGCGCATACTGACTTTGACCCGCTGTTCCGGCGCGCCTAACACCGCGTTACGGGTCACCTCGCTGCCGGTCCCGGCAGTGGTCGGAATCGCGATACAGGGCACGCCGGGCCGGCTCAGCGATTGGCCCCGGCCAATCACTTCGAGGTAATCCAGGGGTTCGCCGGGGTTGGTCAGCATAATGGCGACAGCTTTGGCCGTGTCCATGGCGCTGCCGCCCCCAAAACCGATGACCAGGTCGCACACTTCGGCCCTGGCCTGCTGCGTGCCCTGCTGGACAACCGTCACCGTCGGCTCACCGGCGATGGTAAACACCGCAACACCGATCCCTTGAGCGGCCAGGATGTCGAGCAAAGGTTGGGCAAGTTCGCTCGAATTGGCAACCACCAGCGCCTTTCGCCCCATCTCTCTGGCCAGCGGGCCAATTTGTTTAAGCGTTCCCGGTCCAAAAATAATCTGTGTGGCTGTCGCAAATTCGAATTTCATCTTTAACCTCCTGAGAGACCGCAGACCACTGACCACCGACCGCCATATTCACCCTCTCTGAAGGAGAGCTGGGGTGGAGATTGCGGCGGTCACATTTTATCCCCACCCCACTTCGTCAGGGTAAACATTGGCATACTTGATGCTGCTGCGCGGCTCGGCCATCATGGGGGCAACGGTTTCAGCCCACTTTTTGTAATGAGCTGTTTCTTTGTGGCGGGTCGGGTCGTCCGGGGTGCGGTAGACTTCGACCAGGACGAAGCGGCTGGGGTCATCCAACTGCTGGATCACGTCGAAGCGGGCAATACCTGCCTCCTGGACGCTGTTGCGGGCATTTTCAATGGTCGCTTCACGAAATGCGTCAACAAACTCAGGTTTAACGTGGACTTGGACGTGAACGATGAACATGGATCAACCTCCTTAATAACAGGACATAGGTGCATCATAGGCCAAAAATGGGTGATGTCAAAACAGGTTGACCCTCGCTTCAGGTAGACCTTGACAAACCTCCCAAACGATTCTATAGTTATGACCCAGACCCATTTACCCCAGCATCCAGCAATTGCACAGGTGACACGACGATGGTTTCGCCGGAGTTTTTTAGCTACGCCGAACTGAAGCAGGCGGCTGATTTTGTTCAAAGCCAAACGAGCCACCAGCCAAGTGTTGGCCTCATTTTGGGGTCGGGGCTGGGGCCGCTGGCCGAGGAGATTGAGGCGGCCCAGGTCATTCCTTACGCAGCCATCCCCCATTTTCCCGTCTCTGGCGCGCCCGGACACGCCGGCAGGCTGGTCGTCGGCAAGCTGGCCGGAAAAACTGTAGCCGCCATGCAGGGCCGCGTTCACTTTTACGAAGGCTACTCGCCGCAGCACCTCACCCTGCCGGTTCGGGTCATGCAACTGCTGGGAGTCAAGACGCTCATTGTGACCAACGCCGCCGGCGGCGTCAATCAAAACTTTCAGAAGGGCGACCTGATGCTGATCGTTGACCATCTGAATCTGGTCGGCCTGGGCGGCCACCATCCACTGCGTGGTCCCAACCTGGCCGAGTTTGGCCCACGCTTTCCGAGCATGACCCACGCCTATGCCCCGCCGCTCGTCGCCCTGGCCCGCCGCGTCGCCGCAGAGTTGAACCTCACCTTGCAAGAGGGTGTTTACGCCTATGTCGCCGGCCCGGCCTTCGAGTCCCCCGCCGAGATTCGCATGCTCAAGGCCATCGGCGCGGATGCCGTCGGCATGTCTACCGCGCCGGAAGTGGTGGTTGCCAATCACGGCGGGATACAGGTTTTGGGCATTAGCAGCATCACCAATATCGCTATTCAGGAAATTAACTCGGGCCTGGAAACGACGGAAGAGGAAACCTGGGAAACCATCAAAATGGTTGTGCCCAAATTGACGCCGCTGGTAAAGGGTATTCTGGCCGAGATTAACTAAAGGATGACCATGTTGACCGCTCAGCAAGTGATTGGTTTACTTCAACTCGAACCGCTGCCCCTGGAAGGCGGCTTCTTCCGCCAGACCTATAAGGCGCCGGAACTGGTTCACCCAGAAGCGTTGCCGCAGCGCTACTCGCAGGCGATGGCTTTTGGCACGGCTATTTATGCCCTGCTGACCCCCACCGACTTCTCGGCCATGCACCGGCTGGACACGGACGAAATCTACCACTTTTACTACGGCGACCCGCTGGAAATGCTCTTACTGCATCCCGACGGCACAGGCGAATTGTTTCTCCTGGGTAACGATCTGGAAGCCGGCTTGCAGCCGCAAAAGGTGGTCGCCAGAGGCGTCTGGCAGGGGACGCGCCTGGCCTCAGAGGGGAGGTACGGGTTTGCTTTGATTGGGACGACTATGACCCCCGGCTTTGAATGGGCCGGCTTTGAACTGGGAGAGAAGGATGCGCTCGCCAACCAGTATCCGGCTTTTGCCGAAATGATTGCGGCCAGAGTGCGTTAAGAACTTACTTTTATATGGAAATGATAAAAATCAGGAGTGTCAAGGTGCACTTTGACACTCCTCAAAGAATATTTTGTTGAAGGAGAGGAGAATTTTAACCAATGAAAAAATTATCTTTCTTGACATTCTTTATCTTGGTCATCGCCGCGCTGGTGGTGGCTGCCTGCGGCCAGGCCGCCGCGCCGACCCAGGCCCCGGCTGCGCCCGCAGCTACCCAGGAGGCCAGCGGCCAGGAAGCCAAAAGCGACCAACCTTTAAAGTTTGTCTACGTTTCCCCCACCCCGCTGGGGGTCAACGAATTTTTGATCATGGGCCAGACCGGACTGGAGCAGGCCGCTGACAAGCACGGCGCTCAAACCAAGGTCCTGGAAAGTGAAGACCCGACTACCCGCGAGGAGAACGTGCGGGCCGCCGTCAGTGACGGGGCCAATATTGTGATTGTTCTCGGCTTTGAATTCAACGACATCATCCCCAAAGTGGCCGCTGAGTCACCCAATACCCAGTTCCTAATTGTAGACCAGTGCATTGAGAATCCCCCGGCCAATGTCCACTGTGCCGTCTTCAAGGAATATGAAGCGGCCTTTCTGATCGGCGCTGTCGCCGCCTCGTTGACTGAAACTGACCATGTCGGCGCGATTAGCGCCCTGGATATTCCTTTCCTCCACCGCTATACCGATGGCTTTGCCGAAGGGGCTAAATATGTCAAGCCCGATATTGAAGTTTCAACGCTGTGGATTGGCAGCGATGTCAGCGCATTCTCCGACCCGGCCCGGGCCAAAGAGCAGGCACTGGCCATGGCCGCCGATGGGGCTGACCACATTTTTGCCGCCGGCGCGGCCAGCAACCTCGGTATCTTTGAAGCGGCCAAAGAGAAAAAGTTCTTCACCTACGGCGTGGACGTGAACCAATGTCCCTCTGCCCCTGGCTTCGTGGTTGAGAACCTGATCAAGCGGGTGGACACCGCCATCACCGAGTCGGTGGACAAGATTATGGCCGGCTCCAAAGAGAATCTGCTGGTCTACGGCCTGGCCGAAAAGGGCATTGGCCTGGTCGCCCTGACCACCGACAAGCCTGAAAACAGCCAGTGCGAGATTATGAAGCATCCTGAGGTCATCGAGCAGGTCAAAGAGATCCAGCAGAAGATCATCAGCGGCGAAATCAAAATTGAAGATCCTATGTTTAAGCAGTAGTAGGAAGTAAGAAGTAGGTAGTAAGGAGTATGGAGTAGGAGGAGAGAATCCCCTTACTACCTGCTACCTGCTACCTGCTACCTGCTACCATGTCCTACGCCCTCGAACTGCGCGGCATCGTCAAGCGTTTCCCCGGCGTGCTGGCCAATGATCACATTGACCTGGCCGTCGAACCCGGGGAAATACGTGCTCTAGTTGGCGAGAATGGGGCCGGCAAAACCACGCTGATGCGGATTTTGTATGGGCTTTACCAGCCCGATGCCGGGGAGATTTTTATTCACGGCCAAAAGCAAACCTTCCACTCTCCCCACGACGCCATCCGGGCCGGGCTGGGTATGGTCCACCAGCATTTTATGCTCTTTCCCTCGCTTAGCGTCAGCGAAAATGTTATCTACGGCGCTGAGCCAACCCGCGCCGGCTTTGTAGACCGCCGGACAGCCCGGCAAAAAGTGGCCGAGATTGCTCAACAGTACGGCTTGCAGGTTGACCCGACCGCCAAAGTCGAGCACCTGCCGGTCGGTATCCGCCAGCGGGTCGAAATTTTGAAGACCCTCTACCGCCGGGCCGAGATCCTTATTCTGGACGAGCCAACGGCTGTGCTCACCCCCCAGGAACGCGACAGCCTGTTCACGATTCTGCGAGGCCTGGCGGCGCAGGGCAAAACCATTATTTTTATCACCCACAAACTTCACGAAGTGATGAGCCTCTCCGACAACGCAACGGTACTCCGCGGGGGCCGGGTCACCGCCAATCTGCGCACCGCCGAGACCTCACGGGAAGAAATCAGCCGCTATATGGTTGGCCGGGAGGTGATGCTGGTCGTCAACAAACCGCTGGCTCAAGTAGGTGAAACCGTCCTGGCGGTCGAAAATTTGGTCGTGGAGGACGGGGCGGGCCATACCCGGGTGCGCGATCTCTCCTTGCAGGTGCGGGCCGGGGAAATTGTCGGCCTGGCCGGGGTAGCCGGTAACGGGCAAACAGAATTGATCCAGGCCATCACCGGTCTGGGGCCGGTCACCTCAGGCCGGATCACGCTGGAAATGCAAGACGTGAGCCATGTTTCGGTGGCCGGGCGGCGCAAAGCCGGGCAGGCCTATATCCCGGAAGATCGCACTCACGTCGGCTTGGCTGTTGCCGCCAGCGTAGCCGATAACCTGCTTATGGGCTTTCAACGAGAACCGGCCTTTTCCCGGCGCGGCCTGCTGTCATTGAGGGGGATCAGCGAGCATGCCAGCCGCCTGATTAAACGGTACGCCATCAAAGTGGCCGCTCCCTCCGAGCCAGCGGCCAATCTTTCCGGCGGCAATTTACAGAAAGTAGTGGTCGCCAGGGAGTTTTCGCACCAGGGCCGGCTGCTGATCGCCGAGCAGCCAACGCGCGGGGTGGATGTCGGTTCGATTGAGTTTATCCACCAGCGGCTGCTCAATTACCGCAGTGAAGGCAACGGCATTTTGCTGGTCTCGGCGGAGTTGAGCGAAATAATGAGCCTGGCGGATCGTATCCTGGTGATGTTTGAGGGCCGGATTGTGGGGGAGTTAACCGCCGCCGAAGCCAGCGAGGCCCAATTAGGGCTGCTCATGGCCGGGGGCGGCGAGAAAATCAGAGATTAGATGCAAATGAAAGCTTCTCTTCCTCTATCCGCCGGGGTGCGGCCGATGATCAATGCCTTGCAGGGGCCGGTGCTGGCTGTTTTGGGCGCAGTGCTCATCGGCGGGGTGATTATGGTGCTCACCGGCCATAATCCGCTGCAAGCATACTGGGCTATGCTCGAAGGCGCGGTGGGCGGGCAAAATCTCCCGGCGACCCTCAGCCGGGCCGCACCGATTGTGGGCATGGGGCTGGCCGCAGCCGTGGCCTTTCGGGCCGGTTTTTTCAACCTGGGCGGTGAAGGCCAACTGGTTCTGGGCGGGCTGACCACGGCCCTGGTCACTATCTACTTACCCTTACCTGCCCCGCTGCTGCTGCCGGTTGCCTTCATTGCCGCGGCCCTCGTAGCCGGGGTGTACGCCTGGCTGGCTGCCTTTTTCCAGTTTCGCTTTAACGTCCCTTTACTGATCAGCACCCTGCTGTTGAACTACCCGGCCCGTTATTTTGCTTCCTATCTGGTCACGCATCCTTTTCGCGATGTCCCTTCCGGCATGCCCCAAACGTACCTGGTCCCGCTGGCGGTCAATCTGCCGCCGCTGAGCCAGGATGATCGGTTGCATGCTGGCCTGTTTATCACCCTGGCGCTGGTGTTAGTGGCTGCTTTTGTCATTAACCGTACCGTGGCGGGTTATGAAATCCGCATAGCCGGGCTGAACGCCAATTTTGTGCGCTACGGCGGGGTTGACCTGCGCCGTCTGGGTTACCGGGTGATGTTTGCCAGCGGGGCCATCGCCGGTATCGTCGGGGCGATTGAGGTGCTGGGGGTCCACCAGCGTTTTATTGACGACGCGCTGGCCTCGCCGCTCTATGCCTGGGTCGGGTTGATGACCGCGCTCCTGTCAGGTTCCAACCCGCTGGGGGTACTGGTGGCGGGTCTGTTTTTCTCGGCGGTACAGACCGGCGGCTTTGCCCTGGAACGGGCCACCGAAGTCCCACGCGAGCTGTCCCGCGTGCTGCAAGCCTTGATTATCCTGTTGGTCGCCGCCCGGCAGCGCTTCCACTTTGGGAATGGGGGGCCAGAGGATGATAAAGAATAAGATACGTGGCACATGGTGCCTGGTCCGTTTAACTTACGCACCACGCAACACGCAACACGATAAGTAAAACCATGAGCGAATTTTTCAACATCTTTGACGCAACTCTGCTCAACTCGACCTTTCGCTTTGTGACTCCTATTTTGCTGGCGGCCCTGGGCGGGTTGATCTGCGAGCGAGTCGGCGTCTTCAATATCGCCCTGGAAGGCTTGATGCTGACCGGCGCGTTTGCAGCGGTGGCCGGCAGTTACTATGCCGGCAGCGGAATTGGGGGGGTGTTGACAGGGGTGGCGGCGGGAGTCGCCCTGGCTGCTATTTTTGCCTATTTTGCCGTGACTCTGCGCGGCGATATGATTGTGCTGGGCATCGCCCTCAACCTGCTTGCCTCGGGATTAACCGTCTTCCTGCTCCGGACCATTTTTGGGGTCAGAGGCGCATTTCAGGATCCCAGGTTGCAAGGTTTAGGTAAATTGGACATTCCCGGCCTGGAAGCGCTGCCTATTCTCGGCCCGCTGCTGTCGGGGCACAGTTGGGTGATTTATCTCTCCTGGCTGCTGGTCGCAGCCATGCAACTGCTCCTGTTCCACCACGCCCTGGGCCTGCGGATGCGCGGCGTCGGCGAGCACCCGGAAGCCGCGGCCACGCTGGGAGTCAGTGTGACCGGCCTGCGCTACCTGGCCGTGCTGCTATCCGGGGCACTGTGCGGGCTGGCCGGGGCGCAGTTGTCGCTGGGCAATGTGACCCTGTTTGTGGAAAATATGAGCGCCGGGCGGGGTTGGATTGCCGTGGTGGCGGTGATGTTTGGCCAGGCGCACCCGCTGGGCGTCCTGGCCGCCAGCGTCCTTTTTGGCCTGGCCGACTCGATCGGTTTCCGGCTGCAAGGGCTGCAAATGCCCTCGCAGTTCACCGGCATGGTGCCTTACGTGGTCACCCTGGTCAGCCTGTTCATCATCGAGGCCCAGCGACGGCGTAAGGTGACAGAATCATAACCTGTCGCAAAATGCGTTCTGACGCGCCTTCCACCACTTAGACGGGTATGTAGGACAAGTTGACAACTTGTCCTACGTGGGTCCGGCGTCTCTTTGAATTGGGGCAGGAGTCGGTCTATAATAATCCGGCAAAGGAGGAATTACCATGACCCATCGTTATAAATTACGCCAGCGCCTGATCTCGCTAGGCGATGACTTTGTGATCGAGGATGAGCATGGGGAAGCTGTGTACAACGTGGACAACAAGCTCCTGCGCATCCGCGATACGTTTGTGATTACCGACAAGGAAGGCAACGAGGCAGCGACCATCCGCGAGCGCATGCTCGCTCTGCGCGAAACTCTGGACATCCTGCGCGGCGGCGAGACTATCGCGGTCATTCGCAAGGCCTGGTTTACCCCTTTCCGTGATAAATTCACTATTGACGTGAAAGGCGGCGGTGATTTGGTGGCCCAGGGCAACCTACTGGACCACGAGTACAGCATCCGCCGGGGCGAAACGGTGATCGCCCAGGTGTCGAAGCGCTGGTTCACTTTTCGCGATACCTACGGCATTACGATTAACCCGGGCGAGGATGATGGCCTGATCCTGGCGATTGCCGTGGCCATTGACGAGATGGTCCATGACGACGTGAAGTCCGAGGGCAGCGACGAGTAAGTATTCGGAGTCCAAAAACTTTGTTTTTGGACTCCTGCTTTTTATTCGCCGCAGCGCAGCCCGGCACGTCACTTTTGACTTGAACTGGCATCTCTCCCTGATCTCCCTAGCAAGAAAGGAATACTTCAAATGCTCGAAATCGCTTTGACCATCTTCGTCGGTTTGCTCGGCGGGGTTGCCGTTGGGGTTCAAGGTCCGATTGCCGGGGCGATGGGCCAGCGCGTAGGCGGCCTGGGCAGCAGCTTCATCGTGCACGTCAGCGGGGCCATTCTGTCGGGCCTGCTGCTGGCGGCTCGCGGCGGGGAAATGATCCAAAACTGGCGCGGCCTGTCCTGGTATATGCTCGGTTCCGGCGGGTTTGGCGTCATCCTCTATCTGACCCTCATGCACACCCTGCCGCGCATGGGCGCGACCACCGCCGTGACCCTCATCATCATCGGGCAGTTGGTGATGGGCATGCTGATTGACCAGTTCGGCTGGTTCGGCGTGGCTGTGCGGCCCATTGACGGCTGGCGGGTAGCGGCGGTACTTTTTTTACTGGTCGGGGGGTATTTGATGGTCAGGTGACGAGTCATAATTAGGAAGTGGGAAAGGAGAAGGACCCTGATGACCACGATCCATCTTCATAACCTTGACATTGTAACATTAGACGAGCAGGGAACAATTCATCGTCAGGCCGATTTAGTCATTGCCGATGGATGGATTACCCACCTGGGTCAAGCTCCGGATACCCTTCAGGCGGATGAGATCATTGACGCCAGCGCTCGAGTGGCGCTGCCGGGGTTAGTCAATGCCCACTGCCACAGTCCGATGACTTTGCTGCGCGGCTGGGCCGAAGACATGTACTTTCCCGAATGGCTGCCAAAAGTTTGGCGTGCTGAAAACAAGCTAACCGCTTCTGACATTTATTGGGGCGCTGCCCTGGCTGCCTGCGAAATGATCCGTACCGGCACCATCGCCTTTAACGATATGTATTTTTTTATGGATCGTGTGGCCGAGGTCGTGAGTGAAAGCGGGATGAAGGCCGCCTTAACCTGGGGCTTTTTTGACCCCGGCGACGGCACATCGGTCGGCCCTGCCCTGGAGCAAACGATCGAGTGGATAAAAGCGACCCCTGCCATGGGCAGCAGCCGGATAAAAACATATCTGGGTCCCCATTCCCCTTATACCTGTTCGCAGACGACGCTTGAGCGGGTCGTTAAAATTGCGCATGATCTGGGGGCGGGCATCCATCTGCACCTGTCCGAATCGCAGGAACAGGTTGACCAATCGTTGGAGCGCTACGGGCTGCGTCCGGTCCAGCATCTAAACAGCATTGGCGTTTTTGGGGTGCCCGGCGGGTGTGTCGCTGCCCATACCATCTATGTTGACGGTCAGGATATTGAGATCCTGGCTGAAAAAGGAGTGCATGTCCCTCACTGCCCCATCACCTACATGAAGCTGGCGATGCCCTTCTTTTCGCTTAAGGCTAATCTACAGGCCGGGGTCAAGATGTGTCTGGGTACCGATGGTCCGGCTTCCAACGCCGATATGGACATGTTCGCCGTCATGCGGCAGACGGCCTTGACCCAGAAATTATTACAAGTTGACCCGACGATGATGCCAGGTGACACCGTGCTGCGGCTGGCGACCCAGGCCGGCGCCAGGGCTTTGGGCTTTGCTGACAGCGGCGTGTTGAAGGTTGGTGCACCGGCCGATTTGATTCTGGTTAACCTGGACGCGCCGCATTTGCGTCCGGTTCACAATCTAATTGCTAATCTCGTTCATTCGGCCAAAGGCAGCGACGTTACCGACGTGATGGTTGACGGGCAGTGGCTGATGCGCAACCGGGAACTAAAAACCCTGGATGAAGACCGGATTTTGTACGAGGTCGAAACCCGGGCCAGAGCGTTGGTTGAACGAGTTAAGCAGTAAACTGAGGTAAATAGTTATGAATATTCCACATCCTCACAACTTATTTAATTTTTCAAACAAAGTCGCCCTCATCACCGGCAGCGGCAGCGGGCTGGGAGCGGGTATTGCCCTGCGCTTTGCCGAGGCCGGGGCGGCCGTGACCGTCAACTACCGCTCCAACGCCGCCGGGGCGCAGGCGGTCGTTCGCCAGATCGAAGCCGCCGGTGGCAGGGCCGTCGCCGTTCAGGCCGATGTGACCCAAAAGGCGGAGGTCGAGCGGCTGGTGGCCCAAACGGTTGAAGTCTTTGGCCGGCTCGACGTATTGATCAACAACGCCGGCTTGTACCCTTTGGCCTCGCTCCTGGAAATGACCGAGGCCGAGTGGGACGCTGTGATCGACTCGAATCTGCGCAGCACCTTTCTCTGCACCCAGGCGGCGGCCAAACAGATGATTGCCCAGGGCGAAGGCGGGGCGATTGTCAATATTGCTTCGATTGAAGCCGAAAACCCGGCTCCCCTGCACAGCCACTACAACGCAGCCAAAGGCGGGGTGGTCATGCATACCGCCGCTGCGGCCAACGAGCTGGGACTGTACGGCATCCGGGTTAACTCGGTCTCGCCGGGCCTGATCTGGCGCGAGGGCATCGAGCAGGGCTGGCCGGACGGCGTCGAGCGCTTTTTAAAGGCCGCTCCGCTGGGCCGCCTGGGCCGGCCCGACGACATCGCCGACGCCTGCCTCTTCCTGGCCTCGCCCGCCGCGCGCTGGATCACCGGGGCCAATCTGCGGGTGGACGGCGGGGTGATGACCAAACAGATATTTTAAGATGACGGCTGACGACCGACCGCCGACCGCCAGAAATAGGCGGGTAGTTTGTATCGGCGGTCAGCGGTCAATGGTCGGCGGTCGTTTAGGAGAAAGTATGTTACTCAAAGACAAGATCATTTTCGTGACCGGCGCAGGCCAGGGCATGGGGCGAGGGATTGCCCAAGCGGTGGCCGAGGCTGGCGCGCACGTCGTGGTTAACGATTTGCGGCTGGAAGCGGTGCAGGAAACGGCCCGGCTGGTCGAAGCGGCCGGCCAACATGCCCTGCCGTTAATGGCCGATGTGCTTGATTCCCAGGTCATGCAAAGCGCCGTTCAGCAAACGGTTGAAACTTTTGGCCGCCTTGACGGTTGGGTGAACAACGCCGGGGTGGTCAAGATGGACAGCGCCCTCGACATCGCCGAGGAAGATTGGGGGTTCCAATTTGAAGTCAACGTGCAAGGCCTGTTTGCCTGCTGCCAACTGGCGGCCCGGCAGATGATCGCTCAGGGCGGGGGTGGGGCGATTGTCAATATCGCCTCTAACGCCGGCAAGGTCGGCTATCGCAACATGGCCGCCTACAATGCCGGCAAAGCAGCGGTGATCAACCTGACCCGCTCCCTCTCGCTGGAGTGGGCCGAACATAACATCAACGTCAATGCCGTCTGTCCCGGCGGGGTGGACACGCCGATGCTCCTGGGCGTCGCCGAGTGGCTGACGCAGCGCATCGGCGGCGACCCACACGAGCTGGTCAAAACGATGAAGCCCAATCAAATGAGTCGCCACATCCAGCCGATTGAGGTCGGTCGGGTCGTCGCTTTTCTGCTTTCCGAGCAGGCGGTAATCATTCGCGGCCAGTCAATCAATGTGGATGGCGGCGATACGCCGTATTGATTTTCGATTTTGGATTTCGATTGATGCAGCCCGCCGATAAACTGATTTTACATGGCCTGATCATCACGATGGACGACCAGCTTACGGTGCTGGACGATGGCGCTGTTGCCATTGCCGGTGCGGGGATTGTGGCCGTTGGCCCGACCAGCGAGGTCAGCGCCCAATTTGTCGGGCCAGCCACCGAGGTGATTGACGCGACCGGCCAACTGGTCATGCCCGGCCTGATCAACACCCACACCCACGCCGCCGATAGTCTCTTTCGCGGGCTGGTGGACGATCTGGCCCTGGAACCCTGGCTGGAACGATTGTGGGTGGCCGAGCGCAAATTTCTGCGGCCGGAGACGGTCCGGCTGGGAGCGCAGTTGGCCCAGGCGGAGATGATCGGGGGCGGCACGACAACAGCCCTGGATATGTTTTGGCATCCAGAAGTGTCGGCGCAGGTCGCCAAAGCCATTGGCTTCCGGCTCATGACCGGGCCGGTTTACTTCGATTTTGCCGAGCCGGACCATATTCCGGTCGAGCAGCGCACCGCGCGCGGGCGGGAGTTTTTGCAGGAGTACCGGCGTGACCCCCTTATCGTGCCCTGCGTGACGCCGCACAGCACCTACACCGTTTCACCCGCCTATCTGCAAGAAGCCCAGGCCCTGGCCGACGAATTTGGGGTGCTGCTGAGCACCCATGCCTCTGAGACCAACGCTGAAGTAGCGACCATCAGCCAGCGCTACGGGCAAAGCCCGCCCCGCCACCTCGACGGGCTGGGCATGCTGACCGAACGCACGGTTCTGGCGCACTGCGTCCACCTGCCCGACGATGAGATCAATCTGCTGGCCCAGCGGCAGACGGTGGTGGCCCACTGCCCCCTCTCCAATCTGAAATTGGGTTCAGGCGTGGCTCCCATCCCCGGCATGCGGCAGAACGGTGTCCGCACCACGCTGGGTACGGATGGCCCGGTCAGCGGGAATGACCTGGATATGTGGCTAACCATGCGCCTGGCTGCGACGCTGCACAAGGGCGTTCAGCAAAACCCAACCCTGATGCCGGCCGTGGAAGTCGTCAAAATGGCGACGTGTGACGCCGCCAGCGCCGTGGGCCTGGGCGATAAAATTGGCTCTCTGGCTGCCGGCAAGCAGGCTGATCTGATTCTGATTGACCTTGATCAGACCCATCTGACTCCCCTCTACGATGTATACTCGCACCTGGTCTACGCCGTCGGGCGAGCCGATGTAGCTACTGTTCTCATCCGGGGACGGGTGGTGATGCAGGAACGGGAGTTGACCACCCTCGACGAAGCCAGCGTCATCGCGGCGACGGTGGAGTTGGCAGAAGCTATCAAAAAGGGTTAGGTTGGCAGGCCGTTATCGGCGCAGTAGTAGACGGTCTGGTAGGGCAGCCGGAACTCGATGACTTCTTCCAGGACATTTTCCGGCGCTTCGTTTTCCACTAAAACCCGGCCGATAAACGCGGCGATCGCTTCCATCTCCGCCTCTTTCATCCCCAGGCGGGTCACCTCAATTGTGCCCAGGCGCAGCCCGCTGGGGCGGTCCCAATCGGCCGGCTGGTCATCCGGCAGCAAATTCTTGTTGGTAATCAGGTTAGCCCGGGCCAGCCGCTGCGCGACTTCAAGCCCGCCGCCAAACTGGCGGACATTGGCGATGGTCTGGTGAGTGCGGGTAAAGCCCTTGTGGCTGCCCAGCATTGGAATACCGCGCTCTTGCAAGGCTGCGCCCAACGCCTGGGCATTGCGCACAATCTGGGCCATGTAAACCTCGCCAAAAGTAATCATCTCGGCGGCGGAGACGGCCAGGGCGGCTACCCGGTTGACTTGGTGCGTCGCCGCCAGAACGGGGAAAATGGCGTGGGTCATCGGCTCGGTCAGCGCCGGGTCGTCCCAGACAATAATGCCGCTCTGCGGGCCGCTGAAAGTCTTCCCGGCCGAGCCGGTCATCACCGCCGCGCCTTCCCGCAGCGGGTCCTGGAACTGGCCGCCCGCCACCAGGCCCAATTGATGCGCCCCGTCAAAGAAGATGCGCCCGCCCCACTCAGCCACAACGTCGTGCATCGCCTGGATCGGAAACGGGAAGAGGGTCATGGACAGGCCCAGCGTGACCAGCTTGGGCCGTACCAGGGGCGCCATCTGGCGGAACAGGTCGAGGTCAACTTCCAGCTCGGCCGGGTCAAAGGGAATATCCACAATGTTAAGGCCCCGCACTCCCGCGGGACCATCCGGCCGGTTGCTGGAGTGCCCGCCGACCGGCTGGGCCGCGCTCATGATCACGTCGCCGGGTTCGGCCAGGGCCGTGTAAACGGTCATGTTGCCGATCATGCTGGCAATGAGGCGGTGGTCGGCGTAGTTAGCCCGGAAGGCTTTTTTCAGCAGTTCCATGCACAGCGCCTCGATTTCGTCAATGTACTGGGTGCCGGCAAACCAGCGGTTGACCGCCCCAATGTGCCCTTCCGCGGCCCGCGTCCCGACTTCGCTGGCCAGCAGGGCGCGCACGGTCGGACTCGTCGGCGCTTCGGGGGCCAGGAGATTGATACAGCGCTGGCCGCGCCACTCCTCGTTGCGTTTGACGGCCGCCACCACCGCCGCCTGCATCTCCTCCAGCGACTGGCAGGCTTCGATGATGCGGCGCGCTCCGGCCAGAATGGTAGGGTCGTGGACTTCAAATTGCCCGCTATTTTGCTCCACTTGCTGTTGAGTTGGCATTTTCGCTCTCCTAAAGAGTGTAGAGATTGGTGCTTATCATATCGAGATCGGCCTCATTGTCCAATTGCTGATGGCTAACGATTCCATCCTGGCCCAAGCTCTGGTATAATAATAGTTATGTCTGCTACCTTTTCGAGTCGCCTTAGTGATGAACTATTTTTTGCAAGGAGCAGTGAGTGGAGCAACTACCTATTTCGCCGGCGCTGGCCGAACCTTTCTCCCAGATTTTTGTAGACCGGGCTGAGGCCGAGTGGGCCTTCGACCTGCTGCGAGAGACGGCCCGGCGGCTGGATATTCAGGGCGCTTATGACCCGCGCTTTGCCCTGACCCTGGCCCGCCGCGCCGGGCGATTGGGCCTGCATCTCAACTTTGGCGGCTGGCTGGTGCTTGGCTTTCACGGGCCGGGACTAACCCCGCAGCGGGTTGACCTGGCTCTCCTGGCCCGCAGCGTGAGCTGGGACGAGCGCTTCACCTTCCTCCCCTTTGCCCGCAAGGAAGGCGAGCCGGAAGTCCGCAGCTACCACCTGCCCCTGGACATGGTCCGCCCCATGACCAGCGAGCTGCAAGCCGCTTACGAAGCGACCCTCGCTTTCATCGCCCAAAAATTCGCTGCCTGGAAACGCGCCTCCCACTGGAAACGGCACAATCCCGAAATCGCCGAAGCCTTGTTCAAGCCGGAGGGGCGCGAGCGGCTCTTCGCCGGGCTGCTGAACGAGGCCGAACTGCGCTACGAGCGCCATCTGACCGCGTTTTACCAGGACATTAGCGAGGAGCGGGAGGAGTATGAGGTGGGGGAAGAGGCTGAGGCTAAGGCGGAGGCTGAGAGTGTCGCAGATTTTGGAGAAATTAATTCCGAATATTCGCTTCAAAGGAGAAGTGATGTGAATTCAGAGATTAGGGAACCTCTATCAAGTACAAGTCATTTCACTCCGAAGACTTTTGATCTGTTAGCTGGCCTTCACGCCTCACCTACTAAAGATTTTTATCTATCCCACAAGTATGAATTTAAAGTCCATGTCGAAGAACCGTTCCAGCAGCTTTTCCATCAAGTCGCCTCTCAGCTTCCTCCAACGATCATCGATTTGATGGAAACCAAGAAAAAGGTTTTTGCCCGAATTCTTAAAAATGATTATGGCCAAGGGGGCGCTTGGGATTTTTACTGGGGTGCATTTTATCCCAAAGGCAGAAAACGCACCGAAGACGCTCAACTCTCAATGTGGATAAATTATGAGCGTCTTGAATTTGGGTTTTATATCGGTGAATATGGTAATAACCAAAGAAAACGTTTTGTTCAAAATTGCCAAGAAAATTATGAAGTGCTATTGCATCTTCTAAAGGATGTTCTAACCGGCGAATCAGTTGTATTTGGTAGTCATGAGAATATTATCATCGAACCGAATGGTTCAGTTGTGAGTAAACTGAACTTATCCTGGCAAGAGTGGCTACTAAACCCTGACCAGGGCAACTTTGATGTCTCGGTCGCTCTACCAAAACAAAAAGTCCTACAATTCTCAACCGAAGAATTAACCGGCCAAATTGTCCAAGTATACAGTAAACTATTCCCCTTGGTTCTGTTAACTTTTTCAGATAACCCCATATCAGCCATTACTCAATATTTAAAGTTTTCCAATGAAGCTGAAGAATTCACGGCTCGCGCCGCCCCTTCTGCTTCATCCTTCATCCTTCATCCTTCATCCTTGCCCTACCCTCTCTCCCAACTCGCCGCCGACACCGGCTTTGACGAGGTTGAGCTGGCCCGCTGGGTACGGGCCATCGAGCGCAAGGGGCAGGCGATTTTGTACGGCCCGCCGGGAACGGGCAAAACCTTCCTGGCCGAGAAACTGGCCAAGCATTTAACTGGAGGAGGCGACGGATTTGTCGAGTTAGTCCAGTTCCACCCGGCCTACGCCTACGAAGATTTTATGCAGGGCATTCGCCCCCAGAGCGAAGGCGGCCATCTGAGCTATCCGCTCGTGCCGGGCCGTTTTCTGGAGTTTTGCTGGCAGGCGCAGCAGCGAACCGGACGCTGCGTGCTCATCGTTGACGAAATTAACCGGGCCAACCTGAGCCGGGTCTTCGGCGAGTTGATGTATCTGCTGGAGTACCGCGACCGGGCCATTCCCCTGGCCGGGGGTGGCGAGTTCCATATCCCGGCTAACGTGCGGCTCATCGGCACCATGAATACCGCCGACCGCTCGATTGCCCTGGTGGATCATGCCCTGCGGCGGCGCTTTGCCTTTATCGCCCTCGCGCCCAACTATGACGTCCTGCGGCGCTTCCACCAGGCCACCGGCTTTCCCGTCGAAGGCTTGATCGAGACGCTGACCAAGCTCAACCGGCAAATTGGCGACCCTCATTACCATGTCGGGATCACCTTTTTCCTGCATCCGCTACCGGCTGACGAATTGGAAGACATCTGGCGGATGGAGATCGAGCCTTATCTCGAAGAGTATTTCTTCGACCGGCCCGAACAGGCGGAGAACTTCCGCTGGGATAAGGTCAAGGATTCACTGGGCCGGGATTAGGGGATTTAGGGATAAACTTTAAAGGAAATCTCCTAATCCCCTAATCCCGGCGAGAGTCTTTCATTGATTGATTGATGATAAATCCACAAATTATTGAGCTAACCGAATACCAGCCGGCCCACCTCCCCGCCGACGCCATACCCTTGAGCATTGGCCAGGCGCTGTGGGAAAGCTTTCGCCAGCAGGTCGAGGTGCAGGAGCCGTCCTTCAAAACCGGCGGGCAGTGGCGGCTGACGGCCCAGGGCTGGGTCGGTCACATTCCCCTGACCCCGGAGTTTCGCTTTGTGCTCAAGCCCAAAATCGAGTTGAGCAACCTCTTTCGGATGTGGGAGTACGCCTACCGGCTGAACAGCTTTCGCCTATTGGACGGCCTGGTAGCCAGCCAGTCGCTGCCGGAGTTCTACGAGAATCTGGCCCATATCCTGGCCCTGCGTGTGCTCGACCGGGGGCGCAAGGGTTTTTACCGGGCCTACCTGGCCCAGTCCGAACGACTGCCCTATCTGCGGGGCCGGCTGGAACTGCCATCCGCCTGGCAGCGGCCCGGACAGATCAATTTGCCCTGCCAGTACGAGGAACACACTGCCGACATCGCCGACAACCAGATTTTAGCCTGGACCCTCGGCCGCATCGCTCGCAGCGGCCTGTGCAGCGACCGCGTTCTGCCGACCGTCCGGCGGGCTTACCACGCCTTCCAGGGCCTGATTACGCCGGTTCCTTGCAATCCTCAGGCCTGCAGCGGGCGAGCCTACCACCGCCTCAACGAAGATTACCAGCCGCTGCACGCCCTGTGCCGCTTCTTTCTGGATCAGAGCGGTCCCAGCCACCTCCCCGGCGACCGAGCCATGCTGCCGTTCCTGGTGGACATGGCCCGCCTGTACGAATTATTTGTAGCCGAATGGCTTCGCGCCCACCTGCCCGCTCACCTGGAACTCAAGGCCCAGGAGCAGGTTGACCTCAGCCCGGCCAACGCCTTGCATTTCCAGATAGATCTATCCCTATACGAAAAATCAACCGGAACAACTCGCTATATTTTGGACACCAAGTACAAGGCTGGTCCTCCCACCAGCGATGACATCGCTCAAGTTATGGCTTACGCTAGGGTCAAACGCAGCGCGGAAGCAATTCTGGTCTATCCCACACCCCTGCCCCAACCCCTTGATACGACCCTGGATGGCCTGCGCATTCGCAGTTTGACCTTTGCCTTGACCGGCGACTTGGAACAGGCCGGACAGCGGTTTCTGCGGGAGTTGCTATTGGCACCCCAGGTCGCTTGGTAATAACTTGAGTTTGGAATTTTCTAAATCGCACCCTTCGATACGCCCCTCGCTTCGCTCAGGACTACTCAGGATGCGATGTTTAAGCTGAAAATCATCCTGAGTAGGGCTTTAGCCCATATCGAAGGGTGATTTTTCGAACTAATTCCGAACTCAGGTTAATAGAGTCCCTCCAAATTTTAGGCGGCTCCGTAGGACAAGTTTTCAACTTGTCCTACAGTTTTAAGCTTTCGTATCTTGACAGTAGAACGTAATAGTGATAAAATGTTTTGTAAACACTATTACGTATTACTGTCACTTTTAATTGGATGCCTATGCTGAACGAGACAAGTTACACCATCAGTGAGTTAGCCGAAGTTGCAGATGTGACTGTCCGCACCATTCGCTACTACGTAGGCGAAGGGTTACTCCCCGCCCCGGAAAGTGGAGGACGAGCGGCAACCTATCAACCAGGCCACCTGGCCCGGTTGAACCTGATAAAACTTCTCAAAGATGAATTTTTACCGCTGCACGAAATCAGGGCGCTCCTGAGCGGGCTGGATGACCAGGCGGTGGCCGAGTTGTTGGCCGATAAACAAACGCAGCCGGCCCCACCTCCGCCCGCGCCGGACTCGGCTAAAGCTTACCTGCAAACCCTGCTCCAGCCGCCTGACGCTCCAGCACAGGGTTACAGTTTACTGCGACACAAACTCAAAGCCCAGCAAATACACGCGGATGTTCCACCTATGACTGGCGGCACACCTTTGCCTGCACCAGTTCCCCGGCGAGATGCAGCCGGCACGCCGGAAAATCAGCCAGCAGAGGCAGCGAGGGGTCTGGCCCAGTCAATGCCGCGGCTGCCGGTGCAGCCTGTCGAAGCTGGGCCGGTTGAAATCTGGCGGCGTTACCAGCTTGCGCCCGGCGTTGAGTTACACGTCAAAGCAGGCGTGGAGAACAGCAGTCTAGGCCAGAAGGTCGAACAGCTTATTAAAACTGCCCGCCAAATTTTGAGTTCCTTTGTGGTCTGTTAATGCCCCGAGACTTATGGCAGAAAGGAGCCGTCTTAATGCAAGCCCCACTTTTTGAAAAAGCTCACCTGACCGGCCAAACCGACCGGCCGTTGATCCCGGCCAACCAGAGCTGTGAACGATACATCTGGCTGACCCTGCGCCTGCCCAATCCACCCCGCCAGACCGACCGCCTGCCCCTCAATCTGAGCCTGATTGTTGACCGCAGCGGCTCCATGAGCGGCGACAAGTTGGAGTATGTCAAGGAAGCGGCCATCCACGCCCTGCGTTTGCTGACTGAAGCCGACCGGGCGGCGGTAGTCATCTACGACGATGCCGTGGAGCTTCTGGCTCCCAGCCGGGCCATCACCGGTGATGCCCGCGACGATATGATCCGGCGCATCCGCCAGATCCGCAGCGGCGGGATGACCAATCTCAGCGGCGGCTGGTTTACCGGCTGCGATCAAATCGCCGATTTTATGACCAAAGATTATCTCAACCGGGCTTTACTGCTGACCGACGGCCTGGCCAATGTCGGCATGACCGACCACGAGCAGTTGGTGATGCAAGCTAAAGAACTGCGCCGCCGGGGCATTTCGACCACTACTTTTGGCGTTGGCCATGATTTCAACCAATTTCTACTGCAAGGCATCGCCGACGGCGGCGGGGGTCACTTTTACTTTATTGATAAGCCTAACCAGATTCCCAACTATTTCCAGGGAGAATTGGGTGAACTGCTAACCACCGTCGCCCGCGAATTGACGCTTGACCTTAACCTGCCCGGCGAAGTCGAGGTAGAGGTGCTCAACGATACGCTCCACGAGCGGCTGGGCCAGACCCTGCGCCTGTTCCTGGGGGATGCTTATGGGGGCGAGATCCGCCACCTGGGATTGAAGCTAAAACTGCCGGCCCGTGCGCTCGGCCAGGATTTAGCCCTAACTTTCACCCTGCGCTATGAAGACAGCCAACAGCGCCAGCCGGTCCAGGTAGAGGAAAGTCTTCATTTCAGCGCTGCCACAGAGGCGGCCTGCGAGAACCAGGCAGTAAACGAGGAAGTTCTGCGGGAGGCCGGCCGGCTGGAAGCGGAACGGGCCAAAATGGAGGCGCTGCAGCGCGAACAGCAAGGAGATATTCCCGGGGCGCAGGCTGCCTTACGCCGGGCCGGAGTCGTTTTGAACGCAGCGATGCCCGCGCCGGTCGCCGGGGCTTTTCTGCAAGAACTGCACCAAATGGCGGATGAAATGGAACTGGGGCTGACCGAAGCCACCCGGAAGGTAAAACATTACCAGACTTACCTGGCCCAGCGCTCGCGGAAAGATTATAAAAAAAGTTAGCTTTTGCCGGCCTCAAACAATAAGCCCCCCGGTTCAACGTTGGAACCAGGGGGCTTATTAAGTTCTTTGGTCAGTATACAGATTTACTGCGGACCGAAAGCATTGATCCGCTCAGGCTGAATTTTGTAAGTGAGCCGGACTTCGCTTGCTTTGCGGAAGGGGTAGGAGTCTGCACCCAAATACTTCTTAGCCAGGCTGTCAATATGGGCATCGGCGCCCTCGGTCGTAATATCTGCCACCCGGCCCCGAATTTCGATCCAGTAGTACGGATTTTCCGGGTCAACCAGCTCTATCGTCGCTATCCCGTTCTTTTTGACGTTCTTATCCTTCTGCCGCCCTTGTGCCGAATTGAAGCGAACGTAGGTCCCATCGTAGTCCACCCAAACCGGATTGACCTGGATCAGGCCATTCGGCATCATCGTCGCCAGATTGCCGATTACCGGTTTTTCAAAAAGCGGCTTATGACTATCAGGAACTTTTGGAACTGCCATGCTCAAATACCTCCCGTGAGTTGTGAGTTTTTATATAGGAGATATTTTAACGGACTATAGTCCGCTTGTCAAATCTAACAGGACCATAGTCCGCTTATTCAGCCGAAATAACATCAAAACGAAAGTTATTATTCATTCTCACGGATAATCGCGTGCATAGCGGCTGTATCAACCACCCGGCCATGACTGATAACCGCCAGCGGCGCCGCATGATACCGCAGGGCTTCCAGAACATTGGGAGCATCGAGCACTACCAGATGGGCCGGCGCGCCCACCCTTAATTCAAAATCAGCCAGGCCCATAGCCCGGCCGGCAGAACGAGTAATCATCGTGTAAAGCTGTTCCAGCTCGGCGGTGGTGGTCATCCAGAGCAGATGCGCAGCCAGGAAAGCCACTTCCAGCATGTTGTTGCGGCCCAGGGGATAGTAAGCATCGGAAATATCGTCCTGGCCCAGACAAACCAAAACACCCTCGGCCAGCAGTTCCTTGACCCGGGCATGCAGCGGGCCGGTGTGCGGGTCGGTGACGAGACCCATTTGCGCGGCTTTGAGCAGTGCGGCTACTTTTTGCAGGTAGGGAGTGGGATACAGAGCCATCGCTCGGGCGTGATGGGCCAGCACCCGTCCCTGCCAGCCCTGCTCAATGGCTTTGACCGCCATCATCTCCAAGGTGCGCAGGCCGGCGTCGCCGGCATCGTCCACCAGCATGGAAACCGGTCTATCGAATTCCTGGGCAATGGCAAAGATTTCATCCACATGCTGCTGGGCGGCCCGGTCGGTGTATTCAATCCAGGGGATACCGCCGACAACATCAGCTCCCAAGGCCATCGCCTGCCGCAGCAGTCCGGCTGCACCCGGTTCGCGCCCCAGCCCGTCTTGAGCAAAGGCGACAACTTGCAGGTCAACAATTCCTCTGAATTCCTCCCTGGCCCACAGGAGCGCCTTGACCCCTTCCAAACGAGCCTGGCGGTCTACATCGGCAAAGGCGCGAATATGAGTATTGCCATAAATCGCCGCCAGAGCCAGGGCGCGGCGCACGTTCTTGATAATCCAGGCTTCATCGTATTTCTCCTTAACCCGGGCGGCCAGTTCGATGGCGGTCATTGCTTGGCCCATATCCGCGCCGTGATAGGCTTTGAGAGCAATTTCATCCATCATGGGCAAGGTATAAACTTTGCACAAGTGCAGGTGCGGATTGGCATAAGACTCGGTCACCAGCATCCCGTCAGCGTCAATCTCGCGGGCAGCGCGGGTGGTTATCCGGGGAGCAAGCTCAACAATGCGCCCGGACTCAACGCCAATATCAACCAGGGTGTCGCCTCCTCTGAGTTTGGCGCGGCGTACAATAAGATCCATTGTGACTCTCCTACCCTCAAAAATGTCATTTGTCATCTAACCGGGTTTGTTATACCATGCCCCCAAGTGGCGTGATTATACACCAGCGGGATGAATTGATAAATTTCGTCAAAAAGGTTAAGGCTGAGGCTAAGTTGTAAAAACGCCTCTCAGCCTTAGCCTCAGACTCAGACTCTACTCGAAAAGGATAACTTCCAAACTCTATGGCCAACGATCTGCTGCGGGGGGTCAGCATTGTCGGCATTGGGCAAATCCCGGTGCAAAAGGCTACCCAGAAATCACTCAAAGAGATGGGCGCGGAGGTGGTCCATCTGGCCATGCAAGACGCCGGGGTTGACTCGGTAGACGCGCTGTTTGCCGGGAATATGCTGGCGGATGAGCTGCAAAACCAAAAGCATGTGGCTACCCTGATTGCCAGCGCCGCCGGCCTGCGCGGAATCGAGGCGCTGCAAGTGGAGGCGGCGACCGCCACCGGCGCGGCGGCGCTGCGCATGGCTTATTTTGCCGTTGCCAGCGGCGAGGCCCGGCTGGCCGTGGCCGTGGGCGTGGAGAAGATGAGCGAGGGGTTAGCCACGCCAGCCCTGGCCAAAGCCCTCGACGCCAAGACCGAAACGGCGGTCGGGGCGACGCTGCTCAGCCAAAACGCCCGGCTCATGCAGATCTATATGGACCGGTATAAGGCCACGGTCAACGATTTTAACAATTTTGCGCTCAACGCCCACCACAATGCCCGCACCAATCCCCATGCCCTGTTTAAAGATAAAAAAGTCAACGACCGGACTATCCGTAACTCGCCGGTCATCTCCCCACCGCTGCGCCTGTTTGACGCTTCACCCATTTGTGACGGTGCAGCGGCCGTGGTCCTGGCTCGCAGCGACGAGGCGCGGGCCTACACCGGCCAGCCGGTCAAGATTCTCAGTTCCAGCGTGGCCACCGACTGGTTTCGCCTTGACGACCGGCACGACCCGCTCAATCTCTTTGCGGCCACGCAGTCGGCCCACGATGCGTTCCGCAAAGCAAACGTCCATCGCAGCGATATTGACCTGTTTGAGGCGCACGACGCATTCAGCATTATGGCCTGCCTGCTCCTGGAAGCCACAGGTTTTGCACCCAAAGGCCAGGGTTGGCGCATGGCGGCTGAGAAGAAAATCGGTCTGCGCGGCCCGCTGCCCATCAGCACCTTTGGCGGGCTTAAGGCGCGCGGCCATCCGATTGGGGCGACGGCCCTGTATCAAACCTGCGAAATTGTGCTGCAGTTAACCGGCCGGGCCGGGAAAAACCAGGTCAAAAATGCCGAAGTCGCCCTGCTGCAGAGCGTCGGCGGCGCGGCCAGCACGGTGCTGACCCATATTTTTGGGATGTGAAATACAGAACGCTGGAACAATCGTTTGCTAAATTGAAAGATGGGGGTAAAATCTTGGCTCAAATGACAAGAGACAATGCTGTCACCGGTTGAATTTAGCAGAGTCGAGCCTTTCGGCGAGTTTTCGCGGGTAAAGCCTCGACTCTATTTGCATCGTCAAATGGAGGTGAATCCGCAATTAATGGTCAATAATCAATAGTCAATGGCTAATTGTTAATTTAACTCAAAAGGAGGATGCTTAGATGTTAAAGAGACTGGTCCTGTTGGTGATAGCCACGCTGGGGCTGGGGCTGATTGCCGCCTGCGGCGCCGCGCCGACGCCCGAAACGGTGACGGTGGTCGAAACTGTCATTGTGGAAAAAGAAGTTGAGAAGGTGGTCACGGTTGAGGTTCCAGCGCCAGCCCCGACCGAGGCAGCGGCCGGGAAACTGGTCGTTTTTGGGGCTTATGCCACCGCCATCGAAGAGCCGTGGGACGGCGTGATTCATGCGGCCCTGAATAAGGCCAAGGATGAGGGTAAAATTGAGTACACCTACACCGACGATATCGGCTACGCCGGCGACATGGAGCGGGTGCTGCGCGAAGTCGCCGAGAACAACCAGCCCGACATCATCTTTGGCGATGCCTTTGGCAATGAAGAGGCGGTGCGCCGCGTTGCCGCCGATTATCCCGACATCGCCTTTGTTTTCGGCTCCGGCGGCGGCCCGGCCGAGCCGAATTTCTCCGTGTTTGACAACTGGATTCACGAGCCGGCCTATTTGAGCGGTATGCTGGCCGGCGGGCTGACCAAGAGCAACGTCATCGGCGTGGTTGGCGGCTTCCCCGTACCCGAAGTGAACCGCATCACCAATGCCTTTATCGCCGGAGCGACGGCGGTGAATCCGGAGGTGGATGTCAAAACCACCTTTATCAATAGCTGGTTCGACCCGGCGGCGGCCAAAGAGGCGGCCCTCGCCCAGATTGACGCCGGGGCGGATGTCCTCTTTGCCGAGCGCTTTGGGGTTATCGAAGCGGCGGCGGAAAAGGGGTTGTACGCTTTTGGCAACATGAGCGACCAGAAGGAGCTGGCCCCCGAAAATGTGGTCAGCGGCCCCGTCTGGAATATGAATCCGACCGTCGAGTACATCATCAACCAGGTCGCCGGGGGGACTTACACCGCCCAGGACCTCAAGGATTTCAGTATGGTCGCCAAGGGCGGCGCGACCCTGGCCCCGGTTAATGAGGACGTCACCGGCGGTATCCCCACAGAGCTGCTGGATCAGGTTAAGGCGAAAGAGCAGGAAATTGTCAGCGGGCTGTTCCGGGTGGACATTGACGAAGCGCCGCCGCCGGCGTCGTCGAAAGCAGCAGCCGAATAAAGCAGCAGGGGGGCAGGGGAGCGGAGGAGCAGAGGAGAAATCACCCCTGCACCCCTGCGCCCCAGCTCCCCTGTTTTCTAAAGAGGATTACCCGTGAACAACCCCCACGCCGTCGAAATGCGGCTGATTACCAAACGATTTGGCCCGCTGGTTGCCAACGACCGGGTTGATTTCTGCCTGCGCCAGGGTGAAATCCACGCCTTGCTGGGCGAGAACGGCGCGGGCAAAAGCACGCTGATGCGCATCCTCTACGGCCTCTACCACGCCGACGAGGGCGAAATCCTGGTTAACGGCCAACCGGCCCATATCAGGTCGCCCAAAGATGCGATTGGCCGAGGCATCGGCATGGTCACGCAGCACTTTGCCCTGGTGCCGCCGCTGACCGTGACCGAAAATATTGTCCTGGGCTACACCGGCGCGTTCCGGCTGGACCTGAAGGAAGCGCACCGAAAGGTCGCGGCGGCGTCGGCCCAGTACGGAATCGAGGTCGAGCCAACGGCCCTGGTCAAAAATTTGTCGGTCGGCCAGCGGCAGCGGGTCGAGATTTTGAAGGCACTCTACCGCCAGGCCAGGGTGCTGATCCTGGACGAGCCGACCGCCGTGCTGGTCCCGCAGGAGGTGGAGCAGCTTTTTGCCACCTTGCAGCATTTGCAGCGGAGCGGCCTGTCGGTCATTTTTATCAGCCACAAGCTCAACGAGGTCATGAGCATTACCCAGCAGGTGACGGTGCTGCGCGGCGGCAGGGTCATCGGCACGGTGGCGACCGGCGAGACGACGCCGGCGCAGCTCGCCCGGATGATGGTTGGCCGCGAAACGTTTGGGGTGACAAAAGACCACCCCGGCGACGCCGGAACGGCCAAGACCGCGCTGCAACTGGAGGGGGTCACGGCGCATGATAACCAGGGCCTGCCGGCGCTCAAAGGGATTACCCTGGCCGTCCACGCCGGGGAAATTCTGGGGCTGGCCGGGGTGTCGGGCAACGGGCAGAGCGAGCTGGCCGAGGTTCTGGCCGGGACGCGCCGCTGCAGCGGTGGGCGGGTCAGTATGGCCGGGCGCGACCTGACGAATGCCGGCCCGGCGGAAATGATGGCCGCCGGGGTGGGCCGGATTCCCGAGGACCGCCACGCCAGCGTGGTCGGCGAGATGACGGTGGCCCAGAATATGGCCCTGGAACACCTGGACAGCTTTGCCCCCAACGGCTTGCTGAAACGGCGGCAGATCCAGCAGCACGCCGAGAAGCTGATCGCCGCCTACGGGATCAAGGCCGCGCCGGGCGACAAAATCCGCACGCTGTCGGGCGGCAACATGCAAAAGGTCATTCTGGCCCGCGTGTTTGAGCAAAACCCGCAGGTGATTATCGTTGCCCAGCCGACGCGCGGCCTCGACGTGGGCGCGACCGAATACGTGCGCGGCAAGCTGCTGGAGCAGCGCGAGCGGGGCGCGGCCATACTGCTCATCTCCGAGGATCTGGACGAGATCCTGGAGCTGTCGGACCGCATCGCCGTGATTTACGAGGGCGAGATTATGGGCATCCTGCCGGCGGCGGAGGCGGATACAGAGCGGCTGGGGTTGTTGATGGCGGGGGTGAGAGAGATAACTGATATAATGTTTGCTCCGTGATCAGAGTGGCTTTCATGCAATTTGTGACATCAAAGTCAAAATTTAGGCAATGGCTAAAGCCAAGTCGCTTGATCCCACTTCTCACAATTCTAGGAGCGGGAGTAGCCCTTATTCTCTCACTCCTTGGACTCATCAATTTAAGTGTCGCAGAGAATATCGTTATAGCGTTACTTGGATTGCTTGCGATCGATGCTCTCAGTGAACGCTTAAGTCTTCTTGAAAGAATAGAGAAAAAGCTGAGCAATTTATCGGTTGAGCAAACACTCAGAACAAGAAATGACATTCCCTCACTTGAAGAGCAAGCAGGTTATGCATCAGAAATTTGCATACTCGCAGTTTCAGGAATCACTTTAGTTCGGCATATTGCTTTTTTTGAGAGTAAGTTGAGGGATGGTTGCAAGATACGAATTGTTTTGCTTGATCCTGATGGGCCATCCTTACAGACATGGAAACGCTTAGATAGTAGAGTTCCCAATACCGAGTCCGAGATTACGACGACTTTGCAATACTTTAAACAACTGATACAGGTAAACAAAGCAAAAGGAAGATGCGAAATCCGGCTTTTGGATGTCTTCTTACCATTTTCTATGTTTGCAACAGATATATCAAAAGAGACTGGTACAATACTTCTTGCATATCACGTCTACCAATCAGCACCCGGAGAACGCCCCCACGTTTACCTTACTTTGCAGGATAGTTCATATTGGTATGACTTTTATAGACGACAGTTTGAGCAGGCTTGGTCTAACGCGGCTATTTGGACGCCTTGAAGTTCTTCATTAAGTATAAGATTTCGCTAAACTGATGTTCTTTACATCAGTTTTCGTAAACCGCAGCAGGCCAATGACAGTGTGATGGAGGAAGAAGACTTCATTTATCATTACCACGACAGCGACGTCGTTGGAATTACTGTGCTAAACGCTTCGTCAAAAAGTTAATGCCTAAAGACATCGAAATCGAGGAACTGCACCCCGGCAGCGGTCCCACCGCCGAACGCGGCCAGACCGTCACCATTCGCTATACCAGCTTTTTGAATCACGGGGATAAATTCCAGGAGAACGTTACCTGCACCTTTCGGGTGGGCAGCCGGGAGGTGATCGCCGGCCTGGCCTACGGCGTCGAAGGGATGCGGGTGGGCGGATTGCGGCGGGTGCGGGTCAGCCCGCACCTTGGCTACGGCACGGCGGGCGTGCCCGGCCTGATCCCGGCGAACGCCGTGCTGATTTTTGAGATTGAACTGCTGGACGTGTCAAACGTCAGCTAGAAGCAAGAAAATAGTCTGGATTTTTATGGGTTCCGAAGCGGCAACAAACGACCTCCAACAGAGGATCAATGAGCTGGAAAAAGAAAATCTCAACCTCAGAAACGAAGTCGAGGTGCTGCGGGAGGCCGCCGAAAAATATAAAACGATCTTTGAGACAGTCCCAACATCTATTCAGGTGGTAGATAAAAACGGGATCATCATCGAGGTCAACCCTTACCATCTTCGACAAATGGGCCGGGGCAAAACAACCAAACAGGACTATTTGAATCAGCACATCTTGAGCCGCCCCAGCATCGTTCGAGCCGGATTAATTGAAAAATACAGGCGCGTGCTCGCCGGAGAAAAGATGGAGGAGCGGGAGGTCCATTTCCCCATCACCAGCGGCGGCGGCAAAGACGCCTATTCTAACATCAGAGGGGCGCCCATTGTGCGGGATGGGGAAATTATTGGGGCGATTTTTATCTCAGAAGATGTGACCCAGCTCAAAAAAGACCACGAAGAGTTAATCCGGCATCGCGAAAAACTTGAGGAACTGGTGGCGGCACGGACCCGAGATTTGCAAGAGGCGTACCTTAAATTGCAGGAAGAGAATACAGAGCGCCGCAAAGCCGAAGAGGAAAAAGAGAAAATAATCGTCCAGCTTCAAGAAGCCCTGGCCAGAGTCAAAACGTTAAGCGGCCTGCTGCCGATTTGCGCCTCGTGCAAAAAAATCCGGGATGATGACGGCTATTGGTACCAGGTCGAAGTCTATATCAGAGACCATGCCGAGGTGGAATTTAGCCACGGCATCTGCCCCGAGTGTGTGAAGAAATTGTACCCGGAGTTTTATTCCGGCAGTGAAAAGCAACAATCTTGAATCGTGCTTGAGGAGGAAGATGGATGAGCCTGAAAATTGAGCGTCTCCCGGCGCCGGTATGGGTGCGCCCGCTCATTCCGGTGGCGGCCATCATCGTCACGTTTTTGCTCACGGCCACGCTGGTGCTGCTGGTCAAGGCCAACCCGCTGGAAGCTTACTATTACTTCCTGGTTGACCCGCTCTCCAGCCGGGTCAGCGCCATCGAGGTCCTGGTCAAGGCCACGCCGCTGCTGCTGACCGGCGCCGCCGTGACCTTCGCCTTTGCCGGCGGCTACTGGAACATCGGCGCGGAGGGACAGCTCTATGCCGGAGCCGTCGCGGCAACGGCGGTTGGCCTGCAGGTGCATGGCCTTTCACCCTGGCTGGCCATTCCGGCCATGCTGGTTGGCGGCTTTGCAGCGGGGATGCTGTGGGCTTTAATTCCGGCTTTAATGAAGATCAAGTTAGCCATTGACGAGGTCGTGACCACATTATTACTCAATTCGGTGGCCCTGTTCGTTGTCAGCTTCCTGCTCAACGGCCTCTGGCGCAACCCCATCTCGCAGTGGCCGCAGTCCCCGGAGATCGCCCCGGCGGCGATTTTCCCCAAACTCATTCCGCGTTCCCGGCTGCACCTGGGCTTTATCCTGGCGGTCGTTATCATCGTCGTGCTGTGGTTTGTGCTGACCCGCACCGCTTTTGGCCTGCGCATGCGGGCGGTCGGCCTGGGGCCGGAAGCGGCCCGTTTTGCCGGGATCAACGTAGGCCGGACCATGCTTATCTCGGCCCTGGTCAGCGGCGGCATCGCCGGGCTGGCCGGCGTCAGCGAGGTGGCCGGGATTCACTACCACCTGATTGACGCCATCTCGCCAGGCTACGGCTACACCGGCATCATCATTGCCACCCTGGGCACGCTGAATGCCTGGGGCGTCGCCCTGGCGGCGCTGTTCATCGGCCTGATTGACACCGGCGCGCAGACGGTCAGCCGGGCGCTGGGTGTACCCGCTTACCTGGGCGATGTGATCCAGGCGGCGCTGTTGTTAGTCACGCTGGGGATGTTGTTATTGCAGAGTTACCGGATTCGCTGGAGAACCGGGGATAGAGGATAGTGGATAGAAGATAGAGGATAGAAGATGGCAGGCTTTATCCCATCCACTATCCACCATCTACCATCTTCTATCTTCTTCCAAGTAAGGATGAAGCGATGGATTTGACCCTGTTTCTCACCTTCCTCGTCGGCCTCATTGCTGCCACGCTGCGGGTGGCAACGCCGCTGGTTTACGCCACCATTGGCGAAGTTTATACCGAACGGGCCGGAATTTTGAATTTGGGTATTGAAGGAATTATGTTCTTGGGCGCGTTTATTGGCTTTGCCGTAGCCTACAAAGCTCATGAGGCCGGCCTTGGCGGTTATTTATGGCTGGGGCTGCTGGGCGCGCTGGGGAGCGGTGTGGTGATGAGCCTGTTGATGGGCTTTTTTAGCGTCACGTTGGGGGTCAACCAGCACGTTTCCGGGCTGGGGATCACCTTGCTGAGTATGGGGCTGTCGCTGTTTGGCTTCCGGCTGGTTTTCGGCGAGAGTTCCGTTCTGCCTTCCATTGACCCATTTGCCCAATTCTCCATCTTTGGCGACCTGCCGCTGCTCGGCCCGGTTTTTAACCAGTACCTGCTGACCTATCTCGCCTTCATCATCCTCGTTCCGCTGTCCTGGTGGATTTTGTATCATACCAGTTTTGGGCTGCAACTGCGATCCGTGGGCGAAAATCCCGAAGCCGCCGACGCCGCCGGGGTCAATGTGTTCCGCACCCGCTACCTGGCCCTGGTCATCGGGGGAGCGCTGATGGCTGTCGGTGGGGCGTTTCTCTCGCTGGCGCAGTTGGGCGCGTTCTCGCCGGGGATTATCGCCGGGCGGGGCTGGGTTTGCATCGCCCTGGTCATCTTTGCCAACTGGAACCCGGTCCGGGCCATGTGGGGGGCGCTCCTCTTTGGTGGGGTGGCCGCCTTGCAGCTTCGCCTGCAAACCACCGGCCTGGATTTGCCCTACGAGGTCTTTTTAGCCCTGCCCTACCTGGCCACGATTATTGCCCTGGCCATCGCCGGACGCAACGCGGCCTATCCGGGGGCGTATCTCAAACCGTATCGGCGGGAATAAACTCATTGACTGTTGATTATTGGCAATTGCCAACGGTCAATTGTCAACAGTCAATGGTCAATTTTTAACTGCTTGGAGGACACCTATGGACGAATTTATGCAAGCCGCTATCGAAGAAGCCAAACAAGGGCTGGCCGAGGGTGGCATCCCTATCGGCTCGGTGCTGGTCATTGACGGCAAAATTGTCGGGCGGGGACACAACCGCCGGGTTCAGAAAGGCAGCGCCATTTTGCATGCCGAGATGGACTGCCTGGAAAATGCCGGCCGGCTCACGGCCAAAGATTACCAGCGGGCCGTTCTGTATTCCACCCTCTCGCCGTGCGACATGTGCAGCGGCACGGCTCTGCTCTACAAAATCCCCAAAATCGTCATCGGCGAGAATCAAACCTTTCAAGGGCCGGAAGATTACGTTCGCTCGCGGGGCGTGGAGCTGGTCATCCTGAATAACCAGGAGTGCATCGGGTTGATGCGCGATTTCATCGCCGCCAGGCCGGAGTTGTGGAACGAGGATATTGGGGAGGATTAGAACGGAGTTATTTTGTTCCCAAACCGAGTTTGGGAACAAAATTCACGAGAGATGAAAACTTTAATAACATTAAAGACTTGTCTATTTTGCAGCAAAACTTTGCATGTCGTAACTCTTGAGTAAAATAACAAGCTTGTGACCGCAAAATCTTGAATCAACTCGCAAGCTTATGACCGCAAAAACTCAACCTTCCTGGCTTAGATTTAGTCTAGCAGCAACTCTGACCGGCAGCCTGGGCTTCATCCTCTGGAGAATGTTACGATATGGCTACCGGTTAGCCCGGCGACCGGCGCTGCCGTCTTACCCTCTACCCGCCGACATTGTCCATCACCAAACGGTTGAGGCCAAAGCGCTGCTCATTGCTTCAGCCAACTTGCGGGCGGGAATTGAAAAACGCCGCCTGCTTGACGATCAGGAAAAACTGGTTTTGTGCGCCGGGCTGCGCAATTTCCGGGAGCCGTGGGCGCGTGATCTGGGCTTTGCCAGTTTCGGCCTGGTCGAGCTGAACGAATTTCAAGCCGCCCGCGAGTCGCTGGAAGTTTTTCTCATCAACCAGCGGCTCTCCGGCCAATTTCCGGTCAAAGTTCATTCCACCACAGTGCTGGACCGCTACCTGCACTCGCTGTTCAAGCGCGAGCAGCCGGTTGACGCCCCCCTTCGCCCCAAATACATCACCGCCCATAACACGATTTCGCTGGACGGCAACGCCCTGCTGGTGATCGCCGTGCTTAACTATGCCGCCCGCTCCGGCGACGCCGAATTTGGACGCCGCCATTGGCCGGCGCTCAAGCGAGCGATCGCCTGGCTGGAAACCCATGCCCTGGAAGCGGACGGTTTACTGCATCAAGCGCCTTTCACCGACTGGGCTGACAGTATCGCCCGCCAGGGCCGGGTCTTGTACACCAACGTTGTCTATTGGAAAGCCCTGGCCGAGTTAGCCCTGGCAGCTCCTCTTTGTGGAGAGCCGGCAGATGAGGCTTACTTTACCGCCAAAGCCATGCAGCTTAAGCAGGCCATCAATGACCATTTCTGGCGTGAGAAGCTGGGTTATTTTGTCACCAACCACATTTTCGATAATTTGAGCAGCGGTGGCAATTTGCTGGCCATTGCCTGGGGCTTGACCACCCCGGCCCAGGCCCACGCCATTCTGGATAATATGAACCAGTTCAAGATGGCCGAGCCGGTGCCGACTCAGGTGGTGCATCGAGCTTATCCCAACAAATTTATCGCTTGGGAAAATCGCCTGGGGGGATTGGCCCATTATCATACCAGCGCGGCCTGGCTGTGGCTGGGGGCCTGGCATGTTATTGCTCTGGCCCGGATGGAGCGCCTGGCGGAAGCGGAGGCGCTACTTTACCGTATCTCTAAAGTTATTGTCCGGGATGGCGCCGTCCACGAAGTTTATGCCCCTGACGGCAAGTACCTATCCACCTTTTGGTACACCTCAGAAGCGCCGCTCACCTGGAGCGCCGGGATGGTAGTTCATGCTTACGAGGTGTATCAGCGGCATCTTCAGGGAATCCCCATTAGCCCCAAACAGACCCTATAACCGCGTCTCCTCGACGGTCCACCCCCTCTGTTCCACGGGCGAAGACCCGCTTTCGGCCACGCGGGGATGAGGAATTTCAACCTCCAACAGCAGGCCGCCGCCCGCCTGATTTTGCAGTTTCAACCGCCCGCCGAGCAGAGTGACCCGCTCGCTGATACCAAGCAGGCCGTAGTGCCCCTTGGCCGACAGGTGGGCCAGGTCAAAATGTTGATTGAGACCCTGTCCATCATCGGCCAGGGCAATCAACAGCGTGCGAGGCGAAGTATGTTTCAAACAAATTTGGACGGCGCTGGCCTGGGCATGTTTGCGGATGTTGCTCAAGCCTTCCTGGACAATGCGAAAGATGGACAGTTCGATTGGCTCCGGCAAACGGCCCAGATTGGGGTCCAGTTCCAGATTAACAGCTATACCGGTGCGCTCGCTCCAATCGCGGGTGTAGGAGCGCAGGGCCGCTCCCAGGCCCAGGCTGTCAATAGTAGGGGGGCGTAGATTGCCGCAAATCCGGCGCAAATCATCCACCAACATTCTGATACTGTCTCGAATATCGGCAATTTCGTCCTTCAGAAAGTCGGTCACGACTTCTTCAGCACCCCCCACATCTTCCAGGCGATAGTTAATAGAAAGCAAATCCTGAATGACTTGGTCGTGAATTTCGCGAGCCAGGTGCTTGCGTTCCTGCTCCCGTTCGGTCAGCAAACGGCGCTGCGCGTCTTGCAGGGCCAGGTTGGCCCGGTCCAGGGCAGTTACCTGGGTCGCTAATTGGTCAATCAGTTGTTGATTCAGGTTATCTTGAGCGGCCAAATCGCGTTCCAACAACTGCTGTTGGTGATGGAGGTACTCGGCCTGCTGCCTGGCCCGGTAGTAACTATCCAAGGCCCAGATAGCCGGAGTGAGCTGCTGGCGGTCCGTCGTGCCGATCAGAGCAGCAACGACTTCTTCGCGGGTGACTTCGTCGGTGCGATAGTTAGCCACCCAATGCCCCTGCCGCAGCACGATAATCCGATCCGTCACGGCAAAAAGGTGGTCCAGGCTGTAGCTGCAAAAGATGACGGCGATACCCTGCTGCTGCCAGCTCTGAATGAGCGACAGCAGTTTCTGCTGATAAGAGTAACTGAGCAGGACCGTCGGCTCGTCAACGATGATGAGTTTGGCCGGGCGGGTCATGGTGCGGGCAATGGCAATCATCTGTCTTTTTTCACTCGACAAATTGGCCACTCTCTCGTGCAAGGAGTTAAACGGTATATCCAGTTGGTGCAGAATTCGCGCCGCCTCTTTATCCATCCAGCGCCGGTTAGGTACTTTCAACCAGCGGGTTACGGTCGGCCAGCCTATCTCGCTGCCCAGAAAAATGTTGCTGGTAATATCGAGCTGGTCGGCCAGGTCCGGCTTCTGGTGAATCACTTCAATCCCAAGAGCGCGGGCCGAGAAAGGCCATTCCAACTGCTGGCCCGCAAAGCAGATTTCACCCTCGCTGGGGGCATATAGGCCAGCCAGCAGCATTGCCAGCACAGTTTTACCAGAGCCGCTACGCCCGGCCAGCCCAACCACTTCGCCCGGAGCCACTTCAAAGCTCACATGCTGCACGGCCAGCAAGTTGCCGAAGTTCTTGGATAGATTGACAACCTTTAAGAGTGGATTCATACCAAATTTTTATGACGCTGCCAGTAATCAAAGAGAATGGCCACGAGGATCATCGTCCCAATCGTCACGGATTGCCAGTAAGCCGAGAAGCCCAATAAAACCAAGCCGTTGCGAGCGACCTGCATCAAAACCGCTCCCAAGAGCACTCCAAGTACACTGCCCTGCCTGCCAAACAGGCTGGTTCCGCCAATGACCACCGCGGCAATTACATCAAGCTCATAACCTAAAGCAGCAGTTGGAGCGGCTACTCCCAATCGAGCGGTCATCAACAAGCCGCCTACAGCAGCCAACAAGCCACACAAGCTGTAGACCAAGATTCTGATGCGGACCACGTTGACCCCCGAAACCAGCAGGGCGCGCTCGCTGCCCCCCAGGGTGTAGATATAACGTCCCAGGACAGTCTGGCCGAGCAACAGACTCACCAGGATGGTCAGACCCAGCATAATCAGGACCGGCAGGGGGATACTCCAACTCCCTACGGGCAGTTTATATACACCCAACATGCCAAAACTGGGAGGGAGGTCACGAACCGGCCAGCCGCCGGTCAAGCCAAAAGCCAGCCCGCGGGCAATACTCATCGTACCCAGAGTAATAATATAAGAGGGCAGCTTGACCCGTCCTACCAGGATACCATTGACCCAGCCCGCCGCTCCCCCGGTTAGAAGGCCGGCACCGATGGCTAGTGGGACAGGTATGCCGGCTTGCAAACACAACGCGCTGATTAATCCGGCGAGAGCCATCACCGCCCCCACCGACAGATCTACTCCCCCGATAATAATGACCAGACTTTCCCCAAACGCCGCAATCGCAATCCAGGAACAGGCCCGGGCCACATTAAACAGATTATTACTGGTCAGAAAGGTACGGGTGTTCAGGGTTAAAAAGGCGCTTACCAGCAGCAGCAGCAGCAAGACAAACAAATACCGGCGCTCAACCAGCATTCGCCAGTACCACCGGCCCATCTCGCTAACCCAGGCCAGCCGCCGGCCGGGGGATGACAAAGATACGGCTTGCTCGCTCATCAATACCTCACGCCACCAAGTCATCAATGACCTGGCGCAGTGCTGTTGCGTCCAGGTCCTTTTTATCCAGAAATGCCACTGCTCCGGCTTCCAGACCCCGCCGGTGAAATTCGCGGTCAGGATAAGCGCTAATCAAAACGACTCGCGACAAGGGCGATAAAGTTTTGATCCGGCGGGCGCAGTGAATACCATCCTCATCGCCCAGGACCACATCTACCAGCACTAGCTGCGGATTAACCTGCTCGGCCAAGTAGGTTGCCTCTCTTATATTCTCAGCCTCATAAATCATAGCCTGGGCGCATACTTTGCCCACCATCCGCCGCAGTTGGCTGCGATAACGGGCATTGTCGTCAACCAAAAGCATGGTAATTTGTTCTGCGTCAAGTAAGCGATTAAGCGTTGCTTCGCCCCCGGCCTGCTGACCGGACAAAGCCAACAGTTCGGGGTGTTGATTTACATAATTTGCGGCCTCCAGACGGCTCTGCACATTGAGCTGCCGGTAGAGACGAGTGAGATGATTTTCCACGGTTTTGACGCTCAGGTTCATGCGCCGGGCAATGGCGTGGTTGTCAAAACCCTGTTGGAGCAAGTGCAGCAGGTCACGATGGCGCGGCGTCAAAGGCAGGGACGGGCCAGCAAGCGGGCCGCTCTGAACCAGTTTATCAACCAGGCGGCTGCTAATCCATTTTTCGCCCGCCAAAACCCGGCGAACCGCGAGACGCAAGTCGCTCAAGGGCTGGTCTTTGAGGTGATAACCGTCAACTCCGGCGCTCAGTAATCCTTGCACGTAAACCCGGTCATCATAAGCGCTGACCACCAAAATCTTCATCACCGGATACATCGTCCGAATCTGCCGGATAGCAGAAAACGGCTCAAAACTGGGCATCGTCACATCGAGGAGGAGGCAATCAGGGTGAACCTGAGCCAGCGCCGTAAAAAGGGTCGGGCCGTCTGCCACCTCGCCGACCACTTCCAGATCGGGTAGCTCTCGCAAGGCATTACGAATGCCGGCGCAAACAACAGCATGATCATCGGCCAGCAGAACACGTGTCGTACTCATCGTTCAAATTATACCACTATTAGCCCATCATGCCCATCCTCTCATTTCGGTCGAAATAGGGGGATTTCCCCTATCAGCAGGGGGGAGTAAATTTACTGTAAAGGGCATCCTGCTTGTGTTATAATAAATAACGATTGATTCAAAGTAGAGGGAAACTGTGCTGTCCGAAGTCAGGCTATAGTTTCCACATTGCATTCCAAGGAGGTGATGCATTCCCCCAAAGATGAACAATTATGCCCCACCCGAGCCAATTCCGGCTCAAATTTTACCCATAGACCATTTTAGAGGAGGACAAAATCAGTATGAAAACTAAGTTATGGTTTGTATTGGCTTTGTTGGTGATCCTGGCGACAATTGCGCCTCAACCGACTCAGGCCTCCAGACTGGCTCAAACAGGATTTGACAAGGACAAAATCCTGGAAGACGGCAAGATTACCATTGCCTGGATCCCCAAGGCGTTGAACAACCCTGTCTTTGAAGTTGGCCGGGTTGGCGCGGAAACCAAGGCCGCCGAACTGACCGAAGCCGGCCCGTACGAGGTTGAGATCAACTACACCGCCTCGGTCGCTTCGGATGCGGCGGAACAGGCCCGCGTCATCGAAGACGCCATTGCCTCAGGCGTAGAAGCCATCGGCGTCTCCTGCAACGACCCGACCGGCTGTATTGATCCGATCCAGAAGGCTCAGGAGGCCGGCATCCCGGTGATGACCTGGGATTCTGACTCACCCGAAAGCGGCCGCTTCACCTATCTCGGCGTGGACAACTACGAGGGCGGGAAGGCTGCCGCCGATTTGATGAAGAAGGCTTTGCCGGACGGCGGGAAGGTGGCGCTGCTGACCGGCGTGCCCGGCGCCTTCAACCTCGAAGAGCGCATCCGCGGCTTCACCGACGGCGTTGAGGGGACCAACATCGAAATCGTGGCGACCGTTGCCTGCGACGATGACATCAACAAGGGCGTCCAGGTGGTCGAGGAGACAATGCAGGCCAACCCCGACCTCAACGGCTGGTTCTTTGTCGGCCTGTGGCCGCTCTTCGCCGAGCGCGGCTCGATGCCGCTGTGGGAAGAGGCGGCTGCCTCCGGCAACCTCAAGACGGTTGCCTTCGACACCCTGCCGGTCGAACTCGACTATCTGAAGGAAGGGCTGCTGTACGGCCTGGTCGGCCAGAAGTACTGGGGCTGGGGCTATGACACCACCCAGATGATCTATGATGCCATCGTGGACGGCAAGCAGTTCGACTCCTTCACTAACTCCGGCATGGACATCGTCGGCCCCAACAACGTTGACGTGATGGCCCAAGCCTGGGCAACCAACGATTTCACCAAGCCGCTGCCGCCGGCATTTCCTATTTTTGACAAGGACAAAATCCTGGAAGACGGCAAGATCACGATCGCCTGGATCCCCAAGGCGTTGAACAACCCTGTCTTTGAAGTTGGCCGGGTTGGCG